>NZ_JBITHF010000005.1:0-288414 GCF_044457745.1 Streptomyces sp. NPDC050534
CTCAACCTCGCCGTCGGCGGCTACTGGCCCGGCGACCCCGACACCACCACCACCTTCCCCCAGCAACTCGTCGTCGACTCCGTCTCCGTCACGACGAGCTGACCCGACCCCCGCATGCCGAGCGGCACTCAGCCGGTGCCGCTCGGCTTTCCATGCCGCGTCCGGACCCGCCTCCGCCCGATCGATCCACCACGCGGTGCGGTCCGCCCGCCCCTGGGGAACCCTGGTGGTGGAGGTCAGCATGGATCCCCTCGAGGCACTGGACCGGATCGCCTTCCTGCTGGAGCGGTCCCTGGCGCCGACGTACCGCGTCCGCGCCTTCCGCACGGCGTCCCGCGTGCTGGCGTCGCTGCCCGCGGACGAGGTCCGCAGGCGTGCGGCCGACGGTTCGCTGGAGTCGCTCAAGGGCGTCGGCCCGAAGACGGCACAGGTGGTGCGCGAGGCGCTGGCCGACGAGGTGCCCGGCTATCTGCAGAAGCTGGAGGACGAGGCCGGCGAGCCGCGCACCGGGGCCGGCGCCGAGCTGCGGGCGCTGCTGCGCGGGGACTGCCATCTGCACTCGGACTGGTCGGACGGGGGCAGCCCGATCGAGGAGATGGGCCGGGCCGCGGCGGCGCTCGGGCACGAGTGGGCGGTGCTGACGGACCACTCCCCGCGGCTGACGGTCGCGCGCGGCCTGTCGCCGGAGCGGCTGCGGGAGCAACTGGACGTGGTGGCTGAGCTGAACGCGACGTGGGCACCCTTCCGGCTGCTGACCGGCATCGAGTGCGACATCCTCGACGACGGCTCGCTCGACCAGGAACCGGAGCTGCTGGAGCGTCTCGACGTCGTGGTGGTGTCCGTGCACTCCAAACTGCGCATGGACGCCCGCTCCATGACCCGCCGCATGGTGGCCGCCGTACGCGATCCGCACTCGGACGTCCTCGGTCACTGCACCGGGCGCCTGGTGACCGGTCGGGGGCGGCCCGAGTCGGAGTTCGACGCGGACGAGGTGTTCGCCGCCTGCGCCGAGACCGGCACCGCCCTGGAGATCAACAGCCGCCCCGAGCGGCTCGACCCGCCGCGGCGGCTGCTGCGCCGTGCGGTGGACGCCGGGGTGCTGTTCTCGATCGACACGGACGCGCACGCGCCCGGCCAGCTGGACTGGCAGATCAACGGCTGCGCCCGCGCCGAGGAGTGCGGGGTGCCCGCCGGGCGCGTGGTGAACGCCTGGCCCCTGGACGACCTGCTGGCCTGGACCCGCGAGCGACGCACTCCCAAGGGAGTGGCAGGCCCCTGACGTGGTACTCGTGCAGGACCGAGCAAGGGAGCACGCATGGACCGGGCGGCCGTCTTCGATGTCGACGGGACTCTCGTCGACACCAACCATCTGCACGTGGTGACCTGGTGGGAAGCCTTCCGCCAGGCGGGCCGCACGGTACCGATGCACTCCATCCACCGGGCCATCGGCCTCGGCTCCGAGGACCTCGTCGCCCGGCTGCTCGGCGAGGGGCGCAAGAAGGAGCAGGACGCCGAACTCAGCGCCGCGCACAAGGCGTTGTACGGCCAGTACTTCGACCGGCTGCCCGCGCTGCAGGACGCCGGACGGCTGCTGCGCCGCCTGGACCACGAGGGCTGGAAGGTGGTGCTCGCGACGTCCGCGAGCGGCCCCGAGCTCTCCGCGCTGCGCCGCGCCATCGCCGCCGACGACGCGATCGTCGCCACCGCGAGCGCCGACGACGTCGAGCAGGGCAAGCCGGCACCGGAGCCCGTCGAGCAGGCCCTGGAGCTGGCGGGGGTGCCGGCGGACCGGGCGGTCCTCGTCGGGGACACGGTGTGGGACATGCGGGCGGGCAGCCGGGCCGGGGTGCGCTGCGTGGGCGTGCTGTGCGGCGGGATTCCGCGGGCGGACCTGGAGGAGGCGGGCGCGTCGGCCGTGTACGACGACCCGGCCCACCTCCTCGCCTGCCTCGCGGAGAGCCCCTTCGGGGAGCGGTGACCCGCGGGTTCCACTTGACTTCGAGAGCACTCGAATTCGTAGCGTTCTCGGCATGACCACTGCACAGCACAAGATCGGTTCCGGCTTCGGCGCCACCAGCACCGCCGACGACGTCCTGGCGGGCGTCGACCTGACCGGCAGGCTCGCGATCGTCACCGGGGGCTACTCGGGCATCGGCCTGGAGACCACCCGCGCGCTCACCGAGGCGGGCGCCCACGTCATGGTCCCGGCCCGGCGCCGTTCCACCGCCGAGGAGGCGCTGGCCGGGGTGAGCGACGTCGAGGTGGACGAGCTGGACCTCGGTGACCTGGAGAGCGTGCGGGGCTTCGCCGAGCGGTTCCTCGCCTCCGGGCGGACGGTCGACATCATGATCGACAGTGCCGGGATCATGGCCTGTCCGGAGACGCGGGTGGGGCCCGGCTGGGAGGCGCAGTTCGCCACCAACCACCTCGGCCACTTCGCCCTGGTCAACCGCCTGTGGCCGGCCGTCGCGCCGGGCGGCGCCCGGATCGTCTCCGTCTCGTCCCGCGCCCACCACTTCTCGGGCATGCGCTGGGACGACGTCCAGTGGACGCGGGACTACGACAAATGGCAGGCCTACGGCCAGGCCAAGACCGCGAACGTCCTGTTCGCCGTCCACCTCGACAAGCTCGGCCGCGACGCCGGCGTGCGCGCCTTCTCCCTCCACCCCGGCGGCATCATCACGCCGCTCCAGCGGCACATCCCCAAGGAGGAGATGATCGAGCGCGGCTGGATCGACGAGGCCGGCAACGTGCTCAACCCCCAGGGCTTCAAGACCCCGCAGCAGGGCGCGGCCACCCAGGTCTGGGCGGCCACCTCCCCGCAGCTGGACGGCCTCGGCGGCGTCTACCTGGAGGACTGCGACATCGCCGAGCCGGCAACGGACGACGCCCAGCCCTCGGGCGTCAAGCCATGGGCCGTCGACCCCGAGCAGGCGGCCCGTCTGTGGGACCTGTCGGCGGAGCTCACGGGCGTGAACGCCTTCGCCGGTTAGGAGGTGAGCTCGCTCGGTCCGTACAGGGCGGCCGGTGCGCCTGTCATGAGGGCCCAGTAGCGATCGCCGTACGACCAGTGCCACCACTCCGTCGGGTAGTTGACGAGGCCGGCCGCGCCGAGGGCCCGGCCCAGCAGCTCGCGGTTGGCCCGGGCCTCGGCGGAGATGTTCGCGGCGTCCGTGTAGCAGGCGCCGTCGCTCCGCTCGGGGTCGGCGTTCATCGGCGTGCCCAGGTCTAGCTCGCGGCCGGCGGCATCGGCGAGCGTGAGGTCGACGGCCGCTCCGGCGGTGTGCGGGGCGATCTCGGGTGGGGAGACGTAGCGGGCGGCGGCGGCCCGGATGCGGTCGGCGGGCCACCGGGGATGCTTCGCGCGCAGTTCGGCGGCGTACCTGTCGAAGTACGAACGCTGCAGGGCCGGCGGCCGGTACCCCTCGACGAACAGCAGGCGCAGGCCCCGCGGCAGCCGGGCCTGCGCGGCGACGAGACGGTCCAGGACGCCGCGGCGCAGGTGCACCTCCGCCCCGTGGGAGTCCGCGTGCTTGCGGTCGTCGACCAGCAGTACCTCTCGTACGTCGACCACGGGCTCACCGCTCTCCCGCACGGGTATCGCGGCCACGCGGGTGTCCGACATCAGAATGATCTCGCTCATGGCCTGATGATCTCCCGGCCGCCCGCAGGGCGGTCCGCGTGTCTCCCCGTCCCCCGGGGTACTCGGTCTGCTCGCCTCCGGCGGGGGGCCGGAGGGCGGGATCGGGTGGTCGGAAGGAGTCGAAGGTGAGCAGCGCAACAGGCAGCAGAATCGTGGTCACGGGCGCCACCGGCAATGTGGGCACCAGTGTGGTGCGGCAGCTTTCCGAGGATTCCCAGGTCGGGTCCGTCCTCGGGCTGGCTCGGCGGATTCCCGACTGGTCGCCGGCGCGGACGGAGTGGTCCCCGGTGGACATCTCGTCGGAGCGGTCGGATCTGGCCGGCACCTTCGCGGACGCCGACGCGGTGATCCATCTGGCGTGGGCGTTCCAGCCGACGCACGACCCGGCGGCGACCTGGCGCACGAACGTGCTCGGGAGCATCCGGGTCTTCGAGGCGGTGGCGGCGGCCCGGGTGCCGACGCTGGTGCACGCCTCATCGGTCGGCGCGTACTCGCCCGGCCCGAAGAACCGCACGGTGGACGAGTCGTGGCCCACGCACGGCTGGCCGGACGCCGCGTACTGCCGGGAGAAGGCGTATCTGGAGCGTGCCCTGGACACGTTCGAGCGTGAGCATCCCGAGGTGCGGGTGGTCCGGATGCGGCCCGCGTTCCTGTTCAAGCGGGAGTCGGCGAGCGAGCAGCGCCGGATCTTCGGCGGCCGCTTCCTGCCGGGCCCGCTGGCCCGTCCGGAGCTGCTGCCCTTCCTCCCCGACATCCCCGGCCTCCGGGTCCAGGCCCTGCACACCGACGACGCGGCCAAGGCGTACATCCTCGCACTGAGCTCCGAGGTGCGCGGCGCCTTCAACCTCGCGGCCGATCCTCCGGTCGACGCCGAGCTGCTCGGCGAGATGCTCGGCACGCGCCCGGTACGGCTCCCCCGCGCCGCCGCCCGCTCGGCGATCGCCGCCGCCTGGGGCCTGCACCTGCTGCCCGCCTCACCGCACCTGTTCGACGCGGTGCTCCGCCTGCCCCTGATGGACTGCACCCGCGCACGCGTGGAGCTGGGCTGGCGCCCGGACAACGCGGCGACCGAGGTGCTGGAGGAGTTCCTGCAGGGCCTGCAACGGGGCGAGGGAGCCCGCACCGAGCCGATGAAGGGCCGCAAGGTGGGCTGAACGCGCCGTCCCGGTCAGGCGGTCGACTCGTCCGGGGACGGGTGCTCAGGATGGACGGTCGCCGAACGCGGCCCGTCCTGACGCCCCGTGCCGGCCTCGTCGGTGTCCGGCACCTCCCCGTCCGCCTCCTCCTCACCGGGCGGCAGCGGGATGTCCAGCGGGTCCTCGCCCTCTCGAACCAGCTGATCCGGCAGATCCCGCGGCACGGGCTCGCCGTCCTGACCAGTCTCATGCCTGTCGGCCACGACGTCTCCCTTCACGTAGTAGAGCGCTCCGCGAGTACCTCCAGGTCAGCCACCAAAACCCGCAACTCGGCGCGCAACGCGAGGCCTCTAGTGGGGCGCCCTCTCCTGCAACGCCGTCCGCCAGGCCGGCGCCGGCCCCTCGGGAGCAGGCTCCGGCCGGCGCCCGCCACGAGCGAAGAAGTCGGCCAACGGCAGGATCGCCGCTCCGACGGTCACCGCGTCCGGCCCCAGCCGCCCGAGCTCGACGGTGACCTTCTCCGCCGGATGCCGCAGCGCGTACGACGCCGCATGCCGGCGTACGGCCGGCAGGAACCGCGCACCCAGCTGAAGCCCGGCCCATCCGCCGATGAGAATCCGCTCGGGCTGGAAGAGGTTGATCAGATCGGACAGCCCGGCACCGAGGTACTCGGCGGTCTCCTCCAGCACGGCCAGCGCCACCGGATCCGCCTCCGCCCCGGCCTGGGGATACGCCGCGGCCAGCATCGCCGTCAGGGCCGTCTCCTCGTCGACGCCCTCCGGCGGCTGCCCGCCCTCCTCCCGCCAGCGCTCCAGCAGGGACTCCGCGCCCGCGTACGCCTCCAGGCAGCCGAGGGCACCGCACCGGCACCGGCGCCCCCTGACCCGTACGGTCAGATGCCCCCACTCGACCGCCCGGCCGTGCTCCACCTCCGGGGTGACCAGGCAGGCGCCCACACCGGAGCCGAACAGCACGACGACCGCGTTGCGCGCCCCGCGCCCGCCGCCGAACCACATCTCGGCCTGGCCGAGCGTCTTGGCGCCGTTGTCGATGACGTACGGAACCGCGTCGGGCAGTTGCGAGGTGGAGCGCAGCAGGTGCTCCAGCGGGACGGCGTCCCAGCCGATGGTCTGGCCGTGGACGACGGCGCCGCGATCGGGGGTGCGCTCCACGATGCCCGGGACGCCGATGCCTACGCCGAGCAGCCGCTCGGGGGCGATGCCGGCCTCGGCGAGGACCTCGGCGATGCCGTCGCGGATGTGGCCGACGATGACCTCGACCTCGTAGCGCTGCTGCTCCAGGGGCCGCTCGGCGCGGGCGAGTTCGGTGAGGGTCAGGTCGAACAGCTCGATCCGCACCCGGGTCTCGCCGACGTCGACGCCGATCATGTGGCCGCTGGCGGGTGCCACGCGCAGCAGCGTGCGCGGGCGGCCGCCGTCGGAGTCGACGCTGCCGGCCTCCTCCACCAGGCCGTCGGCGACGAGGTCCGCGACGACGTTGCTGACCGAACCGGAGCTGAGGCCGGTCGCCGGGCCGAGTTCGAAGCGGCTGAGGGGCCCGTCGAAGTAGAGCCGCTGCAGCACGACCGTGCGGTTCGCCCGCCTGAGGTCGCGTACCGTGCGTCCGTTCCGCCCCGCAGCCATGTGGCTCCCTTCGCACCCTGTTCGACCTGCAACATACCTCTGAGTGCGGGCCTGGCGCGACTTTCTCCTACCCTTAGTTCACGCTGTGAGCTAAGACGCGCTCAGGACACACGCCATCCGGACATGGTCGTGTCCTCGATCTCGTCGAGGGCCGCGACGAGTTCGGGAGCGACCACGTCCTGGACCCAGCGGTCGTGCTCCTCGCCGGCCTCGCGCGGGATCGTCTCGGTGAGCATGATCAGGTAGAGGTAGGCGCGGTAGAGCGCGAGGCGCAGCAGCGCCGGGGTGTCGAACTCGGCCCGTCCGCCTGCCTCCCGGTAGCCCGCGAGGAAGGACTCGTCCTTCTTGATGTCCCCCAGCAGCGCCAGCGAGACGAAGTCGGCCAGCGGATCGCCCCAGAACATGCGCTCGCCGTCGATGAGCCCGCCGATCCGGACCTCCCCCGCCGAGCGGTCGACCAGGATGTTGCCCTGCCAGAGGTCGAAGTGGACGAGGCTCGGCGTCGTGACCTCGTCGAGCGCGGGGTACGCGGCCCGGACGGTACGGGCCACCTCGTCGGCGGAGCGGGGCAGCCGGGCCTGGTAGTGGCGGGCGTCGTCGAGGACGGCGTCGATCATCCCGGTGAAGGCGGTCCGCCAGTCGCGGGACAGCAGGCCGAGCGCCCCGGACGGATAGCCGAAGGCCGGTCCGGTCACCCGGTGCAGCCGTGCCACCTGTAGGCCCAACTCCGTGCGCAGGCCGGCCTGCTGGGCATCGGTGAGCCAGGAGCCCCACGCGTCGCCCGGACACGCCGTCATCAGCAGATGGCGTCCGTCGGTGTCGCCACCGAGGGAGACGAGACGCGGCGCGGGTACGTCGGCCTCGACTGCGCAGCGGTAGAACTCGGCCTCGGAGACCAGCAGTTGCTTCTCGTAGCTCAGCCCGGGGGTGTCCGGCGCGAGCTTCAACACGTAGCGGCTGCCGTCGGTGAGCCGGAGTTCCTCGACCATGTTGTACGTGCCGCCGTCCAGGGGGCGCAGGTGGGCGAGGCGGTCGGGAGGGATCTTCGAGCCCTCCAGGATGCGCCGGGCCCGTTCCCAGGAGTCCACCACCGTCCGCCCACCCTTCCCCAGCGCTCAGCCGGCCGCGTACACGTCCTCGACGTAACGCCCGTCCGCGATCAACACGTCCAGCCACTCCCCGGCTGCCGCCGCGTCCGTGCCCGGCATGCGATCCCGGTACAGGGTACGGAAGGTGTCCCGCACTCCGGGCGCCATTCGCGAACCGTCGCCGCAGACGTACACCCGGGCCCCGGCGCCGAGCAGCCCCCACACCTCGTCGGCCTCGGCGGCGAGGCGGTGCTGCACGAACGTGCCCGCGGTGCTGAACGCGGGGCGGAGCGAGACGGCTCCCGCGGCCTCGGCGGCGTACAGCTCCTCGGCGTGCAGGAAGTCCGCGTCGGGTGCGTCGCAGCCGAAGTAGCAGAGCGCCGGCGCGAGTTCGGCGCCGGTGACTAGGGCCGCGGTGCGGTCGGCGACGGCTCCCCGGAAGGGGGCGAGGCCGGTGCCGGCCGCGATCATGATGACGGGGGCCGAGGCGTCGAGCGTGTCGATGCGGAACGCCTCGCGGCACGGCTGGACGCGGGCGTACACCGTGTCACCGGGGGCGAGGCCCGCCAGGTGGCCGGAGCCCGTCCCCCGGTACGTCCCCTTGCCCGAGCGGGCGGGCGCCTCCAGCAGCGACACCATGAGGTCAGCGTGGCCGGGGTCGACGGCGGGTGAGGAGGAGATGGAGTAGTGGCGGGGGCGCAGCGGGGTGAGGATCTCCAGGAGCTGCGGCCAGTCGAGGGCCTCGCGCAGCGCCGGATGGTCCTCGATGACCTCGACGAGGGTGCGCGGGTCGTCGCCGGTGAGGGCCGCCAGGGCCGCACGCTCGGGCGGGCAGGGGTTGGCGGCGGCGAGGGCGGCCAGCTGGGCGGCGGTCGGTCGCTCCTGCAACTCGACCTGGTGGGTCAAGAGTTGACGTACCGTCAAGGGCCGGTCGACCGCGAGGCCGTCGCGGCGCGGGCGGGTGGGCCGGATGTCCAGGACGGTGCCGGGGTCGGCACCGAGGGCGGTGGCGGCGCGGCCGGCCAGTTCCGGGGAGTTGGCGGGCAGCACGGTGAGGTGGTCGGCCGTGCGGTAGTCGGTGCCGTCCGGGAGCGCGACGCGGACGAAGCGCTTGCGGCGCGGGTGGTCCGGCGCGGTGAGGTCGTACGCCTCGGTGACCGTCATGGGGACCAGTCCGTGCCGCTCGGCGAGAGCGTCCACGGGGCCGCCGGTCAGGGTGCGGACCTCGTACGCCGTGCTCGGCTCGTCTGCGGCCCGGGCGGTGGCCTCCGGGTCGCCGTAGCGTTCGAGGAGGGCCGTGCGCAGCCGGGCCGTGAACTCCCTTACCGCGCCGGTCAGATCGCCCGAGGCATCGGCGGCGGCGCGGTCGACGAGACGGGTGGCGCCGAGCGCGGCGAGGCGGTCGTCGATCCGGGTCGGGACCTGCTGGTAGGTGGCGGCCCAGTTGCGGTCGCCGACACCGAGGACGGCGTAACTCACGCCCCTCAGGTCGTGATCGGCCTCCAGCCACGCGGCGAACGCGGCGGAGTCGTCGGTGGGGCGTCCGTTGTAGGAGGCGGCGGTGACGACGACGGGGCGGTCGGCCGGCAGTCCTCCGGCGTAGGCGTCCAGGGGTGCGACCTCGGTCGCGCAGCCGATCGCGGCGGCAGTGTCGGCGAGTCCGGCGGCGAACTCACGGCAGGTGCCGTAGTTGCTGCCGTGCAGCACGAGGACTTCGGTGCCCGGACGGACCCGGGCGGGAAGAGCGTGCGGGTCGCGGTCAGCGGCCGTTTCGGCCGGCCGGCCCCCGGGGAGGGCGACGTGCTCGCGGTCGGCGGCGGTGCGTGGCGTGAGGGTCAGGGTGAAGCCGTCCGGCTTGAGGGTGAGCGTCTCCTTCACGGTGAGCCTGTAGTCGGCGTGGTCGTGCAGCCGGTAGCGGTGAATGAGCATGGCCAGCAGCATGGTTGCCTCGTGGAGCGCGAACTGCCGCCCGATGCAGGCGCGTTCACCGGTCCCGAACGGCTTGAAGGCGTGCACCGGCCGCGCCGCCTCCGCCTCGGCGGTGAACCGGGAGGGGTCGAACAGCTCGGGGTTGTCGCCCCAGACGGGCTGGCGGTGCAGCATCGGGGCGAGCACGGTGACGGCCTGTCCGGCGCGCAGCGGGACGCGTCCGCCGAGCAGCGTGTCCGTGCGGGCGTGACGGCTGAACGCGGCGGCCGTAGGCCACAGCCGCAGCGCCTCGTTGAGCACCTGGCGGGTGTACGTCAGCCTGCCGATGTCGTCGTAGGTGGGTTCGGGATCGCTCCGGTCGCCCCACAGCGCGTCGACCTCGCGCCGCACGAGCTGGAGCGCGGTCGGGTGCTTGGCGAGGAAGTAGAGGGCGAAGGACATCGCGCCGGAGGTCGTCTCGTGACCGGCGATCAGGAAGGTGATGACCTGGTTGCGGATGTTGGCGGCGTCCAGGGTGCTGCCGTCGGCGGGGTGCTCGGCGGTGAGCATCAGCCCCAGCAGGTCCGCGGACCCGGCCTGGTCGGCGCCCGCGCGGGCCGAGATGACGTCGTCGACGACCTGGGCGAGGTAGGCGGCGTCGTCCCGGAAGGCGGCGTCGGCGGCCGAGTGATCCCGGCCCGGGGTGCGGGCGAGGCGGTTCATGCTCCACTCCAGGCAGCGGACCATCGACTCGACGAAGGGATGGGGTTCCGAGCGCTCGAAGGAGCCGAAGTCGTAGCCGAATCCGGCGAGTCCGATCGTGTCGAGAGTCATCCGGGTCATGTCCTCGGGCACGTCGACCGGCTGCCCGGCGTGGGCGGCGCGGTCCCAGGAGTCGATGAGCCGGCGCGCCACCTTCAGCATCAGTGGGTGGTAGGTGCGCATCGAGCCGAGTGCGAAGGCGGGCATCAGGATGTCGTGCGCCCGGGCCCAGTTGGGCTCGTCGTTGTACGCGGTGAACAGGCCGTCGGCGGCGAACTCGCGGACGTTCTCCAGCGCCGGACCGACGTGCTTGGCGAACCGCCGCTCGTCGGCGAGGTCGGCCACCAGGTCGAAGTCGGCGACGAAGAACGCGTCCCGTCCGTACAGCCGCCGTACGAGCACCGGGCCGTGCTCGCGCATCAGCTGCATGACCTGCTGGATGGGGGTGCGGCCGGGTCCGGTGGCGCTGATGTCGACGACGGGGACGCCGGGGAGGGTGTCTGCGGTGTGGGGGTGCAGCACGGTGGGGGGCATGGCGCGACAACTGCCTTTCGCGGTACGGAAGTACTGCGTTCAAGGTTGGTCGAGCGGACCGAGCCGTCCGCGCCGTCGCACTACATGATCGTGTAGTCAAGAACGCCCCCGGGGACTTGCACAAGTCCCCGGTGTACGCCTCACTCCGGATTCGCGCCGTCCGTGAGGGGTCCGGGTGCCGGAGCGGTGGTGGCCCGCGGGATCAGGACGGTCGGCAGCACCACGTGCCGCTTGGGGTCGGCGTCCGGGTCGTTGAGCAGTTCCAGGACCAGTTCGCCGACCACCCGTCCCATCTCGGACGGCGACTGGGCCACGGTGGACAGATCGAACCACTCGGCCACCGGCTGGTCGTCGAAGCCCAGGACGGACATCCGCTCGGGCACCTCGATCCTGGACCGGCGCAGGGCCCGGATGAGCGAGGCGGCGAGCTCGTCCTGTTCGGCGAAGACGGCGGTGGGCGGCTCGCGCAGGCTCAGCAGCGTGCCGATCGCCTCGACGACGGCCCGCTTGTCCTCGGGCGGAGCGGCCACCACGAGGGAGTCGTCCGGGGGTACGTCCGCCTCGGCGAGCGCCTGCTGATAGCCGAGCAGCCGCCCGTGCGAGCTGAAGGAGAAGCCGCTGGCGCCCTGGGCCTGCACGAAGGCGATCCTGCGGTGCCCCAGGTTGAGCAGGTGCCGGGTGCCGTTGCGGGCCCCGGCCACGTCGTCGACGTAGACACTGGGCCGGCCGCTCGCGTGCTGGCTGACGTAGACGACCGGCATGCCCAGGTCGTCGAGCCGGGTGCACTCCTCGTCGGTGAGGTCGAAGCAGAAGACCAGCAGTGCGTCGGCGTTGCGGCGGGCCGGGAGCTGCTCGAAGAACGCGGCGCGCTCGGCCAGGTCGGGTATGACGTAGACGGCGAGCTCCATGTCCGCCGCGCGCAGCAGCGGGCCCAGGCTGGACAGGGCCGAGCCCATGAACCACGAGTTGAGCGTGGGCACGAGCACCGCCACGACGCCGGTCCTGCCGGTCACCAGGCTCGAAGCGTGCCGGGACACCGAGAAGTTCAGCTCCCGCGCGGCCTTCTCCACACGCACGCGGACGTCCGGCGACACGTTCGACAGTCCCCGCAGGGTGCGCGAGACGGTGGATGCGGAGACCCCGGCCCGTTCGGCGACGTCGGCCATCGTGGGGTGCCGTTGGGCTGCTGGCATGGGCGGACGTTAGCACAAGCGTGCACGAATCCACAGGCCTGCATGACAGCGCTGTCAACTGATTACCGGCGCGTAACGCATTGACGTGCGACATCCGGCCCTCCTAGCTTGCAAGCGTTGTCCCACAAGGACCACGGACGAGCACGAGGCTTCTTCCCACAAGCGATTATCCGATGCTCTGAACTGCATAAACGTCATTGCAATCGCCATGACAGCGCAACCACGAACCATGTTTCACCCGACCTGGGAGCGCCATTGAAGATCAGAACGACCAGAGCGTTGCGGCGCTCCGGTGCCTTGTGTGCGGGGCTGGCCGCCCTGGCCGCCTGCGGCTCCGGCGGCGGCTCGGTGTCGAGCGGGCCGGGCGGCCGCACCTCCTTCGAGGGGCGGGGGCCCATCACCTACGTCGCCGGCGCGGACAACACCGGCACGGTGCAGGCGGTGCTCGACCGCTGGAACAGGCTGCACCCCGAGGAGAGGGCCACCTTCGTGCAACTGCCCACCGACCCGGACGCCCAGCGGCAGCAGATGATCCAGAACGCGGCCACGAGGTCGGACGCCTTCACCGTGCTCTCCCTCGACGTCGTGTGGAACTCCGAGTTCGCGGCGCACCGTTGGGTCGACCGGCTGCCTGAGGACCGCTTCCCGCTGGGCCAGATGCTCAAGCCGATCGTGGCGACCGGCAGGTACCGCGGCGGCCTGTACTCCGTCCCCGCCAGCTCGGACGGCGGCATGCTCTACTACCGGACCGACCTGCTGAAGCAGGCGGGTATCGGTCAACCACCCGTCACCTGGGCCGAGTTGAAGGCGGACTGCGCCAAGGTGCGCGAACTGCCGGCGGCAAAGGGCATGTCCTGTTACGCGGGCCAGTTCCAGAAGTACGAGGGTCTGACCGTGAACTTCGCCGAGGCGGTGAACTCCGCGGGCGGCGTGATCACGGACGCGCAGGGTCGCCCGCGCCTCGACTCCCCTGCGGCCAGGAAGGGTTTGGACTTCCTGACCGGCGCCTTCAAGGACGGCACCATCCCGAAGGAGGCCGCCACCTATCAGGAGGAGGACGCGCGCCGCGCCTTCCAGTCCGGCAAGCTGGTGTTCGAGCGGCAGTGGCCGTACATGTATCCGCTGGCGGCCAAGAGGGACGGCTCCAGCAGGGTCGCCGGCCGGTTCGCCGTCGCTCCGCTGCCCGGTCTCGACGGGCCCGGCGCCTCCAGCCTGGGCGGCCACAATCTCGCACTGTCGGCCTCGGCGAAGAACAAGGCCACCGCCCTCGACTTCATCCGGTTCTTCACCAGCCGGGAAACGCAGCGCTTCACGCTCGCCTACGCGCCGGCCGCGCCCACGTACCGGTCGCTGTACCAGGACCCACGGCTGGTCAGGAGGTATCCGTACCTCCCGACCCTCCAGCGGTCCATCCTGCACGCGGTGCCGCGTCCCCGGGTCTTCGGCTACGGCGACGTCACCGCGGCCGTCCAGCGGGAGGCGTTCGCCGCGATCACCGGTGCGGAGAGCAGCGCGAGCGCGTTGCGGAACCTTCAGCGGGACCTGCGGCAGCAGTCGGCGGGGAAGTGAGGAGACGCGCATGGTGACCACACACAACCCGCCCGGGAGCGTCGACCGGCCGACGGTACGGGAGCCCAGGGTGCCCGGCCCGGCCCCGCTGGGCAGACGCCGCACGGCCACCTCCGGCTCGGCCGGACTCGCCGCCCTCCTGGTCTCGCCGACCCTGCTGGTCCTGGCGATCGTCGTGCTCTACCCGACGATCGTGGCGATCAAGGACTCGTTCTACGGCACGCCCGGCCTCGACCCGAGGACCGGATTCGTCCGCGACCACGACCCGTTCGTCGGCGCCGGCAACTACACCGGCATCTTCGGCGCGGCGGGCGAGCGCTTCTGGAACGCCTTCTGGAACACGACGTTCCTGACCGTCACCACGGTCGCCCTGGAGACGGTGCTGGGCATCGCGATGGCGCTGATCATGCATCGCGCGCTGCGCGGCCGCGCCGTCGTCCGCGCCTCGATCCTCGTGCCGTGGGCCATCCCCACCGCCGTCACGGGTCTGCTCTGGCGCTGGATCTTCAACAGCGAAGGCATCGCCAACACGCTGATCGGCCGTCAGATCCTGTGGACCACCGAAGGTTTCCACGCCAAGGCCGCGGTCATCATCGCCGATGTGTGGAAGACGGCACCCTTCATCGGACTGCTCGTGCTCGCCGGTCTCCAGGTGATCTCCAAGGAGGTCTACGAGGCGGCCCGGATGGACGGGGCGGGTGTGCTGCGCCAGTTCTGGAGCATCACACTGCCGCTGGTCAAACCGGCGCTGCTGGTGGCCGTGCTGTTCAGGACCCTCGACGCGCTGCGCATGTTCGACCTGCCGTACATCCTCGTCGGCGCGCAGAAGACCTCCGTGGAGACGCTGTCCATGCTCGCCCAGGACCAGGCCGCGAACGTGCGGTTCGGACCGGCCGCCGCCTATGCGGTGATCCTCTTCGTCTACGTCTTCCTCATCGCGCTGGCGTTCGTCCGGCTGCTCGGTGCCGATCTCGTGCCGCACCGGCGTAAGGGGGCGGCCGCATGACCACCACCCTGCACCCGGCCCTGCGCAGGGCACTGCTCTGGCTCGGGGTCGCCGCGGTCGTCGCCTACTGCCTGGCGCCCTTCTACTGGATGCTGGTCTCCAGTCTGCGACGTACCTCGGACATCTTCGACAACTCCCTTTTCCCCAGCAGGATTTCGCTGGAGAACTACCGGGCGGTCCTGGACCCGTCGGAGGCGTTCACCCGCGCGCTGCTCAACAGCCTTGTCGTGGCCGGTACCACCACCGTCTGCGCACTGCTGCTGGCGACCTTCACGGCGTACGCGATGGCGCGGCTGGAGTTCCGCTTCAAGCGGTTCGTGCTGACGCTGATCATCGCCACGTCGATGTTCCCCGTGGTGTCGATCGTGGTGCCACTGCTGAAGATGTTCGTCGGTTTCGGGTGGATCAACACCTACCAGGCGATGATCGTGCCCAGCATGTCGTTCACCCTGCCGCTTGCGGTGTGGAACCTGACGGCCTTCTTCCGGCAGATGCCCGAGGAGCTGGAGCACGCGGCCATGATCGACGGCTGCACCCGCGGCCAGGCGTTCCGGCGCGTCATCATCCCGCTGGCCGGTCCCGGCATCTTCACCACCGCCATCATCACCTTCATCGCGGCCTGGAACGAGTTCCTGATCGCCCTGTCGATGACGAACAAGCCCGACATCCAGACGGCGCCCGTCGCGATCTCCAAGTTCGCCGGGGCGACCCGGTTCGAGACGCCGTTCGGCAGCCAGATGGCGGCCGGTGTCCTGGTCACCGTGCCGCTCGTCGTCGTGGTGCTGTTGTTCCAGCGCCGGATCGTCGCCGGCCTCACGGCCGGTGCCGCCAAGTAGTCCCGTATGCCCGACGATCTTCGAGGAGTGGACAGCAACATGCCGACCAGCAGCGCACCTTGGTGGCGCGACGCCGTCATCTACCAGGTCTACGTCCGCAGTTTCGCCGACGGCGACGGCGACGGCGTCGGCGACATCGCCGGCATCCGCTCCCGGCTGCCGTATCTCGCCGGCCTCGGCGTCGACGCGATCTGGATCAATCCCTGGTACAGGTCCCCGATGGCCGACCACGGTTACGACGTCGCCGACTTCCGGGAGATCGACCCCCTGTTCGGCACGGTCGCCGAGGCGGAGCAGCTCATCGAGGAGGCGCACCGGCACGGCATCCGCGTCATCCCCGACATCGTGCCCAACCACACCTCCGACCAGCATGCCTGGTTCCGGGCCGCGTTGGCCGCCGGGCCGGGCAGCCCGGAACGGGAGCGCTACGTCTTCCGCGCCGGCCGCGGGCCGGACGGCGCAGAACCGCCCAACGACTGGGTGTCCTGCTTCGGCGGCCCGGCCTGGACCCGGCTGCCCGACGGGGAGTGGTACCTGCACCTGTTCGCCCCCGAGCAGCCCGACCTCGACTGGCAACACCCCGAGGTGCGGGCGGAGTTCGAGTCCATCCTGCGCTTCTGGTTCAGCAGGGGCGTGGACGGCTTCCGCATCGACGTCGCGCACGGCCTGATCAAGCATCCGGAGCTGCCCGACCTGCCGCCCCGCCCGCACGCTCCGGCCGAGGGCCGGCCGCGGCACTTCGACCATCCGCACTGGGACCGGGACGAGGTGCACGACATCTACCGCGCGTGGCGGCGGGTGGCCGACGAGTTCCCGGGCGACCGCTCCTTCGTCGCCGAGGCCTGGGCGGACACACCGGAGCGGCTCGCCGCGTACGTCCGCCGGGAGGGACTGCACACGGCGTTCAACTTCGACTTCCTGATGTCCAGTTGGGACGCGAAGGAGCTGCGGGAAGTCATCGACGACTCGCTCGCGATGCTCGGCGCGGTGGGCGCACCTGCCACCTGGGTGCTCTCCAACCACGACGTCGTGCGCCACCCCAGCCGCTACGGCCGCAAGGTGGTCAAGCGGTGGGTGGCCAACGAGACGTACCGGCCCGAGGGCCCGCTGGACCTGGAGCTGGGCACGCGCCGCGCCCGCGCGGCGGCCCTGCTGATGCTGGCGCTGCCCGGCGGCGCGTACGTCTACCAGGGCGAGGAGCTCGGTCTGCCGGAGGTCGAGGACCTGCCTGAGAGCGTGCTCCAGGACCCGGTCTGGGAGCGGTCCGGGCACACTGACCGGGGGCGTGACGGCTGCCGGGTGCCGATCCCCTGGTCGGGCCGGAGCGCACCCTACGGCTTCAGTCCGGAGGGTGCCTCGGCCGGGCCCTGGCTGCCGCAGCCGGAGCTGTGGGGAGAGCTCAGCGTGGCCGCGCAGACCGGCGCCGAGAACTCGATGCTGGAGCTGTACCGCAGCGCCCTGCGCCTGCGCCGCGAACACCCCGCCCTCGGCGACGGCGGCCTCACCTGGCTGGACGCCCCGGCCGGCGTCCTCGTCTTCGGCCGCGACCCGGGTTTCCGCTGCGTGGTGAACCTCTCGGCCGAGCCGTACCGGCTGCCCGACGGCACCTCTGTCCTGCTGGCGAGCGGGCCGGTGCGGGACGGCATGCTGTCGCCGGACCACTCGGCCTGGCTGTCCGTGTAGGTGTGCGCCACGGGGAGGCCCGTCACCGGGCCTCCCCGTGACCGCCACGGCCGGAACCTCGATCGACCTGCATGATTGTGCAGTGCACGCAGCGCGCGTCCCCTCGCGCCGAGTCGCGGGAGGCCGAGTCGCAGGAGGTACGGGTGGAGGACGGCAGCCGGGAGGCCGTGATCTGGCGCAACCGCGCCCTCACGCTGTTCGACCGGGTCGCCGTGCCCGTCGCCGTGTGCGACGTGTACGGGGACGTCCTGCTGGCCAATCCCGCGATGGCGGCCGAGTGCGGCACGACGCCGGGGCGGCTGCGCGGCCGTGACGTGCTGGAGCTGTTCCGGCCGCAGGAGGCGGAGCAGGTGGAGCGGATCGCCGAGGCGCTGCGGCTGCGGCACCGGTCGCGCTACGAGGTGTCGGTGCGCTGGGAGGCACCCGGCGGGGCCGAGCGGTTCGGGGAGCTGACGGCCGATCCGGTGAGCGACACTGTGGAGGACACGCCCGCCCTGCTGGTGATGCTGCGGGTGCAGGGCGAACGCGAGCCGCACACCGGCGCGCCCGTCCACGCCTCACCGGTGGAGGCCCGCATCCTCGCCCTGCTCGCCCACGGCGCCACCACCGCGAAGGCCGCCAAGGAGACCGGCCTCACCACGGACGGCGTCACCTATCACCTGCGGCGGCTGTCGGCGCGCTGGGGCGCCTCGAACCGCACCGAACTGGTCGCCCGCGCCTATGCGCTCGGCGTGCTGACCTCCGGGGTGTGGCCGCCCCGCGCGTAGGCGGTGCCGGCGCCCTCGGGTGGGCCGAAGCGGGCGAGGGTGTGCCACACCTTCTTCAGGTCCTGCAGCTCGTGGCGGCCGGCGCGGGCGGCGTCGCCGATGATCCGTGGATCGACCATGCCGTCCTGCGCGATGGCGGCGCCCAACTCCACGTACTCACGACCTCGGTAGTCCGCGTGGCGCAGCAGCTCCGGGACGCTCAGCCGGTAGCCGGGATGCCACTCGACGGGGCAGGGCAGCGCGCGGGCCGCGGCCTCGACGGGCGTGCCGCGGTAGCACGCGTCCAGGACGAGGGCCTCCATGTGCGCGGCGAGGAGGACGCCGCCGTGGACCTGGGCCTCGATGTAGTCGTCGAGGGCGTCCTGCTCGTCGGCCTCGGCGAGGGCGATGAGTTCCATGCCCGCGGCGACGCCGAAGTCGGTCGGCTCCGCCGCGCTGTCGGGGTAGCAGAAGGTGGTGCGGGCGAGGGCGTCCGGGCCGAGCCGGAAGTGCGAGGAGCCGAACCGCGGTGCCGCGCCGACGACTTGGTGCCGGAAGTTCAGCGCGCCGTAGACGGGCCGCTCGTGCGGGTCGGCGTCGTCGTAGACACCGCCGAAGATCCTGCTCTCCCAGCGGTGACGGTCGCCGCCGGGGTGTGCGGTGAGTCCGCCGTTGCTGGTTCCTGTGACGAACTGCGAGTGGTAGCCGCCGTCCTGGGCCAGCGCCTGGAGGACGGGCAGCCCGCCGATGAGCCGGTCGGGGTGGAAGTTCAGCGTGATCCGAAGGTCCGGGTCGACCGCCGGGCCGGTGGACCGGGTGGCGACATGCCGCAGCGCCGCCCGCGCCCGCGGTGTTCCGAAGGCACTCAAGTCCACTGCTGCGTACGTCCTTTCCTGGCGACCGGTTCTCGTACGGGCCGTCCCGGTGGTCGGTGCCGATGCTACGGGGCGGCCGTGCCCGCGCCGGCCATGTGCCGAGGCTTGCGTGCCGGGCGGCCGCCGGACCATCCGGTGGTCCTCCGTGGCGGGGTGCGGACAGCCACGGGGCCAGGACGGGGGTTTTCCTCATGGATCACCGGGGTGCCCGGCGGGGACCATGCGGTACATGACGACTCGGCGGCACGGCAGCCCCCTGCGCACGGCGACGGCCGGCACCGACCTGCGGCTGTTCCTGCTCGCGGGCATCGCCACCGTGCTCCTCACGCGCCGGCTGCTGGCGAGCACCGGCTATCCGAAGCTCGGCGGCCACGGCACCGGCCTGCACATCGCGCACATGCTGTGGGGCGGGCTGCTGATGGCGGCCGGGCTGGTGGTGCTGCTGACCTTCCTCTGCCGCCGGGTGCGGCTGTGGGGTGCGGTGACGGGCGGTGTGGGGTTCGGGCTGTTCATCGACGAGATCGGCAAGGTGGTCAGCGACGGCGGCGGCTACTTCTACCGGCCGGCCGCCGGTCTGATCTACCTCGCCTTCGCCGCGCTGGTGGTGCTGAGCCGGTGGCTGGTGCCCCGCGGCGGGCCGCCGGGTGCGCGGGCGCGGACGGCTCGCGCCGCCGACACCGCGCTGACCGGCGTCGTATCAGGACTGACCGGCACTCAACGCCGTTCTGCGCTGCGGGCGTTGGCGGGCTCGACGCGGCCTGTGGACGTGGCGCTGGTGCAGGTGCTGGAGTGCGTGGAGACGGTGCCGGAGCGGCATTACGTGCGGGTGCCGGACGCGGTGCGGGCTGCCTTCGCCCGCGGCCGTGCCGCCGTCTCGGCGCTGGTCGCGCACCGTGCCACGCTCCGGGCGGCACTCGCGTGGACCGTGCTGCAAGGTGCTGCCCTGCTCTTCGGCGTCGGGCGGGATCTGGCGGCCGGGCGGCTGCGGCACGAACCGGAGTGGGGTGCGGTGACGGGACTGGTCGTGTGCTCGGCCGTGATGCTGGTGGCGGCCGTGGCCGGGCTGGTGCGGCTGCGCCGCGACCGGGTGCGGGGCCTCGGCCTGCTCCGCGTCTCGCTGCTGGTGGACCTGCTGGCCGGGCAAATCTTCAACTTCGTCGTCAACCAGTTCTCCGCGGTGACGAACTGGCTGGTCGGACTCTGTCTGCTCACCGTCGTCACGAGCGCGCTGCGCCGCGCGCGTCAGGACGCCGGCGGGGTCCAGTGCGGGTCGCGGCCCAGGAAGGCGAGCAGCGCCTCGGCGCTGTCGTAGCCCTGCTCCGGCTCCCGGGCGGGCGCGAACACCTGGTAGGCGTCGCGGAGCCGGTCGACGAGCCGCCGTGCCACCGGCCAGATTCCCTCGGCCAGTTCGAGGGGCAGGTGACGGTCCTGGTCCGTGGCGACCGCGATGTCCCAGGCGTGCACGCCCGCGTCCATGGCGGCCGCCGCCGCCGCGAGCGGCAGGGGCAGCGGGCCCAGCGGCGTCGGCACCTGCTCGGCGTCCGCGGGCAACCCCGCGTAGGCGTCCGCCACCGCGCGCACCACCTTGCCGAGCTCGGCCGACGGATCTCCGGCCAAGGCGTCGGCCGGGTGGAACGGGTCGGAGTCCGGGCGTCCGCCGGTGATCGCGAGGCCGTACCCCTGCTGATCGATCCGCGCATGATTGAACACCTGCCGGACGGTCCACCCGGTGCACGGGGTCGGCGCCGCCCAGGCCGATTCCGGAACGCCGGCGACCACCTCGACGAGATGGCCGTGCGCAAGCGTGAGAACCTCGAAACCCATGGCGCCTTGGCTTTTCCCCATGATGCGTGCCCCCTTCAGTCACCCTTTGTGCGACATGGACAATCTAGGTTTCCTTGCGGTCAGTTACGGTCCTCAATGACAGCCCCCGCCCCGACGACCTGACCCGACACCCCGATGGAAGGAGTACGGCCCGAGGATGCGACGTGTACGTGCGTGGACCGCGGCCCTCGCTCGCCTGATGAGGCGGTACCGGGACCCCGTGGTCGTACAGGCGCTGCGATCGGCGGCCGCGGCCTCGATCGCGTACGTGGTCGCGCTGCGCCTGAGCCCCGAGGCGGCGCCCCTCACCGCCCCGCTGACCGCGCTGCTGGTCGTCCAGGTGACCCTGTACGCCACGCTCACCAACGGCATCCGCCGGGTGAACGCGGTGGTGGCCGGCGTCCTGGTGGCGATCGCCTTCAGCCAGCTGGTGGGTCTGACCTGGTGGAGTCTCGCGCTGCTGATCGTGGCCTCGCTGGCGGTGGGGCATCTGGTGCGGGTCGACGAGTACGTGCCCGAGGTGGCGATCAGCGCGATGCTGGTGCTCGGCGTCACCACGGTCGGCGACACGGCCTGGGCGCGGGTGGTGGAGACGCTGATCGGCGCGGTCGTCGGGCTCGGCTGCAATCTCCTGCTCCCGCCACCCGTGTGGGTGGACGAAGCGGGCGAGTCGATCGAGGGGCTGGCCCGCCGGCTGCGCCAGTTGATGCTGCGCATCGGTGAGGAGGCCGCGGGCCGTACGCCTGTCGAGCAGGCGACCCAGCGGCTGTACGAGGCGCGCCGGCTCGACCACGACATCGTCGAGGTGGACGCCGCCCTGCGGCAGGCCGAGGACAGCCTGCGGCTCAATCCGCGCGTGCGTGAGGGCCTGCTGCACCGGGTGGTGCTGCGGACGGGGCTGGACACGCTGGAAATCTGCACGGTGGTGCTGCGGGTGCTGGCGCGCACCTTCACCGACCTGACCAAGGCACGCCAGCCCGAGCCGCAGTTCACGCCCGCGACGGGCGCCGCCGTGGAGCAGCTGCTGTCCGAGATCGCCGACGCCGTGGTGAGCTTCGCGGTCCTCGTCACCAGCAGCGTCAGCGCGAGCGCCGAGTCCGCGGAGTCGCGGCTGGCCGCCGAGCTGCGGCAGGCCGCGACCACCCGCGACAAGCTGGCCCAGCTGCTTCTCGAGGAGGTCCAGCGCGACGCCCGCACCTGGCACCTTCAGGGCGCCGTGCTGACCGAGGTGAACCGCATCATCGACGAGATGGACACAGAGCACCGCTCGCGCCGGCTCTTCGAGGAGCTGGACCGCAACGCCCGCGCCCAGCGCGAGCGCATGCCGCGGCTGACCAGACTGCGGGAGAGCGTGAGCGGCTCGAAGCCGCTGGGCAGGATCTCCGGCCGCACGGGCAAGGACCGCGACTGACGGAGCGAGGCCCATTGCACCCTGCGCAACGCTCGTTGCCGGTCTTGCGTGCCCCCCGTGCCCCACGCCATGGTGGCCTGTCACGACCGGGACGAGCGACGACCTGAGGTGCAGACATGGGCGACGGGACAGGAGCGGCGGGCGGCGGCTGGAGCAGGCGCCGCTTCGTCGGCGCGCTCGGGGGCGCGGCCGCGGTGACGGCACTGCCGTCCCCCGCAGCGCCCGGGTCCGGGCCCGACCACACCGCCACGGCCCCCGACCGGGCGGCGCCCTCCCCCGGGCCGTCCGCCCGCCGATCGTCACGGCAGCCCGCGGGGCCCCGCCCGCTCTACGTCGGCACCTACACCTCGGTCGAGGGCGGCGGCACGGGCATCGGTCTCGCGACGTACGACTCGGCGACCGGCGCCGTCACCGGCGCAGGCACCCTGACGGGTGTGGCCAACCCGTCGTACCTGGCGCTCCACCCGGACGGGCACACCCTGTACGCGGTGGACGAGCAGGACGACGGCACCGTGACCGCCGTGCGTCTCGCCGACCGCAAGGTGCTGGGCGCCCGCAGCACCGGCGGGGCGGGCCCCTGCCATCTCTCGGTGCATCCGGGCGGCCGGTGGCTGCTGAGCGCCAACTACACCTCGGGCAGCGTGGCCGTGCATCCGATCGACGACGCGGGCGCCCTGGGCGAGCGCACGGACACGGTGACGCACTCGACGCCGGCGCCCGGACCGGGCCAACAGGGGCCGCACGCGCACCAGTTCATCACCGGCCCGGACGGCGGCCATGTGCTCGCCGTGGACCTGGGCACGGACACCGTCTACACGTACCGCCTGGACGAGCGGCGCGGCACCCTCACCGAGGCCGCCCAGGCGCACACCAGGCCGGGCGCGGGCCCGCGCCACCTGACCTTCCACCCCGGCGGACGGCACGCCTATCTGGCCAACGAGGTCGACGACACGGTCGCGGTCTGCGCCTACGACGCGCCGACCGGACGTCTGACGATCGGCGAGCCGCAGGCCACGGGCTCCGGCTCGGGCACCAACTACCCGGCGCAGATCCTGGTGACCGCGGACGGCTCGTTCGCCTATCTGGCCAACCGCGGCCACAACAGCCTGGCGCGGTACGCGGTCGAGGCCGACGGCGCCCGGCTCCGGCTGCTCGGCACGGTGCCGGTGTCCGGTGACTTCCCGCGCCAGATCGCGTTCTCCCCGGACGGGACGCTGCTGTTCGCGGCGAACCAGAGGTCCGGCACGGTCAGCGTCTTCCACGTGGACGCCAGGACGGGTGAACTGCGCCTCGCCGGCGAGCCGTTCGCCTCACCCGTCGCCGTCTGTGCGCTGCCGCTGTAGGGCGCGCGGGCAGGAGGCCGCGCCCGCCTGCGCGAGCAGGACGTGCATCCGCTCCGTGAGCTGCGCGACGTCGTCGGCCGGAGCGTGGAACGGCAGGCGTACGTCGCCGTGTGCGCGGGTGCGCTCGATGCGCAGCGTCAGCCCGTGCCGGTCGACGGCGAGGGGCTGGACCCGGACCGCGCCGTGCAGGCTGGCGTGGTCGACGAGCCGGGTGAGCCGCTCGACGGCGTCGGCGTGGCAGTCGGCGAGGTGCGTCAGCAGGCGCGCCTCGGCGAGCGCGAGCGGGTCGGGCCCGGCGGCGGCGAACTCGTCGAGGCCGACCACCACCGAGCCGGACGACTGGCGCAGCACGATCCTGGTGGGCCGGAACGCGAGGCGGCCGTCCGCGGGAGAGAAGTACCCCGCGAGCCAGAGCCGGGCCCGGATGCGGTCGCGGACCGGGACGGGCGCGACGTCGGCGAACTCCAGCACGGCGTGCGGCTCTCCGCGGGGCGCGCAGATCGCGGCCGCGAGCAGGGCGCTGTCCTCGGGCACCTCCAGCAGCACCTGACCGTCCTCGTCCATGCGGTGCGCCCCGACGAGCTCCTCACGGCCGCCGTCCGCGGTCACCGCGCAGGACCAGGCGGTGGCGAGCACCGACCGGGCCCGTCGGGCCGCGGAAGGCGCGGCCGTCCAGCTGGGGCTGTCCGACATCCCAAACCTCCTTAGGTAAGCCTTGCCTAACCTATCGAAGATCGAGGCGTACGCCAACCATGGGGTGCCGGGGTGCCGGGGTGCCGGGGTGCCGGGGTGCCGGGGTGCCGGGGTGCCGGGGTGCCGGGGTGCCGGGGTGCCGGGGTGCCGGGGTGCCGGGGTGCCGGAAACGATCGCACCTCAGGGCGCGGCCGGGCAGTGACTAGGAGGAGACGACACCCAGCAGCGCCCGGGCGCACAGGTCCCGCACCTGCTCCCGGGTCAGGTCCGAACGCCGCAGCCACTCCAGGCAGACGGCCGTGGTGAAGGCCAGCCAGCCGCGCACGGCCAGCTTGAGGTCGGGGCGCTGCCGGGCCGCCTCGCCGAGTTCGGGGTCGGCGGCGATCGTCGCCAGTATCTGCCGCTCCTGCGCGGCCAGCGCCCGCTGGTAGATCCTCCGTATGGTCTGGTCCCCCGCCGCGTCCGCGCGATGGAACGCTCGGAAACCGTGCGCGTGGGCGTGGGCGTACTCCAGGAACGTGTCCAGGCCGGCGGCCAGTTGCTCGCGCGCCGGGACCCCGGGCACGGCCGCCGTCATACGCAGCATCCGCTCGCTCTCCCGCTCGACGACCGCCGCGAAGAAGTCCCGTTTGGTCGGGAAGTAGTGGTATAGCAGCCCGCGCGAGACGCCCGCTATCTCGGCGACCTGCTCGATCCACACGTCGTCGTACGGGCTCTCGGAGAACAGCCGCGCTCCCACCGAGAGCAGCTGCTCCCTGCGCTCCTCGGTGCTGAGCCGGCGGCGCGTGCGCTCGCCCTGGTTCGCGGCCATGTCCGCACTTTACTTGACGCCGGTTCAACGAGAGGACCAGACTGAGCCCGCTATTGAACTCACGTACAACAGCTGCACGACAGCTCAACCTGCCGCTGATTCAAGGGAGATCGCGTCATGGCGGAGACGACGACGGGGGCCGGACCGGAGATACGGGCCCCGCTTCCGAAGGGGTTCCGGAGCGCCGAACAGGGCTGGCCCGGCCTCCACCGCATTCCGCATCCCCCGCACCGCGTCCCCCTGCTCGGTGACGTCCTGGGCGCCAACCGGCGCACGCCCGTGCAGGACTCGATGCGCCACGGCCGGCAGCTGGGGCCGATCTTCCGGCGCAAGGCGTTCGGCAACGAGTTCGTGTTCGTGTGGGGGGCCGTCCTGGCGGCGGACATGGCGGACGAGACGCGCTTCGCCAAGCACGTGGGCCTCGGTGTCGCCAATCTGCGGCCGGTCGTCGGGGACGCGCTGTTCACGGCGTACAACCACGAGCCGAACTGGCAGCTGGCGCACGACGTCCTCGCCCCGGGCTTCAGCCGCGAGGCCATGGAGGGCTACCACCCGATGATGCTGGCGGTGGCCGAGCGGCTCACCGACGCCTGGGACCGCGAGCTGGTGGCGGGCCGCGCGGTGGACGTGCCGGGCGACATGACCAAGCTGACGCTGGAGACGATCGCGCGCACCGGCTTCGGGCACGACTTCGGGTCCTTCGAGCGCTCCCGGCCGCATCCCTTCGTGTCCGCGATGATCGGCACCCTGTCCTACGCCCAGCGGCTGAACACCGTGCCGGCGCCGCTGGCCCCGTATCTGCTGCGCAAGGCCTCCCGGCGCAACGAGGCCGACATGACCTACCTCAACCGCACGGTCGACGACCTGGTCCGGGCCCGCCGGGCCGGGGACGGCGGCGGGAGCGGGGACCTGCTGGACCGCATGCTGGAGACGGCCCATCCGCGCACCGGGGAGCGGCTGTCCGCGGAGAACGTCCGCCGCCAGGTCATCACCTTCCTGGTCGCCGGGCACGAGACGACGTCCGGCGCGCTCTCCTTCGCCCTGCACTACCTCTCCCGGCACCCCGAGGCCGCCGCCCGCGCCAGGGCCGAGGTGGACGCCGTGTGGGGTGACGCGGAGGCGCCCGGCTACGACCAGGTGGCCAAGCTGCGGTACGTGCGCCGGGTGCTGGACGAGTCGCTGCGGCTGTGGCCGACCGCGCCGGCCTTCGCGCGCGAGGCCCGCGAGGACACGCTGCTGGCCGGAGAACATCCGATGAAGCGCGGCGCGTGGGCGCTGGTGCTGACCATGATGCTGCACCGCGATCCCGAGGTGTGGGGCGCCGACGCGGAGCGGTTCGACCCGGACCGCTTCGACCCGAAGGCGGCACGGTCGCGGGCCCCGCACACCTTCAAGCCGTTCGGGACGGGAGCACGGGCCTGCATCGGGCGGCAGTTCGCGCTGCACGAGGCCACGCTGGTGCTCGGCCTGCTGCTGCGCCGCTACGACCTGCGGCCCGATCCGGAGTACCGGCTGCGGGTCACCGAGCGGCTGACGCTGATGCCGGAGGGGCTGCGGCTGCACCTGGAGCGGCGCGCGGCGACCGCCGGGACGGCTTCCGCCACGGCCTTCGACGAGGCGCCGTCAGAGCTGCGCTGTCCAGTGCACGGGGCGGGTGACTGAGCCCGGCAGCGGCGTGCCGCGTCGACCTGCGGCCGGGCCTGACGCGGCGCACCGCCCCCGTTACGACGCCTTCCGCCGCGGACCTCGGCGAAGCGCCATCAGACCTACGCCGCCCAGTGCTCCGGGCGGGTGACTGAGTCCGGCAGCCGCGTGCCGCGTCGACCTGCGGCCGGGCCTGACGCGGCGCACCGCCCCCGTTACGACGCCTTCCGCCGCGGACCTCGGCGAAGCGCCATCAGACCTACGCCGCCCAGTGCTCCGGGCGGGTGACTGAGTCCGGCAGCCGCGTGCCCGCGCCGCCGCGGGCCGCATTGACCTGGGGCTGGGTGAGGAAGAAGGCGCCGGTCAGGTCGGCGTCGGTGAGATCGGTGTCGCGCAGGTCGGCGCCGATCATGTCCGCGCCCCGCAGATCGGCCCGGGTCAGGTCCGCGGCGATGAGACAGGCGCCGCGCAGGTTCGCACCGCGCAGATCGGCGCCCTTGAGCCGGGCCCCCATCAGATCGGCCCCGCGACGGTTCTTCTTGCGCCCGCGGGTCCCCGCCCGCACCAGTTCACTGGTCTTCAGCAGCAGCTCGTTGACCTCCTGCCGATGCGTGGCCACGTCCAATTCGGCCAACTGCTCCGGGGTTTGACGGGTGAGCGCCTCCGTCGCCCCGAGCAGGCGCCGCAGATCGTCCCTCAGCGGGCGGGCGGCCGGCAGCCGCAACGCCTCGCTCAGGTACCAGAGCAGCTCGTGCAGCTGCCGCACCACGGGGAACACCTCGAACATGCGGCGTGCCTGCTCGGCCGACCCGGCACGCCAGTCCTGCCCGCCGAAGGTGATCTGCGAGACCTTCTGCCCCGCCCCGAAGCAGTCGTAGACGGTGCAGCCGCTGAACCCCTTGTCCCGCAGCCGCGCGTGGATGCCACAGCGGTGGTCCTGGCGCAGATTCGGGCACGGCTCGCCGGCCTGCTTGTCGATCGCGAAATCGGCGGAGGCGGCGAAGGGCAGGGCGACGCAGCACAGCCCGAAACAGCGCGCGCAGTCGGCACGCAGGTCGGTCCGGTCCGCCGTGTGATCTGGCATGAGGCCAAGGATATCCGGCGGCAGGGAGTTGACCTGCGGCTTCTACAGGCCCCCTGTCTCCAAGCTCCCGATCTCCGCGAGCAGCTTCGCGATCTTCGCCTTCTTCGATCTGATGCCGCGTTCTATGAGCCGCAGGTGGGTCGGTGACTCGGGTACGGCGGAATCGAACTCCTCCAAACGCCGGCGCTCCACGGCGAGTTCGGTTCTCAGGCGTGAGGCAGGGTCCGGGGGCGGGGGCGGGTTGCGGCCGTTGAAGACGACGTTGTGCCGGGGGCGTTCGGTGAAGACGGCTTCCCGTTCGGCGGACTCGGCGTCGGGCGGGTAGTCGATCTGTATGCCGATGACGCTCGGTCCCCAAGGCTGTTCCCGCAGGTGCGTCCGTACGCGGGTGAGCGGGGAGACCGAGATGCCGACGTAGAGGAGACCCTCCAGGCCGTACAGGCGGTACAGAGCCGTCCGCCCGCCGGTGTACAGACTGCCTTCCTCGTCGAACAGGCCGCGCAGGAACTGCGCGTCGACGTCACCCATGCCGCCGCCCCCCTTCGCTCCTCCCTGTTCTCACAGTGGCACGCGGGTCTGACACCGCCCTCGGCGGAACCCGACCTCACCGATGAGTCTCCGGCCGTGTGGGCGTCTCCTCATACAACGGAAAACAAGCTCCGGTACCAAGGACTTGAGCACCACTTCAGGCGGGAGCCCCTCCACACAGGAGAGAGATCATGTGCAGCCACCAGCCTTCGCGCACCATCTCGGACAGCCCGGACCACCACACCCCCGTGATCGTCGCGGCCCACCCCGAACAGGGCTGGAGCCTGCTGTGCGACGGGACGATCGTGTTCGACGACACCGGTGAGCTGCTCCCCGACGGCCAGGTCGTGGACCCGCACCGCATCCTCGGCCCGCTGGCCGTCGCGGCCTGAGCCGGCCCGGCCGCAACTCCCGATTGCGGGGCGCCCGGCGCAAGGCGACGATGAGGACGTCACCCGCTGTTCCTGCTGAACCACTTCATCACCGACATCGGCGGCAGCCGGCTCGACGCCGGCAAGGTCAACTCCCGCCGCTTCGTGCTCGACGCCGTCGACTACGCCACGACCGGCGACGCCCAGGGCGCTACGGACGCGCTCAACACCGAGCGCTGACAGGCCGGTTGAGGGAAGTTCGCGGCTCAGTACCGTTGCGCCTTGACCAGTTTCGGGGTCAGCACCGGCTGGGGCGGCTTGCGGCTGATGGCGATCGGGTTGGCCTTGTCGCCCGGGGCGAGGTTCTCGGCGCCGACGTAGCGGGTCTCCACGGTCTTGCCGGAGGAGTCGAGGAAGTCGACCTGGGCGGCGTAGGACGCCTTCTTGCCGGTCTTGTTGGTGATGGTGACCACGACCGCGAGCAGTCCGCCGGTCTGGGCGCGCGGTTTGCCGGTGAGGGCGACCTCGGACATCGCGTTGCCCGGTGCCTTGACGTTCTTCAGCTCGTTCTGGGCGGCCTGGTTGGCCCGCTCGGTCTCGGCCGACACCGACGCTTCGAAGGAGGACGCGGCGGCGGAGGCGGACGCGGCCGCCGAGGAGGCCCTGGCACGTGCCGACGCCTCCGCCGAGGACATGGCGGAGGGCGCTGTTCCCGAGAAGGATGCGGTGTCCGGTGGAGTGGGCCGTTCGGTGGACGGCGTACTCGAACCCCCGCTGTTGCTGTCCGAGCTGCACGACACCAGCGTCAGCGTGCTCGCGGCGGCCACGGCCAGCGCGACGGCGACCGGCCGGGACCGGCCCGCTCGCGCCCGGTGGGATACGCCTGGCTTCATCGTCGACGTCCTCTCGCGCGATCGCGGAAATACAGCGAGATGAACCCTATGTCGGAATATACCGCGGGGCATGTCGTCGAGAAGGGGCCCGGCCGGTCATCGTGGCGGCGGCCGTGGCCCCGGTTACCGGCCGAACACCTCGAAGGCCACGGATGGCCTGCCACCGAACTGCTCGGCCGTCCGCCCGGCGTCGGCGGTGAGGAATCCCCGGAGGTACGTCTCGGGAATCCTCGTCGGTCAGCCCCTCGATGTACGGGGCCTCACGGCCCTCGTCGGTCCAGGCGGCGACGGCGGCCGCCGGGCACCCGTACTCGAGGTCGTCCGGGTGCGCCACGACCGCGAGGGCGCGCTGCCAGTCGGTGGGCTGGGCTGAAGCTGAGCGGGCTGCGGCCCGGTCAAGGCCGCAGGCCGGCCCGGGCCGGCGCTGTCAGACGTCGTCGCGAGTGAGGGCGAGGAGCCGGTCCAGGACCCTGGGACCGCCGGCCCGCACCCCGTCGTGCTCGAACTCGTCGGTCACCCAGGTGCGCAGGCCGCGGATGCTGCGGGCGGTCTCGAGGGCGTGGGCCGTGTCGACGTACATGTCGTCGTGGTACACGGCGGCCGCGACGGGGACGTCGTTGGCGGCGAGGCGGGCGGGGTCGTAGAGCGGCCGCCAGTCGGTGCGGGCGGCGAGGAGTTCGGCCGTCTCGCGCAGCGGGCGCAGCGCCGGGTCGCAGTCGAACATCCACGGGTGGATCGACTCGCCGGTGAAGAGGAGGGGGCCGTCGCCTGCGAGGGTCTTCGCCGCGTCGAACTGCGGGAACTCGGCGCGGACCCGTTCCGCCGACCAGTCGGTGGGGCGCTCGTCCTGACCGTAGGTCGCCTCGTGGACGAGGGCGTACAGCGGGTGGCCCGCATACGACAGCAGGCCCTGGGCCGCCTCCTGGAAGGCGTCGGACAGTGCCGGACCCTGCGCGGTGCGGACGAAGGCGTCCTCCAGGAGGTGGTGCAGACGGTGGGTGCCCTCGCTGCCGCCGAGCATGATGCCGAGTGACTGGAAGGCCTCGACGGTGAGGCGGTAGCCGTTCGGCAGGGTCACGTCGTGGGTGAGGAGGTGGTCGGCGATGCGGCGGGCGCGCTCGACGTCCTGCGGGTAACGGGCGTAGTGCGCGGCGACCTTGCGCTCGATACGGGGGTAGGCGGCGCGGTAGACGTCGTCGGCGTGCGCGTCGAGGGAGGGCAGGCCGCCGGTGATCACGGCGGCGGCGAGGCCCTCGGGCGCGCTGGAGAGGTAGTTCACCGTGCAGAAGCCGCCGAAGCTCTGGCCGAGGACGGTCCAGCGGGCGCCGCCGGTGACCTGGCCGCGGATCACCTCGCAGTCGCGGACGATGGCGTCGGCCCGGAAGTGGGTGAGGTAGTCGGCCTGTTCTGCGGGGCCGCCGCGCAGCGGGAGGGTCTGGCGGTTGGCGGGTGTGGAGCAGCCGGTGCCGCGCTGGTCGAGCAGCAGGACGCGGTGGTCCTCGAGGGCTCGGTCGAGCCAGGCCTGGCGGCCGATGAAACGGTTCGCCCCGAAGCCGGGGCCGCCCTGCAGGTAGATCAGCCACGGCAGGTCCTGCTGCGCCTCGCCGCTCGCGACGACCTCGCGGGCGTAGAGCTCGATGGTCTCCCCCGCCGGGTCGTCGTGGTCGAGGGGCACGGTGAAGTGGCGGTCGGTGAGGACGACGCCGGGCTGACGGTACGAGGCGGTCAACGGGTCTCCAGGGACGGACGGATTTCGGGCCGCGTCCCACTTCATCACATGTTCGTCCGCCGGCCGACCCCCGGGATCATGAAATCCTACTGAACCCTCGATCAGCGGCCGGAGAGACTGGAACGCCGTACGACCAGCTCCGGCTGGAGCACGACGCGCCGGTGCTCGTGACGCGTGGCCCCGGTCTCGGCCTCCGTCTCCTCCAGCAGGAGCTCGGCGGCGAGGGCGCCCATGGTGACGGCCGGCTGGCGGACGGAGGTGAGCGGGACGGCCGCGGCGGCGGCGAACTCGATGTCGTCGTAGCCGACGATGGCGAGGTCGTCGGGGACGCGGACACCGGCCGCGTACATGGCCTGGAGCACGCCGAGGGCGAGGAGGTCGTTGGCGCAGAAGACGGCGGTGGGGCGGTCGGCGAGGCCGAGGAGACGGGCGCCGGCGTCGCGTCCGGCGGCCACGTCGAGACGTTCGGTGGGCAGTTCGCGCAGGTTCTCGGGACCGAGACCCGCCTCGGCGAGCGCGTTCAGCGCGCCGGTGCGGCGGTCGCGCACCTGGTTGAGGCCGGGCGGGCCGCTGACGTAGGCGATGCTCCGGTGCCCGGCGTCCACGAGGTGCCGCACGGCCAGCGCGCCGCCCGCCACGTCGTCGACCGACACGGAGCACTCGGTGGTGGAGTCCCCGACCCGGTCGACCAGCACGAAGGGGATGTTGTGCCGCCGGAACGTCTCGATGTTGCGGCCCGAGGCGTCGGTGGGGGTGAGCAGTACGCCGCGCACCCGCTGCTCGGCGAAGAGCGAGAGGTAGTCGGCCTCCTCGCCCGCGCTCTGGGCGCTGTTGCAGACCATGACACCCAGCCCGGCGTCGCGGGCGGCGCGTTCGGCGCCGCGGGCGACGTCGACGAAGAAGGGGTTGCCCATGTCGAGGACGAGCAGTCCCATGATCCGGCTGCGGCCGGCGCGCAGTTGGCGCGCGGACTCGCTGCGGACGTAGCCGAGCCGGTCTATGGCGGACTGCACCCGGGCCCGGGTCTCCGTGGCGACCGAGTCCGGACGGTTGATCACGTTCGACACCGTGCCGACCGAGACTCCGGCGGCGCGGGCGACGTCCTTGATACCCACCGACTGGGACATCAGGCAGGGACCTCCTGGGGGACGCGGGACGGCCGGAAGGCCATCACATTACCGTCAACAACCGGCGTATCGTGCCCGGTCACGCGGGCAGTCCGAAGTCGATGACGTGGAGCGCCGAGGGTGTCGTACCGCTCGACCTCTCCTGGTACATGAACGACAGGACGTTGTCCGCCCGCACCCGCGGTTCGTCGACGACGACCTCGCCGAAGGCGTCGAGTCCCCTGCCGTCGTACAGCAGCGTCCAGTCGGTGTACCCGGTGGTTCGGGAGGCGCCGGCGATCCGGCCGTAGGGGAGGATCGCGTAGGCGTTGTCGTACCGGTCCAGGACCAGTCTGGTGCGCTGGCTGGAGTCGAGGGCGAGGGGGATCTCGGTCTTCTCCCAGCTGCCGGAGGGGTCCTTGCGCAGATGGAAGGCGCGGCCGTGAGCGGTGCGGTCGGCGACGTAGTCGGTGGTGCACGGCCCGAACCGGCCCGGGACGTAGCTGATGATCGCGTGCGGGAGGCCGGTGGAATCGGTCCACTGGCTCTCCTGGTTCATCAGGGAGTGGTCCGGGCCGAGGGGGTCGACGACCAGTCCGGCGTCCGTGACGGCCACGGTTTTCGGACCGCCGGTGATCCCTACGACGGCGCCCGCGTCGTTGCGCCAGGTGCGGCCGCGATCGGCCGAGTGGACGTAGCCCGTGTCGTGGTTGGTGAGGCCGCCGCCGTCGCACATCACGGCGGCGTCCCGCTCGCGCCAGGTGAAGAAGGCGTGCAGCCGGCCGCTCGTGTCGTAGTCGATGCCGTGCAGATACATGTTGCGGGCGGTCGAGGAGCCGTGCGGGCTGGTGTACGTGCCCGTCGAGCTGGTCCACTCCCCCAGTGCCGTCCACGCCGAACCGTCGTACTCGGCAAGGGCGTTGCGGCCGTCGCCGGAGACGCCGACGCGGTAGCTGAGCTGGAGCCCGCCCTCGGGGGTGGAGACGAACTGGGGGTAGGTGAACCGGTCGGTGAGCGCCAGGCCGTCGAGCGTGGTCTGCACGGGGCCGAAGACGGACGGAGTCCAGGGCGTGGACGCCGGGTCGTCGAGAAGCCCGGCGACGGACTTCACGTAGAAGAAGCCGTCGCTGTGCGAGTCCAGGTTGAGGTGCAGCCGGCCGTCGGCCGTGGAGACGCCCATGGAGATGACGTTGTGGGAGTCGTCGCTCTTGAGCCGGTGCGGGAGCGTGACGGCCGACCAGCCCGAACGGCCCGGCTCCCGGCGGGCGACGACGGCCTCGCGGGTGGCCGTGTACCAGGCGGCGTACTGGTGGCCGCGGTGGGTGAACAGCCCGTTCTTCTGGAACGAGTTGTTGTTGACCAGGCCGTCGTAGGAGACGAAGTACAGGGCGGTGGCGTCGAGTCGGGTGCGGTCGAGGAGGGTGACTTCGGGGGCGAGCAGCCCGCTTCCGGCGGCAGTCATGACAGGTGGAACACCTCCGTCAGAGGCTTCATGGCCTCGTCGGGGCGGGCGGCGTCCAGCGACTCGAAGAACGGCGCCATCTCCGCCTGCCAGCGGGCGTTGACCCCGGTGGCCTCCATGCCGGCCTGTGCGGCCTCGAAGTCCTCGGTCTCCAGGTAGCCGACCAGCAGGCCGTCGTCGCGCAGGAAGAGCGAGTAGTTGTGCCAGCCGGTGGCCGAGAGAGCCTGAAGCATCTCCGGCCACACGGCGGCATGGCGTTCGCGGTACTCGGCGAGCCGGTCCTCACGGACCTTGAGGAGGAAACAGACACGCTGCATGAAGTACCGCTCCTGGATCAGGGGTTGAGCCGGCCGACGATCAGAAGTTGAACTGGTCGATGTTCTTCGCGTCGAACACGGTCGGCTTGCCGAGGGTGATCACGCCGTCCTTGCCGATGGTGTAGGTGGTGGAGCCGGCCTTGAAGGTCTCGCCCTCCTTGCCGGTGATCTGCCCGGAGGACAGGGCGACGGCGGTGCGGGCGGCCAGGTCGCCGAGCTTGGCCGGGTCCCACAGCTCGAAGCCCTCGACGGTGCCGTTCTTGACGTACTTGCGCATGTCGTTGGGGGTGCCCAGGCCGGTCAGCTTGACCTTGCCCTTGTACTTCGAGCCCGACAGGTACTGCGCGGCCGCCTTGATGCCGACGGTGGTCGGGGAGATGATCCCCTTCAGGTTCGGGTACTGCTGGAGCAGGCCCTGGGTCTGCTGGAACGATGCCTGCGCGTCGTCGTTGCCGTAGGCGATCTTGACCAGCTTGACGTCCTTGTACTTCGGGTCCTTCAGCTCTTCCTTCATGAACCCGATCCAGGTGTTCTGGTTCGTGGCCGTCTGGGCGGCGGACAGGATCGCGATCTGCCCCTTGTAGCCGATCTGCTTGGCCAGCAGCTGCACCTCTGTGCGGCCGAGGTCCTCGGCGGACGCCTGCGAGACGAAGGCGTTGCGGCAGTCGGTCTTGGTGTCGGAGTCGTAGGTGACGACCTTGATGTTGTTCTTCATGGCCTGCTGGAGCGCGGTGCACAGGGCGCCCGGGTCCTGCGCGGACACGGCCATGGCGTTGACCTGCTGCTGGGTGAGGGTGTTGACGTAACTCACCTGGCCCGCGGTGTCGGTGGCGCTGGAGGGGCCGACCTCCTTGTACTTGCTGCCCAGTTCGGACAGCGCCTTCTCGCCACCCTTGTCCGCCGAGGTGAAGTAGGGGTTGTTGACCTGCTTGGGCAGGAACCCGACGGTAAGGCCCTTCTTCAGAGCGGCGTTCGGGTCCGCCTTCGCGGTCGAGGTGGCGGCGGCCGCGTCGTTGCTGGAGTTCTTCTTGGTGGTGCCGCCGCAGGCCGTCACGGCGAGCGCGAGCGAGGTGACGGCGGCGAGGGCCGCGCAGGTACGGCGGACGGATGACTTACGCATGGTATGGGGTCCTTTGATACGAGGGTGAGCGAGACGCCCCAAGGGGCGCGGGGAACTGCGCGACCAGCCACGACGGGCCTGCAGCCGATCAACGGCCTAACCGGCGGAGCGTGCCGCCCTGGCGATGGAGATCTGGCGTGCGACCCTGGGGCCGAGGACGGAGATGACGAGGAGGATGCCGGTGACGACGATCTGCGACTGCGCGGAGACGTTGAGCAGGCTCATCACGTTCTGCAGCGCGCCGAGCAGGAACACGCCGGCGATCGCGCCGCCGAGTGTGCCCTTGCCGCCGTCGAAGTCGATGCCGCCGAGCAACACGGCCGCGACGACGGACAGTTCGAGGCCGGTGGCGTTGTCGTAGCGGGCACTGGCGTAGTGCAGCGCCCAGAAGATGCCGGTCAGCGACGACATCAGCCCGGTCATAGTGAACAGGATCAGCTTGTGGCGCTTGACGCGGATGCCGGCGAAGCGGGCAGCCTCCTCGTTCGCGCCGATCGCGAACAGCGAGCGGCCGAACGGGGTGGCGTGCAGGACCACGACGGCGATCACGAGCAGGATCAGGAAGGGCACGAATGCCTTCGGCAGGAGGGTGTCGCCGAAGCGTCCGGCCGCGAAGTCCAGGTACTGGCTGGGGAAATCGGTCACCGCGTCGGAGCCGAGCACGATCTGCGCGATGCCCCGGTAGGCGGCGAGGGTGCCGATGGTGACGGCGAGGGAGGGCAGTCCGAGACGGGTCACGAGCAGGCCGTTGATCAGCCCGCACACCACCCCGAGCAGCAGGCACAGCGGGATGATCGTCTCGATCGCCATGCCGTCGTTCCACAGCTTGCCCATCACCGCGCCCGACAGGCCGGCCGTCGAGGCGACCGACAGGTCGATCTCGCCGGAGACGACCAGCAGGGTCATCGGCAGCGCGATCAGCGCGATGGGCAGGGTGTTGCCGATCAGGAACGACAGGTTCAGGGCGTTGCCGAAACCGTCCACCGTGGTGAACGACAGCAGCAACAGCAAGACCAGGAGCGCACCGACGACCGTGTCCCAGCGGACGGCGCGCGTCAGGGAGTCAGGCATGGCGGGCGTTCCTCTTCTTCAGGGCGTTGGCCACGCGCAGGGCGACGATCCGGTCGACCGCGATCGCGAGGATGAGCAGGATTCCGTTGATGGCCAGCACCCACACCGAGCTGACGCCGAGGGCGGGCAGCACGCTGTTGATGGACGTCAGGAGCAGGGCGCCGAGTGCGGCGCCGTAGACGCTGCCGGAGCCACCGGTGAAGACGACGCCGCCGACCACCACCGCGCTGACGACGGTGAGTTCGTAGCCGGTGCCGGTGCCGGAGTCGACGTTGCCGAACCGGGCCAGGTACATCGCCCCGGCGAGGCCCGCGAGGCCGCCGCAGAAGGTGTAGGCGGCCAGGATCCGCTTGCGGACCGGGATACCGGCCAGCCGCGCCGCCTCCGGGTTGGAGCCGAGCGCGTACAACTCCCGCCCGCTGCCGAAGTGCTTGAGGTAGTACGCCGTGGCGACGAGCACGGCCAGCGCGATGACGGCCAGCCACGGGATCGCGGAGACGCCGCCGGAGCCGAAGTCCACGAACCCGCTCGGCAGGTCGGCCGCGGTGATCTGCCGGGAGCCGACCCAGATGGAATCGATGCCGCGGATGATGTACAGGGTGCCGAGGGTGACCACCAGCGCGGGCACCTGGCCCAGGCTCACGAGCAGGCCGTTGAGCAGGCCGAAGCCGATGCCCATCAGGACCGCCAGGAGGATGGCCACGACCGAGTTGCCGCCGCCGTGCAGATAGTCGCCGGCGGCGAAGGCGCAGATGCCGAGGGTGGAGCCGACGGACAGGTCGACGTTGCGGGTGATCACCACGAGGGACTGGCCGGTGGCGACCAGGACCAGGATGGTGGCGTTCAGCAGCAGGTCCTTGATGCCCTGCTGGGACAGGAAGTCGCTGTTGCCCGCCTGGGTGATGCCGATCATGACCAGGAAGACGATCAGGATGGCGAGTTCGCGCATCTTGAAGACGCGGTCGACGAGGCGGGTGCCGCTGGACTTGGGCACCTCGGCCACGGGTGTCTCGTTGGGAGTGGTCACCGTCATGCGGCGGCCCTCCCGGTTGCTGCGGCCATCACGGTTTCCTCGGTGGCTTCGGCGCGTGGGATCTCGGCGGTCAGCCGGCCCTCGTGCATCACCAGCACGCGGTCGGCCATGCCGAGGATCTCGGGCAGGTCGGAGGAGATCATCAGGACGGCGACGCCGTCCGCGGCCAACTCGCTGAGCAGCCGGTGCACTTCGGCCTTGGTGCCGACGTCGATGCCGCGCGTGGGCTCGTCGACGATCAGCACCTTGGGGCCGGTGGCCAGCCACTTGGCGAGCACGACCTTCTGCTGGTTGCCGCCGGACAGGGTGGAGACGGCGTCGGCGATCCTGGCGTACTTGACGTGCAGCCTGACCGCCCAGTCGAGGGAGCGGCTGCGTTCCGCGCCGCGGTCCATCAGGCCGGCCTTCACCGTCTTGTGCAGTCCGGTCAGGCCGATGTTGCGCTCGATGGACATGCCCATCACCAGGCCCTGGGCCCGGCGGTCCTCGGGGACCAGCGCGAGTCCGGCGGACATGGCGGTGGACGGGGCGCCGTTGGTGAGCCTGCGGCCCTGGACCTCGACCTCGCCGGCATCCCAGCGGTCGATGCCGAAGACGGCCCGGGCAACCTCGGTACGCCCCGCGCCGACGAGTCCGGCGAGACCGACGATCTCGCCGTGCCGCACCTCGAAGGAGACGTCGGTGAAGACGCCCTCGCGGGTCAACCGCCGCACACTCAGGGCGACTTCACCGGCCTCGACGTCCTGCTTGGGATACAGCTCCTCCAGGTCGCGGCCGACCATGCGGCGGACGAGGTCGTCCTCCGTCATGCCCTTGACCGGCTCACTGGCGATCCAGGCGCCGTCGCGCAGGGTCGTCACCCGCTGGCAGATCTCGAAGATCTCCTCCAGCCGGTGCGAGATGAACAGCACCGCGGCGCCCTGCTCGCGCAGGGTGCGTACGACGCCGAAGAGACGGGCGACCTCGCTGCCGGTGAGAGCGGCGGTCGGCTCGTCCATGATCAGGACGCGGGCCTCGAAGGAGAGCGCCTTGGCGATCTCCACGATCTGCTGGTCGGCGATGGACAGACCGCGGGCCGGGCGGTCGGGATCGAGCTCGACGCCCAGGCGCTGCATCAGGGCCAGGGTCGCGGCGTGGGTGGCCTTGTGGTCGATGCGGCCGAGGGCGCGCCGCGGCTGGCGGCCCATGAAGATGTTCTCGGCGATCGAAAGGTCGGGAAAGAGCGTCGGCTCCTGGTAGATGACGGCGATACCGGCGTCGCGGGCGTCGCCGGGGCCGTGGAAGACGACCGGCGCACCGTCCAGCAGCACCCGGCCGGCGTCCGGCCGGTGCACACCGGCGAGCGTCTTGATCAGGGTGGACTTGCCCGCGCCGTTCTCTCCGGCGATGGCGTGCACTTCGCCGGGGAACAGCTCCAGAGAAACGTCCCGGAGGGCGCGCACCGCGCCGAAGGACTTCGAGATGTCCTCGAGCGCCAGCACCGGGGCCGGACCCGTGTCGGACGGGTGGGTCATGAGGGGCTCCTCGACGACGTCGATTCAGTGGCTCACGATGTCGTGAAAGGTTTCAACTTGGTTGCCGGGACGTTAGGCGCGCAGCCCATGCCCCGTCAATGGGTCCGCGTCGAAAAAGTTTCGAGATCCCTTCGAGAGCCAAAGGTCACGGTCAGGCCACGGGCAACAGGGTGTGCGGAAACGCTTGACACCCATGAGGACACGCCTAAGCTTCGCCTTCTGAATCGATTCACACAGAAGCCGTTCCGGCCCGACGTCACAGGAGCCCTGAAGTGACCGAGCTCGCCGCGGTGAAGACCGCGCTGAAGACCCAGGCAGTCGAGACGCCGTCGTGGGCGTACGGGAACTCGGGGACCCGGTTCAAGGTGTTCGCGCAGCGCGGTGTTCCCCGCACGCCGCAGGAGAAGCTGGCCGACGCCGCCCAGGTACACGCCGTCACAGGTGTGGCCCCGACCGTCGCCCTGCACATCCCGTGGGACAAGGTCGACGACTACGCCGCGCTGGCGAAGTACGCCGACGATCACGGCCTGAAGCTGGGAGCGATCAACTCCAACACCTTCCAGGACGACGACTACAAGCTGGGCAGCATCTGCCACCCGGACGCGGCGGTGCGCCGCAAGGCCGTCGACCATCTGCTGGAGTGCGTCGACATCATGGACGCGACCGGCTCCCGCGATCTCAAACTGTGGTTCGCGGACGGGACGAACTATCCCGGCCAGGACGACATCCGGGAGCGCCAGGACCGGCTCGCGGAAGGACTCGCCGAGGTCTACGCCCGCCTCGGCGAGGACCAGCGCATGCTCCTGGAGTACAAGTTCTTCGAGCCCGCCTTCTACGCCACGGACGTCCCCGACTGGGGCACCGCCTACGCCCACTGCCTCAAGCTCGGCGAGAAGGCGCAGGTCGTGGTCGACACCGGACACCACGCACCGGGTACGAACATCGAGTTCATCGTGGCGACGCTGCTGCGCGAGCGGAAGCTCGGCGGGTTCGACTTCAACTCCCGCTTCTACGCCGACGACGACCTGATGGTGGGAGCTGCCGACCCCTTCCAGCTGTTCCGCATCATGTACGAGGTCATCCGGGGCGGCGGCCTCACCTCCGACGTCGCCTTCATGCTCGACCAGTGCCACAACATCGAGGCCAAGATCCCCGCCATCATCCGGTCCGTGATGAACGTGCAGGAAGCCACCGCGAAGGCGTTGCTCGTGGACCGGGATGCGCTGGCTGTCGCTCAGCGCGACGGCGACGTGCTCGAGGCGAACGCGGTGATCATGGACGCGTACAACACGGATGTACGGCCGCTGCTGGCCGAGGTGCGGGGAGAGCTGGGGCTGGACCCCGACCCGATCGCCGCGTACCGCCGGTCCGGGTGGGCCGAGAGGATCGTGGAGGAGCGGGTCGGGGGGCAGCAGGCCGGGTGGGGGGCGTAGCGGCTGCGCCGCTTCGGCCGGGGTCTGCGTGTTGTCGACTGCGGGATTGAGTGTGGCTGGTCGCGCCGTTCCCCGCGCCCCTGAGAGGGTGCGCCCGTCACGGCGCGACCACCCGAGGCGGCGTGAGGCTGCTGGATCGCGTCTGCCGGGATCTGTGTCTCACCGGCCGCGGCTTGAGTGTGGCCGGTCGCGCAGTTCCCCGCGCCCCTGACGGGGCGCGCCCGTCTACGGAGGTGTGTCCATGCCGAACGTGTCGTGGATGGGGCGGATCTCGATCGCCACCACGTGGAAGTCGAGGACCCGCTCGGCGATCTCCCTCGCCCGCTCAGGGGTTGCGCAGTCGATGACGTAGTACGCGGTGAGCTGGTTCGTGGTGGCCGTGAGCGGGGCTTTCGTCTCGGTCGGGGTGTCCGGGTGCCAGGTGAGGGTCGTCGTGTCGCGCGGGTAGGCGAGGCCGGCGCCGTTGAGCATTTCGCCGGTGCCCTCCAGGTCCTTGTGGAGGGCTTCGTGGCGACGGAAGACGTCGGCGCGCTCGGCCGGTGTCATCGCCTCGGTCGCGGCGGGATCGGCGTACATCAGGACCATGTACTTCATGCCGCGGACTCCTCGGACGCGTCGGATGCATCGGATACGGCGGCCACGGACGCGGCCGCGCGGACCAGCGCGGCCGTGGCCGTGGAGCGGGAGTGCTGGGGCCAGGCGATCGTCAGCGTGGCCGGGGGCGCGTCCGGGAGCTCTCGGTAGGCGATGCCCGGACGGGGGTAGCGGGCGGTGACGGATTCGGGCAGTACGGTCACCAGCTCGCCCAGTTCGACCAGGGTGAGAAGTTGCGCCAGGTCGGAGATGCCGTGCTGCTCGACCATGGCGTCCAGGTACCGGGCCAGGCCGTCCAGGCGACCGGACTCGACTCCCGGGATGGCCAGGTCGGCGAGCGAGAGACGGTCGCGCACGGCCAGGGGGTGGGCGGCGGGGAGCGCGGCGACGCGACGCTCCACGGACACCGTCTCCGAGTCGAGACCCGTCGCCTCGAACGGTTCGTAGATCAGAGCCGCGTCCGCCTCGCCCTGGCGCAGCAGGCGCGCCTGGTCGCCCCACCCGGAGAGCCGGACCGTGACCGGGAGGGCGCCGGGCTCGGCGGCGTAGCGGGTCAGGATGGCATCGAGCCGGCCCCCGTCGCCGTCGGCCTTGATGGCCAGCACCAGCTTCGACTCGGGGCCGGCCGCGCGCTGTGCCCGGCGGCCCGCGGCCTGCAGCGCGTCCAGAGCGATCCGGGCCTCCGCCAGCAGGACCGTCCCGGCGGGGGTCAGCCTGACGCTGTGCGTGGTGCGCTCGAACAGGGTGACTCCCAGATCCGTCTCCAGCTTGCGGACGGCACGGGACAGGGGCGGGGCGGAGATGCCCAGCCGTTCGGCGGCGCGGGCGAAGTTGAGTTCCTCGGCGACGGCGACGAAGTAGCGCAGTGATCGGGACTCCACGTCCGCACACCTCCGTTCGGTATTACCCACAGGGTAACAAGCGTGATCTCTTCGGTCCTTCCGTCTCGTACGGCCGCGCCGCAGGATCGAGGCACACGGTTCCCCGGCCCGTCCGTCGCGGCCCCAGGGGATCAACCGCCTTCCCAGCGAGCCCTCTTGGAGCTTTTCCATGCTTGTCATCACCACCCCCACCGGCCAGATCGGCCGGCAGGTCGTCGACGGCCTCCTCGACCGCGAGGAGCAGGTCCGCGTGATCGCCCGGGAGCCCTCCCGGCTCTCGCCCCGGGTGCGCGAGCGCGCCGGGGTGGTTCAGGGGTCGCACCGTGACCTCGATGTCGTCACGGCGGCGTTCGCGGGCGCGGACGCCGTGTTCTGGGTGGTGCCGCCGGACCCGCGTGCGGACGGCGTCCAGGATTATTACGTCGACTACACGCGGGCCGCGTGCCAGGCGATCGCGGACCAGGGCGTCAAGCGCGTCGTCGGCGTCTCGACCATGGGCCACGGCATCGAGCACAACGCCGGACACCTGTCGGCCTCGCTCGCCAAGGACGCGATGATCGCGGACACCGGCGTGCACTACCGGGCGCTGCGCGCTTCGGCCTTCATGGAGAACCTGCTCTGGCAGATCGGAGCGATGAAGGAGCAGGGCGTCTTCTTCGGCCCTCAGCCCGCGGATCTCGTGGTCGCGAGCATCGCCACCCGCGACATCGCGGCGAAGGCCACGGAACTGCTGCTCGACGACTCCTGGAGCGGGCAGGACGGGGTCCCGCTGGTCAGTGCGGACGCCCTTTCCTTCGACGGCATGGCGCAGGTCGTCACCGAGGTGCTGGAGCGGCCGGTCCGCTACCAGCAGATCAGCGTCGAGGCGTACCGGGCGTCGATGCTGAAGCACGGGGCGAGCGACGCCTGGGCGCGGGGTCTGGCCGACATGGCCCTGGCCCAGAACAACGGCGCCTACGACGAGGAGCACCGCACCGCAGCACCCGCCCCGACGGACTTCCGGCAGTGGTGCGAGGAGGTACTCAGGCCGGCTTTCCTCGCCTGAACACCTCGCCCGGTGTTGCCTGCTCCGGCTCGGAGAGGGGTCCCGGATCGCCGCCGACGGCCAGGCGGGGCGCGGTGTACGGCCCCGACCGGAAGGCGCGGCGACCCAATCCGATCTCGAACGGCAGCCCATCGCCCGGGAGTTGAACCCCGGCGCAGGTGTTCGCCGCGACGACCATCACGAGCCGCCGCCCATCAGGCGAGCGCGGACCACGGCCGCGACCATGAGGCATGACGACCCGAGCCGACCTCGAACCGCTCCTCACTGCCCAAGAGGGCGCGGGCACGGGCAAGGGCGCGAGGCGCAGCCGGTGCCGGCCGGGCTTCCGCAGCTTCGAGGACAGCGTCTGTGCGGTGCAAACCAACGGCGCCGGCGCCCGAGGTCGTAGTGGCCGGAGGACGCTGCGGTGACGCGCATCAGATCGCTTGCTTCGCACGGGCGGCGGACGCGGCGCCTGCCGCGCGCCGCCTCTGCGGGGCGATGCGGCGGACGATCCACACGCCCATCAGACCTGAGAGCGCCACGCACATCGTGGTCATCCACAGCACGGCCGAGCCACTGGCAGCCATCAGGGCGGGGGTGGCGAGACCGGCGACGCCGCACAGGGCGCGGCTGAGGCCGTACGTCAGGCCCTGGGTGGTGGCGCGCAGTTCCTCGGGGAAGGTCTCCTGGGACCAGATCTTGTAGTTCGCCACGCCGGCGAACTGGTTGACGACGTTGTAGAGGAGCAGGAAGAGGACCATCGCCGCGATCACGGCGCCGCCGGTCGCGGCGGCCACGGCGAAGGCGAGCACCTGGAGGGCTGCACAGACGTAGAAGCAGCGGTCTCGCCAGGGGGTGTCCGCGAGCCGGACGAAGGTCAGCGAGCCGAGCAGGCCGATGGGTAGGCCGGCCAGGGAGATGCCGGTGGCGAGGGTCTGGGAGGCGCCGCCGACGGTGGTGAGGAAGTACGTGCCGTACTGGCCGATGGTGTTGGCGGCGAGGTTCCAGGCGAGGTAGAACCCGCCCGTCGCGAGGAGCGGGACGAGGATCGGCTTCGTGCCGAGGCGGCGCAGCGCCCGGGCGTCGATGCCCTCGCCCCGGCCGCCGTGCTCGGCCTCCTCCAGGACGGGCGGGAGGCGCAAGCGGTTGCGCAGCACCCAGCTGACCAGGGCCACGACGGTGAGGTGGGCGAAGAGGAGTTGGGCGGAGAGATACCCGAGTGTCGCGGTGCCGAAGCCGATCACCGTCGCAGCCGTGATGCCGGCGACCCACATGGTCTGGGTCGCGCCGATCAGACGTCCGCGGACCGAGCGCGGCGTGTGCTCGGAGACCATGGCGAGCGAGGTGGGCAGGTCGGCGCCGGCCGCCAGACCGCCGATGATCATGCCGGCGAAGAGGAAGGCGCTGCTCGGCGCGAAGACGAGGAGTGCGGCGCCTACGGTGTAGACGAGGACGTCGATCCCGTAGACGCGCCGACGACCGAAACGGTCGGCCAGACGGCCGCCGACGAGCGAGCCGGCGGCGATGGAGAAGGTCAGGGCGGCGCTCAGCGCGCCGAGGCCCCAGGGCGACAGATGAAAACGGGTCTGCCACAGGCCGAGCGCCAGACCGGACGAGACGATGATGCCGGAGTCCAGGTAGGAGGCCATGCCGGACAGGATGGCGAGGCGCCACTGGGACCGGTTCACGCGGGGCCTGCCGGGCCCGGCGGAGATGGCGTCGTTGCTCATCGGGGCGGCCTTTCGGGAACGTCCGGGGGTGGCCCTGCTGCGCCAGGGGCCGCGGAGACGCACAGGAGGTGGTGACTCCTGGCATCAATCCCTTAACCAGACCGTGAAACGTTTCACGGCATCATGAAGAGCTCATGGCGTTCCGTCAAGGGGTTCCGGGTGGAATCCGGATCCACTCACAAATGGTCCGAGGACAGACGCACTAAGACCTTGACGCCGTCCGGCTGGTGCCGCTACGTTCCCTGAAACGATTCAAAGAGTGTTCAGAGGTGGTCATGCCAGATCTGCCGGCCGTGAAGACAGCGCTCGCGGCACAGAGGATCGAGACCCCGTCGTGGGCCTACGGCAACTCCGGTACGCGTTTCAAGGTGTTCGCCCAGGCGGGAGTCCCTCGCGACCCCTGGGAGAAGCTCCAGGACGCGGGGCGGGTGCACGCGTTCACCGGCGTGGCCCCGACGGTCTCGTTGCACATCCCGTGGGACAAGGTCGACGACTACGCCGCGCTGGCGAAGTACGCCGACGATCACGGCCTGAAGCTGGGAGCGATCAACTCCAACACCTTCCAGGACGACGACTACAAGCTGGGCAGCATCTGCCACCCGGACGCGGCGGTGCGCCGCAAGGCCGTCGACCATCTGCTGGAGTGCGTCGACATCATGGACGCGACCGGCTCCCGCGATCTCAAACTGTGGTTCGCGGACGGGACGAACTATCCCGGCCAGGACGACATCCGGGAGCGCCAGGACCGGCTCGCGGAAGGACTCGCCGAGGTCTACGCCCGCCTCGGCGAGGACCAGCGCATGCTCCTGGAATACAAGTTCTTCGAGCCCGCCTTCTACGCCACGGACGTCCCCGACTGGGGCACGGCGTATGCGCACTGTCTGAAGCTGGGCGAGAAGGCGCAGGTCGTGGTGGACACCGGACACCACGCGCCGGGTACGAACATCGAGTTCATCGTGGCGACGCTGCTGCGCGAGCGGAAGCTCGGCGGGTTCGACTTCAACTCCCGCTTCTACGCCGACGACGACCTGATGGTGGGAGCTGCCGACCCCTTCCAGCTGTTCCGCATCATGTACGAGGTCATCCGGGGCGGCGGCCTCACCTCCGACGTCGCCTTCATGCTCGACCAGTGCCACAACATCGAAGCCAAGATCCCCGCCATCATCCGGTCCGTGATGAACGTGCAGGAAGCCACCGCGAAGGCGTTGCTCGTGGACCGGGATGCGCTGGCTGTCGCTCAGCGCGACGGCGACGTGCTGGAGGCGAACGCGGTGATCATGGACGCGTACAACACGGATGTACGCCCGCTCCTCGCCGAGGTGCGCGAGGAGTCGGGGCTCGCCCCCGACCCGATCGCCGCCTATCGCAGCTCCGGCTGGCAGCAGCACATCACCGCCGAACGTGTCGGCGGCACCCAGGCCGGCTGGGGTGCCTGACCCCCGCCGCCGGCACACCCGCACTGTTCCTACGAAGCAAGGAAGAGATCCGATCATGGCACCCCACCCCGAAGCCGCCGCTCTTCTCGCCCGTTCCCATCGGCTCGGTTCGGACCCCCGGAACACCAACTACGCCGGCGGGAACGCCTCGGCGAAGGGCACCGCCACCGACCCCGTCACCGGCGGCGACGTCGAACTGATGTGGGTCAAGGGCTCCGGCGGTGACCTCGGCACGCTCACCGAGAACGGTCTCGCCGTGCTCCGGCTGGACCGGATGCGGGCGCTGGTCGACGTCTTCCCGGGCGTCGAGCGCGAGGACGAGATGGTCTCCGCCTTCGACTACTGCCTGCACGGCAAGGGCGGCGCGGCGCCGTCCATCGACACCGCCATGCACGGACTGGTGGAGGCCCCGCACGTCGACCACCTGCACCCCGACTCCGGGATCGCGCTGGCCTGCGCCGCCGACGGGGAGAAGCTGACCGCCGAGTGCTTCGGCGACACGGTGGTGTGGGTGCCCTGGCGCCGCCCGGGCTTCCAGCTCGGCCTGGACATCGCGGCCGTCAAGGAGGCCAACCCGCAGGCCATCGGCTGCATCCTCGGCGGGCACGGGATCACCGCATGGGGTGCGACCTCGGAGGAGTGTGAGCGCAACTCGCTGCACATCATCCGCACCGCGGAAGCCTTTCTCGCCGAGCGCGGCAGGCCCGAGCCGTTCGGGCCCGTCCTCGACGGCTACCAGGCCCTCCCGGAGGCCGAGCGCCGCGAGCGGGCCGCGGCCCTCGCCCCGTACGTCCGGGCCGTCGCCTCCCAGGACAGGCCGCAGGTCGGGCACTTCACCGACGCGGACGTGGTGCTGGAGTTCCTGGCCCGCGCCGAGCACCCGCGCCTGGCCGCGCTGGGCACCTCCTGCCCGGACCACTTCCTGCGCACCAAGGTCCGCCCGCTCGTGCTGGACCTGCCGCCTGCCGCCCCGCTGGAGGAGGCGATCGCCCGGCTGACGGAGCTGCACGCCGCCTACCGCGAGGAGTACGCCGCCTACTACCAGCGGCACGCGGCTCCCGACTCCCCCGCGATGCGCGGCGCCGACCCGGCGATCGTGCTCGTCCCGGGCGTCGGCATGTTCTCCTTCGGCAAGGACAAGCAGACCGCGCGGGTGGCGGGCGAGTTCTACGTCAACGCCATCAACGTGATGCACGGCGCCGAGGCCGTCTCGACATACGCGCCCATCGAGGAGTCGGAGAAGTTCCGCATCGAGTACTGGGCGCTGGAGGAGGCCAAGCTCCAGCGCATGCCCAAGCCGAAGCCGCTGGCCACCCGGGTCGCCCTCGTCACCGGCGCGGGCAGCGGGATCGGCAGGGCCATCGCCGAGCGGTTGGTCGGCGAGGGGGCGTGTGTCGTCGTCGCCGATCTGAACGGCGACAACGCGGCGGCTGTCGCCGAGGAGTTGGGCGGCCCCGACAAGGCTGTCGCCGTCACCGTGGACGTCACGTCCGAGGAGCAGATCGCCGCGGCGTTCAAGGCGGCCGTGCTCGCCTTCGGCGGCGTGGACCTGGTCGTGAACAACGCCGGGATCTCCATCTCCAAGCCGCTGCTGGAGACTTCGGCCCGCGACTGGGATCTTCAGCACGACATCATGGCCCGCGGCTCCTTCCTCGTCTCGCGCGAGGCGGCCCGGGTGATGACCGCGCAGGGCCTGGGCGGCGACATCGTCTACATCGCCTCCAAGAACGCCGTCTTCGCCGGACCCAACAACATCGCCTACTCCGCCACCAAGGCCGACCAGGCCCATCAAGTACGGCTGCTCGCGGCCGAGTTGGGCGAGCACGGCATCCGCGTCAACGGCGTCAACCCGGACGGTGTGGTGCGCGGTTCCGGGATCTTCGCCGGTGGCTGGGGTGCCCAGCGGGCCGCCGTGTACGGGGTGCCGGAGGAGAAGCTGGGCGAGTTCTACGCCCAGCGCACCATCCTCAAGCGGGAGGTGCTGCCGGAGCACGTCGCCAACGCCGTCTTCGCGCTGACCGGCGGGGAGTTGACGCACACCACCGGACTGCACGTCCCGGTGGACGCCGGCGTCGCGGCCGCCTTCCTGCGATGAGCGGCGCCGTGAAGTCGTACGCCGCGGTCGACCTGGGCGCGTCCAGTGGGCGTGTCATGGTCGGCCGCGTCGGCCCCGACAGCCTGGAGCTGGCCGAGGCGCACCGGTTCGTGAACCGGCCGGTGCGCCTGCCCGAGGGGCTGCGGTGGGACGTCCTCGGGCTGTACGGCGGTGTCCTGGACGGGCTGCGGGCCGCCGGTCAGGTGGACTCCGTGGGCATCGACAGCTGGGCCGTGGACTACGGGCTGCTGGACCGCGACGGGGCGCTGCTCGGCAACCCGGTGCACTACCGCGACTCCCGCACCGAGGGCGTCGCGGAGAAGGTGTGGGCGACGCTGCCCGCCGAGCAGCTCTACGCGGCGACCGGGTTGCAGTATGCGCCCTTCAACACGCTGTACCAGCTGGTGGCGGCGCGGGAATCGGCTCAACTGGCCGCCGCCGAGCGGCTGTTGCTCGTACCGGATCTGCTGTCCTACTGGCTGACCGGCGAGCAGGGCACCGAGCTGACCAACGCCTCGACGACCCAGTTGATCGATCCCCGGACGCGCAACTGGTCGTACGACGTCGCCTCCCGGCTGGGCGTCGACCTCGGCCTGTTCGCGCCGCTGCGGCAGCCGGGCGATCCGGCGGGTGTGCTGATGCCGGAGGTGCTGGAGGAGACTGGGCTGCGCGGTCCGGTGCCGGTGACGACCGTCGGTTCACACGACACGGCGTCGGCCGTGGCCGCCGTACCGGCCGACGGCGAGCGGTTCGCGTACATCTGCACCGGGACCTGGTCGCTGGCCGGCCTGGAGCTGGGCGCGCCCGTGCTGACCGAGGCGAGCCGGGCCGCGAACTTCACCAATGAGCTGGGGCTGGACGGCACGGTCCGGTATCTCCGCAACATCATGGGGCTCTGGCTGCTTCAGGAGTGCGTACGGGCCTGGGGCGAGCCGGAGTTGGGCGGTCTGCTGCAGGAGGCGGCCCAGGTGCCGGCGCTGCGGTCCGTGGTGGACGCGGGGGACTCGGCGTTCCTGGCGCCGGGCCGGATGCCGGAGCGGATCGCCGAGGCGTGCCGCGCCTCGGGGCAGCCGGTGCCCGCCTCGCCCGCAGAGATCACCCGCTGCATCCTCGACTCGCTCGCCCTCGCGCACCGCAAGGCGATCGAGGACGCCCAGCGGCTGGCGGACCATCCGGTGGACGTGGTGCATGTCGTCGGTGGCGGTACGCGCAACGACCTGTTGTGCCAACTGACCGCCGACGCCTGCGGGTTGCCGGTCGTGGCCGGTCCTGCGGAGGCGGCGGCGCTGGGCAACGTCCTCGTGCAGGGCCGGGCCCACGGGCTCGTCGGCGACCTGGCGGACGGGCGGCGCCTGCTCACCCGCACCCAGCCGCTCACCCGCTACGAGCCGCGCGGCGACACCGCACGCTGGCGTGCGGCTCAGGCCCGGCTCGCCGGTCGGTGAGCGGGGTCTCCCCCGCACCCCCGTGCCCGGACTACCCTGCACTCATCCGATGATCGACAACAAGGAGCCGCGATGCGTGTCGCCCTGTTCCTGACCTGCGTCAACGACACGCTCTATCCGGACACCGGGCGCGCCGTGGTGAAACTGCTGACCAGGCTGGGCGTCGAGGTCGACTTCCCGATGGCGCAGACGTGCTGCGGGCAGGCGCACTACAACACCGGATACCGCCATGAGGCCGAGCCGCTCGCTCGGCATTTCTCCGACGTCTTCGGGGAGTACGAGGCGATCGTCACGCCGTCCGGGTCGTGCGGCGCGATGGTGCGGGAGCTGTATCCGCGGATGGGTGCGCGGGCCCGGGCCGAGGGTCGTGGCGACACGCTCGCGGCGACGCTGGAGCGGGTGGTGCCGAAGACGTACGAGCTCACGGAGTTCCTGGTGGACGTCCTGGGGGTGACCGACGTCGGTGCCTACTACCCGCACCAGGTGACCTACCACCCGACCTGCCACGGACTGCGGAGCCTGGGCCTCGGCGACCGGCCGCGCCGCCTCCTCGAGGCCGTGAAGGGACTGGAACTGGTGGAACTGCCGGGCGCCGAGGAGTGCTGCGGCTTCGGCGGCACCTTCGCCGTGAAGAACGCCGATGTCTCGGCGGCGATGGGCACGGACAAGGTCCGCAACGCCGAGTCGACCGGCGCGGAGGTGCTGTGCGCGGCCGACAACTCCTGTCTGATGCACATCGGCGGCACGATGGCTCGGCGGGACAGCGGCATGCGGCCGGTGCACATCGCGGAGATCCTTGCGAGCACGGAGGAGGAGCCGGCCGTATGAGCGGGACGTTCGTGGGCATGCCGGCCTTTCCCGTGGCCGCGCACGAGGCGGTGCGCAACGAGACGCTGCGGGCCAATCTGCGGCACGCGACGCACACCATCCGCGCCAAGCGGGCCAAGGCCGTGGCGGAGGTGTCCGACTGGGCGGAGCTGCGCGAGGCCGGCAAGCGGATCAAGGACCACACGCTGCGCCATCTCGACCGGTATCTGGAGCAGTTGGAGGAGTCGGTCACCGCGGCCGGCGGCACCGTGCACTGGGCCGTCGATGCCGACGAGGCCAACCGGATCGTCACCGAACTCGTGCGCGCGACCGGCGAGTCGGAGGTCGTCAAGGTCAAGTCGATGGCCACGCAGGAGATCGGCCTCAACGAGGCGCTGGAGGCCGAGGGCATCCGCGCCTACGAGACGGATCTCGCCGAGCTGATCGTGCAGCTGGGCAAGGACCGGCCCTCGCACATCCTGGTCCCCGCCATCCACCGCAACCGCGGCGAGATCCGCGACATCTTCCGCACCGAGATGAGCGAGTGGGGCCGCCCGGCCCCCGAGGGCCTGACCGACACCCCGGCCGAGCTCGCCGAGGCCGCCCGTCTGCACCTGCGCGAGAAGTTCCTGCGCGCCAGGGTCGGCATCTCCGGCGCCAACTTCATGGTCGCCGACACCGGCACCCTGGTGGTCGTCGAGTCCGAGGGCAACGGACGCATGTGCCTGACCCTGCCCGAGACGCTGATCTCGGTCGTCGGCATCGAGAAGATCGTGCCCACCTGGCAGGACCTGGAAGTGTTCCTGCAGACGCTGCCGCGCTCCTCCACCGCCGAGCGGATGAACCCCTACACCTCCACCTGGACCGGCACGACCGACCAGGACGGGCCGCGGAACTTCCACCTGGTGCTGCTGGACAACGGCCGCACCGACACCCTCGCCGACGAGGTCGGCCGCCAGGCGCTGCGCTGCATCCGCTGCTCCGCCTGCCTCAACGTCTGCCCCGTCTACGAACGGGCCGGCGGCCACGCCTACGGCTCGGTCTATCCGGGCCCGATCGGCGCCATCCTCAGCCCCCAACTCCGCGGCACGCAGAGCGAGATCGACGCCTCCCTGCCGTACGCCTCCTCGCTGTGCGGGGCCTGCTACGAGGTCTGCCCGGTCGCCATCGACATCCCCGAAGTCCTCGTCCACCTGCGCGAACGGGTCGTCGAGGGCGGGCAGGTGATCCGCGAGGGCAACAAGGTGACACTGCAACCCGCCAAGGGACACGCCGCCGAACGGGCCGCGATGCGGGCGGCCCGCTGGGCCTTCACCCGCCCCGGCGCCCTGCGCGCCGGCCAGCGCCTCGCCTCCCGCACCCGCCGCCTGCATCCCCGTACCCTGCCCGGCCCGGGCAAAGCGTGGAGCGACAGCCGGGACCTGCCACCGGTCCCCAAGGAACCCTTCCGCGACTGGTGGCAGCGCACGCACGGCGAGACCGGCAGCAAGGGGGGAGCCAAGTGAGCAGCAGGGAACGGATTCTGGGCCGGGTGCGGCGCGCGCTGGCCGACGTACCGAAGGACGACCAGCCGTACGAGCAGGCGGTTCCGCGTGAGTACCTGCGCGAGCACGGCGACCGCGGCACCGCGCAGAATATCGACCTGCTCGCCGAGAACCTGGCCGACTACCGGGCCGTCGTGCACCGTTGCGAAACGGGTGAACTGGCGGCGGTGATCGGCCGGTTGCTGGCGGAGCGCGGTGCGAAGACCGTCGTGGTGCCGCCGGGCCTGGACGAGGAGTGGCTCGGCGCGACCGACGCCGAGCGCATCCCGGACCGGGCCGGGAGCACGCCCTACGAGCTGGACCGCGTCGACAGTGTGGTCACCGGCTGCGCGGTGGCGATCGCGGAGACCGGCACGATCGTCCTGGACGGCGGCCCCGACCAGGGCCGCCGCCGCATCACCCTCGTCCCCGACCACCACATCTGCGTCGTCCGGGTGCCGGAGCAGGTCGTCTCCGCCGTGCCCCAGGCCCTCGAACGCCTCGACCCGGCCCGCCCGTTGACGTGGATCTCCGGTCCGTCGGCGACCAGCGACATCGAGCTGGACCGGGTCGAGGGGGTGCACGGTCCGCGCACCCTTGAGGTGGTGCTGGTGGGCGGTCAGCCGAGCGCCGAGACCACCTCGTAACGGCCGGACGGGAGCCGGTAGGAGGCGGTGCCGTCCGCGAAGCCCAGGTACTCGACGCCCCGCACGCGGGCGAGCGGAGTCCGGCCCTCGCGGACGGTGTTCGGGTCGCCGGTGGGGATGCGCAGGGTGGCCGCGCTGTTGGCGGGCACGGTGGCCCGGTAGGTGAGCCGGCGGTCCGTGCGCTGCCAGGCGCTCACGATCTCGCCGTACGGGGAGAGGTGCGAGCCCGACACCTGCGTGATCTTCCCCGTGGGGTCGACGTGCGGCCGTAGGAAGAAGTGCTTGAAGCCGGGCTGGGCCGGGTCCTTGGCGATGCCGGCCATGCTCTCGTACATCCACTCCATGATCGCGCCGTAGGAGTAGTGGTTGAACGAGTTCATGTCGACCGGGCCGAAGCCGTCCGCCTTGGAGTACGAGTTCCAGCGCTCCCAGACCGTGGTGGCGCCGTTCTTCACCGAGAACAGCCAGGACGGCATGGCGTCCTGGTGGAGCAGCTGGTACGCGAGGTCTGCGTGGCCCTCGTCGGTCAGGACCGGTGCGAGGACGTTCACGCCGAGGAAGCCGACGGAGAGGGTGTTCTCGGCGTACTTCACCCGGGTGCTGTCGGGGTGGGTCGCCTTGTAGGCCGCGTCGTTGCCGATGTTGTCGGCGAGGAGCTCGACGAGCCGGCGGCGCTGGGCCTCGGTGTCGTAGAAGCCGAGTTTGAGGACCCACAGCAGGGCGGTCTGGGTGTTGTCCTCGGTCCTGCCGCCGGTCGGCGGGGCGTCGCCGAGGCTGGAGCGGACGGTGATCTGCCCGGTCGTGGCGTCGGTGGCCAGGTACTTGGTGAGGAACGCCCGTTTGATGTGGGCGACGAGGTCCTCGTAGGCGCGGGTATCGGCGGTGCGGCCGGTGGCGCGGGCCATGTCCGCCATCAGCCGGGCGCTGTGGCCGTAGTAGAGGTCGCTGATGAGCTGGGTGCTGGTGTCCTGGAAGGCGAGCCAGTCGCCGAAGATGGCGCCCTGTCCCGCGTAGGTGTCACCGGTGCGCCGGTGGATCCAGTCCATGTACGTCGTCATCGCCGACCAACTGCGGTCCACGATCGTGATGTCGCCCGACATCTGCCAGACGGTCCACGGCACGACCACTCCGACGTCGGACCAACCGCTCGCCGGGATCGGCGCGTTGTAGCGGTTGCCGGGGGCGACGAAGGTGAACTGGGCACCGTCCAGGCCGTAGGTCTTCTGCGAGTCGATCAGGGTGTCCTCGAAGTGGCTGAGGAAGTTCACGGCGTCGGCGTTGTAGAGGCCGGTGTTGGAGAAGAGCTGGGTGTCGCCCGTCCAGCCGAGGCGTTCGTCGCGCTGGGGGCAGTCGGTGGGCACCCAGAGGTAGTTGCCGCGCTGGCCCCAATGGACGTTGCTGATCAGCTGGTTGACGTCGGCGTCGTCGGTCGTGACGGTGCCGGTCTCGCTGATCGCGGAGGTGGCGACCTTGCCGGTCAGCCGGGCGAGGGTGACGGTGTCGGTCGCGGTGACGGAGGCGTAGCGGAAGCCGTAGAAGGTGAGCGCGTCCTGGTGGGTCTCGCCGGCCGGGTCGCCCTTGAGGATATAGGTGCTGGTGGCCTTCGCGGAGCGGAGGTTGGCGCGGTATACGGAGCCTTCAGGACCGTCGGCGCCGGCGCTCGTGTCGTTGAGCATCTCGCCGAATTTCAGCGTGACTTGGGCCCCGGCGGGGCCGCGGAGGGTGTAGCGGGGCACGCCGACCATGTTCTGCCCGAGGTCGATCACGGCGGTGTCGCCGGGATGCAGGGTGACCTCGGCGGTGGCCGCCTTCGCCGGGTCGGTGACCGTGCGGGCCGGGTCGACGACGACACGGCCCTTGCCGTTGGGGCTGCCCTGCTCGCCGGTGACTCCGGTACAGACGGTGATCGAGTGCGGGCCGCGGTCCCACCGGGACATCAGACGGGCGCTCTCGCCTGGATAGGAGACCAGCCTCGCGTCGGGGAACCTGCTCGCGTAGGGGTGTTCCTCGGTCCCGGACCAGCCGGCGGCGTCGAAGCCGTTCGCCGTCCAGCCCGGGATCTCCTTGCGGGCGTCGTAGGTCTGCCCGTCGTAGATGTCGTCGGCGCGGAACGGTCCGGTGTCCGTCGCCCGCCAGTCCTCGCCGGGGGCGGTGACGACGGTCTGCGTGGAGCCGTCGGCGTAGCGGATCAGCAGCTTGGCCTTGAGGGCGAGGCGATTGCCGTCCTTGGCGTAGTAGGCGCTGTTCTCGGAGATGCGGGCGTTGTACCAGCCGTTGCCGAGGACCGCGGCGAGGGTGACCTGCCGGTCCCCGGCGAGCAGGGCGGTGACGTCGTAGGTCAGGTAGCTGACGGTGGTGTCGTAGTTCGTCCAGCCCGGGGTGAGGAGTTCGGGGGTGGTGCCCCGGTCCTGCGGTGCCTCGACGCGCCGGCCGTTGACGTGGGCGACGTACACGCCGAGGGCGGAGATGTAGAGCCGGGCCTCGCTGACGCGCTGGTTCTTGAGGGCCGCCTGCCGTCGCAGGAGGGGCGAGCCGGAGCTGTTCGGCGCCTTGCCGGCCATGCTGATCCACTTCGCGCCGTCCCAGCCGGTGACGCCGTCGGCGCTGAGCAGGCCGGTCTCGAAGAAGGCCGCCTTGGCCTCAGGAAGGGCGCGGCCGTCCTCGTCCCAGACGCGGACCGTCCAGTGGTAGCGGGTGGCGGGGCGCAGGGCCGCGCCGGTGTAGTGCACCGCCACCGAGTCGGCGGAGGTGACGCGGCCGCTGTCCCACACGTCGGCGTGGCCGCGGGCGAGTTGCCCGGCCGAGGAGGCGACCAGGATCCGGTACGCCGTCTGGCGCCGGCCGCGGGCCGAGGACGCGGTGCGCCAGCCGAAGCGCGGCTTCGCCGCGTCCACGCCGAGCGGGTTCGTACGGTGCTCCACCGTCAGGCCCTCGACGGCGCCCCGCTTACCGGCCGGCGTGGCCGATGCCGCCCCCGCGCCGCCGATCCCGCCCGCCAGGGCCACGGGCACGACGCCGAGCGCGGTGCCGAGCACCGTTCTGCGGCGCACTGTCCTGCCGTTACTGCTGTCGACTCCGTCGGTCATGCCGTGTCCCTTCGGGGGCTCGCGGTTGTAACGTTTCAGAGTGGTCGACGGTGAAGCTAGTGGCTGTTGTGGCGACCGTCTACCGTTCGGGCAGCGGCAATTGTGCACAGGTTCAAACAGAGGGTCGTCGCTGCGGAAAGTGTTGATTGAAACCGTTCAAATACGGAACCAGGCCCTCAGCCGCCGGTGGGACCCTGCTGACGCGCCGAGCGGTGGGCGCGCGGCTAGCGTGAGGGCATGATCCGGTTCGAGCAGGTCACCAAGCGGTACCCGGACGGTACGACGGCGGTGGACGACCTGAGCTTCGAGGTGACCGAGGGCGAGCTCGTCACGCTCGTTGGACCCTCCGGCTGCGGCAAGACGACCACGATGATGATGGTCAACCGGCTCATCGAACCGACCTCCGGGCGGATCTTCGTGGGCGGCGAGGACATCGCAGGCGTCGACCCCGTGCGGCTGCGGCGTCGGATCGGATACGTCATCCAGCAGGTCGGGCTCTTCCCGCACCGCACGGTCCTCGACAACACGGCGACCGTGCCGGCGCTGATCGGCTGGAAGCGGGCGAAGGCCCGGGCGCGCGCCGCCGAGCTGCTCGATCTGGTGGGCCTGGACCCCAAGCGCTACGGGCCGCGCTATCCCGACCAGCTCTCCGGTGGTCAGCGCCAGCGCGTCGGCGTGGCGCGGGCGCTGGCCGCCGATCCGCCGGTGCTGCTGATGGACGAGCCCTTCGGGGCCGTCGACCCCGTCGTACGCGAGCAGTTGCAGGACGAGTTCCTGCGTATGCAGGCAGCGGTGCGCAAGACGGTGCTGCTGGTCACGCACGACATCGAGGAGGCCGTACGGCTCGGCGACCGGATCGCCGTCTACGGGCAGGGGCGCATCGAGCAGTTCGACACGCCCGGGGCGGTGCTCGGCACCCCGGCGACGCCGTACGTCGCCGAGTTCGTGGGCGCCGACCGCGGGCTGAAGCGGCTGTCGGTCACCGAGATCGAGGCCGACGACCTGGAGCAGCCGCCGGTCGCCCGGTACGACGAGCCGGCCGCGGGCGCAGCGGAACGGCTGCGGGCGGAGGGTGCGCGCTGGGCCGTCGTCCTCGACACGCGGGGCGACCTGCACGGCTGGGTCGGCATCGACGACCTCGACGCGTCCGGCGCGGTCGGCGACCGGGCCCACCGGATGAAGGCGTGGGTACCGGTGGGCGCGCCCCTGAAGCAAGCGTTCGGCGTGATGCTCCAGCACGACTCCGGGTGGGTCGCCGTGCTGGACGACTCACGCTTCCTGGGGGTGCTGACCCCGGCGAAGCTGCATGAGGCGCTGCGGCGGTCGGTGGACGCGGATGCGTTGGGGGTGGCGCGGGGGCAGGTGGAGTTCGACTCGGTGGCAGACGCGTGACGGCTGGCGCGTGGCCTCAGCCCACCCGGCGGCTGCCGCCGGCCTCAGCATGCGCTGCACCCGGCCGCCGCCGCTGGCCTCAGCGCGACGGGCACACGGCGCCTGGCGCCCGACCGTTGGCCGCTGGTACCGACGCGTGGCGGCTGGCGCGTGGCGGCAGGCGCCTGACCTCGACCCGCCTTGCCATCCGGCATGCGGCCGCTGCCTTCAGCACGCCCGGCATTCGGCACCCGGCCGCTCGACGCCGGCCGCCGGCCGCCGACCGCTGGCACCGACGCGTAACGGCTGGCCTCGGCCCGCCCGGCACCCGGCCGCCGCCGCTGGCCTCAGCATGCCCGGCGCCTGGCCGTTCACTGCTGACGGCTGGCTTCTGCTACCGACGGATGGTGGCTGACGCCTGACCTCGGGCCGCCCGCGCCCAGCCGCCGTCGCCGGCCTGAGCCCACCCGGCACTCGGCCGCTCGACGCCGGTCGCTGGTACCGATGCGTGGCGGCTGGCGCCTGACCTCGGGCCGCCCGCACCCGGCACCCGGCCGCCGCTGCTGCCCTGCACCCGGCCCCTCGACGCCGGCCGCTGGGCGCTGGCACCGACGCCTGACGGCCGACGCCTGGCCTCGGCCCACCTTGCACCGGGCCACCCGGGACGCTGACCTCTGACCCCCGGCACCCCGGCCCCTGTCCGTGACGGCCGACGCCTGGCCTCGGATCGCCCGCCCCGGCCCCTGCCCCCTCGGCGAGGAACCCCGATCCCCGGAGCATCACACAAGTTCAGGATGAGGTCGGCTCCGTCACCGACCGCTGGCGCCGGCCCGAACCCCCCTTGCCACCCTGGCGGTTGAGCATGCCGAAGGCCCAGCGTTCGTTGAAGCCCGCCAGGAAGCCGACCGCGCACCAGAAGCCCCAGAAGGCGGTGCCCTTCGCGGCCGCGTCCGCGCCGGTCGTGCAGATCTCGCCGGTGGTGGACGGCATGCTGATCGCCGTCACCCAGCCGGTGCTGAGCACGAAGTACACGGCGAGGGCGAGGATCCAGCCGACGAAGACGCGGTAGACGCCCTCGTGCCGCAGGCTGCGGGAGACCTGGGCGGGGGCGATGGCCACCTTGTGCGAGGAGCCCTTGCGGCGCAGCGGCTCCTCGCTGCCGCGCACCCGGAGCAGGACGCTGAGCACCGCGCCGAACGCCCCGACCCCGCCGCACACGAAGGCTCCGAGCAGACTCCAGCGGTCGCTGCAGTTCAGCGTGGCGCCGGTCATGCCGAGCAGCTGCACGCCGGACAGCAGGGGCACGCCGAGCAGCAGCACGCTCAGGAACGCGCCGAGGGTGAGGCCGAAGTTGAGGCCGCGCACCACGGCCACCGCCTCGTCCTGGCACAGCCGCGCCCAGACGCCGTCGGTCTCCTGCGCCAGGTAGTCGGCCAGGTCCGCGTCGCCCGGGTTGTCGTAGAGCCGTGGGTCGCGCAGCACCGTCCGCAGCAGACAGTCCAGCGTGATCTGCAGGGACTCCCTGGTCCTGGCCTCGAAGGCGCGTTGTGCCGCCCCGTAGAGGTACTGCAGTTCCAGCTGCTGCTTCGGGTACACCTTGCGGAACTGCGCCAGGTCCTGGGCGAGTTCAGGGTCCACGCAGTCCGCCAGCGAGCGGGGCCTCCGCTCGGTCGGCGCACCCTCGACCGCTTCGCACACTCTCTCCCACCGTGTCCGGTGTTCTCCCCCGTTGTCCTTCATGAAAGACATGTACCGGTACCGCGCCCGCCCGGGAAGCCGTCCCACCGCACCAGTACGGTCACCGCCGTAACGGTGCCGTGACGTCCTGTCAGCAGTAGGTCATGGGGCACCCGCGGCGCAGCGCGTGCTGGGCGGCGCGCAGGTACAGGGCGACGTAGAACGCGGTGTCCAGGTCCTCGCTCCACGGCCCCGGCCGGGTGGCCGTCAGCTCCTCCGCCTCCCCTTCGAGGAACCAGAAGGTCAGGCCGAGGTTCCCGGGGTCCTCCGGCACCTCCGCGGGCAACTCGACGGCCGCGGCCAGCCGCTGGGCGAGAGCCAGCACCTGCGGCGCACCGGCGATCACCGTCTCGTCCGTGTACGCGGAGCCGATGGGCAGCCGTATCTCCTCGTCGAGCGAGATCGGCACCAGCACCGACCACTCACCCAGCGTCTCCTGCTCCCCCGGCGTCAGATGCGCCCGGCACAGCTTGGCGAACCCGTCCATCGGAGGGCTCAGTTTCTCCTCGAACCAAGTGGCCGGCTCCTCCTTCGCCGAGGACTCGTACGGCGGCAGCCCCCGGCGCCGCAGCTCCGCGTCGAGCCCCGCGGCGATCGCCCCCTTACCGCCCTCCCCCTCGCCGTCGGACCATTCCTGCGCACCCACACTCACCAGATAGACACCCATGCCCCGCAACGTACAAGCCGCCACTGACAATCCACCTCGCCGGGCGCAGGGGACCCCCTGCACTCACTCGAGGAGACCCTTGTCCCGGAGATAGCTGCGCGCCACGTCCTTCGCCAACCGCCTCCAGCTGTCCACCTGTTCGTTCATGGAGGCGAGGTCGGCGGTGGTCAGGACGCCGTTGAGCCTGTCGAGCGCGCCGGTGGCGCCCTGGCCGCCCGCGCGGGAGCGGTTGACGACCGGGACGATGCAGTCGGCGTTCTGGAGGCTCTTGTCGTCGGCGAGGAGGACCAGGCCGAAGCCGGAGAGGGTGGCGTCGGTCGTGGTGGTGAGGACCATCTGGTCCTGGCCGTTCTGCACGGCCCGTTTGGCCTGTGTGGTGCCGACGCCCTTGGGGTCGACGGCGGTGACGTCGATGCCGTAGGTCTTCTGCAATCCCGGTGCGCAGTAAGGTCGTTGGACGCACTCGTCGCCCGCCGCGAGCCGCACCCTCAGGCCCGAGGCGCCGAGGTCGCTGAGGGTCTTCAGACCGTGTCGCCGGGCATAGGACCTGCTGACCGCGAAGGCGTTCTGGTCGACGGCCCTGCCGGCGTCGAGGACGGTGAGGCCGCGTGGCGCCGCCAGCTTGCGCAGGGCCGTCATCGTGGTGTTCAGGTCGGGCGAGCCGACCGGTGCCGCGCCGGCTCCGTTGGTCTTGGCGTTGAGCCAGTCGGAGAAGGTGGCCGCGTACTCGGGGACGACGTCGATCTGGCCCGATTCCAGGGCGGGTTCGTACAGTTCGCGGTTGGCGACGGTGAGCAGGGACGTCTTGTAGCCGGCCCGGTGGAGGAGCAGGGCGTACATCTGGGCGAGCAGGTCGCTCTCGGTGAAGCCGGCGGAGCCGATGGTCAGGTGGTGGCTGTCGCCGGGTGGCGCGGTGACGTCTTTCTGGGTCTCCAGGGACGGGCCGGTGGTGCAGCCCGCGAGCAGCAGCACCGTGGTCAGGGCGAGTTGCCGTCTCATCGCGCGCCTCTGGCCCAGCGGGGTCCCAGCCGTTCCGCCGTCTCGAAGATCCCCTCCACGACCAGCGCGAGGGCGGCGACGAGGATCGCCCCGGCCACCACCTGCGGTGTGCTGGCGAGGTTGAAGCCCGCTGTGATGATCCGGCCGAGCCCTCCCCCGCCCGCCAGCGCGGCGATGGTCGCGGTCGCCACGAGCTGGACGGCGGCGATCCGCACCCCGTTGAGGATCATCGGGAGCGCGAGGGGCAGTTCCACCTGGAACAGCGTCTGCCGGCCCGTCATCCCCATGCCGCGCGCGGCCTGGACGACGCTGCGGTCGACCTCGCGCATGCCGACGTAGGCGTTGGTGAGCAGGGGCGGCACGGCGAACAGGACCAGGGCGACCACGGTGGGGCCCTCACCCCATCTGCCGACGGGGGTCAGCAGGAGCAGGACGAGGACGGCGAAGGTGGGGATCGCGCGGCCGGCGTTGGAGATGTTGACCGCGAGCGCCCCGCCCTTGCCGAGGTGGCCCAGGACGAGCGCGACCGGCAGGGCGATCAGGCAGCTGACGGCCAGGCAGACGACGGTCAGCACGAGGTGCTGCACGAGCCGGTGCCCGATGCCGTCGGCACCCGGCCAGTGGGCGGGGTCGGTCAGCCAGTGCCAGGCGTCGGTCAGGGTCGTCATGAGCGGGTCGCCCTGGTCCACGGGGTGATCAGCCGCTGGATGCCGAGGAGCAGCAGGTCGGCGGCGACGGCGATGACCACGCACAGCACGGACGCGGTCAGCACCTGCGCCTTGAAGTAGGTGTTCATGCCGGAGTAGATGAGGTTGCCCAGCCCGCCGAAGCCGACGATCGCACCGACCGTGACGAGGGAGACCGCGGAGACGGTGGCGACGCGCAGGCCGGCCATCGCGGCGGGCACGGCGAGCGGCAGCTCGACGGTGAGCAGGAGCCGGATCGGGCCGTAGCCCATGCCGCGCGCCGCCTGCCGGGTCTCCTCGGGGACGGCCCGCAGCCCGGCCAGGATGTTCCGCACGAGCAGGGTCAGCGAGTACAGGACGAGCCCCGCGACGACCAGGCTCGCCGAGAGGCCGTAGACGGGCAGGAGCAGCGAGAACATCGCCAGGGACGGGATCGTGTACAGGATCGTCGTGACGGCGAGGACGGGACCCGACGACCAGCGCCAGCGGCGGGCCAGGACGGCCAGCGGGACGGCGAGGACGAGGCCGAGGAGCACCGAGATCCCGGCCAGTTGAAGGTGCTGGAGGACCGCGTCGAGCAGGATCTGGCGGCGGGTGGTCAGGTACTCACCGCAGATCCACTCGTTGCGCGCGAGGCAGTCGTCCGGGGGCCCGGTCACGGCTCCATTGCACCGGTGGGCGGCGGGGTCGGCGCGTTGTGGTGACCCGTACGGGGGTCGTGCCGAGGCGGTGGGTGTCGCTGGGTACACCCCGCGATACGGGTTCTGCGCCCCATGTGGTCCGGCCGGTGTCTCCGTAGCTTCGTGGGCGGGGCACAGGGCGTGCCGGACGGATGGTGATGACGATGTTTCGCGCTCAATCGCGACGCACGCAGGACGCGGGGCCCGCCGCCGAGGCGCTGCGGCTGGTCAAGGTCAGCAAGACGTACGGGTCGGACGGCGGCGCCGTGAAGGCCCTGGACGGGGTCACGCTGGGGCTGGGCCGCGGCACGTTCACGGCGGTGATGGGCCCGTCCGGCTCGGGCAAGTCCACGCTGCTGCAGTGCGCCGCCGGCCTGGACCGGCCGGACAGCGGGATCGTGCGCGTGGACGGCACGGAGCTGACCGGTGGCGGCGAGGCCGAGCTGACCAGGTTCCGGCGCGGGCGGGTCGGGTTCGTGTTCCAGCAGTACAACCTGCTGGAGACGCTGACGGTCGCGCAGAACACGGTGCTGCCGCTCAAGCTCGCCGGGCGGCGCGTGGACCGCGGGCGGGCCCGGGAGATCCTCACCCAGGTCGGGCTCGGCGACCGCCTCGGGCACCGTCCCGATCAGTTGTCCGGCGGGCAGCGGCAGCGCGTGGCGATCGCCCGCGCGCTGGTCACCGAGCCCCGGGTGATCTTCGCGGACGAGCCGACGGGCGCGCTGGACACGCGCAGCGCGCGGGACGTGCTGCGGCTGTTGCAGGAGGCGGTGCGGGTGCACGGCCGGACCGTGGTGATGGTGACGCACGACCCGGTCGCCGCCTCGTACGCCGACGCCGTGCTGTTCCTGGCGGACGGCCGGCTGGTGGGCCGGATGGACGCGCCGGCCGCGGACGCGGTGGCCGAGCGGCTCGCGCACCTGGGCGACGACGTGACGGCGGGGGTGTGAGCGATGCTCGTACTGGCGATGCGATCGGTCCGGCAGCGGCCCGGACGCTTCCTGGCGACGCTGCTGTCCGCGTTCCTGGGCGCGGCGGTCATCATGATGTTCAACTCGTTGCAGGACACGGCCGGTCAGCCCGGCGTCGACGCGGTCAGCCACGACACGCTGAGCACGACCGCGAGCGTGGTCGGTGGTTACGGCACCCTGCTGGTGTTCTTCGCCGTGGCCTCCACGCTCACGGTCAACGTCCGTCAGCGCACTGCCGAGTTGGAGCTGCTGCGCTGCTCGGGGGCGACACCCGCGCAGATCAGGCGGATGGTCGTCGGTGAGGCGGTGGTCGTGGCGCTGGCCGGAGCGGCGCTGGCGATCGGCCCGGCGATGCTCGGCGGACGGGCGCTGCTGAACGGGTTCCAGGACAGCGGGCAGGTCGCGCGGTCGGTGAACTACGGGTTCGGTGTGTTCGCGCTGGGCTCCGGCGCCGGCATCACGCTGCTCGCGGCGGCGGGCGCGGCGTTCCTCGCCGTGCGGCGGGCCACGCGCCGGCGCGAACAGCGCGGCCGGGCACGGACGTTGCTCGCCTGCGCCGCCCTGGGCGTCGGTGGTGTGTCGGTGCTGTCGACGTTCGCGTTCTCGGCGAAGGACGCGGCACTGATGGCGCCGCCTGCGTACGGGGCGATCCTGCTGTCCGTCGGCTTCGCGCTGCTGGCGCCGCGGCTGCTGAAGGGCGTGCTCGACCGGCTGGAGCTCACCGGGGCGAGCGGCTGGCTGGCGGTGCGGAACCTGCGCGAGCGGACCGACCGGTTGGCCGGGATCCTGATGTCGCTGATCCTGTTCACGGCGATGGCCACGGCGACGCTGTACATGCAGGCGGTGGAGAGCGACGCGGTCGACGCCTCGGGCCTGAGGAAGACCGTGGACGCCAAGAACCTCGAGACGCTGAACCTCACGGTCGTCGGCATCATCGTGGTCTTCGTCTGCGTCATGCTGGTCAACTCGCTCTACGCGGCGACCACTTACCGCCGCCGGGAGTTCGGCCAGCAGCGGCTGGCCGGGGCGACGCCCGCGCAGGTGCTGGGCACGGTGGGCACGGAGGGCCTGATCGTGACGGCCGTCGGCGTGTTCTTCGGGACGGTGGCGGCGCTGGCGGGGATCGTCCCGTTCACCGTCGTCCGCAGCGACTCGGTACTGCCGCACCAGGGGTTCGGCATCTACGTCGCCGTCGTCGCGCTCTCCGTGGCGGTGACGCTGGGGACGAGCCTGGTGACGGCGCGGCGGGTGCTGCGCACTCCGGCGGTGGAGGCGGTGGAGCTCGCCGCCTGAGGTGGAGGTGCGGGAGCGGCCGCTTCGGCGGCCGCTCCTTCCGCTATGCCACGCCCGCCGCGTCCAGCAGCGTCGTCACGGTCACCGTCGTCAGCCCGTCCAGCGTCTCGATACGGGCGCCCGCGCGGGCGCTCGCGCCGTCGAAGACGAGCATCAGCTGCCGGGCCAGGAGCTCAGGGTCCCGCGCGCCGCCGAGCTCCGCCTGTGCGCGGAACGCCTCCTGCAACCGCTCCTTGGCCTGGCGGGCCACCAGGCTCGCCGGGTGCTCGGGGTTCTTCAGCTCGACCAGCGCGGCCAGGAAGGGACAGCCCTGGTAGTCGGGCTCGGCCGAGAGCTTCTCCGCCTGCCCGAAGACGTAGAGGATCCGTTCGCGCGGGGTGACGGCGTCCCCCTCGGCGGGCGCGAGCTGCGCCGCGTATCCGGGGGCCCGGCGTTCCAGGCTCGCCGCGAGGACCTCGTCCTTGCTCGCGAAGAGCTGGTACATCGACCGCTTGGAGACACCGGCCGTCCGGCACAGCGCCTCGACGCCGATGGAGACGCCGTCGCGGTAGAAGAGCTCGGCCGCCGCGTCGAGCAGCCGTTCCTTCGTGGACGCCCTGTCTGTCGTGGTCATACGGCGAGGTTACCTCCGCCGCGCACGACATGGAAACCGATCGGTCTACCGCTGGCCCCGAGACGGGATTCGCGTGACAGAGTGGGTGAACAAGCGCTTAGATAGTAGCTCCCGACCCGTGTCGAGCTGGAGGCCCCGTTGCTGTTCACATCCGTCGACGACGTCTCCGCGCGCCTGGCCGCCACCGGATATCTCGCCTCGCCCGCCGTCGCCACGACCGTCTTCCTCGCCGACCGCCTGGGCAAGCCGCTGCTGGTCGAGGGCCCCGCCGGAGTCGGCAAGACGGAGCTCGCCAAGGCGGTGGCCGAGGTCGCGCAGGCGCGCCTGGTCCGGCTGCAGTGCTACGAGGGCGTCGACGAGTCCCGGGCGCTGTACGAGTGGAACCACGCCAAGCAGCTCCTGCGCATCAGCGCGGGCCGCGACGAGACGTGGGACGAGGCCCGCACGGACATCTTCAGCGAGGAGTACCTGCTCACCCGCCCCCTGCTCACCGCGATCCGTGGCGACGACCCCAAGGTGCTGCTGATCGACGAGACCGACAAGGCGGACGTCGAGGTGGAGGGCCTGCTCCTGGAGGTGCTGAGCGACTTCCAGGTCACCGTCCCCGAGCTGGGCACGATCACCGCGACGCGCCGCCCCTTCGTCGTCCTCACCTCGAACGCGAGCCGCGAGCTGTCCGAGGCGCTGCGCCGCCGCTGCCTGTTCCTGCACATCGGCTTCCCGGACGAGGAGCTGGAGCGTCGCATCGTACGGCTGAAGGTGCCCGGCCTGGACGAGGCGCTGGCCTCTTCCGTGGTCCGCGTGGTCGGGGCGCTGCGCGCCATGGACCTGCGCAAGGTGCCCTCGGTCGCCGAGACCATCGACTGGGCGCACACGCTGCTCGCGCTCGGCGCCGCCACCCTGGACGAGACCGTCGTACGCGACAGCCTGGGCGTCCTGCTCAAGCACCAGGAAGACGTGCTGAAGGCGGCGGCCAAGCTCGACCTGGACGCCGTGTGACCGCCCCCGGAGTGGCCGAGCGCCTGACCTCTCTGGTCGGGGCGCTGCGGGCGCACGGCATGCGGATCGGCACCGGCGAGACCGTGGACGCCGCTCAGGCGGTGGCGGCACTGGGCCTGGCCGACCGTGAGGCGCTGCGGGAGGGACTGGCCTCCACACTGCTGCACGGCACGCTTCAGCGGCAGGTGTTCGACCCGGTCTTCGACCTGTACTTCCCGCGCGGCATCGGCGCGCCCGAGAGCGGGCCGGCGGACCGGGACGATCTGCGCGACCGACTGGCGCAGGCGCTGACGGCGGGCGACGAGGCGCTGCTGGCACGGTTGGCGGCCGAGGCGGTGGACGGCTTCGGCGGATACGGCTCCTCCCCCGCCTCGGACGGCTGGTCCTCGCAGCAGACGCTGGACCGGCTGCGCCCGCAGACGCTGTTCGCCCGCGTCCGCGACAACCTCCGCGCGCAGGACGGCACTTCGGGGTTCACCGACCGTCTCCTGGAGGACGAGATCCGGCGGCGGATCGAGACCTTCCGCCGTCAGGTGGCCGTCGAGGCGCGGCGCCGGATCGCCGAGCGGCGCGACCGCGACGAACTCGCCCGGCGGGCGGTGGCCACCACCCCGGACCGGGTCGACTTCCTCTACGCCGGCAAGCTCCAACTGGCCGAGCTGCGCCGGACGGTGCAGCCGCTGGCCCGCAAGCTCGCCACCCGGCTCGCGGCCCGCCGGCGCCGCGCCGCCCGCGGCAGCATCGACCTGCGCCGCACCCTGCGCGGATCACTGTCGACGGGTGGGGTGCCGATGAAGCCGGTGCTGCGCAGGCGCCGTCCGGTGCGGCCCGAACTGGTGCTGCTGTGCGATGTGTCGGGATCGGTGTCCGGGTTCTCCGACTTCACGATGCTGCTGGTGCAGGCGCTGCACGACCAGTTCAGCAAGGTGCGGGTGTTCGCCTTCGTCAACCGGCTCGACGAGGTGACCCCGCTCCTCGAGCACGGCGCGGCCGACCCGCAGGGACTGGGCGCCCGCATCCGGGCGGAGGCGACGCTCACGGGCTGGCACGGCAGCAGCGACTACGGCGTCGCACTGGGCGAGTTCGCCGAGCGTTACGGCGACGCGGCCGGACCGCGCACGACGGTGTTCGTGCTCGGCGACGCCCGGACGAACATGAGCGACCCTAATCTGGCGGCGGTCCGGCAGACCGCCGAACGGGCCCGCCGCGTCTACTGGTTGAACCCCGAGCCGGGCGCCCTGTGGGGCACGGGCGACTCCGCCGCACCCGAGTACGCCGACCTGGTGGAGATGCATGAATGCCGCAACGCCCGCCAGCTCGGCGCACTGATCACCCGCCTGCTTCCCGTGTGACTCCTTGCCTCACGTCGTCTTGGCGTAGTCCGTCGCCATGCCGCCCGCGAAGTCGTACACGACGCACGGTTCGTCTCCGACGATCCAGGCGTCGTGGCCGGGGGTGATCACGAATACGTCGCCCGGTCCGATCTCACGTTCGCCGCCTTCGTCCATGCGGACCTGCATGCGCCCCGAGACGCAGTACCCGTTGTGATGGACCTGGCAGCTCGCTGTCCCGGCGATGGGCCCCACGGACTCCGACCAGCGCCAGCCCGGCTCGAACGTGCCCACCGCGAAGTCGAGTCCGCTCATATGGACGGCTTCGAGATGGCCGCGCGGGAAATCGCGCCGCTCGTCCGGCTTGTCGACAGCCTTGACCTCGATCATGACGGCTCCCTTCCATCTCCATTGCGGCCCCCGCCCACCACACCATCGTCCGCCCGTCCACCCGGCGGCGCCATTCGAGTGAGGGCGGCATCCGGCAAGGAGCGGACAACTCGGGCGTACAGGCGCAGAATGGTGCCTGAGCCGCAGTCGCCAAAGCACCAGAAAGGTGGCGATCATCGTGGCCGAACACCCTCACGCACTACTCATCCGCAAGGGCTACGAAGCTTTCTCGAGCGGTGACATGGACACCTTGCGCTCGATGATGACGAGCGACGCCTCGCACCATGTACCCGGCAGCCATCCACTGTCCGGGGACTTCAAGGGGATCGACACGATCCTCGGTTACTACGGCCGGCTCATGGAGCAGACGGGCGGCACGTTCAAGGTCGAACTGCGCACCGTCCTGGTGGACGGCCGGGGCCACGCCGTCTCCCTGCACCACGCCACCGCACGGCGCGGCGACAGGACCATGGACGAGGACGGAGGGATCGTCTTCCGGATCGTCGGAGACAAGATCACCGATCTCGACGAGTGCGTCGAGAACATCGACGTGAGCAACGAGTTCTGGTCATGACTCCGTCGTCCGGCCGCACAGCCGGGCGAAACGGTCCGCGTCCACATTGCCGCCGGAGACGATGACACCGATCCGCGGCGGCAGACCCTCCACCCGCCCGGCGAGCAGGGCGGCCAGCGGGGTGGCTCCGCTCGGTTCGATGACGATCTTCAGACGCTCGAACGCGAAACGCATGGCGTCGCGGATCTCGTCGTCGGAGACGAGGGCGATCCCGTCGACGAGCCTGCGGTTGACGGAGAAGGTCAGCTCGCCGGGCGTCTCGGCCGCCTGCCCGTCGGCGATGGTGCGCGGCACGGGGATGGTGACGCGCCGCCCCGCCTCCAGGGACCGCTTGGTGTCGTCACCCCCCTCCGGCTCCACGCCGAGCACCCGGATCCCGGGGTGCAGCCCCTTGGCCGCCGTGGCGGAGCCGGCGATCAGGCCCCCGCCGCCGACGGGCGTGATCAGCGCACCCAACTCCCCTGTCTCTTCCAGAAGTTCGAGGGCCGCGGTGCCCTGTCCGGCCAGCACATGGGGGTGCTCGTACGGCGGGATGAGGGCGAGTCCGCGCTCGGCGGCCAGGGCTTCTCCGACCGCGACGCGGTCCTCGCTGTAGCGGTCGTAGGTGACGACCTCGGCGCCATAGCCGAGGGTGGCCTCGCGCTTGGAGCGCGGGGTGTCCTCGGGCATGACGATGACGGCGGTGGTGCCGAGTTCGCGGGCGGCCAGGGCGACGGCCTGGGCGTGGTTGCCGGAGGAGTAGGCGGCGATGCCGCGGGACAGCTGCTCCGGGGTGAGCCGGGAGGCCGCGTTGTAGGCGCCGCGGAACTTGAAGGCGCCCACGCGCTGGAAGTTCTCACACTTGAGGAAGACCTCGGCGCCGACGAGGGCGTCAAGGGTCCGCGAATGCAGCACCGGGGTGCGGTGCGCGATGCCCTTGATCCTTGCGGCGGCGTCACGGACGGAGTCGAGGGTGACCGGTGCGGTGGTGGTCGTCACGCGTGTCCTCCGGTGGTGGTCGGGTCGGTGGTGGCGCGGGCCTGGGAGAGATAGCTGTAGGCGGACGCGCGGGAGATGCCGAGCCGGGCGGCGACCTGCTCGACCGCGCGGCGCACGGCGAACACGCCGTGTTCGTCGAGGCTGCGGAACAGGTCGAGGCGCTCGGCGCGGCCGAGTCCGGCCCAGCTCTGGGTCTGCCCGAGCCGGTGGGCGTCCAGGATGGCGTCCACGACGGAGTCGATGTCGTTGCCGAAGGCGGTGACCGGTGGTTCGGCGGATGCGGGCGAGGGGCCGGCCAGCGCGCCGAGCAGGGTCTGGGCCTCGTGCACCGCGGTGATGTCGATGTTGACGCACAGGGCGCCGAACACCGCTCCCGCGGAGTCGCGCAGCACCATCGTGGACGACTTGAGCAGCTGCCTGGCTCCGGTGCGGGTGACGTAGTTCAGGTCGTCGGCGGCCTCGTCGCCACGGGCGAGGATGCGCATGCCGATCTCGCTCATCGCCCCGCCCACGTCCCGCCCGGTCACCGAACCGGCCACGGCGACGACCGACTTCTCCGGCTGCCGGTAGTCGTGCAGGACGACCTCGCACATCGGCCCGAACGTCGCCACGATCCCGTCGACGACGGGGCGCAGCGCGGCGAGGATCGCATCGCGCTCCATGTCCGGGGAGTGTTCGGCAGCCATGACGACTAGACTACAGGTCCAATCGCTGGACAGAAAGTCCAGACCGGGGGACGTGGACAGCGGCGGTGGTCAGAAGGCGGAGTCGTGCGTTGCCGCGTACGTCAGGGCCTCCCTTGCCGCGTGCCGGTCCTCGACCGTCTCCCACCAGGGGTGGGTGTGCATCTCCTCGGCCAGCCGCCGGCACCGCTCGCGCGCGTCCGCCAGACGCTCCCGCTGATCGCCGGTCAGCTCGGCGCGCCCCGCCGCAATGTCGGCGCCGAGGGGCAGGTGCGCGGCGATGTCCTCGCAGTGCTCCAGCGCCCGGGTGAAGGTCCGCCGCGCCGCCACGAGGTCTCCGGGGATGACGAACTCCCCCACCATGAAGGGCCGGGAGAACGCCGACGGACCCGGCTCGGTGTGCCACAGCGAGGCGTCTATGGGCCGCTCGTCGTCCCGCGCCCGCGTCAGCTCGGGCCGGACGCCCACCCCGGCGCCCTCGGAACCGGGCCCGGGAGCGGTCAGCACGTCCGGACCACCGGGACCAGGCGCCTTCGACCCGCCCGGCTCGGGCTCGGGGCGGCCTTCGAGGAACTCCTCCTTGTCCGTCGGGGTGACCCACATGTGCCAGCCGCGGCGGCCCGCGGGGTGGGGCAGGTAGAGCGAGACGAGTTCGCCGGTGGCCGTGCGGCGGATGACATCGTCGTAATAGAGACCCCGCACCGGCTCCCACAGGGCGTGCCTGCCGCCGCAGCGGCCGGCGCCCTGCTGCGGACACGGCACCGGGTTGCCCCAGTCGCAGCGGGACATGTGCAGGTGCTTGACGCCGCCGCGCACCGGCAGGGCCGCACGGTCGGTGACGTCGCGCCAGCTCTGCACGTTCAGGCGGGCCCAGGGCGCGCGGTCGATGGGGATCGCGTTCTCGTTGTTGACGAGCCACAGCGGCGTGAGCCCGTCACGGCGGGCATTTCTGGTGCGCTCGTCCACGGAGCCGCCGGCTATCGCGGCGAGCTGTATTTCATAAGCGAGCCGCTGCTTTCCGGCGCCCTCCACGGTCACGTCCCTGCGCTGCTTTCCGTGTTCGCCGTCCTCCGCCCGCGTCACACGGAAACCCTCTCCGGAGGCGACCTTGGCGGTGTAATCCCTGAGCGCCTTGTGGAGATCGCTCTCGGCCCTCGTCTCGGGGCGTTCCCCTTTTGCCACGTGCATCGCGTGCGGCCTTCCGCTGACCTTGCGGATGGCCATGAAGCCGGGGCAGACGAACCCTTCGTCCTGATGGGCTTCGAGGCAGTAGAGAAGATCGGGCTGGTAATTGCCGTAGATCTCGTCGAGCAGCCATGGGTATTCGGGGTGCCCGAGATCCGCCTCGGTCAGATCGAGCGTGATGCCGAGGCCCCTGTGCCAGACGCTGTAGGTCATATGGCGAGAGTAGGACGCACCACTGACAATCGGCTGTTTCCTTGATCGTCAGCCGTGCATTCCGCGCGCATTCCCGTGTTCCGGAACGGCCCCTCGCGAACAGTCCGCGGAAAGACCCGCGCCGATCCACGCGGGCGTCAACGCACCCTTCCCCGCGGCTTCAACGGCAGCGGCGGCAGTTCGGGCGCCGGCAGCGGGGCGCCGTCGTAGCCCTTCACCTCGCCGAAGCGCGTGCCGCTCGTCCAGTCCGCGCGGGCCTGCTCGATCTCCTGCTGGGTGCGGCCGATCCAGTTCCAGAACATGATCAGCTCCTCCTCGAACGGCTCGCCGCCGAGGAGCATCAGCCCGGCGTCCGACGCGGCGCGCAGCGGGAGTTCGGTACGGCCACAGCCGAGGTAGAGCATTGAGCCCGGCAGCACCGGCACGCCGTCCACGTGGGCCTCGCCGGACATGGACAGCACGGCGTACTCGAAGTCCGGCTCCAGCGGCAGCCGTACGTCCGCGCCGCTCGCGAGGGCCAGGTCGGCGCCGACGATCGGGGTGTACGTCGTGCCGGGCGAGGTCGCACCGTCCAGGTCGCCGAGGATCAGGGTGCCCTTGAGTCCGGGGGCCGTGACGACCGGCAGTTCGGCGTGGTGCTCGAAGTGCGGGTCGGTGTGCCGGTGGCCGTCCGGGAGGGCGACCCAGAGCTGGGCGCCGTGCAGGAGGCGGGCGTGCGGCCGGGGGCTCTCCTCGGAGTGGCTGATCGCCCGGCCGGAGGTCATCAGGCCCAGTTCGCGCGGGCGGATGGTCTGCAGGCTGCCGGTCGAGTCGCGGTGCAGCACCTCGCCCTCGTGCAGCCAGCTCACCGTCTGCAGGCCCATGTGCGGGTGCGGCGGCACCTGCATGCCGGGCTCGTCGGCGATGTCGTCGGGGCCGTAGTGATCGACGAAGCACCAGGCGCCGACCATGCGGCGGCCCAGGTTGGGCAGCAGCCGGCGGACTTCGGTCGACTCGCCGAGCTTGACGCGGCGAGGGCTGAGGAGTTCACGCACGGGCTCCGCCACCACGAAGCCGCGGCCGCCGCACAGGGCGGGAACCGGCTCGCGATCAAGATTGCTCATGGCGCCAACCTAGTCCTGTCGGCGGCGTCGCGTCAGTCCGTCACCCGGGCGGTACCGTCCGTCGCCGAACAGATAGTAGCCATGGCTATAGTAGCCATGTACGGTATACGCCATGAGCCAAGGTTCCGAGAAGGCGACCCCGGGTTTCCTCGTGTGGCGTCTGTCGATGAAGTGGCGGGTGGCCGTCGACCGGGCGGTGGCACCGCTCGGCCTCACGCACGCGCAGTACTCGCTCGTGGCCTCGCTGTACGGCATGCAGCGCACCGGCGAGCGCCCCAGCCAGCGTCGTCTCGCCGACCACACCGGCCTCGAACCGCTCTATGTGTCCAAACTGGCGCGCGCGTTGGAGACGGCCGGCCTGCTGGAGCGCACCCGCGACCCGCGGGACCCGCGCGCCGTGCAGCTGGCCCTGACCGAACAGGGCCGCGAGGTCACCGGGCGCGCCATCAAGGTCGTACAGGGCCTGCTCCAGCAGCTGCTGGCACCGCTCGGGGGCCTCGACAGCCCGCGCGCACGGGAGTTCACCCACGACCTGGCGACCCTGCTCGACGCACCGCTCGACCATTCAGCCATGGACAGCGAGTCCGACAAGGAGCACTCATGACCACCTCCGCACCCACCTCTGCACCCACGACCGCACCCGCCGCCGACGCCCGCGCGCTCGGCCTGGCCCATTACGCCGCCCGGGCCGTCCTGGAGAGCGTCCTGGCGCGGCACGGCGCCACCTTCGAGCAGCAGATCACCCTCCGGCTCGTCGCCGTCGCCGAGGCGCCGTTCGAGTGCGCGGCGCTCGTCGATCAGGTCGCCGGCTCCCTCAAGGCCGACACGGCCGACGTGCAGGAAGTCGTCGAGCAGCTGCTCTCCAGGGGGCTCCTCGCGGCCGAGACGTCGCAGGTCCGGATCACGGATGCCGGGCGGGAGTTCTACGCCACGGTGAGCGGCGAGAGCGCGGAGATCTCGGCCCGGGTCTGGGGCGGGATCCCGGCCGAGGACCTGGCGGCGACCGGCCGCGTGCTCGCCCTGGTGACCGAGCGGGCCAACGCCGAACTCGCCGCGCTGTCGGCCTGATCCCTCCACCCCACACCTGGTGGAATGTTCAACCATCGGTCGTGGTTGTGTACGCCGAAGGAGGTCACGAGTGGACACGACGTACTACGACCACGGAACACCGGCGGAGCGCTGGGAGCGCGCGCAGATGTTCTTCGACGCCAAGGACTACGCCGCCGCGGCGCGCGTGCTGGGCGGACTGGTCGAGGAGGTGCCGGAGCAGACCGGGCCGCGCCTGCTGCTGGCGCGCTCCTACTACCACTCGGCCCAACTGCGCCGTGCGGAGAGCGAGTTGCGCGTGATCGTCGAGCGTGACCCGGTCGAGCACTACGCCCGGCTGATGCTCGGCCGCACGCTCGAGCGGCAGGGGCGGCATGAGGAGGCCGAGTCGCACCTGCGCATCGCCTCGGCGCTCGCAGGCGACTTCGCGGAAGCCTGAGGGACGTCCGCGGAGGTTTGAGCGACGACCGCTGAGGTCTCAGCAACACCGTACGGCGACACGGCCGGGCCCGGTTCCGACACAGGAACCGGGCCCGGCCGCTGTCATGGCGCCGACGTCCGGGTCCGCCGGTGCGCGATCTCACCGAGGAGCACGTCCACGACGACGAAGGCTGCCAGCGGAATGCCGAGCAGCGGGACGAAGTAGCCGACCGCGGCGATCACGGCGACCGCCGGGACCAGGATCCGCGGAGGCACCTTCTGCCAGGCGCCGCGGGGCACGGGACGGCCGAAGGCGGAGGCGCGGCCGCGCTGCCACCACATGCGGTAGCCCCAGACGATCAGCAGGATCAGGGCGAGCGCGAGCAGCATCAGGGCGATCTGGTTGACCAGGCCGAACAGGATGCCGGTGTGCAGGTCGATGCCCCAGCGGGTCAGCTTGGCGAGCATCGGGTGGTCGGCGAACCGCAGCACGTCGGTGACCTCGCCGGTGGCCGGGTCGACCGCCACCGAGTCCTGCTTCTCGGGCCAGCTGCGCTGCACCTGCCGGACCACGTACGCCGAGTTCGCGTCCGCGGGCGGCACGATCTCCACGGGGTCGCTCAGGCCCTTGGCCCGCGCCGCCGCCAGCACCTTGTCGAGGCCGGCGCCGTGCTCGGCGTCCCCGGTGGCCGCGGAGGCGCCGTGGCCCGCGTGCTCGCCGCCGGCCGCCGCCGAGACCGAGGGGGTGGCCTGGCCGAGCGACGTGCGCAACTCGTCGATGTTGGCCCCGGCGTAGGTGGACCAGGTCAGGCCGGTGGCCGACAGGAAGATGAACCCGGCGGCGGCCCAGACACCGACCGTGCCGTGCAGCCCGAGGGTGCGGCGCCGACCGCCGGTGCCGCGCACCTTGCGCAGGGCCCGGCGGCGGGAGAACCACAACACGAGACCGCCGCCCGCGATCACCCACAGCCAGCTCGCGGCGAGTTCGCTGTAGAGGCGGCCGGTGTCGCCGAGGTGCAGGTCCCGGTGGAACTCGTCGATCCAGGTGCGCAGCGGCAGCGCGCCGGTCGAGCCGTACTGCTCGAGGGCGCCGCGTACTTGGCCGGTGTAGGGGTCGACGAAGACGGCGAGCGCGTGGTCGGGGTCGACGCCCTGGACGCCGGACAGCAGGACCCGGGTGGTGGCGTCGGTCTCCGGGGCGGGCCGTACGGCGGAGACGGCGCCCTCCGGGCGCGCCCTGCGGGCGGCGGCCACCTGTTCGGAGACCGGCAGTTCGGTGCCGCCCGCTCTCGCGACGGTCAACTCGTGGGCGTAGACGAGCTTTTCGGCCTGGAAGGCGCCGGCGTAGAGGAATCCGGTGACCGCGGCGACGAGCAGGAAGGGCGCGACCAGCACGCCGGCGTAGAAGTGCAACCGCAGCACCAGCGGGCGCAGCGGCGCCCATCGGCCGGGGGACGGCGCCGGGGCGGTGGACGGTTGCGGTGCATCGTCGGTGGAGGTCGTGGGAGCGGTGGACATCGGCGGCCTTCTCCGGGGGACGGGGGCATGCTGTGGCGGTCCAGTAGTCGGAGGAAGAAGGCGCCGAGTTCCCGGCGACTCACGTGGCCTGTGTCACACGGTGTGACGCCCGGTACGGGATGCCGTGGCATCCTGGCCCGATGGCAACTCCCCGTGATCGTGCGCCCCTTGCCGAGCAGGTCGAGGCGCTCCTCGCCGTCGGCGGCCCGCTGCCCATCGTCGCCGCGGGCGACCCGGTGCTCAGGCGTGACACCGAGCGCTTCGACGGTCAGCTCGATGCCGCGCTGCTGGCCCGCTTCGTCGAGGCCCTGCGCGTCACCATGCACGCGGCGCCGGGCGTGGGCCTGGCCGCGCCGCAGGTCGGTGTGCCGCTGCGCATCGCGGTGATCGAGGACCCGGCACCGGTGCCGGAGGAGGTACGGCTGGTGCGCGGCCGGGTGCCGCAGCCGTTCCGGGTGCTGGTCAACCCGTCGTACGAGCCCGTCGGTTCGGACCGGGCCGCGTTCTTCGAGGGCTGTCTGAGCGTGCCGGGCTGGCAGGCGGTGGTGGCGCGGCCCGCCGAGGTGCGGCTGACCGGCCAGGACGAGCACGGCCGCGCGCTGGACGAGGTGTTCACCGGCTGGCCCGCGCGGATCGTCCAGCACGAGACGGACCACCTCGACGGCATGCTGTACCTGGACCGCGCGGAACTGCGCTCCCTGTCCTCGAACGAGGCGATGGCGGAGCGGTGGACGCAGCCGACGCCCGAGGAGGCGGCGCGGGCGCTCGGGTTCCCGCTGCCGTAGCCGCCCGCGGCACCCCCGTCACGGTCGACCGGTGACGGGGGCGTGCTGAACTCTCGTATCGGGTACGTCAGTTGTCGCGGTACGACTCCAGCAGCCGCAGCCACACCTCGCTGATCGTCGGGAACGACGGGACCGCGTGCCACAGCCGGCTGATCGGCACCTGGCCCGCGACGGCGATCGTGGCGGAGTGGATGAGCTCGCCGACGCCGGGCCCGACGAAGGTGACGCCGCGCAGGATCTCCTCGTTCAGGTCCACGATCATGCGGGCGCGGCCGCGGTAGCCGTCGGCGTACAGGCCGGCGCCGGCCGCGGAGCTCATGTCGACGTCCACGGCGCGCACCCGGTGGCCGGCCTGTTCCGCCTCCGCCAGGGAGAGGCCGACGGCCGCCGCCTCCGGGTCGGTGAAGACGACCTGGGGGACGGCGTGGTGATCGGCGGTGGCCGCGTGGGCGCCCCAGGGGTCCGACTCCAGGATCGGCACGCCGGAGGCGCGGGCGGCGATGGCGGCACCGGCGATGCGGGCCTGGTACTTGCCCTGGTGGGTGAGGAGCGCGCGGTGGTTGACGTCGCCGCATGCGTACAGCCAGTCCTGGCCGCTCACCCGCAGGCTGTCGTCGACCGGGAGCCAGCTGCCCGGTTCCAGGCCGATGGTGTCCAGGCCGATGTCGCCGGTGCGCGGCTTGCGGCCGGTGGCGAAGAGGATCTCGTCGGCCTCGATGCGGTCGCCCTGGTCGGTGACGACCACGACGGTGCCGTTCTCACGGGTGACGGACCGCACCGACGTGCCGGTGCGGACGTCCGCGCCGGCCTCGGTGAGCGCCTCGGCGACCAGTTCTCCGGCGAAGGGCTCCATGCGGTTGAGCAGGCCCTTGCCGCGGACGAGGAGGGTGACCTGCGAGCCGAGGGCCTGCCAGGCGGTGGCCATCTCGGTGGCGACCACTCCCCCGCCGACGACCACGAGGCGGCCGGGCACCTCCTGCGCGCTGGTGGCGTTGCGGCTGGTCCACGGCTTGACGTCGGCGAGGCCCGGCAGGTCGGGCAGCACCGCGTCGGTGCCGGTGCAGACGGCGACGGCGTGCCGGGCGGTGAGCACCCTGCGGCTGCCGTCCGCGACGGTGACGGTCACGGTGCGCGGGCCGTCCAGGCGGCCGTGGCCTCGGTACAGGTCGGCACCGATGCCGGCCAGCCACCCGGCCGCGCCCTCGTCGTGCCAGTCGGACGTGTAGTAGTTGCGATGGGCGAGGACCGCGGCCGCGTCGAGGGGGCCCTGTACCGACTGGCGCAGCCCGGGCACCTGCCGGGCGTCCGCGCGGGCGATCACCGGGCGCAGCAACGCCTTGCTGGGAATGCAGGCCCAGTACGAGCACTCGCCGCCGACCAGTTCGCTCTCCACGACCGCGGTGGACAGACCGGCCGCGCGGGTGCGGTCGGCCACGTTCTCCCCCACGGGCCCGGCCCCGAGCACCACGACGTCGTAAGCGATGGTTTCCGTTTCCGTCATGGGGTCAGTCTGGTGGGTGGTGTGCGCTCAGGCCACACGGGTAGGGGCGCGGAATACGTGACATGTCGGCCGCGTTGTGCCGACGGCTTCGCCCCCGACAGCAGGAAGAGGGAATTGCGCAATGAGCAGCACCGTGGAGCTCACCAAGGAGAACTTCGACCAGACGGTCACGGACAACGAATTCGTCCTGATCGACTTCTGGGCGTCGTGGTGCGGGCCGTGCCGTCAGTTCGCGCCTGTGTACGAGAAGGCGGCCGAGGAGAACCCCGACCTGGTGTTCGGCAAGATCGACACCGAGGCGCAGCCGGAGCTGGCCGCGGCCTTCGGTATCCAGTCGATTCCGACGCTGATGATCGTGCGTGACCAGGTCGCCGTGTTCGCGCAGCCGGGCGCCCTGCCCGAGGCCGCCCTGACGGACGTCATCGGGCAGGCCCGCAAGCTGGACATGGACGAGGTCCGCAAGGCGGTCGCGGACCAGCAGGCCCAGGCCGAGCCCAACGGCCAGTAACCCTAGAAGGGATACGGCGCCACATCCCCGCGCACCGTCGTCCAGCGCACGTCGGTGAAGGCCTCGAGGTTGGCCTCACCGCCGAAGCGGGCGCCGGTGCCGGACGCGGCGATGCCGCCGAAGGGGGCCACGGCCTCGTCGTTCACCGTCTGGTCGTTGATGTGGACGATGCCGGTCGGAATGCGCTCGGCGAGGTCGAGTCCGCGGGCCGCGTCACGTGTCACGATGCCGAGCGAGAGGCCGTACTCGCCCTGCGCCGCCCAGGCCGCCGCCTCGTCGGCGGTGCTGAAGGAGCGCACGGGCGCGACCGGGCCGAAGACCTCCTCCGCGTAGGCGGGGCTCGCGTCGTCGACGCCCGCGATGACCGTCGGCCGGTAGAAGAGCTTCTCGTGGGTGCCGCCCGCGGCGACCTTGGCGCCGCGGGCGGTGCTCGCCTGCACCAGACCGTGGATCTTGGTGAGCTGGGCGTCGTCGATGATCGGGCCCAGGTGCACCTGTTCGCGGTGCGGGTCGCCGACCGCGAGGGAGTCGGCCTTGGCCGCGAGGCGGTCGACGTACTCCTCATAGATCGACTGGTGGACCAGGTGGCGGCCGGTCGTCATGCAGATCTGGCCCTGGTGGAAGAACGAGCCCCAGGCGGCCGTCGAGATGACCGCGTCGAGGTCGGCGTCCTCCAGGACGACCAGGGCTGAGTTGCCGCCGAGTTCCAGATGGACGCGCTTGAGGTGGCGGCCGCCCGCCTCGCCGACGGCGCGGCCCGCCGCGGTGGAGCCGGTGAAGGAGATGACGGGGACGCGCGGGTCGGCGACCAGCGCCTGGCCGACGTCCGGGCCGCCGGGCAGCACGTGCAGCAGGTTCTCGGGCAGGCCCGCCTCGGCGAAGACCGCGGCGAGGGAGAGTCCGCCGCAGACCGCGGTGCGCGGGTCCGGCTTGAGGACGACCGCGTTGCCGAGGGCCAGGGCCGGGGCGACCGAGCGGATCGAGAGGATCAGCGGGGCGTTGAACGGGGCGATCACGCCCACCACCCCCACCGGGACACGGCGTGTGTACGACAGCCTCGGCGCCTCGGTGGGCAGCACCTGCCCGACCGGGCGGGAGGCGAGGGCGGCGGCCTCGTAGCACTCCTGGGCGGCGACGTGCAGCTCGAAGTCGGCCTTGCCCGGGATGGAGCCCGACTCCCGCACGATCCATTCGCGCAGTTCTTCGGCGTGCGCCGCGAACAGGTCGCCGGCCTTGCGCAGGATGCCCGCGCGGACGAAGTGCGGCACCCGCGCCCACTCCGCCTGGGCGGCCCGGCCGGCCTCGGCGGCGGCAGAGACGTCCTCGGCGGAGGCGAGGTCGACGGTGGCGAGCGTGTCCCCGGTGGCGGGCTCTGTGACGGCGTACTCGGGCCCCGACAGGGCGCGGGGCTGCCAGGTCTTCGGGTCGAGCAGCGGCATGACGGCTCTCCGTTTCGTCACCGGGACTCACATCAGGAGCGGAAGTCCCGTGTAGTTCGCGGCCAGTTCGGCGGCTGCGTGGCGGGATGCTGCGATCCGGCGCAGACGTGAAAGCTGCAGACGGTTCTCGAACGCATCCCCATCTGGTTGAGCATGCAACATCTTAGTCATGTCGTAGGAGAAGCGCGTGGCCTGCCACACGCGTGCCAGGCACATGTCGGAGTAGGCGTCGAGGAGTTGCCCGGACTTCGTGCGGTGCAGTTCGGCGAAGGCGCGGGCGAGGACGCGGACGTCGGAGACGGCGAGGTTGAGGCCCTTGGCGCCGGTCGGCGGCACGATGTGGGCGGCGTCGCCGGCCAGCAGCAGCCGCCCGTGGCGCATCGGTTCGTGGACGAAACTCCGCATCGGCGTCACGGACTTGGCGGTGATCGGGCCGCGGTGCAGGGTCCAGTCCGCGTCGATGGCGAAGCGGGCGGCGAGTTCGTCCCAGATGCGGTCGTCGCTCCATTCGTCGGCGTCGGTGCCGTTGGGTACCTGCAGGTAGAGGCGTGAGACGTGCGGGGAGCGCATGCTGTGCAGGGCGAAACCGCCCTCCCCGCGCGCGTAGATCAGCTCGTCGCAGGAGGGCGCCACGTCGGCGAGGATACCGAGCCAGGAGTAGGGGTAGTCGCGTTCGTACGTACGGCTGAGGGTGTCCGGGAAGGTGTCGCGGGCGATGCCGTGGAAGCCGTCACAGCCCACCACCCAGTCGCATGCGAGGGTCTGTTCGCGGCCCTCGTGGCGGAAGCGGACGACGGGTGAGTCGCTGTCCGGCTTCTCGATCGCGAGGGCCTCGGCCTCGAACAACAGCGGTGGCCCTTCGGCCAGTTGGAGCGCGACGAGGTCCTTCACGATCTCGGTCTGGGCGTAGATGGTGACGGTGCGGCCGCCGGTCAGGGTGGGGAAGTCGATGTGGTGGCGCTCCCGGTCGAAGCGCAGCTCGATGCCCTGGTGGACCATGCCCTCGGCCTTCAGTCTCTCGGCGGCGCCGGCCTCGTGCAGGGCGTCGACCGTGCCCTGTTCGAGCATTCCGGCGCGCTGGCGCTGCTCGACGTACTCGCGGGTCCGGGCCTCCAGAACGACGCAGTCCATGCCGGTGCGGTGCAGCAGCCGGGCGAGGAGCAGCCCGGCGGGGCCGCCGCCGATGATGCCGACCGTCGTGCGCATGCGCGCCTCCTTGGTTCAGCTGGAGTCGCGGTGGATCACCGTGGCTCCCAGCACCTTGTGCGTCTCGGGCGCGGCACCGGGGTTGCGCACCGCGCGGTCGACCAGTTCGGCAAGGTCGCGGCCGGACGGCAGCTCGATGTGGACCGTGCTCAGCCGGGGCCGCAGCAGCCGGCCGAGCATGAGGTCGTCGGCGCCGATGAGGGCCACATCCTCGGGGATGAGCACGCCGACGTCCTGCAGCGCGCGCATCAGCAGCATCGCGTACTCGTCGTTGTACGCGAACACGGCGTCGAGGTCGAGGTCGCGCCAGCGGGCGGCGAGGCGCGTGGCGGACTCCTCCTCGTAGGCCAGGGGCAGTTCGGTGACGGTGGCGTCGGTGCCCTGCAGGGCCCGGCGCACGCCTTCGAGGCGGGGCTGCGCGAAGGACTCCAGGCCGTTCTCCTGGGGGGTGACGACGCCGATGCGGCGGCGGCCGCGGTCGAAGAGATGGCCGGCGGCGCAGTGGCCGACGGTCTCGTGGTCCATGAGCAGGGCGTGGGCGCCGTCGACGGACTCGGGGCCGAGGGTGACGACGGCGCGGGCGCCGGAGCGCTTGAGCACGGTGACGCCCTGCGGGCTGAGGGGTCCCGCGCCGGGCACCAGGACGGCGACGGGGCGCAGTTCGGCCCAGGCGCGGGCGGCCTCGTCACCGTGCACGCCGACCGAGCCGTACTGCACGACGGTGTAGTCGAGGCGGCCGAGCGCCCATTGGAGCTCGCTGATGAACTGGCTGTAGAGGGGACCGACCGGGAAGCTGGGGGCGGGCATCAGGACCACGCGGCTGTGTCCGGCGCGCAGACTGCGGGCGGCGGCGTGCGGCACGTAGCCGAGTTCCTTGGCGGCCTCGTGGACCCGGCGGCGCGTGGGCTCGCTGATCCGTACGGCACTGGTGTTGTTCAGGACGTAGGAGACGGTCGCGCGCGAGACGCCGGCCAGGCGGGCCACGTCGGCGCTCGTGGGCACGGAGCGCGCCGTGGTGGACGAGTGCGCGGGCGTTTTCGGTATCTGCACCATGACGTACGGCATCTTTGCAGAACCTGTGTCCGGGGCCACACCCGGGCAGGGGCGAACATGTTCGTCACGAACTTGTTCGCAACGAACATGTTCGTTATCGTGGAGGCATGACAGACCGATCCGGCTCCCCCCGCAGCCGCCGTGAGCGCCCGGCCAAACCCGCCCTGAGCAGGGAGGGGATCGTCGCCGCGGCGGTCGCGATCCTGCGCGCCGAGGGCCTGCAGAAGGTGACCATGCGGCGCCTCGCGCAGGAGCTCGACACCGGCCCGGCCTCGCTGTACGTCTACGTGCGCAACACCGCGGAGCTGCACGCGGCCGTCCTGGACGAGCTGCTGGGAACCGTGGGGCCGGCCCCGGCCGAGGGCTCGTGGCGGGAGCGGCTCGAGCGGGTGCTCACCGCGTACACCGCGATGCTCTTCGAGCACCCGAGCCTGGCCCGTTCCGCGCTGACGGCCCGGCCGAGCGGGCCGCACTACCTGAACCTGATCGAGTCGCTGCTGGCCCTGCTCGACGAGGGCGGCGTGCCGCCCGCGCAGGCCGCGTGGGGCGTCGACCTGCTGCTCCAGCACGCCACCGCGACCGCCGCCGAGCACGCGGCCGGCGAGGCGTCCGAGGAGGACTGGGACGCCCTGCGCCGCGCGGTGCACGGCGTGTCCGAGCACACCCATCCGCACATCGCCGCACTCGGCGGCCCGCTGCTCGGGGGAGCGCCGCAGGACCGGCTGTCGTGGGGGCTGCGAACGCTGATCACCGGCATCGAGCAGACCCCCGCACCCCACTGACCTCAAGGAGTTCGACATGACCACGCATCACGCCATCACCGTCGTCGGCGCCGGTCTCGGCGGCCTCACCCTCGCCCGTGTGCTGCACGCGCACGGCATCGAGGCCGCCGTCTTCGACCTGGACGCCTCCCCCGCCGCCCGCACCCAGGGCGGCATGCTCGACATCCACGACGACTCCGGCCAAGTGGCCCTGCGCGCCGCGGGGTTGTACGAGCGGTTCCGGACGCTCGTCCATCCCGGCGGCGAGGCCACGCGCGTGCTGGACAAGGACGCCGTGGTCCGCCTGGAGGAGACCGACGGCGACCGGGGCGAGCGACCCGAGATCGACCGCGGCGACCTGCGCGACCTGCTGCTGAACTCACTGCCCGAGGGGACCGTCCGCTGGGGCGCCAAGGTCACCGGCGCGCGTCCGCTGGACGGCGGCCGGCACGAGGTGACCCTCGCAGACGGCACCGTGCTCACCACGGACCTGCTGGTGGGCGCCGACGGCGCGTGGTCGCGGATCCGCCCGCTGGTCTCGGACGCCCAACCCGCCTACACCGGCGTCTCGTTCGTCGAGGCGGACCTCGAGGACGCGGATCTGCGCCACCCGGTGAGTGCCGAAGTGGTCGGCGGCGGCATGCTGTTCGCGCTCGGCGCGGGCCGGGGCTTCCTCGCGCACCGCGAGACCGACGGCAGCCTGCACGTCTACGCCGCCGTCGAGGCGCCCGAGGAGTGGCTGGACGGCATCGACTTCGCCGACACCGAGGCGGCCAAGGGGCGGGTCCTGGAGCACTTCGCCGACTGGGACAAGAGCCTGCGCGCGCTGGTCGCGGACGCCGACGGCGCGCTCGTGCCCCGGCGCATCCACGCCCTGCCGGTGGGCCACCGCTGGGAGCGGGTGCCGGGCGTGACGCTGCTCGGCGACGCCGCGCACCTGATGTCCCCGTTCGCGGGCGAGGGCGCCAACCTGGCCCTGCTCGACGGCGCCGAACTGGGCCTCGCCCTGGCCGCACACCCGGGCGACACGGAGGAAGCGCTCGCCGCATACGAGGAGAAGATGTTCCCCCGCAGCGAGGTCTCCGCGGCCGCGTCGGCACAGAGCGGAGCCGTGCTGTTCCGCGCGGACGCGCCGCAGGGACTGCTGGACATGTTCGCCGGCCACGCCTGAGCCGGGCGGGCCTCTGTCGGCCACACCTGAACCGGCCACGCCTGAGCCGGGCCCGCCCGAGCCGGCCTTCCGGGGCGTCGGTTCAGCGTGGCGGCTCGGTGCCCGTCACCCGCGCGACCAGATCGGTCCAGCCGGCCTCCAGCCGCTCCAAGGGCATGCCGCGCTGCTTGGTCAGGTGGTGGATGACCGCGGGGTCGAGATAGCTCATGAGGGCCTGCGCCAGCAGCTCGCAGTCGGCGTCCGGCACGATCTGCCGCAGCAGCATCGTGACGTGCATGGTGAGGGCCCCGGCCGAGGGGTGGACGTAACGGCGGGCCGGGTCGGGCTGGGCGGCCAGCTGAAGGTCCAGTTGCTCGGCCGACCGGTAGAGCAGGGCCACGCCGAACGCCCGCAGCCGATCCAGGGGCGGCGCCCCGGGGCCCAGCGGCGGCGGCCCGCCGAGGAAGTCGGCCTGCAGCCTGCGCGCCGAGTGGTCCAGCAGTGCCATCAGCAGTCCGGTCCGGTCGCCGAAGCGGCGGAAGACCGTCCCCTTGCCCACGTTGGCCGCGGTGGCCACCGCCTCCATCGTCACCCCGGCCGCACCGTGCTCTGCGATCAGCCGAGTGGCGGCCTCCAGCAGCCGGGCGCGGTTGCGCGCGGCGTCGGCGCGCAGGCACGGCTCGTCGTCGGCGGTGCTCAGCTGCAGCAGTTCGGGCTCGCCGACCGGCTCCTGGGGCCGGGGAAAGGGCGGCAGGGTGGCGGACATGAAGACAGCGTAAAGCATCGGGAACAAAACTGGACCGCGGTCCGGTTAAGGTGCTACACAATAAACGGACCTCGGTCCGGATCGTAACGGCAATGTTTCAGCCCCCCATTTGGAGTCCCCCATGTCTGTCCGCATCCTCGCGCTCGTCGGCAGCCTTCGCGCCGGTTCGCACAACCGTCAGCTCGCCGAGGCGGCCGCCAGGTTCGCGCCCGAGGGCGCGGACGTCGAGATCTTCGAGGGCCTGGCCGAGATCCCGTTCTACAACGAGGACATCGACGTCGAGGGCAGCGTCCCGGCCGCCGCCGCCAAGCTGCGTGAGGCCGCCCAGGCCGCCGACGCGTTCCTGTTCTTCTCCCCCGAGTACAACGGCACCATCCCGGCCGTCCTGAAGAACGCCATCGACTGGCTGTCCCGCCCCTTCGGCGCCGGCGCCTTCGCCGGAAAGCCGGTCGCCGTGGTCGGCACCGCCTACGGCCAGTACGGCGGCGTGTGGGCGCAGGACGAGACCCGCAAGGCCGTGGGCATCGCCGGCGGCAAGGTGCTCGAGGACGTCAAGCTCTCCATCCCCGGCTCCGTGGTCCGCTTCGCCGAGACCCACCCGGCCGACGACGCCGAGGTCGCCGCGCAGCTGACCGAGGTGGTCGCGCGCCTGCACGGCCACGCGGGCGAGGCCGTCGCCGCCTGATCCACGACCGCACAGGCCCGAAAGGGGCCGGGGCCAAGGGCCCTGGCCCCTTTCGCATGCCGCGCCCGCCCCTCCACGGCTCACGCCACCGCCGTCGGCGCCAGCTCGCGCAGTTCCGCCAGCGCGGCGGCGACCGCGGGTCGCTCCCGGCCGCCCCGCCGGGTGCAGGTGAGCAGCTTGCGGTGCGGGTTGCCGGTGCAGCGGACCCGGGCGATCGGCAGGTGCGGGGTCAGCTGGGCCAGCCGTGGGATCAGTGCGACGCCGAGCCGGTTGGCGACCAGATGGGCGGTGACGTTCCAGTCCAGGGCGTGGTGGACGATGCCGGGGCTGAAGCCGGCCTCGCCGCACGCCGACATCACGTGCGGGCGGCACGGGCTGTCCGCGACCGGCGCGATCCAGTCCTCGTGCGCCGCGTCGGAGAGACCGACCCGCTCGCGCCCGGCGAGTGGATGGTCCGCGGGGACGACGAGGTCGAACGGGTCGTCCAGGAGCGGCTGCTGGTCGAAGCGGGCGTCGCTGAGCGGCGGGTTCTGCGGGGTGGCCTCGACGACGGCCAGGTCGGTCTCCCCCTCGAAGAGCAGGTCGAAGCTCTCGTTCACCCCCGCCTCCCGGATGCGGACCGACAGCCGGGGATGCCGCTTCTGAAGCCGTACGGCCATCGGGGCCAGCAGTACGGAGACGGCCACCGGGAACCCGCTCACGCGGAGCGGTCCGGCGGGGGCGTGTTCGGCGCGCAGGTCCAGCTCGGCCTGCTCCCAGCGGGCCTGGATGGCGTCCGCGTGCGCGAGCAGGCTCTCGGCGGCCGGGGTGAGCCGCACCCCGCGCCCCTGCGGTTCGAGCAGGTCGACGCCCAGGTCGCGGGCGAGCTGGCGGATCTGCTGGGAGGCCGCCGACGTGGTGAAGTGCAGCGCGCGGGCGGCCGCGGTGACCGTGCCGTAGTGGGCGACGGCCCGCAGGACGTGCAGTCGGCGCAGGTCAATCATGAAGCCCAGGCTTCAAGGTGGGGTCCACAAAGTCAACCTGGACGTGAATGGACACCGGGCCGCACCCTGGCTGTGTCGCGACGGTCAATCAGTCGAAACGTTCGAGGAGTTGCCATGATCAGCACGGATGGCGGCAGCTGCCCGCACTGCGGCTGGCCCGACGGCGCCGAGCCCTTCCAGGTGGTCTCGGGGCACAGCACCGCCGCGGGCCGCACGGTGTGGACCCGCTGCGGCTGCGGCTCGCTGCAGGTCCGGGTGGAGGACGGCCGCGGGATGCGCGTCGTCTCGCGCAGCCGTCCCCCGGAGCCTCAGTCGAGCTGGGCCAGCCGCTGAACCACCGGCGCCGCGAAGCTCTCGATCCACGCCGCCGGCTCCCCGAGACGCGGCGCCAGGATCACGGTGTCGAGGCCGAGTCCGGCGTAACCGTCGATGTCCCGCAGGAAGGCGTCGAGGTCCGCGTCGGTCACGGACTCGCCCGTGCAGGCGATCGTCTTGCGGATCCGGTCGTAGTCGCGGCCCACGGCGTCGCAGTGCCGGCGCAGCACGTCCAGCTTGTGCTTGGCCTCGTCGGCGGAGGAGGGGATGATGTTGCAGGCGTCCGCGTACTGGGCGACCAGGCGCAGCGTCTTCTTCTCGCCTCCCCCGCCGATCATGATCTCGGGGTGGGGGTCACTGACCGGCGCCGGGACGCACAGGGTCTCGGCCAGCCGGTAGTGCTTGCCTTCGAAGGGGCCGTTCGCCTCCGGGTCCCACATCTGCCGGCAGATCCGCAGGGTCTCCTCCAGCCGCTCGAAGCGCTCCGCGAGCGGCGGGTAGGGCACGCCGAGCCCCTCGTGCTCGCGGTCGTACCAGGCCGCGCCTATGCCGAGGGTGGCCCGGCCGCCGGACAGCACGTCGAGCGAAGTGACGATCTTGGCGAGGAGTCCCGGGTGCCGGTAGGTCACACCGGTGACCAGCGCGCCCAGCCGGACGGTGGAGGTGTGGCCCGCGAGGTAGCCGAGGGTCGTGTAGGCCTCCAGCATCGGCCCCTCGGCGCCGCCGTTGAACTCCATCTGGAAGTAGTGGTCCATGACCGACAGCCAGTTGACCCCCGCCGCCTCGGCCGCCGCCCCCGTGGCGGCGAGTTCGGCGCCGAGCGCGGGCCCTCCTCCGCCGTGGTCGAACCGGTTGATGTGTACGCCCACCCTCATGCCCGTCTCCGTCCACCCGGACCGTCGCCGTCTCCGGCACCGTCCTTGGTGACGCTAGATCTTGGAGCGCTCTCCAAGTCAAGCGCCGACGGCGTCCACCGCGGCGCCTTGGGCGAGATCGGTCACTGCAGCGCGAACGACGCCCGGTGCCGCCATTCCGTACCGCTGTGGACCACGAGGTCGACCGTGGGGACGCGTGCCGTGAAGGGGAGGCACGGGCGGAGGCCGGCCTCGATCTCGTCCAGTACCGCCTCTTCCTGTCCCTGGGCGACGGTCAGATGGGGGTGGGGGTCGTACTTGCCGCCGTACGGCGGGGCCTCCGGCCACCGTTCGACGACCGCCTGGGTGAGCCGACGGAACGGGGCGCCCGGGACGGGCGCGAGGTAGAGCACCCCGGGAAACCGTCCGCACTCCTCGAACCGTACGTCGAAGGACCGGTGACGGGCGAAGATCTCGTCCAGGGCGGCGCAGGTCGAGGCGTCGACGACGGAGGCCGGCAGGAAGGGAAAGAGCACGGTGACATGGGCCGGGACGCCGGCCCGGGCTGCGGGGTCGAAACGCTTGCGCCAGGTCCCGACCGAGGGTTCGGCCTCCGGTACGGGGACCACGAGCGCCGTCTGTCCCGAGGCGAAGCGCCCGGATTCGTCGTCTGCCATGCCTCGGGTCTATCAGCCGGACCCCGCCGCTCGCGACGCAACACAGCCTGCGCACGCGTGATACAGCTTGCGCACGCTTAATACATGCGGTCGCCGACAATTTCGCCGTTGGCCTATCCTGGAAAAGACCCACTTCGGGACGGAGGACTCAGGCCCATGACCGCGACCGACCCGGCACTCACCGCCCTCGCCCAGGGCTGGTGCGCCCTGTCGCTGCTGCACGGCAGGATCGAGGCGCACATCGAGCGCGCCCTCCAGTCCGAGCACGATCTGAGCGTGCGCGAGTACTCACTGCTGGACGTCCTGAGCCGCCAGCACGACGGAGAGGGCGGGCACCTGCAGATGAAGCAGGTCGCCGACGCGGTCGTGCTCAGCCAGAGCGCCACGACGCGCCTGGTCACGCGCCTGGAGGACCGCGGCCTGCTGAGCCGGTACCTGTGCCCCACCGACCGGCGCGGCATCTACACCAACGTCTCCGAGGCCGGCCTGAAGCTGCTGGAGGAGGCCCGCCCGACCAACGAGTCGGCCCTGCGCGAGGCCCTGGACGAGGCCGCGCGGAATCCGGAGCTCGCCCCGCTGGTGAGGGCGGTCGAGACGCTGCGCGTGCCTGCCTGACACCGAGCCGCCGTCCGACACGGACACTCCCGCCCTCCCGGCCCTCGCGAGCACATCGCCGCGGGGGCCTTCCAGCGCCCGAATACTTGCAGACACGTGATACCCGCCTCAGCCATTCACTGCGCTTGCATTTATCCCGCGTCTGCAACTATTGTCGACGCTCGTAAGCGTTACACGCAATCGCTTGGAAGGTACCTCCCATGCCTCTCGCCCTCCTGGCCCTGGCCATAGGGGCCTTCGGGATCGGCACCACGGAATTCGTGATCATGGGCGTGCTGCCCGAGGTCGCGGGCGACTTCGGCGTCTCCATCCCCACCGCCGGCTGGCTCGTCTCCGGCTACGCCCTGGGCGTCGTCCTCGGCGCACCCCTGCTGACGGTCCTGGGCACCAAGGTCTCCCGCAAGAAGATGCTCATGTTCCTCATGGGCCTGTTCGTGGTGGGCAACGCCCTGTCCGCCCTCGCCCCCAGCTTCGGCATCATGCTGATCGGCCGCATCGTCGCCTCCCTCGCGCACGGCGCGTTCTTCGGCATCGGGTCCGTGGTCGCGGCCAATCTGGTCGCGCCCGAGAAGAAGGCGTCCGCCATCTCCCTGATGTTCACGGGCCTGACCGTCGCCAACATCGTGGGCGTCCCGCTGGGCACCTACATCGGCCAGGCCGCCGGCTGGCGGGTCACCTTCGCCGGCGTCGCCTCGCTCGGCATCGTGGGCCTGCTCGGCGTGGCGAAGCTCGTGCCCGAGACGGGCAGGCCCGAATCCGCCGACATCCGCGTCGAGTTCGCCGCCTTCCGCAACGTCCAGGTCTGGCTCGCGATGGCGATGACCGTCCTCGGCTACGGCGGCGTCTTCGCGGCCATCACCTACATCACGCCGATGATGACCGAGGTCGCCGGCTACTCGGCCGGCGCCGTCACCTGGCTGCTGGTGCTGTTCGGGACCGGGATGTTCCTGGGCAACCTGGTCGGCGGCCGGTTCGCCGACCGCGCCCTGATGCCCATGCTGTTCACCACCCTCGGGGCGCTGTCCCTGGCACTGCTGCTGTTCACCGCGACCGCCCACAACAAGGTGCTCGCCGCCGTCACGCTGACGCTGATCGGGGCACTGGGCTTCGCGACGGTCCCCCCGTTGCAGAAGTGGGTGCTCGACCAGGCCGCCGCCGCGCCCACCCTGGCGTCCGCCGCCAACATCGGCGCCTTCAACCTCGGCAACGCACTGGCCGCCTGGCTGGGCGGCGTCGTCATCGCGGCAGGGCTGGGCTACACGTCACCGAACTGGATCGGCGCCCTCCTGTCCGGCACCGCGCTGCTCCTGTCCTTCCTGGCGGCCTCCCTCGACCGCCGCACCCGGACCGGCGGACGGGTCGTGGCCGAGTCCGCCCCGGCCGAGCAGGTCCCGGCCGCCGCACAGCACCGATCCACGACCTCGTAAGGAACCGGCCGTCATGACCCCCACCGTCCCCACCGTCACCCTCAACAACGGCGTCGAGATCCCGCAGATCGGCTTCGGTGTCTTCCAGGTCCCCGACGCCGAGACCACCGCAGCGGTGAGCGCCGCACTGGAGGCCGGCTACCGCAGCATCGACACCGCCGCCGTCTACGGCAACGAGGCCGGCGTCGGCGCCGCCCTCGCCTTCTCCGGTCTCGCCCGCGAGGAGCTGTTCGTCACCACCAAGCTGTGGAACGCCGACCAGGGGTACGACGCCACCCTCCGCGCCTTCGACGCGAGCCTGGCACGGCTGGGCCTGGACCACGTCGACCTGTACCTCGTCCACTGGCCCACCCCGGCCCGCGACCTGTACCGGAAGTCCTGGCGGGCGATCGAGAAGCTGGCGGCCGACGGGCGGATCCGCGCCGCCGGTGTCTCCAACTTCCAGCCCGCCCATCTGCGCCGGCTGCTGGAGGACTCGGCACTGGTGCCGGCCGTCAACCAGATCGAGCTGCACCCCGGCCTCCAGCAGCGTGAACTGCGCTCCCTGCACGCCGAGTCGGGCATCGTCACGGAGGCATGGAGCCCGCTGGCCCAGGGCGCGGTGCTGGGCGAGTCCACGCTGACGGAGATCGCCGAGCGGCACGGCAGGTCGCCCGCGCAGGTGGTGCTGCGCTGGCACCTTCAGCTCGGCAACGTCGTGATCCCGAAGTCCGTCACGCCCGCCCGGATCCGCGAGAACATCGACGTCTTCGACTTCGTCCTCGGCGACGAGGAGATGTCCGCGATCGCCGCTTTGGACCGCGGCCTGCGCACCGGCCCGGACCCCGACACCCTCAACTGACCCCGAACAGCCTCCCGTTCGGGCCTCACTGCGCCCACTTCGGCGTCCACGTGTCCCGGTCCCCGTCCGGGGAGCCGAGGTGGGCGCGCAGTGCGCCCAGGGCCGGGTGCGGATTGTCGCCGCGCCAGTCATGGTCGTGGAGTTCGGCCTGATCACCTGCTGCGGCGTGTTCGGTCCGGTGTACGCGACCTACCGGCTGGAGCACACGAAGGCGGACCGGGTGGCCCGTACGCTCTCGGCGTGGTCGGTCACCAGCAAGTGGACGACCGCGGCCCTGACCGCGGTGTGGGGCGTGTTGGCCGGCCTGGCCGGCGTCCGCACCGCGATCGCACTCGCCGGTCTGCTCATTCTGGCCACCCCGCTGGCCCTCCCCCGCCGCGACCGGGCGCCGCAGGCCGTCCCGGAACCCGCGCCGTCCTCGGCGACGTAGCCCGGCCGTCCGCGGGCGGCCGTCTGTGGCCTTGCGGGGACGAGGAGTTGGCGCCCGGCGGCCTGGGCAAGGTGTGGAAGGACCCACTGCGACGAGGAGGACGGGAGCCGCGATCCGGCTTCCGCCGGCGAAACGGAGATCCTTCGTGACGACGAACCACGCGGACCGACGGACCACACACACGGCGGCCGGACCGGCGGCGGACCTGTCGTCCGACCGGCTCGAGCGCCTCGACGACGAGATCATCGCGCTCCTCGCCCGCCGCCGCGCCATGGCCCTCGAACTCCCCGCCCCGGCCGGCGCCCGTGCCGCCGATCCGGACTTCGCCGAGGCCGTCCGCGGCACGACGGGCCGCTACCGCAGGGAACTCGGCGGTGCGGGCGAACTCGTCGCCCGCGCGGTCATGGTGCTGTGCGACCCCCGCCGGGAACCCTCGGCCGTCCCGGTCCGGGAGTCCTGACCACCGTGCCTCAGGCGAAGCCCACGTCCGCCCCGGCGTGGGCTTCTTCACGGTGGCTCGCGATGCGCAGCCGGGCGGTGCCGCCGGCCTCGGGACCGCCGCAGGCGAGGAGCCGCTCCCCGCAGAAGGCGGGCTTGTTCAGGCGGTAGGACACGCTGCGGACCTGCCGTCCGGGCTGCTGCCGGCGTACCAGCTCCAGCATCGCGAGGACCAGCAGCGGGCCGTGCACGACCAGGCCGGGGTAGCCCTCGACGCCGGTCGTGTACGGGGCGTCGTAGTGAATGCGATGCGCGTTCGCGGTCAGGGCGCTGAAGCGGAACAGCAGGGCCGGGTCCGTGCGCCATTCCCGCTGCCAGGGGGAGGTGTCGTCGCGCGGACGGCTCTCGGTGTCCAGGGCCGGCGCGGCCGGGCCCGGCGCTGGGCCGCCACTGCGGTACACCAGGTCCTGTTCCTCGGTCACGCACAGGCGGCCGCCCTGGCGGAACTCGCTGCGTACGGTGACGAAGAGCAGGTCGCCGCTGCGCCCCCGCTTCGGCGCCACCCGGCTCACCCGGCTGTGCTGCTCCGCCGGCCGTCCTGCGGTGAGGGGCGCGGTCACCTCCAGCCGCCCGCCCGCGAACATCCTGCGCCGCTGCGGCAGCGGCGGCAGGAAGTGGCTGTCCCGGAGGTGCCCGTCGACGCCGAGATCCGAGTGCCGGGGCCAGGACAGGAAGTGCAGCCAGTGCCACAGCGGCGGCAGCGGATCGCCGTCGACCGCGGCGGGGGCGGGCAGATCCAGTACAGCCGAGAGGGCCGCCGTCGGGCCGGGGTCCAGGGCGTCGGCCGCCCGGACGTCGTCGGGGCGCCAGGTACGGGCGGTCGCTTCGAGCGCGGCGAAGTCGGCGGGTGCGGATTCGGCGGGTGCGGATTCGGAACGGGGCAACGGAACTCCCGGGGCGTGCCGGACCAGGGCCACATTGTTGCGTACAAATGGTGCGTACAAATCCCCGGCATTGTGCGGACGTTGGGCGGGATGGTCAAGGCGGGTGCGGCGCGGCCCTGGTGGTCAAGACCCTGGTGGCAGGAATGCGCCGCCATTGACAGGCTCTTCCATTTGGCCGTACAAATCGAGGCACAGGACCTTCCGCCGTACGAACAGCAGGCAACGAACCCCCGGGGGACCCGTTGACAGCCGCCCGTGCCCTCGCCCAGTGGGCCCACGGCCATCGCGCCGCGCCGGACGACCTGGCGCTCGCCGAGCGGGCCCTGGCCGACACCGTCGCCGTCGCGCTGGCGGCCCGCGCGCACCCGCTCCGCTCGATCGCCGCTTCCCTGCCGGACGCGGCCCGGTGGGCGGCCATGGCGCACGTGCTCGACTTCGACGACCTGCACACCGACACCACCACCCACATCTCCGTGGTCACCGTCCCGGCGGTGCTCGCGTCCGGCGGTGACGCTCGCGCGTATCTCGCCGGCGCGGGCGTCATGGCCCGGCTCGGGACGATGCTCGGCTGGAGTCACTACGCGGCGGGCTGGCACGCGACGTGCACCGCGGGCGCCCCGGCCGCCGCCGTCGCGGCCGGGACGGCCCTCGGGCTCGACGTGGACGGCCTCGCCACCGCGATGGCACTCGCCGTCCCGGCCGCCGGTGGCGGGCAGGAGGCGTTCGGGACGCACGGCAAGGCGCTCCAGGTCGGCTTCGCGGCCGAGGCGGGCGTACGGGCCGCCCGGCTGGCGCGGGCGGGCGCCACCGCGGAACCCCGGGTGCTGGACGCCTGGCTGGAGCGGGTCGGCGGCAAGCCCGCGGCGGACTTCCCGGCCGCCCCGGCCGTCCCCGGGGGCCTGGCCGTCAAGCTCTTCCCCTGCTGCTACGCCATGCAGCGGCCGATCGCCGCCCTGCGCGAGGTGCGCGAGCAGGTGCGCGGCGAGGTCACCGCCGTCCACGTGGCCACGCCCGCAGGGACGGTCCATCCGCTGATCCACGACCGGCCGGCGACCGGCCTGGAGGGCAAGTTCTCGCTGCCGTACGCGGTGGCCGCCGCGCTGCTCGACGACTACCCCGGCTTCGGCAGCTTCACGGACGAGGCCGTACGGCGGCCCGAGGCACGGGAGTTGATCGAGCGCGTCCACGTCGAGCGGCTGCCCGGTGAGACGAGCACCCTGCTCGACGGCCACGTGACCCTGCGCGTCGGCCTCGCGGGCGGCGGCGAGGTGCGCACCGAGCTCACCCTGCCGCCCGGCGCCCCTCAACGCCGGCCGTCCGAGGGTGACTTGCGCGCCAAGGCCGTCGCCTGCGGTGCGGACGTACCGGCACTGCTGGACGGGCTGACATGGTCCGGCGCGGCCCAAGTGCTGCGCACCCATTTCCCTTACCAGGGCCAGGAGGCATGACAGTGCACGAACTCCCCCTGTCCGGCATCACGGTGGTCAGCCTGGAACAGGCCGTGGCCGCCCCGTACGCCACGCGCCAGCTCGCCGACCTCGGCGCCCGCGTCATCAAGCTGGAGCGGCCCGGCGAGGGGGACTTCGCGCGCCGCTACGACACGACGGTGCACGGCCACTCCAGCTATTTCGTCTGGCTCAACCGGTCGAAAGAGTCCCTCACCCTGGACGTCAAGGACCCGCGCGGCAAGGAGGTTCTGCACCAACTCCTCGACGGCGCCGACGTGTTCGTGCAGAACCTTGCGCCCGGAGCCGCCGGCCGCCTGGGCCTCGGCGTCGACGCGCTCGCCGAGCGATACCCGCGGCTGATCCCGTGCACGATCTCCGGCTACGGCACGACCGGTCCATGGGCGGACCGCAAGTCCTACGACCTGCTGGTGCAGTGCCAGACCGGCCTGGTCTCCCTGACCGGCACCGCGGAGGAGCCCGCCCGGGTCGGTATCTCGGTGGCGGACATCGCGGCCGGGATGTACGCCTACACGGGCGTCCTGACCGCCCTGTACACGCGGGCCACCACCGGCCGGATCCACCCCGTCGAAGTGTCCCTGTTCGAGGCGCTCGCTGAGTGGATGGGCCAGCCCGCCAACTACACGCGCTACGGCGGCAGTCAGCCCACCCGGATCGGCACCCAGCACCCGACCATCGCGCCGTACGGAGCCTTCACGGCGGCCGACGGCAAGCAGGTGCTGTTCTCCATCCAGAACGAGCGCGAATGGGCCCGTCTGTGCGCGGACTTCCTGCGGCAACCGGCGCTCACGGACGATCCGCGCTTCGCCACGGGCTCCGACCGGGTCGCGCACCGCGACGAGCTCAACGCGATCGTCGCCGAGCGCTTCGCCCGCTCCGACGCCGAGGAGATCCTCAAGGACCTGGAGGAGACCGGGATCGCCTGCGCCGGGGTCAACGACGTCGCCGAGTTCCTGGACCACCCGGTGCTGGCCGCCCGCGAGCGCTGGCAGGATGTCGCCGTGCCCGGCGCGACCGTGCAGGCGCTGCGCCCGCCGGCCGATCTCGCGGGGATGCCCGCGCGTATGGATCCCGTACCGGACGTCGGCGAGCACACGGACGCGATCCTCACCGGCCTCGGCCTGTCCCCCGAAGCGATCGCGTCGCTGCGCGCCGACGCCGTCGTCTGACCCGACGACGGCCATCCGCCCCTGACGATCTGGAGATCCGCCCGATGAGCGTCCTGGACATCCTCTCCGACGACGAACGCCTCGTCGTGCGTACCGTTCGCGAGTTCGTCGACAAGGACGTCAAGCCCGTCGTCCAGGAGCTGGAGCACGCCGACACCTACCCGGAGCACCTCATCGAGCGGATGAAGGAACTCGGCGTCTACGGCCTGGCGATCCCCGAGGAGTACGGCGGCAACCCGGTCTCCACACCCTGCTTCGTCCTGGTCACCGAGGAACTCGCGCGCGGCTGGATGAGCCTCGCGGGTGCGATGGGCGGCCACACCGTCGTGGCCAAACTCCTGCTCCTGTACGGAACGGAGGAGCAGAAGCGGCGCCATCTGCCGAAGCTGGCGACCGGCGAGGTCCGCGCGACGATGGCGCTCACCGAGCCCGGCGGCGGTTCCGACCTCCAGGCGATCACGACCGTCGCGCGCCGCGAGGGCGGAGAGTACGTCGTCAACGGCGCGAAGACCTGGATCACCAACTCCCGCCGCGCGGGCCTGATCGCGCTGCTGTGCAAGACCGACCCGGCCGCCGAGCCGCGCCACCGGGGCATCTCCGTCCTGCTGACGGAGCACGGTCCCGGCCTGGTGGTCTCCCGCGACCTGCCCAAGCTCGGCTACAAGGGCGTCGAGAGCTGCGAGTTGTCCTTCGAGGACCACCGCGTACCGGTCGAGGCGCTGCTGGGCGGCGAGGAGGGGCACGGCTTCGGCCAGATGATGAAGGGGCTGGAGACGGGGCGGCTCCAGGTCGCCGCCCGGGCGCTCGGCGTGGGACGGGCGGCACTGGAGGACTCGCTGCGCTACGCCCAGGAGCGCGAGTCGTTCGGCAAGCCCATCTGGCGCCACCAGTCCGTCGGCAACTACCTGGCCGACATGGCGACCAAGCTCACGGCCGCCCGCCAGCTCACCCTGTACGCGGCGGGTGCGGCCGACGCCGGGCGCCGGGTCGACATGGAGGCGGGCATGGCGAAGCTGTTCGCCTCCGAGACGGCGATGGAGATCGCCCTCAACGCCGTGCGGATCCACGGCGGTTACGGCTACTCGACGGAGTTCGACGTGGAGCGCTACTTCCGCGACGCACCCCTGATGATCGTCGGTGAGGGCACGAACGAGATCCAACGGAACGTGATCGCGGCGCAGTTGGTGGCCAGAGGCGGTCTCGATGGCTGAGCAGGACGGTCGTGGGCACCGGGTGGGATGGTCTTGATGGCTGAGCAGCCGCAGCGGGAGAGCACGTACTTCCGGCTCGCGCGGGAACTGCGGGCGGCGATCCTGCGGCACGACTATCCCGACGGGGTCCGGCTGCCCACCGAGGCGGAGCTGGCCACGACGTACGGGGTGAGCCGGCAGACGGTGCGGCGGGCCTTCCAGGACCTGGTGGCCGAGGGACTGGTGTACCGGGTGCCGGGGCGGGGCACGTTCGCCACGCCCCGGGAGGAGCAGTACCTGCGGCAGTTCGGCTCGGTGGACGACCTGATGGGCCTGTCCATCGACACGCGCATGGACGTCGTGACGCCCCTGCACCGCAGGGTCGACGTCGACGCGGCGGGACGGCTCGGCCTGCACACCGACCGGGTGCACAAACTGGCCTTCCTGCGGCTGCACGACGACGTGGCGTTCTGCCACACGTCGGTGTGGCTGCCGCCCTCCGTCGGTCAACTGCTCGAGTCCGTGGAGGAGTTGACGATGCCGGGCACGCCTCACGACTTCACCGTCATCGGCCTGCTCGACCAGCGGCTGCCCGAGCCGATCGCCGAGGCCGAGCAGAGCATCACCGTGACCGAGGCGACGGCGGACATCGCCCAGCACCTCGGCTGCGAGCCGGGCCGCGCGCTGCTGCGCATCGACCGCGTCTACCAGACGGCCGCCGGTCAGCTCGTCGAGCTGGCCATCAGCCACTTCCTGCCCGAGCACTACTCCTACCGGGTGCGGCTGCGGCGCAGCGGCAGGTGAAGCGATACGGAGGCAATCCTCCGATCGGATGGTAGCCTCCGTATTGACCGATCCCCTCCCCTGACGGGAGCACCCTCCGATGACGGCACCCCAGTCACCCGCAGACCCGACCACCACGCCGCCGGGAGGCACGGCCCGGCTCGCGGGACGCACGGTCGCCCGTATCGGCTTCGGCGTGATGCAGCTGCACTACGCGACGGCCGGACGCGACGCCGCACTCGGCCTGCTGCGCGAGGCGGTGGACCTCGGCGTCAACCACCTGGACACCGCACACTTCTACGGCCCCTGCAACGAGCTCGTGCGCACCGCGCTGGCTCCCTACCCCGACGACCTGGTGCTGGCCGGCAAGGTCGGGGCCGACGACCCCGGCGGCAAGCTGGTCGCCGCCCAGCGCCCCGAACAGCTCCGCGCCCAGGTCGAGGCCAATCTCTCCGTGCTGGGCGTGGAGCGCCTGGACGTGGTGAACCTGCGGCGCGCCGACGCGCCGCCCGGCCTGATCGCCGAGGGGGACCAGAAGGTCGACCTCGACAGCCAGCTCGCCGAACTGTCCGCGCTGCGCGACGCGGGCAAGATCGGCGGCATCGGGCTGAGCAATGTCTCCGCCGACCAGCTCCGGCAGGCCCTGCCGGCCGGCATCGTGTGTGTGCAGAACGACTACAGCGTGCTGGAGCGGGCCACCGAGCCGGTGCTCGCGCTGTGCCGGGAGCACGGCATCGCGTGGGTGCCGTTCTTCCCGCTCGGTTCACGGTTCCCGGGCCGGCCGAAGGTGACCGGGCACCCCGAAGTCGTCGCCGTGGCCGAGGAGTTGAGCTGCACACCGGCTCAGGTCGCGCTCGCCTGGCTGCTGGCGGTCTACGACCGCACCCTGCTGATCGCGGGGACCGCCGACCCGGTCCATCTGCGGGAGAACATCGCGGCGGGAAGCATCCGGCTGTCACCGCAGGCCGTCGCCCGGCTGAACCGGGTCTGAGCACCGGGACGCGCCCGGCCCGGCCCCGCGGTTCACCAGGGCAACGGGCCGTTGACGTCGAAGAAGCCGCCGGTCGGGCCGTCGGCGGCGACCTGCGCCATGCGCACGATGATCTCGGCGCCCTCCTCGACGGTCTGGATGCCCGTGTTGCCGTTCAGGTCCGTCTTGGTGAAGCCGGGCTCTACGGCGTTGATCCGCATCGCCGGGAACGCCTTCGCGTACTGCACGGTAAGCATGTTGACCGCGGTCTTGGACGTCGGGTAGGCGATGCCCGGGTAGAAGTGCGCGGGGTGGTCGGGGTCGGAGAGGTGGGCCAGGGAGGCCAGGCCGCTGCTGACGTTGACCACGACCGGCGCGGCCGAGCGCCGCAGCAGGGGCAGGAAGGCGTGCAGGACGCGGACGACGCCGAAGACGTTCGTCTCGAAGGTGTTGCGCATCTGGTCGGCGGTCACGGTCTCGGCGGTGGGCACGGCGTTGCCCTCGACCCTGGTCTCGATACCGGCGTTGTTGATCAGCACGTCGAGTCCGCCGTCGGCCTCGACGGCCTTGGCCGCCGCGTCGACCGTGGCGTCGTCGGTGACGTCGAGCAGGACGAACCGCGCGCCCAGCCGCTCCGCGGCCCGGCGTCCGCGCTCGGCGTCGCGGGCGCCCACGTAGACGGTGTGGCCTGCGGCGACGAGCCGGCGGGCGGTCTCGTAGCCGATGCCCTTGTTGGCTCCGGTGATCAGTGTTGTCGTCATGCGTCCAGCCTGCTGCGCGGTGGCACGATCAGCCAGGAGACCCTTCTTCCTGGGACTGCGGGTACCAGGCACGGGCCCGGCCCGCGGTGTTCACTGGGGGACATGGCGGCTACGGAACTCGGCAAGGCGCTCCGGCGCTGGCGCGACCGCGTCTCCCCGGAGGCGGCGGGGCTGCCCGTGGGCGGTCACCGGCGCGCGGCCGGGCTGCGGCGCGAGGAGCTGGCCCTGCTGGCCGGGATCTCGGTCGACTACATCACGCGTCTGGAACAGGGCCGGGCGGCCAACCCCTCCGGGCAGATCGTCGAGGCGCTGGCGCGGGCGCTGCGGCTGTCGGGGGACGAGCGGGCGTATCTGTACGGGCTGGCGGAGCTGGTGCCGCCGGGTCCTGAGGTGGTGCCGCAGTACATCACGCCCAGTGTGCAGCGTCTGCTGGACCGGCTGGTGGGCACGCCCGTCGCGGTCTCCGACGCGGCCATGACGCTGCTGCTGGCCAACCCCATGTACGCGGCGCTGATGGGCGACTTCTCCGGCCTGCGCGGCTTCGAGCGCAACGGCGTGTGGCGCAACTTCCTGGACCGGCCGACCCGGGCGCGGCACACCCCGGAGGAACGGCGTGCCTTCCTGTCCGGCATGGTCGCCGAACTGCGGGCGACCGCCGTCCGCTACCCGGCCGACCGGCAACTGCGGCGCATGATCGCGGAGTTGCGGGCGCAGAGCGAGCGGTTCGCGGAGCTGTGGGACGCGGGGGTCGTGGGCCGGCTCGAGGCCTCCCGCAAGACGATCGAGCACCCGCAGGTGGGGCTGGTCACGCTGGACTGCGACCTGCTGCGGGTGGAGGAGAACGACCTGCACATCCTGGTCTACTCGGCCGAGCCGGGCACCGAGGCCGCCGAGAAACTGGAACTGATCTCGGTCCTCGGCACCCAGAGCCTGGTCGACGGGAACTAGCGCGGGATCGGCGAGGCCGCCTTCACGCCCTGCCCTGCGCGCTGCGGGCGAGGGTGCGGCGCAGGGCGCGGGTGACGATCGGCGGCAGAATGTCGGCGCCGATGCGGCGGGCCCGGGAGCGGGGGCGCGGCCGGGGACGGGCCGGTGCGGGAGCGGGCGAGGGTGCGGCCGCCGCGGGCCGCGGCGGCTCGGGCACGGTGTAGTGGCGCGAGCGGGGGAAGGACGGCGGCTGCATCCCCTTCTGCGCGCGGGTGCGGACGAGACGGTGCCCGGCGGCGTCCTGGACGCTCAGACCGCAGTCCGGGCGCTCCCTGAGCATCGCCAGCAGCTCCTCCTGGACGGGCTCCGGGTCGTCCCAGGTGCCGTAGAGCTTCTGGGTGCTCAGGCATATCGGGCGCAGCCCGCGGTTGAGCACGGCCTCCCAGGTGGCGACGGAGACGCCGGGGGTGTGCTCGGAGCGGAAGTCGTCCAGGACGACGATGCCGCCCGGCAGGAGGAGGTCGCGGGCGGCACCGATGTCGTCGCGGACGTGCTCGTACAGATGCGAGGCGTCGATGTGGACGAAGCGGCAGCTGTCCGCCTCGACTTCCTTGGGAATGACGGAGGTTGTGGCTTCTATCACCCTGGGCAGGGCGTCGTGGAAGGCCAGGTAGTTGCGCTCGAAGGTCTGCCGGGTGAGCGAGGAGTACGACTTGGCCGTCTCGGCCGCGTTGGCCCCGTCCGGCGCCTCGCCGCCGAAGAGGTCGCAGACCGTGAACTTCTCGCCGTCCTGCAGGTGATGGCCGAGGAGGATCGCGCTCTTTCCCATGTACGCGCCGAGCTCCACCAGGTCGCCCCCGAAGCCGCGCGCCTCCTGCCGCTCCAGGAACCAGGTGAACAGCAGCTGGTCCAGCGGCGGGAACCAGCCGGGGACGTCTTTGAGCTCGCCGGGAATCTTGTCGGTTGCTTGTGCAGTCGCCATGAAACGAGTGTGCTCACTGGGGGCCGCGGAAACTGTCGCTGAACTGAACGTCCCGTGAACACCTCGGCCCGCCCCGGCCCCCGCACGGTTACACCCGCAGGCCATGCAGCAGATCGGTCACCCGGGCCGGGTCCTCGGGCCCCAGGTGCCCCGCGTCGGGGATGCTGTGGACGGTGAAGCGGTTGTCCGGGGTGAGGGCGTCGGCCTCCGCGATCATGCGGTCCTGGAGTGCGGTGGCCACCGTGCGGTCCTTGCCGAAGCGCAGATAGGTGCGGGGGATGCGGCCCCAGGTGCCGGCGCGTCCGACCGCCCGGCCGTCGTACGCCGTCATCGACTCGTCCGTCTGCATGCCCTCCAGCACCCGCAGGAACCCGACGTCCGAGTGGTCGGCGCAGATCATCTCCTTGAACACGGCTAGGTCCCGCCGGTCGGAGGTACGCCAGTTCAGGCGCAGCACGCCCAACTTCGCCGGATCACCGACGAGTTGGTCCATCGGCGTGATGGCGTGCCGCCCTTCCGGCGAGGCGGCGCAGGCGTTGAGGGAGGGCATGGTGCGGCTCGGGCAGAAGGCGGCCATGCAGCAGATGTGGGCGAGGAGTTCGGGCACGGCGTTGCCGACCCTGCTCACCGAGAGGCCGCCCATGCTGTGCCCGACCAGCACCACGGGTCCGCCGAGCCGTGCGGCGCGGCGCACCGCTTGGGTGACGCGCCGCTCGAAGTCGTCCAGGGTGAGGGCGGCGACGGGCGAGGCCTCCGTGGCCAGCGCGCGCAGGTCCTGCGTCTGGTACGCCCGCGGCACGAACCGCTCGGTGCCGTGCAGCGGCTGGTCGACGGCGACGACGCGGTGACCGCGCAGCGTCAGCTCGCGGCCGATCGCCGTCCAGAACGATCCGGCGCTGTGGGTGCCGTGGACGAGGACGTAGGTGCGGATGCCGTCACGGTGGTGCCCGGTCCTGCCTGCCGCGGCGGCCTCGGGCACCCCGATACCGGCGGCGAGAGCGGCCCCTGAGACCCCGGCCGTCAGCCGCATCGCGTGCCGGCGCGACAGCGTCCCTGAAGTGCCCTTGTTTTCAACGGTGTTCGCGTTGTCGAGATTCTCTTTGTCAGCCATGGCCCCTGACGCTACGAAGGCTGCCGACGCCCGGCCATGGCCCTGTGCACCCGCCCGACGGTGTACCTGTCCCCACCCCCCGCGCCCCGTCAGGTGGACTCGCGGACCACCAGCCTGCACGGCACCGTGTGCACCCCGGGCACCGGCTCGGCGTCGATGGCCTCCAGCAACTTGAGGGCCGCTATGCGGCCGATCTCGGCCAGGTCCATGTCGATCGTGGTGAGCGGCGGGCGGCTGGCCAGCGCCATGGTGTCCCAGTTGTCGTAGCCCACGACGGCGATCTCGCCGGGCACGTCCCGGCCGCGCTCGCGCAGTGCGTCGGCCACGCCACGGGCGATCTGGTCGTTGCCGCAGAAGAAGGCGTCGGTGTCGGGTGCCGTGCGCAGCACCGCGTCGGCGGCGCGGCGGCCCCACGCCTCGCTCCACTCGCCGAAGTGGACGCGTCCGCCTGCCAGTCGGGCCCCGGCCTGGGCCAGCAGGTCGGTGGCGTGGCGGGCCCGGTCGCGGGCGGCCGCGTGGTGTTCAGGTCCGGTGACGTGGGCGATCCGGGTGCGTCCCGTGGCGAGCAGGTGCTCGACGGCGAGGAGCGCGCCGCCCCGGTCGTCGGAGGCCACCGAGGTGTCGGCCGGGTCGGTGGACGGGGACAGGGCGTAGACGATCGGTATGCCCTCGACGCCCTTCAAGGGCGGGCGCGGGTCGGTGCGGCGGCCGGTGACGATGATGCCGTCCACCCTGCGGTCCATGAGGTTGCGCAGGTGGTGCTGTTCGCGGATGGTGTCGCCCCGCGTGTCGCAGAGCAGGACGGAGATCTTGCCGGCGCCGAGTGCGTCCTCGGCGCCCAGCAGCACCGGCGTGCTGAAGCGGCCGATGCCGTCGGTGGTCATCAGGCCGACGGTCCAGCTGCGGCCTGCGTGCAGGCTCTGCGCGTGCTGGTTGGGCCGGAAGCCGAGCGTCTCCACGGCGTCGAGCACCCGCTGCCGGGTCTCCGGCCGCATCCGGCCGCCGCCGCTCAGGGCCTTCGACGCGGTACCGACGCTGACCCCGGCGAGGGCGGCGACGTCGGCGAGCTTGGCCCGGCCGGTGGACGGAGAACGCGGGGCGGCTTCGGTCACGGGCAATCCTTTTCTCGCTGGTCGTGCGTGGCAGGTGCGGCGCGGCCCATGGTGGCAGGCGGCCGAGTGGAGTACCAGTCCTTGAGCAACTTGGGAAACTCGGTCAGAACCCTTGACCGGAAATCCCTGACTCCACTCTACTCTTCGGCGAGGAAAACGGTTGCTCAACCTCTTGCCCAGCCGTGGTCCGCACCTCCCGCCGTCCAGCACCCGGAGAACCATGCCCCGCGCCCGCTCCGCCCAGCCCTCCCCCACGTCCGGCACCGGCCCGATCCGTCTCGGCCCCGGTAGCCGTGCCCCCCTGCGCCCTGCCGCCGCCGAGGTGGAGGACGGTTTCTGGCACACCCGGCGCGAGGTCAACGCGCGCACCTCCATCCCGCAGGGCCCCGGCCTGCTGGAGTCCGCGGGCAACCTGCACAACCTGCGGCTCGCGGCGCCCGCGGAGTCGGATGCGGCGGCCGAGGGCGCGTTCCAGGGCGCCTATCCGTTCATGGACTCGGACGTCTACAAGTGGCTGGAGGCCGCCTCCTGGCAACTCGGCCAGGGCCCCTCCCCGGAACTGGCGGCCGACGTCGAGCGGATCACCCGCCTCATCGCCGCCGCCCAACAGCCGGACGGCTATCTCAACACCTGGTTCCGGCTGGTCAAGGGCGGGGAGCGCTACCAGGACCTGCGCTGGGGCCACGAGCTGTACTGCGCGGGACATCTGATCCAGGCGGCCGTCGCCCACCACCGGGCCACCGGACGCCCCGAACTCCTCGACGTGGCGCGGAAGTTCGCCGACCACATCGACTCCGTCTTCGGGCCGCCCGGCAGCGGCCGGCGGATCGACGGCATCGACGGGCACCCCGAGATCGAGACCGCCCTGGTCGAGCTGTACCGGGAGACGGGTGAGCGCCGCTATCTCGACCTGGCCGGCTACTTCGTCGACCGGCACGGCCACGGCCTGCTCGGCGGCGAGGCCTACTGCCAGGACCGCGTCCCGGTGCGTGAAGCGACGAACGTCGAGGGCCACGCCGTACGGCAGTTGTACCTCCTGGCGGCCGTCGCCGATCTGGCGGCCGAGACCGGGGAGGCCGAACTGAGGGCCGCCGCCGAGCGGTTGTGGCACGCGATGACCGCCACCAAGACCCACCTCACCGGCGGTCTGGGCGCCCACCACGACTGGGAGGACTTCGGCGACCCGTACGAACTCCCCAACGAGCGCGCCTACTGCGAGACCTGCGCCGCCATCGCCTCCGTGCAGTGGAGCTGGCGCATGGCGCTGCTCACCGGCGAGACCCGCTACGCCGACCTGATCGAGCGCACCCTCTTCAACGGCTTCCTGGCCGGTGTCTCCCTCGACGGAGAACGCTGGCTCTACGTCAATCCGCTCCAGGTCCGCGACGGCCACACCGATCACGGCGGCGACCAGTCGGCCCGCCGCACCCGATGGTTCCGCTGCGCCTGCTGCCCGCCCAACGTGATGCGGCTGCTGGCCTCCCTGGAGCACTACCTCGCCACCGGGGACGACGGCGGCCTGCAGATCCACCAGTACGTCAGCGGCCGCTACGCCTCCGGCCCCATCGCGGTGCGCGCCGAGACGGACTACCCCTGGCACGGCACGATCGCCTTCACCGTCGAGGAGACCCCCGCCGAGGGCCCCTGGACGCTCTCCCTGCGCATCCCGCAGTGGTGCCGTGAATTCCGGGTCCGCTGCGCCGAGTTGACGTACGACCAGACCGACGCGCCGGTCGAGGCGGGCTGGCTGCGCCTCGAACGCAGCTGGGCGCCGGGCGACCAGGTCGTGCTGGAGCTCGGACTGGAGCCGCGGCTCACGGCGGCCGACCCGCGCGTGGACGCGGCACGGGGCTGCGTGGCGATCGAGCGCGGGCCGCTCGTGTACTGCCTGGAGCAGGCCGACCACCCCGGCGGCGGACTCGACGACGTCGTCCTGGACACCACCCGCCCGCTCGCCGTCAAGCACCGCCCCGACCTGCTCGGCGGCGTCACGACGGTGGTGGCGGCCGGGCGGCGGCGCGAGAACCCCGAGGCGGGCTGGTGGCCGTACCGGCCGGCCGCCGACGACTGCGCCGCGGCGGGCGAACCGGTCGAGCTCACCGCGATCCCCTACTACGCCTGGGCCAACCGGCAGGACGGCGCCATGCGCGTCTGGCTGCCCACGACCTGACACACCCTCACCTTCGCTCTACGACAACGAGGTCACCCCGTGATATCCACCCGCCGCAGTCTCCTGGCCGCGCTCGCCGCCGTCGGCACGCTCGCCTCCCTCACCGCCTGCGGAGGCGGCTCCGACTCCTCGGGCTCCTCCTCCGGCGCGCCCTCGGGCACGTACACCTTCTGGGACCCCTATCCGCAGCTCGACGCCTCCTCGCCCTGGGGCAAGCTCGTGACGTCCTGCGGCACGAAGGCCGGAGTGAAGCTGAAGCGCACCCCGTTCGACACCACCGATCTGGGCAACAAGGCGCTGCTGGCCGCCCAGCAGGGCAACGCGCCGGATGTGATGCTCGTGGACAACCCGGTGGTCTCCACGCTGGTGGAGGCGGGGATCCTCAACAAGACCGGCGATGTGGGACTGGACACGAAGACCATCCAGAAGAACATCATCGGCGCGGGCACCATCGACGGCGCCTCGTACGGGGTGCCGATCGGCGCCAACACCCTTGCCCTCTACTACAACAAGAAGGTCCTTGCGGCCGCGCACGTCGACCCGGCCTCGGTCAAGGACTGGGCCTCGCTCACGGCGGCCCTGCAGAAGGTCAGGGCGGCGGGCAAGAAGGGCATCACCTTCTCCGCCATCAACACGGAGGAGGGCAGTTTCCAGTTCCTGCCCTGGTTCTGGGGCGCAGGCGGTGATCTGACAAAGCTCGACAGCGCCAAGGGAGTTGCGGCCCTGTCGCTGTGGCAGCAGTGGGTGAAGGACGGCTACGCGCCCAAGGACGTGCTGCAGAACACGCAGACCACCGCCTGGCAGGAGTTCGCGACGGGCGACTACGCCTTCGGCGAGAACGGCACCTGGCAACTGGGCAACGCGGACAAGGCCGGCTTCGACTACGGCATCATCAACATCCCCGGGCAGAGCGGCGGTTCGGCGCCGGTGCCGACGGGCGGCGAGTTCGTGACCGTGCCCGTACAGAAGGACACCGCGCGCTACGACGTCACCAAGAAGATCGTCACGTGTTTGACCAGCGACGCGAACCTGCTGCCCACCGACACGACACTGATGTACGTCGCCCCCACGGCCGCCGTGCAGGCCGAGCAGGTGAAGCAGAACCCGAAGCTGAAGCCCTGGGTGGACGCGGTCGCCTCCGCGCGCGGCCGCACCAGCGGCGGTCTGGGCACCAAGTACCCGACCATCTCGCAGCCGATGTGGACGGCCGTGCAAGCCGCGCTGTCGGGCAGCAAGAGTCCCCAGGACGCTCTGGACACGGCCCAGTCGAGTGCGCAGAAGGGCTAGGACCGGCATGACCATCGCCCGGGTCGACCGTCCGCGGCGAGCACCGGAGGCCGCGCGGACGAACGCCGGCGACGCCCCGGCCCCGCACCGCCGCCACCGGCGCAGGGCCAGGCTGACCGCACTCGCCTTCGTCACCCCTCTGCTGGCCTATCTCGCCGCCTTCTACCTCTATCCGCTCTACCGCAACCTCGATCTGAGCCTGCGCGACTACACCGTCCGGTCGTTCGTGGCCGGGGACGCGCCGTTCACCGGCTGGGCCAACTTCCAGAAGGTGCTGGACGATCCGACGTTCGGCCCGGCGATGCGGCACACGATGGTCTTCACCTTCGTGTCGATCGCCTTCCAGTACGTCATCGGGCTCGCCCTCGCGGTCTTCTTCAACCGGCACTTCAGGCTCTCGACCGTGCTGCGGGCGCTGTTCCTGATCCCGTGGCTGCTGCCGCTGATCGTGTCGGCCTCCACCTGGTCGTGGATGTTCAACAGCGAGTCGGGAGTGGTGAACTACTTCCTGCACTTCCTCGGCGTCGATCCGGTCGGCTGGCTGACCTCGCCGGACTGGGCGCTGACGTCGGTGATCGTCGCCAACATCTGGATCGGCATCCCGTTCAACCTTGTCATCCTCTACAGCGGCCTGCAGAACATCCCGGCCGAGCTGTACGAGGCGGCGGCGCTGGACGGGGCGAACACCTGGCAGCAGTTCCGCCGCATCACCTTCCCGCTGCTGCGCCCGGTCTCGGCGATCACCCTGCTCCTCGGACTCGTCTACACCCTCAAGGTGTTCGACCTGATCTGGATCATGACCAAGGGCGGCCCCGGCGACGCCTCGTCCACCCTGGCGACCTGGTCCTACCAGCTCGGCTTCGGCACGCTCCTGCCCAAGTTCGGCCCCGGGGCCGCGGTCGGCAACGTCCTCATCCTCATCGCGCTCGTCTTCGGGCTGGCGTACATCCGCGTCCAGAGGAGGCAGGAAGCGTGAAGTCCCGTACACACAGGCGCCGTTACACGCTCATCGGGATCGTCCTCACCGCACTGATGCTGTTCCCGGTGTACTGGATGCTCAACGTCTCCCTCACCCCGCAGCAGGACATGCGCAAGGACCCACCGGACCTGCTCCCGCTGCACCCCACCTTCGAGGGCTACCGGGCCGTCCTGGACGATCAGTTGCCCTACCTCGGCACCAGCCTCCTCATCGGCGTGGGCACGGTCGCGCTCACGCTGCTGCTCGCGGCCCCGGCCGGCTACTCGCTGGCGAAGCTGCGCCCGAGGGGCGGCGGCGCGCTCGGCCTGGCGCTGCTGATCGCGCAGATGGTCCCCGGGATCGTCATGGCGATGGGCTTCTACGGCATCTTCCTGGACCTCGGTCTGCTCAACTCCTGGTGGGCCCTGATCATCGCGGACTCCACCATCGCCGTGCCCTTCGGCGTCATGATCTTCACGGCGTTCATGTCGGGCATCCCCGGCGAGCTCGTCGCCGCCTCCCGCATCGACGGCGCGGGCACCTTCCGCACCTTCTGGTCGGTCGTGCTGCCGGTGAGCCGCAACGCCGTGGTCACGGTCTCGCTCTTCAGCTTCCTGTGGGCCTGGTCCGACTTCGTCTTCGCCAACACCCTCGACGGCGGCGGCGATCTGAGGCCGATCACCCTCGGCATCTACAAGTACATCGGCAACAACAACCAGGAGTGGAACGCGATCATGGCCACCGCGGTGGTCGCATCCGTCCCGGCTGCGATCTTGCTGGTGCTTGCGCAGCGGTATGTGGCGGCCGGGGTGACTGCCGGCGCCGTCAAGGACTGAGCGATGTGCCGGCGGTCGTCAGCCGCGTCGTCGTGGCTGGCGTCGCGCAGTTCCCCGCGCCCCTGACGGGGCGCTTCCCCCCAACCAACTCCGTGAGGAGAACCCCTCTCATGAGCCGTCCAAGACCGCCTGTTCCCGCGCGCCTCACCGCCGTCCTCGGCGCTGTCGCCCTCACCGCAACCGCGCTCGCCGTCGCCGCGCCCGCCCACGCGGCCCCCACCGCCGCGACCACCCTGGTGGTCAACGCCGACCAGACCCTGCGGCCCGCGACGCATGTGGCGACCGGCAGCCTCTACGGCCTCGCCGACGCCGGCACCCCGGCCGACAGCCTGGTCGCGCCGCTCAAGCCGAACACCTTCGTGCAGATGGCACCGGGTGGCTCGCAGTTGCCCAACGGTGAGCCGAAGCCGGCCGGGGACGCGCTCGTGGTGGCGCCGAAGGCCGCCCGGGCCGGCGCCAAGGTCGTCGTTCGCATGCCGGACTGGTACCCGAACTTCCCGTACAAGTGGGTGAGTTGGAGCGACTGGCTGTCCGCGGCGGACAAGCAGGTCGCCTCCGTTCAGTCCTCGGGCGCCTCGAACATCGCCGCGTACGAGCTGTGGAACGAGCCCGACTGGACGTGGGACACCGCCGCGGCGGGCGCGTTCGACGCGGGCTGGGCGCGCACGTACAAGGAGGTGCGGGCCAAGGACGCCAAGACCCCGATCCAGGGCCCGAGTCACTCGGCGTGGAACCAGTCCTGGATGAGCACGTTCCTCACCGACGCCAAGGCGAGCGGCACCGTCCCGGACGTCATCGCCTGGCACGAGCTTCAGGGCAGCAAGGACATCGCCGCGCACGTCTCGGCCTACCGCGCACTGGAGAGCAGCCTCGGGATCAGCCCGCGACCGATCGCGATCGAGGAGTACGGCACCCCGAGCGAGGTCGGCGTGCCCGGTCCGCTGGTCGGCTACGTCGCCAAGTTCGAGCGGGCGGGCGTGCACGACGCCGAGCTCGCCTTCTGGAACCACTACGGCACCCTCGGCGACACCCTGACCGACACCGGCGCCCCACCCAACGGCTCGTACTGGCTCTACAAGTGGTACGGCGACATGTCCGGGAACATGCTGGTCACCACTCCCCCGGCGCAGACCGGCATCGACGGTGCGGCCTCGCTGAGCAGTGACGGCAGGCAGATCGGCGTGATCTTCGGGGGCGGTGCCGGGTCAAGTGCCGTGCAGGTCCAGGGACTCGGGTCGCTCCCGGCGTTCGGCTCCACCGTGCACGCGAAGCTGGAGTACACCCCGTCCAAGGGCCGTACGACCGCGGTGACCGGGCCGGCCACCGTCTCGGAGGCCGACTACACCGTCTCCAACGGCTCGATCACCGTGCCCGTGACGACGAACGCCTCCGACGGCTACCACCTGGTGATCACCCCGAGCGGCTCGTCGACCTCGCTGGCGGGGACGTACCAGATCACGAACAGGAACAGCGGGCTCGCGCTCGACACTCAGGGCGCGGGGACGGCACAGGGCGCGGCGGCCGTGCAGGCGACGCCGGGCACGGGCACGAGCCAGTCGTGGACGCTGAGTTCGGGCGGCTCGGGTCTCTACAAGATCACGAACAAGGCGAGCGGGCTGCTGCTCGGCATCGACAGCATGAGCACGGCGGACGGTGGCAAGGCCCTGATCTGGGGCGACAACGGCACCGCCGACCACCTCTGGCAGCTGATCCCGTCCGGCGACGGCTACTACAAGATCGCCAACTACAACAGCGGGCTGCTGCTCGGGGTGGACGGCATGAGCACCTCCACCGGTGCCCAGATCCTGCAGTGGGACGACAACGGCACGGCCGACCATCTGTGGAAGCTGGCGTCCCGGTAGACCGGCCGGTCAACTCCGCACGGCAGAAGTGCCGTTCACTGCCGCGCGGAGGTCCTCGGCCGGGAACGGGGTGCGTTTGCTGCGGGTCAGCAGACGGTGGTGGAAGTCGTCCAGGACGGTCGCGGTACGCGCGTGCCGGTCGAGGAACGCGCCCGTCCTGGGCGGGACCCCGTCGCGCCGGCGACCGGCGCTCCACTCGCGCACGAACGTCTCGCGGGAGACGTCACCGCGTACCCGGTCCAGCAGATGGTGCCGCAGCAGGTGCGTCGGCACGTAAGCGCGGTCGTAGACGAGATGGTCCGACAGGAACTCGGTCTCCTCCGGGGAGAGTTCGAAGCGGGAGCTCAGTGCGAGGCCGAGGTCCGCGAAGTAGACCTGCCTGCCGTCGGTGAGCAGGTTGCGGAAGTGGGCGTCGAAGTGGACCAGTCCCTGTGCGCTCATGAACGCCGTGGCGCGGGTCAGGGCCTTCTCCATCCAGGGCAGCGCGGTGTCGGCGTCCTGGTGGTCGGCCAGCCATGCGGCGAGGGTGTACGGCACGTGTTCCAGGAAGAGGACCAGACTGGCCGAGGACCGGCCGATGGCCTCCAGCCGGCGCCGCACCGCCGCGGAGCCCTCCCAGTGCGCGACGGCGCCCTCGATGCCGCCGAACGCGTCGGCGAAGCCCGTCGGCGGGTGATCGGGCAGGATCCGCCAGTGGTACAGCAGCGGAAAGCCCGGATGCCCGCCGCGCAGCACCCAGCCGGTCGTCATCAGATGCGCGGCCAGCTCCCGCCAGGCGCCGAATCCGGCGGACCCGACACCGTACTGGTAGAACAGCGGCAGTTCGAAGAGGTTCGCCGTCGACCGCATGTGTTCCGGCCGCAGTTCGAGGTCCGTCAGCGGCACCCGCTTCACGAAGACGCGCACCCCGTCCACCTCCAGCTCCGCCGCCCGGCCGCCGATCCCGGAGCCCAGCGCGGGAGCGGCGGCCACCACGTCGGCGAGGCGACGGTCGCTGAGCAGGGCGAGCGCCGTCCCGGCCGTCGCATGAGCGGACAGACGGGCTGCGGGCACATCACCCTGGGCGTGGTCCATGGCGGTCATCCTGCCCACCGTGTCCGCTCCGCGACAGCGATTGGCGCCCCTCGAGGATCTTCACGCCTCAGGGTCCAAGGGTGACGGTGTCCTCATCGGCGAGGCACAGGGCTGATGCCCGCCGTCCGCGCCCAGTCCGGGCGCCCTTCGTACGGGCGGGCGGGCCGGGCGGGCGGGCCGGGCGGGCGGGCCGGGCGGGGACGGTGCGTCCGCGCCCTCGGGGATCAGCCCAGCTTCTTGAGCAGTTCCTCGGCGACCGGAGCCGAAGAGGCCGGGTTCTGGCCGGTGACGAGGTTACGGTCGACGACGACCTTCGGTGCCCACGGCTCGCCGACCTGGACCAGGACACCGGCCTCGGTCAGGCGGTCCTGGAGGAGCCACTTGGCCTGGTCGGCGAAGCCGGACTGGGTCTCCTCGGCGTTGGTGAAGGCGGCCACCTGGTACCCGGCGAAGGAGTTCACGCCGTCCCGTTCGGCGGCGAGCAGCGCGGCCGGGCCGTGGCAGACGACGCCGAGAGGCTTGCCGGACTCCAGGGCGCGGGTGAGCAGCCGGCCGGAGTCGGCGTCGACGGCCAGGTCCTCCATCGGCCCATGGCCGCCCGGGTAGTACACGGCGGCGTAGTCGTCGAGGTTCACGTCCTCGAGGCGTACCGGGTGCTGCAGTTCGGCCGCCGCGGTGAGCACGGCGGCGACCCGGTCGGCGTTCTCCTGGCCGCCGTTGAACTCGGGCGCGAGGCTGGACTTGTCCACGGTGGGCTCGACGCCGCCCGGGGTGGCGACGACGATCTCGTGTCCGGCCGCCTTGAACGCCTCGTACGGGGCGACGGCCTCCTCGGCCCAGAAGCCGGTGGGGTGGAGGGTGCCGTCGGCCAGCGTCCAGTGGTCCGCGCCGGTCAGCACGAAAAGGATCTTCGACATGGGATGTGTCTCCGAGGGGTCGCGGAAGCTTGTCAGGTTCCGACCGTATGGCTCCCCTCCCATTGGAATCCAATAGGCTCGTCCATGTGAGAGATAGGGAAACCAATGGCAGGGAGACCAGGGACCGGTCCGCCGATGCCTCCGCCCTGGATCTCAACCTGCTGCGCACGTTCCTCGCCGTCTACCGGACGGGCTCCTTCACGGCCGCGGCACGGATGCTCGGGCTGTCGCAGCCCACGGTGACCACGCAGGTGCGCGCGCTGGAGCGGCAGTTGGACCGCGAGCTGTTCGAGCGCCAGGCCCGCGGCGTCTCCCCCGCTCCGTACGCGGACGAACTCGCCTCCCGGATCGTGCAGCCGCTGGACGCGCTCGCCGAGGTCGCGCCGGGCGGGCCGGGTTCCGGCCGTCCGCCGGAGCCCGTGCACCTGGCCGGCCCGCACGAGTTCCTGACCCGTTCCGTGCTGCCCGGCCTGGCACCCCTGGTGGAGCGAGGCGTACGGCTGCGCATCACCCCCGGCCTGACCGAGCCCCTGCTGGAGGAGCTGCGGGCGGGCCGCCACGACCTGGTGATCGCGACCTTCCGGCCCCGCGGGCGCGCTCTGGCCTCCGTACCGCTGGAGGACGAGGAGTTCGTGCTGGTCACCTCTCCCGCCTGGGCCGAGCACATCGGCGGGCCGGCCCGGATCGCCGACGCCGGGCCGGCCGCCCTGCACGGCGTCCCCCTCCTCGCGTACGCCGAGGACCTGCCCATCGTCCGCCGCTACTGGCGCCACGTCTTCGGGCGGCGCCTGGTCCGTCAGCCCGCGGTCACCATGCCCGACCTGAACGCGGTCAAGGCGGCGGTCGCCGGTGGTACGGGCTTCACCGTGCTGCCCCGCTATCTGTGCGCCGGCGAACTGGCCTCCGGCGCCCTGGTCCTGCTGCACGACCCGGACGACCCGCCCATCAACACGGCGTTCCTCGTCCAGCGCCCGGGCGCCGTCACCAACCCCCATGTGACGCTGGTCCGCGACCACCTGCTGGAGACCGCACGCGGCGCGTGACCGAGGCGTCAGTACTTCTTCGCGCCCGCCACGATCGCCTCGCGGATGCGGTGGTACGTGCCGCAGCGGCAGACGTTGCGGATCTCGTCGAGGTCGGCCTCGGTGATGTCGCGGCCCTCCTCGCGCGCCTGGCGGACCTTGGCGACGGCGGCCATGATCTGGCCGGGCTGGCAGTAGCCGCACTGGGCGACGTCGTACTCCAGCCACGCCTCCTGCATCGGGTGCAGGTCCTTGCCGACGGTGGCGGGCAGTCCCTCGATGGTCGTCACCTCGTCGGTGGGGGCGAGGTCCCCCACCGGGACGCTGCAGGGGTTGAACGCCTTGCCGTTGATGTGGCTGGTGCAGGCCTGGCACACGCCGAGCCCGCAGCCGTACTTCGGCCCGGTGACGCCGAGGACGTCCCGCAGCACCCACAACAGCCGTACGTCGTCCTCGATGTCCACGGTCACCGGTCTGCCGTTGAGGATGAAGGTGTGTTCGGGCACGAAGGGCCTCCAGAACTCCTAGTAGGCGCGGCTCAGGCCGTCGGTGGGGGACGCCGGGATCGGCGGGCTGGTGGGCAGCGGCTCGAAGCCGAGCGGGCCGTCGTGGTTGATCGGGAAGGTCGTCGGCATGGTGCCGGTGGCGCGTCCGTAGGCACAGGCCACGGCCGCCATCGCGCCGGCGACGGCGAGTTCACCGGCGCCGCCGGGCCTGCCGCTGGTCGGCGGCATGACGACGATCTCCAGCTCCGGCGGGGTGTTCCACTGGCGGGTGTAGAAGTAGTTGTCCCAACTGCCCTCCAGGAAGTGCCCGTTGTCCAGGTGCAGCCCCGAGCTGAGGGTGATCGCGATGCCGTCCATGATGCCGCCCATCATCTGGGCCTCCAGACCGCGCGGGTTGACGGCGAGTCCCACGTCGACGGCGCAGACGACCTTGGTGACCCGGGGCCCGGTGCAGGCGTCGGGGACCTTGCGTCCGGTGGTCTGGGGGCGGCAGTCGATCTCCGCGAGGACGGCGACGTAGCCGTGGTACTCGGGGTGCAGGGCGATGCCCTGGGCCGTGCCGGCGGGCATGCTGCGCCCCCAACTGCCCACTTCGGCCGCCTTGTCGAGGACGGCCCGGGCGCGGTCCTCCTTGAGGAACGACCTGCGGAAGTGGTAGGGGTCCTTGCCCGTCCGCCTGGCCAGCTCGTCCACCACCAGCTCCTGCGCGCACCGCACGTTGGGCGAGTAGATGTTGCGCATGGAGCCGGTGTGGAAGCCCTTGTCGGTCTCGCTGAGCAGCTGGGTCACGACGCCGAAGTTGTACGGCGTCTGCTGGGTGAGCGTGAAGATCGTCTCGGAGAAGGTGAGGTCGCCGACGGGCAGTTGGGCGGCCTCGGCGGTGATGATCTCGCCGACGCCGTGGCCGAAGTCGGTGGCCACGGAGGTGTGGTGCTGGTTGTAGGTGAGGACCTGGCCGAGGGCGTAGGAGGCGCGCACGCGGGAGGTGGACATGGGGTGGGTGCGTCCGTGCCGGAAGTCGTCGGTGCGGTGCCACATCAGCCGGACCGGCTTGCCCGTCGCCTTGGAGATCTCCGCGGCCTCGGCGGCGCCGTCGTGGAAGAGCTTGCGCCCGAACGAGCCGCCGCCCTCGGTGACATGGACCTTCACCGCGGCCGTCGGCAGTCCGAGGGTGAGCGCGATCTGCTCCTGGGCCGTGATCGGGGACTTCAGGCTGGCCCAGATCTCGGCGGAGTCCTGCCGTACGTCGGCGACGGCGCAGTTGGGCTCCAGGGCGCTGTTGCTGGCGAAGTGGAAGGTGAAGCGGGCGTCGACGGACTTGGTGAGCAGGTCGAGCGCGGGCAGCGGCAGTTCGGCCTTGCGGAGTTCGTCGCCGATGGTGTCGTCGGACTCGTCGTCGGCGGTGCCGGGGCCCCAGGTGACCTTCAGGGCCCGCACCGCGTCGATGCACTGTCCGAAGGTGCGGCCGCGGACGGCGACTCCGCTGGAGATCCGTACGACGTCGGTGATGCCGGGCATGGCCCGTACCGTGTCGAGGTTGTCGACGGAGCGGACCGTGCCGTTGATCGTCGGCGGCCGGCACACCATCGCGGGCAGCGCGTCCGGCACCTTCAGGTCCATGGCGTACTTCTTGCGCCCGGTGACCGCCTCCAGCGCGTCGATACGGCGCTGCGCGGTCCCGATGACCTTGAACTCGGAGGTGTCCTTGAGGGCGACGGACACCTGACCGGTGGTCACCGACGCCGCCTTCTGCGCCAGTTCGCCGTAGGTGAGGCTCTTGCCGGTGACGGTGGACGTGACGACTCCGGCCTTGGCGGTCAGGGTGCCGAGGGCTTCTCCCAGTTCGAGTGCCGCCGCGTGCAGCAGCCGGCCGCGGGCGACGGCGGCGGCCACCCGGATCGGGGTGAAGGTGGAGATCGTGGTGTTGGAGCCGCCGGTGAGCTGGTTGAACAGCAGCTCGGGGCGGGCGTCGGCGAGGGTGACGCGGACCTGGTCGAGCGGGAGGTCCAGCTCCTCGGCGACGAGCATGGCGCTGGAGGTGGTGATGCCCTGCCCGACCTCGGCCCGGGGCAGGGCGAAGTGCGCGGTTCCGTCGGGGTCGAGCCGGATGGTGATCAGGTTCGCCGTGGGCAGGGTGGCGTGCGTGAGCATGTCGTTGAGGTCGTAGATCTCGGCCGGTCCGGGCACCGAGGGGACGACCGCCGCGGCCGGGGTGGGGGCGAGGACGGCCTCGCCGAGTTCGGCGGCGACGGTCAGCGTCGAGGCGGCGACGACGTATCCCAGGAATCTTCGCCGCCCGATGCCGCCCGGGGTGGACACGGCATCCTGCGGCTGCGGGTGTTCGTGGGCTCCCATCAGCTGTCCTCCCAGCGCACGGCACTCGCCTTGATGGCGGCTCCTGACTGTGCACGTCGGTCGCGTGCCGCGATAGATCTACGTTCCGCTTCCACACGGAAACGCCATAAGGCGTCCGGTGTGTGAAGCGCTTCGGCACGCCGTCCGGAGAAAACCCGAATGCGCCGGCCGGCCGGGCTCTGCGATCATTCCGGAATGTCCCACCTTCTGGAACCGCTGGTCATCCGGCACACCCACCGCATCCCCCTCCCGGCCGGCCCGGCCGGTCAAGGGGACGTCGCGGCGCGGCAGTTCGACGCCGTGCTGATGTCGGTGGGCTTCAAGCTCTCGGCCGAGCTGCTGGAGCATCTGTCGGGACTGTCCGAGGGCACGGTCGTCGACACCGCCGTACGCACGCTGCGCACGGTCCGCGAGATGGTCGGCGACCACGTGCGGCACAACGTCTACTTCATCGACTTCCCGGCCAACGTGCCCGACACGTTCGACTTCTGGATGCGCTGCATCGCCGAGGCACTCGCCGACGACAAGGCCCGCCCCGGGACCGTCGCCCAGCTGGAGAGCGGCGTGGTGGACCTGCTCACGCTGCCCTCCTACGGCAACTACCGGCACACGTACGCCGAAATGCTGGCCGCGCACGGCGAGTTGATCGCGGCGGCGGGTGACCGCACGACCGTGCTGCACCTGGGCGGCAAGGCGGACGACGAGATCGGTGCGCTGTACCTGGCGCTGGCCGGCAGCGCCACCCCGCTGGGCGAGGACGACCTGAAGGACCTCAGGATGCTCGCCCGCCACTGCGTCGACGGCCCGCAGCCCGAGGAGATCCCGGTCCGGGAGAACCGCGCGGTCGTCAACGAGGCCCGGCTGCGGGCCGGCGCCGGCCTGCTCCTGGACACCGTGACCGACGTGCTGCGCCTGGCGTGCGCCCTGTCGGACGGTGACGTGACGCTGCAGACGGCCACCCGGTTCAAGGGGCTGTCGCGGCCGGTGCGCCGCGCGCTGCTCGCGGGTCTGGACGCGGTCGTCGCGGCGTCCCCGGCCAAGCTCGCCGACGTCAACGCGTGGCGGGAGGACTTCAAGCGGCTCGGGGAGCGGCTGCACCCGCACGAGTACCCTCAGTGGCCGCACGCGGCCGAGGTGTTCGCCGTCGCCCGGGGCGAGGTCCAGGCTCGGTCCTTCGACAGCCGCGTCGAGGAACTGCTCGCCGTGCACGACGTGACGGGTGCCGCGCGGCTGCTCACGTCCGCGCCGGGCAAGTTGTTCCGCTCGCTGGACCGGCTGCTGCGGATGGCGCTGACGCAGGACGAGCGGGAGGCCGTGGTCGCCGCCGCCGAGCAGGTCGTGCCCGAGGTGTCCGGCCGGGTCGTGCTGTCGGTGCGCGAGCACCTTCACAACCGCGCCGAGGCCACCGGCGAGCGCCGGGTGTTCGTCAACCGGCTCGGCCGCGCCTGGGTCGCCGAGGACGAGCGGCCGCCCGTGCTGCCGGCGGAGCGGGGGCGCCTGATCTCCGCGCTCGACGCCGAGATCCGGCGCCGACTGCCCTCTCCGGAAAGGGTGTTGGTCGATCCGGACGTCCTCGGCGTCGCGCTGCCGCTCAGCGGCAAGGCGACCGCGGCCGGTCTCGGGGTGCTGCCCCGCGGCTCCGTCTCCCCCGTCGAGGGTGAGCTGCTGCGCTTCTTCGTGTACTGGAAGGAGTCCCGGCAGCGCACGGACTTCGACCTGTCGGCGGTCATGCTCGACGAGCGGTACGAGACGCTCGCCTGGCTGTCCTACACCGCGCTCACCCAGCTCGAGGGCGAGCACTCCGGCGACATCACCGAAGCACCGGACGGCGCCTCGGAGTTCATCGACCTGCGCCTGGGAGCGGTGCGCGGCAGCTACGTCGTGCCGCAGGTCAACATCTTCGCGGGCGAGGGCTTCGAGGAGGTCGAGGAGTCCTTCTTCGGCTTCATGCTGCGCGAGGCCGAGCAGCAGGGGCGGCCGTTCGAACCGGCCACCGTGCGCATGAAGTCGGAGCTGCGCGGGCCCGGCCGGGTCGCGCTGCCGCTGGCGTTCCGGCGCGAGAAGGACGGCAGTTGGACCGCCAAGTGGCTGCACCTGTACCTCAGGGGGACCCCGTCGGCCAACCGCGTCGAGGGCAACCGCGTGACGGTCGCGACGCTGCTGCGCGGCATCTTCGAGCGCGAGCACCTGACGGTCCGCTACGTCACCGACCTGATGGCCGGGGGCGAGAGCGCGACGGAGGTCACCCTGTGGGACCGCGAGACCCTTCCACCGGGCCCCGTCACCTACATCGGCCTGGAACGTCCCGACGGGCTGCACCCGGACTCCCAGATCATCACCCCGGAAAATCTGCGCGACTTGATCCCCGACTGACTGTTAGGGTTGCCGCAGGCGAGGCCATGGACGGACTTCCTTCTCACACTCCTGAAACTAGTCCGTTCGCTCTCCTCGCCGCTCACTTCGGGCAAGGGTCCTCGCGTGACGTCACGCGAGGGCCCTTCGCGCTGCCGTGAGGGCCTGTTCGGCATAGCCGCGGCCGAAGAGCACGGCGTGCACCAGCAGGGGAAAGAGCTGGTGCAGCGCGATCCGGTCCGCCCATCCGTCCGCGAGCGGGGCCGCCTGCCGGTATCCGTCGACGACCTGCTCCAGGTGCGGGCAGCCGAAGAGGTGGAGCATCGCGAGGTCGGTCTCCCGGTGCCCGCCGTGCGCGGCCGGGTCGATCAGCCAGACGTCCCCGTCGGCGCCCCACAGCACGTTGCCGTTCCACAGGTCGCCGTGCAGCCGGGCGGGCGGCTCGGCGGGTCCGGCCAGTTCGGGCAGCGCCTCGCAGACGCGCTCGACCACATCCGTCTCGGCGGGGCGGATCGTGCCCCGGTCGACCGCGGCGCGCAGATACGGCAGCACGCGATGCTCGGCGTACCAGACGGGCCAGTCGGTGCCGGTGACGTTCCGCATGGGGGCGAGCCCGATGTACGCCTCGACGGGGCCGCCGGGTGGTGGCGCGCCGAACGCGGGGGCACCCGCGGCATGCAGGGCTGCCAGGCCGCGCCCGAACTCGTGCGCCGCCCCAGCCGACGGCCGGCCCTGCGGAATCAGGTCGGTCACCAGCCAACGCGCCTCGTGGCCATGGACCTTGGGAATGCGGACGGCGCCGGCTTCGGCCAGCCAGCACAGCCCCGCCGCCTCGGCCTGCGCCGCTCCGGGATCGTCCGCACGCTTGACCATCACCAACTGCCCGCCGTCCAGGCCGACTTCGGCGAGCGCTCCGGACATGGGGCGCTCGCCGCGCACCGTACGGCCGGTGATCCGGGCGGCAGCCGCGGCCGGTCCGTCGCTGTCGCCGTCGCCGTAGGACGAGGAGTCGTCGGAGGGAGAGGAGGAGCCGTCGGAGGAGGAGCTCCCGGACGGGGAGCCCTCGGAGGGGAAGCCGCTGTGCACGGGCACCAGGGTAGAGCTGCCGTCGAGCGGCCACGGTCAGCCGGGAAGCTCCTGTTCGCCGCCGCCGTCATCGGCGTCACGGTCGTCTCCGTCGTCACCGGTGTCGCCGTCATCGCCGTCATCGCCGTCGTCGCCGTCGTCGTGCGCGGCGTACGGATGCACGTAGCCCTCGTCGCCGAAGGGGATGAACCAGTCCCGGACGAGGCCCTTGCCGACGCCGTCCGCGGCCGGTGCGTAGAGCCACTCGTGGTCCATGTCCTCGCCCACTCCGTCGGCGAAGACCTGAAGCGCCGTCTCGACCTCCTCGCTCAGCAGCTCGTACAGGTCTGCCGTCGCCTCGGCCTGGCCGACGAGGAACTTCAGCAGCAGTTCCTCGGCGACGCAGCTCAGCCGGCCGAAGTGCGGCTGAGCGAGGCGGCCGGTCAGGGCCACGGCCGTGACGGTCAGGCGGCGCGCGAACAGGACCGAGTACTGCTGGGCGAACTGCCGGGGCAGCTCGTCGAGGATCATGAACGGCGCGTCGGTGTCCGCGACGGTGGGCCCTTCCTCCTCCAGACCGGCCAGGTCGGTGAACAGCTCGTCGACCAGGAGATCGACGGCGTACACGACGGCGCCGGCCGCGATCTCCGCCGCCTCACGGCTGACGATCCGTTTCTCCTCGTCGTCGGAGTGGCCGAAGGACGTGAGGGGGAAAGCCTGCAGGCTGGGGGCGAGGGACCGGAGCTTGCGCCGCATGTCCGCGACGTCGGTGTCGTCCCGGCGGCCCGTATCGCCGGACGACTTGCCCGCCGCGTGTCTGCGGGCGCGTTCGGCGGGGTCCGCCGGCGGTGCGTCGGGGCCGTCGGCCGCGTCGAGGCTCTCCTGGAGCACCTCGGGGGCGAGTTCCACGCCGCAGCGGGTGATCTCCCAGGCGGTGAGCGGTTCGGACCGCTCCAGCAGTTCCGCGACGACCTCACGCGCGGCGTCCTCGGCGAACTCCAGCGCGGGCGCGTCGACGTAGAGCTTGAGCCGGGCCCCCTGGGGATGGACGGTGATGACGTCGTCCACCAGGTCGACCTCCATCCCGTCGGGACCCTCGATCGCAGCGATCGAATCGAGGCCCTTGCGCAGCAGGAAGACCACGCCCTCCCGCTGAAGAACGTCGAGCCGCGGGCCGCCCTCGGGCAGCTCCACGTCCACAGTCACCGCGTATGTCACACGATCATGGTGCCTGAGGGAGGGCACGTGGGGGGAGGGAACCGGAAGGAAGCCGTCTTTAGGGGCGGAACCCGGTTTAGGGGCGGAACCCGGTTTAGGGGCGTAACCCGGCTTTCGCATGCCCACTTTGCATGACCATGCGAGATGATGCATACTCTTCCTATGTCCAAGGTCCTCACCTCCCTTCCCGCCGGCGAGCGCGTCGGCATCGCCTTCTCAGGCGGCCTCGACACGTCGGTCGCGGTCGCGTGGATGCGCGACAAGGGCGCCGTCCCGTGCACCTACACCGCCGACATCGGCCAGTACGACGAGCCCGACATCGCCTCGGTGCCCGGCCGTGCGAAGACCTACGGCGCCGAGATCGCGCGCCTGGTCGACTGCCGTGCGGCGCTGGTCGAGGAGGGCCTGGCCGCGCTCACCTGCGGCGCGTTCCACATCCGCTCGGGCGGGCGGGCGTACTTCAACACCACGCCGCTCGGCCGCGCCGTCACCGGCACCCTGCTGGTCCGGGCGATGCTCGAGGACGACGTCCAGATCTGGGGCGACGGCTCGACCTTCAAGGGCAACGACATCGAGCGGTTCTACCGCTACGGCCTGCTCGCCAACCCGCACCTGCGGATCTACAAGCCCTGGCTGGACGCGGACTTCGTGACCGAGCTCGGCGGCCGCAAGGAGATGTCGGAGTGGCTGGTCGCCCACGGCCTGCCCTACCGCGACAGCACGGAGAAGGCGTACTCCACGGACGCCAACATCTGGGGCGCCACGCACGAGGCCAAGACCCTGGAGCACCTGGACACCGGCGTCGAGACCGTGCAGCCCATCATGGGTGTGCGGTTCTGGGACCCCGAGGTCGAGATCGCCACGGAGGACGTGACGATCGGCTTCGACCAGGGCCGCCCGGTGACGATCAACGGCAAGGAGTTCGCCTGCGCCGTCGACCTGGTGATGGAGGCCAACGCCATCGGCGGCCGGCACGGCCTGGGCATGTCCGACCAGATCGAGAACCGCATCATCGAGGCCAAGAGCCGCGGCATCTACGAGGCGCCGGGCATGGCGCTGCTGCACGCGGCGTACGAGCGCCTCGTGAACGCGATCCACAACGAGGACACCCTGGCCCAGTACCACAGCGAGGGCCGGCGCCTCGGCCGCCTGATGTACGAGGGCCGCTGGCTGGACCCGCAGGCGCTGATGATCCGCGAGTCGCTGCAGCGCTGGGTCGGCGCGGCCGTCACCGGCGAGGTGACGCTGCGGCTGCGCCGCGGTGAGGACTACTCGCTCCTGGACACCACGGGCCCGGCGTTCAGCTACCACCCGGACAAGCTGTCGATGGAGCGCACCGAGGACTCCGCTTTCGGCCCGGTGGACCGGATCGGCCAGCTCACCATGCGCAACCTGGACATCGCCGACTCCCGCGCCAAGCTGGAGCAGTACGTCGGGCTCGGCCTGATCGGCACCGGCAGCCCGACCATCGGCGCCTCCCAGGCCGCCGCGACCGGGCTGATCGGCACCATGCCGGAGCTGCCCGAGGGCGGCGCCGAGGCGATCGCCTCCCGCGGCGAGGTCTCCGAGGAGGACGCGCTGCTGGACCGTGCGGCGATGGAGTCCGGCACGGACTGACCCGGACGACAGGCCGCATCTGCGGAAGAGGCCGGCTCGACGGCGCCCATGTCGTCGAGCCGGCCTCTTCCGCTGTCCTCTTCCGCTGCCCTCAGGGCTCGGCCGTCGTGTGCAGCGCCCGCAGCACGTCGTCGTCCGTGAGCTGCTCGAAATCCTCGTAGAAGTTGCCCACGGCCATGAAGGCGGGCGGGCGTTGCAGACAGATCACCTCGTCGGCCTCGGGCCGCAGGCGGTCGGCCGCGTCCGGCGAGCCGACGGGTACGGCCAGGACGAGGCGGGCGGGTTCTCTGCGCCGCACGAAGCGCAGGGCCGCGCGGGCCGTCGAGCCGGTGGCGAGCCCGTCGTCCACGACGATCACGGTCCGGCCTCTGAGTCCGGGCGCGGGGCGGCCCTCCCGGTAGAGGTCCTCGCGACGGTGGAGCTCTTCGCGCTCCCGCTCGACCACGGGGGCGAGTTCCGAGTCGCCGAGGCCCAGCTGATCCAGGAACTGCTCGTCGTAGAGCGGGTCGTCGTCGCCGACGATCGCGCCGACGCCGAGTTCCTCCTCGTACGGGACACCGATCTTCCGTACGACCAGGACGTCGAGCGGAGCGTCGAGCGCCGACGCCACCTCCTGGGCCACGGTGACACCGCCGCGCGGCAGGGCGAGGACGAGGGGATCGGGCAGCATGCCCTTCTCCTGCTCGATCCGCAGCCGCACGGCCAGTTCCCGTCCTGCCTGCTCACGGTCATGGAACTGCATCTGGGTCGCCGCTCCTTTCCCGTTCGTTCGCGCTGAGACATCCTTTTCGGTCCGGCTGTGCGAGTACCCGCACGGAGTGAAGTACCTCAGCAGATGATTTCAAGGATTCGAGGAGATGGACCCGGTCGCGGGCCTCAACGGAGCGCACGAAGGTGCCGCAGCTCCCCGATCTTCAGCAGACGGGCCGGCACGAGATACGCCAGGGCCAGCGCGAGCGTTCCCGCGCCGAGGGCGCCCGCCACGGCCCAGGTGCCGCTGCCCAGGAACCCGTTGCAGGCGCGGGCTGTGGGTCGCTCGCGCGCGCACGAGCTGGGGCACCAGTACGGCGTTGAGCGCGCCGCCGATCAGCAGTGTGTAGAGGCTGGTCGGCACGGTGTTCGCCGTGTTGTACGTGGTCGCCAGCAGGCCGGTGCCCAACGCCGCGGCCTGCAGGATCTGCCGTATCAGCCCGGTGGCCCGCGAGACGACAGTGGCGACCGCCATCAGCAGCGACGACCGCGCCGCCCCCGCCTGCACGTCCGGGGCGGCATGCCGCCCCTGTTCCCGTTCGCCCGGCGACGTGGTCGGCGCCGCGGGCTGCTCCCCCTGTGTCATGCGGCCCGATTATGCCTTCGAGATCGCGCCGCCCGAGACGCAGGGACGGCTGGTGGCGGCCAGGGAGAGGCGATCGGGTCGGGCCGCAGTCGAGTGGCCGCCCGGGTCACGTCGTTACCGGCGCCTCCACGGCAGCACCGCCGGGGCGGTCTCGGTGCCCTCGGCCCGGTGCAGTGCGTCGCTGATGGCCTCGCCGATCTCCGCGAACTGCCGTACCTGTTCCGGGGTGAGGGCGTCGAACACCGCCCGTCGCACGGCTTCCACGTGCCCTGGTGCGGCCCGTTCCAGCAGGGCGCGACCCTCGCCGGTGAGGACCGCGAGCTGACCGCGCCCGTCGGCGGGGTCCTCGCGCCGGTCCACGAGGCCGATGTCACGCAGCCGGTTCACCGCGTGGGTGAGCCGGCTCCGGGTGATCTTGAGCCGCTCGGCCAGTTCGGACATGCCGAGGGCGCCGTCGGGCGTGGCGGAGAGGTAGGCGAGCAGGCTGTAGTCGGCGTGCGTCACGCCCGCGTCGCGCCGCAACTGCCGGTTCAGATGGTCGCCGAGCAGGGTGGAGAAGTCGACGTAGGCCAGCCAGGCCCGTCGTTCGTCCGCGTCGAGCCAGCGGGGCGTCGTCGGCATGGGCACACTCTACCGCGAGTGCGTTTGAATTTTCAATCACATGGGCCGGGCTCCCGAAGGGCCGTGGCCGGAATGCGCGCCCGGCCCGACGGAGCATTGCGGCTCCGCGGTTCATCGGCGGCGCGCCTGGGCACGGATCGACCTCGGCGGATGTGTCGGCAGGAGCTGGAGGGGACGGGTGGCCACTGCGGCACAGCCGACCGCGGGCGGGGGCCGCGCGGGACGCGCCGTACGGATATGGCCAGATTCAGCAGCTCATCGGGTGCGGAGTGACATTGTTCGGTCACTGGGCGCTTCTACCAGTGTCGAGTATTTTCGACGGCATTAGGGAGGGATGCGTGTGCGGCATTGGGGAGGGGTGCGTGTACGCAAGTCGGGAGGGGTGTCCGTGCTGAGACGCAAGACGTTGCGGCTTCCCCGGCATCCGGCCTCGGTGGGCCTGGCCCGGTACCGGGTACGCCAGCATCTGGCCGCCTGGGGGCACGCCACGGGTGACGAGATCACGGAGCGGGTGGTCCTGCTCGCCTCCGAGCTGGCCGCGAACGTCGTGCGCCACGGGCCGATCATGGAGCGCGAGTTCGAGATGGCGGTGACGGCGCGGGCCGACGGCTCCTGCTTCATAGCCGTGTCCGACGAGAGCCCGGACAACCCCGTCCTGCAGGAGACACCCACCGGGGAGGACGAGCGGGGCAGAGGTCTGCACCTCGTCGACCAGCTGGCCCAGAACTGGGGAGTACGGCACCGGGGGCGGCAGGGCAAGACGGTGTGGGCGGTGGTGCGTCACACGCGTCCGCACGGCACGGTCCAGACGTCGCAGACGCGGCAGCACAGGTAGCGGACCCGTCGGCGCGCGATCCGCACCCCGAGCGGGCCGCGGTGCACCACCCGAGCGCCGGCCGGCCGGACGCCGTCGCCCGGACGACGGCGCGCCTCGACCGGTCCTACTGCGCCAACTGCGGGTACAGCGCCGCCAGTTCCCCGGCCAGTCCCGCCTTCACCTGGCGCGAGATGTCGTCGGCCAGCACCTCGTGGGCACCGGCCTCGACGCCGTCGAGGGCGAGTGCGGCGACGGCGCGGGGGTCGGACTTGGGGGCGTCGATACGCGTGGTCAGGTCGGTGTCCACGTAGCCGACGTGCAGGCCGGTGACCGCGATGCCGCGCGGCTGCAGCTCCAGGCGCAGGGAATTGGTCTGCTGCCACAGTGCGGCCTTCGAGGCGCTGTAGGAGCCGGCGTTGCCGAGCCAGGACAGCACCGAGTGGACGTTGAGGATGTGGCCGCCGCCGTTGCGCTCGATGACCGGGGCGAAGGCGCGCGTCACCAGCAGCGGGCCGTAGAAGTTGATGTCGAACTCGCGGCGCACGTCGTCCACGGGGGTGTCCAGGAATGTCCCGCCGACCGAGGCCCCGGCGTTGTTGATCAGGACCGTGACGTCCTGCGCCTGCTCGGCGGCGGCCGCCACCGAGTCCGGGTCGGTGACCTCCAGCGCCAGCGGGACGGCGTCGGGGTGCGTCACCGTCCGCGGGTCGCGCGCGGTGGCGTACACCTTGCCCGCGCCGCGGGCGTACAGCTCCTCCACCAGCGCCTTGCCGATGCCCCGGCTGCCACCGGTGACGAGGACGACGGCGTTCTTGATAGCGGTCATGACAGAGTCCTCCCAGACATAGGAAACCGATCGGTTTCACCGTGATGGTAAACCGATCGGTTTCCTATGTCCAACCGTCCTCGCCTCGGTCCTCGCCCCGCCTCCAAGCCCGCCTTCGGACCTGCCTACGAACCCGCCTCCGAACCCGTCCTCAAACCCGCCCTCGGTCGCCACCCGACCGACCGAGGGCGGCGGCGCGCTCGCCGAGTCTCTTGAGGACCGTCTCGCTCCAGCGGAGGTTGGCCCGCTCGTAGGCGATTCCCCCCTGCAGCGTCAGGTACGGGCCGATGCGCTCGGCGGTGGCGAGGTACTCCTCCTCGCCGCGTCCGTCGAGCATGCGCTCCTGCATGCGCAGGTAGCGGGCCAGCTTGGCGGTGGCCCGCTCACGGCGCTCGGCGACCGCGGCCCGTACGGCGTCGAACGCCGGGCCCTCCACGATGTCGACGCACTGCACCTTGACCATCAGCTCGTCCCGCATGGCCGGCGGCTTGTCCGGAGCCTGGCCGACGTAGTCGCGCAGGACGTCCAGGCCCGCCTCGGTGAGCGAGAAGAGCCGCTTGTTGGGCCGGCGTTCCTGCTGGACGACGCGGGCGGAGACCAGCCCCTCCTGCTCCATCCGCTCCAGCTCCCGGTAGAGCTGCTGCGGGGTGGCCATCCAGAAGTTGGCCACCGAGGCCTCGAAGCCCTTCGCGAGGTCGTATCCGGACGCCTCACCCTCCAGAAGCGCGGCCATCACCGCGTTGCGCAGAGCCATGGGCCCAACGTATCAGCGTGTTGATTAATCAACAGAGCGACTACGAGGGCTCAGGCGTCCCCTCGCTGAACGCGGTCACCGGGAGCAGCGCGGGCCGCTTGGCCTGCCGTCCGTCGCCGGACGAGCGGCCCCGGACGCGGCGCACGAGCCAGGGGCCCAGGAAGGTGCCCAGCCAGCGCAGTTCGGCGCCGACGGCCCGCAGACCCGTGTGCGCCGCCAGGTCCGGAGGCAGCGGCCGCGTCCAGCTGTCGTCGCTGCCCGGCACCTCCAGGGCGTGGGCGACCGCGGCGGCGATGCGGGCGTGACCGCTCGGGCCGGCGTGCAGCCGGTCCGGGCTCCACAGCCGGGGATCGGTCACCGCGGGGAACGGCTCCGAGTCGGCCACCACGACGTGGTGCCGCCTGGCGGCCGCCCGGATGCGGGCGTTGAGTGCGAGGACGCGCGGTGCGAGCGGCCGGGCCAGCGGCGCGATCCGGCCGATGTCGGGGAAGGTGAGCGTCGCGACGCGGGCACCCTGTCCGGTGAGCGCGGCGAACATGGCCTCCAGGTGGCCGGCCACCTCGTCCGGGTCGAACCGGGGCCGCAGCACGTCGTTGACCCCGGCGACGACGGTGGCCAGGTCGGGCTTCAACTCCAGTGCGGGTGCCAGCTGTTCGGCGCGCACCTGCCCGGCCAGCCGGCCGCGCACGGCGAGGTTGGCGTACAGCAGGCCCGGGCTGTCGTGGGCGAGCTGCTCGGCGAGGCGGTCCGCCCACCCCCGCAGGCCCCGCTCCTCGTCGCCGTCGCCGAGCCCCTCGGTCTGACTGTCACCCAGGGCGACGTACCGCAGATATCCACTGCCTGCCACGGATCGACCGCCTTTCGCCGCCGTCACGCACTGACTCCGACTGACCGACTTGTTGCTTATTCGCATTGTTGACTATACAGCCCGGGCAGCACCTATGCTCCTGCGCATGGTTGAGCATCGCGAGATCGGCGTGAACGGGATCCGGCTGCACATCGCGGAGCAGGGCGAAGGCCCCCTGGTCGTGCTGCTGCACGGCTTCCCCGAGTCGTGGCACTCCTGGCGGCACCAGTTCGGCCCGCTGGCCGAGGCCGGCTTCCGGGTGGTCGCCCCCGACCAGCGCGGCTACGGGCACAGCGACCACCCCGCCGACGTGGACGCCTACAGCATCCTCCACCTGGTCGGCGACGTGGTCGGGCTGATCCACGCGCTGGGTGAGGAGAAGGCGTACCTCGTCGGGCACGACTGGGGCGCCCCGGTCGCCTGGCACACCGCGCTGCTGCGGCCCGACGTCGTGCTCGGCGTGGCCGGGCTGAGTGTGCCACCGCCCTTCCGCGGCTCCGAGCCGCCGCTGGCCGTCATGGACCGGAGGTTCGACGGCCGCTTCTACTGGAACTGGTTCAGCCGGCCCGGAGTCGCCGACGCCGAGTTCGCGCGGGACACCCGCACCACGCTGCGGAAGTTCTTCTACATGGGCTCCGGCGACGCGCCCGGCGCGGGCACGGGCCGGCAGCCGCTCATCGAGCCCGGCCAGAGCTGGCTCGAGACCCTGCCGGACCCCGAGGTGCTGCCGGAGTGGTTCACCGAGGACGATCTCGACGCGCTCACCGAGAGCTTCTCCGGTGGCTTCACCGGTCCGCTCAACTGGTACCGCAACATGGACCGCAACTGGGAACTGACGGCCCCGTGGCACGGCGCCGTCGTCACCTCGCCCGCCCTGTACGTCTACGGCGACCGCGACCTGGTGCCCGCCTTTCCCGGCACGCCCGACCTCATCGCCGCCCTGCCCCGCCTGATGCCGAACCTGCGCCGCAAGCCGATCGAGCTGGCGGGCTGCGGCCACTGGACGCAGCAGGAACGCCCCGACGAGGTGAACGCCGCACTCGTCGACTTCCTCACAGAGCTCCGGGACGGCCCCGCACGCTGACTGCCCGGCGGGTCCCCGGACTCGACGCCGAGCCGCCGAGCCGCCGCGTCAGTGCACGGACAGCCCGCCGTCGACGAAGACGGACTGCCCTGTGACGTAGGCGGAGGCGCGGCTCGCCAGGAACACCGCGGCGCCCGCGAAGTCCTCGGCGAGGCCGTTGCGGCCGACCATCGTGCGGGCGGCCAGCTCCGCCACCTTCTCGGGGTCGGAGGACAGCCGCGCGTTGAGCGGTGTCATCACGAAGCCCGGCACGAGCGTGTTGCAGGTGACGCCGTACGGCGACCATGCCTCGGCCTGCGAGCGGGCCAGCGACTCGAGCGCCCCCTTGGACACCCCGTAGGCCCCGCTCTGGACGAACGCCCGATGCGCCTGCTGCGAGGTGACGTGGATGATCCGCCCGAAGCCGCGCTCGGCCATGCCGGGGCCGAACCGCTGCCCCAGCAGGAAGGGGGCCTCCAGGTTCACCGCCATCGTGGTGTCCCAGACGTCCTGGCCCAACTCCCCCAGCGGGGGCCGCAGGTTGATGCCCGCGCTGTTGACGAGGATGTCGGGCTCGCCGAACGCCTCGACCGCCTGCTCCGCGGCGGCGTGCACGCCGTCGCGGCTGCCCAGGTCGCCCGCGACCCAGGCCGCCCTGCAGCCGTCGGCCGTCAACTCGTCGACCGTTGCGGCCAGTTCCTTCTCCCCGCGGGCCACCACCACGACGCTCGCCCCGGCACGGGCGAGGGCGCCGGCGATGGCGCGGCCGATGCCGGAGCTGCCGCCGGTCACCACGGCGGTCCGCCCGTCCAGCGAGAACAGTTCGGAGAGATACGTCTGCGAGGTCATGCCCGCACCCTAGATCGCCTGCACGGCCTGCCAGGGCTCGGGGCGCGCGAGCGGCCGTCAGGTGGCGGTGTACCCGAGTTGGCGCCTCATGTACGGCGTCATCAGCGTCTTCGCCTTGGCCAGCACCGACGTACGGCCGCCGAGGACCGCGCTCTCGCCGCCCGGCACAGGCAGCAGGGTCATCCCGTCGCCCGCGCCGAAGGGCACGATGAGCGGGGCGCGGTGCGTCGCCCGGTAGTGGCGCAGCTGCTTTCGGTGCCTGCCCGAACTGGTCAGGTGGGTGCGGATGTTCCAGGCGGCGAGGTCCGCCTGGGCCAGCGCGGCGGGGGTGATCTTGAGTTCGGTGGCGTCGTTGACGTCGCCGACGGCGAACACGTCCAGTCGCCCCTCGACCCGCAGCGTGCGGTCGACCCTGACGTGCCCGGTCTCGTTCAGCCAGGCGCCGTGTCCGCCGAGCCGCAGCCAGAGCGTGTTGGGCGTGGTGCCGGTCGCCCAGAAGGACAGGTCCGCCTCCACGACCTTGCCTCGGCTGTCGCGATAGGTGCCGAAGTCGTTGCCGGGCGACATGAACGAATCCAGCCGTACGTCGACGTCGTGCGACTCCAGCCAGTCCCGCGCCCTGCGCCCGGCCCGTTCGACGCCGGTCGAGTGCAGCAGCGCCGGGCCGGCGTGCGCGAGGGTGACCCGGGCGTCGGGCCGTGCCAGGCGTATCTCCGCGGCGAGTTCGACGCCGGAGGGGCCTCCGCCGACGACGAGGACATGCTCGGAGGTGGCGATCTTCTGCTGGTGCCCGGCCAGGGCCTTCACCGCCTCGTCGGTGGTGGTGCCGGTGAAGCGGGCCGGTTCGGGGTAGTCGGCGCCGCTGGCGATCACCGCCACGTCGAACGGCAGCCGCTCCCCCGTCGCCAGCACGACCTGGCGCTCGGCGGTGTCGATGCGGACCGCCTTGCCCACGACCACACGGCCGTGGTTCAGCAGGCGGTCGTAGGGGATGAAGGGGGTCACCGACCATTCGGGGCGCACGCCCGCGCGCAGGGATGCGATGCGGTGGAAGAAGACTTCCTTGCGGTCCACCAGCGTGACCCGCGCGACCGGGTCCAGCCGCCGGGCCAGCCGGACCCCCGCGTAGCCGCCACCGATCACCACTACGTCGCCGTCGTGCACCCCGGGTCTCCTGTGCCTGCGGAGGGAGCGGCGCGAGGAGTGCCTACTCGACCGCTCGGACTGCCGCTGAGCGTAGCGCTTGAAACCTAAAGTTCACCCTGAGGTGTGTGGGCATTCTGTGAAGCGTGGGGTGTGACGGGGGGAGAGACGCCGGAATGGAGTCAGCCTGCCTCAGTCCTCCTCGCGGCACAGGCAGAAGGGATGACCGGCCGGGTCGAAGAGCACGCGTACATTCTCCTGCGGTTGAACCGGCGCCGGCGTGGCCCCGCTCGCCACGGCGACGGCCACCGCCTCGTCCAGGTCGCCCACCTGGAAATCGAGGTGCATCATCGGCCGCTGCTCTCCGTCGTGCGGCGGCCACGCCGGCGGCCGGTATCCGGTGGCCTGCTGGAAGACGAGGTAGACACCCGCCTGCGGCGGACCGACGACGGCGGTCCCGGGTTCCTCGTGAACGATCGGCCACTCCAGGAGCTCCGCGTAGAAGCGGGCCAGTCCCGCGGGATCCGGCGCTTCGATGGCGGTCCCCCACCACATGCCGCTCGTTCGAGATCGCATGCCTGACTTTAGCCGGGGGCCGGCTCGCCGGAACGGCCGAACACCGGGTCACGCCTGCCAAGGCACCCGCCCCCCGCCGTACCCCCTAGGGAGTGTCCGGCAATCGTTCCAGCGTCGCCGCGATCCCCGCTTGACCGACCGCGTCGATGAGGGCCTGGCCTATCACCGAGATCGGGTCGCGGGCCGGGAGGACCAGGCCGATGCGTTCTGTGCGGGTCGGGCGGACCAGGGGGACGGCGTGCATGCCGGCGGGGACGCCGAAGACGTGGAGCCAGGCGTGCGGCACGATGCTGGCCCATTGCCCGGCTCTGACCTGGGCGAACAGGGAGGCGATCGAGTCGGTCTCCACGCGCGGGGTCACGGAGACGCCGACCGCCTCGAAGGCCGCCTCGAGGACCTGGCGTCCCTGCATGCCGGGGTGCAGAAGGCAGAGCGGGTACTGGGCCGCGTCCTCCCAGGAGATCTCGTCCGGACGGGCCTCACGGGCGGAACGCTGGATCAGGAGGACGTAGCGCTCCCGGTACAGCGGGACGAACTTGAAGCCGTGTTCCACGACGGTGCTGTGGTAAGTGACCGCTGCGTCGAGTTCGTAGGTCCGAAGACGGTTGACGATGTCCACGGACTGCAGGTCCGCGAAGACCTGGACCGTGGCCAGTGGGTTGGCCGCGCAGAACGGCTGCGTCAGCAGCGCGACCGCCGTGGCCGCGGTCGGCACGGTCCCGATGCGCAGCCGGCCGCTGAGTCCGGCCTGCAGTGCCTGGATCTCGTCCTGCATCGCGTCGCGGTCGGCGAGGATGCGCCGGGCCCACAGCACGACGCGCTCGCCCTCGGGGGTGAAGCCGTCGAACCTGCGGCCCCGCTGCACGAGGGGGATGCCGAGCTCCTCCTCCAGTTTCCGGATGCCCTCGGACAAGGCCGGCTGGGAGACGTAGCAGGCCTGCGCCGCCTTCGCGAAGTGGCGGGCGCGGGCGAGGGCGACGAGGTACTCGAGTTGGCGGAGCAGCACCCTCCAATGATCCACCGCGGCGGGCCGTCCGGCACCGGTGTCGTCAGCCCCGCGCAAGTCACCCACCCAGCCCTCATCGGTGCTGCCTCTCAAGCGATAAGAACTTCCGCTTTGACCTGGCCCGACGCCCTGCCGAAGAGTGTGGCGCGACGACTGGGCGAGAACGGTGCCCGGCACGGAGAGGGCGTGGTACTCGATGCGGGACTTCGACGAACCGGACGAGGGCGAGCTGTCGGTCTCGGCTCCCAAGACGTGGGCCACCGGCGCGCCCGCGGTCGTCCACGCCCTGAAGTACGCGCTGGGCCAGACCTCGCCGAAGCGCACCGCACTGACCCTGCTCAACATCAACCAGGCGAAGGGCTTCGACTGCCCCGGCTGCGCCTGGCCCGAGCCCGCCCCCGGGCAGCGCCACCGCAACGAGTACTGCGAGAACGGCGCCAAGCACATCAGCGACGAGGCCACCTCCCACCGGGTGACCGCGGAGTTCTTCCGGCAGCACTCGGTCGACGAACTGAGCCGTAGGTCGGACTACTGGCTCAACCAGCAGGGCCGGCTGACCGAGCCGATGGTGCTGCGCGAGGGCGCGACCCACTACGAGCCGATCGGCTGGGACGAGGCCCTGGACCTGCTCGCGGGCGAACTGCGCGCCCTGGACCACCCGGACGAGGCGCTGTTCTACACCTCGGGGCGGCTGGCCAACGAACCCGCCTTCCTGCTCCAGCTGTTCGCGCGCGCCTTCGGCACCAACAACCTGCCGGACTGCTCCAACATGTGCCACGAGTCCAGCGGTTCGGCCCTCGGCGAGAGCCTCGGCATCGGCAAGGGCAGCGTCAGCCTGGACGACCTGTATGACTCCGACCTGGTCTTCGTCGTCGGGCAGAACCCCGGCACCAACCACCCGCGCATGCTGTCCGCGCTGGAGGAGACCAAGCGCCGCGGCGGACAGGTCGTCGCCGTCAACCCGCTGCCCGAGGCCGGGTTGCTGCGCTTCAAGCACCCGCAGAAGGCGCGCGGCGTCATCGGCCGCGGCACGGACATCGCCGACCAGTTCCTGCAGATCCGGCCCGGCGGCGACCTCGCCCTGTTCCAGGCCCTGAACCTGCTGCTGCTCGAGGCCGAGGACAAGGAGCCGGGCACCGTCCTGGACCGGGAGTTCATCGAGGCGCACACCACCGGCTACGACGCCTTCGCCGAGCAGTTGCGCGCCACGACGTCCTGGGACGCGGTCCTCCAGGCCACCGGGCTGAGCCGGGACGAGATCGAGCAGGTCCACGAGCGCGTGCTGAACAGCCGCAGCGTCATCGTCTGCTGGGCGATGGGCCTGACCCAGCACAAGCACGGCGTACCGACCATCCGCGAGGTCGTCAACTTCCTTCTGCTGCGCGGCAACATCGGCCGTCCGGGCGCTGGCGTGTGCCCGGTACGCGGGCACAGCAACGTCCAGGGCGACCGCACCATGGGCATCTGGGAGCGCATGCCGCAGGCGTTCATGGACCGCCTCGGCAAGGAGTTCCGCTTCACCGCGCCCACCAAGCACGGCCTGGACTCGGTCGACTCCATCCGGGCCATGCGCGACGGCCGGGCCAAGCTCTTCGTCGGCGTCGCCGGCAACTTCGTACGGGCCACGCCCGACAGCGACGCCACCGAGCGTGCCCTGCGCAACTGCCGTCTGACCGCGCACATTTCGACCAAGCTGAACCGGTCGCACGCGGTGTGCGGCCGCACCGCGCTGATCCTGCCCACGCTCGGCCGCAGCGACCGGGACGTGCAGGCGGGCGGCGAGCAGTTCATGACGGTCGAGGACTCCATGAGCGAGGTGCACGCCACGCGCGGGCGGCTCGCCCCCGCCTCGGAGCACCTGCTGAGCGAGGTCTCCATCATCACCCGGCTGGCCCGCCGGGTCCTGGGCTCCCGGCCCGGCATCCCCTGGGCGGACTTCGAGGCCGACTACGACCTGATCCGCGACCGGATCGCCCAAGTCGTCGAAGGATTCGCGGACTTCAACGAGCGGGTACGGCAACCGGGTGGATTCCGCCTGCCCAACCCGGTCAACGAGCGGGTGTTCCGCACGCCCAGCGGCAAGGCCGTCTTCACCGTCAACGACTTCACGATGCTCGAGGCGCCCGAGGGACACCTCGTGCTGCAGACCCTGCGCTCGCACGACCAGTGGAACACCGTCCCCTACGCGATGGACGACCGCTACCGGGGCATCAAGGGCGGCCGGCGCGTCGTCCTGGTCAACCCGGCCGATCTCGCCGACCTCGGCCTCACCGAGGGCGGTCTCGTCGACCTGGTGAGCATCTGGTCCGACGGCTCCGAGCGTCGCGCGGAGAGCTTCCGCCTCGTCGGGTACCCCACTCCCCCGGGTTCGGCCGCGGCGTACTACCCGGAGACCAATGTCCTCGTGCCGCTCGACAGCGTCGCGGACATCAGCAACACCCCGACGTCGAAGGCCGTGATCGTGCGCCTGGAGCGGGCGCGGGAGCGCGCCACGGCCTGACGCGAGGCTTCGCCCGCCCCGTGGCCGGCCCTCAGGAGTCGAGGTCGTCGGCGAAGTGCCGGTAGCCGTGGCGGGTGCGGTGCATGTCCCACAGCGCGTCCGCGAGGACGGCCGGGTCCTTGCGGTGGTGGCCGGGGATGATCGCGCCGGGGATGATCAGCTGCGCGACGTGGATGCCCTCGCCGGCGAGCACGTCGTGCAGCAGATGGCCGTAGGCGCTCTCGGCGGCGAAGGCGATGGAGGTGCCGGCCCGGTCGGGGTGCGGCACGACGGCGCTGCCGCCGTTCACGAACAGGACGGTGCCGCGGCCCAGGGCGCGCATCCCTGGGAGCACCTGCTGGACGGCGGCGACGGGGCCGTAGACGGAGAACTCGATCGGTCCGACGAGGTCGATGTGCGTCGTCTCCAGCACCGGCAGCATGAACTCCCTTTGCGGGACCGGGCTGTACTGCAGTACCTCGATCGGGCCCAGTTCGGTGTGCGCCGTGTCGAGTGCGGCCGCCAGGGCCTTCGGATCGCGTACGTCGGCGGCGAAACCGCGTGCCGTGATGCCCCCGTCGGACAGGGTCTCGGCGAGGGCGTTCGCCCGCTCCTGGCTGCGGGAGACGAGCGCCACGTCGAATCCCTCACGGCCGAAGCGGCGGGCGACGGCGGCACCGAGGCCCGGTCCGGCTCCGATGACGGCGATGGTGGTCATGGCGGCACTTCCTTCGTACGGACGGTCACTGCTGCGGCTCGGGTCCGGGACTCACCCGGGCCCACCCGTCCAGCACACCACTTACGGCACCGGCCCGCTCGCCCGCTTCGACATCCGGCACGCCGGTCGGTCTCCGGGCGCCGTCAACGATGCGCCCACGTCAGCCATTCGGCCGATCCGCCCGGTGGCCGTCGCCCCCTAGGCTGCGACGGGTGACGTCGATGACGTCCGGGGCCGACAGCCTTACGGGGCGGGCCGGTTCACCCGCGCGAACCCGAAGGACCAGCGAACGTGCCGTCGAAGAACAGTCGTCTCATGCTTGCTTCCGTGGCCGTCGTCGTGGCGGCCTCCGGCCTGACCACGGGACCCGCCATGGCGGCCACGCGGCAGGCGGCCCAGGAAACCGCCGCCTCGCCGCAGACGCGGACGCCCACCGCACCCGGCCACTACCTGGACGAGCCGGCCGGCGCCCTGCAGGCCGACGGAGAGCAGCACGAGTTCACGGTCACGTACCGCAACGACACGGCGCGGGATCGGACGGTCGCCCCGCAGCTTCTGGTGGTGTCGCCGGACGGGGGCCCGTACCTGGCGCCGTCGGACATCCTGCTGGAGCGCCTCGCGGCGGGCGGCTCCTGGGAGCCCGTCCAGGTCGGCAGCGGCACCGGCACCCTCTTCACCGACCTCCCCGGCGCCCGGCGCACCCTGCACCCGGGCGAGCGGCTCACCGAGGTCTACGGTCTCACCGTTCTCGACCCGTCGGCCGAGGGCACGGTGCAGCCGAGGGTGGCCCTCTACGACTGAGGCCGGCCGCGTCCGCTACGTCCGCAGGTGGCGGCTCAGATCGCCGGCCAGGTGGATGCGGACACGGCGTTCCGTGAACCGCCACCGCCCGTCGCGGCGCACGAAGCGGTCGTTGTACCGTCCTGCGGCTATGGACTGCAGCGGCAGGTCGGGCAGGGCCTGGAAGATGGTGACGTAGGAACGCGCGGCGGCCGTGCCCGTGGCCTCGTCGACCTCCACGGCGAAGTTGGTCGTGACGTGGTGGGTGCGCGGCGTGCCGTCCTCGTAGAGGATCACGGTGTCCCGCAGCATCCGCTCGACGGCCTCGCCTCCTTCGAGCGATGCCCCGCTGCCGATGAACACGGCGTCGGCGAACAGCGCGCCGGCACCGGCGAAGTCACCGGTGTCGACCAGTTCCGCGTACGTGGCGATCAGGTTCGTGACGGCGGACGTGTCCGCGGTTGCGCTCATGACCTGTGAGGATATGCGCCCGGGTGCACCGGGACCGTCCGCTGATAGTCACTGGGCCCGTCCGCCGAACTGCCAGTCGTGCACATCGATGCAGGCATACCGGTCCGCCGTCAGGACGGCCCGTGCCGCCTTCGCGTCAGGGGCCCGCAGCAGCACCGCCGTGCCGAGCCAGGTGGCGCCGTCGTCCGACAACAGGGGCCCGTACGCGATGAGTTCGTCCCTGTCGTGCGGTACGGCGAGGTCGGCGCCCTGTCCCGCGCCGAGCCCCAGCACGAGGTAGCGGTTGCCGCCCTCCCGGCCACCGGGGAAGTCCCACATGGTTCTCCCCAGCAGGTTGCGCCACCGGCGCAGCAGCACGTCGCGGTAGACACCGGCCTGGTAGTTGGGCTCGTCGAAGGCGAACGCACGGGCGGCGGCGGGATCGGGCAGATCGAGGATGTGCACGCTGCCGCTGGGGGTGGCACCGTCGTCGGCGAAGGTCGGGCCGCGGACGATCATCTCGGCGGCGTACCGGTCCATGTAGGACCAGTGCTCCTCCAGCAGCTCGTCGCGCAGCGCCACTGATCCGACCCGGTCCCGGTGGTAGCAGAAGTACTCCATGACCACGGAGCCTTTCCCATCGACGGGCGCCGTCTCAACCGAGTTGTGGCTCAGCGGTCGGCGGACAGGGCGGAGAGCCAGTCGATCAGGAGGCGGTTGACCTCGTCGGGACGCTCCTGCTGGATCCAGTGGCCGCAGCCGTCCAGAAGGTGGGAGGAGACCAGGCCGGGCAGCGTGACCGGGTAGGCCTCGATCGCGTCGGACAGCCAGGTCGTGGAGGCGTCCAGGGCGCCGCCGACGAACAGGGACGGCTGGGTGATGGGGGCGCCGTCGTAGGCGGCGAGGTCCTCCCAGTCGCGGTCCATGTTCCGGTACCGGTTGAGGGCTCCGGTGAGGCCGGTGCGTTCGAACTCCCCTGCGTAGACGTCGAGTTCCGCCTCGCCGAGCCACGCGGGCAGCCGGCCGGCGGGGAACCGGTCGCGCAGCGTTCCGCCCTTGCCGACGAAGTGCGGGTCGGGGGCGCCGGGTGCGGGCATGGTGTCGGCGGACAGGGCGGCGTAGAAGCCCGCGAGCCAGCCGCGGACGTCGGGCTCGATCTCGGCCTCGGCCCGGCCCGGCTCCTGGAAGTAGGAGACGTAGAACTCCTCGTCCCCGCCCATGCGGGCGAAGACGTCGCTGGGGCGGGGTCCGCCGCGCGGGGTGTAGGGGACGCTCAGCAGTCCCGCCGCGCGGAAGGTCCCGGGCCTGAGCAGGGCGGAGTTCGCGGCGATGGTCGCGCCCCAGTCGTGGCCGACGATCACCGCCGACTCCTCGCCCAGGGCGTGCACGACGGTGACGTTGTCCTCGACCAGTTCGAGCATGCGGTACGCGTCCGTCGCGGCCGGCCTGGAGGAGCGGCCGTAGCCGCGGACGTCGACGGCGACCGCGCGGAATCCCGCCGCGGCGAGGGCGGGCAGCTGGCGGCGCCAGGAGTACCACGACTCCGGGAAACCGTGGACGAGCAGCACCAGCGGCCCTGTCCCCTGTTCCGCGAGATGGATCCGGCCTGCCGGCGAGGGGATCAACCGGTGTGTGATCTCCGGGACTTGCTGCGTCATGCGCTCTCCTCCAGGACGGTTCCTATTTCTCTGCCGATGTCCATCGATCATGCGGAAAGCCCGGCGAGGAGGAGGAACGCGTTTGCCGATTCGGCAAGTCCCGCGAGCGCGCCTCGGCACCGTCACGCACCCGCACCGACACGCACCCTGGCTGACTTGATTTGATCGAACGCATGCTCGAATATTAAGGCATGTCTGCAAGACCGGTGGCGAGCGTTGAAGCAAGTGGCGGTGCTGCCGGGTCGGCTCGCGAATCGGCGCAGGCGTCACCGCTCGGAGCCTTGTTCCCTGAGGGGCGCATCCGCCCCGGAACGGCGGTCAGCGCAGGTGGCGACATGCCGCTGCTGCTGGCGCTCGCCGCGGAGGCGTCCAGCGGCACCGTCGGCTGGGCGGCGGTGGGCCTGCCGCAGATGGGGGCGCTGGCGGCGCAGGCCGCCGGGCTGGAGCTGGCGAGCGGGATGCGGATCGATGATCCGGGCCGTCAGTGGGCGCAGGTTCTGGCCACCGTGGCCGAGGCCGTGCCGGTCGTCCTGGTGGGCCGGCTCGGGCCGGTGCCCGACCGGATCGCCCGGCGCCTGGCCGCCGTACTGCGGCGCAGCGGATCGGTGCTGCTGGCCGCGGACTCCTGGCAGGGCGCGGAGGTGCGGATGAGCGTGGTGTCCGCGGCTTGGGAGGGCGTCGGCGGCGGGCACGGCCTGCTGCGCGGGCGGCGGGTGCGGGTGGCCGCCGCCGGGCGCGGCGCGGCGGCCGTGCCGCGTCATGCGGAGATGTGGCTGCCCGGGCCCGACGGCCACGTCGCGCCCGTGCACAGCGCGGCGGAACCGGGCGCGCGCGAGGCCGTGACCCCGGAGGCCGCCTCACGCCGGGAGCGGCCGGCCCTGCGCGTCGTGGGGTGAGCCGGCGGCAGGCCCACGCCCACCGCCTCCAGCCATCGGCCCACGCCCACCGCCTCCAGCGATCGGCCGTCCGCCTCCGAGGCCACGGGTCCTCCGCTTCCGAGGTGGCCGACCATCGGCGCCGGGGCTACTGGTTGCCACCACGTGGGCCGTCGAGCCAGGCTGGAGCGGACGGTCAGGGAGTGGCCGCAGCCCGGCGGAAGGATCGGCCGCATGACACAGGAGCAGGCGGCGCCGCTGCTCGGTGGCGGTACGACGCGCGATGCGGCCCTCTCGGTGCGGCCGGCCGCCGGCCGGGTGGAGATCCTCTGCCTGTCGGGCGTGCTGGACGCCGACGGCGCCATCGCGCTGACACAGGACCTGGCCGGTCACGCCGAAAAGGCGTCCCGTGCGGGGCGGCGCCTCGTACTCGATCTCACGGACCTCGGCCTCGTCAGCGCGGCGGCCGTCCGGGTCCTGGACACTCGTACGCGCCATCTCGGGAAGAACCCCGTCGTGGTGATCGCGACGGCTCCCCATGTGCAGGCGCTGTTCTCCCCCTCACCACCGCCGGGGCTGCGCGTGTACCCCACCCTCGGTGCGGCTCTCGCCGCGTTGACCCCCACAGGCTCCCGTATGGAGGTGCCGATCGGAGGCGAGGATCTGCAGGCCGAGTTGTTCGGCCTGCACGCCAAGATCCGCACCGGCCCGCTGATCGGGACGGCCCAGGGAGTCCTGCTCGAGCGCTACGCCCTGGCCGACGCGGACGCGGCCTTCGGCCTGCTGAAGCAGGCGTCCCAGCGGCACAACGTGCCGATGCGGGTTCTCGCCTCGGCCGTGGTGACCGCTCCGCCGCCCAGCGCGTCCTCACCCGAGTGGTTTCCCGGGCGCCTGCGCACCCCACCGCCCCCGCTGGAGCTGCTCGGCGGCCCGGGCTTCCAGGCCGACGACCGCAAGCACGTGCTGCGCAGGCTCGTCTACGAGGCCGTGACGCTCGCGGACGCGGACGGCGCGGAGGTGCACCTGTCCGACCGCGCTCTGGAGAACTTCCTGGTGCTGGAGGCGCAGGCGGGACTGGACGCGGCCTACCGCGACCGCCTCGCGCTGGTGAGCGGCCCGCCCGCCGTGTGCGCGCAGGCCCGGGACCTGGGCGAGCCGGTCTTCGTCGCGGACATCGCGGCCGACCCCGACCTCGCCGGGGCCGAGGAGGGGCTGGCCGCACTCGCCACCGGCAGCCGTGCGCTGTACGCCGTGCCCGCGCTGACCGAGACCGGCGAGTGCGCCGGAGTCATCTGCGTCCACCGGATGCGCCCCGGACGCTGGATGACGGCCGCGCAGCACACCGCTCTGGCCATCCTCGCGGACGATCTGGCCGCCTGGCGCACCTGGTACCGGCGCACCGTCGTCCCCGAAGCGCTGGAGTACGTGCACGCGCACGCCCCGCACCGCGGCTGACCCTCCGGGACCGAACGGGCCGGAGACCTGCAATCGGGTGTGTGAGGCGCCCGCGAAGGGGCTACCCGAAGTGGCGAGGGGTTGGGAAGACAGCTCCTCGGGTTCTCCGGGGCCGCCTTGCCCCGGGGAGCCGCCTTCCCGCCCGGTGGACGTTCGCAACAACATCGTCGCGTGAGCGCTCCACGGGCGGGATCGCTTTCCGTGCTCCACGCACACTCTTCCGTGCTCGACGCACACTCCCTGGGAACAGGTACATCACCTGAGACAGCCGACTTGATTAAATCGCACGCGCATTCGAATATCGGTCCATGAGCGACGGGCGGAGCAGCAGGATCATCGTCGGCTGGGTCCCGGACTTCCCGGTCGTCGCGGCCGGCCCCGAGGGCACCGAACCCGTCGCGGTCGTCCACCGCGACGAGGTGGTGGCCTGCTCGGCGGCCGCGCGGGCGGCAGGCGTACGACGGCGGATGCGCGTGCGGGTCGCGCAGTCCCGCTGTGCGCACCTGCGGGTGGTGGAGCGGGACCTCGCCGCCGAGATACGGGTGTTCGAGCCCGCCGTCCGTCATGTCGAGGGCACGGTCATGCCGCGCCTGGAGGTGATCAGGCCCGGCCTGATCGCCGCGCCCGCCCACGGCCCCTCCCGCTACTGGGGCGGCGAGCCACAGCTGGCCGAACGTCTGGTGGCCGCCTTGACCGAGGTGGGCCTGCCGGCCCGCGCGGGCATCGCCGACTCGGTCTTCGCGGCCGCCCTCGCCGCCCGCACCGGGGCCGTGGTACCCCACGGCGGCGAGGCGGCCTGGCTCGCCCCGTACCCGGTGGGCGTCCTCGGCGTGCCCAGGCTGGCGGAGCTGCTGCGGCGTCTGGGCATCCGCACGGTCGGCGCGTACGCGGCGCTGCCCGAGGCCAAGGTGCTGGCCCGTTTCGGCGCCGAGGGGATCACCGCCCACCGCACCGCCCGCGGCCGCCACGACCGCCCCCTCGCCGTACGGGCGGACACGGAGGCGCACACCGTGGCGTACTCGTTCGAGCCGGCCGCCGGCCTCCTCGAACCCGTCGTGTTCGCCGCGAAGGCGAGCGCCGAACAGCTCCATGAGCGCCTGTCCGCGGCGGGGGTGGTGTGCGCCCGGCTGGAGGCCGCCGTGGAACTCGCCGACGGCCGCACCCTGTCGAGGATCTTCCGCCACGAGGGCCGGCTGTCCGCGCTCGCGGTCGCCGAGCGGGTGCGCGGTGTCCTGCAGGCGTGGGCGGACGCGGGGCTGCTCGACGCCGGTGGCGAGCAGGGCATCGTGCGCCTCGCGCTGCGTCCGGAGCAGATGACGACGGCCACCGGCCGCCAGAGCGCGCTGTTCGGCGAGCGGCACACCCCCGAGGAGATCGAGCGGGCCGCCGCCCGGGTGCAGGCGATGCTCGGCCACCGTGCCGTGGTGCGCGTGGAGTTGGGCGGCGGCCGTGGCCCGGCGGATCAGGTCCGACTGGTCCCGTTCGGCGACCTGGACACCGGCCCGCGTCCGCCCGACGGCCCATGGCCGGGCCGGTTGCCGACTCCCCACCCGGCCACGGTCTTCCCGCACTGGCTGCCCGCCGATCTCACCGACGCGGGCGGGCGGCGGGTGGCGGTCTCCGGCCGCATGGCCCTGTCCGCCGCCCCGGACCGCCTCGCCGTGGAGGGCTACGGCGGCGCCCCGGTCGAGGGCTGGGCGGGACCCTGGCCGGCACTGGAGTGGTGGTGGGACGACGACCGCTCCCGCCGCATCGCCCGCATGCAGATCACCGCCGCCGACGGCCGCGCCTGGCTCCTGGTCGTCGAACACGGCCGCTGGTGGGCGGAGGCGCACTATGGCTGAGACCGACATCGAGGGCGCAGGACGCGGGAGCCCTCCGGGCGAGGACGCCACAGCGGCGACGGACGGCGTCACAGCCGGCTCGGTCCACCCGCGGGACGCGACGGGCCGCCTCGATCCCGCCGACACTCTCGGCACGGGATTCGTACCGCGGTGACAGCCGGTCGGCCGCCGACCGCTCAGGCGCGCGCTCGCACCCTCAGGAGCCCGCCACGGCTGATTAATCTTGTCGCATGGACGCTCACACCGAACCCACTGCTCAGCCGGTGGACAGGCAGGCGCGGATCCTCGACGCCACGCTCAAACTGCTGGCGCGTCACGGGATTTCGGGCGTGAGCGTCCGCGCCGTGGCCCGCGAGGCCGAGGTCGCGCTCGGCCTCGTGAACTACCACTACGCCGACAAGACCAGCCTGATCCGCGCAGTGCTCCACCGGATCGAGGAACAGGACGTGGCCCTCCTCGCCGTGGACGCGTCTCTCCCCCCGGAGAAGCAGGTTCGCCTCGTGCTCCGCCGCATCGCGGAACCCCAATTCCTGACCCAGGAGTACCTGTCACTGCGACTTCAGCTGTGGGCCCTCGCCCAGGCCCACGAGGACTTCGCCGACATCAACACGAGGGCCCAGAAGAAGTACCGGTCCGGTCTCGCGGCATTGATCCGCGCGGCACGACCGGCGATCACCCGAGGTGAGTCCAACCGCCGGGCGGCCGACATCGACGTCCTGCAGAACGGCCTGTGGCTGACGGCCCTCCTCGGCCTCGACCAGGCGTCGATCCGCAGATGCGTCAGGCGCTGCGAGGAGATCGCGTTCGCCGACCACTGAACCTGTCTGCGCGGTTCGGTGGACAACGGAGACGATGCGGCAGGCGGCGACCGCCGCAGCGCGGCCACCACCCATTGATTGCCTGAACGCTCGTTCAAGTCGTACATTGAGGACCGATGACTTCACACGATCACTCCGCCGCGTCGGCCGCAGCCGTCGACTTCGATCACACCTCGTTCGCCGTGCGCGACGCGATGAGCTGGGCGAGGCGGCTTCGCGGGGAATTCGGCGCCACACCTGTCATCGGGGAAACCCTCCAGGAGTTTCGGTACCTCCTGTTCTACGTCGGAACCCCCCACGGCGGCGGCCGCATCGAGCTGCTCGAACCGAACGGTCCCGGCTTTCTGAGCCGCTTCCTCGACAAGCACGGCGAGGGCGCGCATCACGTGACCTTCACGGTTCCCGATCTCCGCGAGGCCGTGGAGCAGGCGCGGTCCATCGGCGCCACCGTGGTCGGCGAGAACTACGACCATCCCGCCTGGCGCGAGGCATTCCTCCTGCCCGACGCCCGGCACCGTGTCGTCATCCAGCTCGCCCAGACGGACCGCGCCTACCCGTCCACAGAGCAGCTCCTCGCCACACGCGAGCGCGACGTCACGACTCTCCCGAGCACCGGCGGCGCGACCGACTCGGACTGGTGGACCTCCCTGTGGAGCACCCCTGCCGGGCCCGCCGTCACCCTCGGACCGACGCATCTCAGCACCACGGACCCCGAGTTCAGCAGTCGCCTCTTCGCATCCGTCCTCCAGGCCGGTGTCACCGAGCACGACGGCGAACTCGCCTTCACCTGGCCGAGTGGCTCCCTGCGCGTCCGCACCGCCGAACGCGCGGGGATCACGGGCGTCAGCCTGGAGGACACCTCCGCCGCGGGCCTGACGATCGGGTCGGTACCGCTGGGAAGTCCCGGCCGCTCCAGGTGAGTTCGGGAAGATTCCGCGGCATGAACCGCTGGAACAGCTCCGGGCTCGGATCGGGCTGACCCGTCCGGGGGTTGCGGGCGTGGGGGTGGATGATGGCCGCTCCGGCCTCGGCCGCCTCGACGGTGGGGGCGCAGGTGATGATCACCGGCTTGGGCATGTCGCGTCCTTCGCGGCCAGCGACCGGTAGGCGTCCAGCACCAGGCCGTGGAAGTGGTGGACACCGTGTTCGGACAGTCCCGAACCCCCCGCGTCGTAGACGATCCGGCCCTGGTCGAACGCGGGTGTGCTCATGCCGCGTTGGACGCTCTCCACCAAGGCGATGTCCTGCACCTGCAGCACGTCGTCGATGTAGCTCACCGACTGCGCCTCCGCCTCGGTGAGTTCGGGCGTCCCGAGGAAGAAGTCCCAGGTCTCCAGGGTGCGATCGGGGCCCGCCGGGACGACCTGGAACACCATGAAGTTGCCCCGGCCCGGGTAGCGGAGCAGGCAGGTGCTGGGCCAGAGCCACCACACGGCGTGGTCGTCGACCGTTGCTCCGGACACGTCGTAGGCGTTCTTCCAGTTGCTGCGCACGTCGTAGGTGAGGCGCTTGGCGTGCGTCAGGAAGGCCACATCGGGAGCCCACCGCGCGATGTCCGCGGCCAGATCACCGGCCTGCTCGGACAGGGGCGCGACCGTCGTGTCGAGGTTCACGTAGACCATCCCGCCGAACTCCTCCACCTGCACCTGGTCGAGGCAGATCCCGGACTTGTCGAAGGTCGGCATGCGGTCGGCGCGGCGCGCGGCCCTGAGTGAGCCGTCCAGGCCGTACGACCAGGCGTGGTACGGGCACACGATGTTCCGGGTGGTGCCCGAACCCTTGAGTCGCACAAGACTCGAGGCTGGACATTCGTTCAGTTCGGGCGAAGGCAGACCCGGCTTGCATCGTTCGTACATTTATTCGAATATTGGGAGTATGGGTGCGCCAGGGACGAGTGAAGGGACAGCCGAGGCGCAGATCATCGGCTTCCCCGTACCCTCCGGCGAGGAGAACGGGCCAGGCTGGGCCGAGCTGCACGTCCACTCCGCCTTCTCCTTCCTCCAGGGAGCCGCCCAGCCGGACGAGCTCGTCGCCGAGGCGGTCCGGCTCGGCATCAAGGTCCTCGCCGTCACCGACCGGGACGGCCTCTACGCCGCACGCCGCCTGGCGGAGGCAGCCGAACCGGCCGGCATCGGCACCGTCTACGGCGCCGAACTCACCCTCGACGACCCGGAGTTGGGCACACCCGTGGTCCTCGCCCGCACCCTGGAGGGCTTCCGGCTCCTGTCGGCGGCGATCAGCGCGGCCCAGCTGGCGGGCGCCAAGAACGCCCCCGTCCACGATCTCCACGCGCTGTCCGCGGCCGCGAGCGCCGGACACTGGGCGGTACTCCCCGGCTGCCCCGCCCCCGACACGGTGCGCTGCGACGTCGCCGCGGTCGCCCACCGTCTGGAGCGGCTGACCGACGTCTTCGGCACCGGCAGCGTGTACGCCGAGATCGTCGACCACCACCTGCCGCAGGACTCCGTCGCCGCCGACGTCACCGTCGTGGCCGCGCGCCGCCTCGGCCTGCCGGTGGTGGCGACCGGCGCGGTCCACTACGCCGCCCCGCGCCAGGCCCGAGTCGCCCAGGCGCTCGCCGCGCTGCGCCGCCGCGAGACCCTCGACCGCGCCGCCGGCCACCTGATGCCCGCCCCGACGGCGCACCTGCGCTCGTACGCGGAAATGCGCCGTGCACTCGCCCGCCACCCGGGCGTGCTGGAGACCACGCTCGAACTCGGTCGCTCCTGCGTGATCGACCTCGGTGGCCTGCGTCCGCAGCTGCCCGGCTTCCCCACCCCGCCCGGCTTCACCGAGAACGCCTGGCTGCGCTACCTCGCCGAACGGGCCTGTGCCGCCCGCTACGGCGACCGCGACGACCCCTCCCCCGACGTGGCCGCGGCCTGGAAGCAGCTCGACCACGAGCTGGATGTGATCGGCGAGTTGGACATGGCGGGCTACTTCCTCATCGTCCACGACATCGTCCAGTTCGCGACCGGCCGCAACATCTGGTGCCAGGGCCGCGGCTCCGCGGCCAGCAGCGTGGTCTGCTACGTCCTCGCCATCACCGCGGTCGACGCGCTCAAGAACGGCCTGCTGTTCGAGCGCTTCCTGTCCGTGGAGAAGGCCGGACCGCCGGACATCGACATCGACTTCGAGGCCGGCCGCCGGGAGGAGGTCATCCAGTACGTCTACAGCCGCTACGGCCGCGACCACGCCGCCCAGGTCGCCAACGTGATCACCTACCAGCCCCGGCTGTCCGTGCAGGACGCCGCCAGAGCCTTGGGCTACCCGGCCCCGCACATCCGCGAGATGACCCGGCACATCGACCACGGCCCGCCCGGCCCGGACCTCGACCTGCCCGCGGACGTACGTCAACTCGCCGCCCAACTCCACACCCTGCCACGGCACATGGGCATCCACGTCGGCGGCATGGTCCTCACCCGGCAGCCGCTCGGCGAGGTGATGCCGCTGGAGTGGGCGACCGCCGAGGGCCGCTCGGTCCTGCAGGGCGACAAGGACGACGTGGCCGCCGCCGGCCTGATCAAGATCGACCTGCTGGGCCTGGGCACGCTCGGCGCCCTGCACACCGCCTGCGACCTGATCGCCGAGCACTACGGGGTGCGCCTCGACCTCACCTCGATCCCGCCCGACGATCCCGGCGTCTACGCCATGATCGCCCGCGCCGACACCATCGGCGTCTTCCAGGTCGAGTCCCGCGCCCAGATCAGCACGCTGCCCCAGCTGCGCCCGAAAACCTTCAACGATCTGGCCATCGCCGCCTCGATCATCCGCCCGGGGCCGATCCAGGCCGGTTCCAAGCACCCCTTCCTGCGCCGGCGCCGCGGCGAGGAGCCGGTCACCTACCCCCACCCGCTCGCCCGCCGCGCCCTGGAGAAGACCCTCGGTGTCGCCCTCTACCAGGAACAGGCCATGCAACTGGCCATCGACTGCGCCGGGTTCACCCCCGGCGAGGCGGACCACCTGCGCAAGGCGATGGCCGCCAAGCACGCCCCCGAGAAGGTCGCCGCACTGCGCGACCGGCTCCTCGCAGGCATGGCCGCGAACGGCATCCCGCCCGCGGCCGCGGACCGGATCACCTCCATGATCGAGGCGTTCAGCGACTACGGCTTCCCCGAGAGCCACGCCCAGTCGATGGCCCACATCATCTACGCCAGTGCCTGGATCAGGCACTACTACCCGGCGGCCCTCACTGCGGGGATCATGGCCAACCTGCCCATGGGCTTCTACGACGTCCAGACCCTCATCCAGGACGCCCAGCGCCACGGCATCGGCGTGCGCAACGTCGACGTGCGCACCTCCCGGGTGCACGCGACCCTCGAACCCGACGGAGAAGAAGGGCAGTTCGCCATACGCCGAGGTCTGACCAGCGTCAACGGTCTCAGCGAGGACACCGCCCGCGGCATCGTCGCCGCCCGCGACCTACGGCCGTTCAGCGGTCTGGAGGACTTCGCCCGCCGCACGCGGCTGCCCGCCCGGCTGATGGAACAACTCGCCACCGCCGGCGCGTTCACCGCCTTCGACGACCACCGCCGCAGCGCCCTGTGGACGGCCGGCGCCTTCCCCCGCGGCGTCCAGCCCTACCTGCCCGGCCTCGGCACCCTCGCCTCCGCCCCCGATCTGCCGGTCATGAGCCCGGCGGAGGAGACGGTGGCCGACCTGACCGCCACCGGGGCCAGCACCACCGGACACCCGGTGCACCACGTCCGGCCGCTTCTCGACCGCCGGGGCGCCCAGACCGCCGCGGCCGTCCGCGCCATGGCCGACCAGACCCGCGTACGGCTCGGCGGACTCGCCAAGTACCTGCAACGCCCGCCCACGGCCAACGGCGTGGCCTTCGGTGCCCTGGAGGACGAGACCGGCATGATCAACCTGGTCTTCTCCCCGCCTGTCTGGGAGCGCTGCCGCCGCGTCCTGCTCGAGGCCCCGGCGGTCCTGCTCGACGGTCATGTCGAGCGCGAGCACGGCTCCTTCAACGTCATCGTCCACCGGGCCGGGAGCCTGGCGGTGCCGACATCGCCGCGTCCGCCGCGCCGTGGGCCCGGACGCCGATGAGCTCGTCGGCCACCCAGCGTGCGACGCCGGCCGGATAGGGCGACGGCAGTCCGAGGACGATGTGCCGGAAGCCGGCGTCGACCGCTTCGGCGATCGCGTCCCGGGTGGGGCCGGCCCGGTCGTAGTCGACGGCAAGGTGGAGGGAGCGGGTGATCGTGGCGGGGTCGCGGCCGATCTCGGCGCAGTAGCGGTCGAGGAGTGCGCTGCGGCGGACGACGTCGTCGATGTCGCCGCCCGGGATGTTCCACAGGTCGGCGTGCTCGGCGGCCACGCGCAGCGTCGCGGACGAGCGGCCGCCGATCAGGATCGGCGGGTGGGGGCGCTGGACGGGCTTCGGGTTCCCGAACGCTCCGGTGAGCCGGACGTACTCGCCCTGGAAGTCGAACGGTTCGGCCTCGGTCCACAACCGCCGTATCACCGTGCAGGCTTCGGTGAGGCTGCCCACCGCGTGGGCGGTGTCGTGGAAGGGCAGCCCGTGGGCGGCGTACTCGCGCCGGGCCAGCGGATGGCCGGGACGGGAGCCGACGCCGATGCCGAAGTCCAGCCGCCCGCCGGAGACGATGTCGACGGTGGTCGCGATCTTGGCGAGCAGCGCGGGCGGCCGGAACCGGTTGCTGGTCACCATCACCCCGAGCCGCAGCCGCCGGGTCTGTGCGGCCAGCGCCGAGAGCAGCGTCCAGCCCTCGTACGCCGGCCCGCCGGGGTCGCCGCCGATCGGCATGAGGTGGTCGAACAGCCACGCGTGCTCGATCTGCGGGATCGCGTCCGCCTCGCGCCAGACCCTCAACAGGTCGTCGTAGTCGACCTGTTGGGGAGCGGTCATGATGCCGAAGCTGGGTCGGGTGGTGTGCGGCATGAAGATCTCATTCCTCAGCGACGCCGGAGTGACGGGTCGAGCAGCGCGGGCGGGGTGTCGTGCTTCTCGTCCGCGGCGAGGTCGGTGCCGGGAGCGACGATCGCGTCGATGGCATCGAGTACGTCGGCGGAGAGCACGGTGTCCGCGGCCGCGAGGTGGGAACGCAGGTGGTCCAGGGTGCGAGGGCCGATGAGCGCGCTGGTGACGGCGGGGTGCGCGGTGACGAAGCCGAGCGCGAGCTGGATCATCGTCAGGCCGGCCTCGTCGGCGACTGCGGCCAGCCGCTCCACGGCGTCGAGCCTGGCCCGGTTGGCCGGGACCGCGGTGTCGAAGCGCTGGGGCATGAAGGCCGCGCGGTTGCCGGTGATCGCGCGGCCCTCGCGGATCGCGCCGGACAGCCAGCCCGAGGCCAGCGGGCTCCACACCAGCACGCCGAGCCCGTACTCCTCGGTCACGGGCAGGACGTGGGTCTCGATCCCGCGTTGCAGGACGGAGTAGCTGGGCTGCTCGGTGACGTAACGGCTCAGACGGTGTTCGCGGGCGGCCCACTGGGCCTGCACGATCCGGTACGCGGGGAAGGTCGAGGAGCCGAAGTAGCGGATTTTTCCCGCGCGTTGGAGGTCGGTCAGGGCCGACAGCGTCTCCTCGTCGCCGGTGCGCGGGTCCCATCGGTGGATCTGGTAGAGATCGACGTGGTCGACGCCGAGGCGGCGCAGGCTGTTGTCCAGCTCGGTGACCAGCCAGCGGCGCGAACTGCCCTGGTGGTTGCGCTCGTCGCCCATCGGCATGCCGGCCTTCGTGGCGAGCACGATGTCCTCGCGGCGGCCGGCGATCGCCTTGCCGACCATCTCCTCCGACTCGCCGTCGCCGTACATGTCGGCGGTGTCGATGACGTTGACACCGGCTTCGAGGGCGGCGTCCACGATGGCCGTGGCCTCGTCCTGCGTGGTGCGCCCGATCCTGCCGAAGTTCATCGCGCCGAGTGCGAGGGAGCTGACCTGCACGCCGGTGCGGCCCAAGGTGCGGTACTGCATGAGCGTATTCCTCCATGGGGGCATGGCTTGGTGGCCGGGCCCCGGCTCTGACATCATGAGCAAACGGAACCTCGTTCCGGAAACGACGATACGGAACACGGTTCCGTTTTGGCAAGAGACAGTGCGGGAGCGGCAGGGTGAACGACGGCGACGAGAGCAAGGGGCAGGCGGCCCGGACCAAGCGGGCGGACGCCAGGCGCAACAAGGAGACGCTGCTCAACGCGGCCGCCGAGGTCTTCGTGACGTCGGGCGTGGAGGCACCGGTGCGCGACATCGCGGCCAAGGCGGGCGTCGGCCTGGGCACGATCTACCGGCACTTCCCGACGCGGGCGGATCTCATCGTCGCCGTCTACCGGCACCAGGTCGAAGCGTGCGCCGAGGCCGGACCGGACCTGCTGGCGAACAGCCCAACTCCCTATGCCGCACTACGGGATTGGATCAGCCTCTTCGTCGACTTCCTGGTCACCAAGCACGGCCTCGCCGGCGCGATGCACTCCGACAGCGCCGGATTCGACGCTCTGCACGCCTACTTCCTCGACCGCCTCGTCCCCGTGTGCACCCAACTCCTGGACGCGGCAGCCGAGTCGGGCGAGGTCCCGTCCGCTCCGACGGCCTACGAGCTGATGCGCGGCGTCGGGAACCTGTGCGCCGGCGCGGACAACGATCCCCGCTACGACGCCCGAAGGCTGGTCTGCCTCCTCATCGCGGGACTGCGCCGACCGTAGGGGCGACAACCGGACAGGCCGGAACAGCACAAAAGGCCGGAACAACAGAAAGGGCAAGGAGAGATCTGCACTCCTTGCCACTCTCAACTTATAGCGCACTGGGGGGCTTGCGGCAAGGCCGGGGTCGTGCCGCACAATCGCAGGCCGAAGCCAGAACCTGCGGAAATGGGGGATTCCCGAAGTGCGCACGTCTTTGTCAGCATTCGATCTGCCCGATCGTCTCGCGCCCAAGGCGGACCCGGCGCTGATCGCCCGCGACGAGCGGCATTTCGCGGCCATCGCGCAGTGCCTGGAGCAGACGATCGCCGAACTGTCCGAGCAGCTCGCCGCCGAGCTCAGGGCGCCGGGCGGCCTGGGCCGGCAGGCGATGGACCGGGACGTCGAGGTCCACCGGCTGAACAGCCGTCTGCGCACACTGCGCCGCTTCGGCCTGGACCTGTGCCTCGGCCACGTCGTCGCCGCGGACGGTGCCGAGCCCCTGTACATCGGCCGTCTCGGCCTCACCGACAGCGAGGGCCGCCGGCTGCTGGTCGACTGGCGTTCCCCCGCGGCCGAGCCGTTCTTCGCGGCGACCCACGCCAGGCCCATGGGCCTGGCGAGCCGCCGCAGGTACCGCTGGACCCGCGGCCGGATCAGCGACTACTGGGACGAGGTGTTCACCGCCGACGGACTGGAGGGGCACGCCGCGCTCGACGACCAGTCCGCCTTCATCGCCAGCCTGGGCGGCAACCGGTCGGACCGCATGCGTGACGTGCTGGCCACCATCCAGGCCGACCAGGACGCGATCATCCGGGCGGGCTCCCGTGGCGGCCTGGTCGTCGACGGCGGTCCCGGCACGGGCAAGACCGTCGTCGCCCTGCACCGCACCGCCCACCTGCTGTACTCCGACCCGCGTCTCGGTCACCGGCGCGGCGGCGTGCTGTTCGTCGGCCCGCACCAGCCCTACCTGGCCTACGTCGCCGATGTCCTGCCCAGCCTGGGCGAGGAGGGCGTGCAGACCTGCACCGTGCGCGACCTCGTCACCGAGGGAGCATCGGCGGCGGCCGAGGCCGACCCGGCCGTGGCCGCTCTGAAGTCGTCCGCGGAGATGGTGAAGGCGATCGAGAAGGCCGTCCGGTTCTACGAGGAGGCGCCCACGGAGGCGATGACGGTCACCGTCGACTGGACCGAGATCCCGCTGACCGCCGACGACTGGACCGAGGCGTTCGAGGCACCGGAGCCGGGCACCCCGCACAACGAGGCGCGCGAGCAGATCTGGGAGAAGCTCGCCTCGATCCTGATGGACAAGCACGCCGGCGACGACCTCTCGCCCGAGCAGTTCCGCCGGTCACTACGGCAGGACAAGGAGCTGGCGGACACCCTCAACCGCGCCTGGCCGCTGCTCGAAGCGACCGACCTCGTGGGCGACTTGTGGTCCGTGCCCGCCTACCTGCGGATGTGCGCGCCGTGGCTCGACCGCGACCAGGTGAAGAAGCTCCAGCGCCCGGACGCGCAGGCCTGGACCGTGTCCGACCTGCCGCTCCTGGACGCGGCCCGGCAGCGGCTCGGTGATCCGGAGGCGGCCCGGCGGCAGCGGCGGCACGCGGCCGTCCTCGCCGCCCAGCGCGAGCGGATGACGCAGGTCGTGGACAACCTGATCGAGGCCGCGTCCTCCTCCGGCGCCGACATGGACGACGGCGAGGGCCTGGTGATCATGCTGCGCGGCCAGGACGCCAAGGTCAGCCTGGTCGACGAGTCCGAACTGGTCACCGCCGAGCCGGACTTGCTGGCGGGCCCCTTCGCGCACATCGTCGTGGACGAGGCCCAGGAACTGACCGACGCGGAGTGGCAGATGCTGCTGCTGCGCTGCCCGTCCCGCAGTTTCACCGTCGTCGGGGACCGCGCCCAGGCCCGGCACGGCTTCACCGAGTCATGGCGGGAACGGCTCGAACGGATCGGGCTCGACCGCATCGAGGTGGCATCCCTGAGCATCAACTACCGCACCCCGGAAGAGGTGATGACGGAGGCCGAACCGGTCATCCGCACCGTACTCCCGGACGCCAACGTGCCGACCTCCATCCGCAGCAGCGGCATCCCGGTCGTCCACGGATCCGTCGCGGAGCTGGATACGGTCCTCGACGCCTGGCTCGCCGACCACGACGAGGGGATCGCCTGCGTCATCGGCGCTCCCGCGTTCCGCGCGACGCCCCGCGTCCGCTCACTGCCGCCGGAGCTGTCGAAGGGCCTCGAGTTCGACCTGGTCGTCCTCGTCGACCCGGAGTCCTTCGGCGAGGGCATCGAGGGCGCGGTCGACCGCTATGTGGCGATGACCCGGGCGACCCAGCGACTGGTCGTCCTCACGAGCTCCTGACGTAGGCCAACTCAACTGCGGGGGAAGGCCGTTGCCGGGCTGTCCGGCTGTCCAGCTGTTCCGGTATGCGCTAAGCCCCCGCGGTCACGGCCTTGAGCTGGTCCATGGACTCCTCCATCAGCTCCTCCATCGGGCGTTCCTCGCCTTCCGCGACCCACCGCTCGAACCCGATCTTGAAGACGGCGAGGCCCGCTTCGGCGGTCAGGCTCGCGGCCGGTTCGGCGACGCCGCGGCGGCGCAGCGCGTCGGAGAGCGCGGCCGACAGCGAGGCGAGCTTGATCAGCTCGCGTTCCTGGAGTTCCGCGTTCGCCATGATCACGGCCTGGCGCTTGCGGGCGAAGGGGCGGCGGTCGACGAACACCGCGGAGACGGCCTCGAGCCCGGCCGCCACCATGTCGATGGGCGCCGCGGACTCCGGTGCCTCGGCGACGGACCGCACGAACAGCTCCTGCAGCGCGCCCGCGCCATCGAAGAGCACCTCGCGCTTGTCGGCGTAGTGCCGGAAGAACGTCCGCTCGGTCAGCCCGGCCTGCTTGGCGATCTCCGCCACCGTCGTTCGTTCGTAGCCGCGCTCGCTGTAGAGCTCCAACGCCGCTTTGGCCAGGCGTTCGCGTGCGTTCGGCTCCCATCTCACCATGCGCCAGATCCTACGCGATGGCAGTCACTGACATCAGGTGCTAGCGTTGATGACAGTCACTGACATCGACAGTTTGGGGCTTTCCCATGCGCATCTTCGTGACCGGCGCGTCCGGCTGGCTCGGCTCCGCGCTCGTTCCCGACCTCCTCGAAGCGGGTCACCAGGTCACCGGCCTCGCCCGCTCCGACTCCTCCGCCGCCGCCCTCACCGCCGCCGGGGCGGACGTGGTGCGCGGCAGCGTCGACGACCTCGACGTGATGGCCGCCGCCGCGGCCGAGGCGGACGGGGTCGTCCATCTCGCCTTCAAGCACGACATCGCCTTCAGCGGCGACTTCCAGGGCGCCGCCGAGGCCGACCGCCGTGCCGTCGACGCCCTCGCCGAGCCGCTGGCCGGCACCGGCCGCCCGTTCGTCCTCGCCTCCGGGCTGGCCGGTCTGAAGCCGGGCCGGGTGGCGAGCGAGCGGGACATGCCCACCGTGGACGGCTCGGCGATGTCCATCCGCGCGTCCACGTCCCTGGCGGCGCTCGCCCTCGCCGAGCGCGGCGTGCGCTCGTCGGTGGTGCGGCTCTCCCCGACCTGCCACGGCGAGGGTGACAACGGGTTCATGGCGTTCCTGGTCGCCGTGGCCCGGGACAAGGGCGTCTCCGGCTACATCGGCGACGGCGCCAACCGCTGGCCCGCCGTCCACCGCCTCGACGCCGCGCGGCTGTTCCGGCTGGCGGTCGAGAAGGCCCCCGCGGGGTCGGTGCTGCACGGCACGGCGGAGGAGGGGGTCGCGATCCGTGACGTGGCCGAGGTGATCGGCCGGCACCTCGACGTGCCGGTGACCTCCGTGTCACCCGAGGCCGCGCCCGGGCACTTCACCTGGATGAGCGGCTTCCTCGGACTCGACGCCCCGACGTCGAACACCCTCACCCGCGAACTGCTGGACTGGCGGCCGACCCAGCCCGGACTTCTGGAGGACCTCGACAAGGGGCACTACTTCGACGGCGCCTGAGCAGCGGGGACTGGGGCTGAGGGGTGGTGGGCCGGCTGCCGACAGGGGGCGGCGAGTGCGGGGTCCGCCGACGGCCGGAGGTTGGTTCCGCTGGGGGCCGACGGTCGGTTCGGCCGGCGGTCGGCGGTCAGTTCTGCCGGCGGCGTGCCCGCCTCAGCTCGCGGTCGAGGGCCCAGGCGTCCGCGACCGGTCCGACGTGACCGAGCTTGTCGGGATTGATCACCGAACGGATCGTGCGGATCCGCCCGTCCAGCACGTCGAGCACCATGACATTGACGACCCCGCCGTCCCGGTCGCGGAAGATCGCGCCGGGCTGGCCGTTGATCTCGTGGGGCTCGATGGTCACGTCGATCCGGGCCATCCAGGGGAAGACGGAGGCCAGCAGCCGGGCCACGTTGTCGGCGCCGACGACCGCCCTGGCCAGCTGCGGTGCCTTGCCGCCGCCGTCGCCCGCCATCGACACGTCCGCGGCGAGCAGGTCCTGCAGAGACGCGACGTCGCCTTCGCGCAGGGCGTCGAAGAACCGCGACGCCAGTTCGTCCCGCTCGGTGCTCACCGCTTCGAAGCGCGGCCGTCCGTCCTGCATGTGCCGTCGCGCCCGTACCAGCAACTGCCGGCACGCCGTCTCCGTCCGCCCCACCGCCGCGGCGACCTCGTCGAAGCCGAAGCCGAACACCTCGCGCAGTACGAACACCGCGCGCTCCAGCGGGCTGAGCCGCTCCAGCAGCAGCAGAGCCGCCATCGACACCGAGTCGGCCAGCTCCATCGCCCGCGCCGGATCCTCGTACGGGTCGTTCAGCAGCGGCTCGGGGAACCACGGGCCGACGTACTGCTCCCGCCGTACCCGCGCGGAGCGCAGCACGTCGATGGCGATCCGCGTCACCGTGGTCGAGAGGTACGCCTTGGTCGAGGTGGGACGGGTCGCCGTGCCGTCGAAGCGCAGCCATGTCTCCTGCACCGCGTCCTCGGCCTCACCCACGCTGCCCAGGATCCGGTAGGCGACCGAGAACAGCAGCGGCCGCAGCTCCTCGAACTCCTCGACCTTACTCACGTCCACTCAACTCCCCCTGCAGTTGTGTCCGTTGAGATCTTTTGGGACCTGTCGGGACCCATTGGCACCAGCCAAGACCTGTACCGATCAGTGGAACTGTCCGGGCTCGTAGTCTCCGGCCGGCTGACGGCTGATGACGTTGAGCCGGTTCACCATGTTCATGAAGGAGACCAGAACCACCAGGGCGGTGAGCTGCTCCTCGTCGTAGTGCTTGGCGGCGTACGCCCACACCTCGTCGCTGACCCCGCCGGCGCCGTCCGCGACCCGGGTCCCCGCCTCCGCCAGCTCCAACGCGGCGCGCTCGGCCTCGGTGAATACGGTGGCCTCCCGCCAGGTCGCGACCAGATTCAGCCGCACCGAGGTCTCGCCGGCCGCGGCGGCGTCCTTGGTGTGCATGTCGATGCAGACGGCGCAGCCGTTGATCTGGCTCACCCGCAGCGCCACCAGCTCCTGCGTCGCGGCCGGCAGCGGCGCCTCCTTCAGCGCCCGGCCCGCCGGCATGAGGTGCTTGACGGCCTTCCCGGCGCTCGGGCTGGTGAAGTAGTTCACTCGCGCTTCCATGGTGTGCTCCCCTGTGGTCGTCACTGGCTACACCCCTGGGACGGGGTGGCCCGACCCCCTGTGACATGCCCGGTTGTGACCTGCGTCTCCTCGCCCGGCGTCAGAGGGCGACCAGGCGGCTGCTGTGGCCGCGCAGCCGCACGGAGGCCAGTGCGCCGCACAGGAGCGCCACCCCGAGGAGCGTGCCGCAGGCCGTGGCGGCGGTGTGGGCGTCGCCGTCGAGTGCGGCGCGCAGGCCGCGGGCGGCCCAGTAGCCGGGCGAGGCCGGGGCCGCGTGGGCGACCCAGGCGGGCAGCACGCTGAGCGGTACGAGTGCGCCGCCGACGCTGCTGAGCAGCATGCCGCCGATGTCGTAGGCGGCCGAGAGCTCGCCCATGCTGCGCACCAGCACACCGAGGAGCGTGCCGAGCCCGAGCAGGGTGCCGCTCCAGCTGAGCAGGACGCCAAGGAGCAGGAACGGATGCGGGACGCTCAACCCGAAGGCGCACACCCCGAAGCCGATGATCAGCAACTGCTGGGCCAGCAGGGCCGCGAGGACGGGAACGGCCTTGCCCACGAGCATCTCCACCGGGTGCAGCGGCGTGGCGCGCAGACGGTCCCAGGTGCGGCCGATGCGTTCGGCGAGGATCGCGCTGCCGGCGATGCTGAGCGCCAGCAGGGAGAAGGTGACCAGTGTGCCCACGACGGCCTGTTGAGTGCCGGCCGTGCGGCCCTGTGCGGCCAGGTAGAGCGGGCGCAGCAGGGTCATGAAGGCGAGTGGCAGGATCATCCGGCTCAGCAGCGGGCCGGGTTCGCGCAGCATCAGCATCGCGTTGTGACGTACGAGGGCGCCCACGCGGGTGGCGGATTCACGCGGCGGCATGATCGGACTCCGGCACGGTGGTCTCCAGGGATCGGTAGAGATCGTCCAGGCTGGGACGGCGGACGTCGACGGACGCGGGCGTACGACCGGAGGTGAGCAGGGCGGCCAGATCGGCCCCGGGGTCGGTGGTGGGCATACGCAGGTCGGGTACGGCCGGGTCGGCGAAGGTGACGTGGAGTTCGCCGGGCAGGTCGCGGGTGAGCTCTTCCTGGGTGCCGCGGGCGATGACGCGTCCGGCGCGGGCGAGCGCCAACGTGGCGCCGAGATCGACAAGTTCGGGCAGGTAGTGCGTCGTGTAGACCACGGCGGCACCGGCCGCGGCCCGGGCCTTGACGGCGGCCAGCAGCGCGGAGCGGGTCTCCGGGTCGGCCCCGGCGGTCGGCTCGTCCAGCAGCAGGAGGGGCGGGGAGCCGACCAGGGCGGTGGCCGCCTGGACGCGGCGGCGCTGGCCCCCGGACAGGACGCCGACGGGACGGTCCGCGACGGCGTTCAGGTGCAACTCGCCCAGGACACGGGCGATTTCCGCGTCGCGGCGCCGGCCGCGCAGTCCGGCGAGCCCGGCGAACAGCCGCAGGTTCTCCCGCGCGGTGGCACTGCCGTACAGGGCCAGTTCCTGGGGAGCCACACCCAGCAGTCCTCGTGCGGCCCGCCCGTCGCGCAGGGCGTCGTGCGGACCGATGCGGATCCGGCCCGCGTCCGGCCGTACGAGACCGGTGACGATCTCGACGAACGTGGTCTTGCCCGCGCCGTTGTGGCCGATGAGGCCGACGATCTCGCCAGGCGCGACCGTGAGACCGAAGCCGTCGAGAACTCGCTGCCGGCCGTAGAGCTTCACCAGTTCCTGGGCGATCAGCATCCCCGCCTCCATGATGTCTACACCGTATACGTCTACACTGTAGACTCATGAGCGGCAGGCGGGAAGAGATTCTGGACGCGGCGCTGGACATCGCCGACGAGCACGGCCTCGACGCGGTGTCGATGCGTGCGCTGGCCGACCGTGTCGGCGTCACGCCGATGGCGTTGTACCGGCACGTCAAGGACAAGGCGGCATTGCTGGACGGCATGGTCGGACGCCTGCTGGCCGCCGTCCTGCCCTCGGAGCCGCCCCAGGAGCAGACCTGGGAGGAACGGCTCACCGCCCTCGCCCACGCCTTCCGCGAGATGACGCAGCGTCACCCCTGGGCGGCGCACCTGCTGTTCTCGCGGCCGGCGATCACGCCGGACGCCGTGCGCGCGGTGGACGTCATCTACGTCGCCCTCATCGAGGCCGGGGTCCCCGCGCCTCAAGTGCCCCGGCTGGAGCGCATGATCAGCACCTTCGTGATCGGGTTCGCCGCCTCCGAGGCGTCGGGCCGCTTCGCCCCCGGCAGCCTCGACCCGCGCGGCCGGCGCGGCCGGCTCCCGGACAGCGAACTCCCCGGCCACGGCACCCTCGCGCCGTGGCTCGACCTGCCCGTCGACCTCACCGCCGAGTTCGAGGCCGACCTGGAGGACATCCGGCGACTGGTCAACGCGGCGGCGGGACGAACGGACTGACCACCGCCCCGCGCCACCCGCGGGAGGTGCCGGGAGGAGCGGCGATCACACGGCCGTGAAGTGACGAACGGCGCGGACGACGGGTCGGCCGCGCCCTGCGAACCGGTGAGATCCCGGAAACGGCCCGTTCACCACGTGATCAACCTGCGGGAAACAAGCGGTTTCTAGCGTATCCGCCCATGGATTCAGAGTCGTATACGGCCCGGTCACCCGTCGACGTCCCGGACGCCACCGAGCCGTGCCCGCCAGCGCCGTCGGCTCAACCGCCGTGGTGAACGAGCGCGCCCGCCGCGCGCCGCGGTCTCGCGCCAACCGGCTCTGAAGACAAGGGACTTCTCTCCCCCCTCAACTCCCTGGCTGCCGACGACGCCACCCCGGGACGCCTCACCGCTCACCGCCCCGCCCCCCACCGGAGCACCACTCCACCCCGAAGGGCCGACCATGAGTGCAACCCAGTCCCCGCAGACCGGCACGCCACCAAAGTCCCCGCCCGGACAGGCGACCAAGGAGACCCTGGAGGACTACACCCTCCGCTTCGCACCGCGCAGTTACCGCCGCTGGACCCCGATGGTGGTGGCGACGACCGCGCTCGGCGGCATCGCCTACATGGCCGACTTCTCCATCGGCGCCGGCATCGGCCTGGCGCACGGCACGGGTAACGCGCTCGTCGCGATCGCCGTCGCCGCGGTCGTCATCTTCGTCACCGGCTTTCCGCTCGCCTACTACGGCGCCCGCTACAACATCGACCTGGACCTGATCACCCGCGGCTCCGGCTTCGGCTACTACGGTTCGGTCCTCACCAGCGTCATCTTCGCCAGTTTCACCTTCATCTTCTTCGCCCTCGAGGGCTCGATCATGGCCCAGGGCCTCAAACTCGGCCTCGGCCTGCCGCTGTGGCTGGGCTACGCCGTCTCCACGCTCATGGTGATCCCCCTGGTCGTCTACGGCATGAAGGCGCTCAGCAAGCTCCAGGTGTGGACCACCCCGATCTGGCTGCTGCTGATGGTCGGCCCGTTGATCTATTTGATCGCCACCGACCCCAACACGGTGGACCGCTTCCTCTCCTACGCCGGCACCGACGGCGACGGCGGCGTCGGCATCGCGCCCGTCCTGCTCGGCGCAGGGGTCTGTCTCTCCCTCATCGCGCAGATCGGCGAGCAGATCGACTACCTGCGTTTCATGCCGCCCAAGACCGCAGTAAACAAGCGCACTTGGTGGACCGCCGTGATCATGGCGGGCCCCGGCTGGGTGGTGCTCGGCGCACTGAAGCAGGCCATCGGCGCCTTCCTCGCCGTCTACATCCTCGCCGAGGTGGGAGCGGAGGCGGCGCCCGAGCCGATCCAACAGTTCCGCGGTGCCTTCGACGCGATGATGCCGTCATGGATGGTCGTCCCGCTGGCCGTGGCGCTCGTCGTGATCAGCCAGATCAAGATCAACGTGACGAACGCGTACTCCGGTTCGCTCGCATGGACCAACTCCTTCACCCGCGTCACCAGGCACTACCCCGGCCGCATGGTGTTCGTCCTGGTCAACCTGGGCTTCGCGCTGGCCCTGATGGAAGCCGACATGTTCAGCTTCCTCAACAGCATTCTCGGCTTCTACTCCAACTGCGCCATCGCCTGGGTGGTCACCGTCGCCACCGACATCGCCGTCAACAAGTACCTGCTCAAACTCTCCCCGCTCCGGCCGGAGTTCCGCCGCGGGATGCTCTTCGCCGTCAACCCTGTCGGCGTCGTGGCCTTCGTCGCCGCCTCCGGTCTGTCGATCGCCATGTACTTCCACCTCTTCGGAGACACCCTCCAGCCCTACTCCCCCGTCGCCGCGGCCGTCATCGCCTTCGCCCTCACCCCGCTCATGGCCGTCCTCACCAAGGGCAGGTACTACCTGCGCCGCACCGACGACGGCATCGAGGAGCCGCTGCTCGACGCGGAGGGCAACCCCACTGCTACGACGTACGACTGTCACGTCTGCCACCAGCCCTACGAGCGGCCCGATCTGACCGCCTGCGCCACCCATGACGCACTGGTCTGCTCGCTGTGCCTGAGCACGGACAAGATCGGCGACCATGTGCTTCCGGCGACGGCATAGCACGTGACGGCGAGCGGGGTGCGTCGCCGCCCCGCTCGTCAAGCATGAAGAAGAGCAGGCGCGTTCGCGCTCCGTACGGCCCGCGCATGACCGCTGCTCCCTGACGTCACCGTCATCACCTCCCTCCTGCCCGTCAGACCTGCCCGTCAGAGCCAGTGCCGCGACGAATCCCTCCGGCCGACAGCCCCTTCGCGCACCGGGGCCGGCCGGGACCCGTCCGCCCGCCCGGCTGACCGCGCGTGCGCCAGACGGGCGCACGTGGCGCGCCGCGACCGGGCGGGGCGTGACGGGGTGTCGAAGCTGGGGCCTCCCCGAGCCCCACTGACGCCCCGTCACCAGGAGGTGCGCACCTTGATGCGCCGCATCCTCAAGGCCGCAGGAACCGCCCTGGCCGCGGCGGTCTGCCTGACCGCCGCCGCCCCCGCCGCTTCGGCCGTCCCGCCCAGACCCCACCCGGTCGCCGCCTGGGCCCCGTCCACCGCGCCCGCCAACCACTTCGGTTATCTGGGGGCGGTCAGCACGGGCCTGGCCGCGCTGGCCTCGCTGCCGAACCCGGACCGCTCCCCCGCCGGAGCCAACGACTTCAGCTGCAAGCCCTCGGCCGCCCACCCCTACCCGGTGGTGCTGGTCCACGGCACCTTCGCCAACGCCTACGACACCTGGAGCGGGCTCGCACCGGTGCTGAGGAACGCCGGCTACTGCGTCTTCGCCCTCAACTACGGCGAGAGCAAGCCCCACGCCCTGATGAAGGCGACCGCCCACGTGCCCGACTCGGCCAGGCAACTGGCCTCCTACGTCGACAAGGTGCTGGCCGCCACCGGCGCCTCGAAGGCCGACCTCGTGGGCCACTCCCAGGGCGGCGGTGTGACCCCCGAGTGGTATCTGCGCTTCGACGGCGGGGCCGCGAAGGTGCACCAGCTCGTGGGCATCAACCCCAGCAACCACGGCACCGACGCAGCCGGCCTGGCCAACCTCCTCGATGCGGTGCTGGACGTGGCGGGCCGGGCCGGCAAGCCGCTCGGCCTGGACAGCCCCGCGGCCAGGGACCAGACGACCGGCTCCCCCGTGCTCCAGCAGCTCTACGCCAAGGGCGACACCGAGCCCGGCGTCACCTACACCACCCTCGTCACCCGCACCGACGTGGTGGTGACCCCGTACACCCACCAGTTCCTCAAGGCCGGCCCCGGCGCGACCGTCCACAACATCCTGCTGCAGGACACGTGCCCGCTGGATCTCACCGGTCACGTGGGCGGCATGTACGACCCGAACATCAACCGCCTGGTGCTCAACGCCCTCGACCCCGCACACGCCGAACCGGTGCGCTGTGCCCTCATGCCCGTACCGCTGTAAATCCGGTCGCGCCTTCCGGGGACCTCGACCGAGCCCCGGAGGCGTGGTCCACACCCGGGCCGTGACCCGTTGGACTGTCAGGGTGGTGGACGCGTCGCCCGGGCCCGTGCGCCCGGGGAAGCGCGGTGCCGGCTGCTAGCTTCCAGAGCTGTCGGAGGGTCCCGTCCATCTCGCGCAGAGACGGGGCCATTGCTATGAGCTGAGGCGAAATTGACTGGTACGACAGAAAATTCGGACAGCCCGGCAGTTGCCCCCTTCAAGCGCAGGAGCTTCCTGGCGACCGCCGCCCTGGCAGCGGGCGCCCCGGTCGCGGCCACCGGTCCTGCGCAGGCCGCCGCACGGCCGGCGAGCTCAACGCCCGCCGCGCCCGGCCACCACTCCGTGGCCCGTCTGCTGGCCGTACCCGAGGACGGCCGCGGAATGAGCTGGCTCCGCAACGCCCTCCAGGTCGCGGTCGCACTCGAACTGGCCACCATTCCCCCCTACTTGTGCGGCTGGTGGTCCATCAAGGACCGCAGCAGCGAGGCCGCCCGGCTGATCCGGCGCATCGTCGGCGACGAGATGTTCCACCTCGGCGTGGTCTGCAACCTCCTGGTCTCCGTGGGCGGCAGGCCGCAGATCAAGGCAGTGGCGTCCACCTACCCCGGCCCGCTGCCCGGCGGCGTACGCCCCGGAGTCACCGTCTACCTGTCGGGCCTGACCCGGTCCTTCGTGCACGACGTGATGATGGCGATCGAAGCCCCCGACCGGCCCCTCGCCCGCAGCATCGAGGCCGAACCCAGCGTGGGCACCTTCTACGGCGACATCCTGCAGACCTTCCGCAATGTGGCACCGGACCTGCAGGAGCGAGGCCAACTGTCCACGCGCATCGGCTCCGACGTGCTGGAGCCGGTGAGGACCCCGGACGACGTCATGCGCGCCATCGAGATCATCAAGGAGCAGGGCGAGGGCACCACCAGCTCTCCCGCCACGGCCTTCGACGACGACTACCCCGCGCACTACTACGCCTTCGGCGAGATCTACCACGGCCGGCGGCTGCGCGAGAGCGACGGCGACTGGGAGTTCTCCGGCGCTCCCGTGCCCTTCCCCGACGCGCGCCCCATGGCCCCGGTCCCGGCCGGCGGCTGGTCCGACGCGCCGGGCGAGGTGCGGCGACTCCTGGACGGCTTCGACGCCACCTACCACGCCGTCCTGCAGAACCTGGAGATGGCCTGGGCCGGTGGCGGCCACCGCACCCTGCACACGGCCATCCACACGATGCGCGGCCTCGAACACCCCGCCGTGGAGCTGATGGAGCGCTCGATCCCCGACGCGCCGGGCAACTACGGTCCCCAGTTCCGCCCCTTCTGATCGTTCGAGGACACGGCTGCTCTTCCTCCTTCCGGCTTGTGCCGCCCGCCCCGATCCCGGCTAGTGCTGCTCGCCGCCGACCTGGCGGGGGCCGGCCGGGGCGGGGCGCAGCCTCGGCAGGAGCGCCGGGACGCGGGCGCGGTAGGCGTCGTAGGAGGCGCCGAACTGATCGGCCATCAGCCCGTCCTCTCTTCGCACCCGGCGCAGCAGCCACGGCACGGCGACCGCCACGCACGCCGTCCACACGCCGAATCCGCAGGCCAGCATGGCGCCGACGACCAGGCCGAGGAGACCGGTGTATATGGGGTGCCGGACCAGCCGGTAGGGCCCGTCCGTGCGCAGCTCGTGATGCTCCTGGACCATGGGGATGCTGGCCCACATCGTGCCCAGGACCCAACGGGCCCACAGCAGCAGAGCGGTGGAGGCGACAGCCAACAGGCCGCCCAGCAGGGCGACTTCGGGCTGCCAGTACTGCAAGTGGTGCCAGAAACCCTGCGAGTGTCTGATCAGCGTGACAAAGATCCAGACGCCTGCGATCAGCAGTATCCGGCGAGGCAGTTCGCGGCGCAGTCCGCGCATCCAGCCGTGCAGGCCGGCCTGGCTCTTGACGCCGAAGTAGACGGCGCCCGCGAGCCAGGCCGCGACGAAGACCACGAAACAGACGCCGATCAGAACGACGAGTGCCGAGTGCAGAGAACTCATGCCTCAAGGGTGCTCCGAGCAGTGAGCCGATCACCACCACCCACGAGTCGATGGACACGTCTCCACCCAGGGATGGAGGAAAACCCCCAGGCACGGCGGCGGGCCCGCCGGATGGTGACGATCAAGCCGAGCCGGGACTCTGTAAGTGATCGCTCCACACGACGTGATCACCGGACACGTACCGGACGAAGTACCGGACAAGTACCGGACAAATGACGGCAGTTGCACCGCGACCGGCAGCTGCACTCGTATCGACCAAGGGGACCAGCCATGCAGACCCGCCGTGCCGTTTTGATGTCGGCCGCCGCCGCCTTCGCCGTGTCCGCGCTCCCGGCACGCGGCGCGTCCGCGTCCGCCGCGTCAGCGTCTCCCGCGTCTCCCGCGTCGCGCAAGGACGGGCTGGTGCGGCTGACGTTGCCCGGGCCGAGTGGTCCGTACCCGGTCGGCACGGTCTCGCTGCACCTCGTCGACCGTTCCCGCCCCGATCCCTGGATCGCGTCGCAGCCGTACCGGGAGCTCATGGTCGACGTCCGCTATCCGGCCAGGACGGTCACCGGACATCGACGCGCGCCGCAGATGCTGCCCGGCGCGGCCGCCGGATTCGCCGCCCTGAACAGCTTCTCCGATGTGCCCGCCGACAAGGTCGACTGGGCGGCCACCCTCACCCATGCCCATGAAGGCGCCCCCATCGAGCGCGGCAGCGGACCGTTCCCGGTCGTCCTCTACTCACCGGGCGCCGGCGACCCCCGCACCATGGGCACGACACTCTGCGACGACCTCGCCTCGCGCGGCTATGTGGTGGTGAGCGTGGACCACACCTACGACGCCTCGGCCGTGGAGTTCCCGGGCGGCCGCGTCGAAGACTCCGTCCTGCCCGCGGAGTACGCCAAGGCATCCCCCGACCAGGAGCGCATCAGGGCGCTGCTGAAGAAGGCGATCGGCGTGCGGGTGGCCGACACCCGCTTCGTGTTGGACGAACTGCCCAGTGCCCTGCCCGGGGCCGTGCGCGGCATGCCGGACTTCGGCCGTCTCGGCATGTTCGGCCAGTCGGCGGGCGGCTTCACCGCCATGCAGACCATGCACGACGACCCGCGCATCGCGGCCGCGGCGGACCTGGACGGCCTCCTCGCGCACGAGCAGGAGGACAGCACCCCCGGCCACCTCTCCACCGTGGCCGCCGACGGCGTCGACCGCCCCTTCCTCCTGATCGGCAAGGACGGCAACGACCTGCGGACCGTACCGTCCTGGAAAGCCGTGTGGCGGCACAGCCATGGCTGGCACCGCGGCCTGAACCTGCGAGGCGCGGAGCACGCCACGTACACCGACGCCGTCGCCCTCGTCCCGCAGATCGCCCGTCTGCTGGGCCTGCCGCACGAGACCGTCGTGAAGAACATCGGCACGATCGCACCGAGCCACGCGATCAGCGCCGAGCGGGCGTACATCACCGCGTTCTTCGGCCGCTGGCTGCGCGGCCGGGACGATCACGGGCTGCTGGACGGGCCCTCGCCTTGCCACCCGGAGGCCCGCTTCTTCTGAAGCCGCGTGCGCGGCGGCAGGGCCGGCGCCGAGGCTTGGTGCCGGCCCTGTGGCCAGGAGCCAGGGAGACGTCACGGCCACCGAAAGGCCCGGGAGAGCCCGACACGCCTCGTTGATCGACCACAGGCCACAGGACTGTGCTACGGTTTCCGTGTTGCAGTTGTGGTACCCATGAACCTATGTGCGCCTGACGGGAATGTTTCTCCTTCAGGCGCATTATTTGTTTTCCGGCATATCCGGGTGGGCCCTCTGCCTAGAGAAGGAGTAAGTCATGGCACAGGGAACCGTGAAGTGGTTCAACGCCGAAAAGGGTTTCGGCTTCATCGAGCAGGACGGCGGCGGTCCGGACGTCTTCGCCCACTACTCGAACATCGCGACCCAGGGCTTCCGTGAGCTCCAGGACGGTCAGCGGGTCTCGTTCGACGTCACGCAGGGCCAGAAGGGCCCGCAGGCGGAGAACATCGTCCCCGCCTGATCGCAGGACGCGTATCCGCTCACCGGGGTCCGCACCTTTATGGTGCGGACCCCGGTTTGTGCTGTTCCAGGAAGGCAGACAACCGAATGTCCCGCAGGTCCCAGAAGCCGAACCGGCGCGCCTCGTCGCCCGCACCGTCCGCCCAGTCGCCGCGGGAATTCCGGCTGCCCGAAAACACGACCCCCGCCCTTCCCGCCGTCGAGGACTTCGCCGGTATGGACATGCCGGCGGGGCTGCTGAAGACCCTCGCCGCGCAGGGGGTGACCACCCCCTTCCCCATTCAGGCCGCCACGCTGCCCAATTCGCTGGCCGGACGTGACCTGCTGGGACGAGGACGCACCGGTTCCGGCAAGACGCTCGCGTTCGGGCTGGCGCTGCTGGCCCGCACAGCCGGGCTGCGCGCAGAGCCCAAGGCCCCCCTCGCCCTCGTGCTGGTGCCCACCCGGGAACTGGCTCAGCAGGTGACGGACGCGCTCACCCCGTATGCGACGGCCGTGAACCTGCGGCTGACCACCGTGGTCGGCGGGCTCTCCATCACCAAGCAGGCCGGTGCGCTGCGCCGCGGCGCGGAGGTGGTCGTGGCGAGTCCCGGCAGGCTCAACGATCTGGTGGAACGCGGAGACTGCGTGCTCGACCAGGTACGCATCACGGTGCTGGACGAAGCCGACCAGATGACCGACATCGGCTTCCTGCCGCAGATCACCAAGCTGATGAAGCTGGTGCGGCCCGACGGACAGCGGATGCTCTTCTCGGCCACCCTGGACCGCAACATCGACCGGCTGGTGAAGCAGTTCCTGACCGACCCCGTGGTGCATTCCGTGGACCCGTCCGCGGGAGCGGTGACCACCATGGAGCACCACGTGCTCCATGTGCTGGACGAGACCGACAAGAAGGCCGTCACCACGCGCATCGCGGCCCGTGACGGCCGGGTCATCCTCTTCCTCGACACCAAGAGATCCGCCGACCGGCTCGCCAAGCGGCTCCTGGCCGTCGGTGTCCGTGCCGCGGCACTGCACGGAGGCCGCTCCCAGCCGCAGCGCAACCGCACCCTGGAACAGTTCAAGAACGGCCACGTCACCGCCCTGGTGGCGACGAACGTCGCGGCCCGGGGCATACACGTCGACGACCTCGACCTGGTCGTGAACGTCGATCCCCCCACCGACCACAAGGACTACGTCCACCGGGGCGGCCGCACGGCCCGCGCCGGCGGCTCCGGCAGCGTGGTCACGCTCGTCCTGCCCGAACAGAAGCGGGACGTCACCCGGCTCATGTCGGACGCGAACATCCGTCCCCGGACGGCGCGCATCAAGTCGAGCGACGCGGAACTGACCACCATCACGGGCGCCCGCGAGCCTTCCGGCGTGGCCGTCACCATCGAGGTCCCCGAACCGCCGGCACCGAAGGCGTCCCGCCCGGGCGGGAAGACCGGCAGCGGGGCGAGCAGGCGGTCCGGCCGGCGCCGTAGCAATGGGGCTGGGGCCGGGGCCGCGACCGGTGCCGCCGCCGGTGGGGAGAGCCGTGGATCGGGCCGTCGCACCGCGGCCGGTGCGACGGCCACCGGTGGCGCCTCCGCACCCGCCAAGCGCGGTTCTGCCCGCCGGGCAGGCTCCGGCGGGGCCAAGAGCGGCGCCGCCGCAGCGGGCGGCCGCGGCTCGGACCGTCAGTCCACGGGAGCCCCGGCGACCGGCGGCACCACCGGCAAGGCCGGCCGCGCGTCCGGGCGGCGGCCGGCAGCCGGCGGAAGCACGAGCGGCACGAATGGCGCCGTCAAGGGCGGCGGGCGCGGCTCCGACCGACGAGGAGGCACCCGCCGTACCTCTGCGACCTAGGGGTGCAAGGCAGCGCCGGGCTGATCGGCCATGAGCTCTGCGCTGCCGGAACCGGCTGTGTGCCGGCCCGCGGGCCGGTCCCGCCGGAGCGGCCAGGGTGCGGGCGGCACGGGTGGCCCTCCCGCCTGCGGAGAGCCACGCGTCCTCGAGCCGCGCCCATCGCATACGGCGGTTCGGCCCGGAGCACGGTGTCAGCCCCCTTCGGGGATCGGCACAGCCGTGGTCCCGGAATCCGCAGGGACGGGGTGTGGTCAGCCGGGTGGGCCGGCGGCAGTCCGGTCGGCTTGTCGCTGGTTGAGAAGCTCCACGATCTTCCGCGCGGCCGACGATCCGGTGGTCGTCAGGCGGGCCCATGAACCGTCACCGAAGCGGATCCTGAAGTCGGACTCGTTCATGCTGAAGGACTTGACCTCCGCGCCGGCTATGTCCTGCCGCGGCAACTCCCAGAGGACGGCCTCGGATCCCGGCACCTTCCCGCCGCCACCCCATTCGACGAAGCGGTTGCCGCGTGCCGTGTCCTCGTAGGACGTGATGCGTACGAGGCCGTCGGAGTCGGCGAGTTCGAGCTCGGTGACGGTTCGCCGGGGCCGCCGGGAGGGATCGAGCTGCCAGGGCAGGCTGCGAGCCGTCTCGCCCGGAGCCGCGCACATCACGGGGAAGTCGTCGATCTCATTCTCGCGCTCCTCCAGCTTTCCGCGTCTGTCGGGTGACGCGGGGCTGTTGAAGAGGCCGGCGATGACGTACAGCGGCAGCATCAGCAGCCCGCCGACGACGGTTTGGACGTGCTGGCCGAGCTTGCCGAAGAGCCCTCGTACCACGAAGGGCCGCTTAGGAAGCCAGCCTGGCAGGTCCGCTTCCACGTCATTGCGCTCGTGGTCGCGGAACGAGCGTCGCTTCGCCACTGAGGCGGCCGTGCCACTGGCGAACTCGACCCGGAACCGCTGGTGTTCGGCGTCCATCTGCCCCGTCTCTCCCTGGCCCTTCGTGCCGGGTCAACTATGCCAAGTGGGGCCGCGGTTGCCGCACCCTGGGCGGGACCTGGCCGACGGGGCCCGGCCTGCGGGGCCCCGAGGTGCGGCCCGTGCGTGAGCCTGCGGAAAAGGAGTTGCCTGCGGGCCGCGCCTTCGATCAGGATCGCCCGCATGGATCTGTAAACGCTGCCACGTACCCACAGTCGACCTGTCGCGCGATCGACCTCGGAGCCTGACGACCCGGCCTCGAGGCGGCACCCGCGCCCTCGTGTGCATCCGCCAGATCCCAGGAGTCGCGGCCTGGCCCGCGTGAGCTCCTGCTGAGCCCAGGAATCAACCACATTCATGAATACCGCCCGCAAGGCCCAGTGGGCCGTGCGTCAATCCGCCCTGCCCACCGTCGTGAAACCCTGCCTGGATTGCACCGGCACGCGTCATCGTCCCTCGGGCAAGTTCCGCGTCAACGCGAGCGGCAAGCTCCTCGACGTCTGGCTGCTCCTGAACTGCGCCGTGTGCGACCGCACTTCGAAGGTGCCCGTCCGCGAACGCATCCACGTGTCGTCGCTGGAACCCGCTCGCCGGGTGGCATATGAGTCCAACGACCCTGCCGTGGTTGGGGAGTTGACGATGAGCGCGTCGCTGGCCGCGAAGAACGGATACCGCCTCGACTGGACCGGTACCTGGCGACTCCGGACCGGCACACCTCTCGACGCACTCCACGACCCGTCACCGCTCACGGTCCGGATCAGCTTCGAACTGCCCGCGCCGGTCCGGGTCGAACGACTGCTCATGCTGGGGCTCGGCCTCAGCCGTACCGCGGTGCGACGCATGGTCGCGGACGGGCGCATCCGGCTGCCGCTGGCTCCCGGGGCCAAGACCCATCGGGACTTCGAGTTCACCGTTGCCCGATCCGACCCCGCCGGCGTCGCGAAAGGCTCAACGGTCCTTGTCGCTCCGGCGGTTGAGGAGCGCACCTACCTACGGCGAGCCGGGGCACGCGACGCACGGTCGAGGGTGCTGAGCTCGGCGGTGCCGGCGGGAGAGTAGACGAGGGACAACGGGGCTTCCCGGACGGCTCGTCGGCGCAGACACGCTGCGAGCCGCCAGGAGGCCCTGCTGTCGTGCGGGGCCCTAGCGGCGCACCCTGAACCTCAGATGCAGCACGCCCTCGCCCTGGATGACCACATGCGGGTCCTCCAGCAGATGCTGGGCGTCGATGCCGCCGAAGTATCGTTTGCCCGAGCCGAAGATCACCGGAACCACGTCCATGGCGACCTCGTCCACGAGACCGGCTGCGAGGATCTGGCCGCCTGCCTCGCCGGCGTTCACGGCGACCACTCGATCCCCGGCGAGGTCCTGCGCCTTGTCGATCGCGGCCGTGGCGCCGTCGACGAAGTGGTAGGACGCCTCGGGGTGCCAGCCCTCGGGCTTGGGCCGGTGGGAGACCACGACCACGTGGTCTCCCACGGGCGGCGCGCCCTCCCAGCCGTTCACCAGGTCGAACAGGTTGCGGCCCATCACGATCGTGCCGATGGAGGCCCACATCGACCGGACGTACTCCGCCGACGCCCGCGAGACCTTGAAGCGGCTGCCGGCCCCGGAGTGGTCGTACCGCTCGTCCCCGCTTTCGATGATCGGGACGTCCCCGTTGAAGTACCAGTCGTGAAGTGGCCCGACCGCGTCGTTCTTGTCGGCGATGAAGCCGTCCACCGACACCACGCTGTGCATGATCACTGTGCCCACAGGACCTCCTCGCGGTCGCCTTGCCAGCCGCTCCCATCTTGTCGCCCCGAGGGTGTCCTGGCATGTAAGAAATCAATCGGCCGGCATCGGGCCGTTGTCCTGCGGGGCCCCCGGCTCGGCGGGGAATCGGCGCCGCAGGGCCAGGTACTGCGTCGGAGTGTGGCCGGTGAAGTCCTTGAACTCCCTGCTGAAATGGGCGTGATCGAAGTAACCCGCCGCGTGGGCGAGCTCCGACCAGTCGACCGGACGCAGGGCGTCCACGGACACGATGAGCCGCGCGAAGCGGTAGATGCGTGCCACCCGCTTCGGGGTGACGCCGACGTGGTCCTTGAACAGCTTGGCCAGGTGATTGCCGCTCACCCCGGCGTCATCGGCGAGCGCACCGACCGGGATCGCGCCGTGGGAGGTCTCCAGCCGCCCGCCTGTGTGCCGGACGAGGTCGAGACCACGCCACGGTGGCTCGGTGAGGCGTGATCGCAGCTCCTCCTCCACCACCCGCAAGGTGTCGGCGGGCGATGCGGCTTCGCCGACCCGGTCACGCATCCGGTCCACGGACCGCTGCCAGACGGCGTCGACCGGCACCCATCGGTTGCGCAGCTCGTTCGCCGGTATGCCGACGAACGGCGACATCCCCCAGGGTTTGAAGTGCACCCCGACGAGCCGCACCCGTGCGGGATACTCGAAGAGGAAGCGCCTGGTCCACACCCCCATGAACCATGCGTCGGTGAACACCGCCGGCGGCACCGAGCGGTCGGAATCCAGCAGGCGGACGGGGCCGCCCAGGTGAATGAACAAGTGGGCCGACGGCATCGGCGGGACGTTCATCCACCGGTGGCGCGGCACCCCGGTCAGGCAGTAGATGTCGTCGACGAACAGGTCGAGCGGCGGAGCGGGAACCCGGCCGACGTATTCCATGCAATCAGTGTGGCCGCCCAGGGGACGGTTCGCGACGGAAGTGCCGCAGGACGACGTCAGGACGGGCGGTCCCGACCAGCACGACGTCGCCCGACCCGTCCCCCGAGCCCGTCCGCATGTACAAGACTGTGTTCCGTGACCGTGTGTGCCGCCGGCCGGCGCCGCGTGCAACCGTATGAAAAGGCACTGCCCCGGGAGAGCAACCCAATGATCATCTTCGGCACCAAGCGATACGTGTACCAGCTCGCGATACTGACGCTGGTGTGTGGCAACTGCGGCAACCCCTCCGCGCACACGCTCAAGAGGTACGTCACCAAGTTCTCGCTGTTCTTCGTGCCCCTGTTTCCGATCTCGACGAAGTACGCGACACAGTGCACCTTCTGCGGTCTGGAGCAGAAGGTGACGAAGGAGCAGACGGAGCAGCTGCAGGCGCAGGCCGCGGGCGGGCAGAGCGGTCAGGCGTACGGGCAGCCCCAGCAGCCCTATCAGTCCTGAGCCGGTCAGCGCCCCCGTCAAGATCCCCGAATCGGTGGTCGGAACCGACAGTGCCCGCTACGTTGTCGCTTGCCACCGGCGGGGAGCAAGGAGCGTGTCATGCCTGAGGAATCGGCCGACGATCGTGAGGCGGTGCTGGCGCGCCTGGACCTCAACACCCCGCATTCGGCGCGGGTGTGGAACTACTGGCTGGGCGGCAAGGACAACTACGGCCCCGACCGCTCCATGGGCGACCAAGTCCTGCAGTACTTCCCGGAGATCGTCGATTCCGCGCGCGCCGACCGGGCGTTCCTCGGGCGGGCGGTGCGTCATCTGGTCGGCGACGTGGGCATCCGCCAGTTCCTCGACCTCGGCACCGGCCTGCCCACGGCGGACAACACGCACGAGGTCGCCCAGCGGCTGGCCCCCGACGCGCGGATCGTCTACGTGGACAACGATCCCCTGGTCCTGGTCCACGCCCAGGCCCTGCTCACCAGCAGCCCCGACGGCGTCACGGACTACATCGACGGGGATGTCCACAGCCCCGGCACGATCCTCGAAAGCGCCGCCCGCACACTGGACTTCGACCGGCCGATCGCGCTCATGCTGCTGGGCATCATGCAGTTCGTGAACGACGACGAGGAGTCGTACGGGATCGTCGACCGCCTCGTCGCCGCCCTGCCTTCCGGCAGCTACCTGGCCCTCGCCCACCCGACCGCCGAGGTGCACACCGAGGCCATGACGGCGGCGGTCGCCAGCTGGAACGAGCAGGGCTCGGCCCCGATGAAGCTCCGCAGCCGCGAGCAACTGCTGCGCTACTTCCGGGGGTTGGAGCTTCTCGAGCCGGGCGTGGTGTCCTGCTCGCGCTGGCGTGCTGACCAGCCCGACATCGGTGAGATCGTCGACGTGACGCAGTTCTGCGGAGTGGCGCGGAAGCCGTGACACGAAGCCCGGCGGCGAGCCGGGCGCCCCGTCCCGCGGGGAGGCCCGGGCTCGCCGTCGTGACGGATGCCGAGCCGTGGCGCGCGGTCAGCGCGCGGCGAGCAGTTCCAGCGTGTCGATGACGCGGTTGGAGAAGCCCCACTCGTTGTCGTACCAGGCGACCACCTTGACGTGGCGGCCGTCGACGCGGGTGAGGGCCGAGTCGAAGATGGACGAGGCCGGGTTGCCGGTGATGTCGGAGGAGACCAGGGGGTCCTCGGAGTACTCGAGGACGCCGGCCAGCGGGCCCTCGGCCGCGGTGCGGTAGGCCGCCAGGATCTCGTCGCGGGTCACGTCGCGGGCGACCGTCGTGTTGAGCTCGACGATGGAGCCGACCGGGACCGGCACGCGGATCGAGTCGCCGGACAGCTTGCCGTCGAGGCCGGGCAGGACGAGGCCGATCGCCTTGGCGGCGCCGGTCGTGGTCGGCACGATGTTGACGCCGGCGGCGCGGGCGCGGCGGGCGTCGCGGTGCGGGCCGTCCTGGAGGTTCTGCTCCTGCGTGTAGGCGTGCACGGTGGTCATGAACCCGTGCTCGATGCCCGCGAGTTCGTCGAGGACGGCGGCGAGCGGCGCGAGGGCGTTGGTCGTGCACGAGGCGTTGGAGACGACCGTGTGCAGCTCCGCGTCGTAGGCGTCGGTGTTGACGCCGTAGGCGAGCGTGACGTCGGCGCCGTCCGACGGCGCGCTGACGAGGACCTTGCGTGCGCCGGCGTCGAGGTGGGCGCGGGCGGCCTTGGCCGAGGTGAAGCGGCCGGTGGACTCCAGCGCGAGGTCGACGCCGAGTTCGGCCCAGGGCAGCTGCGCCGGGTCGCGCTCGGCGAGCACCTTGATGCGGCGGCCGTCGACCACGAGGGTGTCGCCGTCGACGCTCACCGGGCGGCCGAGGCGGCCGGCCGTGGAGTCGTAGGCGAGCAGGCGGGCGAGGGTGGCGGGCTCGGTGAGGTCGTTGACGGCGACGACCTCGAGGTCGCTGTCGCGCTCGAGCAGGGCGCGCAGCACGTTGCGTCCGATGCGGCCGAATCCGTTGATGGCGATGCGAGTCATGACTGTCCCTTGTGTCCCTGTCCATGTCCGTGCGGTACGTCTCCAGCCTCGCGTGCGGGGGCCCGGTCGTGGCCGTGGCGTGAGCGCCATGGTTCGCAAGGATCGCGCCAAGCCCGGCGGACGGCGGACTACTCGCCTCGGGTGAAGGTGCGCCGGTACTCGCTGGGCGTCGTGCCGAGGATGCGCTGGAAGTGCATGCGCAGGTTGGCTCCGGTCCCGAGCCCGACGTCGTTCGCGATCTGCTCGACGCTCCGCCCGGAGCGTTCCAGCAGCTCGCGGGCCCTGTCGATGCGTGCGCGCATGACCCACTGCATCGGTGTGTATCCGGTGTCCTCGACGAAGCGCCGCGAGAAGGTGCGCGGTGAGACGGCCGCGTGCTGGGCGAGGGTTTCGAGGCCGAGGGGTTCGTCGAGGCGGTGCAGGGCCCATTCGCGGGTGGCTGCGAACCGCTCCCCGAGCGGCTCGGGCACGCTGCGTGGCACGTACTGCGCCTGGCCGCCGCTGCGGTAGGGGGCCGCGACCAGACGCCGGGCCGCGTGGTTGGAGGCGGCCACCCCGAGGTCGGCGCGCAGGATGTGCAGGCACAGGTCGATGCCCGACGCGGCGCCGGCCGACGTCAGCACGCTGCCCTCGTCGACGAACAGGACGTTCTCGTCGACCTGGACACGCGGGTGCTTGCGGGCGAGGGCGCGGGTGTAGTGCCAGTGCGTCGTGGCGCGCTTGCCGTCGAGCAGACCCGTCGCGGCGAGCGCGAACGCGCCCGTGGAGATCGCGGCGAGCCGCGCGCCCCGGTCGTGGGCGGCGACCAGCGCGTCGACGACGGCCTGCGGCGGATCGTCGCGGTCCGGGAACCGGTAGCCGGGCACGAACACGATGTCCGCCCAGGCGAGCGCGTCGAGGCCGTCGGCGACGTGGTACGCCAGTCCGTCACCGCCGGTCACCAGGCCGGGCGCCGCCCCGCACACCCGCACCTCGTACGGCATGCTCCGGCGGGTGGTGAACACCTGCGCGGGGATCCCGACGTCCAGCGGCTTCGCGCCCTCGAGCACCAGGACGGCGACGCGTTGCAGGCGGGAGGAGGACACGAGGACAGGGTACGAGGGGTGCGCAGTCCAGCCGATCATCCGGAGCCGAGCCGCACCCTTCCTCGGGTGATCTCGGCCGACCTCTTCGGGTGTTCACGGCCCGACCTCTTCGGGTGTTCACGGCCCGACTTCTTCGGGTGTTCACCGGCGACTTCTTCGTGCGTTCACGGCGAATCGCTCAGTTCACGGCCGTCAGGGTGCCGGCCCACTCCTTCGTCGTGGCCACCTCGCCGCGGCGGTTGAGGACCGCGGTCATCAGGGTGTGGTGCAGGTCGGGGTCGGGGTCGGCGCACGCGTCGGACAGGACGGTGACGCGGTGGTCCAGGTCGGCCGCCTGCAGGGCGGTGGACAGGACGATGCCGCCGGTGGCGATGCCGGCCAGGACGAGGTGGTCGATGTCCTGGGCGGCGAGGATCTGCTGGAGGTTGTTGCCCGCGAAGGCGCTGACGCGGTTCTTGTGCACGACGATCTCGTCGCCGCGGGGCGCGACGTCGGGGTGGATGGCGGCACCGGGGTCGTCGGCGGTGAACAGGTGGGTGGGCAGGCCGCCGAAGATCTTGTTGCGGGGGTGGGCGTCGACGTGGCCGGGACGGAGCTGGAGGGCGACGTGGATGACGGGGACGCCGGCGGCTCGGGCCGTCTCCAGCGCCCGTACGGCGGCGGGGAGGTAGTCGTCGGGGACGTGGCCGAGGTTGCTGAGCTGGAGGTCCATGGAGAGCAGGGCGGTGCGGGGCATGGAAGGGCCTTTCGGTACGGGTGCGGAACGGCTGCGCCTGCGGAACGGCTATGACGTGCTGGTGCGTTCGGCCACGTCGGCCGACGGGCGTCGCAGGCTTCGGTCGAAGACGGTGACGAGGAGGTACAGGGCCCCGGCGCCGAGCATGATCCAGGCGAGGTGGTGCATGCCGGAGGTGCTGGCGCGCTGCCCGAAGGACGCGGCGGTGGCGGAGGAGGCGACCATCGAGCCCAGGTAGGCGAAGGTCCGCAGCAGACCGGCGGAGGAGGCGGTGCGCCGGGGGTCGGACTGGAAGTACACGGAGTTCTGCAGTGCCAGGCCGTTGGCGCCCTGCGGCACACCGAAGATCACCGCCAGGACGAGCAGCGTCCATACGGCACTGCCTTCGGTGAGGGTCAGCATCAGGACGCAGGCGGCGATCTGGCCGGCGCCGCCGAGCAGGAGCTTTCCGAGGACTCCGGTGCTCCGGCCGACGGTGACGGAGACGCCGATGCCCACCAGGAACATCGGTATCTGGACGAGCCCGGCGTGGAAGGGCGTGAGCCCGTAGCTCTCCTCCGTCCACTGGGTGAAGCCGTAGAGGAAGGCGTAGGAGACGACGTACGCCACCAGTGCGCGCCCGTAGGTGGCGAGCAGGGCTGGGTTGCCGCCGAGTACGCGCAGGTCGATGAAGGGGGTCCTGGCGCGCAACTCCCGTACGGCGAAGGCGGTTGCGGCGGCGACGGTGATCACCGGGAGGTACCAGGTACCGGCGTGCAGGTTCATCAGGAACAGCAGGAGTGAGAACAGCATGGCCGCGAACAGGGCCATGCCCGGCAGGTCGATCTGCGCGGCCAGGCGGCCCCGGACGGCAGCCGTGCCGGTGCTGGGCTGCCTGGGCAGGCGCAGCGCGCCGAGGGTGACCGCGACGGCGGCGAGGGGGATGTTGAGGGCGAAGGTGGAGCGCCAGCCGCCCAGGCCGATCAGCAGGCCGCCGAGCAGGGGGCCGGCCACGGCGATGGTCTGGTTGGCGACCGCCAGCGCGGTCAGCACGCCGGCGGGACTGTCCTGCCCGGTCCGTGCGGCCTCGGTGCGCAGCAGGGCCATGGCGGCGGGGTAGCCGGCGCAGGTGCCGAAGCCGAGCAGGACCCGGGCCGCGATCAGGACGCCGAGGCCGGGGGCGAGGGTGCCGACGACACCGGCGACTCCGACGAGGCTGGTGCTGAGGAGGAAGAGGCGGCGCGGGCCGAAGATGTCGATCAGGCGGCCGACGATCGGCTGCCCGAGGGCGGTGGCCAGATAGAGGGCCGAGACCAGCCAGGCGGTCTGCGAGGGCGGCGCTCCGAACGCGGCGCCGATGGGCACGAGGGCGACCGCGATGACGGTGGAGTTGACCGGGTTGAGGACCGAGCCCAGCATCATCGGGGGTATGAGCCGGCGGTCGAAGCCCGCCTTCCCGATGTCACCGCGCGCCGTGGTGGTCCGGTCAGTCATGGACGAGTCGCTCCAGTACGGCCATGGCCGCGATCACGGTCTGCCGCTCTTCCTCGGTGCACTTGTGCTGCAACTGGCCGGCGAGCCATTCGCCGCGGGCCGCTCTGCCCTCCTCGGCCCGCCGGCGGCCCTCGGCGGTGAGTGCGATGAGCATGCGCCGGCCGTCGCCGGGGTCCCGGTGGCGTTCGACGAGGCCCAGGCCGTCCAGCGCGCCGACCGTGCTCGCCATCGACTGGTGGCGCATGCCCTCGATCGCGGCGAGATCGCTGACCGTGAGCCCCTCGGTGTTCGTCAGGCGGGCCAGCACCGACGCCTGGGTGAGGCTGATGTCCCCGGTGTCCGCGGCCGCGCGGATACGGCGGCGCAGGCGCCCGACGACCGACCGCACGTCCTGCGAGGCGCGGAGGGCGGAAGCCGACGGTTCGGCGTGTGCACTCATGACCTCCACCCTAGAACCGTCAGTTCAAGCTGTCCAGTTTACCTGCGCAGATGACCTGCACAACTGGCGGCTGGAGCGGGACAGGTGAACGCCGGTCCACTTTCTTGTGTCACTCTCACCCCCTTCGGGTGAACCGAACGCGCCCGATCCCCCCTCTACATGATGTAGTAGGCAATTGTGGAGAGGGCGGACATGAGCACCCAAGGCGTCGACACCGACCTGCGGCGGCGCGACGCGCCCTCGTCCGTCGGCGGCCCACTGCGGGCTGCTCCCTACGACGCGCCCCGGCAGTGGCACCGGGGCATGACGCTGATCGCCACGATCAGTCTGTTCATCGGCACCCGCGCCGCCTGGACGCAGGCGATGCTCGACCATCCGCCCGTCGCCGCGGTCATCTCCGTCTGCTACGCCGGGATCCTCGTGTGCGGGGTGTTCACCCTGGCCGTGCGGAGCCGGCGGGCCCTGGCCCGGGTCGACGTCGCCGTCCTGGTCCTCGCGATCGCCCTCGTGCTCTGCGGGTACTGGCTGAGCCACGGCGGCACGGACGAGGGAAGGCTGACCGCGCAGGCCGCGGACCAGATCTGGCACGGCCAGCCGGTCTACGGACAGCCCTGGCCCTGGCTGTTCGGCACCTCCAGCTCCGGCCTGACCAAAACCATGTCAGGCGGAGCGGACCTCACCTACGGCTATCCGCCGCTGACCGCCCTGCTCGCCGCACCGGTCCACGCCGTGCTGCACTCGGTGGCGGCCGCCACCCTCGTCACCACCGGCGCGCTGATCGCCGGCGCGGTCGCGCTGTGGCTGCTCGTGCCGGCCCCCTGGCGGTCGGCGGCCACCGCCGTGTGCCTCGGCTTCGGCATCCTGCCGGGCTACGCCCGCTCCGGATACCCGGCCATCGTCGCGCTGGCCCTCCTCGTGCCGGTGGTGGTCCGCTGGCCGGCCACCGGCGCGAGCGGGCGGCTGGGACGGGGCGGAGTGCTGCGGGCCGTGTGCCTGGGTGCCGCCTGCGCCGCCCAGCAACTCGCCTGGTTCTTCACCCCGTTCCTGCTGATCGGCCTGTACGCGGTGCGGCGCTCCGACCTCGGGGCCCGGCCCGCGTCGGCCCTGGTGGCCCGGTTCGCCGGCGTCGCCGCGCTGACCTGGGCGGGCGTCAACGCCTACTTCGCCGCCCGGGGCTTCTCCGCCTGGCTGCACGGACTGCTGCTGCCGATCACGCAGAAGGCGATCCTGCACGGCCAGGGCCTGATGGGCATCTCCTACTACTTCACCGCCGGCAGCAGCCGCCTCGACTACTACTCGTACGCCAGCATGCTGCTTCTGGCCGGTCTGCTCGCCGCGACCGTGCTGTTCGCCCGGCGGCTGGGCACGGCCATCACCGTCCTGCCATGGCTGTCCTTCTACCTGGCCACCCGTTCCCAGGACGGCTACTTCCTGATGATGACCCCGCTGTGGCTGGCGGCCGCGGCGACCGTCCCTGCCTCCTCGCTGGCCCACGCCTGGCAGCCCCGGCTCCCCCGCGTCACCGGCCGCCACGCCAAGGCCGCCGTCGCCGCGGCTCTCGTCGTCCCGGCCCTGCTGTGCGCCACCGTCGCCGCCGCCAGCCCGCCTCCGCTGCGCCTGACGCTGGCCCCCCACGTCAGGGGCCGGGCGCACACGACCCTGACGGCCGTGACGGTACGTGCGGTCAACACGACGGGCACCGCCCTCACCCCGCACTTCGCCAGCCGCGTCGGACAGGGCGCCTCCAACTGGTGGACGATCACCGGCGGTCCCGCCACACTCGCCCCGCACAGCAGCGCGGTGTACGTCGTGCGCCCGCCCGGCGGCCACCGCCCCCTGCCCCACGGACGTCAGCGCATGTACCTCATCGCGGTCACCGGAACGCCGATGACGATCAGCAACGCGCGCATCGAGGCCACCGGGTAGCCGTTCAGGTGCACGGCCGGGCGAGTCCGTGGTCGTAGGCGAAGATCACTGCCTGGATGCGGTCGCGGGCGCCGATCTTGGCCAGGACGCGGCCGACGTGGGTCTTGACGGTGGACTCGGACAGGACGAAGCGGGTGGCGATCTCGCCGTTGGTCCAGCCCTTGCCGATGGCGACCAGGATCTCGCGCTCGCGGTCGGTGAGGGAGCCGAGGCGTGGGTCCTGGCCGGAGTCCGCCCGGTGGGCGGGGACGTAGCGTGCGAACTCGTCCAGGAGGCGGCGGGTGAGGGCGGGCGCGATGACCGCGTCGCCGCCGGCCACGGCCCGGATGCCGGCGAGGAGTTCCTCGGGGCGGGCGTCCTTGAGCAGGAAGCCGCTGGCGCCGGCGCGGAGGGCGGCGTGGACGTACTCGTCGACGTCGAAGGTGGTCAGCACGAGGACGCGTGAACGCTCGCCCGCGGCGACGATGCGGCGGGTGGCCTCGATGCCGTCCATGCCGGGCATCCGGACGTCCATCAGGACGACGTCGGGGCGCAGTTCGGCGGCCTTGCGGACGGCCTCGGCGCCGTGCGCGGCCTCGCCGACGACATCGGTCTCGGGGACGGACTCCAGCAGCATGCGGAAGCCGTAGCGTTGCAGCGGCTGGTCGTCGACGACGAGCACGGTGGTCACCGGACACCGCCCTGGGGGGTCAGGTCGAGGACGGCCTCGACGCTCCAGCCTCCACCGCCCGCCGGTCCCGCGTTGACGGTCCCGCCGTAGAGGGCCGCCCTCTCCCGCATGCCCACCAGGCCGTGTCCCTCCTCGTGCGGCCCGGGCGTTCGGTCCGGGCCGGTGTCCTGGACCCGGATGGTCAGCCGGGCCTCCGTCTCGACGATCGCCAGGTGCACCCGGGCTTCGGTGTCGGCGTGCTTGAGGGTGTTGGTGAGAGCCTCCTGAACGATGCGGTACGCCGTCAACTGCACCCCGCTGTCGAGGGCGTCCACGTCGCCGGAGGTCCGGTAGACGACCTCCCGTCCGGCGGCGCGCACGGTGGCGCACAGGGCGTCGACGTCCGCGAGGCCGGGCTGCGGGCTGAGTTCGGGCCCGCCCGGGGCGGCGTCCGCCGGCTCGCGCAGGACACCGAGCACGCGCCGCAGCTCACCGAGGGCCTGCCGGCCGGTGTCGCCGATGAGCTGGAGGGCCTCCTTGCCGCGTTCGGGTGCGGTGTCGGTGGCGTAGGCGCCCGCGTCGGCGAGCGTGATGATGACGGAGAGGTTGTGGCCGACGATGTCGTGCATCTCGCGGGCGACACGGGTGCGCTCGGTGGCCGTGGCCAGCCGGCTGCGCTGGTCGCGCTCGATCTCCAGGCGGGCGGCCCGCTCACGCAGTCCGGCGAGCTGGGCCCGGCGGACGCGGATCATCAGACCGAGCGCGACGGCCGCGGTCGTGGTGCTCAGCAGGAAGAACAGCGCGTCCCAGACGGATACGGTCGGGGACACCCGTACGGCGACCAGCACCATGGCGCCCGCGGTGGTGGCGCAGGCCCACGGCAGCTGCCGTAGCCGCCCGTGCAGGGTCAGGCTGTACAGCGCGACGAAGAGGGCGACGTCCGCGCGCAGCGCCGCGCCGAGGGACCACTGCAGGACGAACACCGCGGCGATGACGGCGAAGGCGGCCACGGGCCTGCGCCGCCGCCACAGCAGGGGCAGGACGAGTCCCGCCTGCAGGGCCAGCATGCCCGCGACGGGCAGCTGGGTGAAGGCGAGCCGGAAGCGGCGCGGGCCGTCGCCGTCGCCGGTCCCGCCGTGCAGCAGGTCCGCCAGGCAGAACATCAGGAAGACCACGGCCACGACCGCGCTGTCCAGCACCCAGGGGCGATTCCGGTCGGCCTGCCGCAACCGCCGGCCGCCCCGGGAGAGCCGGGCGACCAGCGGTCCCATCCCGCTGAGGTCTTCGGTGGTCACGGATGTCACCTGTTCATGGTGCGGGGTGCGTCGACGGCGCGGGGTGTGGTGGCGGTGCCGGGCGTGGTCATGGTGCAGGGCGTCAGACGTCGCTGCGTGCCATCCGGTACGCCGCGCCGCCCAGCGCCAGTGCCGTCCAGCACAGGAAGACCAGCATTCCGGCGCCCGGCGACAGGGTGGTCGAATCGTGGGTGAGGGCGAACATCGACTCTCCGGCGTTGGAGGGCAGATAGGGGCTGATGTCGTCCTGCCAGGAGCTCGGCAGCAGCGAGACCAGTCCGGGGATCAGCATGAGGGTGGCCACCAGCACCGAGATCCCGCCGGCCACCGACCGCAGCAGCGCGCCCAGCGCGACGCCGATCACGCCGACCAGGCCGAGATACAGCCCGGCGCCCAGCAGGCTGCGCAGAACACCCGCGTGCGAGAAGGTCATGGCCGCGGGCGTGCCCGACACGATCCCGCTGCCGAAGAAGAAGGCGACGAACGCCCCGAGCGCTCCCAGCACCAGAGCGACAAGACCGTACGCGGCAGCCTTGGACCACAGCACGGGCAGCCGGCGTGGCACCGCCGCGAGCGTCGAGCGGATCATGCCGGTCGAGTACTCCCCCGCCGTGATCAGCACGCCGAGGACGCCCAGGGCCAGCTGGGCGAAGTTCGTGCCGAAGAGGGACAGGCTCACGGCCGTGGAGCGTGCGAAGTCCCGGTCCATGTGGTCGGAGCCGATGCCCGACTTGTAGCGGCTGGAGGCGATCAGCCCGAAGGCGACCAGGAACAGCAGGCCGAGGCCCAGGGTGATCCAGGTCGAGCGCAGGGACCACAGCTTGGCCCACTCCGAGGACAGCACACGCCGTCCGGTCACCCGGTACGCGGGCCGGGCGGGGGCGGTCCTGGGCTCCTCGGCGGTCGCGGTGAGGGTACTCATGCCGGCCTCCCGACGGTCTCGATCCCGGTCGTGCCGTGGTACTCCACGGCATCCCTGGTCAGCTCCATGAACGCCTCCTCCAGCGACACCGACCGGGCGGTCAGTTCGAACAGCGGGATTCCGTGCTCAGCCGCCGTCAGCCCGATCTGGCGGGCGGTCAATCCCGTCACGTGCAGTTCCTCGGAACCGATACGGCCGGTGATGTCGACGCCGGGCCCGGCCAGTACGTCCCGCAGCCGCGCCGGGTCCTGGGTCGCGACCGTCACCGTGTCGCCGCCGGCTTCGCGGACGAGGTCCCCCACGGTCGTGTCGGCCAGCAGCCGCCCCCTGCCCACGATGATCAGGTGGTCCGCCACCAGGGCCATCTCGCTCATCAGGTGCGAGGAGACGAACACCGTGCGGCCCTCGTCGGCGAGCGCCTTGAGCAGGTTGCGGATCCAGAGCACGCCTTCGGGGTCCAGCCCGTTGACCGGCTCGTCCAGCATCACCGTCTGCGGATCTCCGAGGAGCGCCGCGGCGATGCCCAGCCGCTGGCCCATGCCGAGGGAGAAGGCACCGGCCCGCTTCTTCGCCACACTGCCCAGCCCGGCGAGGTCGATGACCTCGTCGACGCGGCGGCGCGGAATGCCGTGGGTCAGCGCCAGGGCTCTGAGGTGGTTGTAGGCCGAGCGGCCCGGGTGGACCGACTTCGCCTCCAGGAGGGCACCGACCTCCTGCAACGGTGCCCGGTGGCGGGCGTAGCGCTGTCCGTTCACGGTGACGGAGCCGCTGGTCGGGGCGTCCAGGCCGACGATCATGCGCATGGTCGTGGACTTGCCGGCGCCGTTGGGCCCCAGGAATCCGGTCACCGTGCCCGGCTTCACGTCGAAGTCCAGCCCGTCCACGGCCGTCTTCTCGCCGTACCTCTTGGTCAACTGCCGTGCGTCGATCATGCGCGCTCTTCCTGTCGGCCTGCGGCGTCGGTCGCCTGCGGCACCTCACGACCAAGCTAAGAGCCGGATCACCCCAGACCGGTGGTACCGGGAGGCTGGATTGCGCCGGGCGGGTGGTACCGCGGTACTACGCGGGGCCGGGCGGACCTGTGCCCGGCCTCGGCACCGCCCGCTCGCACCGTCAGCGGTCACGCCGTGACGTCGCGCTGGATGTCCTTGCGGGAGGCGGCCAGGTAGCCCACGAAGCCGAGGATGGCCACGGTCCAGGACAGCGTGACCGGCCCCAGGCCCAGGGCGAGCCCGCCGCGGCCGTGGCCGACGGCCATCCAGTCGGCGACGGAGGCGCCGAGCGGGCGGGTGATGACGTACGCCGCCCAGAACGCGGTCACCGCGTTCAGGCTCCCCCAGCGGTGCGCTACGGCCGGGACGGCGATGGCGGCGGCGTACAGGACGGCGGAGCCCAGGTAGCCCAGGCCGATCGTCGCGGTGAGGTCACCGGCGGCGGTGCCCAGTGCGAACGTGGCCAGCACGGCGGCCCAGTAGAAGGCCTCGCGGCGCCGCGTGTGGATGCTGTGGATGGACAGGGTGCCTTCGCTGCGGTGCCACAGGACGAAGACGACGGCGAGCGCGGCCAGGAAGAACGGGGTCGAGAGCATGTAGGGCACGCCGAGCCCGACGTGCAGGACGTCGGCGGCCATCGTGCCGAACACGCTGACCATCACGATCGCCGTCCAGTAGATCCAGGCCACGTAGCGCCGGACGGCGAACTGCACCGCCAGGGCGGCCACCAGGGCGACGCCGCCCAGTCCGACCGCGGGAATCGGCCCGAGCAGATGGGCCAGGAAGTCGGAGGCCGTCTCGCCCATCCCGGTCGTCAGTACCTTGATGATCCAGAAGTAGACGGTCACCTCCGGCACCTTGCTCGCCGCGTGTCGTACGTGGCGCATGGGTCGGTCGTGCATGAGGTGATCTGTCGTCATGCGGGGCACGATGGCACGGCCCCCGGTGATCACCCCAGACCTCTTTGCCATTGTTTTGGCGCTTCTGGAGAGTGAGTTGGCCAAGGCTCCACCGGACCTGAACGCAACCTGAACGTCGAGGCGTGTGCGCTGTTCAGCGGGGCGCGGCGGGTGTTATCCACGCTTTCGCGGCGGGTCTGCCGGCCACGTGGCGACACCGCCGAAGCGCGGCAAGACCGTGGAGATCACCGGGCTGAACGAGCCCAGCGCCCGGGTCCACGGGACGCTCAGCGGGGAGCTGAGCGGGAGCCACTGAACCGGGAGCCGCCAAGAGGCCGCGATGACTTTCGCCGTGGCCTTCGGTCTGCAACTCCGACACGTGACCAGCCGCACGCTAGGAGATCACCGTGACCGCCACCTACACCTTCGACGTCTTCTGCAGCCTCGACGGCTTCGGCGCCGCCGGCGGCAACTGGACCGGCTACTGGGGCAAGCAGGGCCCCGAGCTCCTCGACCACCGCCTCGGCCTGTACGGCGAGAAGCAGCGGATGGTCTTCGGAGCCAACACCTACCGGGCGTTCGCGCAGATGCTGGCCTCCAGCACCGAGGAGTCCGAGGTGCGCGATCCATGGGTCACCCGGATGAGGAACATGCCGGCCACGGTGGTGTCGTCCACCCTGGAAGGAGACCTCGACTGGCCGGACGCGACCGTCGTCGGCGGCGACGCCGTCGACGTCGTCGCCCGGCTCAAGGAGGAGTCCGACGTGCCGTTGCGCTCGCACGGCAGCCTGTCGATGAACCGGGCGCTGATGGCCGCCGGCCTGGTCGACCGCGTCCAGGTCACGCTCTTCCCCGTGATCACCGGCGAGACCGGCCTCGACCCGGTCTTCGGGAATGCGGCCGACTTCGACCTCGAACTGCTCGAGAGCCGCACGCTCGACCGTCACATCCAAGAACTCGTCTACCGGCCCACCCTGCACGTCTGAGGTGTTCGGGCGAGGGACCCCATGCGTCTTGCGGGCTGGTCGCCCGCGAGGTGATGTGCCCGACGGCGCTCACACCTCTCCCAGCCCCCTACGCCCTCTCCGAGGCCCTCTTCCAGGCCGCCTCACGCAACAGCCGCAGGCCGTTGAGCCCGACGATGACCGTGGATCCCTCGTGGCCCGCGACACCCAGGGGCAGCGGCAAGGTCGCGGTCAGGTCCCAGGCCACCAGGCCCGCGATGAAGACGCCGGCGATGACCAGGTTCTGCACGACCAGCGCGCGGGCCCGGCGGGACAGGGAGATCACGGCGGGGACGGTGGCGAGTTCGTCGCGGACGACCACCGCGTCGGCCGTCTCCAGCGCGAGGTCGGAGCCCGCGCGGCCCATGGCGACGCCGGTGTGGGCGGCGGCGAGGGCCGGGGCGTCGTTGACGCCGTCGCCGACCACCAGCACCTTACGGCCCGTGTCCGCCAACTCCCGTACGGCGGCCACCTTGTCCTGCGGCAGCAGCCCGGCGCGCACCTTCTCGATGCCGGCTTCGGCGCCGAGGCGGGCAGCGGCGCGCCGGTTGTCGCCCGTCAGCAGCACGGGTGCGATCCCGGTGAGGGACGTCAGCCCGGAGACGGTGGCGGCGGCGTCGGGGCGCAGCCGGTCCGCGATGCCGAGCACGCCCACCGGCCTGCCGTCTGCGGTGACCAGGACGGCGGTCCGCCCGCCGTCCTCCAGTTCGGCGGTCAGCACCGCGGCGCGGGCGGAGTCCGCGTCGCTCGCGCCCTGGAGCAGCCGGGCCGGTGCGCCGACCGCGACGACCTGATCCTCCACGGTGGCACGCACTCCGACGCCGGGCGTGGAGGCGAAGTCCCAGGCCACCGGCAGGGCGAGCCCGCGCTCGTGCGCCGCGTCCACGACCGCGCGGGCCAGCGGGTGTTCGCTCGGGTGCTCCGCGGCGGCCGCCAGAAGCAGAACCTCGTCCGGGCCCGCGGCGGTCAGCGGCCGGACGTCGGTGACCCGCGGGGTGCCCTCGGTCAGCGTGCCCGTCTTGTCGAGTGCCACGGCGTCGACCTGTCCCAGACGCTCCATCACCACGGCCGACTTGACCAGCACCCCGTGCCGTCCCGCGTTGGCGATGGCCGACAGCAGGGGCGGCATCGTCGCGAGCACGACCGCGCACGGCGAGGCCACGATCATGAACGTCATGGCCCGCAGCAGCGCCTGCGTGAGCACCTCCCCGAACGCGAGCGGCACCAGGAAGACGGCGAGCGTGGCCGCCACCATGCCGAGCGAGTAGCGCTGTTCGACCTTCTCGATGAACAACTGCGTCGGCGCCTTGGTCTCCGACGCCTCCTCCACCATCCGCACGATCCGGGCGATCACCGAGTCGGAGGCGTCCCGTTCGACGCGGACCCGAAGCGCGCCGGTGCCGTTGAGCGTCCCGGCGAAGACCTCGTCGCCCTTCTCCTTGACCACCGGCAGCGGTTCACCGGTGATGGTCGCCTGGTCGACGTCGCTCGCCCCGTCCAGCACCCGGCCGTCCGCGCCGACGCGCTCGCCGGGCCGTACGAGAATCGTGTCGCCGACGGCCAACTCCGCGACGACGACGGTCTTTTCGCCGCTGTCGGCGTCGAGGCGCGTGGCGGTGGCGGGTGCGAGGTCCAGCAGGCCGCGTACGGAGTCGGCCGTGCGGGCCGTGGCGAGTGCCTCCAGCGCTCCGGACGTGGCGAAGATGACGATCAGCAGCGCGCCGTCCATCACCTGCCCGATCGTCGCCGCCCCGAGCGCGGCGACGACCATCAGCAGGTCGACGTCGAGGGTCTTCGCCCGCAGCGCCGTCAGCCCCGCCCGGCCCGGCTCCCAGCCGCCGGTCACGTACGCGAGCGCGTACAGCGCACCCCACGCCCACACCGGCGCGCCCGTCAGCTGCAACGGCAGTGCGAGCAGGAAGAAGACGGTGGCCGCGAGCGCCCAGCGCGCCTCGGGCAGCGCGAGGACGCGGGTGCGGCGCCTCGGGGGGCCACCTGAGGACGCGGGCGCGGCCAGTTCGGCGGACGGCTGGGAGACGGTGGTTGTCATCGGGGCGGAGGCCCTTCGCGAACGGAGGCATGGCGAACAGCGGTCGGCCGGGTTTCCGGCACCGCACTCTCCACCGTACAGGACCACATGAAGACTCATTCATGTGTTCATGGCTCACGCTCCGTAGGATGAGCGCCATGGGCCACGGAGCTGACGCCAAGACCACCACCGCCACCGCGCGCGAGCGCCTGGAGAGCGTGGGTGCCGCCGACGTGGCCACCACGCTCCAGGCCCTGGCCACCCCGTCCCGGCTGCGGATCCTGGCCCGCCTCCAGGAAGGCCCGTGCGCGGCGACCGAACTCGCCGACGCCGTCGGCATGGAACAGTCCGCCTGCTCCCACCAGCTGCGCCTGCTGCGCAACCTCGGCCTGGTCACCGGTGAGCGCCGCGGCCGCTCGGTCATCTACGCCCTCTACGACAACCACGTCGCCGAACTGCTGGAGCAGGCCCTCTACCACGTCGAGCACCTGCGCCTCGGCCTGCGCGACACCCCGGACGAAGCCCCGTCCACGGTGAGCGGCACCGGCTGACGCACCCTCGAAGGGGACCGAGTCGCAGCCCCCTGTCCGGGTACCCGCCGGGTAGTCGCCATCCACCCCATCACCCCTACAACGTGTAGGGTTCTCTGTGTCCTGCAAGGCGTGGGGCGGGGCGGATGGTGAGCACACGGGAAGAAGCATGGACAAAGCGCGGGCGCCCCGATCATGCGTCAAGCCCTCGTCCGTCCGCCCTCCCCGACCGACCACCGCATCGCGTACGGTGAACCACCCCTGCCTCGGGCATCGCGGACCTCGGGCCGGCGCTTCCTCGGACTGCGCCGTGCAAGCGGTCCGGCATGCGGCCACCCACCGCGTGTCCCGTCCCCAGCTGTCCCGAACCCACCGCTCACTCCCCAAGGTGACCGCCAGTCATGTCCGTTCAGCAGCAGTCAGCACCGATCCCCCGCCGGCGCACCGCTCCCGAACAGCCGTCCGCCCCGTCCCAACTACGAGCGAGGGCAGCCGCGTTCACCGTCTGGTACCTGCGGCTCATCGCCCTCGTCAACATCGCGGCGGTCATGTCGGTGCCGTTCCGGCGCGAGGTCGCCGAGCACAACACCGGCCGGATCTACGCCTCCCACAGCGCCCACCGGTTCCACGCGCACCACGCGGGTGAGTTCTTCACGCCGTACCTGGCCACGGCCGGCCTGGTCTCGGCGGCGCTCGCCATCTTCCTGTCGCTGGTGATGCGGCGCGGGAAGCGGGCCGCCTGGGTGGTCAACATGGCCCTGGCCGGGCCGCTGTTCCTGATCTACGCCGTCGCACTCACCCAGGACCCCTACCGCGCGCACCTCTTCAACTGGGTGTCGGCCCTGCTCACCGGCCTGTTCGTGGCCGCGCTGGTGATCGGGCGCCGCAACTTCGAAGCGGTCGGGGACCCGTCCAACCCGAAGCTGGCGGTCGCCGTCGGCGCGGGCGGCCTCCTGGTCAGCGGCGCGATCGGCACCCTGCTGGTCGGTGCGACCAACACGCTGCAGGGCTCCACCCTCTTCGACAAGGTCGCGTACACGCTGCTGCGGGGCATCAGCGTCGGCCCGCTCGCCGACCGTGTGTCGGCCGTGCACTCACCACGCTGGGTGGACGTCGTCATCAACATCATGATGGCGGCGAGCTTCTGCCTCGTCCTGTACGCCGGCTTCCGCTCGCCGCGCGGCCGCGAACTGCTCGGCGAGGAGGACGAGGAGCGGCTGCGCGCGCTGCTCGACCGGCACGGCGAGCGCGACTCCCTCGGCTACTTCGCGCTCCGCCGGGACAAGGCCGCCATCTTCTCCCCCAGCGGCAAGGCCGCCGTCACCTACCGGGTCGTCGGTGGCGTCAGCCTCGCCTCGGGCGACCCGATCGGCGATCTTGAGGCATGGCCCGGCGCCATCGACGCCTGGCTCGCCGAGGCCCGCCGGCACGCCTGGACGCCCGCCGTGATGGGCGCGAGCGAGGAGGGCGGGGGCGTCTACGCCCGGCACGGCCTGGACGCCTTGGAGCTGGGCGACGAAGCCATCGTGGACGTCGCCGACTTCACCCTGGAAGGACGCGCCATGCGCGTCGTACGGCAGGCGCACAACCGGGTGCGGCGGGCCGGGTACACCGTGCGCATCCGCCGTCACGCCGACATTCCCGACGACGAGATGGCCACGCTGATCGACCGGGCCGACGACTGGCGCGACGGCGCGACCGAGCGCGGCTTCTCCATGGCGCTCGGCCGCATCGGCGACCCGGGCGACGGGCGCTGCGTGATGCTGGAGTGCCGGGACGCCGAGGACCGGCCGCGGGCGCTGCTGAGCTTCGTGCCGTGGGGCGAGCGCGGGCTGTCGCTGGACCTGATGCGCCGCGACCGGGCCTGCGAGAACGGCCTGATGGAGTTCATGGTCGTCGAACTTCTGCTGCACGCCGAGGAGTTGGACGTACGACGGGTGTCCCTGAACTTCGCCATGTTCCGTGCCGTCTTCGAGCGCGGTGCTCGGCTCGGCGCCGGGCCGGTGCTGCGGCTGTGGCGCTCGATCCTCACCTTCTTCTCCCGCTGGTGGCAGATCGAGTCCCTCTACCGCGCCAACGCCAAGTACCGGCCCGTGTGGGAACCCCGCTATCTGCTGTTCGCCAAGAGCGCCGACATCCCGCGCATCGGTCTGGCCAGTGCCCGTGCCGAGGGCTTCCTCACCCCGCCGCGCCTGCCCCGGCTGGTGAACCGCCGTTCCCCGGAGGCGGCGCAGCCGGACCGGGCACACGAACCCCTCACGCCGTAGGGTTTCGACATGGCAGGCACATCTCCCCGTGGCGGTGGGGAACGGCGCATCGCCGGCGCGCTGGAGAGCGAGGTCCTCGCCACCCTCTGGGCGACCGAGGACACGCTGTCCCCGGCCGAGATCCAGGACCGGCTGGGCGGCGACCTCGCGTACAACACCGTGCACACCATCCTCAAGCGTCTGTACGACAAGGGGCTGGTGCTGCGGGATGTCGCCGGGCGGCGCGGCGCGTACCGCCCGGCGAAGAACGCCGCCGAGGTGACGGCCGAGGCCATGCGTCAGGCCCTGGACCGCGGGCCCGATCCGATCGCCGCGCTGCAGCAGTTCGTCAACGGGCTGACCCCGCGGGAGGAGCAGGCACTGCGCGACCTGCTCGACGAGGAGCCGTAAGGGTCCCCGTAGGCGGGGAGCCGTAGGGGTCCTCGTGGGCGCGGCGCCATCGCATCTGCACCCGTACCCCGACAAGACGTAGGGTTGAAGAACGGAGTCAGGGGCATCCCGGCCCCGCAGGAGCGGCGGCCGCTCCTGCGGGTAGCACACGGGGCGCCGGCTTCCGCACCGGGATGACCCCGGCGCGCACTCCGAGCTGGGAACGGGCCGATGGGAGACTTCGGACAGCAGGCGTCCCGGGTCGGACGCCGGACCGTACTGCTGGCGGTGGGCGGCCTGGCGTTCGGCGTCGCGGGCTGCTCCGCGTCGCGCCCGCACCCCACCGCTTCGGGCACCCGGCGCACAGAGGCGCCGAGACGGCAGCCGTCCGCCGGCGGCAGCGCTCCGCCCGCACTCCCCCGTGCCGCGGCCTGGCATCCCAGCCCCCATGACGTCGATCCGCAGGTCAAGCTCCGTGCCGTCCAGCTCGTCGAGGCACTCGGCAGCTGGCACACCGGGGAACACGGCATGGTCGCGGCCCGGCGCCGGGTGTCCGCCCTCGGGCTCGATCCGGGCCTCGCGGGGCCCGCCGCGCCGCTGCTCGCCTCCGCCGACGAGGCGGTTTTGCGGGTCGTGGACGCCCAGTACGGCGGCATCCTGGCGGACACGGGCAGCGTGCTGGTGGTCTGCCGGCAGTGGACCCGCCGGGGAGGCACCGTCACCGCGGGCGGAACCACGGTGGACGTACGGCTCAGCCGCGCGCGGCCGCGGTGGACGGTCACCGCGCTGCACCCGGCCGCCCCCGGCCCGGCGGTGTCGTCCCTGCCCGCGGCCGCGCGCAAGGTGCTGGACGACTCACGCATCGAACTGCCGCCCGCCGCACGGGCCGACGTGCGCAGCGGGCACATCCACCCCACCGCCCTGGGGGCGCTGCGGGAGCTGGCGGGCACGTATCGGATGTACGTGAGCGTGATCCGCTCGGGCCATCCGCTGTACGTCTTCGGCACCTCCCGCCGCAGCGACCACCCGCGCGGCCGGGCGTTCGACGTCTGGCAGATCAACGGCCGCTCCGTGGTCGACCCGGCCACCCCGCGCCGTCTGGTCGAGTCGTTCATGCGGGACGCGGCGGCGGTCGGCTCCTACAACGTCGGCGGCCCGGTACTGCTGAGCGGCGGCGCCCCGGGCCACTTCTTCAGCGACCCCACCCACCACGACCATGTCCACGTCGGCTTCACCACCTGACCGGCCACCGGGCAGCCCCTCCCGTCGCGCCCGGCGCGCGCTGACGGGCGAGATCGTGAGGTTCGCCGCGGTGGGCGGTCTCGGCGTGGTGGTGAACTTCGCGGTGTTCAACCTGTGCCGCGCGCTCACGTCGCTGCCCGTGGTGCGGTGCAGCGTCATCGGCACCGTCGTGGCGCTGCTCGTCAACTACCTGGGCTTTCGCTACTTCGCCTATCGCGACCGCGACAAGCGGCGGCCGGCCCGTCAGTTCACGCTGTTCGTCGTGTTCAGCGTCGTCGGCCTGGTCATCGAGAACGGCGTGCTGTACGCGGCGACGTACTGGTTCGGCTGGGACAGCGCCGTACAGAACAACTTCTTCAAGGCCGTGGGCCTCGTGATCGCCACCGGGTTCCGTTTCGCGGTGTACCGGACCTGGGTGTTCCGGCCGCGCAAACCCGAGGACGAACACGGTCGCAGCCCGGCGACAACTCCCAGCGTGACGCGGTGATGCAGGTCACAACCACGGACCTGTCACAGGTCATGGGCCGGCCTGGTCAAACGTGTGTATCCGCATCACGACCAGGAGATCACCGTGGAATCACGTCTCAACTTCTTCACCCACCCCCTCGCGGGCAAGGTGCTGCGGCACATCAACTCCGCCAACAAGGTGGTCGCCGACTCGACCCTGCCGCATGCCACGCAGGAACTGGTGAAGATCCGCGCCAGTCAGATCAACGGCTGCGGCTACTGCACCGACATGCACACCAAGGACGCCACAGCCGCGGGTGAGACGCAGCAGCGCCTCAACCTCGTGGCGGCATGGCGGGAGGCCACGGTGTTCACCGAGGCCGAGCGCGCCGCGATGGAGCTGGCGGAGCAGGGCACCCGCATCACGGACGCGGCCGGAGGCGTCCCGGACGAGGTCTGGGAGAACGCCGCCAAGCACTTCGACGAGGACCAACTCGCCGCGCTGGTCGGCCTCATCGCGATCATCAACGCCTACAACCGCGTGAACGTCATCACCCAGCAGCCCGCCGGGGACTACCAGCCCGGCATGTTCGGCTAGCCCGCACCTTCCTCCGCGCCCGACGAAGAACGAACCCCACGGGCGCGGGGGCCGCGGCGGCCGCCGGATGGTAGGCATGAGCGGTGATCGGTCGCCTCCCGCTCGACGAGCAGCTCGCCGCCCTCAAGTCCGCGCTGTCCCGCAACGAGGTGCTGCTGGAGGTGCTGGACCGGGCGGCCGCCTTGAACCTTCCCAACTGGTACCTCACGGCGGGCTACTTGTTCCAGACCGTCTGGAACGTGGTCACGGACAGGCAGCCCACCAGCGGCATCAAGGACTACGACGTCTTCTACTTCGACGACCGCGACCTGTCGTGGGAGGCGGAGGACGCCGTGATCCAGGCTTCCCGCGAGGCGTTCTCCGGGCTGCCGGCGGAGGTCGAGGTCCGCAACGAGGCCCGCGTCCACCTCTGGTACGAGCAGAAGTTCGGCGTCCCGTGCGCGCCCTACACGTCCACCGAGGCGGCCGTCGACAGCTTCGCGGCAACCACGTGCTGCCTGGGCGTACGGCTGGAGCCGGGCGGTTCGTGGCGCGTCTACGCGCCGCACGGGCTCTCCGACGTGTTCAACCTCGTCGTACGCCCCAATCCGGTGCTCGCCCCGCGCGAGGTGTACGAGGCGAAGGCGGCACGCTGGCAACAGCACTGGCCCGAGCTGACCGTGCTCGACTGGCCGGCGGCATCGACGAGCCCGCCGGCACCGGGCCTGGACAACCGCACCGCATGAAACCTCAGGCGCGTTTCTCGTTGTCCGCGACCACACTCGATGCTCCGAACGCCCATCGGACGGCACGCCACCGGCGGAGCCAGGCTGTCGTTCCGGACGGAGCCGTTGCCCCCCGGGGGGCGCGAGTGTCTCCGCCTTCCAGCCTCAGGCCGATGTAGCGCGCGCCGTCCGTGGCACGGTCAGACGACGGGACGCGGTGCTCGCAGGTGGGCCCTGCGGGCCAGTTCCTCCTCGTCGACGAGGGTGAGCATCGGCCGGCCGGGGGCGCAGAGCATGGTCACGATGAAGCGGCAGGGCACATCCGTGCGGGCGTTGCCGTCCTGGTAGTGGATGACGTCGCCGCCCGGCTCCCAGAAGGTCTCCCCCGCCCTGACCACGCGCTCGGGCTCACCCTCCAGCTCGAACCGCACCTCGCCCTCGACGACGTAGCCGAAGGCCGGCCCGGAGTGGCGGTGCGGGGGCGTGCCCGGGTCACCGGGCGGCCACTCGACCAGGATGGTCATGCCGGATGCGCCCTCGGGGACGAAGAGCGGCTTCGCGTCCTGCAGCATCTTCGCCGCCGTCTGCCAAGTCCCGGACTGGCGCTGTCCGTTGGTGTTGTCTGCCGACTGTGTGTCAGGCACTGAGCTGCACCTCCATGAGTACGCCCCGGGACGAGGGAATCGCCGCAGGGCGGGAGAACGGTTCCGCAGTGTTGACCGGACACACTGTGTGGTTGTGACACCTTCCTCCGGCCGCCGCGTCGCACGCCACGGTGGCGGAGGTGGGAGCGGCCCCACCTGAGTGACAGCTTGTAGCATGGTGATCCACTTCTGGAGGACTCACATGCGCGCCGGAGAAGACCCAGACTCCCTCGACCAGGCAACGAGGGAATTCCTGGCCGCGCGCCCCCAGCTGTTCGGCATCGCCTACCGCGTGCTGGGCAGCGCCACCGAGGCCGAGGACATCGTCCAGGAGGCCTGGCTGCGCTGGCAGAGGGCCGACCGCGCGGAGATCCTGGACCCGACCGCGTTCCTGGCCACGGTCACGTCCCGGCTGGCGATCAACCTCGCCCAGTCCGCGAGGAAGCGGCACGAGACGTACACCGGCCCCTGGCTGCCCGAGCCGGTCGACACCAGCAAAGATCCGCAGCTGGGCGCGGAACGGGCGGAGGCGCTCGACCTGGCGGTGCTGTTCCTCCTGGAGAAGCTGAACCCCGTGGAGCGCGCGGCCTACGTCCTGCGGGAGGCGTTCGACTACCCGTACCGGCAGATCGCGGAGATGCTGGAGACGAGCGAGGCCAACACGCGCCAGCTGGTCAGCCGCGCCCGCAAGCATCTGTCGAAGGAACGCAAGGAGCCCGTGAGCACCGAGGCCCACCGGCGGCTGCTGGAGGTGTTCCTCGCCGCGGCGCAGACCGGCAACCTGTCGGTCCTGGAGGACGTGCTCACCGCGGACGTGGTCAGCTACACCGACGGCGGAGGAATGCGCGGAGCGACCAGGATCCCGGTCGTCGGACGTCTGCACGTCTCCAAGTACCTCGCCGCCTTCGCGCCGCGCTTCTGGCCGCGGTCGGACGTCCGCTGGGTCGAGGCGAACGGCAGGCCGGCCGTCCTGGTCACCACCGGCGGCAAGGCCGTGGCCCTGCTCAACATCGAGGCGTCGGAGCGCGGCATCGAGCGCGTCATGTGGGTCATGAACCCGGCGAAACTGGCGCCCTACGTGGCCTCGCTGGAGAGCTGAGAGTCACTCTCCCACGCCGTGGAGGGCGTGCCCCCGGCACAGGCTGTCCGTCGCCGTCGGTGTCCTGCTCGCGGGCGCGGTTGAGGTGCTGGGCCACCAGCACCGCCGCGCGGATCGTGGCGGAGTTCGACGGCTGGGCGCCGGAGCTCACCGCGCCGGTCACCGACAGCGACACCCCCGCCGGTCCTGCGCCCGACGTGCTGCCGCAGGTGCGCGGTGGCAGAAGCAGCGGAGCGGTGTCACAGTTACCTCGTCGCCCCGGTCGTACTGAAGGAAACAGATGACAACCCTGGCGACCGGAGATGACCGTGGCCCTCACCGAACAACGTCTTTCCACCATGGTGCTGGTGATCGGCACCGGAGGCGCCGGCCTGCGTGCGGCGATCGAACTGGCCGAGGCCGGGGTCGACGTGCTCGCGATCGGCAAGCGTCCCAAGGACGACGCCCACACGGCGCTCGCCGCCGGAGGCATCAACGCGGCGCTGGCCACCATGGATCCCGAGGACAGCTGGCAGCAGCACGCGGCGGACACGCTCAAGGAGAGCTATCTGCTGGCCGATCCCCGGACCGTGCAGATCGTCACCCAGGGCGCCGCCCGCGGCATCGACGATCTCGAGCGCTATGGCATGCCCTTCGCCCGGGAGGAGGACGGCCGGATCTCCCAGCGGTTCTTCGGGGCGCACAAGTTCCGGCGGACCGCGTTCGCCGGTGACTACACCGGCCTGGAGATCCAGCGCACCCTCGTCCGGCGCGCGGAGCAGCTCGCCATCCCCGTACTGGACGGGGTGTACATCACCCGGCTGCTGGTGCACGACGGCGCCGTCTTCGGTGCGTACGGCTTCGACCAGACGAACGGCAGGCGCTATCTGATCCACGCCGACGCCGTCATCCTGGCGGCGGGCGGCCACACGCGGATCTGGCGGCGCACCTCGTCACGGCGCGACGAGAACACCGGTGACTCCTTCCGCCTGGCGGTGGAGGCCGGGGCCCGGCTCCGGGACGCGGAGCTGGTGCAGTTCCACCCGTCCGGGATCATCGAGCCGGAGAACGCCGCGGGCACCCTGGTCAGCGAGGCCGCCCGAGGTGAGGGCGGCGTCCTGCGCAACGCGCTCGGGGAACGGTTCATGGCGCGATACGACCCCGAGCGCATGGAGCTGTCCACGCGTGACCGTGTGGCGCTGGCCTCCTACATGGAGATCAAGGAGGGCCGCGGGACGCCCAAGGGCGGCGTATGGCTCGACGTGTCGCACCTGCCCCGGCAGACGATCATGACGCGGCTGCCCCGCGTCTACCAGACGCTGCTGGACCTGCAGATGCTGGACATCACCCGCGAGCCGATCGAGATCGCGCCCACCGCGCACTACTCGATGGGCGGGGTGTGGGTACGGCCCGAGGACCACAGCACCGACGTACGCGGCCTGTATGCCATCGGCGAGGCCTCCAGCGGGCTGCACGGGGCCAACCGGCTCGGCGGGAACAGCCTCATCGAGCTGCTGGTGTTCGGCCGGCTCACGGGCCGGGCGGCGGCCGCGTACTCGGAGTCCCTGACCGCGCAGCGCCGGTCGGCGTCGGCGATCGCCGAGGCCCGCGCGGAGGTCGACGAACTGCTGGCCGCCGACGGGACGGAGAACGTACGCGCCCTGCAGCGCGCCCTGCGCAACACCATGACCGAGCACGCCGGTGTCGTACGCAACGAAGAGGGGCTGCGCGCCGGGCTCGCGGAACTCGCGGAGATCGAGAGGCGGATGGAGGACGTCGGCGTGCACCCGGACATCGCCGGCTATCAGGACCTCGCGCACGCCTTCGACCTCAAGTCCGCCGCTCTGGCGGCCCGGGCCACCCTCGAATCGGCCCTGGAGCGTCGCGAGACACGCGGCTGCCACAACCGCAGCGACTTCCCCGGCCAGGACCCCGCGCTCCAGGTCAATCTCGTGTGGTCCCCGAACACCGGCGTCACCCGCGAGAGCATTCCGGCCGTCCCGGACGAGATCTCCTCTCTGATGCAGGAGATCTCGACGGAAGGAAAGCTCGCCGAGTGACCCCGTCACACATGGCGGACCTGTCCGGTCTCTCTTGATGCAGAGCGAATTGCTTCCCCAAGAAGAATCCGAGAGGAATCCGTCATGAAGATCGTAGTGATCGGTGGCACCGGGCTCATCGGCTCGAAGCTGGTCGGCAAATTGAAGGAGCACGGGCACGAGGCGGTTGCGGCGGCGCCCAACACCGGCGTCAACACGCTGACCGGCGAGGGGCTGGCCGAGGCGCTGGAGGGGGCGCCGGTCGTGGTCGACGTGTCCAACTCCCCCTCCTTCGCGGACGATGCGGTCATGGAGTTCTTCCGCACCTCCACCACCAACGTGCTGAAGGCGGAGGCGGAGGCGGGTGTGCGACACCACGTGGCGCTGTCTGTGGTCGGCACGGACCGTCTCCAGGAGAGCGGCTACTTCCGCGCCAAGCAGGTCCAGGAAGACCTGATCAAGGCGTCCGGCATCCCGTTCACCATCGTCCACGCCACCCAGTTCTTCGAGTTCGCGAAGGGACTGGCCGACGGGGTCACCGAGGGCGACACCGTGCGCCTGCCTGCCGCCAAGATCCAGCCCATGGTCTCCGACGACGTGGCCGCGGCCGTCGGCCGCGCCGCGGTGGGCGACCCGGTGGGCGGCGTGGTGGAGGTCGGGGGGCCGGAGGCGTTCGAGCTCGAGGAGTTCGTCCGCATGGGGCTCTCCGCCGTGGGCGACCCCCGCAAGGTCGTCACGGACCCCCAAGCGCGTTACTGGGGTGCCGAGTTGGAGGAGAACACCCTCCTGCCGGGTCCTGACGCGCACCTCGCTGGAACCAGGTTCGCGGACTGGCTCGCACAGCAGCAGTAGCAGTGGCGCCAAACCCTCGAAGGGGGCCCCCGCCGGAAGGCGGGGGCCCACTTCACTTGGTCGGAGCAGCCGATCCTCACCGGCTCGTCGACGATCGCTCACCTGCCTGCCGGTATCGCTCACCTGCCTGCCGGTGGCGTGGGCCCGGCCGTGATCTCCTGGTGCTCTCGCTCGGTCGGCTCGTCGATCGGGACCTGCGCGCCGTAGAAAGTGCGCTTCAGCGCGGCACGCAGGCGGCGCACCGGGCGGAATCCGTCGTCCGGGTCTTCCCCGTCGGCCGAGCGGCCCGGACCGATCGCACGGTACTGGTCGCGCTGCGTGAGAAGGGCCAACTCCTCCTGGCTCAAAGGCTCGTGCACCTCGACGAACTCACCGTTCGGCATGCGCTTGATGATGCCGGTCTCGCGGCCGTGCAGCACCTTGTCGCGATCCTGGCGTTGCAGGCCGAGTGCCCAGCGCCTGGTGAGGACGTAGACGAGGGGAGGTACGACGACGAGGCCGATGCGCACCGCCCAGGTCACCGATTCGACGGCGACATGGAAGCGGGTGGCGATGATGTCGTTCGCGGCGCCGAGCAGGGCCACCAGGTAGAAGCTGATCCAGGAGACGCCAAGGGCCGTACGGACGGGGCGGTTTCGGGGGCGGTCGAGCAGGTGGTGCTCACGGTCGTCACCGGTCACCCATGCCTCGATGAACGGGTAGACGCCCATCGCGGCGAAGACGGCGACGCCCGCGAGCAGCGGGATCAGGTTGTCCAGCGCCAGGGTGTGGCCCCAGAAGGTGAGCTCCCAGCCGGGCATGACCCGCAGCAGGCCGTCCGCAACGCCCATGTACCAGTCGGGCTGCGACCCGGCCGAGACCTGGTCGGCGCGGTAAGGGCCGTACCGCCAGACGGGGTTGATCTGTGCGACCGCGGCGACGGCGAAGATGACGCCGGCCACGAGGCAGAAGAGTCCCCCGGACTTCAGGGCCCGTGCCTTGAGCGGCAGGCCCACGACGTTCTTCTCGGTGCGCCCCGGGCCGGGGTATTGCGTGTGCCGGTGGGCGAGGGCCAGGAAGAGGTGAGCGACCAGCAGTCCCACCATCAGGGCCGGGATGATCAGCACGTGGATCGTGTTGAAGCGGGCCACCAGATCGTGCCCGGGGAACTCGCCTCCGAAAAGGAACATCGAGAGGTACGTGCCGACGATCGGGATGGAGAGGATCGTGCCGTTCACGACGGCGAGCCCGGTGCCGGACAGCAGGTCGTCGGGCAGGTCGTAGCCGGTCAGGCCGCCGAACATGCCGAGGACCAACAGCAGGAATCCGAAGACCCAGTTGAGTTCGCGGGGCTTGCGGAAGGCGCCCGTGAAGAAGACGCGCATCAGGTGGCACAGCATGGCGGCGACGAAGACCAGCGCGGCCCAGTGGTGGGCCTGCCGGATGAGCAGACCGCCGCGGACGTCGAAGGAGATGTGCATCGTCGAGTCGAAGGCTTCGGACACCATTCGACCGCGCAGCGGTGCGTAACTGCCGTGGTATTCGACCTGGTTCATCGACGGGTGGAAGAACAGCGTCAGATAGATGCCCGTGATGATGACGACGACGAAGCTGTAGAGGCTGATCTCGCCGAGCAGGAACGACCAGTGGTCGGGAAAGGCTTTCCGGGCCTTTCCCCGCATCAGGTTGTAGAGACCCAGACGCCCGTCGGCCCATTCGGCGACCCTTTCGCCTCTACCCCGCTCTGATGCATCGTGCTCCTGGAGTCCGTCACCCACGCCCCATCACCGCCATTCCGTGAAGTGTCAGAAAGAGTTGCGATCAGGCCGCCGTGGTGACCGAGTCCTGGCCCTGGTGGACGTCGCGCCGGCTCGCCGCCCGGCGTTCGCTCTCCGTGGTGCCGCCCCAGATGCCGTCCACCTGCCCCGCCTTCAGGGCCCAGCGGAGGCACTGCTCCACGACCGGGCACCGTCCACAGACGGCCTTGGCCTCGTCGATCTGGACGAGCGCCGGACCGCTGTTGCCCACGGGGAAGAAAAGCTCGGGGTCCTGCCCCAGACAGGCGGCCCGTTCGGGCCAGGGCAGGGCGGGATCTCCTCTTACGGCGCTCATGGGAAGCGCACCTCCAGCTTCGCCGGGAGTGGTACCGGTCTCTGTAGGTGAGACAGGACAACCGGCGCAGATGTGACACGGGGGCGAGTGTCGTGCGTCACCGCGGGGGCGTCCGGCGGAAAGACGCCTGTCACAACATCCGCGGGTGCCCGGTCGGACAAGGTGAACCGACATGCCGAGATGGATGTGCCGGTCGGACTCCGATGCCGCTGAAGCCCTGGCGCGGGAGGGGGGATGCCGTATGGACGAGGCGGACGCGGTGCCGATCGCGGATCTGGTCGACGAACGCCGGTATCTGCTGGACGTGGCCTACTGGATGCTCGGCAGCGCCGGGGAGGCGGAGCGGGTCGTCGACGAGGTCTATCGCCGCTGGTACGGGCTGTCGGACGAGGCGCGTCGGCAGATCGCACGGCCGAGGTCCTGGCTGGCGAAGACCGCGGGGCAAGGCTGTCTGAGCCGCCTGGCCGGCACCGGGCAGCGCGACGGCGGGCCTGAGCAGGAGTGCCTGCCCACAACGCAGCAGTGCCTGCTCACAGCGCTGGACGTGCTGTCGCCGCCCGAGCGGGCCGCGTTCGTGCTCGGCGATCTGTTCGGGACGGCCCAGGAACAGGTCGCCGACATCGTGGAACGCAGCGGGCCGGAGTATGCCGAACTGGCCGAGCGGGCCCGGGAGAGCGTGCGGACGCAGCGCGCGCGGCAGGTCGCGCCGCGGGAGCAGGACGCCGTGGTGCGTGCGGTCGGGCGCGCGTGCCGGGAAGGAGACGGTGAGCTGCTGGCGTCGCTGCTGTGCGCGCGGGCCACGGCGTTCGTCGACGGGGGCGGCAAGGTCAGGGCGCCGGACCGGCCGGTCCACGGGGGCCTGCAGGTGGCCCGCACCTTGCTGACACTGCTCGCGCGCCGGCCGCGTACCACCTTGAGCGCGCAGTCCGTCAACGGGCGGACGGGGCTGGTCGTCCGCTACGAGCGCCGGGTGGCCGCGGTGATCTGCCTCGATGTGGCCGATCACCGCGTCGCGCATGTCTGGGTGATCCTCAACCCCGACAAGCTGCGGTCATGGAACCTGCCTTCGGACCCCCTCCCCACGGGAGAGTGACTCCGGAGGCGACGGCCGGCTCGGGCGCGACGCGGGGACTGTCCGTGCCGTTTCCCATGTGCTGAGGAAAGGGATGACCGATACCGAATCAGCCAAAATAGGGAGCGATCGTCTCTCAGGGCATCGCACGACAAGGCACGGCGAAGCCGACCTTGCACGCGCTGGAGGACCGGTGCGCACACCGGCAGGTGCCGTTGAGCATGGGCGTCGTGGAGGGGGACGCACTGCGCTGCTGCTATCACGCGTGGGCCTACCGCGGTGACGGCCGCATCTCGCAGATCCCGTATCTGTCCAAGGGTGACGGCCGGCCGCCGCGCGGGGTGCGCGGCTATCCGGTCCGTGAGACGTACGGCCTGGTGTTCGTCTTCCCGGGCGCCCCCGAGCGGGCGGCGGACACGCCGCTGCCCACGCTGCCGGAGTTGGGCTCGGCACGCTGCAGGACCATGACGTTCTCGCGGACCGTGCGCTGCCACTACTCGTTCCTGCACGAGAACCTCCTCGACATGAACCACCAGTTCCTGCACCGGGGTGTGGTCGGCAGGATCCGTCCCGAGCTGCTGGGACACCGGGCCGACGCACGTTCGGTGGAAGCCAGATATCGCTTCACGCACGCGGGAGGGAAGCGGAATCGCGGCGCCGGCATCCTGGCCGGCGAGGGCCTCACAGGGCGCGGCTCCAGCGATTTCATGACCATTCGTACGGAGTATCCGTACCAGACGCTCGACCTGGTGCCGGAGGGTGCCGAGCGGCCTGCGTTCCGGCTGTGGGCCGCGTACGTGCCCGAGGACGCCGAGCAGCGGATCTGTCACACCTACGGCCTGCTGATGATCGAGAAGCCTCGCGTGCCGGGTGTGCTTCAGCTGGCCTGGCCGCTCATCAGACGCTTCACCGAGCGGGTGTTCGCCGAGGACCGGATGGCCGTCGAGGCAGAGCAGCGGTCCTGGGAAAAGCAGGGCGGGGACCGCAACCACGAGGTCTTCCCCCTGATCCTGGACGTCCGCGAGGTGCTGCGCGGCAACGGCTTACCCCTCGGTCCTACAGGGGGCTGCGCCACCTCGATGTGCGGTGGCACGGCGCCGGCGGCGTGCCACCGTCACGAGGAGCCGGGGCCTCCCGCCGGGTGAGGGGCTGCGTGCTCAAGCGACGAGGAAGTCCGCCTGGCCGGTCTTGGCGCCCTTCAGGAACGAGATCATCTCGTCGCGGGTGTAGACGAGTGCCGGCCCTTCGGGGTCCGCGGACTGGCGGAAGGCGACGCTGCCGTCGGGCAGTCGCTTCACCTCCACGCAACTGCCCCCGTTGGTCCCGCTCCAGGGCTTGTGCCAGCCCTCGGCTCCCAGGCCGGCGGCCGGCATACCGCTGTAGACGCGTCCTTCGGCTCCCATGGTCACAACTCCTTACGCAGGTCACCCAGGATCTCCCTGGTTCGTGCGACCGGCTCCGCCTGAACGGACATCCGGTCCAGGACTTCGAGATGGGCGACGACGTCCTCGGGCCGGTCCACGTAGACGGCACCGGTGAGGTTCTCGGCGTAGACGACGTCGGGCAGTTCGGAGAGTCCGAAGCGGAAGTGGTGGAAGGGGCCGAAGGCGCCGGGGTGGGCGCCCACGGAGACGGGCATGACCTGGATACGGACCTTCGGCCTGGCCAAGCACTCGACCAGCCGGTCGATCTGAGCCCGCATCACCTCGGCCCCGCCGACGGGACGGCGCAGCACCGTCTCGTCCAGGATGGCCCACACGGCCGGGCCGTCCCGCTTGTCGAGGAGGTCCTGGCGCCTGAGGCGCAGGGACACGCGGCGGTCGATCTCGTCCTTCGGCGTGCCGGGGAAGCCCGTGCGCAGCAGGGCGGCCGCGTAGTCGTACGTCTGTAACAGGCCCGGCACGTAGTGGGGTTCGTAGAGACGGATGACGCTGGCTTCGCTCTCCAGGCTCACGTAGGCGCTGAACCACTCGGGCAGCACGTCACGGAAGGCGTGCCACCACCCGGGCCGGTTGGCCTCCCTGGCCAGGGCGACGAAGTCCTCGATCTCCGCCGCCGGGACCCCGTAGCGGTACAGCAGTTCCCTCACGTACGGGATCCGCAGCCCGACCTCGGCCTTCTCGATCCGGCGGACCGTCAGCGACGTCACCCCGAGGGCCCCCGCCGCGTCCTCGAACGACACCCCGGCCCGCACACGCAGGGCCCGCAGGCGTCTGCCGAGCACGATCCGCAGGACCGTCGGCGCGCTGCCGCCCGAGCGGTTCTCCCCCACGTTCCACCTCCCGGAACGGCGGTCACGCTCTGCAGTCTGCCACGAACGCCATGACGCCGACAGAACGATGCGATAGATCTGAAATTATCGGAACGAAGGTTGCGAGCTGAGATTGCTGGACGTCATAGTGATCTGGTGACCTGTCGCACTGTGCCCTTACGTTGCGCCCAACTGCCGTTGGCGCCAAGGGAACTGATGTTCCGACGGGTCGGCCGCTGCACCTCACCTCCGGACCTCGGCACGCCGGCCCACCGCCGGTACCGACGGCCACCGGGGCAGCCACCCCACAACAGGGCTGCGTACGAAGGAGGTTCGATGACGGCCTTCAGGGCTTCATCGCGCCACACGCCGTCACCCCCACCGGCACCCGACGCGGACACCGCCGTCACCCACGTGCCGACCGCCCGGCTCCGCCCTCCCAGACCGGTCGTGGACGAGCTTCTGCGCTCCACCTTCCCGGCCGACCCCGCCTGGGGCACCGCGGTACGGCGCCTGGTCACCGAGCGCCTGGCGGCACTGCTGCCGCATCCCGAGCGGCTCGACGACGCGGCGACGGCGACCGGCGAGCTCTTCGCCAACGCCGTCAGACACGCCAGCCGCGGTCCGGACGACACGGTCACCGTCGCCATCGAGTGCACCGAGCACACGCTGCGCGTCCTCGTCGCCGACCGCTCCCCCGTGCCACCGCGGCCACGGCCGGCGGACGACGTGGCCGAGTCGGGGCGCGGGCTGGCCATCGTCTCCGCGCTGACCGACGGCTGGGGCACGGCACCACCCGAGCCGGGGACGCAGGGCAAGCGGGTGTGGTTCGCGATCGGACGAAGGGGAGCGACACCGTGAAGGGCAGGGCGGGGCGAGTGGGCAGCGGCGTGAACGGCCGCGCGCACGGTGACGGACCCCGCGACGCTGCACCACCGGAGGCCGCCGCGCCGGCCGCGCCCACCGCGGCAGCAGCGCCCCTGGCGGCTGCCTCGGCCCTGGCGGCCGAGCTGCTGCGCCGCGCGGACGAGGACCGGCAGCTGACGCGCCAGGCGCAGGCCGATCCCACGCCGCTGCGCAAGCACCGCATCGCCCAGTGCCACCGGGACAACGGCCAGGCACTCGCGGCGATCGTCGGCCGCTACGGCTGGCCGCACGCCGACCTGGTCGGCTCGCCCGCCTCGACCGCGGCCCTGATGATCCTGCTGCACGCCCCCGACCTCGGCTTCCGGCTGAGGTGCCGCGACCTGATCGCGGACGCCATGGCGGACGGGCACAGCCCCGCCATACACCTCGCGTACATCGCCGACCAGTGCGCCGTCGACCTGGGCCAGCCGCAGTACTACGGGACGCGGATCAACCCCCGCACACTGCGCCCGTATCCCATCCGCCGCCCGCAGAGCGTGGACGAGCGTCGTGGGGACGTCGGCCTGGGCCCGCTCCAGGAGCAGTTGCGGGCCCTGCGCATCACCGGCTGACACACGCCGGCCCGCCGGATACCACGCCAGGTCGGACACCCACACGTGGGGCCTGTTCGACCTGGGCGCGCCAGTTGTGGAGAATCAGGGACATGAGCGAGAACGTTTATTTCGAGATTTCGGCCAATGGCGAGAAGCTCGGCCGCGTCGTCTTCCGGCTGTTCGACGACGTCGTGCCGAAGACCGCGCGGAACTTCCGTGAGCTGGCGACCGGCCAGAACGGGTACGGCTACAAGGGTGCGCCCTTCCACCGGGTCATCCCGGAGTTCATGCTGCAGGGCGGTGACTTCACCAACGGCAACGGCACCGGCGGCAAGAGCATCTACGGCGAGAAGTTCGCGGACGAGAACTTCCAGCTGAAGCACGACCGGCCGTTCCTGCTCAGCATGGCCAACGCGGGCCCCGGCACCAACGGTTCGCAGTTCTTCATCACGACCGTGGTGACGCCGTGGCTGGACGGCAAGCACGTCGTCTTCGGTGAGGTCGTCGAGGGCGAGGACGTCATCAAGGCCGTCGAGGCCCTCGGCAGCCGCTCGGGGACGACCGCCAAGAAGATCGTCGTCGAGGACTCCGGCGTCGTCGCCTAGTCCCGGTTCCCACACCACCGCGCCGCCCGCATAAGGACGGCAGCGCGGTGGAGCAAGGCCAGGCAGCTGGTCGCAGCCCCGTCGCCCCGGGTGGTCTCACCCCGGGCAGCGGGGCCGCGCTGCTCTCCGGGTGACCTGCGCCGACACGGCAGGCGAACCGCACGCCTCCGAGAATTAGCCAAGCAACTTGGCAAAGTTGCTTGAGGAGTTTTACGGTGGTCGGCATGACCACCGACCCCCGCCCGCAGCAGTCCACCGCCTCCGCCGTGGCCGCGCAGCGTCTTCAGGACGCGATGAAGCGGCTGCGGGCACGCCTGCGTGCGGAGTCCGGGCAGAACGCGACCGGGCTGACCCCGACCCAGATCGCCGTGCTGGGCAGGATCATCCGGCAGGGCCCCCTCACCGCGGCCCGGCTCGCCGCGCTGGAACACGTCAGCGCTCAGGCCATCGCGCAGAGCCTGGCCGTGCTCAAGACCGCCGGCCTGATCCACACCGCGCCCGATCCGCAGGACGGCCGCAAGAAGCTGGTCAGCGCCGACGCGTCCGCGACGGAACTGCTCGACCGGCTCCTGACCGGCCGCTCCGACTTCCTGGTGCGCGCCATCGACGAGGTCATCGCCCCGGACGAGCGCGCGGACGTGGAGAAGGCCATCGAGATCCTGGAGCGGCTGGCCGACGCCGACCTGCGCGGCGGCGGCATATGAGCCCCACCACCCGCCGGGGCGAGAACGCGGCGCCCGAACCGCGGCACGAGCCCTTCGCGTGGTCCTTCACCACCCCGCTGTACGTGGGTTCCGCCCTCAACCCGATCAACAGCTCCATCGTCGCGACCGCACTGGTGCCCATCGCGGGCGAACTGCACGTCCCGGTGGGCGCCACCACCGTCCTCGTCTCCTCGCTCTACCTGGCCAGCGCGATCGCCCAGCCGACCGCGGGCAAGCTGGCGGAGGTCCTCGGGCCGCGCCGCGTCTTCCTCAGCGGCATCCTCCTCGTACTGCTCGGCGGTCTGATCGGCGGCCTGGGCCAGAACCTGGCGATGCTGACCGCCGCCCGCGTCCTGATCGGCGTCGGCACCTCGGCGGGCTTCCCGTGCGCGATGGTGCTCATACGACGCCGCGCCGCCCGGGCCGGCCTGGACGCACCGCCGGGCGGCGTGCTCGGCGGCCTCGCGATGGCGGGCATGGCCACCGCCGCGATCGGCCCGCCCCTCGGGGGCCTCCTGGTCGGCGCCGCCGGCTGGCGCTGGGCCTTCCTCGTCAATCTGCCCGTCACGGCGATCGCCCTGACGATGACCTTGCGCCAGCTGCCCAAGGACCCGGTCCTCGACCGCGCGCAGAGCGGATTCCGTCAGATCGCCGACCGTATCGACCTGCCCGGCATCCTCGGCTTCGCCGCGTCGATGACCTCACTCGTCGTCTTCCTCACGGCCCTCCCGCACGCGAGGTGGGCCGCCCTGGCCGTCTTCGCCGTGACCGCCGTCCCCACCGTCGTCTGGGAGCTGCGCAGGACCGCGCCGTTCTTCGACTTCCGCGGACTCGCCGCCAACGGCGCCCTCGCCCGCACCTACCTCCGGCAGGCCCTCGCCCTGCTCGGCGTCTACACCGTGATGTACGGCATGACCCAGTGGACGGAGGCCGCCCACGGCTACTCCACCGTGGCGGCGGGCCTCCTGCTGCTGCCCATGGGCGCCGTCTCCGCGCTGCTCTCGCGGCCGCTGGCCCGCCGCAACCTGGTGCGCGGCCCGCTGATCGCGGCCGCCGTGACGATGGTGCTCGGCTCCGGCGGCCTCGTGCTGCTCACCTCGCACAGCCCGGCCGTCGCGATCGTCCTGGTCTCCCTGATCTTCGGCGTCACGTCGGCTGCCTCCACCGTCGGCAACCAGACCGCCCTCTACATCGCCGCGCCGGCGGACCAGATCGGCACCGCCTCCGGCCTGTTCCGGACCTTCGGATACCTCGGCACCATCACCTCCTCCGTGATCGCCGGCATCGTCTTCCGCGACGGCGCAGGCGACCACGGCCTGCACACCCTCGGCCTCGTCCTGGTGGCGGCGGGCGTCGCCGTCCTGCTGCTCACCCTCCTGGACCGCCGGCTGACGGCGCCCAGGACGCAGGGCGCACCCGACGCCCCACTCCCCCACAACTCCCCTGCCCGCACTGCCGAACCGGCAACGAACCCCCGCAAGGAGCACCACGCATGACCACCCCCGCCGCCCCCTCGATCGACCCCGCCCGGACCGCCCTGCTCGCGATGGACTTCCAGAACGGGATCCTCGCGCAGGTGGCCGAGCCCGACGCGCTCGTCACCCGGGTCAAGGACGTGATCGCCGACGCTCGCGCCGCGGGCGCCACCATCGGCTACGTCCGCGTCGCCTTCACCGAGGACGACTGGGCGAAGGTCCCGGCGACGAACAAGACGTTCAGCGCGGTCGCCGCGGCGAAGCTGATGCATCACGAGGACGACGCCACCCGGATCGACACCCGCATCGCCCCCGAGGACGGCGACATCGTCGTCCGCAAGATCCGCTTCGGGCCGGGCTCGAACACGGACCTCCACGAGCAGCTGCGCGACCGCGGCATCGACACCCTGATCCTCTCCGGCATCAGCACCAGCGGCGTCGTCCTGTCGACCCTGATCGACGCGGCCGACCGCGACTACCGCGTCTACGTCCTCACCGACGGCGTCGCCGACTCCCGCCCCGAGGTCCACCGGGTGCTCGTCGACGAGGTGTTCCCCTCCCGCGCCCACCTGATCGACACGGCGGAGCTGCGGGAGCTGCTCAAGGCTGCCTGACAGGCATCGGCGAAGGGGCGAAAGCGGCGCCGCGCACGGCGCGTTCGCCCCTTCGTGCCGCTCCCGGCCTACTCCTCGAAGAGCAGGCAGAAGCCGTCGTGGCCGGGCAGTTCGACGTTCAGGGCGCGCAGATCGTCGACCACGCCGACCTCCGTGCCGGTGAGGGCGTCCCGGGCGCGCGCGCCCGGCCGGAAGTGCTCCGATGCCACGGAGCCGGCGACCGATGTGGAGCCGAAGTTGAGGACGGTCGCCTGGATCTGGTCGCTCTCGGGGATGCGGTGGACCATGACGAGCAGCGCGGGGTGCGGCACCGCCGGGATCTCGATCTGGTCGGCGGTGGCGATCCCGGTGTCCTCGCGCACCTTCAGCAGGTGTTTCAGGCTGGAGGCGAAGGAGTTGGGGTCCGCGAGCTGGGACGGGAGGCTGCCGTAGAGACTGTGTCCCTTCGGCATGCCCGATCCGGACGCCGTCGCCTCGGGCCGGTAGTCCATGAGGTCGTAGGCGGCCCGGTGGATCCATCGGGTGTCACCGGTGGCCAGCAGGCCGCCCACCTGTTCGCGAGGCAGCGTCAGCATGCCGCACAGGTCCCAGCCGGAGAGCGAGAAAACGCCCGGTTGAAGGGCGTTGAACATCGCCAGGAGCAGATGGGCCCTCCTGATCTCCCGCACGTCCTGGTTGGCGAGGTTGTCCAGCGACTCGTGCCCGAGCGCGGCGGCGATGATGGTGGCCGTCGTGGAGGCGATGCCGTTCGTGGTGAAGATGGCGTTGTAGGGCGCGTCGGGGCCGGTCAGCCTCTGCACCAGCTCGGCACGGACGTGCTCGGCGAGCTGGCCGCCGGTGACGTCGACGCCGTGGTAGGTGAAGTGGTCGTCCTTGTGCAGCGTGGCGAAGTGGACCAGCTCGTAGGTGAGTTCGTCGTGGTTCTGCAGGGCGTGCACGAGGCTGGCGGCCGCCACCCCGCTCTCCAGGGCGATGCCCAGCGTGAGCCGCAGGAACTCGGTGTCCTCGGTCGCCAGGGCGTGGTGGTAGGCGGGCCGGTTGACGAAGTCGTACGAGAGATCGGCGCCGGCCTCGGAGGTGATCCTGATGTCGTCGACGGTCAGGTTGAGCTCCTGGAAGGTGAAGCCGCCCAGTTTGCGCACCATGCTGGCGATCAACTGGTTGGCGGCCTCCGACAGCGGGTGCCCCTCCGACCAGGCCGGCAGACCCTCCGCGCTCTTCTCGACGCCCAGGAAGCCGTTGGCGTCCAGACGCAGCGCGCCCGATCCGAGGTCGCCGATCGAGTGCAGGGCGTCGCCGATGACGAGCCGCATGCCGGCGAAGGTCGGGTCGAGCCAGTTGATGGAGGGCTGGCCCTCCTTGAAGTAGTGCAGGTAGACCCAGCGCCGGGTGATGCCGTCGGGTCCGAGGACGGGGGCCGTCGCACTCCAGTTGGTGTCCTTGACGCCCGGGTCGTGGAAGATCACCCGTTGCAGGGCGCCGATGATGTAGCCGGCCTTCGCCAGCGCCTCCTCGGCCTCGGTGTCGAGGTTGGCCGAGTCGCGTCCCGCCGGTACCTCGGGCAGCAGGTGCCAGTCCTCCGGCTCGACCTGGACCATGTGGTAGATGCCGGGGTAGTCGCCGACGTTCATCTCGGCGAGCCGGAAGTCGGGCCCCTTGCCGGTGTGACCGGGCACGATGTCATCGATGATGGTTCCGCCGTGGTCGGCGGACACCTGGCACATGCGCCGGAAGTCGTCCTCCGTGCCGAACGCGGCGTCTATGGCGGTGCTGATGCGGTCGAAGTGGCCGTCGACGCTCGGGGTCGGGTCCCAGCCCGAGATTCCGCCCGCGCGCTTGACGGGCCCGGTGTGCACGGCCCGGATCCCGATGTCGGCGAAGGTGCGCCACAGCTCAGGGTCGGCCAGCGTGCCGAGGAAGCTGTCGCCGGGGCGGGTGATGAGAGAGATCGGATACGCCGTGAACCACACCGGGGCGACGCTCACGGCGGCCTTGGGGTCGGGCCGCGCGAAGGGGTTCTGCCACATGCTGCCCTGGCCGGTGAGCTGCACGGCGAGGTCCCGGGCGTCCTGGAGCATGGAGCTGCGCAGCAGCCATGACACGTAGTCGGGGTTGGTGCCGACCGGCTCTCCGGTTCGCTCGTGGGGCCGGGGCTGTCCCTGCGGCCTCAGGCGCGCGCGAGGTCGCAGAGATCGCGGACGCGCCGGATAGAACTGTTCGGAGTAGGTGATCTCTGTGGGTCCGTGCTGACCCTGATCGTCAGCCGCCGCCTGCTCGTCTGTCATGGATGGGCATCTCCCTGCTGGTTCAGAGCATATGAGACGGCTGCCCCAGAAGGGGCCAGGGATGCTCATCCTTACAGCACTCCAGTCCTCCGGCCTCGGTGTTCGAGCCGGTATTTCGAGCGCCGGCCCGTGGTAGCGTCCGTATACAAGCTGTATGCGATGTCTGGGGGTTGCCGTGGCGTCCGGTCGGGAGAAGGCGTACGCGTATCTCAAGGACACGGTGCTGACGGACCCCGGGATGCAGGGGGCCTTCCTCTCGGAGCAGGACCTCGCCGACCGCATCGGCGTCTCGCGCACGCCCATCCGGGAGGCGCTGCTGCAGCTCGCGGCCGAGGACCTGGTCGAGCTCGTGCCCAAGCGGGGCGCCCGGGTGGCGCCGCTGACGGGACGCGAGATCCGTGAGCTCATGGAGCTGCGGGGCATCGTCGAGCGCTACGCCGCCGAGCACTTGGTCTCCGCCGGACGGGCGCCCGTGGCGGAGCTGCGCTCGCTGCTGGACCGGCAGCGCGAGCTCACCGGCGCCGAGGACGCAAAGGAGTTCATCGACGTGGACCACCAGTTCCACTCCGCGCTGGTCTCCGCCGTCGGCAACACCCTCCTGGACCGCCACTACGACGGCCTGCGCAGCCGCCAGGTCCGCGCCGGAGTGGTCGCGCTCTTCAACCAGCAGGGCCGCCAGGAAGCGGTGATGGAAGAACACGATGCGATCGTCGACGCCCTGGCCGCGGGCGACGCACGGGCCGCGTGCGCCGCCATCGACCACCATCTGGAATCGACGCTGAAGGTGCTGCTCGCGGGCTAGGGTCCGTCCGGCGGATGAAGGCGGCGCAGGCGATCGCTCAGGGGTAGGTGATCACCAGCATGGTGACGCCCTCCCGTGAGGTCCAGGGACCGTGGGGCATGCCGGGCGGGCGGCAGGCGTACATGCCTGCGGTGAAGGTGCGGTCCAAGGTGAGGTCGTGCAGGGCGCCCTCGACGAGGTAGACCTCCTCCCAGAAGTCGTGGTGTGCCACGCCGCCGGCCGACGTGTCGGTGCCCGGTGCCCAGCGGACCAGTGCGGTGCGGCAGCCGCGCTCGGGGTCGTCGGCCAGGACGCGCTCCTCGACGCCGGGGCCGGACCCCGCCGGGGCGCTCCAGGGCCCGTCGGGGAGGTGGAACTCCAGCTCGGGCTTGCTCATCGCCACACCTCCGGGCGCCGGTTGGCCAGTACGGACGTCTTCTGCCGCACGGCGGCGACCTCGTCGAGGTCCAGATCGGCCACGAGCAGCTCGGGCCCGGCGCCCAGGGCGTGCCGGACGGTGCCGTCGGGTCCGGCGACGCGGCTGTGCCCGATGCCCGTCGGCGCGGAGCCCGGCTCGCCGCCGGGGTCGGCCTGGCCGACCGCGGCGAGCCACACCGTGGCGTCCAGCGCACGCGCCCGCACCAGCAGCTCCCACTGTTCGAGCTTGCCGGGCCCGGCGCCCCAGGACGCGGCCAGCAGAGTGGCGACGGCACCGGCATCGGCCTGGGCCCGGAACAGCTCGGGGAACCGCACGTCGTAGCAGGTGGCCAGGCCCAGCCGGACGCCGTCCACGTCGATCACCGTCGGGGCCGAGCCCGCCGCGACGGTGTCGGACTCGCGGAACCCGAAGGCGTCGTAGAGGTGGATCTTGTCGTACGACGCCTCGACACCGGGTCCGGTGGCCAGCAGGGTGTTGGTCACCCTGCCTCCGGGCGCCGGGGTGAACATCCCGGCCACGACGATCGTCCCGGTGGCCTGCGCGATCTGCCGTACGCCGTCGGCCCACGGCCCGTCCAGGGGCTCGGCGAGCGGCGCCAACCGGGTGCCGAAGCAGGCCATCGACGCCTCGGGGAAGACGACGACGCGGGCTCCGGCGTCCGCCGCGCGAAGTGTCCACTCCTCCACGAGCCGGAGGTTCTTGTCGGGGGCCGGGCCGGTGGTGAGCTGGCTCAGGGCGATCCGCATGACGCGGTTCCTCCTCGGAGGGGTCGGGGGTCAGGGGTTGGTGGGGGTGGCGTCCGCCGTGCTGCGGGCTTTCGGCGCGGCGAGCGCGGTGTCCTCGTGCACGGCGGCCTCGGGGTCGCGCCCGAGGAAGATCCCGGCGAGGGAGACGGCCGAGGCGAGGGCGATGTAGGCGGCCAGGGGCACCCAGGTGCCGTAGGCGCTCAGCAGGCTGGTGAACAGCAGCGGGGCGATCGCGCCGCCGATGATCCCGGCCAGCGTGTAGGCGAGGGAGGACCCGGTGTAGCGCAGTCGGGGCGAGAACTGCTCGGCGATGAAGGCGGCCTGCGGCCCGTAGAGACAGCAGTGGATCACCAGGCCCACCACCACACCGGCGGCGAGCGGCAGCCAGCTGCCGCCGCCGATCATCGGGAAGAACAGGAAGGGCCACACGGCGGCGGCCAGCGCGGCACAGCCGGACAGCAGGCGGCGGTTGACGCGGTCGGAGAGGGCACCGGCGAGCGGCATCAGGAAGACCTGGAGCGTGGAGCCGATGAGGACGGCAGCGAGGGCGGAGCCGCGTGACATGCCGAGTTCGTTGGTGGCGTACGTCAGGACGAAGACGGTGAACATGGCGTACAGCACGTCGGGGCCGACGCGGCACAGGATCGCGGCGAGCAGGGCGCGGGGCTGGGTGGCGAAGACCTCGCGGATCGGCGCCTCGGGGCGGGAGTGCTCGGCCTCCATCGCCTTGAACACCGGGGTCTCCTCGAGCTTGGCCCGCACCCACAGCCCGAATGCGACCAGGACGCCGGAGAGCAGGAAGGCCACGCGCCAGCCCCACGACTCGAACTGCGCCTCGGTCAGCAGCGCGCCGAGTGCGGCCAGGACGCCGTTGGCGAGCAGGTTGCCGGCGGGCGGGCCGACCTGGGCGGCGGAGGCGTAGAAGCCGCGGCGGCGCGGGTCGCCGAACTCGCTGGACAGCAGGACGGCGCCGCCCCACTCGCCGCCGACGCCGACGCCCTGGGCGAAGCGCAGCACGACAAGGGCGATCGGGGCGGCCACGCCCACCGTCGAGTACGCGGGCAGGACACCGATCAGGAAGGTGGCCACCCCGATGAGGACCAGCGTGGCCATCAGCACCTTCTTGCGGCCGATGACGTCCCCGAGGCGGCCGAAGACGAAGCCGCCCAGGGGGCGCGAGACGTAGCCGACGGCGTAGGTGGAGAACGCCAGCAGTGTGCCGGTGAGCGGGTCCTCGGAGGGGAAGAACAGGTCGCCGAAGACCAGGGCGGCCGCGGCGGAGTAGACGGCGAAGTCGTACCACTCCAGTGCGGTTCCGGTCAGGCTCGCGACGAAGGCCCGGCGGACGCCGGAGTGCCGAGCGGACGCCTTCATGTCGTCCTTCGGGGTGCGGGGCATGGTTCCCATCCTTGCTCGGGGACATCGACCTTCCGGCATACTTCTTGTATACAGGTCGTATGCGCAACCCCCTGCGCCGAATACTTCACCGTGGATCCGATCTCTGGGAGTGCCCTCATGGCCGTGCTGACCTTCGAACTGCCCGACGGATCGACCCGCGAGGTCGACGTCGTCCAGGTCCTCAACGCCGGGTACGCCGGTCGCAGCCAGCAGGACGTCGCCGCGCACGTCGCGGAACTCGCCGAGCTGGGCGTTCCCGGACCGTCGGTGACGCCGGCCCTCTATCCCGTCTCCCCCTACCTCGCCCAGCAGACCGACCGGGTCCAGGCCCAGCACGGGCGCACCTCGGGCGAGGCGGAGTGGGCGCTCGTCGTCGCGGACGGCGGGGAGCTGCTGCTGACGGCCGCCTGCGACCACACCGACCGCGACCTCGAGGTGCACGGCGTGGCCTGGAGCAAGAACGCCGGACCCGACGTCCTCGCCCGCCGCGCCTGGCGGCTGGCCGACGTGGAGTCCCGCATCGACGAGCTCACCCTGCGCGCCTGGGTCACGCACGACGGCACGCGCACCGAGATCCAGCACGGCACCCTGGCCGAACTCCTCACCCCCGCCTACTGGGTGGACGTCCTGCGCTCCCGCGACGCCCTCACCCCGGGCACCGTCCTGATCTCCGGCACCATCCCCATGGCGCCCGGCGTCGACCAGTTCGCCGACGGCTGGACGGTGGAACTGGGCGACCCCGTCACCGGGGACACCATCCGCCTCGACTACGCGGTCCAGCCCATGCCGGTGCCGATCGGCTGAGGCGACGACGGGCGACGGGCCGACGTCCCGCCCGTGGCCCGGACGCCACTACTGCCGCTGCTCGGCGGCGGTGTCGTCCGACGCCGCCCCGGACTTGGCGTGGAGGACCTCGCGGGCCTGATCCGCGGCACGGGCGATGCTCTCGGAGACGAAGTCGACGAAGCGGGCGATATTCTCCAGGCGGGTCGCGGCCGGGGTGCCGCGGCCGAGGACGCCGATGCCCTGCCGCGCCGTCTCGCCGAGCTGGGCGGTGCCGCGGGCGCTGGCCATCATGGACTGGTACCAGACGTCGTCGTCGACGACATATCGCTCACGGCGCCGCTCGTCGCGCTCCCGGCGCACGAGGCCCTGCTCCTCCAGGAACGCGATCGCCTTTGAGACGGACGCAGGGCTCACCTGGAGGCGCTGCACGAGGTCGGCCGCGGTGAGGCTGCCCGCGTCGGTGGTGTAGAGGCAGGCCAGCACCCGGGCCATCATCTTGGGCGCGCCCGAGCCCATGAGTACGGTGGTGAGCGTCTCCTCGTACTCCCGCACGGCCTCGGCGTCGCGCCCGTAAGCCTGCGGGGGCGCCTGCACATTGCTCGGCGCTGCCTGCTTGCGCCGGTGGGCGCGGCGTTCGGTGGCACGGTGGGCGAGGTCGGCACGGTAGGCGGTGGGGCCGCCGTTGCGCATGACCTCGCGCGTGATGGTCGACGTCGGGCGGTCGAGACGCCGGGCGATCTCCGCGTAGGCGAGACCGTCGGCCAGCCCCAACGCGATCTGCTGACGTTCCTGCTGGGTGAGTCTGCCTCCCGGCATCCGGGGCTCCTTCGCGGTTCGTGGTTGCACCGGAGAATAGCGTTCACTTCCATATCATTGCAACGTTCGGCGTGAGGGTTGTTGCGTTAGGCGGGAGACTGTTGCAACGATCTCTGCACGCTGACCTGCCTCTATATCCTTCAAGCGCAATAACACGGTTCTCAAATCCATGAATGCAACGTAGCGTTTCCTTCATCAGAAACGGCGGGCCGCAGAGCCCCCGATCCGATGCCCGATGAAGGAGAGCACGATGCAGAAGTTCGCCACCCCCGCCCCGATCTCCGCCGTCCTGAACATCCCCGCCGGACGCATCCAGTTCATCGCCGCCGACCGCGCCGACACCACCGTCGACGTCCGGCCCGCCAACCCCTCCAAGAACCGCGACGTCCAGGCCGCCGAGCAGACCACCGCCGTCTACGCCGACGGCGTCCTGCGGATCAGCACCGGCGAGTCCGAGAGCCGGCTCTCCGGTCCTTCCGGATCCCTGGAGATCACCGTCCAGCTGCCCGCCGGCTCCCGCGTCGAGGCCAAGACCGCCAGCTCCGAGCTGCGCAGCGTCGGCCGCCTGGGCGACGTCGCCTTCGAGGGCGCGTACCACCACATCAAGATCGACGAGGCCGGGAGCCTCCAACTCACCGCGACCGACGGCGACGTGGAGGTCGGCCGGCTGGGCGGTCCCGCGGAGATCAGCACCGCGCGCGGCGACATCCGCATCACCGAGGCCGTGCGCGGCACGGTCGTTCTGCGGACCCAGTCCGGCGACATCTCGGTCGGTGCCGCCGCCGGCGTCTCGGCCGCCCTGGACGCCGACACCGCCTACGGCCGCGTCAGCAACTCCCTCAAGAACGACGGCACCACCGAACTCGACATCCGCGCCACCACCTCCCGCGGCGACATCACCGCCCGCAGCCTCTGAACGAGCGCGACCTGGGCGGCCCGGCCGGGCCGCCCAGGGGTCCGCTCCTCAGGAGCGGACCGCAGAACAACCCGCACAAGACACCCGACGCGACAGCGCGACAGCGCGACAGCGCGACAGCGCGACAGCGCGACAGCGCGACCAAGGAGACGACATGACCAAGCACAGCCCTTCCTCGACCAGCTCGAACTGGACCGGCATGGTGCCGGTCGACGACACGGCCCTGGCCGTCACCGACACCGGCGGCCCCGGCGTCCCCGTGATCTACCTCAACGGCCAGTTCGCCACGCAGGGTTACTGGCGGCGGGTCATCGCCGAACTGGGCCCGGCATGGCGGCACATCACCTACGACGAACGGGCCCGCGGCCGTAAGTCGCAGCGTTCGGCGGACTACTCCTTCGAGGCCGCCGTCCGCGATGTCGATGCCGTTCTGGCGGCCAGGGGTGTGGACCGGGCACTGGTGGTGGGCTGGTCGTACGGGGCATTCGTCGGGGCGCACTGGACCGCCCGGAATCCGGAGCGCACCGTCGGTGCGGTCATGGTCGACGGCGCTTTCCCCTACGACTGGCTGGACGAGGCCATGGAGCAGCGGATCCGGAAGCAGTTCCGGCAGTGGGGCCGGTTCCTGCCGCTGCTGCGCCCGACGGGTCTGACTCCACGGATGAATGCCGACCAGATGGCGGACTGCAACATCGAACTCGGCAGGCTCTCCCGCGAGAGCGAGCTGGCTCCCGTACTGGACGCCATCACCGTCCCGGTGCGGTACGTGGTCGCTTCGGGGACGTCCCTGGGCAGCCGCGGCGACGAGCAGGAACGGATCCGCACCGGCCTCGACGCGGTGACCGCCCGCAACCCGCACATCAAGGTGAGCGCGAAGGTCGCAAGCAACCACGGCGCGCTGCTGAAGAAGGACGCCCCGGCCATCGCGACGGCCGTGCGCGAGGTCGCCACTCTTGGGGGCGCCGACGTAGGTGGCGCATGAGCGACGGGCGTTCAGCGGGGGCGTTCGCGGGCTGCCGCAGGAGCGGCTCAGGGCTGGCAGTGCATGAAATCGGATCACCTGGGTATCCGGCATGGCGCTTGCCCGGGGAGGGGCCGTGGTACCTGGGGAGGTCGAAGCGGCCCTTCCCCGCATCTCTGGTCCGCAGGAAAGTTCTCTCACACACGTCGGCTGCCACCTGGTGACCACGGCGATCACGCCGGAGCGCCGCCCGTGCCCGTCATCGTCGGCCGGGCGGAAGGAGCAGCGGGCGGGCCGGAGCCCAGACACCCAAGGGTCCGTCGGCGGCTCCGGCCCACGTCCTCCGGCCTGGTTCGAGGGGGGACTCGACGGCCGGGAGGACCTCCCGCGCGAGGCCCCGGGGGAAGTGGGTCTCGCGCACTGCAGCCCCGTCAGCGCCGACTCGGACGGTGGCCGCGCACGTCCGAATACCCCAATTCCACTGCGCCATGCTGTCGTTGACGATCGCGTGGCGGCCACGGCGAAGGTGGAACCGACTTGCTGTTCCACCGGCCCCACCGGCACCGGCCTGGATCGGCCGATCCCCGCTCCATCACAAGGTCGACTTCCTCCGGATATCCCATACGGCCCGGGGTACCCGCCGCAGAGCACGGCTCATGGTCGAGTCCGGTACGCGGTGACAGCAACGGAGAGCAGATGAACGTCCCCCGATCAGCAGCCCTGTCGGCGCCCCCGCCGGTGACAGGGGACGCACAGTCCGTTCAAGTCCTCTCCGGACGCTACCGGTTGGGCGTCAGAATCGGCTCGGGCGGCATGGCCGACGTCTACGAAGGAATCGACATGCGCCTTCGGCGGCCGGTGGCCGTCAAGGTCTTCCGGCCGGGCTCGGACCCGGAACCCGAGAACTGCCTCGCGGCGGAGGCCGTCCTGCTCGCCCGCCTGGAACACCCCGGGCTGGTCACCGTCTACGACTCCGGCCGCCACGACGACCGCGCCTACCTGGTCATGCAACTGGTCGACGGCCCCACGCTGCGGGGCCTTCTCACGAGCGGAACGCTGCCTCAGCGGCGCGTGGCCAAGCTGGGCGGCGCCCTCGCGCGAGCGCTCGCCCACGTCCACCGGGCCGGCATCGTGCACCGCGACATCAAACCGTCGAACGTCCTGCTCGACACGACCGGCGACCCCCACCTGGCCGATTTCGGCATCGCACGCCTGACGAACGCCACACGCCACACGGCACCGGACGCCCTGACAGGCACCGCCGCCTATCTGGCGCCGGAGCAGGTCGAGGGACGGCCCGTCGGACCGCCCACGGACGTCTACGCTCTCGGCCTGGTCCTGCTGGAGTGCCTGAAAGGGGAACTGGAGTACCAGGGCACTCCGTTGGAGGCCGCCATCGCCCGCCTCCACCGCCCGCCCACGATCCCCACCTGGCTCGCCCCCGGCCTGGCGGACCTGCTGCGGGCCATGACCGCCCGGGCCCCCGAGACGCGCCCGGACGCGGAGCAGTGCGCGGCGCTGCTCACCTCGATGGACCTGAACGCCGTGAGCGAGCCGATCCCGACGCCGCCCAGCGCGCGTACGACCGACCTCGAGGGCATACGCACGCAGAAGGTGGCCGTCACGCGTCCCCATCTTCCGGGCGGCCTTCGGCACAACCGCCGCCTGGCCGTCGGAACCGCCCTGGCCGCACTCACCGTGGCCCTGGGAACGACGTTCACCATCGCCGCGAGCACCGACGGACACAGCGACAACCGCACCGACGCGACGCCCTCCGCCGTCCACCCGCCCGCAAGCACGGCGACTCCCGAGAGCGGCCCCGGTGCCGCCGCCTCCACCGGTTCCCACCGCGCCTCCGCCCCGCCGTCCGGATCCCACACCGATCCCGCCGACACGAACCGAGACTCCTCCGACGTGGTAGCCCTGACACGCCAGGGTTCACCAGGACACCGCGCCCCTGACCTCCACGGGCCGGCCGCGCACCCGCCCCGCGGCAAGAACGACCCCGCCCACGCAACACCTCACGGCACTCCGAAGCAGCCTGCAAAGTCCAAGGGGCCCTCGCACCGGTTGCCGTAATCCGGGGTAGGTGAGCGAAGCCCGACGTAGGCCATAAAGCCCGGTTCGCCCGACTCCCGGACTCATGGAGGGCCGGAGTCGCCCGTGGCCCGTATCAACACAGTTGGGTGAACGCGTCGAAGTATGGATCATGGACGTGTGACGAAGCGGACGAAGGACGGACCTCCGGTCGACCAGCCGGTTCCTGAGCCGGAGCTTTCCCCGTACCAGCAGGCGATGAGGCAGAGACTCCTCGCCGCCCCGGTGGTACAGGCTCCCGAGCCCTGGCGGCGCGTGGCGTACGCCCCGGTCGGTGGACTTCTCGGTATCGGCTTCGCCTCGCACCCCGGCACCGGCCAGGACTTGGTGATGGTCGTCTCGCACGACGGCCACGGGCTCTTCGACGCCGTCACGGGGGAGAAGATCGCACGGGATCGTGACCCGGACGCCGAGGACGACAGCCGTGACGCGGATCCCGCTCAGTGGTGTCCTGGGCTGGGACCGGTCGCCGGAATCAGGGTGCGCGTCGCGGGGCTTTTCGGCGGAGGACTGCACACCGCCGACGAAGATGGCTGGAAGCTGGAGGTCGTTGCCCCGGCTTGGCCGAACGAACGTGTGCTGCTCTCTCGCGGCGGTGGTCTGCCGCACTCCGGTCCGCATGGGGAGGGTTGGTGGCACATCTTCCACTCCCACTACTCCGAGCTCCGTGCCGCTGGATTCTCGCCCTCCGGGCAGACACTTGCCGTGGCGACGAGCAGCGATCTGTCCCTCTGGACTCGCGCCGCCGACCACAGCCGTAGCAGTGGCCACTGACGATCAGCTGGGGCCTGGGAGTTGAGGTCGTCGGTCTGCTGATCCTCTTTGGCCACCATGCGCAGGCTACGAGGTTCCAGGTATGGCCCACCGCGTCGCCCTGGGGTCGGCTACGGGGATGTGGCCCATCTTCACCATTGGTTCGTGAGCCTCTGGGCTCGGCGGCGGCGCACGATGACGAACAGGCCCGTGCCCGTGACCACCGCCGCGGCAGCCACGCCCGTGATCGGCAGCGCCGAGGACCCGGTGTCTGCCAGGGTGCCGCCGTTCGTCGTCGTCGTCGCGTCGCCTCCGGTCGACGACGGCCCGCCGGCGGATCCGCCCGAGCCACTGGTCGAGCTGCCCGAGCTGCCCGAGCTGCCCGCGCCGTTGGTCGAGCTGCCCGTCGAGCCTGTCGGATCCCCACCCGTGACGTCCAGCGTGATGGCGGCCTTGTCGTTGGTCTTGTCGGGGTCGAACGGCCGCGCCTCGGTGCTCAGCGCCACCGAGCCCTTGGCGTGCGCCACCCGCTTGTCGATCTTCAGTTTGAAGTTGTAGGTCTCTCGGCCGCCTTCGTAGAGAGCCCGCTCACTCGTCCCGCAGTCGTACGCCTTCCCCTTGGCCTTGCAGAACCCGGGGGTCTTGACGACCGACGTTCCGGCGGGCGGCATGATCATGACCCTTACGGACGGGACCCCCACCTTGGTCATGACCCAGGCGGGCCCGGCGTTGGTGAACTCCACCTTCATCGGCACCGTTTCACCGATGCTCCCCTTCAACGCGGCACCCGTCACCTGGTAGTCGGCCGTGTTGACGGAGGTGACGGGCACATCGACGACTTGGGCGGCCCCCATGCCCCCGTGCTGTGTTTCGACCAGTTTCACCGCCGGAGCGGTTCCCGCCACCGGCGGAGTGCCGTTGTCGTCCACCCCCGGCTCGTCGGCCCCGACGCGTAGGCGCAGTTCGTCGTGGAACGCGCGGTCCAGAGCATTGACACGGAGGGGCGTCTCGGGCGTGTAGACGACGCCCGGCTCCACCGCCTGGTCGAACCCGCACGCCACGGTCCACCTCTCGGGCATCTCGTCGTAGGGACGGACCTGCTGTGTCCAGCAGTTGGAGGGAACCTCCGCGAAGCCGAGTCCCCGGGTGACGGAGTAGGTGACCCACACCTTCTCGGCGACTGCGGTGCCCTTGCTCGCCACGGTGACCGGCAGATCGAAGGTGCTCCCCGGTTTCACCCCGCCGATCGGCTCGATGCCCCCGACGACCAATTCGGGTGCGGGGTCATCGGCATAGGCGGCGGGAGCTGCGGCCAGCGCGATCAGGCCGGCGGCGCCGAGCATGGCAACAGCGGCACGGAAGGCGCGACGGTCGTTCGGGGGCATCGGCATGGGGAGAACCTCTGTTGGAACGGGGGCGAACGGACGGTGTCATCCAGGGGTCCATCGTTTCGATCGCTAGACTCCTGCCGGTCCCGAACAGTTGCACGGCCGGTGCTTCGCGAGTGGCGAGGATCGACACGTATGCCTGCGCGGGGAGGGGCGGAAGCTCATGAGACAGGGTGAACTCCTTGACGCCGTAACGATGTTGGTCGGCGGTCTTGAGCGGCGCCCCCTGGAGTGTGGCGTGGCCGGGCACCGGCCGGGGCATGTGTGTCTCACCGTCTCCGAGGAGGTTTCCCTGGCCGGTGTCGTCGAAGCGATCAGCAGCCGGTACGGGTCCGCCCGCAACCTCGCCATGGGCGGTTACGCCGATCCGACCGTGGACGCGACGACGGGGTTGCCTCTCCTCGGTCCCTTCGGCAAGCACGTCGTGGACATGCGCGCCTGGGCGCACCGGAGTTGGTGGATCGGGGCCGGGACCGTGGACGCCGGTGAGGGCGTACGGCGTGTGGTGGTGGTCGCCGAGCGGCCCAGGCCGGTGGTCGAGGGGCTCCCGGCCGACGCGTCGTGGGTGGAGCGGGTCGTCGCCGTGACCGGGTGGGACGGCGGCGGACGGACACGGACGATCGACTGGGCGGCTGTCGAGGAGCGTCTCGGCACGGCCCTGCCCAGCGACTACAAGCGGCTGGCGGAGGTGTTCGGCGAGGGTGCCTTCGATGGTTTCCTCAGTCTGTACGTTCCCCAAGCCCGCGTCCGTGGCATGGACTTCGTCGACCATGCCGAGTATCTGGCCGGCTTCGCCGCGAGCCAGGGTACGGCCGTGTGGCGGCCGTACGACGTGCACCCGGCTGCGGGCGGGCTCCTGCAGTGGGGTTCGTCCGAACAGGAGGGACAGTTCTACTGGCTCACAAGTGACCGCGACCCGGACACCTGGCCCGTCCTCTCCTGCGACGACCTCCCCGATTCCTGGCACCGGTTCGAGGGTTCGGCCGCCGAGTTCGTGTTCCGCATGCTGACCGAGCGGGGACACCCGTACTCGACCGCCCGGTACTTCGACACCCACTGGTTCGAGACCTACGAGTCCTGACCGGCGTCGTCCGTCGCCGGTCGCCCGTCACCCATCACCCGTCGCTTGACCCTCGACCTTGTGCAGGGCCCAGAGTTCCCGGTGTGGAGAGCGAGATGCGCAGCATTGGTGAGATGAGCCGGGACAGCGGGCTGGGTGTGAGCACCCTGCGGTTCTACGACCGTACCGGTGTGCTGGTGCCGGCGAGGGTGGACCCGGTGAGCGGTTATCGCTGGTACAGCCCCGCCCAGCTCGGCGAGGCGCGGTTGCTGGCCCGGTTGCGCCGGGCCGGCATGCCGCTGGCGGACATTCGGCTCGTCCTGGCCGGCTGGTCCAGCGCGGACAAGGACCTGGTGAGTGAGCTGCTGCAGGCGCACCTACGCCGTCTCGAACGGGAACTGTCCGACGCACGCAGCGAGTTCTCCACGCTCCGGGAACTACTCGCACGCAGGGAGAACACCTTGGCCGTCAATCGAACCATCAGCACCGAACTGTCCATCTCGGCCTCAGAGTTGGCCGCCGCCTTGGACGCGGTCCGCTTCGCGGTCAGTGCCGATCCGGAGCTGCCGATGCTGGGCGGCGTCCTGTTCGACGTCGAGGGGGAGGCACTTCGGGTCGTGGCCACCGACCGGTACCGGATGGCCGTCGCGTACGCGGGTGTCGGCGGGCCCGACGGACCCGCTGTGCAGGTCATTGTGCCTGCTCCGCTCGTCGGCGCGATGCGGGCATTGCTGGACGGCGAGGAATCCGTACGGCTCGCTGTGGACGGTGATCGCGTGACGCTGGAGACGGGAGACGGACAGGCGTCGGGCCGGCGTCTTGACCACGACTTCCCGGATTACCGTCGCCTCGTCCAGTTGCCGGCCGGGCGCCGCGCCCTCGTCGAGACGTCGGACTTCCGGAAGGCGGTGGAGGGGGGTCCCGTCCGCGTGAGCGAGCCGCGCGCTCAGGACGGGGCGTCCTGCGATCTCAGCGTGCTGAAGGTGGTGGACGACCGTACCGTGGTCGTCTGTGACGACGGTGAGGACGACCCGGACCAGGTCGCCGTCAACCGCGACTTCCTGCTGGACGCCCTGGCCGCCGGAGGGCGGGATCAGCTGATCCTCGAGTTCGGTGTCCCGACGGCGCCCGTCGCGATCCGCAGGCCCGACGACGAGGAGACGTTCTCGCTGCTGATGCCGGTGCGCCTGGAGCACTGAGGGCTCCGGGCGTCACCGGGCCGCCCCTTCGGCGGTGGACAACACCGGGTGTCGCGTCAGCGGGCCGTTCGGATCCTCAGGGCTTGCACGGACCAGTCGATCATCGGGGCCAGGGGTTCCGGCGGCGGCCAGCCGTTGATCACGGCCAGAAGGTCGAAGTACCGGTCTCTGCGTGGGTCGTTGGCGGTTTCCAGGCGGTGCAGCAGCCAGGCGTGCAGCGTGGGGTCGTCGGGGCGTCCGACGGCCCGCGCGCATGCGGCGGTGAGCCGTTCGACGACGGGATCGGCCTGCGAAGAGTCGGGACCGATGCCGGATGTCACGGCGGCGGCGACGAGTTCACGGGTGACGGCGACGACGTCCGGGCGGGGCGGTGTGGCGGGGGCGTCGGGAAGGTCGGCCGTATGGTCGTCCACCAGGCTGCGCACACCGGCGCGGAAGCCCGCGTCCAGGGACAGCTCCGCCAGTTCCACCCATGCGGCGACCTGTTCCTCGGAGGGGCTGCCGGGGAGCTCGGGGGTCAGGGAACGCCGTACAGCCGCATGGGCCGCCACGTGTTCCCGGCCGTGGCGGTTGTCGAAGACGACGTCGAGGAAGTCGTCGACCAATCGGCGCCTCTGGTCTTCGGACAGGGTGGCCAGTTGATGCATGCGTTCCATCTCCTCAACGGTGGGCTCGCGTGTGGCCGCCGCCGTCATCAGCACCGCTCGCCGCAGACGCAGGTTGCTGATCTGCACGTCCAGGGCGGCGGCGTGTTCCGCGGCGACTTCGCCGAGCGTGACTTCCCGGTCCGTGACACGTCGGATCGTGCCGAGGCCGAGGCCGAGCTCGCGCAGCGTCCGCACGAGGGCCAGACGAGCGATCGCGTCCGGGCCGTAGCGGCGGTAGCCGGCGGAGGTGCGACCGGCCGGTGTCACGATGCCGCGGTCGGAGTAGAACCGGATCGCCTTGACCGTCAGCCCGGTGCGTCGGGCCAGTTCACCGATCGAGTAAAGCGTGTCGCCGTCCATGAGCCCACCTTCTCGTCTCCCCTTGCGGGAGACTCCAGGGTCCTTCCTGGACGGGATGACGACGCGAGGAACGCAGACCGATGAGTTTCCCGGCTCGTTCAGGTCACCATATTGACCTAGGGAGATGCCATGTCGGACGGTGAGCCGGACGTTGAGCTGGGGCCATACTCGTCGCCAGGCGCGCGAGCGACGCCGTGGGCGTCGGCGCTGGCGGTCCTGGGTGAGGCGGAGGTGTTCTGGCTCTCCACGGTACGGCCGGACGGGCGACCGCACGTGACGCCGTTGCTGGCGGCCTGGAGTCTGGGTGGCATGTGCTTCACCACAGGTGATCAGGAGCGCAAGGCGCGCAATCTTGAGCGCAATCCCCGCTGCGTGCTGACGACCGGCACGAACGCCCTGACCGGTGTGGACGTCATCATCGAGGGTGTCGCGTCCATGGTGGGTGAGCGCTCCGAGCGTGAACGCGCCGTCGCGGACTTCGAGCGGAAGTACGGCCCGCATCTGACCAGCCCCGACGGTGTCTGGTACGGGTTGGGCGAGGCCGTCGTCGCCGGCGACGTCAGGCTGTATCGGGTCGCGCCGACTGTCGGATTCGCCTTCGGCAAGCTGCCCACGGCCAGCCAGACCCGCTACGCCTGGCCGAGCCGGTGAGGGTGATGCCTTCGCTGCAGCAGCAGGTCCAGAGCGTCCTCGACGACCTCGTCGGCACGGGAGCCGAGACCGAAGCAGAGACCGGCTTGCAGGTCGCCGTTTTCCACCAGGGTGCTCCTGTTGTCGACGCTGTCGCCGGAGTCGCCGACGGCCGGACCGGGCGCCGGGTAACCCCGGAGACCCCGTTCTTCAGCTTCTCCGCCGGCAAGGTCATGACGTCGTTGATCGCCCATCTGCTCGTGGGGACCGGTGCCGTCGGATACGACGCACCAGTGGTCGACGTGTGGCCCGAGTTCGGTGCCCACGGCAAGGCGACCGCGACTCTCCGGCACGTGCTCACACACTCGGTCGGGGTGCCGGCCATGCCTCGTGACGTCGGCCCTGCCGACCTGGCTGACTGGACGCGGGTCTGCGCCGCGATCGCGGACGCCGAACCGCGGTGGCGACCTGGCACCGAGACGGGGTACCACTCGTTCACCTTCGGTTTCCTCGTCGGCGAACTCGCACGCCGGGCCACAGGCAAACCGATGCGGCAGCTCCTGCACGAGTGGGTCGCCGTACCCCTGGGCCTCGAGGGCGACCTGTACTTCGGCGTGCCCCGAACCGACCTGGCCAGGCTGGCACGACTCGAAGATGCCGTACCGCGCCCGGTCGTCCCACCCGACGGTGACGCCGTTCTCGCGCCCTGGGAACAGCAGCCGACCGCGGCGATGGGCAACGACCCCGAGATCCTGCAGGCGGACATCCCGTCCGTCGGCACCTTCACGGCGCGGGGAATCGCCGCCATGAACGCCGCGCTCCTCGACGGCCGGCTCATCGACCCACAGCAAATCGAAGAGTTGACGGAGGTGGCCTTCGAGGGCACCGACCAGGTCTTCGGCAACCCTGTCCGGCTGGGTCTGGGCTATCCACTCGGACGTATCGGGGCCCGGCCGGACGAAGCACCGACCACGTTCGGCTGGATCGGTGGTGGCGGCAGCTACGTCTACGCCGACACCGCCACCGGCGTCTCCTTCGCCATGACCAAGACCCGCCTCACCCCCCACTTCGACACGGCGACACGACTCGCAGATCTGACCATGGCCGAGATCAGCAGGTGAGGCCGACCGTCCGCTCACGAGCACGGTGCGCGCAGTCCGCACGCGCCGGCTACGACGACAGTTCCGCCAGCCACGGATGCCCGGGATGCACCCGCTCCAGCCACCGGATCAGTCGGTTCCGCCGCGCCCGGTCCAGCAGCGGCAGTACCCCCTCGAAGTCCGTCTCGTCCTTGGGACGCTGCGCCTTCGCCTTGAACAGCAGCACCAACTCCGGTACCAGGTAGGGGATTTCGCTCAGCGTGCGCTCGACGATCGTCTCGTACGGCAGGCGCAAGCCCTCGTCACGTCGGCAGATCCACGTCCCGGCCTCGTGCGGTTCGCGGAAGACGTCGAACAGGAAGTGGCCGGTTGCCGGATCCCGGAGCCAGGTCTGATGTGTGGCCGTCAGGGCATCGGGCCCTGCCGCCGCCCAGACCCGTCCCGAACCGACCGCGTCCCATACGTACTCCGGAAAGCGATCCCGTACTTCCGCGAAGTCCGCCGCGGGTACTGCGATCTCCAGGTCACCGTGCGGCCGGGTCTGCGCCCCACGGAACAGGTCCAGCGCCCAGCCTGCCGCCACGCACCACGGAGTACGGACACCGGCCAACCGCTCCGCCACCTGCTCCGGCCGCCAGGCGTCCGCCCACCGGGCTTCCAGTTCGCCCGCGTCCAGCACGGCACCGCCCGGCGGCAGAATGTCGGTCATCTGCACAAAGTAGCCGCAGGGGGCCTGCGCGTTCGCCGATGCGCAGGCCCCCTTCGCCGCTCCCCCAGCCTGTTACCGGTATCCGATGCTCACCGCACTGCGGATGCTGTGCGAGGGCGTCGTGATCCGCAGGACATGGGCCTCGGCGTCCCAGTGCCACGCCGATGCGGTCAACTTCGCGCCGTCCGTGGTGACTTGCTTCGGCGCGTGCTCCACTCCGAGGAACGAGACCGTCCAGGTGCGGTGGCTCGCCTGGCCCCGGAAGGTTCCCTTCGTGGGTGCGATCCTCAGCAGGTGCGTGTCCTTGTGTTCGGTGTAGCGGATGCGGGTGGTGGCCGTACGCCCGGAGGAACTGGTGCCGTCGTCCTCGTAGAGGGAGAAGGCGCCGGACGCTCCCGCGGCCACGGTGACGTCGGCCTTGCCGAGCGGGCTCTGCGCGTCGTTCGGCATATCGCCCGACCGGGTCGTGACGATGCCGCCCGCTCGCACGAACACCGGCATGGTGTCCAGTGTCGTGGTGATGTCGTAACTGGCGCCGCCCGCAGGCGCGTTGTAGGTGCGGCCGGTGAAGTAGTCGGTCCATTGGCCCGGCGGGAACCACACCGAAGTGGTGGCGCTCGTGCCGGGTTTGGTGACCGGGGCGACCAGCATGTCGGGGCCGTACAGGTACTCGCTGTCCGCCTTGGTGTAGGCGGTCTCCTCCTCCGGATACTGGAGGTACAGCGGGCGGACGATCGGGGTTCCGGTGGTGTTGGCCTGCTGCGCCAGGGTGTACGTGTAGGGCACGAGGGACTCGCGCAGGCGGAGGAACTTCTCGGCGGACTTCTGCGCATCGGCGCCGTACTGCCACGGCAGTCGGTCGCTGTGGTTGCTGTGCAGGCGGTCGATGGGCTGGAAGGTGCCGAACTGCACCCAGCGGGCGTACAGGTCGTCGGGCAGCTTGGTGGTGCGGTGGGTCTGGCCGTCGGACGTGTACGTCTCCGACCCGGGGATGCCGTATCCGTCGTTGTGGCCGCCGATGTCGTGGCTGACGTTGGAGAGGCCGGTGGCGGCGGACTCCCCTGGTGTGTAGCCGATTTCGGCGTGCAGGGTGCCCCAGTTCGAGGTCGTGTCGCCGGAGAAGTGGAGGGTGCTGCGCTTGTCCGCCCAGGGGCCGGTGGGCAGGCCGACGCCGCCGCTGTAGCCGCCGGCCTGGAGGGAGCCGTAGGCACGGGACAGGACGAAGCCGCGGTCGCTGGTCTCAGAGGTCAGGTCGGCGTACTTCTGGTTGATCCAGGCGTCCGGGGTGACGCCGGCCTGGGAGGAGCGGGAGGCGTCGCAGCACCAGTCAAGCCACCAGAAGTCGTTGCCCGCCGCGTCCATCGGACGGTGCAGGTCGAGGTAGGCCTTGAGCTGGTCGGGGTCGCCGAAGTCGAAGGTGTAGCAGTCCGAGCCCGCGCTGCCCGCGCAACCGCCCTTGCGCAGCTTGCCCTTGGCCGTGCTCTGGGCCTTGGCGAACTGCGGGTCGGAGCCGAGGATGCTCGGGTGCACGTTCAGGGTGTTGTGCAGCCCCTGTCCGGTGGACCAGTCGAAGAAGCCCTTGGGATCGGGAAACTTGGCGGGGTCGAAGTTCCAGCCGCTCCAGGTGTTGGGCGACTTGAAGTCGGTGTCCGTGACCAGCACGTCCAGGGGTACGTCCGCGGCGCGGAACGCGGGCAGGATGGTGTTCTCGTAGTCGCTCGCGGTGCGGTCGATGTATTCGGAGTACCAGACGCCGTAGGCCCAGCGGGGCAGCAGCTGGGACGGGCCGGTAAGGGTCGCGAGGTCCGACAGGCCCTGCTGGTAGTCGTGTCCGAAGCCGAAGAGGTATCCGTCCTGGTAGGGGCGGCCGTCATGGGTGGGGCGTGGGGACGCCTTCTTCGTGGCGGCGTCGTAGATCGCGGACGGGGTGTCGTCGAGCAGGTACCAGCCGTCGCGGTGCAGGAGGCCGGGTGTGGTCCAGGGGGTGGGGTCGTTGTCGCCGTTGAGGCCGTCCAGGCTGCGCCGGTAGCCGCCCAGGGCGAGGTGGGGTGCGGGGGCCGTCTCGCCCTGCCGGCTCAGGGCGAGGGTGTCCACGTTGACGTGGCAGCTGGTGGACTCCGGGCAGTTCAGGGTGACTTCGTCGGTTCCACCCTTCAACTCGACCGGGACGGAGGCCGATTGCCAGGTGTCCCAGTTGTCGGTGGCCGGGAGCGTGAGGGTGTGGGAGGCGCCGCCGCCGGTGGCGACCTCCATCGTGCGGGGCTGGTGCAGGCCGTCGCTGCCCGTCCCGTTGGCGTAGCGCAGGTTCAGTACGTATGTGCCGGCCTCGGGGACGCCCGTGATGCGGTCGGTGATACGGGAGCCCTGGTTGAGCTCGGCGGTGAATCCGTACCCGGCGTGGTTCTTGTGGTCGGTGGCGATGGTCGCGGAGCCCGCCAGAAGGGCGTCCTCGGCCTCGCAACCGGTGCCGAAGCGGCAGCCGTCGACCGCGCTCTGCGCCCGGGAGGGGTAGTCGGCTCCGGAGGTGAGGAGAGCGAGGCTGTCGATGTTGACGCTGCCGGAGTCGGCGGCGGTGCGGTGCAGCCGGACGGTGTGGGGGCCGGCGCCGAGCGTCAGCGGCAGGCGGGCCACTCCCCAGGTGTTCCAGTCCGACGTCGCGGGCAGCATGAACGTCCTGTCGGCGCCGCCGTCCACGCTGAGGCTGAGCGTGCGGGCCTCGTGGTGGCCGTCGCTGCCGACGGCGTCGGCGTAGCGCACGGCGAGGTCGTAGGTGCCGGACGCCGGTGAACTCACGTCTGCGGCAAGGGAGTTGTTGTCGACCTCGAAGCCGGCGAGGAACCCCTTCCCGGTGAACCCGCTGTGGTCCGAGGCGAGGCCGGGACCGTCGTACTGCTGGTCCTCGGCCTCGCACAGGGCGCCCACGGCGCAGACGTCGTGCCGCCAGGGCGCCGCCAGCACCGGGGCCTGGCCCGCCTTGAAGGACGTGGTCAGGTTGCCGGCGTCGAAGGGGCCGGAGCCGACCCGGTAGCGCAGGGTCATGGCGCTGGTGGTGATGGTCAGGACGCCGTCGCTCACGGACGAGGTGTAGGGGGGCGGGGTGAAGGAGTCCCGGCCGATCGCGTTGAAGGTGGGCCGGTCCTCGAAGTGGCCGTCCCCTGCGTACTCAGTGCGGATCAACGTCGGTGACAGGACTTCGAATCGGGCGTCCTGCACGCTCACCGTGGCGGGGTGGGCCCGCTGGTGCGCGGCTCCCGCCGTCGCGACACCTGGACTGACCAGGCACAGCCCCACCACGGCACCGGCCGCGGCAACAGCCGTTCTACGACGGGATCTTGACGAGGAAGGTTTCAAAGGACTCTCCGTCTCCGGCCCAGCCATGTCTGGGCGACGACCACCACGGCCAGAAAGGCACCGCTGACCACCTGTTGATAGGCGGAGTCGAGCGAGCCGATCTGGTTGATCACGTTCTGGATGACCTTCAGCAGCATCACGCCGACGAGCGAGCCGCTGATGAAGCCGAAGCCGCCGCTGAGCAGGGTGCCGCCGATGACCACGGCCGAGATGGCCTCCAGCTCCATGCCGGAGCCGAGGATGGTCACGCCGGACACCAGCCAGGCCGCGTTGAGGGCGCCGGCGAGTCCGGCGCACACGCCCGACAGGGTGTAGACGGAGATCTTCGTACGGGCCACGGGCGCGCCCATCAGGGCTCCCGCGTCCTCGTTGCCGCCGACGGCGTACACGTACTGCCCGAACCGGGTCCGGCGCAGCACGACGGCGCCGAGCACGAACAGCGCCACGGTGATCCACACGGGCACGCCGATGCCGAGCAGGGAGCCCTGTCCGAGGGTGGCGAAGAAGGAGTCCTTGTCGACGAGATACGTCTTCGAGCCCTCGTCGGTGATCGCCAGCAGGATGCCCCGGGCGCCCAGCATCGCGGCGAGGGTGACGATGAACGGTGCCAGCCGGACGCGTGCGATGAGCAGCCCGTTGACCAGGCCGATCAGTCCGCACACGGCCAGGGGCAGCAGCAGCGCCACCACGGTGCCGTACTGCGAGCCCCAGGCCGCGAGCACGCCGCCGAGCGCGAACAGGGAGCCGACGGACAGGTCGATGCCGCCGGTGATGATCACGAACGTCATGCCGAGGGCGACCACCGCGAGGAACGCCGAGGACAGCGCCATGTTCTCGAGGTTGTCGCCGGTCAGGAAGGTGTCGAAGGTCAGCGACGCCACGGCCATGGCGATCACGAGGGTGACCAGGGCGCCGTGCTGCTGGGCGAGCGCGCTCAGCCGTTCGGAGCGGTTCATGCGCCCGGGGTCGTCGTCCTTGGCGCTCACGGTGTCGGCCGGCGTGCCGGCCTCTTCGGTGTGCGTGGTCATCTCCTGCCTCGTTCCCGGGCCGCGTAGACGGCGAGGACGATCACCACGGCCTGGGCGATCTGGGTCCACGACGGCGGCAGATCATGCTTGATGAGCGTGGTGGTCAGTAGCTGGATGAGGACGGCGCCCGCGACGGTGCCGCCGATGCGTACCCGGCCGCCGCTGAGCGGGGTGCCGCCGACGACCACGGCGGTGATCGCGGACAGTTCCATCAGGGTGCCGAGGGAGGTGGGGTCGCTCGCGGTGAGGCGGGCGGTGGCGAGGACGCCGGCGATCGCGGCGAGGGCGCCGGAGCAGACGTAGACGACGACCAGGACTCGGCGGACGGGGAGGCCGGCGAGGCGGGCGGCCGGGCGGCTGTCGCCGATGGCCAGGACCTGCCGTCCGAAGGTGGTGCGGCGCACGACGAACGCGACCAGCAGCGCCAGTGCGGCGGCGATGAGGACCAGGTAGGGCACGCCGAGGACGTCGCCGGAGCCGAGTGAGGCGAGGCCGGGGTCGCGTACGTCCTTGAGCTGGGGCAGCAGGACGAGGGCCAGTCCGCGTCCGGCGACCATCAGCGCGAGGGTGGCGACGATGGGCTGGACGCCGACGAAGGCGATGAGTGCGCCGTTGGCGACGCCGACGACGATGCCGCCGATCACCGCGGTGAGGGTGGCGATCCAGGGGCCGTAGCCGAGGTAGAGGGAGAGCAGGGAGGTGGACAGGGCCATCACCGAGCCCACGGACAGGTCGACGCCCTCGGTGCCGATCGCCAGTGCCATGCCGAGGGCGACGATCAGGACCGGGGCGACCTGGACGGCCTGGGTGCGGAAGTTGGCCGCGGAGACGAAGTGCGGAGTGAAGGCGAAGTTGAACAGCAGGAGCACCAGTACGCCGGCGTAGACGCCGTAGTCCTGGAGCAGGCGCAGCAGCCGGTCGCGGTCCAACGCGCCGCGTGCGAGGGTGAGTTCAGCCATCCTTGCCTCCAGCGGGTACGGCCGCGATGGCGCGCATCAGCGCGTCCTCGGTGACGGCGTCGCCGGTCAGCTCTCGGACGACGACGCCGTCCTTGAGGACCACCACGCGGTCGCTGCCCTCGATCAGCTCCTCGGTGTCGGAGGAGATCAGCAGCACGGCGAGGCCGCCGTCGGCGAGTTCGTCGATGAGTGCCTGCACCTCGGCCTTGGCGCCGACGTCGATGCCGCGGGTCGGCTCGTCCAGGAGCAGCACCTTGGGGTGCAGGGCGAGCCAGCGGGCCAGGAGCACCTTCTGCTGGTTGCCGCCGGAGAGTTCGCCGACCTTCTGGTGCGGTCCGGCGGCCTTGATGCGCAGCCGCTTCATGAACGTCTCCACGATCTTGTCGATGCGGGAGTCGTCGACGAGGCCGAAGCGGGACAGCCCGGGCAGCGCGGCGAGCGCGATGTTCTCGCGCACCGACAGCCCGGGCACGATGCCCTCGGCCTTGCGGTCCTCCGGCAGCAGGCTGATGCCGGCGCGGATGGCGGCGGCGGTCGAGCCCGCCCGCACCGGGACGCCGGCGACGGTGACCCGGCCGGCGTCGGTGGGCAGCGCCCCGGCGATGGCCTTCGCGGTCTCGCTGCGGCCGGAGCCCAGCAGCCCGCCCAGGCCCACGACTTCGCCGGGGCGGATTGACAGGGAGACGTCCCGCAGCCGGTGACTAGCCGTCAGTCCCTCGGCGCGCAGCACCGGTTCGGCGGCGGTGTCGTGGGAGCCGGATAACTTGGTCATGCCCTCCGCGCGCACCTCGCCGATCTCGCGGCCGAGCATCATGGCCACCAGCTTGAGCCGGTCGAGGCCGGCGAGCGGTCCGGTGTGCACCAGGCGGCCGTCGCGCAGGACGGTGACGGTGTCGCAGATCTCGTAGAGCTCGTCCATGCGGTGGCTGACGTAGATGACCGCGACGCCGCGCTCGCGCAGCATGCGGATCACCCCGAACAGGGTCTGCACCTCCCGGGGTTCGAGGGAGGAGGTCGGCTCGTCCATGATGACGACGCGGGCGTCGACGGCGACGGCGCGGGCCAGGGCGACCATCTGCTGGGCGCCGACGCCGAGTTCGCGCAGCGGCCGGCGCACGTCGACCCGGATGCCGAGTCCGCGCAGGGCCTCGTCTGCCTCCCGGTGCAAGCGCCGGAAGTCGATCAGGCCGAACCGGCCGAGGGGTTCGCGGCCCAGGAAGAGGTTGCGGGCCACGCTCATCAGCGGGACGAGGTTGACCTCCTGGTAGATGGTGGAGATGCCCGCCTGCTGGGCCTGCAGGGGGGTGCTGAAGCGGACCGGTTCGCCGTCGTACGTCACCTCGCCGGCGTCGGGCCGGTAGACACCGGTGAGCAGCTTGATGAGCGTCGACTTGCCCGCGCCGTTCTCGCCGACGAGTGCGTGCACCTCCCCGGGGCGCGCGGTGAAGTCCACGTCGGACAGCGCGCGCACGCCGGGGAAGGTCTTGGACAGGTGGCTGACCGAGAGCACGTCAGTAGGCCTTGGCGAGGTCCGACTGGGCGTTGCTCTTGGCGTAGGAGCTGTCCTTGATAACGATGTCCTGGCCCACCTTCTGGCCCTTGGTGAAGGTGTCGAGGGTCTGGAAGGCGAGCGGCCCGAAGCGCGGGTTGGACTCGATCACGCCGTAGATCCAGCCGTCGACGATGCCCTGTACGGCGTTGCGGGTGCCGTCGATGGTCACGATCTTGACGTCGCCGGGCTTCTTGCCCGCGCCCTTCAGGGCGTTGACGGCGCCGAGGCCCATCTCGTCGTTCTCGGCGTAGATGCCGGTGATGCCGGGCTTGGACTGGATGAGGTTCTCGGTGACCGACTGGCCCTTCTCGCGGGCGAATTCGCCGGTCTGCCTGAACACGATCTTCAGGCCGGGGGCCTTCTCCTTGATGCGGTCCTCGAAGCCCTTGGTGCGCTCGGTGGTCACGTTGTTGCCGGCCGCGCCGAGCAGGATGGCGATCTCGCCCTTGCCGCCGGTCGCCTCGATCATCGAGTCGGCGGCCCGCTTGCCCTGTTCGACGAAGTCGGAGCCGATGAAGCTCACGTAGTCCTTGCAGGCGGTGGCGTTGATCTTCCGGTCGATGGTCACGATCGGGATGTGCTTGGCGGCCGCGGTGCGCAGCACCGGTTCCCAGCCGTCGGAGTTGAGCGGTGCGATGACCAGCAGGTTCGCGCCCTTGGCGATGAGGTCCTGGACGTCGCTGATCTGCTTGGAGAACTGCGACTGGGCGTTGGCGGTGAGCAGCTTCACGCCCCGCTTCTTGGCCTCGGCCTTGATGGAGGCGGTCTCGGCGATCCGGAAGGGGTTGGCCTCCTTCTCGGACTGGGAGAAGCCGACGGTGGCGCCCTTGAGGTCGAGTTTCTGGCCGCCGTAGGCGTCGATGGTGCAGGTCGGCCCCGAGCCGGTGCCGGGCGAGGCGACCACCTGACCGGCGTCGTCCTGCTTCGAGGCGGAGGTCTTCTTGCCCGAGTCGTCCTCGGACTTGGTGCATCCGGTCGCGAGCGCGAGGCTCGTCACGAGGCCGGCGGCGAGGAGGGTTCGTGCGGAGGTGCGACGGACAAGTGCGGTGGGCTTCATGGGTGTCCCCAAACGGCGCGGGCCCCGGGAGGTGAGAGCGCTCTCGGGGAGGCTGGCTCTTGCGGTCAACTCGGCGTGCACGTCGTTCAGGGGAGGTTTTTACATCGTTGGAAGGACCGTGTAAAGCCTTCCGTCCGAAATCTCGTCACCTCCGGCCGAGTGTGCTCTCCCGCTCAACCAGCCGGAACTCCGCGGTCAGTTCGCGTCCACCAGGCTCCTCGCGGCCCGACAGGCTGCGCAGAAGCGAGCCGACGGCCATCTTCGCGATCGCCTGCTTGTCCGGCGAAACCGTCGTCAGGGTGACGGCGCCGAAACGCCCCTCCTCGATGTCGTCGAACCCCACCACCGCCACGTCCCAGGGCACCCGCAGACCCCGCTCGTGCAGCACCCGCATCGCCCCGATCGCGATCAGGTCGTTGAACGCGAAGACGGCGTCCGGGCGCACCCCGGCGTCGAGCAACTGGGCCATCGCCCGTGCCCCGTCGGCCCGGTCCCAGCCGCCGACCGGCACCACCAGGCTGTCCGGCGCGGGCACCCCGGCCGTCGCCAACTCCGCACGCCAGCCGTCCAGTCGCAGGTGGGCGGGCCGGTTGACCGAGTCGGTGCGCACCCCGAGATAGGCGATCCGGGTCCGGCCGCGGCCGAGGAGATGGCGCACCGCGCAGCGCGCCGCGGCCACGTTGTCGATCGCGATGTGGTCGAACGGCAGGTCGTACTCGCGCTCGCCGAGCAGCACCAGCGGGACGTCGTCCGAGCGGCCCTGCAGATCCTCGGCCTCCAGGGCCAGCGGGCTGAGGATCAGCCCGTCGATCACCCGGCCGCGGAAGCCCTGGCTGACCAGGATCTCCTGCTCGCGCTCGCCGCGGGTGTGGTCGAGCAGGACGGTGAACTCGTGCTCGGCCGCCGCGTCGATCACGGCGCCGGCCAGCTCGGCGAAGTAGGGGTTGCCCAGTTCGGGAACGGCCAGGGCGATGATCCCCGTCCGGCCCTTGCGCAGATGGCGCGCGGTCAGGTTCGGCCGGTAGCCGAGCTCGTCGATCGCCGCCTGCACACGCGACCGCATCCCCGGCGTGACGTGCGGATAGTTGTTCACAACGTTGGACACGGTCTTGATCGAAACGCCCGCGCGTTCCGCCACGTCCTTCAGGCTGACCCGCAAGGGATCTCCTCAGCATCGATGGGTGCCCCGTCCACGAGGCTTTGTCATGTCCCCTGGACAGCGGCCGGGAGTCGTGCTCTCATGCCAACTGCCGTTCCTTCCAACGTTGTACAGACTGAAGCAACGAGCCGCCACCCTTCCTCAGCCAAGGAGGATTCGTGCGCATCAGCCCCGTCCACAGACCCATCCGTCAACGCCTCGCCCTGCTGCTCGCCGCGGCACTGGGCGCCGCGGGCCTCGCCGCGGCACCCGCCGCGACCGCGGCCGACGACCCCGTGGAGGTCCACGGCCTGAAGGGCGATTACTACACCCAGTCCGCCCCGGGCGCCTTCGACTTCGACCAGCTCAAGGCCACCGGCTTCGATCCGAACCTCGACTTCGACACCCTGGAGCCGCGCCTGAACTTCGCCACCGGCCAGTCGGACGACGTCAGCGTCCGCTGGACGGGCAAGGTCGTCCCGGAGAAGACCGGGCCCACCACCTTCTCGATCATGGGCGACAACGGCTTCCGGCTGTGGGTCGACGGGAAGATGGTCATCGACCACTGGGTCGACGACTGGGACCGCGAACAGACCGGCGCACCGGTCGACTTGACCGCGGGCAAGGCATACGACATCAAGGTCGAGTACTTCGAGCACTACGGAGGCTCCAACCTCCATCTGCGCTGGACCCCGCCCGGCGGCACCAAGACCGCCGTACCGCAGTCGGCCTTCCGGCTGCCCGACGGATGGGCCTACGACGGCGCCGTCTCCACCACCGTCCTCGCGAGCGGCCGCACCCTCAAGCTCGACTTCGCGCAGCCCCTCGCCGCGCCACCGGCCGGTCTGAGCAGCCACTTCGACGCCGTGATCGGCGGCGCCAGCTGGCCCCTGGGCGACGCGAAGCTGGACCCCGCGAACCCCCGCACCCTGCTCGTCGCGCTGAAGGAACCCGTCGTCGGCAACAAGACCGGCACCGCGCCCGGCCTCGCCGACGTGCGATACGACGGCAAGGGCGGCCTGACCGGCACGGACGGCAACGTTGTCAGCACCTTCTGGAGCAGCGGCGCCAACAAGTCCACCTACGAGCTGCGCACCAAGTGGGCCGACGACGTCTCGCCGCGCAACGCCCATCCCGAGTACCCGCGACCGCAGTTGACGCGTGGCGCCTGGAAGAACCTCAACGGTTCCTGGCAGTTCGCCGCCGCCAAGGCGGGAGACCAGCCACCGGTGGGCAGGAACCTCGGCGAGAAGATCCTCGTCCCCTACCCGGTCGAGTCCCAGCTGTCGGGGATCGAACGGCACGAGGACCGCATGTGGTACCGGCGCACCTTCACCGTGCCGCCCGGCTGGAAGGTCGGCTCCGGCAAGCGGCTTCAGCTGAACTTCGGCGCCGTCGACTGGAAGGCCGAGGTCTACGTCAACGGCACCAAGGTCACCGAACACCAGGGCGGCTACGACAAGTTCAGCGCCGACGTCACCGACGCGCTGAAGCCCGGCCGTACCCAGGAACTGATCGTCGGCGTCTACGACCCGACCGACGCGGCGAACGGCGAGAACCCGCCGATCGGCAAGCAGCGCCTGGACCCCAGCGGCATCTGGTACACGCCGACCTCGGGCATCTGGCAGACGGTGTGGATGGAGCCGGTCGCCTCCGACCACGTCGACCAGCTCAAGCTCACCCCGGACGTGGACGCCGGCACGCTCACCGTCGAACCGCAGGGCGTGCGCGCCGGGTTGCCGGTCACGGCGACGGCCTACGACGGCAAGCGCAAGGTCGCCACCGTCACCGGCCGGAGCGGCGGGCCCCTGACCCTGCGCCTGCGCAAGCCGCATCTGTGGTCGCCCGACGACCCCTTCCTCTACGACCTCAAGGTCACCGTCGGGGCCGACCACGTCGGCAGCTACTTCGGCATGCGCTCCATCAAGGTCGAGAAGATCGACGGCGTTCCGCGTACCGTCCTGAACGGCAAGCCGATCTTCATGATGGCCACGCTCGACCAGGGCTTCTGGCCGGACGGCCTCTACACGGCCCCGACCGACGAGGCCCTCGCCCACGACCTGAAGATGCACAAGAACATGGGCTTCAACTCGGTGCGCAAGCACATCAAGGTCGAGCCCGACCGCTGGTTCTACTGGGCGGACCGGCTGGGCCTGATGGTGTGGCAGGACATGCCGGCGATGACGGCCGGCGTGAACCCGTCCACCGCGGCCCGCGCCGAGTACGAGCGCGAGATGAAGCAGATGATCGACGAGCACATCAGCAGCCCGTCGGTCGTCATGTGGGTCACCTTCAACGAAGGCTGGGGCCAGTACGACATGGCCCGCATCGCCGACCAGGCCAAGTCCTGGGACCCGACCCGGCTGGTGAACTCCATGTCCGGGATCAACCTCGGGGCCGACGGCGGCACCGGCGACATCATCGACGAGCACGGCTATCCCAGCCCCGCCCTGCCACCGAACCCGGACGGCCGGCGCGCCCTGGTCAGCGGTGAGTACGGCGGTCTGGGGCTCGCGGTACCCGGGCACGCCTGGTCGGTGCAGCAGTCGTACGTCGACGTCGATCCCTCGACCTACACGGACGACTACCTGGCCAAGCTCGCCGAGGTCCACGGGCTGGCCTGCAAGGGCGGCAACGGCGCGGTCTACACCCAGATCTCGGACGTCGAGGGCGAGCTCAACGGCCTGATGACGTACGACCGCAAGGTGGTCAAGCCCGATGTCAAGCGGCTCAAGGCAGCCCAGCAGGCGCTGATCTCCGACGCCTCACGGGCCACGCCGGCCGGATGCGCCTGACATGAGAAAGGTGCGGTCCGCCCGTCCGGGCCACGGGCGGGCGGACCGCACCGCCGCCGGTCAGGCGGCGAAGACCTGTGCATCGTCGGCGAACGCCTTGAACTCCAGGGCGTTGCCGGCCGGATCGTGGAGGAACATCGTCCACTGCTCGCCCTTCCGGCCCTCGAAGCGGACGTAGGGCTCGATGACGAACGCGACGTCCGCCGCGCGCAACCGGTCGGCGAGCTGGTGGAATTCGGGCACGGTCAGGATCAGCCCGAAGTGCGGCACCGGAACGTCATGGCCGTCGACCGGGTTGTGGACGCGCTGCCCGCGCTCCGGGGCGAGATGGGTGACGAACTGGTGGCCGTGCAGGTTCCAGTCCACCCACCTCTCCGCGCTGCGGCCCTCCTCCAGGCCCAGCACGTCGCCGTAGAACCGGCGGGCGGCGGCCAAGTCGTCGACCGGCACGGCGAGATGGAACCGCGGGATCGGGGAGTCGAGAACGGTCATGGAATGCCTTCCTGCTCGGACCTGTCCAGCACCTGTCGCAATGTCGACATTGATTGCGATTCAAATGTTAACATTGCGACATTGAGGAGGTGAAGGCGATGAACGAACGGGGACGAGTGACTCCCGCCCGGCGCCGGGGTCTTGCCGACGAGGTCGCCGACCGCATCCGGGAAGCCGTCTTCGACGGCAGGTACGCGCCCGGCGCGCAGCTGCGCGAGGTGGAGCTGTCCGGCGACATGGACGTCAGCCGCGGCCCGGTGCGCGAAGCCCTTCGCCTGCTGGAACGGGAGGGGCTGGTCCACTGCGCCTGGCACCGCGGCACGACGGTGACCTCGCTGTCCGCGGACGACGTGGCCGAGCTGGACAGCCTGCGCGGCGCGCTGGAGGACCTGGCCGTCCGCGAGGTGATCGCCCGCGCCTCGGACGAGGACCTCGCCTCCGTCGCGAAGACGGCCGACATGATGGAACGGGCCGACGACGCGCACGTGATGGTGCGCTGCGACATCGCCTTCCACGACGCGGTGTTCGCCGCCTCCGGCCACCGGCGCCTCGCCGACGCCTGGGACGGCATCCGCTGCCAGGTGCACCTGTTCCTGCTGACCCGGATCGGCCGCAGCACCGAGGATTATCTCGACCGCGTCCCGCACGAGCACCGGGAGCTCGTCGCCGCGCTGCGCGCCCGCGACACCGAGGCCGCCCTCACGCTCTTCGCCACACACCGACGCCTCGCCGTCGACGTCATCTCCGGTTCCACGGAGTCGAGTTGAGCGGCGCGCACCACACCCCGGACGAGCACACGGCACACGAGGAGACACCAGCGTGACCCGAACGACGACGTGGACCCCGACCTCGGGCACCGGGGTGTGGTCACTCCTGGGCGCCGCCGCCGCGGAGGCCGTCAGCCACGGCGGCCCCGGCTGGATCGGGCTCGACGCCCAACACGGTTTCTACGACGACCAGTCGGTGCGCGATGTACTGCATGTCGTCACCGCGGTCGACACGTTGGTGCGCGTGCGCTCGCTCGACGCCGGAGAGATCGGCCGGGCGCTGGACGCCGGCGCGCGAGGGGTCATCATCCCCATGATCGAGAGCGCCGGGGCTGCCGCCCGTGCGGCATCCGCGGTGCGCTATCCGCCGGTCGGCAGCCGCAGTTGGGGGCCGTTCGCCCCGTACTGGGGCCGTGCGGAGGTCGGGGTCGAGGAGGCCAACCGCCACGTGGTCTGCGGCGTCATGGTCGAGACCCGCCTCGGGCTCGACAACGTCGAGGAGATCGCCGCGACGCCGGGTGTCGACATGATCTTCGTCGGGCCGTACGACCTCGCCCTGTCCCTGGGCGTCGCGCTCGACGACCTCATCGCGGGCGACGAGGGAGAGCTCCGGTCCGTCGTCTCCGCGTGCCGGGCGAACGACGTCATCCCCGGCGTGTACGCGGGCAGCCCCGCGCGGGCGCGGCAGCTCGCCGAGATGGGGTTCGAGGTGGTGGCGGCCCGGTCGGACCGGGATCTGCTGATCGACGGGGTCGCGACGCTCGGCTAGGTGCTTCTGCGGGCGCCCACCCGGCAGAACGGTCGACAACTCCCTCGATTCAGCCGTGCAGCGCCCGGTACGCCGCGACCGCCCCCGGATGCAACGCGATGCTCCCCGTGCCGATCAGGCTGCGGACGTCGAGGAACTGGGCCCCGACCGCGCTTCCCGGTACGAGTGCGCCGGCGCGCTGGACCAGCAGGCGCGTGACCGCCTCGGCCACGCCGGGGTCCAGGTCGGGGCGGCACACCAGCAGGTTGGAGACGCCGACGGTGGCGACGCCGCCCGCCGCACGGTAGGCGCTCTCGGGGAACGTCACCTCTTCCAGGCCCGAGGCGGCCAGCCCGTCGCCGCTGCCGCGGCGGGGCAGCAGATCGGTGAGCGGCAGGAAACGCAGACCCGGGTCTTCATCCAGGTCGGTGAGGGTGGGCAGGGGAACGCCGCCCGCCACCAGCAGGCCCTCGACGGTTCCCGCCCGCACGGCGTCGGCCGCGGCGGCCAGCCGCAGATGGCGTACCGGGACGTCGGTGCCCGGCCTCAGGCCGGCGGCACGCAGCAGCCGTTCGCCGAGCACCTCCGCCCCAGAGCCTGGAGCACCCAGGGAGACGGTGTGTCCGGCCAGGCCGGAGACGGTACGCACGGTGGAGTCCGCGCGGACCGCGAACTGAAGGTAGGTCTCGTACAGCCTGCCGATCGCCCGCAGGGGCACCGGGCGCGGGAAGAGGGCGGTGCCCTGGGCCTCCCGCGCGGTGTCGGTGAGGACGAGCGCGAGGTCGACGCGGCCGTCGCGCAGCAGCTCGAGGTTGGTGACGCTGCCCGCCGTGGTGCGGATACGGCAGCCCAGGCCCGGGTACGCCGCCTCGATCTCGGTGGCGAGGAGGCGGCCGAAGGCGGCGTAGAACGCCGTGGGCTCACCGGTCGCCAGGCGCAGGAGCCCGCTGGGCCCGACGCTCTGCCGCGAGACGTCACCGTCGAGCGCACCTCCGAGGGCCACGGCGGCCGCGACACCGACGCCTGCGCGCATGGCGGTACGGCGGCTGACGGCGCGGCTGTTCATCGTGCACCCCCGTCACCGGCGACCAGCGGTACGTACGCCCTGGCCCGCAGCCCGTGGGGTCGCGCCCGCCCCAGCTCCAGGCGCCCGCCCCGTCCCGCCAGCAGCTGCTGTGCGATCGCCAGCCCCAGGCCCGTACCGGATGTCGTGCCGTTCTGCCGGGACGAGCGCCAGAATCGCTCCGTGGCCCGGGTCAGCTCGTCGGCCGTGAGGCCCGGGCCGGTGTCGGTGACCGTGAGTACCGCCCAGGGGCCGTCGGCGGTGCAGGTCAGGGTGATCTCGGCGCCCGGGCCCGCGTACTTGATGGCGTTGTCCAGCAGGATGTCCGCGATCTGGGCGAGTTCACGCTCCGTGCCGACCGCCGGGACGGCGGCGTCGGCCTCGGTGGTGAGGCGGATGCCGGCGCGGTCGGCGACCGGCTGCCAGAGCCGGTGCTGGGTCAGGGCGACCGCGGCGGCGTCGCAGCGCGCGTCCGCGTCGTCGGTCACCGTCAGTTCACCGGCCCGGTGTTCCGCGGTGGCGAGGGCGAGCATGTCGTCCAGGAGGGTTTCCAGGCGGTCGAGTTCGGTGGTGACGCCGGTGTAGGTGCGCTCGGCGGACGCGGGCAGATGGGTGTGCAGCGCGTCCACGCGCAGCCGTAGCGCGGCCATCGGGTTGCGCATCTGGTGGGAGGTGTCGGCGACGAGCCGGCCCTGCTGCTCCAGGGCCGCGATGACGGTGCGCGCCATGCGGTTGAACCCGGTGGCCAGCTGACGCAGCTCGGGCGGGCCGGAGGCGCGGGTCCGGTCGGGCGGCAGGCCCGCGGCGAGCTGGCCGACGGCCCGGTCCAGCCGGCGCAGCGGGCTGACCACCCAGCGGGTCGCGGCCTGGGCGAGCGCGGTGCAGGCCAGGGCGACCAGCGCCGTTCCGGCGAGGACCGCGGCCCAGCGTCTGGTGACGTCCGCCGCGGCCGTGGTCACCGAGGCGCGCAGGACGACGGCCCCGGTGACCTGGGTGCCCGTGCCGGCCGGCGCGGCGAACATGCGGTGCCCCCGCGACCAGGGCCGCAGCGCCGCCGCGGGACGGGCGCTCTGGTTGCGCAGCGCCGCGTCGATCAGCCGGGTCACGCCGGGCTGGTCCGCCCGCATGCCGCCGGTCTGCACGACGGGGCTGCGGCGGATGTCGGTGACGACGAGCGGTTCGCCGTACAGCTGCGTGTAGCGGCGCGCCTCGGCGACGACCTGGGAGGTGTCGCCGGTCCTCGCCGCCTGGTCCATGAGGGAGGCGAAGCGGTCGAGGTCGGAGCTGCGGGCGAGGACCAGTTGCTGGGTGCGGTCCGAGGCGGTGAACAGCAGCAGCGGGATGGCGAAGGCCGCTGCCGCGAGGACGCCGAACAGCAGCAGTACGGCCTGGACCCGGGCGCGCACGCCTCAGTCCCCGAAGCGGTAGCCGAAGCCGCGGATGGTGGTGAGCAGCTCGGGGCGCCCCAGCTTGGCGCGCAGCTGGGTGAGGTGGACGTCGAGGGACCGGGAGGTGGTGTGGCGGGCGTCGCCCCACACCTCGTCCAGGAGCTGCTCGCGGCTGACGGCCGTGCCCGCGCGCCGGGCCAGCACCGCGAGGACGTCGAACTCCTTGGCGGTCAGCTCGACCTCCGCACCGGACACCCGGACCCGGCGGGCGTCCAGGTCGACCTCCACGTCACCGGCACGTACGGCGCGCGCGCCGGTGCCGGATCCCTTGGCCCGTGAGCGCCGGGTGACGGCGTCGATACGGGCGAGCAGCTCGGTCAGCCGTACGGGCTTGACCAGGTAGTCGTCCGCGCCGAGCCGCAGCCCGCGCACCACCGAGCGCTCGTCGCCGCGCGCCGTGAGGATCACCACGGGCAGGTCGCTCACCGCGCGCAGCGTGCGCAGCACCTCCAGGCCGTCGACGTCGGGCAGGCCCAGGTCGAGGAGCAGGAGGTCGGCGCTGCGGTGGTAGGTCATGACGTCCTTGCCGTGGCGAAGGCGCCGGGTGTCGTGTCCGTGGTCGTAGAGGACCTCCACGAGGGCCGCGGCCACCCCGTCGTCGTCCTCGGCCAGCAGCAGCTGCATGTGCCCACCTCCTTTCGCCTGTGGTCCCGCTGCCGAATGTAGACCACGAGGTCAGGAGGGGGTCGCCAATGTTAAGCGCACGTTAGTTCCGTGCCAGGGCGGCTCCCCGCGCCCACGGCGCGGAGCCAGGCTGCACCCGTCAGCGACGACGTACGACCGCGAATGGGTGCAGCAATGATCATCGATTGCCACGGCCACTACACGACCGCGCCCCCGGCCCTGGCCGGCTGGCGGGAGCGGCAGATCGCCGGGCTCGCCGATCCGGCCGCCGCCCCCGCCCGCGCGGATCTGCGCATCGGCGACGACGAACTGCGCGAGACGATCGAGACGAACCAGCTGCGGCTGATGGACGAGCGCGGCATCGACATGACGGTCTTCTCGCCGCGCGCCTCGTTCATGGCGCACCACATCGGCGGCTTCGAGACGTCGGCGGAGTGGGCGTCGATCTGCAACGAACTCTGCCACCGTGTCAGCCAGTTGTACCCGGAGCGGTTCGCCCCGGCCGCGATGCTGCCGCAGTCACCCGGTGTCGACCCCGCCACCTGCCTGCCCGAACTCACCCGCTGCGTCGAGGAGTTCGGCGCGGTCGCAGTCAACCTCAACCCGGACCCCTCCGGCGGCCGCTGGACCGCCCCGCCGCTCACGGACCGGTACTGGTACCCGGTCTACGAGAAGATGGTCGAGTACGACGTCCCGGCCATGGTGCACGTCAGCACGAGCGTCAGCCCGGCCTTCCACACCACCGGCGCGCACTACCTCAACGCCGACACCACGGCGTTCATGCAGCTCGTGCAAGGCGACCTGTTCGCGGACTTCCCGACCCTGCGGCTGATCATCCCGCACGGCGGCGGCGCGGTGCCCTACCACTGGGGCCGCTTCCGGGGTCTGGCGATGGCGCTCGGCAAACCGGAGCTGAGTGAGCACGTCCTCGGCAACGTCTACTTCGACACCTGCGTCTACCACCAGCCGGGCATCGACCTCCTCCTCGACGTCGTCCCCACCGGCAACGTCCTCTTCGCCTCGGAGATGATCGGCGCCGTCCGCGACATCGACCCGTGCACCGGCCACCACTTCGACGACACCCGCCGCTACGTCGAGAAGGCCGCCCTGAGCGCGGACGACCTGGCCGCGGTCCAGGAGCACAACGCCCGCGCCGTGTACCCGCGCCTGGACGCGCTGCTCAAGCGCCAGGGCCGCTGACCTTCCATCCCCTTCAGGAGAACCCGTGCCCACCGCTGTCCCCAACTCCCCCGTGACGCCGGGCTGGTTGGACTGGTATCAGAACCCGTCCGCACCGACCTTCACGCTGCCGCCCGGCACGGTCGACACCCACTGCCACATCTTCGGCCCGCAGTCCGTCTTCCCCTTCGCGCCGGAGCGCAAGTACACGCCCTGCGACGCGGGCAAGGACCAACTGTTCGCGCTCCGCGACCACTTGGGCATCACCCGCAACGTCATCGTGCAGGCCACCTGCCACGGCGCGGACAACACCGCCATGGTCGACGCCCTCGAGGCGTCCGGCGGGCGGGCCCGGGGCGTCGCCACCGTCCGCCCGGACATCGGCGAGCGCGAACTGCTCGCCCTGGACGCCGCAGGCGTACGAGGGGTGCGATTCAACTTCGTACGGCGGCTGGTCGATTCCTCGCCCGAGGACGACCTGAGCCTGATCGCGAAGAAGATCGCCCCGCTGGGCTGGCACATCGTCCTGTACTTCGAGAGCGCCGACCTGCCCGACCTGGAGGACTTCTTCGCCTCGCTGCCCACTCCCCTGGTGGTCGACCACATGGGCCGGCCGGACGTGACCGGGTCGGCGGACGGGCCGGAGTTCTCCCGCTTCCTGCGCTTCGTGGCGGCGAACGACGTCTGGGTGAAGGTGACGTGTCCCGAGCGTCTGAGCGTGACCGGTCCCGCCGCGCTGAACGGCGAACGCCATCCGTACGCCGACGTCGTCCCCTTCGCCCGCCGCGCCGTCGAGGAGTTCCCCGACCGCGTGCTGTGGGGCACCGACTGGCCGCACCCCAACCTCACCGACCACATGCCCGACGACGGGCTCCTGGTCGACCACGTGCCGCAGATCGCGGCCACCGCCGAACAGCAGCAGCGTCTGCTCGTCGACAACCCGACGCGCCTGTACTGGCCGGACGAGGAGATCTGATCCCATGGTGCACTCCAACGCCCTGAACAGGCTGAACCGGCTGCCGATCGGCCGGTTCCACAAGGTGACGCTGCTGGCCGTGTCCTTCGCGTACTTCTTCGAGTTCGCCGACATCAACACCTTCGCCACCACCGCCCCCAAGCTGATCAAGCTGTGGGGGGTGACGATCGACCAGGTCGCCTACGTCACCTCGCTGTCCTTCGTCGGCATGTTCATCGGGTCGATCGTCGCGGGAGCGATGGCCGACCGGTGGGGCCGCAAACGCACCCTGCTGCTGACCACGTTGTGGTTCGGCGTCTTCTCGTTCGCGTCGGTGTTCTCCTGGGACATCGTGTCGCTGGGCGTGTTCCGCGTGCTGACCTCGGCGGGCCTGGCCGCGATGACCGTCGTCGCCGTCATCTACGTCAACGAGCTGTACCCGGCCGCCGTCCGCGGCAAATACCAGGCGTACGCCATCGTCGTCGGCATCTGCGGCACCCCGGCCACGAACCTCGTCGCGAGCGCGGTCGTCCCCCTCAACGACTGGTCGTGGCGGCTGATCTACCTCTGGGGCGCCCTGGGCATCCTGCTCGTGCTGTTCACCCGGCGGCTGAAGGAGTCCCCGCGCTGGTACGAGAGCCGCGGCGAGTACGCCAAGGCGGACGAGGTCCTGCGCGAGATCGAGGCGAGCGTGGCCGCGGAGAAGGGCCCGCTGCCCGAGCCGGCGCCTCCCGTGGACGAGGTGCCGCAGACCCGGGCCCCGTTGAAGCTGCTGCTGCAGAAGAAGTACCTCTTCCCGACCTTGCTGCTCACGGTGCTGTGGGTGACCCAGACCATCGGCTTCTTCGGCTACTCCAGCTGGGCGCCCACGCTGCTGGCCAAGGAGGGCTTCAGCGTCGAGAAGTCCGTCTTCTACGTGGCACTGACCACGGTCGGCGCACCGCTGGGCTCGTATCTGGCGTCGCTGGTGACCGACCGCTTCGAACGCAAGTGGTGCCTGGCCGCGTTCGGCATCGTCATCGCCCTGTGCGGCCTGCTGTACGGCCTGACCTTCAACCCGGTCCTGATCATCGTCTTCGGCTTCCTGGTCAACATGTTCGAGCGCGGCTACACGGCTCTCGCCTACGCCTACTCGCCCGAACTCTTCGACACCCGCGGCCGATCGCTGGGCACCGGTGTCTCCTACGGGCTCGGCCGCCTGTCGAACGCCGCAGGGCCTCTGATCGTCGCGTCGCTGTACCAGAGCAGCGGCTACCGGAGCGTCTTCTGCTTCATCGCCGGAACCTGGCTCGTCGGCGCCGTGGTCCTGGCCGTCTTCGGCCCCCGCACACGCCAGGCCCGCGCGGGCGCGAAGGAGGCGCGACAGGAGATCGTGCAAGTGCCGTGACTTTGCAGTGAGGTGACGGCGAGCCGTCCTGCGACGCAAGCCCCGCAGGACGGCTCGCCGTCCTCACCGTGTGACCGGACTCAGCCCTTCCGGCACGGTCACGTCCACCCGCCCGTCGGCCGCGACCGTGATGTCCAGCCCGCCGTGGCCGACTTGGAGACCCGTCACCGTCAGCGGTGCGTAGGCCGTGGCGAAGGCGGGCGTCACGGTGACGGTTCCGGCCGGGACGTCCGCGTCGAGGCCGAGTGCGGCCTGGAGCACGGAGACCGAGGAGGCGGCCGCCCACGCCTGCGGGCGGCAGGACGCCGGGTAGGGGGCGGGGCTGGAGCCGCCCTCGGCGCCATGCCCGGCGAACAGTTCGGGCAGGCGGGAGTCGAAGGCGGCGGACGCGGTCAGCAGCCCCTGCGCCAGGGACGCGGCGGCGTCCGGGAAGCCGGCCCTGACCAGGCCGTGCACCGCGATGGCGGTGTCGTGCGGCCAGATGGAACCGGTGTGGTAGCCAAAGGGGTTGAAGCCCACCGCGTCGCTGCTCAGCGTGCGCAGACCGTGGCCGGCGTCGAGGTCGGGGCCGGTCAGCCGGGCCGCGAGCAGGGCGCTCTCCTCCGCGTTGAGCAGTCCCGTGCCGAGGAGGTGGCCGAAGCCGGAGGTCACCGCGTCAGCCGGCCGGCCGTCGCCGTCCAGGGCGACCGCGGGGTAGGGGCCGTGGGCGTCCTCCACCCAGAAGTGCTTGCGGAAGCGGTCCGCCAGCCGCGCGGCCCACTCCTCCCACTGGTCGGCTCCGGGCCGGCCGAACGCCCGCAGCAGGGCGGCCCCGCCGCGCGCCGCCTCGTAGGCGTACGCCTGCACTTCGCACAGCGCGATCGGGGCGGTGGCGAGGCGGCCGTCGTGGTAGCGGATGGAGTCGTCGGAGTCCTTCCAGCCCTGGTTGGACAGGCCGTGGCCGCTCTGGTCGACGTACTTGAGGAAGCCGTCGCCGCTCGCGTCGGCCTGGGTGCGCATCCAGGCGAGCGCCGCCTCGGCATGTGGCAGCAGCGCTTCGACCTCTCCGGGGGCCAGACCCCAGCGCCAGGCGTCGTGGAGGAGGGTGATCCACAGAGGGGTCGCGTCGACGGTGCCGTAGTACACCGGCGGGAGCGCCAGCTGCTTGGCCAACTGCGGTGTGTCGCGGCGTACTTCGTGCAGGATCTTGCCCGGCTGCTCCTCCGTGGCCGGGTCGGTCACGGCGCCCTGGCGGCGGGCGAGGGTGCGCAGGGTGCCGGCCGCGAGGCCGGTGCCGAGCGGCAGGAGCATCCGGGCCGCCCAGAGCGAGTCGCGGCCGAAGAGGGTCAGGAACCAGGGGGCGCCCGCGGCCAGGAACTGGTCGGGACGGTCCGGGCCGGGCGACCGGGGGTCGGCCAGGCGCAGCCGGTCCAGGTCGGCCAGGGACTGGGTCAGCCACCGGTCGAGGCCGCGGTCGGCGCTGTGCAACGTCGGTGTTTGCCAGGGGAGTTGACCGTCCGGCGGAGCGGGGAACTGATCGCCGTCGGTGTAGGCGGCGACGCAGTCGAGCGTCACGCTCCACGAGGTGCCGGGCGGCAGATCGATGTCGTACGACAGCCGGCCCTCCGGCAGGTGCAGCGTGTCCGGCGCGGGCTCGGCGGTGAGCTGGACGCCGAAGTCGCCGGCGCTCCAGGAGAAGCCGATGGCGTGGGCGTCGGCGGCCTCCGCGGGCAGCGCCCGCGGGGGCCGCCCCGACTTCACCTGCTCCATGGTGGCGAGGTCGGTGCCGGCGGTCACCGTCAGCCGAAGACCGACGTGCCGGACGCCGTCGTTGGTGATCTCGACGACCTCCTCCATCCGTCCGTCCCTGGTGCGGCGACGCCGGTGCAGGGCGACGGCCGGGTCCGGGGTCGTCTCGCCGAGACCGCGCAGGACGGCCCTGAAGTCCGCCCGGTCCGCCCCTCGCAGTCCGCCCTGCACGGGCGCCGGAGCGATGCCTTCGGCGGCGACGGTGAGCTCGGACAGGGCTCTGCGATCACCGTGGTAGAAGCCGTCCACACCCCCTCTGAACTGCCCGTCCGCAGACGAGATCACGAGACTCGGCGCATGCAGCGTGACGACCGCGTCGTGCAGGAACGGCTGCAGACCGCCGGCCGCGGAGGCCGACCGTGCCGCCGAGGCGTCGGTGTCCTGGGGCTTGACAGTGGAGTCCAAAGGAGTAGAACCTCTCAGCATTCGAACGTTCCAAAGACATTAAGTGACTCGTCAGAGCGCTTGCAATGGTTTTGGAACGCTAAAACTGCCGACAGAACGCCACTCTCGTTCGTTCGACCAGCCGGAGAACCGCATGCCCCGCTCCAGCAACACGTCCGCCGGCAAGGGCGGCCCGGTGACACTCACCCAGGTCGCCCGCCGGGCCGGGGTCTCCGCCCAGACCGTGTCGAACGCGCTCAACTCGCCGGAGATGCTGCGGCCCGAGACCCTGGAACGGGTGCGCCGGGCCATCGACGAGATGGGCTACCGCCCCAGCCGCGCCGCCCAGACGCTGCGCACCCGCTCCAGCAGACTCATCGGCTACGGCATCCAGCCCGGGCCCTCCAGCAGCCCGGTCCTGGACCGCTTCCTGCACGCCCTGTCGCAGGCGGCCGACGAGGCCGGCTACCGGATCCTGCTGTTCGCCTCCCCGTCCGGCGGCCCAGCTCTGGACGGTTACGAGGAACTCCTGGACCAGCACGAGGTCGACGGCTTCGTGCTCAGCGGCACCGAGCGCGGCGACCCCCGCCAGGCGTGGCTGACCAAGCGGGGCGTGCCGTTCGTCGGTTTCGGCCGGATGTGGTCGGGACGGCAGATCGGCGACTGGGTCGACGTCGACGGAGCCTCGGGCACGGACGCCGCCGTCGAGCACCTCGTGGCCCAGGGCCACCGCAAGATCGCCTTCCTCGGCTGGGAGCGCGGCATCTCCGGCGCCGGTGACGACCGCGCCGAGGGCTGGCAGCGCGCCATGCGCCGGCACGGGCTGTCCACCCGCGGGCGGCGGGGGCAGAGCGTCAACGACACGGACGCGGCCCGCACCGCCGTGAAGCCGCTGCTGGACGGCGGTGCGACCGCCGTCATCGCGGCCAGCGACATGCTGGCCCTCGGCTGCTACCAGATGCTGCGCGAGTGCGGCGCCGCCCCGGGCCGCGACGTCGCGGTGGTCGGCTTCGACGACTCCCCGGCCGCCGAACTCCTCTCCCCCACGCTGACCTCCCTGGCCCAGCCGCTGGAGGACGTCGGCCGTGAGTGCGTACGGCTGCTGCTGGCCCGTATCGCCTCCCCCGACGCACAGCCCGAACGGCTGTTGCTGGAACCGTCGTTGGTGGTGCGCGACAGCACGGCCGCCACGGCCCACGGCGCCGCCCGCTAAGCGCCCCCTGGCGACGTCCCCCCGTCCGTCGCCTCCCCCGGTTCACCCCCTCCTCGCCATGCCGGGCACGCCTGCCGCGCCGCCCGGGTGGAGCCGCACGTATCGCACCCCCGCACCCCGGAGGATCTCCATGGCCCACCGCACGGCCGCCGCCGCACTCGTCACCGCCACGGCGCTCCTGACCGCCACCGGCTGCTCGTCCAGCTTCGGCGGCGACCAGAAGACGGCCCAAGACTCCCATGACAAGCAGCACTTGACCGTCCTCATAGCCTCCTCGGGCGACGCCGAGACCAAGGCGGTGAAGGAGGCGGCGACCGCCTGGGCCAAGCAGTCCGGCAACACGGTGACCGTGGACGTCGCCAAGGACATCAACCAGCAGCTCGCGCAGTCCTTCGCCGGTCACAAGCCGCCGGACGCCTTCTACGTCAACTCCGACCAGTTCGCCAACTACGCCAAGGCGGGCTCCCTGTACCCCTACGGCGACCAGGTCAAGGACACCGGCGACTTCTCCGCACAGCTGCGCAGCTCGTTCACCTACGACGGCAAGCTGGTGTGTCTGCCCAAGGACACCTCCACCCTCGCCCTGGCGATCAACACGGACCTGTGGAAGAAGGCCGGTCTCACCACCGCCGACTACCCGACCACGTGGGCCCAACTCAAGGCGGTGGCCGCCAAGTTGACGAAGGGCAAAGTCACCGGCCTGGTCGTCAACGGCGAGTACGCGCGCGTCGGCGTCTTCATGAAGGAAGCCGGCGGCTGGATCACCAACGGCGACCAGACGAAGATGACCGCCGACAGCACGCAGAACGCCCAAGCCCTCACCTACGTAAGGTCGTTGCTGAAGTCCGGCGCGATGAAGTACGCCACCCAGGTCGACACCAACTGGGGCGGCGAGGCCCTCGGCAAGGGCAAGGCCGCCATGACCATCGAGGGCAACTGGCTCACCGGCGGCATGCAAGCCGACTATCCGAACGTGAAGTACGCGGCCGTCCCGCTGCCCGCCGGTCCGGCCGGCAAGGGCACCCTCGCCTTCAGCCAGTGCTGGGGCGTGGCCAAGGACAGCGCCCACCAGAAGGCGGCCGTCGACCTGGTCGAGCACCTCACCACCAGCGCCCAACAGGTCAAGAACGCCGACGCGTTCGGGGTGATGCCCTCGCGCACCAGCGCCCTCGCCGAGTACGCGAAGAAGAACCCCTCCGCCAAGGCCTGGGTCGACGCCAACTCCTACGCGCAGGGCCCGGTGACCGTGGCCGGCTTCGACAAGGTCCTCGCCCAGTTCAACACCGACCTCGCCGCGCTGGGCAGCACCGACCCCAAGAAGATCCTCGCCGACCTCCAGCGCAACGGCGAAGCGGCCCTCGCGAAGGGCGAATAGGCCGCCATGCCACCCCATGACACGACCCGTACGACGTCCGGCGGCGCGGTGCGCGGCGACGCCGCACGGACGGTCGGCCTGCCTGGCTCACCTGACACGCCCGGCCAGGCCGGCCCGGACGCGACGCCCCGCCCCAAGTCCCCCTCGCGCGCGGGGCGTCGCGCCGAAGGCCGCTGGGGCTGGCTCTTCGTCAGCCCGATGGTGATCGTGCTCGGCCTGTTCCTGGTCCTGCCGATCCTGATGGCCCTGTGGGTGAGCCTGCTGCACTGGGACGGGCAGTCCAACCCGTTCACCGGGCAGGCGAAGTTCGTCGGGCTCGACAACTACCGGGCCCTGCTCACCCAGGACGGCCTCGACCGGACCCTCTTCGCGACCGCCCTGCGCAACAACCTCTACTACGTGCTGCTGACCGTGCCCCTGCAGACGGTCCTGGCCCTGACCCTGGCCATCGTCGTCAACCAGCGGATGCTGCGCGGCCGGGGCGCCCTGCGCACCGCGTTCTTCTTCCCGTCCGTCACCAGCTCCATCGCCGTCTCCACGATCTTCCTCTTCCTGTTCCAGGGCAGCGGCGCCGTCAACACCATGCTGTCGTGGATCGGGGTGAAGGGCCCGAACTGGTTCAACGACCCCCGCGGTGTGCTGTCCCTCCTCCTCGGCGGCCTGGGCCTGGTCGACACCGGCCACCCCACCGGTGCGCTCGCCGACCACTCCTTCATGGGACTGTCCTGGTTCGAGTGGCTGTCCGGGCCGTCCGTCGCGATGTGCACGATCATCCTGCTGGCCGTCTGGACGACCTCCGGCACCTTCATGCTGATCTTCCTCGCGGCGCTCCAGGACATCCCCCGCGAACTGGAGGAAGCGGCCGCCATCGAGGGCGTCAACCGCCGCCAGCTGCTGCGCCACGTGACCCTGCCGGCCCTGCGGCCCGTCCTCTTCCTGGTCCTCACCCTCGGCCTGATCTCCACCTGGCAGGTCTTCGACCAGGTGTACGTCATGAGCCAGGGCGCCCCGGGCAACACGACCCTCACCCCGGCGTTCCTGTCGTACAGCAGCGCCTTCGGCGACGCCGACTACGGCCAGGGCGCGGCCATCGCCTTCATCCTGCTCGCCCTGATCCTCACCATGACCGCCCTGCAGCGCCTCGCGCTGCGCGAACGCACGCCCCGCCTCCGGAGGAACCGATGAGCACCCAGTCCTCGGCCGCCCGGACGCCGGGCCGCCCCGTGCTCGGCCGCTTCCCCCCGCCGCTGCGCGTCCTCGGCTACACGGCCGTGGTCGCACTCGGTCTGCTCTACGTCCTGCCGTTCGTGCTCCAGCTGGTCACCGGCTTCAAGACGGACCCCGACGCGGCCGCCCACCCCCTCGGCCTGCTCCCCACGACGCCCACGACCGCCGCCTATCAGCGCCTGTTCGGGCTCAGCCGGGCCGGCGACGGAGTGCCGTTCCTGCGCTGGCTGGGCAACTCCGCCTTCGTCGCCTTCGTCGTGACCGCGGGACGTGTGCTGTTCGACTCGATGGCCGGGTACGCCCTGGCCCGCCTCCGCTTCCGCGGCCGCGGCCTGCTGTTCGGCTTCGTCCTCGCGGTGATGGCGGTGCCCGGCGTGGCCCTGCTGATCCCCAAGTTCCTGGTCCTGAACACCTTCGGCCTCTTCGACACCTACACCGGCATGATCCTTCCGCTGATGGTCGACGCCGCGGGCATCTTCATCATGAAGCAGTTCTTCGAGTCCATCCCGCGCGAGGTGGAGGAGGCCGCCCGCGTCGACGGCGCCGGCGTCTTCCGCATCTTCTGGTCGGTGGTCCTGCCCATGGCCCGCCCCGCCCTGCTCACCCTCACCGTGCTTTCCTTCCAGGGCTCCTGGAACGAGTTCACCCACTTCCTCGTGGCCACCCAGTCCAGCCAGTACGAGACCCTCACCACCGGCCTCGCCCGCCTCGTCTCCGGCGGCCTGGGCGGCGGCACCCAGTACCCCCTGAAACTGGCCGCGGCCCTCCTGGCCACCCTGCCCGTCGCCGCCCTGTTCTTCTGCTTCCAGCGCTACTTCGTCCAGGGCGCGAACGCGGGGGCGGTCAAGGAGTAGTCCGCCGATCGCCTTGCGTCCGATGAGTTCCGCGTCCCCGGGCCGTCTGCATGGTGGGAACCTTTGGAGGAAGAGGAGCGTGAACCCCGTGGACCAGGAGAGCGTGAGCGCCACCCTGACCGTCGCCGTGCCCGCCGCCCGGGTCTTCGCGGTCCTGGCGGACCCGACGACCCATGCCGCGATCGACGGCACCGGCTGGGTCTCGGAGGCCGCCGACCGCGCGCCGCTGACCCAGGTGGGTCAGGTCTTCCGGATGGACATGTACCACCCCGACCATCCGGACGGTCATTACCGGACCGCCAACCAGGTCCAGCTCCTCGACCCACCGCACGCCATCGGCTGGCTCACGGGAACGGAGAAGCAGGACGGCGGCCTGGAGCTCGGCGGCTGGCTCTGGCGCTACGACCTCACTCCCCTCGGCCCGACCCAGACCGGGGTGACGCTGACGTACGACTGGTCGGCGGTGCCGGGGTTCAGGCGGGAGTACATCCAGTTCCCGCCGTTCGGTCCGGAGCATCTGATCAACTCGCTGCGTCATCTGGCCGAGTTGGCGGCAGCGGTGTCTCGGGCCGGGGTGTCCGTCGGGCAGATGCCTGGCGGGCGGCCGTAGCGGGTGTGTTCAGGGCCGGGGGGTCAGACGGAGCGTGGTGGCACGGGCCCGCTCGGCGGCCATCGGCTCGGCCTGGCCGCAGTAACGCCCGTACTCGGCCCGGCAGGCACCGTCCACGCGTTCGTTGACCGCAGGGTCTCCGACCGGGGTGATACGACGTCTGCGTCGACACCGCCGGCACTGATGTGTCCTCTCCGGCTGGTGCGGGCGGTGTTCCAGCACATGCCGCCCGCGCCGCCTCGCCAGGAACGCACGCGCGGCAGGGACGGGTGTCCGGACGGCGCCCGAAGTGCGGTTCAGGAGGCGGCCGTCATCTGATCGGCGGGCCGCCCGTCGGCGACGGTGTGCTGCGACGCCCGGTTGTGGGGGTGAACGGTGAGGGCGTGGACGACCACCGCGAGCGCGGCGCAGGTGAGGGTGACCAGCCCGAACGGAACGGCCGTACTCGCGCCACCGAGTCCGACGAGCGGGGCGGCCAGTCCGCCGAACGCGAAGCGCGCCATGCCGAGCAGGGAGGACGCGGTACCAGCGATGTCGGGATAGTGGGCGAGGGCGAGCGATGTGGAAGGCGGGGTGGTGGTGGCCACGCCGCTGACCATGGTGAGCAGGGACAGCAACATCGCCGCGAGCGGCAGCTGCAGTGCCGCGGTGACCAGGAGTCCGCCCGCGCCGAGCAGGGTCATGGCGAGCCCCAGGACGAGCGTGCCCTTTTCCGACCACCGCTCCGACAGCCGTCCTGCGACGAAGCCGAACGCCATGAAGCCGGCGGAGTTCAGCCCGAACGCGAACGAGTAACCCTGCGGGGAGAGCCCGTAGATGCCTTGAAGGACGTAGGTGGCGCCGCTGAGGTAGGCGAACAGGGCCGCGTTGACGAAACCGGTGATCAGGACGGCACCGAGGAAGAGCCGGTCGGACAGCAGCCTACGGAAGTCGCGCCCGCCTTGGACCAGGCCGCCGCCAGTGCGCTCCTGCGGCGGCAGGGTCTCGCGCAGGACGGTGCAGCAGGCCAGGAGGATCACGGCGCCGAGCAGAGCGAGGAAGCCGAAAATGCCACGCCAGTCGGTGAAGGCGACGAGCTGCCCGCCGGCGACCGGCCCGATGATCGCGGCCAATCCGCCGATCACGGTCAGACGGCCGTAGTACCGCACCAGCTTGCCGCCGGAGTACAGGTCGCGACCGGCGGCCTGGGCGATCACGATGCCCACCGCGCCGGCCAGCCCCTGCCCGAAGCGGGCGGCGACCAGTGACTCGATACTCGGGCTGACGGCGCACAGCACCGAGGTGGCGATGTAGGCGACGGCACCGGCCAGCATGGGGCGGCGTCGGCCGAACCGGTCCGACAGCGGCCCGGCGACCACCTGGCCGAACGCCAGGCCGAGCAGACATGCGGTGACCGTGAGCTGCGCGGCCGGCGTCGACGCGTGCAGGTCGCGGGTCAGCGCGGGCAGAGCCGGCAGGTAGAGGTCCATCGAGATCGGCCCGAAGACGGTCAGCAGCGCGAGAACGGCGGCCAGGGCACGGCCGGCCGTCCGCTCGCGCGGCACGCTCGGGACCACGGGGGTGTTCACACAGCTCCCATCGGACAGGGGGAGGGAAACGGGTGCAGCATCGGCGGCCGCACCTGGGCGTGGCCCGCCTGCTCAGGAAGCCCGTGCTCGGTGGTGGCGAGGCCGAGAGGGCGTGCGCCCTCTCGCGCCGGACACGGCCGCACGTCGGGTGATGGTGGCGCTGCCGAGGAAGAACCCGTTGACGGCAAGGGGCCCGGGGCAGCGCCGACGTTCACCAGGTGGGGGTTCGGTCAGGTGTCAGCCGGTGGCCGGGGCGGCGGCGTACTCCTCGTCGGTGACGGGGGTCATCCAGTGCACGACGTCGTGGTCTGCGTCGCTCTCGTTGATGGCCAGGTGCACCATCAGACGGTTCGGGGCGGCGCCGTGCCAGTGCTCCTCGTCGGCCTCGAACAGCACGCGATCACCGGGTCGGATGACCTCGATCGGTCCGCCCCGGCGCCGGCACAGGCCGACTCCCTCGGTGACGAAGACGGTCTGGCTCAGCGGGTGGCGGTGCCAGTGGGTGCGTGCGCCGGGCATGAAGTGCACCAAGGCGGCGCTGAGCCGCGAGGGCTCGGGTGCGGCGGCGACGGCGTCGATGTAGACGTCGCCGGTGAACCAGTCGGCCGGGCCCTTGACGGTGTTGATCGAGCTTCGGGTGATCTGCACGGTGCTTCTTTCCTTCTCTGTGAGCGTCGGACGGTGCTGAGCCGGCCCTGCGGCTCGAGGTATCAGGGTTTGAGGAGCGTCTTGACGGCGCGGCGCTGGTCCATGGCCCGGTAGCCCTCGGCGACCTGGTCCAGGGGCAGGGTGAGATCGAAGACCTTGCCCGGTTCGATCCGCCCGGTCAGTACGTGGTCGATCAGCTCGGGCAGGTAGCGGCGCACCGGAGCCGGGCCACCGCGCAGGCCGACGTGGGAGAAGAACAGCTCCTGCCCGTCGATCGCGACCTCGTGGGGGACGCCGACGAAGCCGACGTTGCCGCCGGGCCGGGCGGAGTACAGGGCCTGCTGCATGGCCTGGGCGGTGCCGACGCACTCCAGCACCGAGTCGGCTCCGGTCCCGCCGGTGAGGTCCTTGATCCGTGCGACGCCCTCCTCGCCTCGCTCGGTGACGATGTCGGTGGCGCCGAACTGCCGGGCCAGCTCCTGCCGGGACTCGTGGCGGCTCATGGCGATGATCCGCTCCGCACCCATCTCCTTCGCCGCGATCACCGCGCACAGCCCGACCGCTCCGTCACCGACCACCACGGCGGTGGAGCCCGGTCGCACCTCGGCGGCGTCGGCCGCCCACCAGCCCGTGCCCATCACGTCGGAGACGGCGAGCAGGCCGGGCCAGAACTCCTCGTCCGGCGTCTCGGCGGTGGCGACCAGGGTGCCCTGGGCGTTGGGGATGCGCACGTACTCGGCCTGGCAGGTGCTCATGAACTCACGGTTGAGGCAGCTGGACTGGAACCCGTTGCGGCAGTTGGCGCAGGTGTTGTCCGAGGTGGCGAACGAGCCGACGACGAACTGGCCCGGCCTGACCGCGGTGACCTCGGCGCCGACCTCCTCCACGAAGCCGACGTACTCGTGGCCCATCGGGTGCGCCGCCTCGGTCGAGTCCAGGCCGCGCCACGGCCACAGGTCGGAGCCGCACACACAGGTGACGGCCGTGCGGATGATGGCATCCGTCGGCTCGAGAATCCTGGGGTCGTCCAGAGTCTCGAAGCGCACATCGCCGGGGGCGTGGATCACTGCTCCGCGCATCGGGGAAATCCTTACGTTCGTTGGAGGGGCGAGGCTCGGGGGAACGCCCGCCGGCTGCCGTAGCCGTAGGCAGGAACGAGTCGGGGACGGTGCCCCGGGGAGTGCCTCTGCTCCAGGTAACCGCTCGTTGCGGCGGTCAGCGAGTCACCAGTGAGAGGTGTACTGCTGGTACATCCCTTTCGCGTCGTGCAGGCCGTACGGTCGAAGACATGGACAACCGCGAGGAGGTCCGCGAGTTCCTGACCTCGCGGCGAGCGAAGATCACCCCGGAGCTGGCCGGGCTGCCCGCCGGATCCCGGCGTCGCGTGCCGGGGCTGCGCAGGAGCGAGGTCGCGGCGCTGGCCGACATGAGCGTGGAGTACTACGCGAAGCTTGAGCGCGGCAGCCTCGCGGGCGTCTCCCCGGCCGTCCTCGAAGCCGTCGCCCGCGCGCTCCAGCTGGACGACGCCGAACGGGCCCACCTGCTGCACCTGGCCCAGGCCGCCGACGGCTCCGACGCGCTCACCCGGCCCCGGCGCCGGGCCACCCGGCAGTGGGCCCCGCACCGCAGCCTGCAGTGGACCCTGGACGCGATCACGGCGGGGCCCGCGGTGGTGTGCAACGGCCGGATGGACATCCTCGCCGCCAACCCGCTCGCCCGCGCCTTCTACGCCGACCTCTTCGCCAACGCCGACAACCAGGCGAACCTGGCCCGCTTCAACTTCCTCGACGCGGCCTCACGCCGGTTCTACCCCGACTGGGAACTGTTCGGCGACATGGCTGTGGCCATCCTGCGCCGCGAGGCCGGCCGCGACCCGCACGACAAGGACCTGCACGACCTGATCGGCGAACTGTCCACCCGCAGCAAGGACTTCCGCGCCCGCTGGGGTGCCCACAACGTCCGCCGGCACGGGACCGGTACCAAGCGGTTCCGCCACCCTGCGGTCGGCGACCTCACGCTTGCCTACGAGGCGCTGGACATGGCCGCCGAGCCCGGCCTCACCATGACCATCTACACCGCCGAACCCGGCTCGCCCAGTGAGGAGGGCCTGCGCCTGCTCGCCTCCCTGGCCGCCACCGAAGAAGTCAGCGCGGCGAAGGAGCACCCCACCGCCTGAACCGGGCCCGCCCCTCGGATCAGCACCGCCTGTTCGATGTCGAGCCGTGACAGTTCAAGCGGGGCCCTGGCGCCCCCGGTCCGCCCTCTTGACGAGCGGCACGTCTCGCGTGAACCTGCAGAACCCGACGCTGTAGTACAGCCCGCGCGCCGCCGGATGCCCCGGTGCTCCCAGGCAGGCGACCGTCGTGTGACGGGCCCCTGCCTCCCGTGCCAGGTGCATCCCGTGCAGCAGCATGGCCCTGCCCAAGCCGCGTCGCCGGTAGTCCGGATGCGTTCCGACCGGCTCGAACTCGGCGGTCCTGTTCACCTCGTCGAGCCACATGATCGTCGACGCGGCCATCGTCCCGTCCGGCGCCTCCACCAGGACGTGCAGGTCACCGCGGTACGGCGGTGTGCGCCGGACGCCCTCGTAGCCCTCGGCCGTGTACGGCGACGGGGCCCACGCGTCCACATGGGCCTGGACCGCGGCTCGCGGCCCGGCCTCGTCGGCGGTGCGGAAGCGGAAGCCGTCGGGCAGCACCGGACGTTCCACGTCGTCGAGTTCCCGTACGTTGAGTTGTGTCCAGGACCCGGCGTCGCCGAGCGATGCCGGGTCGGTCTCATAGCCGTGGGCCGCCCAGCGCTCGAGGGCGAACTCGTCGGCGGCCTGCGCGATCACCGAGCGCTCGAGACCGGCCGCCACGCCGTCGTACCAGTCGATCACCTCGTCCACGAGCTCACCGTGGCCGGGATGCACTTGATAGGCGAGACAGGCGCCGGTGACGTCCTTCACCGACCCGTCGTTCCGCCTCACCCGCCGCGGCATAGTGGCCCACCCCCACGCCACCCACTCGCCCCCGGCGAACCACAGTCGACGCCGCCAACTGCCGCCGTCGCTCACCTGCCCCTTGCCCCAGATCCAGGCCAGCTCCCCGACCGAAGCGTCACTGTTGACCAGGTCGGGACGGACGGCCGTGACCCGCTGCGCCAGGCCCTGCATCAGCTGAACGTCCACCGCGGTCACGAGCTCGGAGTCACTCATGGTGCGCCACTGTGCCAGCGCTCGCCGAAGGCGTCGATCCAGTTTCCACAGCGTCGGGGCGAGAAATGACAGGCGCCCGTTGTGACCAAGAACGGTCGCCGGTTCCTCCCGATACACCCGATAGGCCCCAGCTGCCCCACGTGGCGGAGACCCGCCCCACATATGCGGAATCCTTTCGTCGGCCAGCAGGGCGAAAGTATGGTGATCTCGTGAAGGCACTTCTGTTGTCCGGTGGCTCAGGTACCCGATTGCGCCCCATAACGCATACATCGGCGAAACAACTCGTACCGGTGGCGAACAAGCCGGTGCTCTTTTACGGTCTGGAGGCGATCGCGGAGGCCGGTGTCACCGAGGTCGGGATCATCGTCGGGGACACCGCCGAGGAGATCCGCGAAGCGGTCGGCGACGGCTCCGCGTTCGGCCTGGACGTCACCTACATCCCGCAGGACCAGCCGCTGGGACTGGCCCACGCGGTGCTGATCGCCCGGAAGTTCCTGGGCGAGGACGACTTCGTGATGTACCTCGGCGACAACTTCGTCGTCGGCGGCATCAAGGACCTGGTGGCGGCCTTCCGTGCCGAACGCCCCGACGCGCAGATCCTGTTGACCCAGGTCGCGAACCCGACCGCCTTCGGCGTGGCCGAACTCGACGCGGACGGACGCGTGGTCGGCCTGGAGGAGAAGCCCGAGCATCCCAAGAGCGACATGGCTCTGGTGGGGGTGTATCTGTTCACCCCGGCCGTGCACGAGGCCGTACGCGCGATCAAGCCGTCCTGGCGCGGAGAGTTGGAGATCACCCACGCCATCCAGTGGATGATCGACGCGGGCCGTGACGTGCGGTCCACGACGATCTCCGGGTACTGGAAGGACACCGGCAACGTCACCGACATGCTGGAGGTCAACCGCTCGGTACTGGAGACCCTGGAGGGCAGGGTCGAGGGAACGGTCGACGACGCCAGCGAGCTCATCGGCCGGGTGCGCATCGAGGCCGGGGCGAAGGTGACCGGCAGCCGTATCGTGGGTCCGGCGGTGATCGGCGCGAACACGGTGATCGCCGACTCCTACATCGGCCCGTACACCTCGATCGCCGGCGACTGCCGGATCGAGGACAGCGAGATCGAGTACTCGATCGTGCTGCGCGACTCCTCGGTCAGCGGCGTGCGCCGCGTGGAGGCCTCCCTCATCGGCCGCAACGTCGAGGTGACTCCCGCGCCTCGCCGGCCCGCGGCCCACCGTTTCATCCTCGGCGACCACAGCAAGGTGCAGATCTCATCATGACGACCAGAATCCTGGTGACCGGCGGCGCCGGCTTCATCGGCTCGCACTACGTCCGCACGCTGCTCGGCCCCGCCGGGCCGGGCGAGGTGGCGGTCACGGTGCTGGACGCGCTCACCTACGCGGGCAATCCGGCCAATCTCGACGAGGTGCGCGACCACCCCCAACTCACCTTCGTCAAGGGTGACATCTGCGACGGCGAGCTCGTCGACGAACTCCTGGCAGAGCACGACGAGGTCGTCCACTTCGCCGCCGAGTCGCACGTGGACCGCTCCATTTTGGGCGCCACCGACTTCATCCGCACCAACGTCCTGGGCACCCAGACCCTGCTGGACGCGGCCCTGCGCCACCGGGTGGGCCGCTTCGTGCACGTCTCCACCGACGAGGTGTACGGCTCCATCGACACCGGCTCCTGGCCGGAGACCGACCCGCTGAGCCCCAACTCCCCGTACGCCGCCTCCAAGGCGTCCAGCGACCTGATCGCCCTCGCCCAGCACCGCACCCACGGCCTCGACGTGCGGGTGACCCGCTGCTCCAACAACTACGGGCACCACCAGTTCCCCGAGAAGGTCATCCCGCTGTTCATCACCAACCTGCTGGACTGCAAGAAGGTCCCGCTCTACGGCGACGGCGGCAACGTCCGCGACTGGCTGCACATCGACGACCACGTCCAGGGCATCGAGCTGGTGCGCACCAACGGCCGGGCAGGCGAGGTCTACAACATCGGCGGCGGAACGGAGTTGACCAACAAGGAGCTGACCGCCCTGCTGCTGGAGGCCTGCGGCGCGGAGTGGGACACCGGCGTCGAGTACGTCGCCGACCGCAAGGGCCACGACCGCCGCTACTCGGTGGACTGCCGTAAGGCGCGTGATGAGCTGGGCTACGAGCCGCGCAAGGACTTCGCCACCGGCCTGGCGGAGACGGTCAGTTGGTACCGCGAGAACCGAGCCTGGTGGGAACCGCTCAAGAAGCGCGCGGCCCTGTGATCGCCGCCCTGTGAGCGGTCTCCAGTGAGCGGCGCCCCTGTAAGGACCGCACCGCAAAGTGCCCAAGTGCCGCCACCCCGGCCCCCTTTCGACGACGAGCGGACACCATGACCTCCTCGACCACCACCTGGCTGATCACCGGCGCCACCGGCATGCTCGGGCAGGACGTCATGGCGCGGCTGCGCCGGGACGGCGAGACGCCCGCCGGTCTGGACCGGGCGGGCCTCGACATCACGGACGCCGACATGGTGCACGACGTGATCGCGGCGCACCGGCCCCGGATCGTGGTCAACTGTGCCGCCTGGACGGCAGTCGACGACGCCGAGGCGCGCGAGGCGGACGCCCTGCGCGTCAACGGCGACGGGCCACGGCACCTGGCCGAGGCGTGCGCCAAGGCCGGCGCCGCGCTCGTCCACGTCTCGACGGACTACGTCTTCGCGGGCGACGGCACCGGTCCGTACCCCGAGGACGCCCCGACCGCGCCGCGCAGCGCGTACGGCCGTACCAAACTCGCGGGAGAACAGGCGGTGTTGGCCGCGCTCCCCGACGCGGGGTATGTGGTGCGGACGGCCTGGCTGTACGGGGCGGGCGGCGGGAACTTCGTCGACACGATGATCAGGCTCCAGTCCGTCAAGGACACCCTCGACGTGGTCGACGACCAACGCGGACAGCCCACTTGGACGGTGGACCTCGCCGACCGGCTGGTGCGGCTCGGACAGGCCGCCCTCGCCGGGACCGCGCCCGCCGGCGTCTACCACGGCACCAGCGGTGGCGAGACCACCTGGTTCGGCCTGGCGCGCGAGGTCTTCCGGCTGCTCGGCGCGGACCCCGACCGCGTCCGGCCGACCACCAGCGCCGCCTTCGTACGGCCCGCACCCCGCCCCGCGTACAGCGTCCTGGGCCACGACGGCTGGCGCCGGGCCGGGATCGACCCCATCCGTCCGTGGCGCGAGGCGCTCGAGGCGGCGTTTCCCGCACTGCTCGACGAGAAGAAAGGTTCAGCCCGGTGACCTCGAGGATCCAGCCGACCGCCCAGGTCGACGAGACGGCCACGATCGGTGACGGCACGACGATCTGGGATCTGGCCCAGGTCCGGGAGGACGCCCAGCTGGGCAGCGGATGCATCGTGGGCCGGGGCGCCTATGTCGGCCCCGGCGTCCGCATCGGCGACAACGTCAAGCTGCAGAACTACGCGCTGGTCTACGAGCCCGCGGTCCTGGAGGACGGCGTGTTCGTCGGCCCCGCGGCGGTCTTCACCAACGACTACTTCCCGCGCTCGGTGGACCCGCGGGGCAAGTTGAAGCGCGGGGGCGACTGGGAGGCCGTGGCCGTCGTCGTGGCCGAAGGGGCCTCGGTGGGGGCCCGTTCGGTGTGCGTGGCGCCGGTGCACATCGGCCGCTGGGCGCTCGTCGCCGCGGGCGCCGTGGTGACCCGGGACGTGCCCGACTTCGCCCTGGTGGCCGGTGTTCCGGCGCGCCGCATCGGCTGGGTCGGCCGGGCCGGCGTACGACTGACCGAGCGCGAGGGCGAGCCGGGGGTGTGGGAGTGTCCCGAGACCGGCGCGCTGTACGACGAGAAGGACACCCAACTCGTCGAACGCGCGTAGCTTCCCGTTTCCCCCAAACCGCAAATCTTCGAACATCTCCCGGCATAACATGTGTGTGAAGTGTGCAGAGCAAGCACAATGAGCACACGAACCCGAAGTGCCCAGGGGGGGTTACAGGGGTGGGGACACCTGTGTCTGAAATCGGGAGCGACCACGCTCCGATGCCCGACGTCTGACGCCTGACGGCTGCGACGTCCGACGTCTGCCTTACGCCGCGTGACCATCCACTCTGCGGCGCTCACCAAGTCTGTTCACAGGACCCAGGGGGGTTGGTGTGTCCCAAAGATGACCACCACACGTCTGGCGGCACTCGGCCATGAGGAACCGCCGCTGCTCGCGCTCGCCCAACGACTCCTCAAGGTCGCGGAGTCGGGGCTTCCATCGATGCTGCTGCCCGGCAGTGAGGCCTTCGTCTTCACCATGGCCGGACAGCAGGCCCCCGACGGTTCCTGGACCCTGGAACGGCGCGGGGCCAGCACCCGCTACGGGGCCATCACCGCGCTCGGGGTCCGCTTCCTGCCGGAGGAGCGCCAGCGTGCGGTGCTCGGCGGGCGTACGGCCCAGGAGTTCGCGGGCCTGCTGGTCGAGTCGCTGCCCGCGGTGACCAACCTCGGCGACGCGGCACTCATCGCCTGGGCCGCCGCCGAGACCGACCATCCCAAACTCTCCGACGCCCTCGCGCGGGTCTACGCGCTGGACGAGGAGGGCCGGCCGCAGTACACCGTCGAGGCGGCGTGGGTGCTGTCCGCCCTCGCGGCCGCCCGTGAAGCGGTCGACGTGGAGGAACGCTTCACCGCGGCCCGGGACCGCCTGCTGCGCGCCCGTATCGGTGACAGCCCGCTGTTCCCGCACGCCACCGGACCCGGCCTGGTGCCCTGGTACCGGGCGCACATCAGCTGCTTCGCCGACCAGACCTACCCGCTGCAGGCCCTGGCCCGCGCCCACGCGAGCGCCGGCGCCGGCGACGCGGAGGCACTGGCGGCCTCCGATGCCTGTGCGGCGCGCATCTGCGAACTGCAGGGCGAGGGCGGGCAGTGGTGGTGGCACTACGACGCGCGCACCGGCGGCGTGGTAGAGGGCTACCCCGTCTACAGCGTCCACCAGCACGCGATGGCACCGACCGCCCTGTTCGACCTCGCGGACGCGGGCGGCACCGACTTCGGTGCGGCGATCCGCAAGGGCCTGCGCTGGATGACGGACGTACCCGAACTGGCGGGCTCGGAGCACCGGGAGCCGATGATCCTCGACGAGCTCGGCGCCACCTGGCGCAAGGTCTACCGGGGCGACCCGAAGAAGGCCGTACGCGCCGCCCGGGGCCTGTCCACCCGCGTCGCGCCCGGCCTGCGGCTGAAGTCGCTGGACCGGATGTACCGCCCCCTGTCCGTGGACCGCGAATGCCGTCCGTACGAGTTCGGCTGGATGCTCCACGCCTGGCAGGGGGGCCGGATATGACGCAGCGTCAGCAACTGTTCGGGGTCGAGCTGGACCCCCTGACCATGGACCAGACCGTCGAGCGCTGCCTCGAAGCGGTGCGCGACGGCCACCAGTTGGAGATCGGCGTGGTCAACGCCGCGAAGCTGGTGAACATGCGGCGCGACGACCGGCTCGCCAAGGCCGTCTCCGGCTGCGACCTGGTGCTCGCCGACGGACAGGCCGTGGTGTGGGCCGGCCGGATCCTGCGCGCCCCGCTGCCCGAACGCGTGGCCGGCATCGACCTGTTCCTGCGCCTGCTGGCCGAGGCGGAGACCACGGGCATCCCCGTGTACTTCCTCGGCGCCAAGCAGGAGGTGCTGGACCAGATGCTGCTGAAGGTGGCCGACCGCTTCCCCGGCCTGAAGGTGGCCGGCAGCCGCAACGGCTACTTCGACGACTCCGAACAGCAGGAGATCGCCGACGGCATCGCCCGAAGTGGCGCTCACATGCTCTTCCTTGGCATGACCTCGCCGAAGAAGGAGATCTTCACCGCCGCCTACGGCACCCGCACCGGCGCCCGCGTGGTGCACGGCGTCGGGGGCTCCTTCGACATCCTGGCCGGGGTCACCAAGCGGGCCCCCGCCTCCTGGCAGCGGTGGGGCATGGAGTGGCTCTACCGCGCGGTCCAGGAGCCGCGCCGGCTGGGCCGGCGCTACCTCACCACCAACGCCTCCTTCCTCCTCATGACGGCGCGCGAGCTCTTCCGGCTCACCCCGTCGGCAGCTCCCGCGAACAGGAGTCACTGATGCGCGTCGTCGTCGTGGGACAGGGTTATGTGGGCCTCCCGCTGGCCATCAGAGCCGCCGAGGTCGGACACGAGGTGATCGGCTACGACGTCGACACCCGAAGGATCAAGAGCCTCGCCGCCGGCGAGTCCTTCGTCGAGGACGTCTCCTCCGAGCGGATCCGGGCGGCCTTGGACCACGGCACCTACCGGGCGAGCGATGCGGCCCGCGACTGCGGCGGCTTCGACGTCGCGGTGGTGACCGTGCCGACCCCGCTGCACGAGGGCACGCCCGACCTCCGCTACATCAGGGAATCGGCCGTCACGCTCGGCCGCTACCTCCGCCCCGGGGCCACGGTCATCCTCGAGTCGACCACCTACCCCGGCACCACCCAGGAGATGTTCGGCCCGATCCTGGAGGAGGGCTCGGGCCTGACCGCCGGGACCGACTTCCACCTCGGCTACAGCCCCGAGCGGATCGACCCCGGCAACGCCGTATGGGGCTTCAAGGAGACCCCGAAGGTCGTCTCCGGCGTCAGCGAGGCTTCACTGAAGGCAGTTGAGGACTTCTACGGCCAACTCGTCGACACCACGGTGCCGGTGGGCTCGCCCAAGGAGGCCGAGCTGGCCAAGCTGCTGGAGAACACCTTCCGGCACGTGAACATCGCGCTGGTCAACGAGGTCGCGATGTTCGCCCACCACCTGGACATCGACATCTGGCAGGCCATCGACGCGGCCTCCACCAAGCCCTTCGGGTTCATGAAGTTCACGCCCGGACCGGGCGTCGGCGGCCACTGCCTGCCGATCGACCCCTCGTACCTGTCCTGGCGCGTGCAGCGCGAACTCGGCCAGAGCTTCCGCTTCGTGGAGCTGGCCAACGACATCAACAACCACATGCCCGAGTACGTCACGCGCCGTATCACGGACCTGTTCAACGCCAGACGCCGCTCCGTGAACGGCTCGCGCATCCTGCTGCTCGGCCTGGCGTACAAGAAGAACACCGGCGACGCCCGCGAGTCGCCCGCCCTGCGCATCTCCCAACTGCTGCTCGACATGGGCGCCCAGGTCAGGGCCGCCGACCCGCACGTGGTCGAGAGCCTGCCCATGGACACCCGGCTGGTGCGGGTCGAACCGACGCCGCAGGAGCTGGCGGACGCCGACGTGGTGGTCCTGCTCACCGACCACGACGGATTCGACTACGAACTCGTCGCCGAACACGCGCCCTTCGTCCTGGACTGCCGCCGGCGGCTCCCGGCCGGGCCCACGATCGAGGTGCTCTGACCCATGCCGCGCATCGTCTGCGTCGCCGGCGCACGCCCCAACTACATGAAGATCAAACCGGTGATGGACGCCCTGGAGGCCCGGGGCGCCGAGATCCTCCTCGTCCACACCGGCCAGCACTACGACCCGGCCATGAACGACGTGTTCTTCGCCGACCTCGGCATCCGCCCGCCCGACCGCTACCTCGGGGTCGGCTCCGGCAGCCACGCCGAGCAGACCGGACGCGTGATGACCGCGTTCGAGCCGCTCCTGGACGAGGTGGCCCCGGACATCGTCGTCGTGGTGGGCGACATCAACTCCACGCTGGCCTGCGCCCTGGTCACCGCCAAGGCCGGACCGCTGCTCGCCCATGTCGAGGCCGGCCTGCGCAGCCGCGACTGGAGCATGCCGGAGGAGATCAACCGGGTCGCCACCGACCGCGTCGCCGACTATCTGCTGGCCCCCTCCCCCGATGCCGTGGACAACCTGCGCGCGGAGGGCTACCGGGAGGACCAGGTCCACCTCGTCGGCAACGTCATGATCGACACGCTGCTGGCCAACCTGGAACGGGCCCGCACCTCGGACGTCCTCGGCCGATACGGCCTGTCCAAGGGCGACTTCGGCCTGGTCACCCTGCACCGTCCCGCCAACGTCGACGACCCCGAGGTCCTCGCCGGGCTGCTGAAGGCGCTCGGTGAGATCGCCGGAAGCTGTCCGCTCGTGCTGCCCGTGCACCCCCGGGCGGCCGGGAAGCTGGCGGACATCGGCGTCCCCGGAGGCATCCAACTCGTGCCGCCCGCCGGATACCTGGACTTCATCGCCCTGCAGGACGCAGCCCGCGTCGTGCTCACCGACTCCGGCGGCGTGCAGGAGGAGACCACCGCGCTGGGCGTGCCCTGCGTGACCCTTCGCGACAACACCGAGCGCCCCATCACCGTCGAGCAGGGCACCAACGTGCTGGCCGGCCGGAACCCCGAGCGCATCGTGGCCACCGTGAACCGGGTGCTGGACACTCCGCCCGCGCCGCGCCGGCCGGAGTTGTGGGACGGCCGCGCGAGCGACCGTATCGCCGACGTACTGCTGGCAGGCGGCACCGCGGCCACCCGCCCACGCCCGACCGATCTCCCGCAGGCGGCCGACCCGTCCACATCACCATCGACATCAACCGAGGGGCCGAGACTCATCGGCCAGAAGACACCCATCGACCGGACGAGCCCCACGGACCGAACGTTCCCCATATGATCCGCTTGCAACATATGCTCGTCGAACGTCTGGTCGCTAGGGGGGACCACCATGGATCTCGCTGAGATCTTCCGGGTGATGCGCAGGCGCTGGTACGTCCTGCTGCCGGGACTGCTGCTGACCGCCGGCCTGATCGCCGCCGTGCTCACCCTGGTCCCGGTCACCTACCAGTCGCAGAGCACGGTGGTCCTCCTCAACTCCCAGAAGGCCACCGTCGCCTACGACGGCAATCCCTTCCTCAGTACCCAGACCTCGCTGACCGGTATGGCCGACAGCCTGGCGCGCAACCTCAACTCCGACGACTCGCTGCGTGACCTCAAGTCCCGTGGCGCGAAGGGCACGTTCGAGGCCAAGCTCGCCGACAACGCACAGGGTCCGCTGATGTGGCTCACGGTCACCGGCACCGACAAGGCCTCCGTCCTGGCCTCGGACAGGATCCTGACGTCGTACGCCAAGGACCGGCTGGATCAGTTCCAGAAGCAGCAGAAGGTCAACTCGAAGGCCATGATCCGCATGACGACGATCGTGCCGCCCCAGAACCCGGTGGCACAGACCAAGACGCGGCTCGAATACATGGTCATGGCCGGAGGTCTGGGCCTGGTGCTGAGCCTGGTCGGCGTCTTCTACGTGGAGGCACGCCGCCGGCCGCGCACGGCGCCCGAGCCGGAAGAGGCCGTAGAGCCCGAAGGACCCGCGGGACCGGTCACCGTCCCCGAGCCGACGGCCGGGGAGCCGGTCGCGGAACAGACGATCGCCCTCCGGCGCCCGCCCGCCTGGTCGCGGGCCGCCGAGAACCGGCGGGCCGCACAGCCGAGGGCCGGCCGGTCCGCCACGGCCGTGGCGCCCGCCGAGCCGCTCGACGAGGAGTCGACTCATGGACAGCGTTCGCACACCCGACAGCGAGAGATCTGAGGCGAGCGGGACATCTGCGGCGCACGAGACAGCCACGGCCGGCCAGGTCCCCGAGGCCGGCGGCACCGCTGAGTCCGGCGGCGGCGCTGCCGCTCCCGACTCCTTCGGGACGAAGGTCCGTTCGGCGGCCCGCTGGAGCCTGATCAACACCGTGGTCATGCGCCTGGGCAACTTCGCCACGGGCATCCTGCTGGCGCGCTTCGCGCTCGGCCCGGCCGAGTGGGGCGTCTACGGCATCGCCCAGACCGTGCTCCTGGTCCTGCTCTCGGCGAACGAACTGGGCGTCAGCCTGGCCATCGTCCGCTGGGACGGCGACCCGCGCCGCTTCGCACCGACCGTACTGACCCTGGCCACCGCGACCAGCGGCCTGCTCTACGTCGGCCTGTTCCTCTCGGCGCCGACGGTGGCCGGCCTGCTCGACTCGCCGCACGCCACAGGCGTCCTGCGGGTCATGTGCCTGTGCCTGGTGATCGACGGGATCGCCCAGGTGCCCGCGAGCTTCCTGACCCGGGAGTTCGCGCAGGGCAAGCGAATGGTCATCGACGCGCTCAACTTCGTTCTCAGCACCGCAGTGACCCTGGTGCTGGCCTTCGCCGGCTGGGGCGCGATGAGCTTCGCCTGGGGCGCTGTCGTGGGCAATGTCGCCGCCCTCATCGGCTGCGCGATCGCCGCGCCCGGCACCCTGCGCTTCGGCTGGGACCGCGAACAGGCCCGCGCCCTGCTGCGGTTCGGGCTCCCGCTGGCCGGGGCGAGCCTGCTCGCGCTCGCGGTCGTCAACGTCGACACCATGGTCGTCGGCTCCACCCTCGGCGGAGTCGCCCTCGGCTTCTACGTCCTGGCGTTCAACATGTCGGGCTGGCCGGTCCGGGTCATCTCGGAGGCGGCCAGACGGGTCTCCTTCGCCGGCTTCTCCCGTCTCGCCGACTCCCCGCAGGCCCTCGCCCAGGGCTTCAGCCGCGCCCTCGGGGTCCTGGTCACCGGCACCGTGCCGCTGTGCGTCCTGCTCGGCGGCCTCGCCGGCCCCGTCGTCCAGCTCATCTACGGCGACAAGTGGCTGCCTGCCGCCCACGCCCTGCCCTGGCTGATGGCCCTGGGCCTCATCCGCATCGGCTGCGAACTCGCCTACGACTGCCTGGTCGCCACCGGGCAGCGCCGCTCCCTCATCCTCGTCCAGGGACTGTGGGTCGTCGCCCTGATCCCCGTCCTGATCGCCGGGGCCAGGGTGGGCGGCATCGTCGGTGTCTCCAAGGGCCATGTCCTGGTCGGCGCCGTGCTGGTCGTCCCCGTCTTCCTGCACGCCCTCGGCCGGGCCGGGATCGGCCTCGCCCACATCGCCAGAGCCTGTGCCTGGCCCTTCCTCGGGGGAATCGTGATGACCCTGGTACTCCTCGCCGCGAAATGGCTTCTCGGCGACGGTGTCCTCGCGCTGCTCGCCATCGGCACGGTCGCACTGGCCAGTTACGCGGTGTGCGTGCTGCCCAGCCGCCGTTTCCTGCGCGGCTCCTCCCGGACACCGGAGGCCGTGTGACCAGGCTCCGCACCTGCCTCGCCGGTCTGGCCCTCCTGCTGGCCACGGGCTGCTCCGGGTCCGCCGGCTCCTCCTCGGCCAGTCACGCTCCCAGCACCCATGACCGGCCACCGGCCGCCGCCGACGCCCCGTCCAGTGCCGCTCCCTCGGTTCGGACCACGCCCAGTGCGAGCCCCTCCGACCCGGCCACCGGTACCCCCGGCCCCAGCGCCAAGCCCTCGGCCCGTGCCACCACCGTGACGTCCCTGGAAGCCGGCTTCCCCAACGCCGGCACCACCGGCCCCCGTACCGCCCTCAAGCCGCACGCCACGGGCAACATGAGCGTCAGGACCGACGGCACGGTCATCAAGGGCTGGAACATCACCGGGTCGCTCGACATCTACGCGAACAACGTGACCATCATCGACTCCAAGATCACGTCCACCAACTGGTGGGGAGTCAACCTGCGCCCCGGTTTCAGCGGTCTGCGCGTCCTGCACACCACCATCACCGCCGTCCCCGGCAAGGGCCCCGACAACGGCGGTGTGGACTACGCCGTGTCCAACATGGGCGCCAGCTCCATCGAGGTCGGCTGGTGCGACATCTCCGTCTTCGGCAACGCCCTGTCCATGGGCCAGGGCAACATCCACGACAACTACGTCCACGGCCTCGTGCCGTTCCGCAACGCAGGCGGCGAGTGGCAGCACACGGACGCGGTGATCAGCGGCGGCGGCAGCACCGGCAAGCTGATCATCCGTCACAACACGCTGCTCAACCCGGTCGACGTCAACCGGGGCGCGTCCGCGAGCATCGGCCTGTTCGCCGACACCGGCCACGTCTCCAACACCGTCATCGACAACAACCTTCTGGCAGGCGGCGCTTACGCCCTTTACGGAGGTGGCGACGGGGCGACCGGGATCACGGTCACGAACAACGTCTTCTCGACGCGGTACCACCGCAACTCCGGCGTCTACGGCTCCGTCACGGCCTGGAACGCCGGTTCCGGCAACGTCTGGAGCGGCAACCGGTACGCGGACGGCACCCCGGTCACGCCCGAGCCGGCCGGCTGAGGAGAACTGTGATGAGACGCGTAGCCCGCCTCCCCTGGGAAATCCTCAAGCACGCCTTCGGCTGGCTGGTCCTGTTCGAGCTGCGCAACAAGGTCCTGCTGGCACCCTCGGCTCTGCGCCTGCGCCGTTTCGAATCGGCGGAGGTCCACCGTCTCGCGCCCACGACCGCCGCAGTGCCCACCGCTCTCGTGGCGACGGTCATCGCAACGCACCGCCGCCCGGAGGCCCTTCTGACGGCCGTCCGTTCGGCCCTGTCTCAAACAGTCCGCGACCAGATCGTCATGGTCGTCGACGACGGCGCCGGCCTCCCCGAACTCCCGGACGACCCCCGCCTGTTCGCCGTCTCGCTCTCCCGCAACACCGGAGTGGCGGGCGTGGTCCGCAACGTGGGAATCCGCCTGACCCGCTCCCGCTACGTGGCCTTCCTGGACGACGACAACGTCTGGGGACCCGACCACCTGGAACGGGCGCTGGCGGTCCTGAACACCCCGGGCGCCCCCGACGGCATCTACACCGCGCTGCGCCGAGTCCTCCCGGACGGCACCGACCACGACATCCTCTCCGTCCCCTTCGACCGCCACCGCGCCGCCCGCGAGTCCTTCCTGGACACCAACGCCTTCGTGGCCCGCCGCAACGGCACCCTGCACTTCAGCCGTCTGCACCGCACACCGAAGGTCCTCCCTCGCGAGGACTGGGAACTGATCTACCGCTACAGCCGCGGCCACGAGGTGCGCCACGTACCGCACGCGACCGTGCGGTACCTGGTCAACCCCGACAGCTTCTACACGACTTGGTCGGGCTGAGGACGACCGACAGGTCTCACGGCCAGTCCGCCCGCTGCAGCACGGTCCTGGCGATCGCGCCTACGGAGGCTTCGGTGGCGTCGACACTGAAGTCCTCTACCCCGGCGTGATCGAGGATGCGATCGAGTTCGCCCGAACGCTTCAGGTACCAGCTCAGCCCGGTGTCGTCGTCGCCGTGGCGGTGGGCTAGGCGCTGGTGGACCGTGGGGAGTTGGACTCGCAGGCGACACACCGACAGGCCGATACCGAGTGCCTCCTCGTACTGATTGCGCTCGGCTCGGCTCTCCGCCACCCCGGCGAGCACGAGGCGGGCCACGCCCGCGTCGAGGTAACTGCCCGCCACAAGGCGCAGGTTCCGCAACAGCATGCCGAAGTTGAACGGGTCGGCTGCGGGGCGCGGCCAGGAATTGCACAGCCAGTCGACGTCGATCACCGCGTTGGGGGTCTCGGCATCCGTGAGCAAGCGGCCCACGGTTTCAGCCACCGAGGTCTTGCCGACGCCGACCGTGCCGGTGATCAGCAAGGCACGCGGGGTGGTGGAGGTATCGGGAAGCATGACCCGGTCAGAACCAGTGCAAGCAGTGCGGGGCGCGTTCCGCGCGGAACAGGGCGTCGGCAGCCGCGCCCGCTTGCGGATGGTGGGCTTGGATGTGGCCTGCGCGGACGAGTGTGCTAGGGGTCGTGCCGCCGAGGTAGATCGAGCCCAAGTCGCTCACGTCCAGGGACAGGTCGGGGTCGCGGTCCGTCGGGATGCAGTCCGCCTTGCCGTCGTGGACCGTGAGGAGGTAGCGGTCGTGTTCGTCGAGGAACGGGTCGGTGACGTCCAGGACCAGCTCTCCGTCCGTGAACCAGCCGCGTGCCGTCAGTGCGCGGGGGATGTCCAGCAGCCGTACCCAGAGCCAGTCGGTGTCGCCCGCCACCTCGCCCGCGCGGAAGTCCGTCAGCTGCCGGCGAAGGGGGTGCCCGGGCGGGACGTGCTTGAACACGACCTTGTCGACCAGGTCGTGGTCGAGTGCGAAACGGGCCAGGGCGGTGAAAGCGGTGTCGTCGGTCGTGATGACTTCGTCGACCGTCAGCGTCTGAGCCTCGCCGATCAAGTAGCTCGCGTAGCCGTCGGGGACGCCGTCCTCGTCCCGGTGGACCGCGACGTAGCGCGCTGCCGGAGCGATCGGGGGCTGCCCCGCGCCGGAGGCCCACCAGCGGTGTGGCCGGGACAGCGCGCCGGGCTGGGCGCGGCGGTAGCGGTCGTAGACCTCCTCCAGGATGCCGGCGCACTCGGCACGTCGCAGCACCTCGACGGTGCCGGTCGCCGGGGCGTCGGCCGCCCCTCGTGCCCGGGGCGCGGCGAAGGTGCCGCGGGCGCGCGGCACCGTCAGCCGCTGCGTGTACGTCGCCGGGCCGTAGCCGAATCTGCGGTAGATCAGGGCCTCGGAGGCCAGCAGGACTGACAAGCACTCTCCTCGCGCCCGCAGTTGCGTCAGCTGATGCCGCATCATCGCGCTGAGCACGCCCCGGCGGCGGTGCGAGGGCACGACGCCGACGGCAGTCACACCGCTGACCGGGAGAAGCGTCTCACCGGGCAGGGTGAGTTCGAAGGAGTACGCACCTGCCGTGCCGACGGGCCGCCCGTCCGCCGTCTCGGCGAGCAGATTGCGGTCCATCTCGAGCGCCGCCCACCACACCCCGCCGCCGTCCTCGGCCGGGGTTTCCGGGAAGCGTCCGAACGCGGCATGGAGGGTGTCGACGAAGACGTCGAGGTCCTGATCTGTCGTGGAACGGATCTCCATTGCTGCCGCTGCCTCCCCGCGTCACCGGTACCACCGCGCGTGGTGCCCCGCGACAGTGCAGCCCCACCCCGTGCTCAGGTCAAGCGAATTACGGCAGGTCCCGGCCTCACCGCCGCACCACGCAAATCGGATCGTTCCTGTCAAGTGAGGCGACCGTACAACCCACCGCGTGATCGTCATCCAATTCGGCGGCGTGACCGTCGCCGCGAAAAGCCGACGCTTGGTCCCATGACCAAGCCCTGCTCCACCCCACCGTCCACACCGCCCCGACGACTGCGGCTGACCGGAGGATGAGGCGACGCCATGACCCACTCCCCCGGCCCGACCCGCGGCCGCTCCTTCGTCGTCATCGGCGAGACCAACGTGGCGCGCCGGGTGTGCGCGTCCCTGCGCGACGGTGCGCACACCGTGCGGCATCTGACCAAGCCCGGAGACGAGGAACTGCGGGCGGCCATGACGCCGGCGCCCGACGCGGTGGCAGTGCTCCTGCACGACGACGTCGCGGCGCTGCGCTACGCCCTGGCCGTCGCCCACATGTCCGCCGACACCCCGATCACCGTCACCGTCTTCGACCGCACCATGGCCGGTGAACTGCTCCGCCTGCTGCCGCAGTGCCACGTGACCTCCCCCGCCGACCTGGCCGCGCCCGCCCTGGCCGGCCCCTGTCTGGACGGCACGATCGCCGCCCTGTCCCACAAGGACGGCCGCCCGCACGCCGTGCAGGTCGCCGACGGGCAGCACCCGTCCACCCGGCCCTGGAGACCGGAGCGGGACCGCCGCCGGTCCCGGATCGGGCGCCTGGCAGGGCAGTTGCGGCCTCATGACGCCGGGACGCGGCTGATGCTCGTCGGCCTGCTGGGCATGCTCACCGTCCTCCTCGCCGACTTCACCTGGCTGATCGCGCTCGGCCATCACCCCGCGCAGGCGCTGTTCGACGCGGCCCGCGTCGTCGCCACCGTCGGGCCCGCCGCCGCGCCCGAGCACTTCACCGTGTATCCCGTGGTGGCCAGCGTGTTCATGCTCGGCACCATCGTCTTCAGCGCCATGTTCACCGCGGGCCTCATCGACCGCATGCTCGGGCCGCGACTGGTCGGGCTGATCGGACCGCGCACCATTCCCCGCGCGAACCATGTCATCGTCGTCGGCATCGGCCAGGTCGGGCTGCGCCTGTGCGGTGAACTGCGGCGCCTGGGCGTGCCGGTGGTCGGTGTGGAACGCGATCCCGACGCCCCGGGCGTCCGCCTCGCACGTTCCCTGGGGATTCCCGTCCTGACGGGCCACGGCGGCGACCGGGCCGTCATGGAGAAGGTCCATCTCGACCGGGCCCGGGCGCTGGCCGCCGTCGGCTCCGACGACCTCGACAACATCGCCGTCGCCATCGCCGCGCACGGCATCGCACCCGGAACGCGCGTCGTCCTGCGGGCAGGTGAGCACGAGGCGATCGCCGAGACCCGCTCCCTGCTGCCACTGGGCACCATCCGCGACGTCACCAGCCTGTCCGCCGCCTACGTCCTGGCCCGCCTCCTCGACACACCGGCCACCGGCGTCATCGCCCACCAGCACCGCATGTTCGTCCAACTGCCCACGGACACCTTCGAGCCCTGGCCGCTCGCGGCCCGCCACGGATGCGCCCACGTGGACGTCGCCCTGACCTCCTGAACGGCCGTTCGGGAACGCGAGACCGGTCTCAGGCTGCGGCGCGGTCGAGTTCCCCGCTGTCAGCCGGTGCCGGCCCGCTCCTACGGTGACGGGGGAGCACCCCGGCAGATGCACGACGCCTTCGCATCCCTCGGGCACAACCACGTTGGCCGTCATGCCGGTTGGGGTCTGCTCCCAGGCGATCGAGGCGGTGCCGTAGGGGGTCTCGTGCCGTGCCGTGGCCCAGGTGATGCCGCCGCCGGGGCGGGGGCAAAAGCGGATGGTGCGGTACCCCGGCGAGGCGGGCTCGAGGCCGCCGACGACGCGGTGCAGCCAGTCCGCCACCGCCCCGAGGGCGTAGTGGTTGAAGGAGGTCATGCCGCCGGGGTTGAGGGTGCCGTCCGGGCGGAGGCTGTCCCAGCGCTCCCAGATCGTGGTGGCCCCCATGGTGACGGGGTAGAGCCAGGACGGGCATTCGGTCTGGGTCAGGAGCCGGTAGGCGACGTCGAGATGGCCGCCGTCGGTGAGGGCGTCGCAGATGAGCGGGGTGCCCACGAATCCCGTGGCGATCCGGGCGTCGTCGTCCAGCACCAGGTGCGCCAACCGGTCGGCGGCGGTGCGGCGTTGACGGGGATCGTCGAGCAGGCCGAACACGAGGGCCAGTGAGTAGGCGGTCGGGCTGTCGCTCGTCATACGGCCGTCGGGCAGGACGTAGCGGCGGCGGAAGGCGTCGGCCACCTCCTCGGCGAGTCTGCCGTAGTCGTCGGCGAGGTCGGCGTAGCCCAACTCCTGTGCGGAGTCGGCGAGATGGCGGGCGGACCAGGCGAAATAGCCGGTCGCGACGAGGTAGCGGTCGGTGCGTGCGGCGGCCGGGTCGTCCGGTGGGGCGATCGGGTCGAGCCAGTCGCCGAGCTGGTAGCCGGTGTCCCACAGCCGGTCGGGTCCGGCCAGGCGGGCCATCAGGTCCACCCAGGCGCGGCCGGTCGGAAAGTGGCGGCGCAGCAACTCCGGGTCGCCGAAGCGCTGGTAGAGCACCCAGGGGGTGAGCGTGGCGACGTCGCCCCAGGCGGCGCCCGGCTGGATCGGCGTCCACTGCGGGCCCCCGGGGATGACCGGCACGTACCAGGGGACGGTGCCGTCGGGCAGTTGTTCCACGGCGACGTCGGACAGCCAGGAGTCGAGCATGCCGGCACAGTCGTAGAGGAAGCTCGCGGTGGGGGCGAAGACCTGGATGTCGCCGGTCCAGCCCAGGCGTTCGTCGCGCTGCGGGCAGTCGGTGGGGATGTCGACGAAGTTGCCCCGCATGCTCCACACCACGTTCTCGTGCAGGCGGTTGACCAGCGGGTCGCTGCATTCGAACCAGCCCGTGCGGCGCATGTCGGTGTGCTGGACCCGGGCCACCACCGCGTCCTCGGCGGGCCCGCCGGGCCATCCGGTGATCTCGGCGTGGCGGAAGCCGTGCACGGTGAAGCGCGGCTCCCAGGTGAGGGGGCCGCCGGGCAGGATCAGGGTGTCCGTGGCGGTGGCGGCGCGCAGCGGCCGGGTGGCGAGTTCGCCGTCCTGGAGGACTTCGGCGTGGCGCAGGGTGACGGTGGTGCCGGCCGGTCCGTCGACGGTGATGCGCAGCCGACCGACCAGGTTCTGCCCGAAGTCGAGCAGCAGGCGTCCGTCCGGCTTGGGCGTCACGGTGACGGGGCGTATCTCCTCGGTGCAGCGCACCGCGGCGCCGGTGGGCGCGATGAGGGTGCGCGGGTCGCGCTCGCCGACCGCGACCGGTGTCCAGGTGGCGCCGGTGCCGCCGCCGGGGGTGGACCAGGCGGGATCGTGGAGGCGGGCGTCGAAGGTCTCCCCCTCGTACAGGCCGCTGAAGAGGATCGGGCCGGTGGCGGCCTGCCAGGTGGGGTCGGTGGCCACCACGGTGGTGGTGCCGTCGTCGTGGGTGACTTCGAGCTGGGCGATGAGGGATTGATCGCTGCCGTAGAGGTTGCGGTGGCCTCCGTCGAAGCCGATGCGGCCGCGGTACCAGCCGTCGCCGAGCCAGGCGCCGAGGGTGTTGGCGCCTTCGGTGAGGTGGTCGGTGACGTCGTAGGTGTAGTAGCGCAGGCGTTCGCCGTAGACCGTCCAGCCGGGTGAGAGGGCGTCGTCGCCGATGCGGCGGCCGTTGATCTCGGCCTCGTAGAGGCCGTGTGCGGTGATGTAGAGGCGGGCGCGGGTGACGGGCCGGGTAAGGGTGAAGTCCTTGCGGGCGGGTCGGCGGTCGCTGTCGGTATCCTCCGGCCAGGCCGGGCCGACGGGCCGGGCCTGCCAGTCGGAGGGCTGGAGGAGTCCGGCCTCCACGGCCGCGGGCTCGCTCCACGCGGAGGGCGCGGCGGGTGAGTCGCCGGTCCACACGCGGACGCGGACGACGGCGCGGCAGGGTCATCGTCGGCGTCCGCTTCAACAGTTCCACGGGCGCACAGTTCCGTGACTGCACGGCCACTGGCAGTAGTCTCCGTACGCACACCGACCGGTTTAGCCTGGAATGCGTGAGTACCGAGAGTGACATTCGCGAGTTCCTGGCCTCACACCGCGCCAAGATCACCCCGCAGCAGGCCGGACTGCCCGCCTACGGCGGCAATCGGCGCGTGCCCGGCCTGCGCCGCGAGGAAGTCGCTCTGCTCGCCGGCGTCAGCATCGACTACTACGTCCGCCTCGAGCGCGGCCACCTCGCCGGCGCCTCGGAGGACGTCCTGGACGCCCTGGCCCGTGCCCTCCAGCTCGACGACGCCGAACGCGCCCACCTGCACGACCTGGCCCGCGCCGCCGAACGCCCCGCCCGTCGTGCCAAGCGGCCCCGCGGCTCCCCGCCGGACAGCGTCCTGCGCGTGCTCGCCTCGATGTCCGACTCCCCCGCCTTCATCCGCAACGGCCGTCTGGACATCCTCGCCACCAACCGCCTGGGCCGCGCGCTCTTCGCTCCCCTCTTCCCCGGCCGGAGCACCGAGACGGTCAACATCGCCCGCTTCCAGTTCCTCGACCCGAACGGCCGTGACTTCTTCGCCGCGTGGCAGGAGTCCGTGCACACCACCGTCTCCCTCCTGCGCACCGAGGCCGGTCGCGCCCCGCGCGACGGTGAACTGACCCGGCTCATCGGTGAACTCATCACCCGCAGCGAGGAGTTCCGCACCGCCTGGGCCAGGCACGACGTGCGGCTGCACCACACCGGCCGCACGTCCTTCCGCCACCCCGCGGTGGGCATGCTCACCCTCGACCCCGACGCCACGGAACTGCCCGCCCAGCCCGGCCTGACCCTCGTCGCGTACAGCGCCGCACCCGGCACCCCCCACCACGACACCTTGCGGCTGCTTGCCGCCTGGGCCGCCACGGAGGAGACCCAGCACACGAGCGGGCCGGCCGTCTCCAGCCCGTGACGGCACCCGTGCCCGGTCGAGGCGGAAGTCGGAAAGCGGAAGGCCGTCGCCCTGGAGGTCGTCGATGCGTACGGGCGCGCCCTTGGTGACCGGCGTCCGCGGCGGCGGACCTCGCGGCGGACGTCATGATGCGCTGCGGGCCTCAAGCATGATCGTCGCGTCGGGGCTCCGGCTGCCGGTGCTGGTGCAGGTATTCGAGCGCGTCGAGGACAACGGTGCGCCGGTACCAGGAGCGCCAGGTCGCGATGTCGGCCATGAGCGCTTCGAGCCCCTGCTGCTGGCGGCTCGTCAGCCAGAATCCGGGCTCGGCCCGGTGCAAGGTCACGGTGCCGGTGCAGTGTCCGTCGGTCGTGATCAGCGGCATGCTGTGGACGGCGTGGCTCCCCAGCGCCAGGAGGGCGCGACCCGTCGGATGGGCCGCCAGGTCAGGATCGGCGGCGACGTCGGGCACGGTGACCGGCTCGCGCTGTCGCTGTGCCCGGACGCACACGACGGGCGGATCGGTGACCAGGGCGACCTGGTCCCAGTAGGCGCCGCCCAGTCCGCGGTGCTGTTCGAGGAAGAGGGCGCCGTCCTGCGCCGGGTCGGTGAGATGCATTTCGGCTGCGTCCGCGCCGGACAGGGCGAGTGCCTCGTGCAGGGCGGCGGCCAGGACATGTCCTCGGTCGGCTGCATCTCCGCTGTATGCGTGCAGGAAGGCGATGTCGGGCCGTGGGGCGTGGGTGGTGCGTCCGGGGAACCACTGGCTGTCGCTCGTGGGTGACGGGGCTGTGACGACGGCGGAGGCGACCACGCGCAGCGGCACGTTGAACTGCTGGGAGGCCCTCCGGAGCAGGGCGAACGCGGCGGTGGGTCCGGACAAGTCGTAGCGTTCCAAGAGGATGCCCTGGGCGACGCCGATCAAGCCGGTGGTGCGAGCCTTGGCCCGCAGACCGAACACCTCCTCCCGAAGGCTCTCGCCCTCGGCGGACGGGTCCCCGAGCTGCCATGCCCCCAGAGAGCTCTGCGGGGCAGGTGGCCGAGGCAGCGAGGCCAGTGCGTCGGAGAGCGTGTCGTGCAGGCGGACACCGGCGAGGTGGGCCGACTCCAGCACGCTGCGGACCGCGGGAGGTGCCGCAACCACCAGTGCCGGCTCGTGGGCGAGATGGCCGGTGGCCAGCTGAAGGGTCCGGCAGGCCGCGGCACCGAGGGACGTGACGCCGGCCATGTCGAGCACCAGCCGCTGCCCGCGTCGCGCGGCCTGCTCCAGGAGTTGCTTCAGTTCCTGCCCGAGCTGGATGCAGATGTCGGCATCCAGCTCACCCGCCAGGCAAACCACCGTCGCCTGGTCGATGGCCGGTAGCACCAGCTGCGGAGATCGGGTCGTCATCATGCCTCGCTCTGCGGTCCTGTCCCACGCATACGCGCCGTGCGGGAGCGCCGGTTCCGGACACACCGGACCGGCACGGCCGCTGCCTGACCGCAGGTACATCCTCCCCCGGTGGCATGGGGACAACAAGCAGGTGACAGGCACGGGCCGGCTCTGGCGACGGCCGTAGTCGCCATAGTGGCCACAGTGACCGTGAGATCCGCTTCCCCGGCTCGATGTCAGGACCCGTCCCGCACCGCCGATCGGCGATCGCTCCGCGCCACCTCCCGCGAACCGTCGGCGACACCGCGCAGGGCTCCGGCAGCCGCGGCCGTGATCACGCACAGCGCCGTGAGCAGCAGGAAGGCGTGGTTCAGTGCTACGAAGTGGGTCAGCCAGCCGATGACGGCGGGGCCGGAGAGCATGCCGAGGTAGCCGATGCCTGCGACGCGGGAGACGTTGGCGCCGGCCGTCGCGGCGTCGGCCCGCCCTGCCGCGCTGAACAGCTGGGGGACGCAGCCGGACAGGCCCAGGCCGAACAGCGCCCAGCCCACGAAGGCGGCCCAGATCCACGGCGAGACCGCCGCGATCGTGATCCCGGCGGCGGCCGTGATCGCGCCGTGGCGGAGAACCGCCAGGGGCCCGAAACGGCCGGAGATACGGTCGGCGAGCAGCCGGCCGGTGGTCATCGCCGCCGCGAAGGCGCCGTACCCGAAGGCCGCGGTGCTCGCGGGTGCGCCGAGGCTGTTCTTCAGGTGCAGGGCACTCCAGTCGTTGGCCGCCCCCTCGGCCAGCATGACCATCGCGGCCAGGACGGCGAGGACCCAGATGCTCCCAGGGGTACTGCGCCGCTTTCCGGCAGGCGTCTCCTCGCCCTCGGCGGCAGCGACGAGCTCGGGAGCCGGAGCGGACGGCAGCAGACTGCGGGCCGACACCAGCGCGATCACGATGCCCACGGCCCCCGAGACGCCGAGCGTGACGGCCGGGCTCAGGCCGGCGCTCGCGGCGCCCGCGGCGACGAGCGCGGCGATGACGCCGCCGACGGAGAACGTGGCATGGAAGGCCGACATGACGGGCCGGTCGTAGGCCTTCTCCACGTGCACGGCACTCGCTCATCGCCGACGGCGAGACCGTCGTCCTCGACAGCGGCACCACCTGCCTGGAAGTCGCCCGCCTGCTGCGCCAACGGCCGGTCACCCGCATGCCGTTGTCACTGCAGGCCATTCACATCCTGAGTGATCCCCCGGGCCCGGCCACGCTGATGGTGCCCGGCGGACGTCCCCGCGCCGCCGAGGGCGCCCTCACCGGCCCCCTCGCGTTCGCCTCCCTGGCGGCACTCCGCTTCGACACCGCGATCGTCGGCTGCTGCGGCCTGAGCGCGGCCGAGGGCCTGACCGCCTACGACCTCGACGACGCGGCGGTGAAGAAGGCCGCCATCACGTCATCGCGCCGCGTCATCCTCGCCACGGACGGCAGCAAGCTCGGCCACACCGCCTACGCCTACGTCGGCCCGACCTCACTCCTGCACACCCTGGTCACCGACGCGACGGCCCCCGCCGACGAGGTGGCGGCGCTCGAAAGCGCGGGCACCGTCGTCAAGACCGTCTAGCAGCGGCACCCTCACGGCCCAGGAGTGACCCGCAACGCCCCCGGCCGCAGCAGAGCCCCCGCCGCCGCCCGGCTCGCCTTCCTGCCCAGCGCCGCTCGCGCCGACTCGCGCAGCAGCACCGCGCCACGGAAACAGAGAGTCGCCACGGCGCCGTGCCGACGCCCGTACAGCCGGACCCGGTTGAGCGTCAGCAGGGTCCAGAGGCGCGGTGACACCTGGGAGTCGCCTCCCAGGTGCACGGCCTCCGCGGTCGGCACCAGCTGAGTCGCGTAGCCCGCGTCCCGCGCGCGCAGGCAGTACTCCGTCTCCTCCGAGTAGAGGAAGAACGACTCGTCCCAACGACCGCACGCCGCAAGGCAGTCGGCCGAGATGGCCATCAGTGCGCCGGTCGCCCAGTCCGCGCGGGTGGGCCGTCGGTACGCGGCGGGGTCGGTGACCAGTTCACTCAAAGCCGGGAAGCGGCCGGCCCGGCGGTTGCCGATGACCGCCTCGCCGAGGGCCCGCAGCACGCTCGACTCGCGGCGGAGTGAGTGGTGAGGGGTGCCCTTCCCGTCCTCGTAGAGAAGAGGTACGGCGATCCCGACCTCCGGACCGAGGCTGTCGACCAGGCGCTTCGCGCACCCCTGCCGCATGCGGATGTCGGGGTTGCAGATCAGGGCGACCCCCACGTCACCGGCCGCGTCCAGCGCCGCGTTGACCCCGGCCGCGTAGCCGGCGTTGCGGCCGGTCTGGACGATCGTGGCGTCGGGGGCCAGGGTCTTGAGGACATCGACCGTGTCGTCGGCGGAGTCGTTGTCGGCGACGACGAGGTGCCAGTCGAGGCCGGTCATGCCGTCGGGGAGGGCGGCGAGGAAGCCGGGGAGCACCGGTGCGCTGTTCCAGGTGACGACGATGACGGCGACGGTCGTGCTGGTCGGAACTCCACCGCTCGTCGGAACTCCACCGCTCGCGGGAACTCCACTGCTCATCGGGACTCCACTAGTTGGGGAAGCTCGGCTTCCGGGGTGGTGCGGGGGCCGGGCACGCCGGCGGCGGCCGCCTCGCGCCGGATGAAGCCCAGGTAACTGGCCCCCGCCCCGAGCATCAGGAAGAACATGCCGGCGAACATGGGGAAGCTGAGGGAGTCGAAGGTGGCGCTGCTGACCATGGCGACCAGGGCGGAGGCGAAGAACGCCTGGCCCAGTTCGCGGTCGGCGTCCGTGCGGGCCAGCCGCCGGATCGAGCCGCCCTGGTGGATGCCGGTGATGAACAGGACGAACAGGGCGACGAGTCCGAGCAGACCCATCTCGGCCAGGCCCAGCATGTACTGGTTGTCGGTGAAGAAGTACAGGTCCGGGGTGAAGGTGCCGAAGCCCCGGCCGAACAGCGGGTGTTCCTTCAGATAGGGCACGATCGCGCTGTACTTGACGGTACGGGCCTGGGTGCTGCTGTCCGAGTTGGACAGGAACGACGCGAACAGGCCCGTGATCGTGCCGATCAGGCCGGGGACGAGCACCTTGAAGACGGCGACGGAGGCCGTCAGCACGCCGATCGCGGCCCAGCGCCGGGCCGGCTTCCAGCGCGGCACCATCACCAGGGCCACCAGCAGCAGGCCGATGATCGAGGTCCGTGACACCGACAGGGGCAGCGCCCCGGCCATGAGGATCACCGGTCCCCAGCGGCGCAGCACGTGCAGGTCGCGGCGGACCGGGTCGAAGGCCTGCTGGACGGCGAAGGGCAGCAGGATCGCCAGCATGCCCGCGAATTCGAGGGGCTGGGCCGTGGTGGCGCGAGGCCGGGTGAAGGCGCCGCGGTCCATGACGCTGACCTGGGCCACGCTGGTCTGCAGGCCGGGGATGTGGATGGAGTCGGCGATGTTGGTGGCCGCGAAGAAGTCGTAGAAGCCGATGGCGGCGACGACGGACGCCATGATGACCACACGGCGCATCAGCACGTCCAGGCGGCCGCGCTCCTGCATGGCCGCCGACGCCAGGACGACCAGGGACACCCACACCAGGTAGCCGATGAGTCCGCGGTCCGCTCCGAGGACCTCCTCGTGCGCGCTTTCGCGCATCGAGTCGGAGATGTACGCGGCCAGGACGGCCAGCCCGAGCACGCACAGCGAGACCCGTACGAGTCGGGTGCCCGGCGCGGGCAGGATGCGGCCGCCGAGCCAGGTCGCCAGGTACCACATCAGGCCGAGCAGGGCGAAGACGTTGGCGGGGGTGCCCACACCGCCGAGGGCGGGCAGGGCGAGGTTCGAGGGGATGAAGAAGGCCAGCACGAGGTAGATCGTCAGAATGGCGGTGGCGTCGACCCGGCGGCTGAACATGCCCGCGCGGGTCCGCTTCGGAGCGCGGACCCGTACGGGGGTGCGGACCTTCTTCGGTCGCGGCGCCCGCCGGTAACGGCGGCGGACCACCGAGACGCCCTCCATCAGGATGGACAGCAGGAACGCGCTGACCACGCCCAGGATGAGGACGGCCGCGACGCCCTGGTAGCGGCTCTTGGACTTGGCCACCGGGGTCTGCGGCAGTACGACGGGCGCCGTCTGCACGGCGTACGCGGGCGGGACCTTGGCGGCTTCCTGCAAGGCGTCGAGCTGCTCGCCCGCGAAGGCGGTCAGGGTGTTGGTCTCCTTGAGCACCTTGTCCCGGTCCGTGCCGGTGACACTGAGCACGAGCAGCGGGCTGTCGCTGGCCGGCGCGAAACCGGCCGTGTACGTGTCCGTGACGCCGCGGCCGCGCAGCTCCTTGGCGGCGTCGGCCGACTCCAGGGTCCTGATCAGCACGTCGGCGGTCACGATGAGCGAACCGCCCGCGTTCGAGATGGGGTTGCCGAAGGTGGGGGCCAGCCGGGCGACGGCGGAGGAGTCCAGCAGCGCGACCGAACTGTGGGACTCGTAGGAGACCGGGACGGTCACCCACAGATATCCGCTGCCGATCAGGCTGAGGACGGTGAAGGGCACCATGAAGTACCAGCGTCGGCGCAGAATTGCCCATATCTCACCAAGACTCACGATGCGTCCCTCCATTCGGTGGCATCCCACCGCGTGCCCTGCCAGTATCGGCAGTGACGGAAGGAACTCGTATGTCGCCTGGGAACGTCGCCGACGCACTGCTTCGCCGCTGGTACGTCGTACTGGCCGCGCTGCTGCTGACGATGGCCGGGGCGTACTTCGTGGTCCGGCCCACCCCGCAGTACCTGGGCTCGGCGGTGGTCGTCCTCAAGCCGCCGGTGACGCGCAGCCAGCCCAACCAGTACACCAATCTGCAGCCGCCGCTCGCCGTGGTCTCCTACGGCGTCGTCCAGCAGCTCCAATCCCCCGCCGGGACCAAGGAGTTGCGCGCGGCGGGCGTCACGGGGAGCTACCACCTCATTCCTCGCAACAGCGGCACCAGCGCGACACCCCAGTATCTGATCCCGTCCCTGCAGGTGCAGTCCCAGGCGTCCAGCGCGGACGCCGCGGTGACGTCGGTGCGCCGCATCGTCGACGTGTACTCGGCGCACGTCAAGCAACTGCAGAGCGCCCAGCGGGTGCCGGCCGAGGCGTGGATCACACCCTCCGTGCTGACCTCCCCGAGCGCCGCCGAGGTGCAGGGCACCAAGAGCCGCGGGCTTGCGGGTACGGCGTTGCTGGGGCTGGCGGCCGGCGTGATCGGCGCGCTGTGGCTCGACCGGTACGCGATGAGCCGCCGGACGTCCCCGCAGGGCCGCCGGCGCAGCTCCGGTCCCCTTCCGGCGGCCAACTGACCCGTCCACCGGGCTGAACTGATTGCTCATCAGATACCGCGGCGCTTCCAGGACTCCCACCACAGCCACTCCCGCCCGCGCTCGGCCACGGCAGACCAGACCAGCGGCTGCAGATAGGGCATCGCGTTCGGTCCGATCCGTCTGCGCAGCCGCAGCGCGCGGTATTCGGGCAGCGCCCGGTAGCCGGGCAGGCACTCCTCGGCGAACGCCACGCATTCCTCGACCGGTACGACGCCGGTACGGCCCCGGTCGTAGGCGCGGTAGGCGCGGCGCAGGGCGAAGCGGGCGAGGCGGGTGTGGACCTGCTCGGCCAGGTGGTCGGCGTTCGGCAGCCGGTCGGCGCACTTGGCGAGCACCGAGTCGAAGGCGACCAGGCGCTGGCGCAGGTCGTCGAGCTGGCCGCCGAAGTCGACGGTGGACATGTTCTTGCCGTGGACGCGGTAGAACGCCTGGTCGGCGCCGCGGACGTAGCCGACGTCGGCGTGTGCGGCGAGCCGCATCCACATCTCGATGTCGCCGGCGTGGGGAAGGGCCGGGTCGTACCCGCCGACCTTCTTCTGCAGGCCGGTGCGGACCACGACCTCCGGCGAGGTGATGCAGCCGGTGCCCTCACGGAAGCGCCGCTCCAGCCACCACTGACCGGGGTAGACCACCGAACCGGTGCTCTGCGTACGGGCCTTGGGCAGGGGGCCGCCGTGCTGGAAGCGCAGGGGGCGGCCGTAGGCGAAGCCCGCCTCGGGGTGGGCGTCCAGCAGCCGGGCGGCCCGGACCAGTGCGCCCGGGACCAGCCGGTCGTCGGCGGACAGCAGGGCCACGTAGTCGCCGTCGGCCCAGTCCAGCAGACCTTCGTTGTAGGTGGCGATGTGGCCCTTGTTGGTCTCGTGGACGAGGACCTCGATGCGCGGATCGGAGGCGGCCAGCTTCTGCGCGGCCTCCGCCGAGTCGTCGGGCGAGGCGTCGTCGATGATGAGTACGCGGACGTCAACGCCGTCCTGCTCGTCCAGGACGCTGCTCACGCAGTCGGCAAGGAAGTGGCCGTACTTGTAGCAGGGGATCACAACACTGACGCTGCTCATCGGTCAAAGCCAATCCCCGTCGGGGGGGGGGGCCCCGCCCGGGGGGGGGCCCCCCCCCGGGGGGGGGGGGGGGGGGGGGGGGTGTTTTTTGGGGGGGGGGGGGGGGGGGGGGGCCCGGT
>NZ_JBITHF010000005.1:288424-600590 GCF_044457745.1 Streptomyces sp. NPDC050534
CGCCCTCCGCCTGTCCCGTGTTGTTGGGGCCCTTTTTGTTCCCCCCCCCAACCCCCCCCCCCGCCCCCCCCCCCCACCCCCCCCCCGGGGGGGGGGGGGCCGGGGGCCGGGGCCCCCCCCCCCCCGACGGTGCGTGCGGACGGGTCAGTTCTTCTTTTTCTTGACGACGGTCTTGCTGGTCAGGGTCCAGCTGTGGGACTTCACCGTGTGGCGGTGCTTGTCCCTCGCCGTGACCGTGACCTTGAACCGTGTGCCGTCCGGCAGGGGTGTGGAGAGATGGACGGACGCCTTGTGGGTCGCCCGGTTGTAGGAGACGACGGCCGTCACGTGGAGCTTCCTGGCGGCCTTGGAGCCCTTCACGATGATCACGGTCGCCTTGACCGAGGACACCGCGGCCGACTTGTCCACGGTCATGACCAGGGCGCTCGCCGCGTCGGCGGTGTGCGCCACCGAGGACGCTGTCGCCTCCGAGGTGGCCGTCGCCAGGGACGCGCTCGGGTTGTCGGCGGTGAAGACGGGGCCCACCCAGTAGTTCGCGGATCCGTAGGAGCCGTTGGGGAAGGCCGGGTCGGCGCCGTAGCGGTAGAGCCCGTTGTGATGCGCGGTGGTGTCGGCCGTGCCGGTCAGCGGATACGACTGGTGGGCACCGGCGAAGTAGCCGCCGTCCACCGCGTAGTTGCCGTTCGGCGCATGGTAGGAGACGACGTACGGGGTGTCGGCGGTGACCGCCACCGGGGTGGCGAAGGTCAGCGTCTGCCAGCCGGAGGCCGTCTCGTTCGTGAAGGTCCCACTCGCCAGCAGCGTGCCGGTGTCCGACCACAGGCTGCCGGTGTGGGTGCCCGTGTTGCCGGTGCCCTTGTAGAAGGTGACACCGGTGATCCAGCCGGCCGCCGAGGACGTGAACCGGGTGCCCAGTTCCACGGAGTTGGCGTCACCGGTCACATCGGTCGTGGCCGGCGTCGCGGAAGCGGGCCACAGGGTGCACGGGCAGGTGACCGCGGGCGGGGTGGAGTCGGTGGTGAAGGACCACGTCACCGGGTCCGTCATGGCGTTGCCCCACACGTCGGATGCCTGCACCGAGGCGGTGTAGGTCGTGTGCAGCGACAGCTGCGTCGACGGGGTGAAGGTCGCCTTGTTCGCCGAGGGGAACGTGACCGATCCCGGCACCGCGTTCCCGTCCGGGTCCTTGACCGTGAAGGTCACGCTGTCGGTGTCGACGGCCGCGCTGAAGGTGGCCGACACCGGCGCCGTGATCGACGTGGCGGTCGCCCCCGAGGTCGGGGAGGTGGAGGTGACGGTGGGCGGGGTCGTGCTGGCGGTGGAGGTGTCCAGCACCACGTCGACCCAGTAGTTGCTGCCCGAGGACTGCGAGTTCGGGAAGGCGCTGGTCGAGCCGTAGTGGAAGACGCCGTTGCCGCCGTCGGTGCCCGACTTCAGGCCCGTCAGCGGGGCCAGCCCCGCGTCGCTGTCGTTGAAGTAGCCGCCGTCGTAGGAGTATCCGCCGTTGGGGGCGAAGTACGAGGCGACGTAGGTGGTGTTGGCCTTGACGCTGATCGGGGTGGCGAAGTTCAGCTGCTGCCAGCCCGAGGCGGTCTCGCCGGAGAAGGTGCCGGTGGCCAGGCGGGTGCCGGAGGCGGTCCACAGGCTGCCGGTGTGCGTGCCGGTGTTGGCCGGCGACTTGTAGAAGCGCACGCCGGTGATCGAACCGGCCACCGTGGTACGGAACTTGACGCCGAGCTCCAGCGAGCTGCCGTCGCCGCCGTTGACGGTGCCGGGCACGGCCGAGGCCGGCCAGATGGTGCAGGGGCAGGCCTGGGGACCGACGGTGATCGGGATGGTGGTGACGGCGCCGATGTTGACACTGTCGTCGACCGCGCGGACCTTGATGTTGGCCGCGCCCGGGCTGGTCGGGGTCCAGGTGTACGTCCACGAGGACAGGCCGGTGGCGGCCTTCCAGGTCGAGCCGCCGTCGGTGGAGACCTCCACGCGGGCCACCACGCCGCCGGAGTCGGAGGAGGTGCCCTTGACGGTGACCGGTTTCAGCGCCGGGACGGTGACCCCGGAGGCCGGGCTCGTCACGGTGACGGTCGGGCCGGTGGTGTCGGTGGTGGCCGTCGCCGCGACCAGGTTGCTCTGCCGGGTCGCAGGCTGGACGCCCATGTCGGCGAAGACGTTCAGCGTCGCCTGCTGCATCCGGGAGTCCTCGGTGACCACCGTGTCATTGGGGTTGTAGGTGGGGACGTTGGTCAGACCCCACGACCACTGCACGGTCCCCGAACCGAACACCAGGGCTCCGGAGTCCTGGTCGCGGAACTCGACAAGGTTGTGCGTCGCGGTGCCGTTGCCGTAGACGTTGCCCCAGTCCATGCGGAGCTTGGCGTCGTTGATGTCGACCGTCGTGGACGACACGTCGATCGCCCCGGCGGGTCTGGTGCTGTTGTCGAGGTCGCTGTCCCACTCGTAGCCCAGGGTGCCCGTCGGGAACGTGGCGGTCTGGCCGGAGGTCAGATTGGCGATGGAGGTGTTGCGCCAGATCCGGTTCTTGCCGTACGAGCCGGGGACGGTGATGGCGTCGCTGCGGTAGCCGTTCACGGTGAACATGGAGCCGGTGAGGATGTTCGGCGGCTGGTAGTCCTGGCCGTAGTTCTTGCTGGCCGGGTCCATCCAGGTGCCGGTCCAGATCCCGCTGGGATCGGCGATGCCGTTGTTCTGCTCCATCTTGGTCATCTTGTAGCAGACCAGGGTGCGGTCGGCCGTGTTGGTGCCGTCGATGCTCGGGGCGAGGCGGGTCTTCCAGAAGACCTCGTTGCCGCTGAAGAAGCCCTGCCGTACGCCTGCCTTCCGGGCCGCCAGGACGTTGGAGTACTGACTCTGCGTCCAGTACTCGTCATGGCCGGAGGACAGGTACACCTTGTGCTTCTTCAGCAGGGTGGCGCCGTTCGCCGACGACACGTCCACGCCGGAGGTGTAGCTGACGTCGTAGCCGTTGCGCTCCAGCCAGGCCAGCATCATGTACTCGGAGCCGTAGATGCCGTTGTCGCCGCCGATGTCCAGCGGCCGGTTGTAGCTGACCTCGTAGGCGCGGCCGTCGGGCGCGGGGCCCAGGCCGCCGTAGAGGTCCTGGCCGCCGTAGTCGTTGTAGGCCTGCCAGGTCTGGTCGCTGGTCTGCACGACGACGTCGGAGGTGCTGGAGTCGTTGCGCACGACGAAGGGGTACGGCATCAGGCCGTCGCCGTCGGTCTGCGTCAGGTTCGCGATGTACAGTCCGGACACGGCGTCGCTGGGCACGGTCCAGCTCGCGGTCACGGGCCAGTTGCCGCAGTCGACCAGGCCGGTGCTCTTGGTGGTGCAACCGGCGGGCTTGGTCGTGTAGTTGGCCGGGTACGTCACGGCCGCCTGGGCAGCGGTCGACATCTGGCGGGCGCCGTCGCCGCCGTACCAGCCCAGCCGGTAGATCTGGACGTTGTACGCGGACTTCGACTGGATCTTGAACTGGACGGTGTCGCCCGCCTGGACGCTCTCCTTGGTGGTGAAGCCCTTGATGTCGCCGTAGGCGTTGGGCGAGAACCAGTCGGTCTTCGGGGTGCCCGGCTTGGAGTTCTCGCACACGATGGGGTTCGAGCCCGACCCGCACGGATCGGACGCCGCCTGTGCGGACCCGGCCAGCGGGAGCACCGCCAAGATCAATGCCGCCACGACGGCGAGGCGTGTGCCTCTGATCCGTCTGCTCCAACGTTTCATAAGTACCTCTCAGCGGTGCTGTGCTGGACCGGCCGGCGGGCCGGTGATGGAGCGTGGAACTCTGGGGACCGTCAGCCTGCGAGTGCGTCGGTGAGCGTGTCGACGACGCGCTGCTGCTGGTCAGGGGTGATCTGCGGATACAGGGGCAGCGACAGGATCCGGTCCGCCGCGTGCTCTGCGTTCGGGAAGTCGCCTCGGCTGTGGCCGAGTCGGCGGTACGCCGGGGTGAGGTGGACCGGCGCGGGGTAGTGCACTCCGGCGCCGATGCCCTCGGCGTTGAGCTTGCCGACGACGTCGTCGCGGTCGGCTCCGGCGACCTGGATCACGTACAGGTGCCAGACGTGGACGTTGCCGGGTGCGGTCACCGGCAGGACGACGCGGCCGGCCGACGCGAGGCCGGCGAGCAGCGCGTCGTAGCGGGCCGCGGCCGCCCGGCGGGCCGCGTTGCCGTCCGCCAGCCGGGCCAGCTTGGCGCGCAGGACGACGGCCTGGAGTCCGTCCAGGCGGCTGTTGAACCCGGCCACGTCGTGGCGGTACTTGGCGACGCCACCGTGGTTGGCGATCGCGCGCACCAGGCCGGCGCGTTCCTCGTCGTCGGTGAGGACCGCGCCCGCGTCGCCGTAGGCGCCGAGGTTCTTGCCCGGGTAGAAGCTGGTGGCCGCGATGTGGCCGCTGCCCGGGGTGCGGCCGTCACGGCTCGCGCCCTGGCACTGGGCGGCGTCCTCCACGATCCGTACACCGTCGGGCAGTTGACCGGTCAGGGCCGTCACGTCGGCCATCTGCCCGTAGAGGTGGACGGGGACGATCGCGCGGGTGGCCGGAGTGATCGCGTCCAGGGCGGCCTGCGGGTCGAGCAGGTAGCTGTCGGGCAGGCAGTCCGCCAGGACCGGGTGGGCGCCGATGCGGGCCACCGCGCCGGCGGTGGCGATGAAGGTGTTGGCGGGCAGTACGACGTCGTCGCCGGGGCCCACCCCGCTCGCGCGCAGGGCGAGTTCGACGGCGTCGGTGCCGTTGGCGACGCCCACGCAGTGCGTGGTGCCGCCGAAGCCGGCGTATTCGCGCTCGAACTGCCGCACCTCGTCGCCGCCTACGAACGCGGTGTTGGCCAGGACTCGGTCGAATCCGGCCCGTACCTCGTCGGCGACCTCCTCGTGGGCCGCCTTGAGGTCCACAAGCGGAATCTGGTTCATGTGACTGGTCCCCCCAGTGCATGCGTCGCGAAGTCGTGTGTGTGCGACGCGAGTTGATCGAGCGCGGGCGCATCCGCCGCGCGCAGCCGCCGGGCCGGGCTCCCCACCCAGACCTCGCCCGGCGGCACGTCACCGAGCACGGCGCTCCCCATCCCGATCAGCGACCAGGCGCCGATCGTCGTGCCTTCTCTGATCAGGGCGCCGGAGCCCACGTAGGCCCCGCGCTCCAGCCGTGCGCTCCCGCCCAGGCGGACGCCGGACGTGAGGGTGGCGAAGTCCTCGACCACGTCGTCGTGGGTGAGCACGACATGCGGCATCACGGCCACATGGGCGCCCACCCGCACGGCCGCGGTCAGCACGCAGTGCGCGAGCAGCACCGAGCCGGGCCCCACCCGCGAGGTCGCCGACACCGCCGCCGTCGGATGGACGACGGTGGCGTAGCGCTCCCTGGGCAGGTCGAGCCGGTCGGCGAGGCGGGCGCGGGCCGCGTAGTCCCCCGGGTTGCCGACGCAGATCACCGCCTGGGCGGCGGGCAGCTCGTGGACCAGGTCGCAGCCGCCGAGGACGGGTACGCCGTCCACCTCGGTGCCGTGCAGGGCGGGGTTGTCGTCGAGGTGCCCGAGCAGCTTGAACTCGCCCGCGGCGGCCACGGCCTGCGCGGTCTCCCGGGCGAAGCCGCCCGCCCCGACGATCACAAGTTCGTTCATCTACCGGCCTGTTCGCGCAGTACGGCCACGACGCGGTCCTGCTGGGCCTCGGTCATGGTGTGGAACAGCGGCAGGATCAGGGAGTGGCGGGTCAGGCGCTCGGTAACGGGCAGCGGCGCGCTCGGGTGCTCCGCGTAGGCGGGTTCCAGGTGCGCGGCCATGATCCCGCGCCGGGCGGAGACACCGGCCGCGGCGAGTGCGGCGAGCAGGTCGTCCCGGCCGACGGGGAAGTCCTCGGCCAGCAGCACCCAGTAGGACTGGAAGTTGCTCTGCCCGTGCGCGGGATCACGTACAGGGGTGAGGCCGGGGAGGTCGCCCAGCAACTCCTCGTAGCGTGCGGCCAGTTCCCGGCGGCGGGCGATCATCGCGTCGAGCTTGCCGAGCTGGACCAGGCCGATGGCGGCCTGGACGTCCGTCATACGGTAGTTGAAGCCGACCTCGAGGTAACTCTCCAGCGTGGGCTTGTCGCTGGCGTGGCGCTCGGCCGCGGAGGCGTTCATGCCGTGCTCGCGCAGCCGGCGCAGGCGGGCCGCCCATTCGGCGTCGTCGGTGGTGACCATGCCGCCCTCGCCCGTGGTGACGAGCTTGCGGGGGTGGAAGGACCAGGCGGCGAGCAGCGCGCCGTGGCCGACGGGCTTGCCGCCGACGGTCGAGCCGATGGCGCAGGCCGCGTCCTCCACCAGCGGCAGGTCCCAGTCGGCGCAGGCGGCGCGCAGTGCGTGCACGTCGGCCGGGACGCCGCCCTGGTGGACGGCGAGGACGGCCTCGGTGCGCGCGGTGCGCACCGCGTCCACGGTGGCCGGGGTGAGGTTGCCGGTGACGGGGTCGACGTCGGCGAACACCGGCTCGGCTCCGACGTAGCGGACGGCGTTGGCGGTGGCGATGAACGACAGCGAGGGCACCACGACCTCGTCGCCGGGCCCGAGGCCGAGGGCGACGAGGGAGAGGTGCAGGGCGGTGGTGCAGGAGCTGACGGCGACGGCGTGCTCGGCACCGACACGTTCGGCGAAGGCCCGCTCGAAGGCGGCGACCCTCGGCCCCTGGGCGACCCACCCCGAAAGCACGGCGTCGGAGGCGGCCCTGGCCTCCTCCTCACCGAGCCAGGGGATCATCACCGGGATGCGGTCGGTGCTCACTTGGCCGCCTCCTTGGCGGCGGACCGCTCCGCGCGCCACCACTCGACCAGGTCCTTCAGGCCCGTGCGCAGGTCGATCTGCGCCGTGAAGCCGAGCCGGCCGGCGGCCTGCGAGGTGTCGGCGAGGCGGCGGGTCACGCCGTTCACCGCGCGGGCGGGCCCGTGCACCGGCTCCAGACCGCTCGCGCCCATCGCCTCCAGCAGGCCCTCGGCGAGCTCCTTCAGGGAGGTCTCCGTGCCGCTGGCGACGTTGAACACCTCGTCGGTCAGGTCCGATTCGGCGGCGAGCACATTGGCCCTGGCGATGTCGCGGACGTCGACGAAGTCCATGGTCTGAAGGCCGTCGCCGAGGATCAGCGGCGGCTCGCCCGCCTCGATGCGCTCCATCCAGCGGATGAGCACCTCGGTGTACAGGCCGTGGATGTCCATGCGGGGGCCGTAGACGTTGAAGTAGCGCAGCGCCACGTAGTCCAGGCCGTACATGGTGTGGAAGCTGCGCAGCATGCCCTCGTTGAATGCCTTCGCCGCGCCGTAGAAGGTGTCGTTGTTGTACGGGTGGTGGCGCTCGGTCGTCGGGAAGTCCTCGGCCATGCCGTACACGGACGCCGAGGAGGAGGCGATGACCTTGGCGACGCCGGCCTCGGCCGCCGCCTCCAGGACGTTGAAGGTGCCGTCGACCAGGACCTCGTTGGCGAGCCGGGGCTCCTCCGCGCACTGGGTGATGCGGATCGCGGCCAGGTGGAACACCAGGTCGGCGCCCTCGGTGACCTTCCGTACGGTGTCCACGTCCCGGACGTCGCCCTCGACGACCTCCACGACCCCGCTGGGCAGGGCCTGGGCGAGGTTGGCGCGCCGTCCGCGCACGAAGTTGTCCAGGACGACGACCTCGCGGGCGCCGCCCTCGGCCAGCAGGTCGACGAGGTTGGAGCCGATGGTGCCCGCTCCCCCGGTGACCAGGATCTTCTTGCCACGTACGCTGCTCAACTGCTGTGCCCTCTCAGGGAATTGCATCGCTGACTCGGTTTTGCTCAACGCCCGGCGCGCAGGCCGACGACCGCGCCCTTGAACTCGAGGCTCCGGGAGGCCGCTTCGAGGATGTCGAGCACCCTCAGGCCCGCCCGGCCGTCGGTCAGCGGCGCCCTGCGCTGCCGGATCGCGTCGCCGAACTCGTCGACCATGCTGCGCAGCGCTTCCTTCTCGCCGATCGCGGGCGCGACCATGTCGCCGGAGCGGTAGGAGATGAGCATGTCGCGGCGCTCGTCCGCACCGATCTCCTGCGGCGACGCCAGGTCCACACCCCGGTCGAAGATCGCCACGCGCTGGGCGGGGTTGAGGTCGTCCCACACGAGGGTGCGCTTGGAGCCGCCCACCATGGTGGTGCGCACCTTGGTCGGCGACAGCCAGTTGACGTGCACGTGGGCGATGGCCCCGGTGTTGAGCTGGAGCGTCAGATAGGCCACGCAGGCCTGGCCGGCGCCGATCGGATCGGCCCCGTGGGCGGCGACGGCGACCGGCTCGACGTTGTCGGGAAGGATGAAGTCCAGGATCGACAGGTCGTGCGGGGCCAGGTCCCACATCACGTCGATGTCCTTCTGCACCAGCCCGAGGTTGATGCGGACCGAGTCGACGAAGTGGATCTCGCCGAGTTCGCCGTCGCGGACCAGCTCGCGGATGCGGCCCACGGCGGGCGTGTAGCAGTAGGTGTGGTCGCACATCAGGGTGAGACCGCGCTTCTCCGCCTCGTCGACCAGGCGCAGTCCGTCGGCGTAGGTGGCCGCGAGCGGCTTCTCCACCAGGACGTGCTTGCCGGCGCGCAGGGCTGCCAGGGCGATGTCGAGGTGGGTGCCGGCCGGGGTGGCCACGGCGACGGCGGCCACGTCGGGGTCGGCGAGGACGGCCGCGTAGTCGGAGGTTGCCTCGACCGTCGAGTAGGCGCCGAGGACCCGCTTGGCCCGGTCCACGTCGAGGTCGCACAGCCAACGCAGCCGGAAGCGGTCGCTGGCCTGGAAGTTGCGTACGAGGTTGGGACCCCAGTAGCCGGCCCCGACGACCGCGACCCCCAACGGCTCCGTGGTCTGCGTCACTTGCTTCCTCTTTCCTCGGTCCATCAGTAGGCCCCCGTTCCTCGCACCACTGCGGACCCGGTGCGCGCCAGGATCGACAGGTCCAGGCCCATCGACCAGTTGTCCACGTATCCGAGATCGAGCCGGACCGCCTCGTCCCAGGGCAGGTCGGAGCGTCCGCTGACCTGCCACAGTCCGGTGAGGCCGGGCTTGACGAGCAGCCGGCGCTTGATGTCCGGCGTGTACTCCTCGACCTCCTCGGGCAGCGACGGGCGCGGGCCGACGAGCGACATGTGGCCCTTGACCACGTTGATCAGCTGCGGCAGTTCGTCCAGCGAGCTGCGCCGCAGGAACGAGCCGAACCGGGTGACCCGCGGGTCCTTCTTCACCTTGAACAGCAGTCCGTCGCTGTTCTCGTTGAGGTGCTGCAGCTCCGCCCGCAGGGCCTCCGAATCGACCCGCATGGTGCGGAACTTCAGCATGGTGAAGTGGTCGCCGAAGCGGCCCACCCGCTCCTGTCGGAACAGGGCCGGGCCGGAGCTGTCCAGCCGCACGATCAGGGCGATCAGCAGCATGGGCAGCGAGAGCAACAGCAGGAGTCCCGCGGCGAGGGAACGATCCAGCAGTGACTTGGGCAGCCGCGAGAACCGGGACATGTCCGGTGCCTTGACCCGCACCAGCGGCACCCCGTTGGTGGGCCGCACCGCGAGCCGCTGGGCGGACACGTCGGTCAGCACCGGGGCCAGCAGGAAGTCGACACCTTGTGCGGCCGCGCTCCATGACATGCGGCGCAGCACGGTGGGGTCGGCGCCGGGAACCGGCAGCGCCACCAGGGTGTTGATGCCCAGCGCGTGGATGACGTCGTTCATGCCGCCGATGCCGCCCAGGAAGGGGAGCCCCAACTTCCTTATCTCTGCGGCGTTTTCCGGGTCGCTCAGGCAGACACCGGCGACCTGGAGCTCCTGCGCGCCGCCGCGCCGCAGCACGGAGGCGAGCTCCACGATGCCGCGCGAGGGCCCGACCAGGAGCGTCACGCTGCGGTCCCGGTCGCGCGCCCAGCGTCTGTGCAGCCGGCGGCGGAGCGAGTAGCGAGCTCCCACGGCTATCACGGCAACGGGCACCGCAGCCATGATCATGTCATGAAGGAGGCCCGAATCACGGGTGAACACCCAGTACGCGACCGCTGCCAGGGCCGGCAGTGCGACAGCACCGCGCAGCACCCGTCGGTACTCCTCGGACCCCAGGCCCAGGGCGCTGCGGTCGTAGGAGCGGTGGGCGAACATGGCGATGATCCAGGTCGGGGGCAGCACCAGGGCCACCGCCCAGCGGCCGTAGACCGCGTGGATCAGGAAGGCCGCGGCAGCTGCGGCGCAGCCGTCCGCGACCAGCAGAGCAAGTCGGTACCTGTGTTCCCAACGTCTTCGGCGAGCTTGTGGACGCCTGTGTTCCACCTGTGCTCGCTCATGCGTGACCTCAATGGCCATGCCCCCCCCACCATGTGCGCGGCTACCCCTGACCGAAGTGCCCTGGACGGAGCGGCACTGGAAAGCGATGGGCGCGTCAGCGGTTCCCCAACCGCCTCATGCACCCAGCACGCTGGCTACAGATTGATCAGAATGATTCACAATGCCGCACCGTGACACACACTCAAGAACCTGTTCCCCACCCAAACCGGTCCGGCGGAGCTCAATCTAGACCACGTAACTCAGTCTCGGGAACAGTTGGACGAAACACATGTCGCAATAACGACACCGGCGGCATACTGCCCGCGTGACCAGCATTGTGATCCCGGCCCACAACGAGGCGTCTGTCATCGGCAGACTCCTCGATGCACTGTTGGCCGATTCCGACCCCGCAGACGACACCGACATCCTGGTCGTGTGCAACGGCTGCACGGATGAGACCGCAAAAGTCGCGTCCGAGCGCGGCCCACGCGTACGGGTGGTCGAGATCCCCGTTCCGTCGAAGCACGCCGCGCTGCGGGCGGGCGACGACCAGGCACGGGGCTTCCCCCGCGTCTACGTGGACGCCGACGTCGTGATCACGGGAGCGGACGTACGGGCGCTGACCGAACCACTTCAGGACGAGGCCTCGGGCATCCTCGCCGCCGCCCCCGAACGACGGATTCCGCTCGCCTCCTGTGCGTGGCGCGTTCGCGCCTACTACCAGGTCTGGCAGCAACTGCCCGCCGTACGCGAGGGGTTGTTCGGCCGGGGCGTCATCGCGGTCTCCAAGACCGGGCACGCCCGCCTCGCCGCGCTGCCACCCCTCATGGCGGACGACCTGGCCGCGTCCCTGGCGTTCGCGCCGGCGGAGCGCCGCGTGGTCGACGCGGCCGCCGTCGTGATCCAACCGCCGCGGACATGGCCGGATCTGATCAGAAGGCGTATCCGTGCGGCGGTGTCCACGGCCCAGGTCGAACAGAATCAGGGCGCACCGGGTCAGGTTTCGGGGGAGGCGTCGGCCTCGGCACGCACGAGTACGGCAGACCTGAGAGCCATGCTCCGCCGCGAGCCGAAGCTCCTCCCGAACGTCGTGGTCTTCCTCGCGGCGGCGGTCACCGCCCGGCGCGGAGCCCGAACGGCCATCCGGGCCCAGGACTTCGGCACCTGGCTACGGGACGAGAGCAGCCGGCAGCAGCACTGAACCACCGTACGGGGAGCACGACTTGTATCTCACCGACCGTTCCGCGCCGCCGAAGGCGGGCGCCGGCCAGGGTCCAAGACGCGGGCCGGGGCGCAAGGTCGCCCCGGTCGTCCTCGTCCTGGGCACGGTCAGCCTCATCACCGACATCTCCTCGGAGATGGTCACCGCAGTCCTGCCGCTCTACCTCGTCACCACGCTCGGCTTCAGCCCGCTGGGATTCGGCACCCTCGACGGCGTCTACAACGGCGTCAGCGCACTGGTCCAGCTGACCGGTGGCCACCTCGCCGACCGCATTCGCAACCACAAACTGCTGGCAGGACTCGGCTACGGCCTGTCCGCGCTGTGCAAGCCGCTGCTCCTGCTCGCCGGCAGCATCGGCACGCTCGGCGCGGTCCTCGCCCTGGAGCGGACGGGCAAGGGCCTGCGCACCGCCCCGCGCGACGCGATGATCTCTCTGTCCACACCGGCCGCCAAGCAGGGCCGCGCCTTCGGCGTGCACCGCGCGATGGACACCACCGGCGCGATGCTCGGCCCGCTCGCCGCCTTCCTCATCCTGCGTGCGGCGGTCGACGGCTACGACGCGGTGTTCGGCGTGAGTGCGTGTGTCGCCGCGCTCGGGGTGCTGGTGCTGGTGCTCTTCGTGCCGGGGCGCAAGCGGGGCGGCACGTCGGAGGATGCGAGTACGCCGGCGGGAGCGGGTCTGCCGCAGGGCAAGCAGCCCGTTCGCCTCCGTGAAGCGCTGGCACTTCTACGGGTGCCTCGGATGCGGGCGCTCGCGGGGTGCGCGGCGCTGCTGGGCCTGACCACCGTCAGCGACGCCTTCGTCTACCTGCTCCTGCAACGGCGGGCGGGCATCGGCGAGGAGTGGTTCCCGCTGCTGCCGCTGGGCACCGCCGCGGTCTTCCTGCTCCTGGCCGTGCCGTTCGGCGCCCTGGCCGACCGGATCGGGCGCCGCACGGTGTTCCTCGCCGGGCACGCGGTACTGCTCGCCGCCTACGCCCTCCTGCTGTGGGCCCCGGCCACGTCGGCCCTCCCGGTGCTCGTACTCGCCCTGCACGGCACGTTCTACGCGGCCACCGACGGCGTACTCCCGGCCGCCCTCGCCGACATCGTCCCGAGCCATCTGCGCGCCAGCGGCCTGGCCATCGTCGGCACCAGCCAGGCACTGGCCCGCTTCTGCTGCTCGCTGGCCTTCGGCGCCGCCTGGACGCTGTGGGGCGACGGCCCGGCGCTGGCAGGCTCGGCGATCGGACTGCTGTGCTGTGCGCTGGTCGCGAGCATGGTGCTGCGACCGGCGGACGGAACCCGATGACCAAGGCCCCCGAAACAACCCGATGACCACCGTGATCACCATGACCACCACCCCTGCCACGCGAACCGCAAGGATCCACAGATGACATCGATGCGCCGCCGTCTGCTCATATTCGTCGCGGCGGTCCTGGTGCTCGCGGGCGTGGGAACCGGGGTCGTCCTGCACGCCGCCGCCCGCGCGGACCGTGCCAACCAGCCCCAGGCAGGTGGCCCGACGGTCGGCTCGGGCAAGCTGACCCTCGACCAGAAGCAGCGCCTGACCTTCGTCAACCAGGCGTCCGGTCCGCACCGCACCGCGGTCGCCTCGGTCCCGTCCACCGACCCCGAGGCCAAGCGCACCGCCACGGACCTGAAGTGCGCGCGCTTCTACGCGGCGGCCGGCACGGGCGTCTGCCTGCAGTCCACCACCGGCGTCCTCAAGCAGAGCAACCGCGCCCTGCTGCTGGACGCCAGCCTCCGCACGCGGCACACCTTCGCCCTCGCGGGCACGCCCAGCCGGGCCCGGGTCTCCCCCAGCGGCCGCTTCGTCGCCTGGACGGTCTTCGTGTCCGGTGAGTCGTACTCCTCGGCCTTCTTCTCCACCAGAACCTCCGTCCTGGACACCCGCACCATGAAGCTGACCCCCAGCCTGGAGACGTTCTCCGTCGTCAAGGACGGCAAGCCCTACCACGCTTCGGACATCAACTTCTGGGGCGTCACCTTCGCCCACGACGACGACACCTTCTACGCCACGCTCAACACGGCCGACAAGACGTACCTGGTGCGAGGTTCACTCTCGCAGCACAAGGTCACGACGCTGATCGAGAACGTGGAATGCCCGTCGTTGTCCCCCGACGAGACCCGCGTCGCCTTCAAGAAGCGGATCCTGTCCCGCACGGACCTGTGGCACGAGTACGTCCTCGACCTCAGGACGCTGAAGGAAACCCCCCTGGCCGAACGCCACAGCGTCGACGACCAGGCCACGTGGCTCGACAACAAAACCGTCGCCTACGCCCTCCCGTCCCAAGGCAAGGTGGGCAGCAGCGACTTGTGGAGCACTCCGGCGGACGGAACGGGTACGCCCCGGTTGCTGATCTCGGGGGCCTCGTCGCCGGCGCCGCTGTAGGCGCGGGGTCGGGTCAGCTGCGGGCGGGCGGTTCGATCGCCACGAGCTCGACCTCGAAGCCGTCGTCGTTCTCCAGGTAGGCGGCGTAGTGCCGTTCACCGCCGGCATACGGATGCCGCTCCGGAAACATCAGCCGCCAACCATGCCGGACGGCATCGGCTGCCAACTCCTCGACGACAGCCGCGTCTTCGACGTGGAAGGCCAGATGATTCAGCCCTGGACGGCAGCGGTCGTATCGCTCGGCGGTCAGGGCCGGCGACTGCTCGACGACCACGTACGTGGGGCCGAGCCGCCAGCTGCGCCCGCCGTCCCAGCTCTGGAAGAGGGCATAACCCAGCTGCTCCAGCAGCCGGCCGAGCGAGGCCGCTGCGCGGTCGAGGTCCGGCACCCACAGCTCGACGTGGTGCAGCATGCCGTGCGCGGGTGGACTGCTGAGCACGAACGGGCCTTCCCGGCCGGTGCCACGAACACCGGCCACCTTGCCGGCGACGGAACGGCCCAACTTACCGGCCGAGCTGACCTGGCAGGGCCGGCACTCTGATGCTCCTCGGCGGATGGGGGCGGTCTCGTCCCAGGCTCAGGCGCACGCGCCGCGGTTTCAGCGCGATATCGCCAGGATCACCGTGACGCACGTCGTGAGCAGTGCCGCGGTGATCACGGCCATGCCGATCAGGGTTCCGCGGAGCCAGCGGCCGAGGTGGGCGCGGTGCTGCTGCTCCACCTCGCCGATGCGGGCGGCGATGTGAGCGGTCACCATTCGGGCGACGTAGGCCTGCTCTTCGAGATACCACCGCTCGATGGCCGCCTTCTGGCCGTGGGTGAGCCCCTCCGCCTGGGCGGTGAACTCTTCCACGCGCTGGTGCGCGCCGCTGAGATGAGCCTCCTTGTAGAGGAAGTTCTCGATGTCGTTCAGGCCGCGTGCGGCCTCCTTGTTGGCGTCCATGGTGCACCTCCGGAGGGTTGCGGGCGCGCGTGGGACATCGGCCGTCAGGCCGGCGGGCCAAGGGTGTGGCTACGGCGTTGATCGTCGGGAGTCGGGTGCCACGTACTCGAACGTCGGTCCGGCCGTCGTCTCGTCTCCGTCGGGCATCTGCAGCAGGCTCAGCGCCTGTGCCTTGAGCGCGTACATCGTGCCCATCCCTGCCCCGAGCATCTGCGGGCTGCCGTTGAACGCCTGCTCCAGTTGATCTAGGAGGGTGCAGTACGTCTGGCTGAACTTCTCCTGGGCGGTCCGGATCGGGTCGCCCGAAGGGTGGTCTGTCATACGCGGGTTGGGGCGCATCGGGAGAATGCCGTCAGGGTCGACCGCGATCGCCTCACCGGTGGGGCCGGACGCGGGGGTGTCGCCGCGCCGGTATCGGCGGCCCAGTTTGAGTTCCTCGAAGCGGTAGTAGTGAGCGACCTCGTCACGGTCGGGGTGGAAGATGTCCTGGTCGCCGTCCCAGACTTCGCCTCGTGCCGTGCCCTCGCCCTGCTCGACGATCTCCTCCATCGCCGCGAGGGCCGAGGCGAGATCGGTGACCGGCTTCAACTGCCCGCCGGTGTGCGAGAAGGGGCCGGCCGTGACCTGGCGGGCCGGGTCGCCGCAGAAGACCTTCTCCTCGCCGAGTTCGGCGCACAGATGGTGCAGGCCCTGTTCGATGGCGTCGTAGAACTGCCCGATCGTCTCGTAGCCGTCGCCTTCCGCAGGTGCGGCGGGCGGAGCCGGCTTCTCGAGGCGGAGGAACATCTCAAGGGCCTGCTGCCCGAACGGGACCAGTGACAGCGTCAGGGAGCGGTCACCGTGCGGCAGGGTCCGGGGGTGGCCCGCCAGCATGGTCGCCGGGTCCAGGCGCGGCTGCCCGCCGACCGCGTTGAGGAGGTTGGCCGCCAGGGCGAGATGGATCATCTCCTCGACGAAGACACTGCTCACCGCCTGGGCGGCGGCTGGATTTCGCTGCGGGTCGAGGGAGTACAGGGTGCAGAGATAGGGCGGCAGAGTGGCGTGTTCGAGTTCGATCGCCCACTGAAGGTGCTCGCGAAGACTGTCGAGCGTGTCGATGCGTGCGGTCACGGGCGCCGCGTCGATGCCGACCTGTCCTGCCTGTTTCATGGGTGTGCTCATTTCCGCTGTACGCGATGCTGTCCGATCGACAGGTAAGACAGGACAGCCCCACGATGTGTGACATCCGCCGAGTCAGGCGTCCGCGGGTGGATCGGCCGGGACTCCCCTGAGCAGGCGCGCAGCTCGGACGCGCGGTCGACGGGTGCGGTGAGGAAGGACGCGCCCGCGGCGGCAGCCTGGGCGTGGAAGGTGGCGGCGCCCAGGACTGCCGCATCAGCTTCACCAGCGCGTCCGCCCGGCCGGGCTGCGCGGCTGCGAGGTCGTGCTGCTCGCCGGGGTCCTCACACGGAGGTACCCGGGCAGGATCAGCCGCAGTTGGTGCCGTACTCGCCGTAGTACACCCCGTCCATCGAACCCCACCAGTCGACGCAGGACCCAGCGGCCTTGACATAGACCGGGCCCACGTAGGACCGGAAGTTGCCGCCGTCCTGGTCGTCGAAGATCTCGGTGCCGCTGCGCCGGATGATCAGGTCCATGTACACCGGGTCACCGGCGACGTTACGGATGGCCACCGCACAGTTCTTGCCGGTGGCGGAACTGTAGGTGAGGTACGCCGTGCCGATGTCGCCGATCGGCGTGGAGTTGACGACCTTGTAGCCGCTGCCGCAGGCACCGTTGTACGCCGTCGCAGTCGTTGTAGTCGCCGCAATCTTCGTGGCGGCGGGCGCAGCCGATGCCGTCGGCGCGAGAGTCGCGAGGGCGACGGCGCCCGCACCGGCAACCATCACGCCCTGCAGCACACGCTTCGTCCGTGACATGTTTCTCCCCGTTTCAGAGCTCAAGTTGGTTCAGCGTCCGCGGACTTGGTCGTCGTCCGGTCGGACACCGCTTCCGATGCCCAGTACGACCAGCCGGCCACCCCACCCGTTGCACGCCTCACTGCAACGGCTCCGTGCCACATGTCATCAGCGCGAAACAGCGCGATGAACTACAGGTGGACGGGTCACCCGGTCTCACACCCTCCCCGACCAGGAACACAAGCGGGCCGGCCGCACCGGCAGGACGCGCCGGCCGCGTCGTCATCCTGAACCAGCCCCGCGATATGCGCAGTCACCGTGTCGAGGATGTCCGTCCAGGCGGACTCGTCGCCGAGTACCAGGTAGTTGAGGGTCAGCCCGTCGGTCATCGCGGCCAGGTAGCGGGCCAAGGTGGGTACCGGGACCCGGAGTCGGACGGCCATCGCGCCGCGCAGGCCGTCGATCAGCTCGGTGTACGCGTCGCCGTACAGCTCGTACTGCCGCCGGGCGAGGTGCTCGAAGCCCGGCTGGCGCAGGGCGTATTGCGTGAGCTCGTACGTGAGCATGTGTTCGTCGGGGTGGGCCCGGACGTGGTCCCAGTAGGCCTGGAAGCCCGCCCGGACGGTTTCCACGAGGGTGTGCCTGGGCCGTAGGGCCCGCTTGACCACGGTCACCGAGTGGTCGGTCAGGGTCGTGATGACCGACTCGATCAGGGCCTGCTTGGAGTCGAAGCAGTAGTGGAAGACGCTCAGGGACACGCCCGCTTCGGCGGCGATGGACCGGGTCGTCGTCTTGGCGACGCCGTCCCGGGCCATCGCCCGTATCGCCGCTTCCGTCAGCTGTGTGCGCCGCTCCGCCGACGGCATGCGTGCCATGTGTGTCCTCGACTGTCGTTGCCTCAATCAGGCGCTGTGGACGCCCACTTCCTTGAGTGAGTATCCCCAGCCGGTGCCGCGGGCGAGGCCGTGGATGCGAACGTAGCGGGCCGGTGTGGCGCTGAACGTGGCCGTGTCCAGGCCTCCGTCGCCAGCGGTGGTGGACCAGACGGTCTGCCAGTTCGCGCCGTCGGTGGACACCTCGATGCGGTACGACTTCCCGTACGCCCGCTCCCAGTCCAGCGTGACGCGGCCGACCCGGTTGGTGGCGCCGAGGTCGACCTGCCACCACTGGTCGTCGCTCCAGTCGCTGGCCCACCGGGTGCCGTTGTCGCCGTCGGCGGCCCGTCCCGGCTGGTAGCTGGTGAAGGGGTTCCATTCGGACGAACTGGCCGTCGCCGGTTTGCCGTTGGCGAGATTGACCGACGCCTGGTGCTGCTCGGTCGCTCCCCAGGTGTCGAGGTAGGACTGGGCGCCGCGGAAGAGGTCGTCGACCACGCCCTGGCCGCCGTTCTTGCGGATGTCCTCGATCCAGTCGGGGATCATGCCGACATGGGCGCCACCGTCGGTGTTGAAGTCGAAGGTGCGCTGTCCGGTGGTGAGTTTGTCGATGACCGAGCCGCCGTCGACGCTCTTGAAGGGGTACGTGACCTTGTTCGGGGCGTCCGCGCCGCGTGGGGCGGGGTGGTCGCCCACGCCGTTGAAGTCGGTGCCGAAGCCGTAGCCCACGTGGTACTTGTCGCGCAGCGCCTTGGTGCGGTTCGCCTCCGCGACGAACCCGTCGGAGCCGTGCATGTACTGCGCGACGAAGCCGCCGAGCGAGTAGACGCGTTCGGTCCAGTTGAGGTCCATCCAGCTGTGCGAGGAGATCACGCCGGGGTAGGAGGCGGCGTCGAAGATGTCGAGCACCCGGCCGACCGCCTTGACGCTCATGTGGTCGATCTCCAGCATCATCTTGCGCTTCATCATGCCGCGCACGGCGTACTCGCCGAGGTCGGTGAGCCCGCGTTTGTTGCACTGGGCGTCACTGTCATAGGAAGGGACCTTCACGCCCGCGGGCAGGTCCTTTGCCGCACTGGAGGCCGCGTTGCCGATGGGGTTGTCGTGCTGCGGGCCGGTGCACTTCTCGGTCTGCCAGAAGGTGCCGGTCGACAGGAACTGCCCGACGTTGATGGCCGTTCCGAGGCCGCCGGAGTCGAAGCGGACGCCGCACAGTGCGTTGTCGAACTTGTGGCACAGGAACATCGAGCGCACGCCGAGCCCGTACAACTCGTCGAGTCCCTTGTCGATGTCGGCCTTGCTGCACTGCGGGATGTCGAGGATCTGCTTGCAGCCGAACGGTTCGGAGGTCTCGACGCCGAGGATGACCGCCAACTTGCCCTGCTTGATGACCTCACGCGCCTGCGTGCTGTCGGTGACGATCCGGAACCAGCCCTTGCCTGCGCCGCCGTACATCTTGTCGATGTAGTCCTGCAGGGCGTACGTCATCTTCGCCTGAAGGCGGATCGACGTCATCTCGTCGCAGCTGCGGTCCTTGAAGGGGTAGACCGAGCAGATCACGCCGTTGGTGACGAGGTCGTTGACGAGCACCCGCTGCCCGCCGCGCCAGGCCCGCTCCACCCAGGCGTAGTAGTCGGCCTGATGGGTCATCGAGTCGTACGCCGGCCAGTCCTTGAAGGTGGGCCAGCCGACCGGGTCGTGCCTGCCGTCGCCCCCGTGGGTGATGTAGTCGAAGATCGCGAGGGTGCCGTCCGGGTAGTGCTCGGGGCAGTCCTTGAGGGCGTCGGCGACGCCCTGCTCGGAGAAGACCTTGCCGCAGATGAGCCGCCCGCCGAAGGCCTCGTTCGAGAACAGGTGGTTGTGCGCGTCGACGAACCCGCGCACGTCGCCCGCCGAGTCGGTGCCGGTGAACGGCTCGCCGGTGACGTCGATCCGGGAGTCCGGATTGGGGCGGGCGGTCGGGTCCCACCAGTTGCCGCCCGCCGCCGAACTCGGCGCCAGACCAAGGGTCATGGCCAGCACCAGGAAGAGCAGCGACAGCACGGTGACGTTCTTGCGTCGGCGGTACCAGCGTCGAGTCAGCGTCACGGCCCACGTCCCTTGGTCGGAGGGATGGCGGGTTCGACCGACCCATCAGGCATCAGGTTGTCATGACCCGCACAATGCATGGAGAGGATCGCGGCGGTCGCCCGCAGAGTCAAGTGTCCGGGACGCTTGACCTGATGGGTGTGCGCGGCGTGCCCTGCATCCCAGGGGGCTCCGGAAGATCCCGCCGATAAAGGGTTGGCCGGGCCGGTGTCCCTGCTGGTAACTTGCGGTCGACCGTGACGTGCTGGAGGAGGTGAGACCCATGAACGCTGTATCGAGGTGGGTGCTCCCCCCTTCCGTCACGGTGTGCGACTGACCCAGGTGTCGTCGGGAGCGCCTCTCCAACCAGGCACTCCTGAAAGGCGAACACCTATGAACACTGTGGCGATCACGCGCGTCGCGGAGACGCAATGGGAAGCCGTGGACGCGGAACGGATTGTCGGCCACGGCGATGTCTCGCACCGGCCCGACGGGCGGCTCTTCATCAGCATCGACGTATGGCAGGACGCGATCTTCGACCAGCTCGCCACCGCGATGCTGGCGGACCTTCCTGAACCGCTCCACACCCTGGTCGGCGAGGCCGAGCAGGACCTCAGGTCGAGCTGGGAGCGGCTCGGCTTCACCGTCGGACGGCGGGAGTGGGAGTACGTGCTGCCCAGTCACCCGCGCCGAAGCGGGCTCGAGGCGCAGCAACTCCCGGCGGGTGTGACGGTCCTGCCCGCCGGCGAGGGGGACGAGGAACTGCTGCGCGCGTTGGAGCGTACGATTCGCGAGGAAGTCGAAGCCACCGTCGGCTGGCACACCATGCCCGCCCAGGTGCTCGCGGGCCCGGCCGGTTGCACGCTGGTGGACCCGTCGAAGTACGCGGTAGCACTCCGGGGCGGTGAGTACGTCGGCCTGGTCCGGGTTGCGCCGGTGCGCCGCCGGGCACGGATCGGGCTGATCGCGATCCGGGCCGATCAGCGCCGCCACGGCATCGGACGGGCGCTGCTGACCCACGCGTTGAGCGCATTGCACCGGGATGGGATCGACTCCGCCTGGGCCGAGGTGGACCAGTCCAACACGGCTGCGATCGCGCTGTTCGAGGGCGCGGGCGCCCGGCGATCCAGCGGCTATCTGGAACTGGTGTACCGCTGACGCCCGCCCACGCGGCGAAACGCACCGAAACGACCCGCCCTACTCCGCCCGACCCACCGACCCACCGACCCACCGACCCACCGACCCACCGACTCGAGAAGAGAGACACACTTTGGCAAGGACAGCCAATGGCCTGGAAGTCGAGGGCACCGTCCTCGAATGCCTGCGGAACGCCAACTTCAAAGTTGAGCTGCAGAACGGGCACCACGTGCTCGCGCACATCAGCGGGAAGATCCGCAAGAACTACATCAAGATCCTCCCGTTCGACCGCGTGCTCGTGGAGCTCAGCCCGTACGACCTGACCCGCGGCCGGATCATCTACCGCTACCGGACCTGAGCCGCGGGGAAGCGTGCGTCCGGGAATCCCGGGCGCACGCTTCGACGTTCGCGCGGCGTCCCTGTGCCGCGGGCGGAGAAGTGACGTCGCCCGCGGGTGGGTTGAGTCGGGCGAAGCCTTCCTGGCGCTGGTAGGGGAAGTAGGGGTAGGGGGCCGTCTTGCCGCTCGCCGCATCCAGTCTCGCCATCTGGTCGGGTGTGAGTGTCCAGCCGACGGCGCCGAGGTTCTGCCGGAGCTGTTCCTCGTTGCGGGCACCGATGATGACGGAGGACACGCTCGGTCGCTGCAGCAGCCAGTTGATGGCGATCTGCGGTACGGCCTTGCCGGTTTCCCGCGCGATCTCATCGAGGACGTCGACGACCCGGTAGAGGTGTTCGTCCTCGACCGGCGGACCGTAGTCGGCTGTCTGATGCAGTCGGCTCCTGGCGGGCAGCTCCCGGCCGCGGCGGATCTTGCCGGTGAGCCGGCCCCAGCCCAGGGGGCTCCAGACGAGTGCGCCGAGTCCCTGATCGAGCCCGAGGGGCATGAGCTCCCATTCGTAGTCGCGGCCGACGAGGGAGTAGTACACCTGATGCGCGACGTAGCGCGGACGTCCGTACCTCTCCGCGACCGACAGGGACTTCATCACCTGCCAGCCGGAGAAGTTGGAGACACCGACATAGCGGATCTTCCCTGCCCGCACGAGATCGTCGAGCGTGGACAGGACCTCCTCGACGGGCGTACCCGCGTCGAATGCGTGCAGTTGGAACAGGTCGATGTAGTCGGTGCCGAGCCGCCTCAGAGCGTCGTCGCACGCGGTGATCAGGCGCGAGCGGGAGGAGCCCGCGTCGCCCGGGCCGTCACCCGTCGGCAGGCCGGCCTTGGTGGACACGAGGACACGGTCCCTGCGGCCCTTCACTGCTTCTCCGAGCACCTCTTCGGACGCACCGCCGGAGTAGACGTCGGCCGTGTCGAACATCGTGATCCCGGCATCGACGCAGATGTCCACGAGGCGCCGCGCTTCTCGCGCATCGCTGTTTCCCCAGGCTCCGAACAGCGGTCCCTGGCCACCGAAGGTGCCGGCACCGAAGCTGAGTGCGGGAACCTCGAGTCCGGATGTGCCCAGTCGCCTGTACTCCATGACCGATCCTCTCTCCTACGGACACACCGATCCCGTTAATGGGTCTAGAGTTCCGTTAGCGATATGACCTAAGGTAGCAGTCGTGGTCGACTAACGGAACAGGAGTCCCGTTATGGAGTTTGAGGATGCCGACCCCGGGACCCTCCGCCCGGGAGGGCGTACGGCGCGGGTGCGGGCGGCGGTGCTGCGGGCGGCCGGAGATGCCATGGCCGAGCGCGGTTTCGCCCACTTGGACCTCGCCGACATCGCCCGCCGCGCCGAGGTGGGCAAGACGACCGTCTACCGCCGCTGGGGATCGGTGACCGGCCTCGTGGCCGACCTGCTGACGGACATGGCCGAGCAGTCACTTCCCCGTACCGAGACCGGCGAGTTGCTCGGTGACCTCAAGGCGAACGCCGGACTCGTGCAGCGGACGCTGGCCGACCCCCGGCAGGGGGCGCTGTTCAAAGCGGTGATCGCGGCCGCCACTTGTGACGCCAAGACCGCGGAGGCTCTGCACCGCTTCTACGAAGTCCGCGTCGAGGAATGGGCGCCCTGCGTGCAACAGGCCGTCAACCGGGGCGAGTTGCCCGAGGGAACCGATACGCACCAGGTGATCCGCGCCGTTTCCGCCCCCCTCTACTACCACCTGCTGACCACCGGCGCCCCGCTCAGCGAAGCCGCGGCGGATCAGGCCGCCGAGGCAGCCGCGGCTGCGGCTCGCGCCGGAGCGTATCTTCGGGCCACGGCACGCCCGTAGCCGCAGGAGTGATCGTCCACCTGACAAGCCACCGGCTCCGCCACCTGCTCACGCGGCTTCCCGCACCGTGATCGGATCGCCCACGCGGACGGTCCCGGTCTCCAGCACCTCCAAGTACACGCCGAGGCACGAGAGTCGGCCCAGGTCGAAGACCGGGATGCGGTGTTCGCGGGCGACCGCGCGCATGATGCCGGGATCCGGCGGGAGTTCGTCGTGGCCGAGGGTGGGTATCACGCAGCGCGGCGTGGGCACCACGACCCGGAACAGCGCCTCGCCCACTCTCAACCGCGAACCCGGCCAGGCGTCCTCCGGAAACCCCGGTGCCCCCTCCGTGTCCACGACCAGGTTCGGCCGGAAGCGACGCACGTCGAAGTCGCCGGCGGGGTACACCGTTCGCATCCGGTCCAGGGACGCCGTGGTGACCAGGTGGACCCGGCCGAAGTCGAAGAACGTCCCGGGGGCGACGCCGCCCGTCGTGATGCTTTCCCCCGTGGCGTCGACGGACGCCGACTTTCGTACGGCCTCCGGGACACCGCCCGCGTACTCCGGCACCGCGCGCTCCAGCCTGCTGCGCTCCGGTACGTCGGCCGAGACGAACACCGGCCGGCCCAGCAGCTTGGACAACCGCTCGTCCAGGTCGGGATCCCCCACCCCCAGGGCCGCACCGTCCGGCAGCACGACCCGGACGCTGCCGGAATCGTCCAGGCGGCCCCGGCAGCGCAGCAAGTCCCCCCATTTGCGCGGGTGTTTGGCACTGCCCACCGCGCCCGTCCCGTCGAGCACGGCGTACGTCCGGTCCCCGGCGAGTCCGCGTTCGGTGACCGTCGCGGCCGCCACGGCCTCCCCCAGCATCGACTTCACCGGATACCGGTACAGCGCTGTCACAGTTCCCATGGATCAATCATGGCGCTGCGGCTACGTCCTGCTCTCAGTACCACTGCGGTGTCTCATGGCGTGCGGACTGTGGTGGAGCGTCGTGGGGTGACGGCACCTGCGGCCCGGAACCTGCCGGGGCCCGCAGGGTGCCGTAGCGCTCCATGCGCTGCCAGCCCAGGCCTGATCCCGACACGGCGGTGAACACGGACTGGATCACCACGAGGTACATCAACTGCCGGTAGACGAACTGCTGCAGTGGCAGGCTCCACAGCGGGCCCGGGCGTTCTCCGTCCAGGCGGAACGCGTACAGGCCCATCAGGAACTGCAGCAGCAGGAAGGCGAACCACAGCCCGAGGATCCGGACCGGGTCGAGGAAGAACAGCCCGTACAGGGCGAAGATGTCCACGACGGGTGCGAGCAGGGGCAGCAGCACCTGGAACAGCAGCAGATAGATCAGGCCCCTGCGGCCCAGTTTCCCCGCGGCACCGCGCTGCATCAGCGCGCCACGGTGCTTCCACATCGCCTGCAGGGTGCCGTAGCACCAGCGATACCGCTGCCGCCACAGGGCGTTCAGGGATGCGGGTGCCTCCGTCCACGCCTTCGCGCCCTCCTCGTAGACCACCCGCCAGCCGTTGCGGCACAGCCCCATGGTGAGGTCGGTGTCCTCGGCGAGGGTGACGTCGCTGACGCCGCCCAGGTCCAGCAGCGCCCGGCGGCGGAACGCCCCCACCGCCCCGGGTACGGTCGGCATGCATTCGGCGAGGTCGAACAGGCGGCGGTCCAGGTTGAACCCGACCACGTACTCGATGTGCTGCCAACGCCCCAGCAGGCCACCGCGGTTGACGACCTTGGCGTTTCCCGAGACGGCGCCCACGCGGGGGTCGGCGAAGGGCTGCACGATCGTGCGCACGGTGTCCGGCTGGAAGACCGTGTCACCGTCGACCATGACCACCAGGTCGTAGGTGGCGACGGCGAGCCCGGTGTTGAGCGCGGCGGGCTTGCCCGCGTTCTCCTGGCGGATCACCCGTACCGGCAGGCGGAGCGAGTCGACCAGGTCGGCGGTGCCGTCGGTCGAACCGTCGTCGACCACGATGATCTCGACCGGATGGTCCGAGGCGAGCAGGGAGCGCACGGCCGCCTCGATCCCGGCACTCTCGTTGTACGCGGGGACGATGACGCTGACCGGCTCGGTCACCGGAGTTCCCCAGGCCCGGCCGCGTCGGCTCGTCCGCAGGCGCCGGTGCCGCCGGGCGGCGATCAGCACGACGACGGCACGCAGCACGCTGATCGCTCCGGCCGCGTACATCAGCAGGCCGAGCAGCCGGACGATCCGGTCGCCGCCCTGCAGAGCCTTGATGAGGGCCAGTCCCTGGAGGTGATCGCCGAGGCCGGCGGGCCGGACGGGTGCGGTCATGCCGACGGCGTCGGAGACCGTCGCGAACTTGTAGCCCCGTGCCTTGAGGCGCGGCACCAGGGAAGTCAGTGCGGCGACGGTCTGGGAGCGGTCGCCGCCGGCGTCGTGCATCAGCACGATCTGCCCGCCGGCACCGTGAGGTGTGGCGCGGGCGAGGATGCGCTCCACGCCGGGACGCTGCCAGTCCTCGGCGTCCCTGGTGGTGAGCACCGTGACATAGCCCGCCGCGCCGGCCTGCTCGAGGACGGACCAGTCGGCGTCGTCCAGCGCATCGTTCTTCGAGGAGTACGGCGGTCTGAGCAGTGCCGTGGTGACGCCCGCGGCGCCGGCCACCGACAGCTGCGTTTCGCGCAGTTCCAGCGAACGCTGCCACGGAGCCAGGTGGGCCAGGTCGGGGTGGGTGAAGGTGTGGATGCCGATCTGGTGACCCTCGGCGACGATGCGGTGGACCAGCTCAGGGTGGGCGACGACCTGGCTCCCCACGACGAAGAAGGTCGCGTGCACGTGGTTGCGGCGCAGCACGTCCAGGATGCGTGGCGTCCAGGTGGGGTCCGGGCCGTCGTCGAAGGTCAGCGCGATGGTGCGGGCCTTCACGCGAGCGGTGTGGGGAGAGCCGGCGGCGCCCGCGATCACGGGGCCGCCGTGGGTCACCTGGCTGGGCACCAGGTCGTTCCTGCCCTTGGCGCCGGTCACGTCGTCCGAGGTGATGCCGAACATGTGGTGGGTGTAGCCCTGAAGCAGCAGGACCGCGGACAGGGTCACCGCAAGCACGCTCAGCAGCAGCCAATGGGTGCGCGAGGTGATCTGGCGGGTGCGTCTGCGGCTACGGGGAGCGTTGCGGTGGCGGTTGGTCACGTACGGGCCTTGGATCACTTCACGGGCTTGTGGGACGAGCCGAGCGCGCGTCCCTTGGAGCTGGGGTCGGGGGCGACGCTCGGGGACGCGACGGCGGTGGGTGCGGTCGCGGGAGCGGAGGTGGCCGCCGAGGTGGTGGAGGCCGTCGGCCGGGCGGTGGAAACGGAGGTCGCCGACGCCGCCGTGGGACGAGAGTTGTCCTGCACCGCGGTGGGGCTCGGCTTCGCTGCCACACGGCCGGAACCGGGAGCGGAGTCCGGTGCGGACGCGTGAGGCGTGGGCGGGTGCGTGGAGTCCGGTTGCGGGACGAACGGCGCGTTGAGGCTGGGGCCGCCGAGCACCGTGCTGATCAGCAGGGCGACGTAGCCGCCCGCGGGGATCACCAGCAGCCGGGCGGCACGCAGCACGCGGCGCTGGCGCCGTCCCGAGGAGTCGACGAAGACGGGCCGTACAGGCTCACTCTGCGGAGTGTCCGTGCCCGTGTCCGGCGCGGAGGGGCCGTACGGGTCGAGTTCCGACGGCGGCACGGTGAGGACGTCGCCGTGCGGAGCGCCCCACGCCGTCGTCGCGGGGGGCGGCTCGGCGGCGTAGAGATGGGTGCCGGTGCCGTAAGGGTAGCTGCTGGTGGCGTACGGATAGCTGCCGGTGACGTAAGGAGCCGTCTCCGCCGCACGACCGTCGCCCATCGGGTACGTCCACGGGGCGGCTTGCATCGGGTACGGGTCCCAGGCGACCGTCGCCGTGTCGGCGGTGGCGGCGCCACTGTGCGCGTCGGCGTAGGGATATGCGTGGCCGACGCCGTCGTACGGATCCCCGCCGTACGTCACGCCGCTTTCGTCCGTCCACTGCACGAGTTGTGCTCCTTGTCCCGGCCGGCCGACACAGCCGTCCCGACTGGAAAGAGCGCACTCGGCCGGAAGTGTTACACCTCGCCCGGCGAATCGGAGCAGATCGGCCGAATGGGACAGGCGGGTCGGATGAGTGTGGGGCGGCCCGCCCTCTTGCGTGGGAGGAAGCAGGCCACCCCGGTCCCTCTCCATGCCGCTCCCAGGGGGGCGTCAGAAGCACCACGGGGAGTGGTCTGGGAGGTGCGCTGTGCCGAGCCGTCCGACAGCCATGAACGGTTCGGCCCGTCACCGACACTCACCCAGCGCACGGCCCGCGCGAAGTGTCACCCGGCCGGAACGATGCCGGCCCGGCGGCCTGGAGCGCAGCGGGATCTCGCCCGCTCCCCCGGCCGACGGGACTGCGCGCACAAGGCCGGAGCCGGCGACTTCGCCGACTCCGGCCCGGTGCCGAAGGATCAGAGCTGCCGCAAGGAGACTCCGGTCCTCCGCACGGTCCACAAGACCAACCGGCCTATTTCACAGGGCAGTTCATCCGGTGAAGGCGGCGGTGCCGTTCGGGACGCCGAGCCCGGACGGGCCGTCGTACCCGGTGGTGCCGGTGCAGAGGTAGGAACCGCCGCAGCTGCCGTTGGAGCCGCTGGTGACGTCGTACAGCGCCGAGGTGTGCGCGTACGGGAACGACGCCGGGTAGGAGCCGGCGGACGGGGCGCCACCCAGCGCGTAGGTCGCCGCGATCAGCGGGGACGAGGCGCTGGTGCCGCCGAAGACCATCCAGCCGGTGGCCGAGCGGTAGCTGTCGTAGACCGCGACACCGGTGTTCGGGTCGGCGACCGCCGACACGTCCGCCACCGTGCGGTTGGCGCAGCCGGTGTCCTTCTGCCAGCTGGGCTTGGCGTCGTACGCGGAGCAGCCGGAGCCCGCTCCGCTCCAGACCGTGTCGGCCCAACCTCGGGTGGTGGAGGCGGTCTTCAGGGACGTGCCGCCCACCGCCGTCACGTACTTGGACGCCGCCGGGTACTCCACGCCGTAGCCGTTGTCGCCGGAGGAGACGGTGATGGCCACGCCCGGGTGGTTGAAGTAGCTGGAGTCGTAGGTGGCGTCGCTGGAGGACTCGGAGCCGCCGTAGCTGTTGGAGACGAACTTCGCGCCCAGCCGCACGGCGGTGTTCACGGCCGTGCCGAGGTTGGTCATGGTGGCCGAACTGGCCTCCACGAGCATGATCTTGCAGTTCGGGCAGGCCGCGCTGACCATGTCGAGGTCGAGGGAGATCTCCTCGGCCCAGCCGGAGTCTCCGCGCGGGTAGCTGGTGCCGCCGTTCTGGTCCACCTTCTTGAAGCAGCCGTTGGCCGTGGTGCAGGCGGACAGGCCGTACTGGGAACGGTAGACGGCGAGGTCGGACTCCGCGTTGGGGTCGTCGTAGGCGTCGACGATCGCCACCGTCTGGCCCGAACCCCCGCTCGCGGACGGCAGGTTGTACGCCGCCTGGAGCGAGGCGGGACCGTAGCCGGAGGGAGCGGCGGCCGCGGTCAGGTCGCTCTCGGCGTGCGCGGACTTCGGGGTGCCCGCGGTGACCTGCAGGGCGTTGCAGGCCATCTCACCCTTCTTCGTCGGGGCGGCGCACGCGTGGGCGACGGTGACGCCGCGGGAGGGGGAGGCGGTGGCCTGGGCCGCCTGACCGACGGGGGCGGCCAGAGCGAGGGCGGCTGTGGCGAGCGTGGCCACAGCGGTGAGGGAAACGGTTCTGCGCAACGTACGTCCTCCGCATGGTGGATGAACCGGGAAGGGCTGTGGGGGGTGCGCGGTACGACCTCGGCGCGGGGTGTGCGCCGTGGCCGCGCAGACCGTACGAATGTCGGGGTCACGTCAACAAGATGGGAAGTTGAAGCGAGAACGTTCCTTTGCCGTTCATGGGACGATCATGTTCCGTCCTTGAACGGAACATGATCAAAAATGAGCCCGATCATGGCTTGACCGCCGGCGCAGTCGGTGGTCAGGCCAAGGCCGCCCCCTCGGGGGCGACGAGTAGAACCGCGTGCCGAGAGGGCTGATCAGCAGGTGGTTCAGCGCGATATCGCGAGCATCACGGTGACGCACGTCGTGATCAGCGCGGCGGTGATCACGACCATGCCGATCAGGGTTCCGCGGAGCCACCGGCCCAGGCGGACGCGGTGCTGCGCCTCCATCTCGTCGATGCGAGCGGCGATGTGATCGGTCACCATACGAGCGACGTAGGCCTGCTCTTCGAGATACCACCGCTCGATGTCCGTCTTCTGCCCGCGGGTCAGCCCCTCGGTCCGGGCGGTGAACTCGTCCACGCGCCGGTGTGCCGCGTTGAGATGGGCCTTCTGGTAGAGGAAGTTCTCGATGTCGTTCAGGCCGCGTGCGGCCTCCTTGCCGGCGTCCATGGTGCACCTCCACAGAGGGTTGCGGGCGCGCGGGAGGTTGCCCTCACCGGCGGGACTCGGGCTGCACGTGTGCGAAGGTCGGACCGGCGGTCGTCTCGTCTCCGTCAGGCGTCCGCGGCAGGCGCCGCACCTGCCCCTTGAGCGCGTACATCGCGCCCATCGCCGCCCCGAACATGGCTGGACTGCCATTGAACGCCTGCTCGAACCGGTGGAGCAATGCGCAGTACGTCCGTTTGAACTCTTCATGACCGGTTCGGTATCGCCGGAGGGGCATTTCGAGTGCTTCCGCGCAGGACGGGACGAGCGACAGCTTCGGCCAAGACAGGACTGCCCCACGACACCGACCACGCACTCGGCCACACCCGTTCCCCCCTCCGCCCCGCGGAGGTTACTGTTCGGTAGAGAACACGCCGCGCTACCGGAGGTGACCGCATGACGCCCGACCGTGCCGCAGGTCTTGTGGAATCCGCCCGTGCGCTGGCCGACGGGGAGGTGAGCTCCCGGGCGCTGGTCGAGCAGGCGCTGGCGCGTATCGAGGCGAGCAGGCCCGGCGTCAACGCCTTCCGGATCGTGCGGGCCGAGGCCGCCCTCGCCGAGGCGGACGCCGCCGACGAGGAACTCGCCGCGGGCGTGCGGAAACCGCTGCTCGGGGTACCGGTCGCTGTCAAGGACGACATGGACGTGGCCGGTGAGCCGACCGCGTTCGGCTGTGACGGGGAGTTCCCGCCGGTCGCCGAAGACGGCGAGGCCGTACGGCGGTTGCGGGCGGCCGGGGCCGTGATCGTCGGCAAGACCAACACCTGCGAGTTCGGGCAGTGGCCGTTCACCGAGGGGCCCGCGTTCGGCGCGACCCGCAACCCCTGGAACCACGAGCACACGCCCGGCGGCTCGTCCGGCGGGTCGGCGGCCGCCGTCGCCGCCGGGCTCGTGCCCGCCGCCCTCGGCTCGGACGGCGCCGGCTCGGTCCGCATCCCCGCCTCCTGGACCCACCTCATCGGCATCAAGCCGCAGCGCGGCCGCATCTCCACCTGGCCGCGCGGCGAGTCCTTCCAGGGCATCACGGTCAACGGCACCCTCGCCCGTACGGTCGCGGACGCGGCCCTGCTGCTCGACGCGGCGAGCGGCAACCACGAGCGTGATCCACACCGGCCGCCGCGCATCGACGCGTTCGAGGCGGTCGGGCGGGACCCCGGGCGGCTGCGTATCGCGCTCGCGCTCAAGCCGCCGTTCACCGCGATGCCTGCGCACCTCCAGCCGGAGGTACGGGCACGGGTCGTCCAACTCGCCGACAAGGTGGCCCGGTTGGGGCACGTCGTGGAGGAGGCCGACCCTCCCTACGGGCAGATCGGGCTCACCTTCATCCCCCGCGCCACCGCCGGTATCGCCGAGCGCGTGGCCGAGGCGCCCTTCCCCGCACTGCTCGACCGGCGCACCCGCGACGCCGCCCGCCTCGGCCGGCTGCTCGGCGGGGCGCCGCTCAGGGCGGCACGGCGCGCGGAGGCGGTACTGCACCGTCGTATCGGCGGCTTCTTCGAGTCGTACGACGTCGTCCTCGCGCCGACAACGGCCGCTCCTCCGCCGCGCATCGGCTCGATGCTGGCACTGAGCGGTTTCGCCACCGACCGCGCGATGATCGCCGCCTGCCCGTACGCCTGGCCGTGGAACGTGCTGGGCTGGCCCGGCGTCAATGTGCCCGCCGGTTTCGTGAGCGGCGGGCTGCCCGTCGGGGCGCAGCTGCTCGGGCCGGCGGGCAGCGAGCCGCTGCTCATCTCGCTCGCCGCGCAACTGGAGGCGGAGCTGCGCTGGCACGAGGCGTGGCCGCCGGAGCTGGCCGTCACGGATGCCCCGGCGGGCTGAGCAGGGCCGCGGCCGAATCCCCGGCGGGACAGGCCCGTTCCGCCCGTACCCTGTGACCATGGACGATGCGTCGATGGTCGGGCTCATGGGGCGGGTCACCGGAACGGTCGGGCCCGGGCTCGTCGGCGAGGTGATCGTCCGGGTGCGGGGAGGTGCCGAGCACTTCCTCGCCTATGCGGCCACCGGAACGGCCCGGATGGAGCGGGGCACGGTGGTCATGGTCGTGGAGTACCTGCCGCCGAGGACGGTCTACGTCACCGAGGCGTACGACAGTTGAGCCCTGATCGCCTTTCGTGCCCCACCGGGCGGGAGTTAGTGTTCGCGCAGCCCCAATGACTCCAGCGGTGTACGAGGAGCGAAGACATGGTCGGTCGCCAGAGCACGCGTTGACGTGTGAGGCCGTGCGCGGCCCGTCATCGCGTGCTGCCCTTGAAGCGCGGCACAGCGAGCCTTCCCTTCCCGCTGCCTGAACAGGCCGGTGCACTTGTCGTGCGCCGACCCGCGGGTCTTTTCTTCGGTCCTCCGAGGGGTCCTGTGCCGTCCTCTTCGTCTTCCTCTCCCTCCTCTTCGTCTTCCTCGTCTTCCTCGTCTTCTTCCGCCGTGCCGGATTCCGGTCTGCCTCTGTCGTCGGGCCTGTGGCGGGACGGCGACTTCCGCCGGCTCTGGGTGGGCCAGACGGTCTCCCAACTGGGCGAGCACACAAGCCTGGTGGCTCTGCCGCTCTTCGCCGTACTGACGCTTCATGCCGGTGCCGGCCGGCTGGGCGCCCTGCGCGCGGTGGGGCAGGCGCCGATCCTGCTGCTGTCGCTCTTCGTCGGCGCGTGGGTGGACAGATGGCGTACCCGCACGATGATGGTGCTGGCGGACGCCGGCCGGGCACTGGCATTGGGCGCCGCCGCCGTGGCCGGCCTCCTCGGTGCGCTCGGTCTGCCTGGGCTGCTTGTGGTCGCCTTCACCGTCGGCGCTCTGTCCGTGTTCTTCGACGTGGCCTATCAGGCGTCGCTGGTGCGGCTGGTGAGGCGTGACCAGTTGGTACGGGGCAACAGCGCGCTCGAGGGCAGCCGGTCCGCCGCGCAGATCGGCGGTCCCGCCCTCGGCGGTGCGCTGGTGTCCGTGCTGTCGGCGGCGATCGCCACCGTATTCAGCGCGGTGTTCTTCGCGTTGTCCTTCCTGTCGATACGGCGGATCGATCGCCGCGAAGCCGTCCCGGGAGGCTCGCCACGTCCTCCGCGGGTCTGGCGGCAGATCCATGCGGGCCTCCGCTTCGTCGCCGGCGACACCTCGCTGCGGACCGTGTGCCTCGCATCAGCCGCGTTCCAGTTCTCCTTCGCTGCCGTGATGACCGCCTATCTGCTGTTCCTGCCAAGGGACTTGCACCTGTCGGGTACCGCAGTCGGGCTGGCCCTCGCGGCGACGGGGCCGGGCGCGCTCCTGGGTTCACTGCTCGCCGCCCGCCTGCCCGGCCGGCTCGGGTACGGCGTCGTGCTCGTGTCGGCGGCGGCACTCGGCGACGGCGTGTTCCTGGCCGTGCCCGCACTGCACGGCTCCCCCGCGGTGACGGTTCCCACGCTCCTCGCGGTCAACTTCGTCTTCGGGACCTTCGGCCAGCTGGTGAACGTCACGGTCATGGCCGTCCGCCAGACCGTCACTCCGGACGGGATGCAAGGCCGCGCCGCCGCGACGATCAACTTCGTCGGCATGGGGCTGACCCCGCTCGGCTCGCTGCTCGGCGGTCTCCTCGCCGAAGCATGGGGGACGCGCACCAGCCTCCTGGTCACAGCAGCGGGCATGCTGCTGTCCCCGGCGCTGATGGCCCTGTCCCCACTCGCACGCCTGGGACGCACGCTTCCCACCCCGCCGCAGACTCCGCTCCCGCCTGCGGGGCGGGACCACACCTGAGCTCAACTTCGCCCAGGTGAGAGCCTGTTAACGGGTGGCGCGTCAAGAACGCGACAAGGATTCGTCAGCGTCTTCACCGGGGGTCGGCGCAGGAGCACACTCCCTTCGTTCGGTGCCGAAAGGGCACCATGCAAAGGGGGCGTATGCCGATGGTTGTCGGCGTCGTTGCGGGGGTGGCGGTTGTCGCCATCGCCGCGCTGATCGGTCTGTTCAAGCTGATGTGGCGTGTCGCGGAACCCAACGAGGCACTGGTCATCTCCGGCTCCAAGCACAAGACGGAGGGGCTCGGGGAGGGTATGGGCTTCCGCATCGTCACCGGGCGCGGCACGTTGGTGCTGCCCGGTGTGCAGGCGGTGCGCAAGCTCTCGCTCGATCTGAACGAGACCGAACTGCATGTGGACTGCGTGACGCAGCAGGGCATTCCGCTCAAGGTGCGTGGCGTGGTCATCTTCAAGGTGGGCGACGACTTCGTGTCGATCGCCAACGCGGCCCGCCGGTTCCTCGACCAGCAGAAGCTGATGTCGGAGCGGGTGCACAACGTCTTCGCCGGTCATCTGCGCTCCATCGTGGGCGGGTTGACCGTGGAGGACATGATCCGCGACCGCGAGAAGCTCACCGGGCAGACCCGGGCGGCGTGCGGCACGGAGATGGAGAAGCTGGGCCTGATCGTCGACTCGCTGCAGATCCACGAGATCGAGGACCCGACCGGCTACATCCGCAACCTGGCCCTGCCGCACGCCTCGGCGGTTCAGCGGGACGCGCGGATCGCGCAGGCGGAGTCGAACCGGCTCGCCACGGAGGCCGAGCAGCAGGCGCTGGCTCGGATGGCGGAGGCCACCCGGGACAGCGAGATCCTTCAGGCCGGCTACCAGGCCGAACGGGACAAGGCCGCCGCACAGGCGCGGCAGGCGGGCCCGCTCGCCGACGCCGCGGCCCGGCAGGAGGTCGTCGTCCAGGAGACCCGGGTCGCCGAACTCGAGGCGCAACGGCGCGAGCAGCAACTCCAGGCCGACGTCCGCAAGCCGGCGGACGCCCAGGCCTACGAGAAGCGCACGCTGGCCGAGGCCGAGCGTGACGCGCGCATCTCCGCCGCCCAGGCCAAGGCCAAGGAGACGGAGCTCGCGGCGGCGGCCGAGGCGACCCGGGTCAAGACGGCCGCGGGCGCCGAGGCCGAGGCGACCAAGTCCCGTGGTACCGCCACCGCGGCCGCCACGCGGGCGACCGGTGAGGCCGAGGCGGCGGCCGCGCAGGCCAAGGGCCTGGCGGACGCCGAGGCCACCAAGGCCAAGGGGCTGGCCGAGGCGGAGGCCATCAAGGCGCGGGCCACGGCCCTCGCCGAGAACCAGGAGGCCGTGGTCGCCCAGCAACTCGCCGAGAACTGGCCGGAGATCGTCAAGGCCGGCGCGTCCGCCTTCGGCAGCGTCGACAACATGGTGGTGCTCAACGGCGCCGACGGCATGGCCGACATGCTCGCCAAGGCGCTCACCATGGGCGGCACCGGCCTCGGCCTCGCCCGTCAGCTCCTGGCCTCGATGAACCAGAACGGGCAGGCGGCCAAGGAGACTTCGCCGTCCCTGAACGGGGTCACGGCTCCGCCGCCGCAGCGGGTACCGGTGGAGAAGGAGGGGTAGGCAGGCGAGTCCCGCGCAGCATGTCCGGGGGTCCTCGGTTCCTTAGAGGGCCCCCGGCCTGTGCACGGGTGCCGTAAGAGGAGGACACCCGCTCCGTCTAAGGTGCCCCCGTGACCGCGTTTACCGATGAGAACGTCCCCGGCCGCCACGGCCGCTCCGCCACCACCGAGGCCGACCCGCGCCAGGTCGGCAAGGTGCGTACCGAGTACGCCCCCGCGCACGACGGCGACCCCGATCCCGGCGAAATCGTGTGGACCTGGGTGCCCTTCGAGGAGAACGACGGCCGCGGCAAGGACCGCCCCGTACTCGTCGTCGCCCGCGAGGCCACCGGCACCCTGCTCGCCGTCCAGCTCTCCAGCAAGCGCCACGACGGCGACCGTGAGTGGGTGGCCATCGGCAGCGGCCCCTGGGACCGCACCGGCCGCGACTCCTGGGTCGCCGTCGACCGCGTCCTGCGCCTCCACGAGGACGGCATGCGCCGCGAGGCCTGCGCCCTGGACCGCGGCCGCTTCAACCTGGTGCGGCAGCGGCTGGCGGAACGGTACGGCTGGAGCTGAGACCGGCGAAGTCGAACGGCCGGCGCTCTAACGCGCCCAGTCGAACGGCATCGGCGCGCCCTGCGGGATCACCCACGGTCGGGGGTAGCGGGCCTGACACCCGGTGCAGCGTGCGACGAACGGGCCGACCTCGGGGTTCGTGAGGACGCTGTAGTGGCTGGAGGGCTGGGCCGGGAGCATGTGACCGTTCGCGGTCGTCTCCAGGCCGGGCCACTCCGGCGAGCATTGGCAGGCGCGCTCCACGGCGAACGACTCGCCGTCGGGACTCTCGGCCGTGCTCGTGAAGAGCTTGGCGAAGGTCTGGCGTATCGACACGTTGACGGCCTCTCCTTGACTGTCCTTGACTGCACCCGGCTGTCGGGCCCTTGACGGTAACCGAGGTCAGGACAGCGCTACGGCCTCTTGGCCAGGGGTCGCCGGCTCCGGGCGCAGCGTCCTCCGGAGCCGCTCGAACGCCGTCGGAGTCGGCCGCTCCGGCAAGAAGGCACTGATCTGCCGGGCACAGTCGGCGGCACTGGCCGTGGTGGTGTTGCACTCCAGGTCATACAGGCCGTGAGCGTGGACACGCTCGAACTGCATGGCTGCCAGGCCCGCCGGGCGATCGCCCCGTGCCTGCTCGCGGCGCTCGAGTTCCTCCAGCGAGCACCGCACGCCGACGAGGACGACATGCCTCGCATTGAAGAGTCCCACGCAGTCCGGCAGACGCCAGTCCTCGCTCAGCACATGGTCGACGACCACGTTGTTGCCGGCCTCGGCCATCCCGGCGACTGCCCGATGGAAGCCCATCCACGTGCGCCGCAGCAGGTCGGGCAACTCTTCCGGGCCGACCTCCCGACGCGTCCGCATCGCGTGGAAGGCGTCGACCGGCATGTGGAAGTACGGCTCGTTCAGGATCTGCAGCAGTTCCTTCGCGATGCTGGACTTGCCTGAACTGGACGTCCCGTTCAGGAAGATGATCAGGCCCGGCATTGGGTCTCCTTCGTCGCCGCTACCACCACCGCCGCCGCCCACCTCGGCGGAATCCGATCATTCTGCCGTCAGCCGATGGTCAACAGGCCCACGCCCAGCGCGATCAGCGCCGCGACCTTCGCCGACTCCAGGCCGACGTAGTAGAAGTGCTCGTGCGAGCGCGGTAGATCCTCGCCCGCCAGGATGCGGTCCGACCTGCGGTTCAGCCGCGGGCGTACCACGAGCAGTTGCGCGAGGAGCAAAACCACCGCGGCGACGACCGGTGCCACGACCGCGGTCGACGCGTCACCGACGGCGACGGCGACGACGATCGCGACGGCGAGCCCGGCCTCGACGAGGTTCAGCGCCCGGAAGACGAGCCGCCCGATTCCCAGCCCGAGAGGGATGGTCACACCTGGGGCGCGGAACTTCAGCGGCGCCTCGAGGAACGAGATCGCCAGCACCATGCCGAGCCAGACGAAAGTCATCGCGACCGCCGCCGCGGCCCACGTGGGGTACATCAAACGTGCCTTCCTGCCATCTGCCATCTGCCTTCTGCCTTCTACTGCGGTACGGGCGCCAAGTGGGCCAGGCACACGTCGGGTTCGGCGAACGGTTCGAGATCCGCCACCGTCAGCGGGGCGCGCATTTCTGCCAACGCCCCCTGCATCAGCGCCAGATGGAGTGGACACACCAACTGACCGTGCTCCTCGGCGAGTTCGAGGAAGGGACAGTGCCGCAGCCGGATCGACGACGGCTCTTCACCCTCCCCACCGGCGCTCGTAGAAGCGGCCGGGTCGAAGCCGAGGTCGTCCAGCAGGACTACGAGCCGGGCGACCGACTCCTCGGCGGTGGGCCGCCCGGACGGCGGCGGAGACGGATCGACCGAAGAACGGCCCCATGCCTCCCCCGCCTCCACGACCGTGGACCGCGCGTCGGGCCCCTTGGTCGCCAGCCGGCCGAACAGCATCTGCGCAAGCAGCTGGTAGCGGCGGGTTCCGCCCCGGTCCATGCCCGGCCGCGGCGCGTACACCGTTCGCGGGCGTCCCGGCCCGGAGGGCTCCAGCACCTCGGGCTCTACGAGTCCTTCCTCGACCAGCGCCTCCAGGTGGAACCGCACGGTGTTGGGATGGACGCCAAGACGCTCGGCCGCCTCCGCGACGGAGAGCGGAGCCGACGCCGCGCGCAGTATGTCGAGGACCTCGCGGCGACGCAGGCTGATGCGCGCGCTCGCACCCTTCATGCCGGCACACCCCCTCTTCCACCTGCTGATATTTTCTCCAAGCAGTACCTGTAATAATTCTACGGCAAGCTGTGTGACAGGCGATGAGGAGGAAGGGGCCGCCGATGACCAGCGCCGGGACACGGGGCGACGAAGCGGACGAAGGGCCTGACGAGCCGACCGCGCGCGTCCTCTGCGACACCGCCGCCCTGGCCGCCGCAGCACCGACCGAGGCCACCGTGGCGTGGAAACTCACCGAGAGCGGACGCCAACTCGACGCCAATGTGGTCCGGTTGACTCCCGGCCGCCATGTCGCCCCGCATGCGGAACCGGACCTGGACGTGCTGCTGCTCGTCGTCTCGGGCGACGGCACCCTCGGCACCCCCGGCACCCCCGGCACCCCCGGCACCCCCGGCACCCCGGAAGCAGACGAACAGCAGCCCCTCACCCCCGGCGCACTGGTCTGGCTCCCCCACGGATCCAGCCGCAGCATCACCGCGGGCGACGACGGCCTCGCCTACCTGACCGTCCACCGCCGCCGACCCGGCATGCAGATCGGTCGCCCGCGCTGACAGAACGTACGGACAAGACACACTGACAAAACGCACTGTCAAAAGTCATCGCGCCGGTCAGGAACTCATTGCCCGATCCATCCGTCTACCTGGGCGAGGCCCCCGCCGCATCCCCCGTCTGCGGGGGCCTCACCACCCCGCCGGCCCGTCTACGGCTGAAGCTGCCGCTCCGGAAAAGCCCGTACGAACGCCCCGCGCACGGTGTTCCCCGCCGTACGGTCCAGAATTCCGAACGCCACATGCTCGAAGGCGCCGGCAAAACGGCCACCGGGCCCGAGCAGCGCCCGGAAGGCACCCGCCACCTGCGCCGGATCGTTCTGGAACACCCCGCAACCCCACGCACCCAGCACCAGCCGGCGATAGCCATGGGCCGCGGCCGTCTCCAGCACCCGCTCGGCACGCACGGCCAGGGCCTGCGGGAGCTCGCCGGCCCGCTCCGGTGCCGTACGCCTGATCACGCCCGCGTTCGGGGCCGCCGCGGTCAGAAACCCCGCGGTGTACGGCTCGTCCAGCAGGCCGCCGCGGTCGTCGCGGAAGACGGGCACCGCCGGTGAGTGGATGACGCGGTCGGTGTAGAACGGGTCGCGGTGGGTGCGGTGATGGTCGTAGAACTCCCGCACCTCGACCAGGCACGCGTAGAGCGCGGAGGCGCGGCACAGGGCCTCCTCCTGCGCCTGGGCGCCGTTGAGGTAACCGCCGCCGGGATTGCGGGCCGAGGCGAAGTTCAGCACGGCGACCTCGCCGCCGAGCCGGCGCGCGGCCTGCAGGCTGCTCTCGCCTGTGACCTCGAAGAACGTGTCGGCGACGGCCCCCGATGACCACGCCACCGGACCGGGCCCGTACATCCGCGTCCCCGCCCGCGCCGCCTCGACGGACGCCGCGATCGGCACCTCGCGCCCGCCGGAGGTGCGATAGGCCCCCGCCGCGACGATCTGCTCCGTCTGCTGCGCGATGCCTCGCAGGCGCGCGCTCATGGCGCCACCCCCGTGAGCGCCATGCCCGCGCGCCGTGCGATTTCCCCCGTCGTGCTCATGGACCGATCCTGGGCGATGCTGGACATGCCGTGCAACAGAATTTCCGGGTCCGAGAACGGCCGGGAAAGCCCTGGCGAACGCACGGAGTGAGGAGATTACCGAGTCGGAACGCGCCGATACGCACCCTTGTGCGATACGGCACGAGGGTCTTGGGTGGGACGAGTGCTGCCGTCCGGGCACCTGACGGCCCGGGTCGGCGGCACGTTCGAATCTCAGGAGGTTCCTGGCATGTCCGATACGCCGAGTCCGGCTCCGGCGCCCGACTGTACGGAGCCCCGCACCGCCCTCACCCCACCCGAGGTGGAGGCACTGGTCCGGGGCATCTGTTTCAAGACCGGCCCGCCCCGCACCATCGGGGTGGAAGTGGAATGGCTCGTCCACGAGCTGCGCACACCGCAGCTCCCCGTCACAACTGAACGACTCGAAGCGGCCTACGCCGCAGTGCGGAACGTGCCTCTGAGGTCGGCGCTCACCATTGAGCCCGGCGGTCAGCTGGAGCTCAGCTCGCCGCCCGCCACCTCCCTGATGGAGTGCATCCGCACCGTCTCCGCCGACCTCGACGCCGTGCGCTCGGTCCTCGCGGGGCACGGTCTCGGCCTTGTCGGCATCGGCCACGATCCATGGCACGCACCGCGCCGGTTCCTGCACGAACCGCGCTACGACGCCCTGGAGACCTGCCTCGACCGGACCGGCTCCGCCGGCCGCCGCATGATGTGCACCTCGGCCTCCGTCCAGGTCAGTCTGGACGCCGGCTACGAGGAGCCCGGCCCGCTCGGCCACGGGCGGCGCTGGTGGCTGGCGCACCAGCTGGGAGCGGTCCTGGTGGCCGCCTTCGCCAACTCGCCGCTCGCCGGCCGGCAGCCCACGGGCTGGCGCTCCACCCGGCAGCTGCTGTGGCTGGAGATCGGCCCCGGCCGGGCGGGCGCGCCCCCGCTGGACGGCGACCCGCGCCGGGCATGGGCCCGGCACGTCCTGGACGCGCCGGTGATGTGCGTCCGCAAGGACGACGGACCCTGGGACGTTCCGGAGGGGCTGACCTTCCGGCAGTGGGCCGCGTCCGGGGCACCCAGGCCGCCCACCCGGGAGGATCTCGACTACCACATCACGACCCTGTTCCCGCCGGTCAGACCGCGCGGGTTCCTCGAGATGCGCATGGTCGACGCGCAGCCGGGCGAGGACGGGTGGATCGTCCCGCTCGCCGTGACGGCGGCGCTCTTCGACGATCCGGAGGCCGCCGAGACGGCGTACCGCACCGTGAAGCCCCTGGCGGAGCGGGCTCTCGCGCTGCCGGCGCCGCACAACCCCCTGTGGATCGACGCCGCCCGCCACGGCCTGGCCGACCCCGAACTGCACGAAGCGGCCATCACCTGCTTCGCCGCGGCGGTCGAGGCCCTGCCCAGGATCGGCGCCACCACCGAGGTCACGGACGCCGTGGCGGCGTACCTCGACCGCTATGTCATCCAAGGCCGCAGCCCGGCCGACGATCTGCTGGACCGGGTGCGCGGCACGGACCGGCGCCCGCACGGGAAGGACATCCACCCATGACCGACCCCGCCATCGACGAGGCCTCCACCGAGGACTCCTTCATCGACGCGGAGACGCTCCGCGAGCGGGCACTGACCACGCTCGTCACCGCCCGTGACCGCACCACGCTCCTGACCAGCTGCGTCGAGGAGCCCGATCTCACCGCCCAGCACTCGCCGCTGATGTCGCCGCTGGTGTGGGACCTGGCGCACATCGGCAACCAGGAGGAGCTGTGGTTGCTGCGGGCGGTCGCGGGACGCGAGGCGATGCGGCCCGAGATCGACGGCCTCTACGACGCCTTCGAGCACCCGCGCTCCGAACGGCCCACGCTGCCGCTGCTGCCGCCCGCCGAGGCGCGTACGTACGCGGCCGAGGTGCGCGGCCGCGTGATGGACCTCCTGGAGGGCGCCGCCTTCCACGGGACGCGACTGACCGAGGCGGGCTTCGCCTTCGGAATGATCGCGCAGCACGAACAGCAGCACGACGAGACGATGCTGATCACCCATCAGCTCCGCAAGGGCCCGCAGGCCCTGACCGCCCCCGACCCGGACCCCGTCCCGCTGTTCACGGGACCGGCCGAAGTCCTGGTCCCCGGCGGCCCGTTCACCATGGGCACCTCCACCGAGCCGTGGGCACTGGACAACGAACGCCCCGCTCACCGGCGCGAGGTGGCCTCGTTCCACATCGACACCACCCCGGTGACCAACGGCGCCTATCAGGCGTTCATCGAGGACGGCGGCTACGGCAACGAGCGCTGGTGGACGTCCGAGGGCTGGGCGCACATCCGCAAGCACGACATCGACGCGCCGCTGTTCTGGCACCGCGACGGCAGGCAGTGGCTACGGCGCCGCTTCGGCGTCACCGAGGTGGTGCCGGCGGACGAACCGGTGCTGCACGTGTGCTGGTACGAGGCGGACGCCTACGCCCGCTGGGCCGGGCGCAGGCTGCCCACCGAGGCCGAGTGGGAGAAGGCCGCCCGCCACGACCCCGCCTCCGGCCGCTCGATGCGCTACCCGTGGGGTGACGCCGACCCGCGGCCCGAGCACGCCAACCTCGGGCAGCGGCATCTGCGCCCCGCTCCGGCCGGCAGCTACCCGGATGGCGAGTCACCGCTGGGCGTACGGCAGTTGATCGGCGACGTATGGGAGTGGACGTCCAGCGACCTCGCGCCGTACCCGGGCTTCGAGGCCTTCCCGTACAAGGAGTACTCGGAGGTGTTCTTCGGGCCGGACTACAAGGTGCTGCGCGGCGGTTCCTTCGCCGTGGACCAGGTGGCGTGCCGGGGCACCTTCCGCAACTGGGACTACCCGATCCGGCGGCAGATCTTCTCCGGCTTCCGTACGGCCCGTTCCGCGGGAGACGTCTGATGTGCCGTCATATCGCCTACCTGGGACCCGAGGAGCCGCTCGGCAGCGTGCTCGTGCAGCCCGCGCACGCCTTGTACCGGCAGTCATGGGCACCCCGGCACCAGCGCCACGGGACCGTCAACGCCGATGGCTTCGGGGTGGGTTGGTACGCCGAGGGTGACCCGGTGCCGGCCCGTTACCGCCGGGCCGGGCCCATCTGGGCGGACCTGTCCTTCGCCGACCTGGCCCGCGTCGTGCGCTCGGGGGCCGTGCTGGCCGCCGTACGGGACGCGACTCTCTCGGGCGCGGACGCGGAGGCCGCGGCGGCGCCGTATGCAGCGGGTCCCTGGCTGTTCAGCCACAACGGGGCGGTGAAGGGCTGGCCGGGTTCGCTCGCCCCGCTCATCTCCGCCCTGCCCGCCGTCGACGTGCTGTCGCTGGAGGCCCGCAACGACTCGGCACTCGTATGGGCGCTGGTCCTGGCGCGGCTGCGCAACGGCGACGACGAGGGCCAGGCCCTGGCCGACACGGTCCTGGAGGTCGCCGAGGCGGCCCCCGGCTCCCGCCTCAACCTGCTGCTCACCAACGGCGAGACGATCACCGCGACCACCTGGGGCGACACCCTCTGGTACCTGTCCCTGCCCGGCCGCAGCACCGTCGTGGCCTCCGAGCCCTACGACGACGACCCGCACTGGCAGGAGGTCCCCGACCGCACCCTGCTCGCGGCGAGCCGCACCGACGTGCTGCTCACCCCTCTCAAGGAGCCGAGCGACGCCTCGGCCCCCGCACTGCCGAAGGAGCCCCGTACGTGAGCCCGTTCCTTCTCACCCGCACCCTGCCCGAGGACGCCACCGACGCGGCCCTGCGCGCCGACGTCCAACAGGGCCTGACCGGCACACCCAAGACGCTGCCGCCGAAGTGGTTCTACGACGCCCAGGGCAGCGAGCTGTTCGAGCAGATCACCGAGCTGCCCGAGTACTACCCGACGCGCGCGGAGCGGGAGATCCTCATCGCCCGCGCGGGCGAGATCGCCGCCGCGACCGGCGCCCGCACCCTGATCGAGCTCGGCTCGGGCTCCTCCGAGAAGACCAGGCACCTGCTCGACGCGCTCACCGGCCTGGACACCTACGTCCCGGTCGACGTCAGCGAGAGCGCGCTGACGCAGGCGGGCCACGCCTTGGTCGCCGAACGCCCGGGCCTCCGAGTCCACGCCCTGATCGCCGACTTCACCGCGGGCCTGACCCTTCCGGACACGCCCGGGCCCCGGCTGATCGCCTTCCTCGGCGGCACGATCGGCAACCTGCTCCCGGCGGAACGGGCCGCATTCCACACCGCGGTCCGCTCCCTCCTCTCCCCCGGCGACGCGCTGCTCCTCGGCACCGACCTGGTCAAGGACGAGCAGGTCCTGGTCCGGGCGTACGACGACGCGGCCGGCGTGACGGCCGCCTTCAACAAGAACGTCCTGTCCGTCGTCAACCGCGAACTGCGCGCCGACTTCGACCCCGACGCCTTCGACCACGTGGCCCTGTGGGACTCCAGCAACGAGTGGATCGAAATGCGGCTGCGTTCGCGCGCCGCGCAGACGGTGAAGATCCACGCGCTGGACCTCGCGGTCGACTTCGCCGAGGACGAGGAACTGCGCACCGAGATCTCGGCGAAGTTCCGCCGGGAGGGGGTGTGGTCCGAACTGTCCGCGGCGGGGCTGGAGTTGACGCACTGGTGGACGGATGAGGAGGGACGGTTCGCACTGTCGCTGAGCGTGGCGCGGTAAGCCACAACAGCACGGTTGGGGCAGGTGCCGACTTCGGCACCTGCCCGTTCTTATGTACAGGGGAGTCCGGAAACTCTTCGAAACATTCGGGATTCCAACTAGGTACGGATGAGCCCGGGCGACCAGTTTGAGCCATCAATTGACGAACAACTCGCAGTACAAAGAGCTTCGAATGTTTCGAGTTCTCACCGAAACTATTGACGCTTGACGGGGGCAGGCCAAAACTGGCGGACCAAAACCCGGCCTCGAACCCGAGGAGGAATCCCCCATGCACGGCACACCCGCGAACGGCACACCCGCACACCCACTGAGCCGCAGGGCCGCCTGCGGTCTGCTGCTGGGCACCGCCACGGCGCTGGCGCTGCCCGGTACCGCTCGTGCCGCCACCGTCATCACCACGAACCAGACCGGCACCAACAACGGCTTCTACTACTCGTTCTGGACGGACGCGCAGAACACGGTCTCCATGACGCTGGGCAACGGCGGCAACTACAGCGCCAGCTGGAAGAACACCGGCAACTTCGTCTGCGGCAAGGGCTGGAGCACCGGCGCCCGCCGGAACGTCAGCTACTCGGGCAGCTTCAGCCCGTCCGGGAACGGCTACCTGTCGCTGTACGGCTGGACCTCGAACCCGCTCGTCGAGTACTACATCGTCGACAACTGGGGCACCTACCGGCCCACGGGAACGTACAAGGGCACCGTCACCAGCGACGGCGGTACGTACGACATCTACATGACGACGCGGTACAACGCACCGTCCGTCGAAGGCACCAAGACCTTCAACCAGTACTGGAGCGTGCGGCAGTCGAAGCGAACCGGCGGCACCATCACCACCGGCAACCACTTCGACGCCTGGGGCCGTGCCGGGATGCCGCTCGGCAGCTTCAAGTACTACATGATCCTCGCGACCGAGGGCTACCAGAGCAGTGGCAGCTCCAACATCACGGTGTCCGGATGAGCGGCGGGCGACGCGGTTCCGCGTTACGCCGTCCTGTCACGACCGGGCTGGGCGCCGCCGTCGCCCTGGTCGCCGCGGGCACCCTCACCCTCCACGCCGTCCCGGCGCAGGCCGCCACCTGCACCGGCTACGTCGGACTCACCTTCGACGACGGCCCGTCCGGCAACACACCCAACCTGCTCAACGCCCTGCGGCAGAACGGCCTGCGGGCCACGATGTTCAACGAGGGCCAGTACGCCGCCGCCTACCCGGCCCAGGTCAGGGCTCAGGTCGCCGCCGGCATGTGGGTCGGCAACCACAGTTACACCCATCCGCATCTGACCCAACTCCCGCAGGCCCAGATCGACTCGGAGATCTCCCGCACCCAGCAGGCCATCGCGGCTGCGGGCGGCGGCACGCCCAAGCTGTTCCGTCCGCCCTACGGCGAGACCAACGCGACGGTGAAGACGGTCGAGGCCAAGTACGGCCTCAGGGAGATCATTTGGGACGTGGACTCGCAGGACTGGAACGGCGCCGGCACCGACGCGATCGTCGCGGCCGCCGGCCGGCTCACCAACGGGCAGATCATCCTCATGCACGACTGGCCCGCCAACACGGTCGCCGCGATCCCGCGTATCGCGCAGGGACTTGCCGCGCGGAATCTGTGCGCAGGCATGATCTCTCCGCAGACGGGGCGCGCTGTGGCGCCCTCGTGATCCGTACGGCCCGACCGTCTCGCTGACGATCTCCGCAGAACCTTGGCCTCGGCCTCCGGACAGGCGCCTGTCCGGAGGCCGACTCCGTTCGCAGGAAGATCAGGTCAGCCTGTTCAGTACGTCGGTGATGCGGCGGGAGGCCCGGCGGGCCTCCGTCGCCGGATCGGCTCCCGTCAGCACCTTGGTCATGTACTGCTTGATGGGGTTGTCGGCCTCCACCGCGCCCCACTGGGGCGTGCTCGGTGTGGCCCGGCCCTGTGCGGCGCCCGCGGCCATGGCCGCGACGCCCTCCTCGCCGGCGACATGCCTGGCGAGCGTCTTCTTGTTGGGGACGTAGTTCATGGTGCGGGCCAGGTCGGTGTCCCACTTGGCGCTGGTGAGCGCGGCGACGACGGCGACGGCACCGTCGTGTTCGCGGGTGTTGTTCGGTATGACGAGGTCGGAGCCGCCGGTGAAGACGGCACCGGGGTGGGCGGCGGTCCGGCCGGGTACCGGGAAGAAGCCCAACTTGCCCTTCAGGCCCGGGTTCTGCTGGACGACGGTGCGTGCCAGGCCCGGGACCGCGACCATCTGCGCCACCTTGCCCTTGGCGAACACGCCCGCCTGCGGCGGGTGTTCCTCGTCGGCGCCGGTCGGTCCGTCGCCGAGGGCCTGCAGGTGGCGGTAGAAGTCCATGCCGCGCAGGGCGGCCGGGGTGTCCAGGGTGCCGCGCCAGCCCTCGCCGTTGCCGTCGTCGGCCAGGTCCCCGCCCTCGTCCCAGATGAACCCGGCGAGTGTGTACCAGTCCTGTCCGGCGAGATAAATGCCCTGGTTGCCGCCGGAGTTGAGCTTCTCGGTGGCGTCGAGCCACTGCTCCCTGGTGCCGGGTGCGGCCTTGATGCCGGCCTGCGCGAACAGGTCCTTGCGGTAGACGACGACCCGGTTGGCCGCGTACCAGGGGATGCCGTACTGGTGGGAGAGGAACTGTCCCGGCTCGGCCAGGCCGGGCAGCCAGCTCTCGCTGCCCCAGCGCAGCGCCGACTCCAGGGTCAGGTCGAGCAGCCGGCCTCCCTCCACGTACTGCGGCACCTGGGTGTTGCCGACCTCGATTACGTCGGGTCCGTCGCCGGAGCCGGCGTCCAGCGCGGCCTGCACCTTGGGGCCGATGCCGGTCCACTGCTGGATGCGGATGTTCAGCCGGAGGCTCGGGTTGTCCCGCTCGAAAGCCGCGGTGAAGCGTCGCAGAAAGCTCGGCGAGGCGCTGTCCTTCATCAGCCATGCCGTCACGGTGCGTCTGCTCTTTCCACCGGGTTCGAGCCCGCAGGCGCTGACGAGACCGACGGAGGAGAGGGCGAGGAGGCGACGTCGTCTCACGAGGGGTCCTGTTCTGTCTGACGGACAGGGGAAAGGGCCCGACGTGGGGGGACGAGCCCAGGGGCTCGCACGGGTCGTCCGGGATTTTGGTATGGACCAATGCGGGAGTCAAGGGGGTGCGGAAGCCGCGCTGGTGGAGGAAGGCGACCAGAGTCGCGTTCGACGAACGAAAGGCGGCCGGCGCACCTCGATGCGCCGGCCGCCTTCACGTCTTGCCGGAGTGCGCGCCACGCGCCGGGTTCAGACGTTGACCCCGAAGTCCGAGGCGATGCCGGCCAGGCCCGAGGCGTACCCCTGGCCCACCGCGCGGAACTTCCACTCGCCGCTGTGCCGGTACAGCTCCCCGAAGACCATCGCGGTCTCGGTCGAGGCGTCCTCGGAGAGGTCGTAGCGGGCGATCTCCTGGCTGTTCGCCTGGTTCACCACCCGGATGAAGGCGTTGCGGACCTGGCCGAAGCTCTGGCCCCGCGCCTCCGCCTCGTGGATGGAGACAGGGAACACGATCCGGTCGATGTCGGCCGGCACGCCCGCGAGGTTCACCTTGATGCTCTCGTCGTCGCCCTCGCCCTCACCGGTGAGGTTGTCACCGGTGTGCTCCACCGAACCGTCGGGGCTGCGGAGGTTGTTGTAGAAGACGAAGTGCTGGTCCGAGGCGACCCTGCCCGAGGTGTTGAGCAACAGCGCCGACGCGTCCAGGTCGTAGTCCGCTCCGGTGGTGGTCCGCACATCCCATCCCAGACCGATCAACACCGCGCTCAACCCCGGCGCTTCCTTGCTCAGCGACACGTTGCCGCCCTTGCCCAGGGATACTCCCACGGCTCATTCCTTCCGATCGCGGGTCGACTGCCGACTGTACGGTCACTGGGTTTCAACGCCATATCCCACCACCGCGGTTCCCACGCTTGCGCAACAACTAAAATGACGCCCGTGGAGACGACCGACGTGACGGGCTGGGAGACCGCGGTGCTCGACGGAGGGCCCGCGGACGGACTGCGGATGAAGGTCTCCGACCGCCCGCGGGTGATCCAGGTGACGTACCCCTGCCAAGTCGAGGAAGGCCCTCAAGGCCTGCGTGCGGAAGGGGTGTTCATCTACCGCCGCGACTACGGCGTGAGCGGCGAGCCACTGCGGTACGGCTACGACATCGCCAGCCCCTGAGGGGCGCGGTACGGCACCTCGCTCCTACCCGCGCGCGCCGCCCCCGTCAGCCCTCTCAGCTGCTCAGTTGCTCAGCTGCTCAGCTCACGCAGTGCGTCGCGGGCCTGCTCGCGGTACTCCTCGACCCGCGCCATCTTGATGTGCTCGTAGCCCCGGATGGACTGCGGGAGTTCGGCGATCCGTACGACCGTGTCGGCGTTGTCCGGGGTGAGCCGGTCCAGTGCCTGGCGCATCAGCTGCTGGTACTGCGTGACCAGAGCGCGCTCCGTGCGGCGCACGGCGGCGTACGCGAAGGGGTCCAGCGGGGTGCCGCGGAGCCGGCGGGCGGCCCGCAGAGCGCGGAACGCAGGGCCACTGGTGCGGCGCAGGCGGATCTTGCGGTCCATGCCCAGCGCTCGCAGGACGGGCGGGTGCAGCATGACCGAGACCGTGGCGTCCGCCCCGAACTCGGCGCGGATACGGGCCTGTTCGGCGGGGTCGAGGTGCAGGCGGGCCACCTCGTACTCGTCCTTGTACGCCATCAGCCGGTGCAGTGAGGTGGCGAAGGCGTGCGCGATCCGCCGGGCGTCCTGTTCCCCCGCGCGCTCGGCGGCGAGACGGGTGACGGCCTCGACCGCCTGCCGGTAGCGGTCCGCGTAGGCGCCGTTCTGGTACTCGGTGAGGTCGCCGGCGCGCAGGTCGACCGCCTCTTCCAAGGTGGTGCTGCGCGGGGCCTCCTCCTGCTGCCGCGGTGCGGCGGCCTGCCGCACCGCCTCGGGGTCGAGCACCACGGCGCGCCCCCAGCGGAAGGCGGCCAGGTTCTTCGCCACCGAGGCGCCGTTGAGCTCGATGGCGCGTTCCACCGCCTCCGCGCCGACGGGCAGGCAACCGTGCTGGTAGGCCGCGCCGAGGAGCAGCATGTTGGCCGGCATGTGGTCGCCGAAGAGCTGTTCGGCCAGGCCCTGGGCGTCCAGCGGGAGCAGTGCCTCGGAACGGGTCGCCGAGGCGATCTTGTCGAGTGCGTCCTGGGGGCCGCCGGGCACGGCCACCCGCCGGGTGATCATGGCGGCGGTGGGCACGACGGCCGTGTTGACGACCGCGACCGTGCGCTCGGGCGAGCAGGTGGCCAGGTTCGGGTCGGACGCGGCGCCGAGCAGGTCGTAGCCGATGAGTACGTCGACGCCGGTGCCGGAGGCGCGCACCGCGCCGGTGACGGGGTCCTTGCCGATGCGGACGTCGCTGACGACGGGGCCGCCCTTCTGCGCCAGGCCGGTCTGGTCCAGGCCCGCGGCGTGGAGTCCGTCCAGGTGCGCGGCCATCTGGAGGATCTGGGAGACGGTGACGACGCCGGTGCCGCCGATGCCGGGCATGCGCAGGACGACTTCGTGGTCGGTGAAGTGGCGCTCCGGCTCGGGCAGCGAGCTGGGCGGTTCGGGCAGACGGGCAGGTGCGGAGGCGGCCGAGGTGCCCGGTTCGACCAGGAGAAAGGAGGGGCAGTCGCCCTTGAGGCAGCTCAAGTCGGAGTTGCAGGACGGCTGGTGGATACGGGTCTTGCTGCCGAACTCGGTCTCGACGGGCTGCACGGACAGGCAGGTGGACTGCTCGGCGCAGTCGCCGCAGCCTTCGCAGACCCGCTCGTTGACCACGACCTTCTCGGCGGGCGCCGGCAGCAGGCCGCGTTTACGCATCCGGCGTTCCTCGGCGGCGCAGCGGTCGTCGTGGATCAGCACCGTGACGCCCTCGACGGCGGCGAGTTCGCGTTCGACGTCGGCGAGGTCGTCGCGGTGGCGCACCGAGGCCCGCGCGTCGAGGCGTGTCCCGCGGTAGGTGCGCGGCTCGGGCGTGGTGATGACGATGCGCCGCACTCCCTCCAGCGCGAGCAGCCGGGTGAGGGCGACGACGTCGAGGCCCCCTTCGACGCTCTGCCCGCCGGTCATGGCGACGGCCTCGTTGTAGAGGAGCTTGTAGGTCATGGTCACTCCGGCCGCGACGGCGGCGCGGACGGCGAGCGAACCTGAGTGGTGGAAGGTGCCGTCCCCGAGGTTCTGCACGAAGTGCCGGTCGTCGGTGAAGGGGGCGAGGCCGAACCACTGCGCTCCCTCACCGCCCATCTGCGTCACGCCGATCTGGTTGCCGCGCATGCCGCTGTCGTCGAGGGCGACCATGGCGTGGCAGCCGATCCCGACGCCGACCAGGGTGTCCTCGGTGGTGCGGGTGGAGAGGTTGTGCGGGCAGCCGGAGCAGAAGAACGGGGTGCGGGAGGCGACGAGCGGCAGCATGCGCAGTCCCGAGGGGCGCGGCCGCCCGACGAGCGCCCGGGCCTGGCTCGGCAGGCGCTCGGTGCCGATGAGGCGGGCCAGTGCCCGGGCCACCTCCTCGGCCTTGAGGGTGCCGCGGACCGGCAGCAGCGTACGGCCGGAGGCGTCTCGGCGGCCGAGGACGACCGGTGCGCCGGGCCGCCCGTAGAGCGCCTGCTTGAGGTGGCCCTCCAGGAAGTCGCTCTTGTCCTCCACCACCAGCAGGCGCTCCAGGCCCTCGGTCAGCTCCGCCAGGTGCTCGCCGTCCAGCGGATAGGGCATGCCCAGCGCGATGAGCCGGATGCCGAGGCGTTCCAACTCGGCCTCGTCGACGCCGAGATCGCTCAGTGCCCGGCGCACCACGGCGAAGGACGTCCCCGAGGCGAGGACGCCCAGGGTGGCCTGCCGGGCGGAGGCGACGACGCGGTTGAGGCGGTGCTCGCGGGCGTAGGCGCGGGCGATGGCCAGTCGGCGGGTCAGCAGGTCCTGCTCGGCGTCCAGCGCGGCGGGCCCGACCAGCACCGGCGGCTTGCCGGCCGGCCGGCGCTCGGGCACGGGAACGTCGCGGCCGAGGTCGGTCAGCTCGACGGTCGCCGAGGAGTCCGCGACATCCGAGACGATCTTCAGGGCCGTCCAGAGCCCCGCGGCCCGGGACAGGGCGACCGCGTGCAGGCCGTAGTCGATGAGTTCGCGCACCGAACCGGGTGCGAACAGCGGCAGGTAGAGGCTCTGGCACATCGCCTCGCACGAGCTGGGCAGCGTGGAGGACTTGCAGTCCGGGTCGTCCCCGATCCAGGCGACGGCCCCGCCCAGCGGTGCCGTGCCGGCCATCGTCGCGTGCCGGATCGCGTCCGCGGCCCGGTCCAGGCCCGGGTTCTTGCCGTACCAGAATCCGGTGACGCCCTCGTGGCGGGCTCCCGGCAACCGGCCGAGCAGCTGGGTTCCGCCGACCGCGGTGGCGGCGAGTTCCTCGTTCAGACCGGCCTTGAAGACCACTCCGGCCTCGTCGAGGAACCGGGCGGCGCGGCCCATCTCCAGGTCGACTCCGCCCAGCGGAGAGCCCTGGTAGCCGGAGACGTAGACGCGGGTGTCCAGCCCCCGGTCCCGGTCGAGGCGCCGCTGCTCCAGCGTGAGCCGGACCAGCGCCTGCACCCCCGACATCAGGGCACGTCCGTCGGCGGCCGTGTACTTGGCGTCGAGCGACGAGGAGACGACCGGGACGCTCACGCGTTCCTCCACTGGATCCGGGGAGCAGGAGTGGGCACAGTGCACAACCGGGTGACACTCGACGCAAGACCTGTGAGGCCGAACGCTCCGAAGACGCAAACAATTGATGGACACGGCCCGGCATGCTTGATTCCATTGCGCCATCGCAGGCCGAAGAAGGGGTGTCGATGGTGCCGTACGAACTCGACGAGACCGATCACCGGCTGCTGCGTCTGCTCCAGGCGGACGGGCGGCGCACGTTCTCGGAGATGGCCCCCGAGGTCGGTCTCTCCGTGGCCGCGGTGAAGCGCAGGATCGACCGCATGCGTGAGGCCGGGGTCATCACGGGCTTCACCGTCCAGGTCGACCACGCCAAACTCGGCTGGGGCATCGAGGCGTTCACCGAACTGCGCTACGCCGGCACCACCAGCATCAAGGACATCCTCGCCAGCACGACCCGCACGCCCGAGGTGCAGGCGGTGTTCACCATCGCCGGCGACCTGGACGCCCTGGTCCACATGCGGGTGCGCGACATCAACCACCTTCAGGAGGTCATCGACCGGCTGCGCGGCTCGGGCAAGGTGATCGGCACCAGGACCCTGATGGTGCTCGGCTCGTGGACGCGGGAGGACTGAGCCGGATCGCCCCGCCGCCCGTCGGCAAAATGCAATTGCATGGCGAACTGGTCTATGGGACGGGGGCGTTGGCCTCTAGGTTATGCGTGGAAGCATTCAACGACGCCTCGGCTGAAAGACGGACGCCACGCATGACGGACCCTGAGACGACGCACGGACCTTCGGCACACGCGAAGATCGACACTTCGGTGCCGCACTCGGCCCGGATCTGGAACTACTGGCTGGGCGGCAAGGACAACTACCCGGTCGACGAGGAGGCGGGCGACGCGTACACCGCCGTGTTCCCCGGCATCGTCACCATCGCCCGCAGCAGCCGCGCCTTCCTGCGACGCAATATCACCTACTTGATCACCGAGGCCGGCATCCGGCAGTTCCTGGACATCGGCACCGGCCTGCCGACCGCCAACAACACGCACGAGGTGGCCCAGCAGCTGGCACCCGAGGCGCGGATCGTCTACGTCGACAACGACCCGATGGTCCTCTCCCACGCCCGCGCGCTGCTGTACTCCTCGCGCGAGGGGGCGACCGCCTACGTCGACGCCGACGTCATGGACCCGGACCGCATCCTGGCCGCCGCCGCCGAGACGCTGGACTTCACCCGGCCCACGGCGCTGATCCTCAGCAACATCCTGGGTCACGTCGGCGACTACAAGGACGCCCGTTCCATCGTGACCCGGCTGATGGACGCGCTGCCCTCCGGCAGCTACCTGTCCATCAACGACGGCTCGCGGGGCATCGACCCGGTCTTCGAGCAGGCACAGGACGCCTACAACGAGAGCGGGGCCGTCCCCTACAACCTGCGCACCGTCGACGAGATCACCGCGTACTTCGAGGGTCTGGAGCTCATCGACCCCGGTGTCGTGTCGGTTCCGCTGTGGCGTCCGGAGGCCGACGGGCCGACCCCGGTGGTCATAGGCGAGCACGGCGGCCTGGCCCGAAAGCCCTGACGGCCAACGGCCGGCCGGACATGTCGCGCTCCGCCGCGCCTTGGGGCACGGTGGAGTGACGCGTGACACAGGTGTCACGGCGGAGAGGAGCACCGGCATGTCGAACCACACCTACCGGGTCACGGAGATCGTCGGTACGTCGCCCGACGGCGTCGACCAGGCCATTCGCAACGGCATCTCCCGTGCCTCGCAGACCCTGCGCAACCTGGACTGGTTCGAGGTGACCCAGGTCAGGGGCCAGATCGAGGAGGGGCAGATCGGGCACTGGCAGGTCGGTCTGAAGGTGGGGTTCCGGCTGGACGAGGACAGCTGAGACCAGGACAGCTGAGGGGGCGGGCCTGGGGAGCGGACCGAGGGGGCGGCCGCACGGCCGAAGCGCCGGTCCGTCTCAGGTCCGCCCCTCCCCCTCCTGCGCCGTCCTCAGCGCGGCCGACGGGGCCGCCCACTGTGCCCGTACGACGGGAAATCCGGCCCGCTCGGCGTCCTCGCACACCATCTCGTCGTCGTCGACGACCACGCGGACGTCCCGGTCGCGGGCGAGGCGGCGAAGGGTCTCCAGTTTGGTGCGGCGCGCGGGCCTGCGGTCGTCGTTGCGCCGCATGTGCACCCGCCCGTCGGGCAGCCCCTGCGCGGCGAGCCAGTCGAGCGTGTCGCGCCGGCAGCGCTCGGGCCGGCCGGTGAGATAGACGACCTCGCACTCCTTCGCGCTCTCCAGCGCCAGCGCGATGCCCTCCGGGATCGGCGGATCGGCGGGTGCTGCGGCGAAGAACGCGTCCCAGTCGCGCGGCTTGCGCTCCAAGTACCGCTGCCGGTGGGCCGTGTCGGCGAGCGTGTTGTCCAGGTCGAACACGGCGAGGGGGCGTCTGCTGCTGTCGGTCACACGGTCACCCTAAACAGCGGTCAGCCGGCCTGCTCGAGGAAGGCGAGGAGCGCGGCGGTGAGTTCGGCCGGAGCGTCCTCCTGTACGAGGTGACCGGCGCCGGCGATCGGCTCCAGGCGCGCACCCGGGATGCGGGCGACGAGTTCGTGCCCCTTCGCCGGCGGGATCCAGGTGTCCTCCTGGCCCCAGCAGACCAGCGTGGGGATGCCGATCTCGCCGTAACGGTGCTGCACTTCGTTGGTGTGGCGCTGGTCGGCCTGCGCGATCTGCCGGTAGAAGGCCGCCTGGCCCGGCTCGCCGAGCCAGGGTGCGACGAGCCGTTCCAGTACGGCGGGGTGCAGGCCACGGCTGCTCGCCGAGCCCACGTACTCGCGCACCAGGGCGCCGTGCAGGGCGGGCGGCAACTGCTCGAAGACGTCGGCGTGCTTGCCGACCAGCCGGAAGAAGGGGGAGCCCCAGGGCAGCAGCGCGACCGGATCGACGAGCGCGAGGGCCCGGTAGCGCGCCCCGTGCAGCAGATGGGCCCGCAGGGAGACGGCGCCGCCGAAGTCGTGGGCCACCACGAGCGGTTCCGCGAGCCCCCAGTGCGCCAGGAGTTCGACGAAGACCCGGCCCTGGGCGGCAAGGGAGACGTCCTGCCCGGCGGTCATCTGCGAGGCGCCGTAGCCGGGCATGTCCCACACGAAGACCTGGTGGCGGCGGGAGAGCGAGCGGGCGACGGCACGCCACACGTACGAGGAGAAGGGCGTGCCGTGGCAGAGGACGACCGGGTCCCGGCCCTGCTCGCCGAGCATGTCCCAGCGAACCTCGCCGGACGCGCTGCAAAAGGTCTTGGTCAGCGGCCAGTCACTCACAGAGGTGCTCCCGGGCGTCGTGATCGGCCGTGACGCGTACACGCTAGCAACCGGCCACGCCCGGACGGACACCCTTCACGCTCGCGGCTCACCCCGCCCACTCCCGGTACAACCCGTATGGATCATGCTTCTCCCATGCCATCCGCTCTTCCCTCCCCCCGCCGCACCGTGCTCGGCCCGGCCCTGCGGCGCCCGTGCACGCTCGTCGTCTGCCGGGGCTGCTGCTGCGGCCACCCGGGCAAGCACCCCGGCACCGACCACGCCCGGCAGCTCGACCGGCTGCGGGCCGCGGCGGCCGAGCACGGGTTCCAGGTCCGTACGACCGACTGCCTGGGCCCGTGCGACCAGGCGAACGTCATCGTCGTCCAGCCCTCGGGCGAAGGCCGCCGGGCCGGCGGGCGGCCCACCTGGGTCGGCTTCGCCATGGACGACGCCTGCACGGAGGAGATCGCCGGCTGGGCGGCGGCGGGCGGTCCGGGCGTCGCCGAGCCGCCCATGACACTGGAGCTGCAGTTCATCCGGCCGCGCCGGGAGGCCCGGACACGCACCCGGGCCCGGTGAGGAATCCTGCGGGCCGCCAGGTGTTGAACCATGTATGAGCTCCGCGATCGCCTCGACCCGTTTCTCCGTCCTCGACCGCTCCCGCACCCGCGAGGGCCACACCGACGCGGAGGCGCTGCGTGACACGGTGGGGCTGGCTCGGGAACTGGAGACGCTGGGCTACCACCGTGTGTGGGTGTCGGAGCATCACGGCGTGCCCGGGGTCGCCGGGTCCGCGCCGACCGTGCTCGCCGCCGCCGTCGCGGGAGCGACGCGCTCGATCAGGGTCGGCACCGGCGGTGTGATGCTGCCCAATCACCAACCCCTGATCGTGGCCGAGCAGTTCGGGGTGCTCGAGTCCCTCTTCCCCGGCCGCATCGACATGGGACTCGGCCGTTCCGTCGGGTTCACCGGGGGCGTGCGCAAGGCGCTGGGCCGGAACATGGGCGACGCCGAGGACTTCGAGGCGCAGCTGCACGAGCTGCTCGGCTGGTTCCGCGGAACCTCGCCGACGGGGGTGCACGCCCGGCCCGCCGAGGGCCTGACCGTGCCGCCGTTCGTCCTGGCCATGGGCGAGGGCGCCGCGATCGCCGCCCGCATGGGCCTGCCCATGGTCATCGGCGATCTGCGCAACCGCGAGAAGATGCAGCGCGGCATCGATCACTACCGCACCCACTTCCGGCCCTCCCCCTGGGCGAGCGAGCCGTACGTCGTCATCTCCGGCACCATCGCCGTGGCCGGCACGCCGGAGGAGGCCCGGCGGCTGCTCATCCCGGAGGCCTGGTCGATGGCGTACTCCCGCACCCACGGCACCTTCCCGCCCCTGCCGCCCGCCGAGCGCGTCGAGGGCCTGGCCATGACCGACAAGGAACGCGGCTTCTACGAGACCGGTCTCGCCGGCCACATCGCCGGCACCGAGGATCAGGTCGCGCACGAACTGGAGACGGTGCTGAAGGAGACCGGGGCGCAGGAGGTGCTGGTGACGACCAGCACGTACGACCGTACGGCGCTGGTGGACTCGTATCGCCGCCTCGCCCGGCTGTGGTGACCCGGACGGTACGGAGTTAGCCTCGGCGCTGTCATCGTCCGACGGGGAGGGGTACGGCATGCAGGGCATCCGGGAGCACGACTGGGTCGAACGTACGGGAGAGCTCTTCGAAGCGGCGATGTTCCAGGGGGACAGCTCCGCGCTGGAGCGCTCCGACGAGGTGCTGGACGCGGTCGAGGCGCCCCTGGCGATGGCGCGGGGCAAGGTGCTGCACGTGCGCTTCCTCAACGACCGCGAGGAGAACGGCCGGGAGCTTGAACTGTTCGAGCGGGCGGCCGAGTTGTACCGGCGGCTGGGGGACGCGCCGGGTGAGGCGGACGCGTTGTTCTGGATCGGGTGCTGGCATCAGGTGGTGAAGGGCGACGGCACCACCGGCCGGCCGTACTTCGAGCGGTCGTACGCGCTGGCGAAGTCCGTCGACGACCGGATGACGATGTCGTACGCGATCCGCCATCTCGGCTTCGCCGACAAGGACGCGGGCCAACTCGACCAGGCCCGCGAGCGGTTGACCGAGTCCGTGACGCTGCGCCGCGAGATCGGCTTCCGGCCGGGTGAGGCCGCGGGCCTCGTGGCGCTGGCCTACCTCGCGGCCGAGACCGGCGACCGGGCGGCGGCGTTCCGCCACCTCGACGAGGCGCAGGCGGTCGCCGAGGAGTGCGGCGCCAAGGCCGTGTCGGGGTGGGTCGAGCAGGCGCGCACGCTGATCGGCTCGTAGGCCGGGGCCGTTCGGGCGAGTCTCAGATGTCCCACCGGTCGAAGGCGGCCCGAACCGGCCTTCCAGCGGACGCAGGAGAAGCCATGAGACCGATCGACTACGACACCGAGCAGCACCAGCACTACGCGCGCGGCCGGGCGCTCACTCAGCCTCAACTGCACGTGTGGATCGGCGCTTTCGACGCGCTGCTGCCCGACCGGCGCCCGCTGACGGGGCTGGACATCGGCTCGGGGACCGGCCGGTTCACGCCGGCGCTGGCGAACGCGTTCGGGCCGGTCACCGGCGTCGAGCCGTCGGCCCGCATGCGTGAGGTGGCGCATGCGCAGTCCCGGCATCCCGCCGTGCGGTATCTCCCGGGCACCGCCGAGGAGATTCCGGCGCCGTCCGGCGGCGCCGACTACGCGCTCCTGGGCTGGTCCTGGCACCACGTCCGGGACAAGCCCCGGGCCGTCCAGGAGCTGGCCAGGGTGCTCAGGCCCGGCGGGCGGCTGCTCCTGCGCACGAACTTCAGCGACCACCACCCCCGGCCGTGGTGGCTCGAGTACTTCCCCCGCGGTTACGAGGCGGACGCCTCGATCTTCCAGCCGCTGCACGAAGTCATCGCGATGTTCACGTCGGCGGGCTGGCGCGTGGCCGGCTTCGGCACGGTCACCGAGCCGTCCGCGGGCACCCGCGCCGACATGCTCGAACGACTGCGCCTGCGCACCCTCTCCTTCTTCGCCCAGCTCACCCCCGACGAACTCGAAACCGGCTTCCACCGCCTGGAACAGGCCGTCGCCGTGGACCCCGATGCCCCGGCCCCCTTGTTCGCCGAGCCGCTGCTCACGCTCGAACCGCGCTGAGAGTCAGTGCGTGCCGGACGATCAGTCGCCGAGGTATGCCTGGGCGACGGCGTAGGTGTCCTCGTAGAGGTGGTAGCGGGTGATCCGCCCGTCCCGGACGGTGGTGTGCAGGGCGAACGCGGTGTCGATGTCCCGGCCCGTCTTCTTGACCTCGGAGACCATGCGCCCGATGAGCACCACGTCGTCGCCCTCGGCGATGACCTGGCGCAGGTCGAACTCCTTGGCCTGCACGTGGGTTTGCAGCAGCTCGAAGAACGTCCGCATGCCCTCCGCCGAGTCGACCTCCGGTACCCACGGAATGCCCGGCGGGTGCGGAATCGAGAACGACACCGAGTCGGCGAACAACGCCGCGGCCTCCGCGCTCTTTCCCTCGGCGAGCAGCGGGAACAGGCGTTGCACGGTCTGTGCCGGTGACACTGTTGTCATGTGTTCCGACGTTACAGGCCGGACCTGCGGCGCAAGCCCATAAGCCGCTGAATCATGCCGAGGCCCTCAGTCCCCCCGCACCCGCGCCGCTCACCGAGCGTCACACCCTGCGTCGGCATAGGATTGCGGGGTTTGTCCCATCCTTCCGCCGCAGCCGAGAACCGTACGGAGCTCCCCCCTCATGCCCGGCCCCCACGTCCCGCACAACGGTAGTCACGGCCACGACGCCCACGACCCCTACGTCCGCGTCCGTGGAGCCCGCGAGCACAATCTCAAGGGTGTGGACGTCGACATTCCGCGGGATGTGCTGGCCGTGTTCACGGGGGTGTCCGGGTCGGGGAAGTCCTCGCTCGCCTTCGGGACGATCTACGCCGAGGCGCAGCGCCGCTACTTCGAGTCGGTCGCGCCGTACGCGCGCCGGCTGATCCACCAGGTCGGGGCGCCGAAGGTCGGGGAGATCACCGGCCTGCCGCCCGCGGTCTCGCTGCAGCAGCGGCGCTCCGCGCCGACCTCCCGCTCGTCCGTCGGCACGGTCACCAATCTCTCGAACTCGCTGCGGATGCTGTTCTCCCGTGCCGGGGACTACCCGCCGGGCGCCGAGCGCCTCGACTCCGACGCGTTCTCCCCCAACACGGCCGCCGGGGCCTGCCCCGAGTGCCACGGGCTGGGTCAGGTCCACCGTACGAGCGAGGAGTTGCTGGTACCGGACCCGTCCCTGTCGATCCGGGACGGCGCGATCGCCGCGTGGCCGGGTGCCTGGCAGGGCAAGAACCTGCGCGACATCCTCGACGCGCTCGGCCACGACGTCGACCGACCCTGGCGCGAACTGCCCGCCGAGGCACGGGAGTGGATCCTCTTCACCGACGAGCAGCCGGTCGTCACCGTGCACCCGGTGCGCGACGCGGACCGTATCCAACGGCCGTACCAGGGCACGTACATGAGCGCCCGCCGCTACGTCATGAAGACCTTCTCCGACTCCAAGAGCCCCACCCTGCGCACGAAGGCCGAACGCTTCCTGGCCGGCGCTCCCTGCCCGGCGTGCGGCGGAAGCAGGCTGCGCCCGGAGTCGCTGGCGGTGACCTTCTGCGGCCGCACGATCGCCGAGTTCGCGGCGCTGCCGATCACGGATCTGGACTCCGCGCTGCACGCCACCTCGGAGACCGCCCGCGTGCTCACCGAGGACCTGCACTCCCGGATCGCGCCGATCCTCGAACTCGGCCTGGGCTACCTCAGCCTCGACCGCCCGACCCCCACCCTCTCGGCCGGCGAGCTGCAACGGCTGCGCCTGGCGACGCAGTTGCGCTCCGGACTGTTCGGTGTCGTCTACGTCCTCGACGAGCCGTCCGCGGGGCTGCACCCGGCGGACACGGAGGCCCTGCTCACCGTCCTGGAACGGCTGAAGGCGGCGGGCAACTCGGTGTTCGTCGTCGAGCACCACCTCGACGTGATGCGCGGCGCCGACTGGCTGGTGGACGTGGGCCCGCACGCGGGCGAGCACGGCGGCGAGGTGTTGTACAGCGGGCCGGTGGCCGACCTTGCCTCGGTCGCCGAGTCCGCCACAGCCCACTACCTCTTCGACCACTCCCCCGCCGCCGTACGTCAAGTGCGCACCGCACGAGGAGAGTTGAAGGTCGGCCCGGTCACCCGGCACAACCTGCACGGTGTGACGGCCGAGTTCCCGCTGGGCGTCTTCACCGCCGTCACCGGCGTGTCCGGCTCCGGCAAGTCCACACTCATCGGCGAGATCACCGAGGACCTCCCGGGCGTGCGGCGGCTGGTCTCGGTCGACCAGAAGCCCATCGGCCGCACCCCGCGCTCCAACCTGGCCACGTACACGGGTCTGTTCGACGTCGTACGCAAGCAGTTCGCGGCCACCGACGCGGCGCGCGAACGGAGTTATGGCGTCGGCCGCTTCTCCTTCAACGTCGCCGGAGGCCGCTGCGAGACCTGTCAGGGCGAGGGCTTCGTCAGCGTGGAGCTGCTCTTCCTGCCCAGCACCTACGCCCCCTGCCCGGACTGCGGCGGCGCCCGCTACAACCCCGAGACGCTCCAAGTGACGTACCGGGGACGGAACATCGCGCAGGTGCTGGACCTGACGGTGGAGAGTGCGGCGGAGTTCTTCGCCGACACCCCGGCGGTGGCCCGCAGCCTGGCGACCCTCCTCGACGTGGGCCTCGGCTACCTCCGCCTGGGCCAGCCCGCCACGGAACTCTCCGGCGGCGAGGCCCAACGCATCAAGCTGGCCAGCGAGTTGCAGCGCGGCCGCCGCGGCCACACCCTCTACCTGCTCGACGAACCCACCACCGGCCTCCACCCCGCCGACGTCGAGGTCCTGATGCGCCAGCTGCACGGCCTCGTCGACGCCGGCCACACGGTGATCGTCGTCGAGCACGACATGTCGGTCGTGGCCGGCGCGGACTGGGTCATCGACCTCGGCCCTGGCGGCGGCGACGCGGGCGGCCGCATCGTGGCGGCGGGGACGCCGACGCGGGTGGCGGAGGCGGAGGGAAGCGCCACGGCGCCGTATCTGAGGCAGGTGCTGGAGCCGCGGACGGCGTGAAGGCAGGGGCGGGCGGTGCAGCGCTCCGCATCACAGGGCTGCCACCCAGGCCGCGGTCTCATCGGGGTGCGCGAAGCGCACGGTGTCGAGGGGCGCGAACCGCGGATCGTTCGTGCGGCGCGTGATCTCGTCGCGGCGGCCCGCGTGCTGGGACCACGACCACCACACCGGGTGCTCCCTGCTGAGCCAGCCCGCCCAGGTCTCGCGGTTGCCGCCGAAGACGCGCTCGCGGGTGAGCGTGCGCCGAAGCGAGCGGCGCAGGACCCGCGGCATCACGACGCGCCTGCCGTAGTCCAGCCAGAGCACGGTGTCGGCCTGCTCCCACAGCAGGTCACGGACCTCCGGGTAGCCGATGGAGTCGATGATCCAGCGGGGCTCGGCGACGATGCGCGACACCGCTTCGCCGAGCTTGTCGTCGACCGCCCAGCCGGGACCGGAGAAGTACAGCGCGTCCATCTCGTGATACGGCACGCCCAGGCGTGCGCCCACGGCCCGCGCGAGTGTGGACTTGCCCGCACCCGTGACACCCACCACCAGGATCCGCTCCATCCCGCGCACCCTACAGCGGCGCCGAATCCGCACGTCCCGCCCTGCGCCCGACCTATGGTGACGCCATGACCCTCACGCTCTTCGCAGGCATCCCGGTCAACGACTACGCGACGGCGCTGGCCTGGTACGAACGGCTCCTCGGCTCCCAGCCGGCGTTCTTCCCGAACGACAAGGAGGCGGTGTGGGAGCTCGCCGAGCATCGGTACGTGTACATCGAGCACCGGCCCGGGCACGCGGGCCACGCGCTGCACACCGTGTTCGTCGACGACCTCGATGAGCGTGTCGCCGGAATCGCCCAGCGGGGCGTTGAACCGACGAGCAGGGAGACGTACGCCAACGGCGTGCGCAAGGTGACGTACCACGACCCGGACGGCAACGAGTTCGGCTTCGGCGGCGCCTCAGCGTGAGCCGGCCGGGCCCTCCTCGTCGTGCAAGGAGGGAGCGTAAGAGATCCCGACGATCAGGCCGTCCGCCGTGAGAAGTCTGGCCACCGTCTGGCCCCACGGCTCGGTTCGGGCCTGGTGCACCAGCTCGAAGCCCGCGCGCTGAAGCTCGGTACCGGCGGCTGAGACCGCTTCCGCGTTCGCCACCTCGAACTCGATCGATGCCTGCGGGACCACGCGGTCGGCAGGCCACTGGGCCGTGCCGAAGCATGCCTCGGCCGCCTGCGAGAGCGGCCAGAGGCCGAAGTGCTTGCTGCCGGGGATGCTCCCGCTGGAGTAGTAGCCGTCGTCTTCCCCCTCCAGGGGGAGGCCCAGGGCCTCGATGAACAGCTTGCGGCTCTGCGGCGGGTCTGCGACCACCGCCGCCACGCTCGTGATGAAGAGGACGTCCATGCCGGTGGAATCTCCCTGCTGCGACTGGACTGCAAGGGCGGGGATTCGGCGTCGGCCGCACCGCTTTCGGCGGCCGACACCGCTCAACCTATCCGCCTGCTTGGCGAGAACCTGGACACTCGTGCCCGCACCACCGTGGGTCACCCGATCGAGGCGACGCAGTTTCGCACCGCCGATCACAGCTGTGCGGTCATACCACCGGTCACCCGGCGCCGGTCGTGCTCGTCAGCCGGTGGTGCGCAGGCCGGCGACCAGGTCGCGGGGCAGGCCGTGGGTGTCGTGGAGGTAGCGGAAGTCCTCCTCGCTCAGCGGGCCGTTGAACTCCGGTCGACAGAGCACTCGTTGGCCTCGTTCGAGGAGTTCGGTGAAGCGCCGTTCCTCGTGCAGGAGCACGTCCCGGACGGTTCCAGGTCCGTAGGGCTGGTGGAAGTGGTTCAGGGTGTGTTCCACGAGTTCCACGGGCAGGTCGATCAGGGTGTGTGAAGGGTCGTCGCGCCGGAGTGTGGTGAGCAGGCGGCGGATCAGGCGGCGCAGTACGTAGCCTCGGCCGGTGTTGGACGGGCGCACCCCGTCGCCGATGACGACGATGCTTGAGCGCAGGTGGTCGTGGAGCAGACGCATCGAGCGCTCGTCCAGGTCCCACAGCCGCGGCAGCAGTCGCGTCCATGGTTCGAACAGGTCCGTCTCGTAGACCGAACCGCATCCCTGGAGGACGGTCAGCAGGCGTTCCAGGCCCATGCCCGTGTCGATGCCGGGCTGTCGCAGGGGTTCGAGGGTGCCGTCCTCGTGACGGTGGTAGCGCATGTGTACGTGGTTCCAGATCTCCACCCAGCGCGGGTCGGTGGTGGGGGTGCCCTGGGGCGGGGTGTCGGAGCCACCGGTCCAGATGAAGATCTCCGAGTCCGGGCCGCAGGGGCCGACAGGGCCGTTGGACCACCAGTTCTCGTCGCCGGTCTGCTCCACGGGCAGCCCCAACTCCTGCCACGTGCGCAGGGATTGGGTGTCGGGGCCGACCTGGTCGTCGCCACCGAAGACCGTGACGTACAGGCGCTCCTGCGGGATGCCGAAGCCGTCGCGCAGCAGTTCGTGTCCCCAGCGCAGGCTTTGCGAATGGCCGTAGTCGCCCAGGGACCATGAGCCCAGCATCTCGAAGACCGTCAGATGGGTGGGGTCACCGACCTCGTCGAGGTCGGTGGTGCGCAGACAGCGCTGGACGTTGACCAGACGCCGGCCCTGGGGGTGCGGACGGCCCAGGAGGTACGGGGTCAGGGGGTGCATGCCGGACGTGGTGAACAGCACCGGGTCCGTGGGCGGCGGCAGGAGGGTGCTGCCGGTGATGGGCCGGTGCCCGCGTTCGCGGTAGAACTCGGTGAACGTCTCTACGACCTGGCCGGTGTTCATGGTGGTGGTCCTTCGGGTCATGGGGACCGGAAGGGACCGCGGGAGCGGCACTTGCGCGCCTGCGAGCCTGCGCGTTCGCGAGCCTGCGAGTCTGCGAAGAGGGGGCGGCCACATCCCGGCGGTCCGTTTCCGGCCGCCGGGGAAAGGTGAAGAGGTCAGGCGTCGGCAGCCGGCGAGTTCGTCGCTCGCGCGGCCGCGGTGGGGCTGCAACAGGTCCTGACCTTCATGGACGTAACGCTAGCAAGGGAGCGGAAAGTCCGTCGCCCGGTTTTCGGGCGGGCGTTAGGGTCTGCTCTCATGCGACTGACGGTTCTCGGCGGCTGCGGTGCCTGGCCCACCGCGGTGCAGGCGTGCAGCGGCTATCTCGTCGAGTACGACGGCTTCCGCCTGCTGCTCGATCCCGGTTACGCCACCCTGCCGCGCCTGTTGCACCACCACACCGTCGACGCGGTCGACGCCGTGCTGGTCAGCCACGGGCACCCGGACCACTGCGCCGACCTCAACCCCCTGCTGCGTGCAAGGGGGTTGAGCGACGATCCTCCGCCGGCCCTGCCGTTGTACGCCCCGCGCGGAGCGCTCGACGCGGTACTGGCGCTGGACAAGCCGAGCATGCTGGCGGCGGCGTACCGTCTGCACGAGTTCGATCCCGGCGATCGGTTCGAGATCGGCCCGTTCACCGTCGGCACCCGGCTGCTGCCGCACTTCGTGCCCAACGCCGGCATCCGGCTCGGCACACCGCACGGCGTGCTGGCCTACACGGGCGACACCGGCCCGAGCACCGACATCCCGCTCCTCGCGGAAGGCGCCGACCTGTTCCTGTCGGAGGCCACCCATATCCACCGGGTTCCGACCGTCGACGCGCCCTACCTGCTGACCGCTCGCCTGGCCGCCCGGTACGCCCAACAGGCTGACGTCGCCCGGCTCTTGCTCACCCACCTGTGGCCGGGCACGGATCCGGTGACGGCCCGGGAGACGGCCGCGGAGCTCTTCGCGGGGCCGATCGACGTCGCCGTACCGGACCTCGTCGTCGAACCGGCTTCCTGATCGAAGGAGCAGGCCGGTTCGCCGGAGTCAGCGGGATGCCGTCTGGTGGAGACCGGGGACGTCCAGATCGTCGGCGCTGAGGTACTGGTTGTACGCGGTGACGTTCGTGAAGAAGATCGGGATGGGCAGGGTGAGCCCCGGCGGCAGCGGGGGCGGCATGCTCGGGGTGAACGTGACGGGGAGCAGACCGAGGAGGTTCCCGCTGAGGACCTTGGTCAGCAGGACCACGGGCTGACCGGTGGCGACCGTCGTGCTGGAGGGGGCGCCGTCCGTCTCCAAAGTGTCCTGGCAGGGATACCAGGGGCCGGGTGCGGTCGGGTCCACGCTGCCGATACCGGGAATGCCCATGTCCAGCAGAGGCAGCCGCAGGCCGGGCAGGCCGTGGAAGGGCGGAGCGGGCGGCAGAGGCTGATTGCGGCCGCATCGGGGGGAAAGGAGAGGCGCGGTCTGGCGCAGGCTCTCGATGTCGAGGCGGGACACGGTGAAGACCAGGACCTCCTGGGGGCCGTACGCCGTCGGCACCTCGGTGATGCCGTGATAGGTCAGGCCGGTGAGCACCATCAGGGGGCTGCGGACCCGGAACGGCTGGGCCGCGGCGCGTACCTGGTACGCGGCGGCGTCGACACCGAGCCTGAGGGAGATCAGGGGCTGCGGAAGGCACCATGGCGAGTGCTCGCCCTGGCCGGAGCCGGCGTCCGGTGTGATGTGCAGGGGCAGCAGCGACAGCAGGCCGTCCATCCGCCCGTCGCCGGGCAGGGGCGGGATGTTCAAGGACAGGACGGATGGCGGCACGGCCTTGCCGGCCGCGCCGCCGGACCGGCCCGGCTGCTCGTGCGACGCACCCGGCCCTGCGGAGTGGCCGGGCTTGCCGCGCCGCAGCGGGCCGGCGGAGCTGCTCGGGCGCGGCGTCGCACGGTCGTGCCGGGCGGCCGGGCCGCTGCCGTGTTCGTCGCGTGCGTCGGGTGCATCGTGTGCATCGCGTGAACCGTCCAGGCCCAGCAGGCCGGCGACCGAGCCGAGAAGGCCCCCGCCGGATGAATGTGCCGGAGCGGGCACAGACTCGACGGGTTCGGATCCCCGTCCGGACTTGTGTTTGCCGTGTGCCTCGGTACGCGGCTTCGGCACCCGAGGACCACGGGACGCGTGCGAGCCCGGCGGGCCGGAAACCGCGGGGGCCGAGCCCGTGGGGTGGTGAGCGGGCTCGGGCCCGTCGTCCGGTGCGTGGCCCGGCTCGGCGCCCGCCGGGTTGCGGCTTCCCGTACCGGGCGCGGTGGGTGCCTTCCCGGCCAGCAGTCCACCGAGCAGAGAACAGACGGTCAGGCCCTGGGGAGTCTCTTCGTCGGCGGTCTCCCCGGGCACGCCGGGTGGAGCGTCGGCGATGTTCGACACCGTCCGGGGGTGGTGCGCGGGGGCTGCCTGCAGCCCACCGGTCAGCAGAGCCCCGATCGGCAGCACACCAAGAGCCCGCATACGGGTCGTGCGCCAGGTCAGGGGTTTCGTGCGGGGGCTGCCGCCGGCCTGTCCGCCGCCGCCCGTCTGCTCTCCGTCGCCACCTTCCCCGGCGCCCGGTTCACCGGAACCGTCGGCGCCACCAGGGCCGCCGGTCCCACCGGGGCCGCCCGGACCACCCGGACCGCCCGGCTCCTCAGGGTCGCCCGATCCCCCGGGGCCGTCCGAGCCGTTCCCCCGGCGCCAGTCCGGCCAGATCGGCGGCCGGGCCGGAGGCCGTGGGTACGGCACCCAGCTCACCGCCATCGCGCCGCCGGCGATGCCCAGCAGAAAACCGATCAGGAAGCCGCCGAAATTGGAGAGCACGAGTGAGGCGACGGCGAACACCAGCGTCGCGATGCCCGCGAACACCCGGTGCCCGGGCGCCAGCCACATGCTGAGCGCGAGGACCACCATGAAGATCCCCATGAGTGACCCCGCCACGCCGGCGATGCCCTCATGCATCATGATCGGCAGCGGTGCGAACGGGATGGAGAGCAGCTCGACCCCGGCCAGCAGCGTCCACACCCCCGCCCAGAACGGACGGCTGCGCCGCCAGTCGTCGAAGGCGTTCCACCACCTTGGCCGCCGCCCGTCAGCGGCTGCCTTCCCCTTGCCTCCAGCGCGCAGCCGCGCACTACTCACGTCGCTCTCCCGGGGGTGTGGTGGTTTGCGTGACACGGCATCAGAAACACGAGTGGTCGCCGACCTTCACGCTCAGGTGGAGTCCCGGCAGCCGGAACGTCGCCGCACTCACCGAGCGTGTCTGCTGCCGCAGATCATCGATGCGTACGGTGTCGGCCTGCTCGCCGAAGCCGCCGGGCTCGCCGTGCACACCGGGCACCCCCCGCACGGTGGCGGCGTCCTGGCCGATGTTGATGTTGTGGAAGAGCGCGTCACCTTGCAGGTCGTGAGTGTCCGCGACGAGCCGGTACGCCTGCGCGGGGCTCCCACCGTCGCCTGAGGTCAGGCGCAGGGTGACGGGCCCGAAGAGAGGCACGTCCTGTACGACGGACTGGCACAGGTCGTACAGCTTGGCGTACCGGATCCCGGAAAGTGCTTCCGGGTAGGAGGCATGAGCACCTCGGTCCAGCACACCGAACTGGACGAACCCGCGCCCTTCGAGGGTGCTGGCTCCGATCTGGAAGCTCTGGCCGGAAACCGTGAACGAGTTGGGCGACACTCCGAAGGACGCGGCCAGGGCGCCACGCGCCATCGCCGTGCACAACGCGGCGGACGCGAGCAGGGTGGGCACCATGGCCACGGCCAGACGCCTCCATCGGGTGTGACCGGTGAGACATGTGCTCGCGGTGGTCTGTGCGGCACTGTCGGCGATGCTTGTCATCCCTCTCCCCGTCAGACATTCGGGGCCGGCCCACCGGGCCGAGAGACCCCGACGCCCGAGTCTCGGGCGCTATGCATCGCCAACTGCCGTGGGACCCGCATGTGACTCCGCGACCGGGCGAGGGACCCAAATGGGGGGATGCCTTCACCCGCTCGGTCCAAAGTGAGCCCGGCGGGAGCCAAAGGGAGCCGGAAGGAGGGGGTGGGCCGTTCAGTAGCAGGGCTTGGCTCCGGCCTTCACACCCAGGTGCAGGCCGGTGAGCCGGAAGGTCGCCGCGGTCACCTCACGGGTCGACTGCCGCAGGTGATCGATGCGTACGGTGTCGGCCCGCTGTCCGAAGATTCCCGCCGCGCCGTCGGGGCCGTTCTTGAAGGTCGAGGCGTCCTGTCCGATGGTGATGTCGCTGAACACCGCGTCGCCGCCGAGGTCGTCCGTGTGGACGACGAGATTGTCCGCGTGCGCGGGCTTGCCGCCCCCGCCGGCGCCGATCCGCAGCGTGGTCTCGCCGACGACGGGGAGGCTGACGACCATCGACTGGCACAGGTTGTACAGGTCGGCCGACTCGATGCCGGCGATGGCCTCCGGATACGCCTCGGACTTCGATCGATCCATCCCGACGTACTGGGTGAAGCCGGTGCCCTGCAGCCGGTCGGCGGAGATCTTGAGGTTCTGTCCCGAAATCACCATGGACTGTGCGGAGACCGCGAGGGAGACAGGGAGGGCGCCCGCGCTGACCGCCGCCAGGAGTGCCCCGGACACCAGCAGCGTCGGCACCATCACCCAGCCGAGCCGCGACCACCGGGTGTGCCCCGCGGGGCGGGAACCGGGATCAGGGACCGTCATCACTGCCTCCCCGCCTCGAGCGGTGCCGGGCGGGGGCGGGACAACACCCGCGCCGCCGGTAGCGGCCGTCGGGCCACAGCCTCATTGCACCCTGGGGCCTGGGGGTCGGCAACCGGAGCACTCGCGGCACGCCCCCTGCGGCACGCACCCGGAGCGGACCGCGAAACCGTCACGCCACGGGACCTTCACGCCGCCGGATTCGAGCGCCATCGAGCCGGCCGGGGCATTGCGGCACCGTGTTCCGGCCTCGGACCGAGGGCCGCTGCTGCGGCCGCGGCCGCAGCAGCAAGGTGCGCGCGACCCACGAGGGTCTCGTAGCGAGCTAGGCCACCAACGCCGCGTGGATCCAGCCCAGTTGACCCGCTGTCGTCGGCTGCGCCGCCCGCGCCAGCGCCCGCCGGTCGCCGTGCCTGCCCGGTGCGATGGCCTCGCGCACCTCGACCTCGGCCACCAGCCCCCGTGCCGTCAGCACCCGCCACACCGACGTCAGCAGCGAGTCGTCGCCGATGAAGGCGGGCGCCGTGCTGGGCGTGCCGCCCTCGATCCGGTAGCGCAGGCGCACCGGCTGGACGGGGACGCCCGCGTCCAGTGCGGCCTGGAAGGCGGCCCGCCGGAAGGTGCCCTGGGCGCGGCCGCACCAGGTGCTGCCCTCGGGGAAGACCCCGACGGCGTGACCGCGGCGCAGCGCGTCCGCGATCTGGGCGACCGTGCCCGGCAGGGCGCGCAGCCGGGTGCGGTCGATGAACAGCGCGCCGCTCCGCGCCGTCAGCCAGCCGGCCACGGGCCAGCCGCGGATGTCGGACTTGGCGACCATGCGGGCGGGGCGGACGGCGGCGAGCAGCGGGATGTCCAGCCAGGAGATGTGGTTGGCGACCAGCAGCAGTCCGCCGGTGGGCGCGGCGGCACCGGTGACACGGACCTGGACCCCTGCGGCCCGTACGATCCACCGGCACCACCGCCTCACCAGCTCGGCGGGGATCCTCCCGCCGAGTGGCAGCAGCGTTGTCCCGACGACCATCAGGACCACGACTGCCGCCATCCGCAGCACGGCGCGCGGTACGGCCGCGGCGGACTCCGTCGCCTCTATGCACGCCCCCGGGGTGCAGGGCGCGCTGGGCTGCCAGGCGCTCATCAGGCCGGCACGAGCGAGAGGAAGTGCCGCAGATAGCGCGGGTTGACCCGGCGCATCGACAGCAGCACGTACAGATCGGCGACCCCGAAGTCCGGGTCGTGGGCGGGCTCCGCGCACACCCAGGCGCCCAGGCGCAGGTAGCCGCGCAGCAGGGCGGGGAGTTCGGTGTTCGCGGCCGGGCCGGCGGTGCCCGGGACCCAGGGCAGCAGCGGCCGTACGCGGTACTCCTCCGGGGCCAGGTGCTTGGCCCGCACCCGGTCCCAGGTGGCGGAGGCGAGCTTGCCGCCGTCGGCGAGCGGGATGGAGCAGCAGCCGGCCAGCCACTCGTGACCGTGGTCGACCATGTAGCGGGCGATGCCGGCCCAGATGAGGCCGATGACGGCGCCGTCGCGGTGGTCGGGGTGGACGCAGGAGCGGCCGACCTCGACCAGGCCGGGCCGGATCGCGTCGAGCGAGGTGAGGTCGAACTCCCCCTCGGAGTACAGGCGTCCGGCCACCGCGGCACGCTCCGGGGGCAGCAGCCGGTAGGTGCCGACGACCTGGCCCGTGATCTCCTCGCGCACCAGCAGGTGGTCGCAGTAGGCGTCGAAGGCGTCGATGTCGTGGCCCGGCTGCGCGGTGGCGAGCAGGGCGCCCATCTCCCCGGCGAAGACGTCGTGCCGCAGCCGCTGCGCGGCACGCACGTCGTCCTCGTCGCGGGCGAGCGAGACGCTGTAGCGGGTGGGCGCCGCGGGCTGCGGGGGACGGTCGAGCGTGGAAACGCCGTTCATGGCTCTCTCCTGGTCACGGGCCGGGGCGGCGAGGCGGGGGCGGCTGAGCGGTGTCGTGCGGTCCGCCGCCCCTGTTCTTCCGACGCCGACTGACCTTCGAGTAACCGGCGCAGAGAGCGCGGGTGTGAGGTTGCTGAACGGCTCGGGCCACACCTGTCAGTTCGCCGGAGCGCTGTGCGCCGGCCATCTGCGGGTCTCCGCCGTACCACCCGGGCCGCGCCACGCGGGCCGGTCCGCTCGCCGCAGCCCGGACTCCGGGCTCCCCCTCGAACGACGGGTGCGACCCGGATGGCCTAGCTGTGCACGCGCCCCCCGGCTCCTGCGGCGAGAGTGAACTGCATGACAGAACCCGGAACCGCCGAACGACGGCGTGGCCCGGCCCAGTCGTCCAGGCGCCGGCGGACCGTGCAGGGTGCCGGAGAGGCCGCCCGGTGTGCCGCCGAGGAGCTGACGGAGCTGATCCGCCACCGCCTCGAAGGGGTGTCCGCGGTGTGCCGGGGCGAGGACGACGGCTGGATCGTCGACGTCGACGTGCTGGAAGTGGCACGCATCCCCGACACCACCAGTCTGCTCGCGACGTACCAGGTGGAACTGGACTCGACGGGCGAGCTGGTGCAGTACCGCCGGACTTCCCGCTACCGGCGCGGCGCCCAGGACCAGTGACCGCACCGTCGCACAAGTTTCCCGGAAGGACCGCCGCATGACCGTCTACAACGACGAGGTCGTCTGCGCGCCGCGCGCCGGAACCCTCTACGACGTGCTGGAGCTGATTCTCGACCGCGGCATGGTGATCGACGTCTTCGTGCGCGTTTCGCTGGTCGGGATCGAGATCCTCAAGGTCGACGCACGGATCGTGGTCGCCAGCGTCGACACCTACCTGCGCTTCGCCGAGGCGTGCAACCGCCTCGACCTCGAACACGACTCGCGTTCCAAGACCGTGCCCGAACTGTTCGGCGGGCCGATCTCCAAGACCATCGGCAAGGCGGGCGCCAAGCGCACCGCCCGCTCCCTCACCGACAAGGTGAAGGACGTCCTCACCCCGGACGACGACACGGACGAAGACGAGGCCGACGACGAGGCCTACGAGCGCTCCGCCGAGCCGGAACGCAGGCGGCGCAGCCCCGCGAAGAGGACCGCCGGCTCCTCGAGCCGCCGTGCCGGTGACGACGACCGCCCACGGACCCGGCGCCGCAAGGCCGAGGAGGACGAATGACCGCGACGGCCACCGCCGCCCCCACCACCGCCGGCACGCTCTATGTCTATGGCATCGCCCCCGCGGGCATCCGGCCCCCGCGCACCCCCGGGGTGGGCGGTGCGGCGGTGCGGCTGCTGACCGAGGCCGGGCTGTGCGCCGCGGTCTCGGACGCCCCGGCGCAAGTCCGGGCGCGCCGACGGGACCTGATGGCCCATCAGTCGGTGCTCGGCGAACTCGGCGCGCAGGGCCCCGTCCTGCCCATGCGCTTCGCCGTCCTCACTCCCGACGCCGAGGCCCTGCGTGGCCAACTGCACACCGAGCGGGCCCACTTGGCGGCGCAGCTCGACGGCGTCCGAGGCTGCGTCGAGATGAACGTGAAGGGTGCCGTCGTGCCCGGGTACTTCGCCGATCTCGTACGCCAGGACGAGACGCTGCGCGCGCTCGCCCGCCGCACCCGGAACCGACCCGGCTACGAGGCGAACGTACGGCTCGGCGAGGCGCTCGCCAAAGGCGTCGCGCGCGAGGCACGGCGCGCGGCACGGGAGGTGCTGGCCCGCCTGGCTCCGCTCGCCGTGCGCACGGCGCAGGGAGCGGTCGACGACGAGCAGGTGCTGAGCACGTCGTTCCTGGTGCGCTCGGCCGACGAGGAGCGCTTCCGGCAGGCCGTGGCCGCGCAGGCAAGCGGATTCGGGGACCGGCTGGCACTCAGCGTGACCGGTCCGCTGCCTTGCTACAGCTTCGTCGACGCGCAGTGCGCCCCGGCCGGCCGGTGACGCGATGGGACTCGTGAGCGGGCTCCTGCTGCTGCCCCTGGCCCCGCTGCGCGGCACGCTCTGGGTCGCCGACCACCTGCTCCAGGAGGCCGAGCGCCAGACCGGTGACCCGCGTGCGGTGCAGGCCCGTCTGGCGGCACTCAACCGGGCCCTGGAGGAGGGTGCGATCGACGAGGCGGCCTTCGAGAAGGAGGAGGAGCGGTTGCTCGAACGGCTCGACAGTCCCGTCCGGTACACCGGCCGTCCCCCGGCGTCCACGGTCCGCGTCCGGACGGCCGGGGACGACGGCGGCGAGTGTGTCCCGGCACGTCACCGGCACCCCGGGGGCGCTTCGTGACCGATCTCGGCACCTGGCCGGCGGGCGCGGATCCGCAGCCCGTCGGGCCGCCCAGCGGCAGCCTCGCGGACCTGCTCGAACGGGTCCTGGACAAGGGCATCGTCATCGCGGGCGACATCAAGATCGACCTGCTCGACATCGAACTGCTCACCATCCGTCTGCGCCTGTTCATCGCCTCGGTCGAGACCGCCAAGAAGGCGGGCATCGACTGGTGGGAGACGGACCCGGCGCTGTCCTCGCGCGCCGCGCGTGACGCGCTCACCGAGGAGAACGCGCGTCTGCGCGCCCGACTCGAAGCCCTCGAGGAAGCCGACCCGGACACCGCGGAGGGAGGCAAATGACCACGGTCACCTGCGTGTTCGCCGTGACGGACGCCCCGCCGCCGGACGACGTCCTCTCGTCGACGCCGGGTCATGACGGCGGCGGCCCGCTGCGGTTGCTGACCGCGGGAGCACTCCACCTCATCGTGCAGGACGTTCCCGCGGCTGACTTCGGCGAGGCGGCGCTCGCGGAACGCCTCAACCGGCCCGCCGAGCTGGAGCGTTGTGCCCGGGCCCACCACCGCGGCGTGGAGACGGCCGCGAGCGCGGGAACGGCCGTGCCTCTGCCGATGGCGACGCTGTATCTCGACGACGACAACGCGGTACGGGCCGTGAGTGCCCGGGAGGCGTCCCTGCCCGTCCTGCTGGAGCGGCTGCGCGACCGGACGGAGTGGGCGGTGAAGGTGCACGGTCCGGGAACCGCGCATGCGTCGGGCGTGACCGGGGAGGGACCGGCCGACGGGCGGTCGTACCTGCGCCGGGCGAGCGCCCGGCGGCGCACCGAGCGCGAGGCGCGCGAGCAGGCTCTGACGCAGGCCCACGCCGTCGACCGGGAGCTGCGCCGGTACGCCGTCGCCGCGACGCGGCACCGGCCGCAGAGTGAGCAGCTGACCGGCACGAGCGTCCCGCAACTGCTCAACGCGGCCTACCTGGTCGACGACGGACGGCGCTCCGAGTTCGTCCGCGCCGTCGGCGAACTGGCCCGCGACGCCGCAAGTTCAGCCGTGCGGGTCACCATGTCGGGGCCCTGGATCCCTTACTCCTTCGCCCAGTTGGACGACGTGGAGTGCGACGCGCACCAGGAGGTCCACGCATGACTGTGCCGGTCGTCGGCGCCACGGACCGCGCTGCGGTGCCCTGGGACGGCCCGGAGCCGTACGCGCCCGTCGGAGTGCCGCTCGTCGACCTGCTCGACCGGGTGCTGGCGACGGGCGTCGTGGTCAGCGGCGACCTGGTGCTGGCCATCGCGGACGTGCCGCTGGTGCGGATCTCCCTGCACGCCCTGCTGGCGTCGGTCAGCGACCGGGTCCCCGCGCCCTGGTCGGACAGCGGGCCGTTGTGACCGCGCCACGCACCCACGCGGTGGACCTCGATCCCGAGCGGGTCACCAACGATCTGGCGGCCCTGGTCCTGACCGTGGTGGAACTCCTGCGGCAGCTCATGGAACGTCAGGCGGTGCGCCGTTTCGACGAGGGGACGCTCAGCGCCGAGCAGGAGGACCGGCTCGGCACCGCGCTGATGCTGCTCGACGAGCGCATGGACGAGTTGTGCGCGCAGCACGGTCTGCAGCGCAGCGACCTCAACCTGGACCTCGGCCCGCTGGGCCCCCTCCTCGCCGATCCCGGCCCGTGACGGGAGTTCACTTCGCGGGCGCGCACCGCTCCAGCCACCTGCGCGTCTCGGGCTCGTCGAGTACGCGCTCCAGGACGAGGTCGCCGGTCATGCGGGGGAAGAACCGGCCGGCGGGCCAGCCGCGCTGATACGGCGGCGGGTCCAGGACGAGCAGCCGTACGCCGTCGACGACGGGGATGTCGGAGGGCGTGCCCTCGTTCCACACCCATTCCCCACCGGGCGTCACGAGGTTGAAGGAACCGGTCGTCGGCACCTGGCCCGGTGCGTCGCGGCACACGGCGACCTCCTGGGCGGACGGCGCGTCGCCGGGGATGTGGCCGCCGCCGACCAGGACGCCGGCCAGCAGGGTGTGCAGCTGGAAGTTGTCGCCGAGGCCGCTCATGCGCATCGCGTAGCCGGTGCCGGTGGGGCGGTGCAGAACCACCAGCGGTTCGTCGTCGAGGACGAGCAGGGCGTAGAAGAGGCACTTGAAGTCATGCTCGGACGCCTCCTGGACGGGCCGCAGCGCCGACAGCAACCGGCCGCGCCGCTCGCCCAGCCCGGCCCGTACCGCGCCGTGGCTGAGCATCGCGACGGACGCCATCTCCCACTGCGGCAGCGTGCACCAGGCCACCGCCGCGTCCTCGCCGACGCGTTCGACCATCGCCTCGTCCAGGGCGTCGCCGTCCGGGTCGGGCAGCTCTCCCCCGCCGCTCGCCGCCCAGCGCTCGCAGAACTCACCCGCCGCCGTGAGGTTTTCACCGAGCCCGCCGAAGATGTACGGCGCGCAGACGGCCGCGTCGGCGCCCCGCTCCACGCATGCTCCGGTCAGGACCGCGACCAGCCCGCGGGGGCCGGGCGGCACGTCCGCCAGCAGTGCCGCGAGCCGTGGGCCCGCCTGGACGAACTCCCCGTCCGCGGCGTCGCCGTAGTGCTGCTGTATCTCCTGCATCGCGTGCTGGGAACGCTGTCCGTCCCGCTCGCGTACCGCGGTCTCGAAGCCGGTGACGGCATCGAGCAACCGCTCTCTCCCCTTGCGCCCGAAAATCATGCGGGAACCTTACAGACCCCGCACATACGGGGCGGGGCCGGGGAGCACCACTCCCGGCCCCGCCCGTCCGCCCCCTGTCGGCGGACGTCTTTCTCCGAGCGTCTCGTGCTAGCGCTTGGCCACCTTGCGCGTGGCCCGCAGCCACTCCTTGTTCATGCTGGTGATGGACATCAGCGGAATGCCCTTCGGGCAGGCGGTGGCGCACTCACCGGTCAACGTGCAGCCGCCGAAGCCCTCTTCGTCCATCTGGGCCACCATGTCGAGCACCCGGGTCTCGCGCTCGGGCGCGCCCTGCGGCAGCGTGTTCAGGTGGTTGATCTTGGCGGAGGTGAAGAGCATCGCCGCGCCGTTCGGGCAGGCCGCCACGCACGCGCCGCAGCCGATGCACTCCGCGTGCTCGAAGGCGAAGTCGGCGTCCGGCTTGGGTACGGGGGTGGCGTGGGCCTCGGGTGCGGCGCCGGTCGGGGCGGTGATGTAGCCGCCGGACTGGATGATGCGGTCGAAGGCCGAGCGGTCGACGACGAGGTCCTTGATCACCGGGAAGGCGGAGGCGCGCCAGGGCTCGATGTCGATGGTGTCGCCGTCCTTGAAGGACCGCATGTGCAGCTGGCAGGTGGTGGTGCGTTCCGGGCCGTGCGCGTCGCCGTTGATGACCAGCGAGCAGGCGCCGCAGATGCCCTCGCGGCAGTCGTGGTCGAAGGCGACCGGGTCCTCGCCCTTGAGGATGAGCTCCTCGTTGAGGGTGTCGAGCATCTCCAGGAACGACATGTCGGAGGAGATGCCGTCCACCTCGTACGTGGACATGGTGCCGTCGGCGTCGGCGTTCTTCTGCCGCCAGACGCGCAGGGTGAGCTTCATGCGTAGCTCCGCTGAGTGGGGTGGACGTACTCGAAGACCAGGTCTTCCTTGTGCAGGGTGGGAGCCTCGCCGGTGCCGGTGAACTCCCAGGCGGCCGCGTAGGCGAACTGCTCGTCGTCGCGGGCCGCTTCGCCGTCCGGGGTCTGCGACTCCTCGCGGAAGTGGCCGCCGCAGGACTCGGCGCGGTGCAGTGCGTCGAGGCACATCAGCTCGGCGAGCTCGAGGTAGTCGACGACGCGGTTGGCCTTCTCCAGCGACTGGTTGAACTCCTCGCCGGTGCCGGGGACCTTGATGCGCCGCCAGAACTCCTCGCGGATCTGCGGGATGCGCTCCAGCGCCTTGCGCAGTCCGGTGTCGGTGCGGGCCATACCGCAGAACTCCCACATGAGTTCGCCGACTTCGCGGTGGAAGGAGTCGGGAGTGCGGTCGCCGTCGACGGACAACAGGCGCGCCAGCCGGTCCTGAGTCTCCGTCAGCACCTCCTGAACGAGCGGGTGTTCGTCCGTCACCGTCTCCTGGTGCGGGTTGCGCGCCAGGTAGTCGTTGATCGTCGCCGGCAGCACGAAGTAGCCGTCGGCCAGGCCCTGCATCAGCGCGGAGGCGCCGAGCCGGTTGGCGCCGTGGTCGGAGAAGTTGGCCTCACCGATCGCGAACAGGCCGGGGACGGTGGTCTGCAGGTCGTAGTCGACCCACAGCCCGCCCATCGTGTAGTGCACGGCCGGGTAGATCCGCATGGGCACCTGGTACGGATCCTCGTCGGTGATCCGCTGGTACATGTCGAAGAGGTTGCCGTACTTGGCCTCGACGGCCCCGCGGCCCATGCGCGCGATGGCGTCGGCGAAGTCGAGGTAGACGCCCTGGCCGCCGGGGCCCACTCCTCGGCCCTCGTCGCAGACGTTCTTCGCGGCGCGGGAGGCGATGTCACGCGGGACCAGGTTGCCGAAGGCGGGGTAGATGCGCTCCAGGTAGTAGTCGCGCTCGTCCTCGGGGATCTGGTTCGCCGGGCGGTCGTCGCCCCGGGCCTTGGGCACCCAGATGCGGCCGTCGTTGCGCAGCGACTCGCTCATCAGCGTCAGCTTGGACTGGTGGTCGCCGGTGCGCGGGATGCAGGTGGGGTGGATCTGGGTGAAGCACGGGTTGGCGAAGTAGGCGCCGCGCCGGTGGGCCCGCCAGATCGCGGTGGCGTTGGAGTTCATGGCGTTCGTCGACAGGTAGAAGACGTTGCCGTAGCCGCCGGACGCCAGGACGACGGCGTCCGCGAAGTACGTGGAGATCTTGCCGGTGATCAGGTCGCGGGCGACGATGCCGCGGGCCTTGCCGTCGACGATGATCAGGTCGAGCATCTCGGTGCGCGGGTGCATCTCCACGTTCCCGGCGGCGATCTGCCGGCTCAGCGCCTGATAGGCGCCGAGCAGCAGCTGCTGACCCGTCTGGCCGCGTGCGTAGAAGGTGCGGGAGACCTGCACGCCGCCGAAGGAGCGGGTGTCGAGCAGCCCGCCGTACTCGCGGGCGAACGGCACGCCCTGCGCCACGCACTGGTCGATGATCTCCACCGAGATCTGGGCGAGCCGGTGCACGTTGGACTCGCGCGCCCTGAAGTCGCCGCCCTTGACGGTGTCGTAGAACAGGCGGTGCACGGAGTCGCCGTCGTTGCGGTAGTTCTTCGCGGCGTTGATGCCGCCCTGCGCGGCGATGGAGTGGGCGCGGCGCGGCGAGTCCTGGTAGCAGAACTGCACCACGTGGTAGCCCTGTTCGGCGAGCGTGGCGCCCGCGGAGCCGCCGGCCAGACCGGTGCCGACCACGATGACGGTGTGCTTGCGCCGGTTGGCCGGGTTGACCAGCTTGGCCTCGAAACGGCGCGTGTCCCAGCGCTCGTTGACGGGGCCGGCGGGCGCCTTGGTGTCGGCGACGGGCTCGCCGGTCGCGTAATCCACGTACTCAGCAGGCATGTTCAGCTCACCACTCCGGTCATCACGCCCACGGGGACGGCGATGAAGCCGGCCGTGAGCAGCAGTGCGAGGACGTTGGCGCAGGTCTTCAGGGCGCGGTCGCGGGTGCGGCTGCCGGCGCCGAGGGTCTGTGCGGCGCTCCAGAAGCCGTGCCGGATGTGCAGGCCGAGCGCGAGCATCGCGACGATGTAGATGACGTTGCCGTACCAGGTGGAGAACGTGTCCACGACGTTCTGGTACGGGTGGCCCTCCTGGAACCCGCCGGAGTGCACGGTGCCGGTGGTCAGGTCGAGGATGTGCCACACGATGAACAGCGCGAGGATGATGCCGCCCCAGCGCATGGTGCGCGTGGCGTAGCTCGCCTTGGGCTTCCGGTGCACGTACTTGCTGGGCCGGGCCCTGATGTCGCGGCGGCTGAGCTGGTAGGCCGAGACCGCGTGCGCGACGACCGCGACGACCAGCACGACGCGGATCAGCCACAGCGTCCACTCGTAGTGCATGAACGGCTCGCCGACGGTGCGCAGCCAGTGCGCGTAGTGGTTGAACTCCCCCGCACCGAAGAAGATCTTCAGATTGCCGATCACATGCGCGACCAGGTACAGGAGCATGATCACGCCGCTGACGGCCATCACCGTCTTCTTGCCGACCGAGCTGTCCCACACGGTGCGCGCCATGGACGGTCGTCGGTCCGTCCGCGTTGCCAGAGCCATGAGTCAAGACGCTAAAACGCAATAGGCCGATCGGTCCAAGACATGGTCCGGCTTGATTCAATAGCCGGAAGCTATCGTGACACCATGCAGTTCCAGCAGCTTCAGTATTTCGTCGCCGTCGCGGAGACCCGGCACTTCACCCGCGCCGCGGACCTCGTGCACGTCGCCCAGCCGTCCCTGTCCCAGCAGGTCAAGGCACTGGAGCGGGAGCTGGGGGCCGATCTTTTCCTGCGGGCGCGCGGCAACATCACGCTCACCGACGCGGGCGAGGCGCTGCTGCCGCTGGCCCGCCGCATCCTGGCCGACGCGGACACGGCCCGGCACGAGGTGCAGGAGCTGGTGCAGCTGCGCAGCGGCCGGATCCGGCTGGGCGCGACGCCGAGCGTGTGCACGGGCCTGCTGCCGGACGTACTGCGCGCCTTCCACGACCGCTACCCCGGCATCCGGCTGCTGATCGAGGAGGGCGGCTCCCACGATCTCGTACGGGAACTCGCCCGCGGCGCGCTCGACCTCGCCCTGGTCGTCCTGCCGCTGCCGACGCCGTCCCCGGCGCTGACCACGGTGGAGCTGCTGCGCGAGGACCTGGTCGTGGTGTCCTCGCCGGAGGCGCCCGCGCCCGGCGGCCCGGGCCGGCGCACCGTGCGCATCGCCGACCTGGAGGGCGAACGCCTGGTGATGTTCCGGCACGGCTACGACCTGCGCGAACTGACCGTGGCCGCCTGCCGCGCCGAGGGCTTCGAGCCGGACTTCGCGGTCGAGGGCGGCGAGATGGACGCGGTGCTGGGCTTCGTCCGGGCCGGGCTGGGGCTGGCCGTCGTGCCGCGCATGGTGGCCACCCGCTCGGGGCGCGGCCTGCGGGTGACGCCGCTGGCCAGGCCCGGTCTGCACCGGACGATCGCCCTGGCCCACCGCAGCGATGTGGCGCCGCCGCGCGCGGCACGGGAGCTGCAGCGGATGCTGCTGGAGCGCTGACCCGGCCTCCACCGAGGTAGTCGCCTCCAGCATCTTGTTTCACGCTACAGCTATCTGCATAATGCGGTTATGCATAAGCGGGTTATGGAATCGGCGGACACCCAGGATTCACCCGAGGCGCTGATGATCGCCGTGGAGCAGCTGGTGCTCCACGTGCGCCGCAGCGCCACCACCGGCGGCCTCAGCACCGCGGCCTCGTCCGTGCTCGGCTTCCTGGGCCGCGAGGGCGCGTACCGGCTGACCGATCTGGCCCGCACCCAGCGCGTGTCCCAGCCCAACATGACCCAGCTGGTCACCCGTCTGGAGCGGGCCGGGCTGGTCCGGCGCACCGCCGACAGCCGGGACGGGCGGGGCGTGCTGGTCGAGGCCACCGACGCGGGCATGGAGGTCTTCCGGCAGCGGCGCACCGAGCGCGCCCAGGCGCTGCAGGAGATCGTCGAGCGGCTGACCGGTCCGGAGCAGGAGGCGGTCCGCACCGCCCTGCCCGCCCTCGCCCGCGCCATCGGCGACAGCGCCGCCGAGGACTGACCCCCGTACCCCCTCAACTCCCCGGAAGAGAACCGCACATGAGTGCTTCGCACGAGCGGGCCGCAAGCCCCTTCAAGCAGCCGAAGGCCGTCTGGGCCGTCGCGTTCGCCTGCGTGATCTCCTTCATGGGCATCGGTCTGGTCGACCCGATCCTGCCCGCCCTGGCCTCGAGCCTGCACGCCACGCCCAGCCAGGTCTCCCTGCTGTTCAGCAGCTATCTGATCGTGACCGCCGTGGCGATGCTGATCGTCGGCTGGGTCTCCAGCCGGCTCGGCGCCAAACGCACCCTCGTCGTCGGTCTCGCCGTCATCGTCGTCTTCGCCGCCCTGGCCGGCACCTCCGGCTCCATCAACGGCATCGTCGGCTTCCGCGCGGGCTGGGGCCTGGGCAACGCCCTGTTCATCGCCACCTCCCTGGCCGTCATCGTCGCCTCGGCCAGCGGCGGCTTCGGCGGCGCGATCATCCTCTACGAGACCGCCCTCGGCCTGGGCATCGCCGTCGGGCCTTTGCTCGGAGGCGAGTTGGGCGCCATCAGCTGGCGCGGCCCCTTCTTCGGCGTGGCCGTGCTGATGGCGATTGCACTGGTGGCGACCCTGGCCTTCGTCCCGTCGCTGCCCAAACCCGCCAGGCCCACCTCCCCCGTCGCCCCGCTGAAGGCGCTGCGCCACCGCGGCCTGCTCACCCTGGGCATCATGGCGCTGCTGTACAACTGGGGCTTCTTCACGATGCTCGGGTACGCGCCCTACCCGATGGAGCTCAGCGCCCACCGGCTCGGCCTCGTCTTCACCGGCTGGGGCCTGCTGGTCGCCCTGTTCAGCGTCTTCTTCGCCCCGCGCCTGCAGGGCCGCTTCGGCACCGCGCCCGTCCTGTACGCCAACCTGCTCGGCCTCGCCGTCGTGATGGCCGTCATCGCCGCGGGCGTCGGCACACCCGCCGTGGTCATCGTCGCCGTCATCGTCAGCGGCGCCTTCATCGGCATCAACAACACCCTGACCACCCAGGCCGTCATGCTCGTCTCGCCCGTCGAACGGCCGGTCGCCTCCTCCGCGTACGGCTTCCTGCGCTTCATCGGCGGCGGCCTCGCGCCCTACGTCGCCGGGAAGTTGGCCGACGCCACCGACCTGAGCGTGCCCTTCTACGTCGGAGCCGCCACGTTCGTCGTCGCCGTCCCGGTCCTGGCCAGCGGTCACCAGCTGCTGCGCAAGGCCGAGGAGCGCGCGGAGGAGGGCGAGCAGGTCGGCCCGACCCTCACCCCGGTCACGGCTCCCGCCGCGCCGGGCACGGCGCCCGTCATCGTCGCCGTGGGCGCGCACGAACGGGCCGCGGTCATCGTGGACGCGGCCGCCCGCCTCGCCCGCGAGAGCGACAGCCCGCTGGAGGTCGTGCACGTCCAGCAGACCGCGGTCGTGGAGGACCAGGCGGCCGACACCGAACCCGCCGACGCCGCGCGGAACGCGGTCACCCGCCACCTCGACCGGCTGGCCGGCCAGGGCGTCACCGCCACCGGTCAGATCCTGGTCGGCGTCGGCGACCACGCGGCGGCCGGCCGGCTCCTGGCCCGGCACGCGGCACGCGTCGACGCACGGGCCATAGCCGTCGGCCGCTCCCCGCGCGGCCCGCTCGCCCAGTTCACCGACGGCAGCCTGACCATGGCCCTGGCCCACAGCGCCGAGTGCACCGTCGTCCTCGTGGACCCGGAGCACGACCCCCGCACGCTGACCCGCGACGCGCTCGACGAACTGCGCGGCAGCGCCGCCTGAGGCGTAGCACCAGCCCCTGGGCCGTCGCTACCTTGTGCCCACCAGCCCTCACCCGGGGCCGCGTTCGCAGGGGAGGCGACGGTGCCAGGGCAACGGCGTAGGCGCACAACGGTAGTTGCAGCAGGCTTGGCGCTGTGCGGCCTGTTGGGCGCCGGATGTTCGAAAGCGGGCGACACTGGTACCGGCGGTGCGTCGCCCGGCACTTCGAGGAGTACGGCGGCGACGGCACCGTCCCCCGGCGCCTCCCGCCACGCGGCGGCGCCTGCCCCCGTCTCCGGTCCGTGGCGTGCCTGGGACGTCAAGCTGTCCGCCGCGGAGGCCTCCGGTACCTGTGGCGCGACGGCGCATCAGGTCGTGTGCGCGACCAACTCCGGCGGATTCGTGGGGCATTCGCGAGCCGACGGCCGTGCCACCTGGACCGTGCCCGCGAGTGACCGCGGCAAGAGCGCAGGGCTGGTCCTCGACGCGGCCGACGAACGGGCCGTGACCGGTGTCGCCGGTGTGCTGCGCGCGGCGAATCTGCGCACCGGTGCGCGGGCGTGGACCCATCGGCCGTCCACCGGCGGCACCTACGCCGCCCTGGGTGCGGCGGACGGCGTCGTCTACGCCGTCTCCGGAGCGGATCCCGCCTCACGTACGGCCGTCCTGGACGCCGTTCGGGCATCCGACGGCACGGCCCTGTGGCACCGGACCGTGGCCTGGGACTCGTCCGAGCACATCGCCGCGTTCCGGGGCCGCGTCTACACCGCCGACGGCAGCCAGGTCACCGCCCGCGACGCCCGCAGCGGCGACACGGTGGCGACAAGCCCCACGGGCTTCGAGTGCCTGCACCTCGTCTCCGGCGGCCACTACCTGGTCTGCACCGGCAGCCCCGACTTCGCCGGGGACACCTTCCCGCCCATGCGGCGCCTGGATCCGACGACGCTGAAGCCGCTGCCGACACCGAAAAACACGATCAACAAGCCCGTACGCGGGGTGATCTCCGACGACGGGGTCCTCGTGCTGTACGAGGCCGGCGCGGAGGACACGAGTGCGGGCGACTGGAACGCCTACGACCTCGAAGGCCGGCGCAGGCTGTGGAGCACCTACGCCACCGACGGCAATGCCGCCGTGGCCGACGGCCGGTTCGTGACCTTCACGCCCGTCAACGACCGCGCCGCCCGGGGACGCGTGATCACGATCGACCTGCACGCCGGCCCGCACGCGACCGGAGCCGCCGCCCCGCGCATGTCGGCGCCGTACCCGCAGACGCGGTCCGGCGAGTACCCCCTGCTCGTCGTCCCGGGCGGCGACGCACACCACCTCGTCGTCAAGGCGCAGACGCACGGCTCCCTGCGCTCACTTCCCCTGCCGTGAGGCCGGCGCGGTTCAGCCGGTCGCGTCCACCAGGGCCAGCTCGTGCAGCCGGTCCGGCGGGCCCGGCCGGGCGTAGTACCAGCCCTGGGCCGTGTCGCAGCCCAGTATCCGCAGCTGCTCGGCCTGGGCCCCGGTCTCCACGCCCTCGACCGTCACCGCGAGGTCGAGGGAGTGGGCGAGCGAAACGATCCCTTCAACGATCTTGAGGTCGACGGGGTCCGCCGGGAACTGCTGCATGCTCTGGGTGAAGGAGCGGTCCAGCTTCAGGATGCTCACCGGCAGGCGGCGCAGGTTCGCGAGGTTCGAGTAGCCGGTGCCGAAGTCGTCCAGGGCGATGTCGACGCCCATCTCGGCCAGCCTGCGCAGCGGCTTGAGCAGGTCGTCGTCGGCGCCGATGAGGGCCGACTCGGTGACCTCCAGGCACAGCGCGTCCGGCGCGACCCCCGCGCGCTCCAGGATGTCGACGGTGTCCTGCACCAGGGCGGGGTGCGTGAGCTGGCACGGCGAGAGGTTGACGTTGATGCGCAACGGGCCCGCGTCGACGTAGCGTTCGCGCCACTCGCGGGCCTGGCGCACCGACTGCTCCAGCACCCAGCGGCCCAACGGCACGATGAGGCCGGTGTGTTCGGCGAGCGGGATGAAGCGGTCCGGGCCGAGCACGCCGTGCTGCGGGTGCAGCCAGCGCACCAGGGCCTCGGCGCCGCGCACGCTGCCGTCGCCGAGGTGCACCAGCGGCTGGTACTCGATGAAGAACTCGCCCCGGTCCAGGGCCGTCGGCAGGGCGGTGGTCAGGCCGTGCCGGGTGATGGCGCGGGCGTCGGCCTCCTCGTCGGCGAGCTCGAAGCGGTTGCCGCCCGCCGACTTGGCCCGGTACATGGTGATGTCGGCGCTGCGCAGCACCTCCGCGGGGCCGCGCTCGCCCGCCGGGCCCTCGACGATGCCGATGCTGCCGCGCACGGTCAGCTCCCGGCCGTCGATACGGATCGGGGCGAGCAGCGCGTTCATGATGCGGCCGGCCAGCTCGTCGACCTCGCGCTCGGTGTCGGGGCCGGTCGTCAGCGCCACGAACTCGTCGCCGCCGAGCCGGGCGACCATCTCGCCGGGCGCGGTCGCGCAGGCCTGCAGCCGGTCCGCGACCTCCACCAGCAGCCGGTCGCCGGCGGCGTGGCCGAGGCTGTCGTTGACGGTCTTGAAGCCGTCGAGGTCGAGGTAGCACAGGCCGAAGCGCTGGCTCTGGCTGCCGCTCAGGGCCTTCTCCAGGCGCTCGAAGAAGAAGGTGCGGTTGGGCAGGCCGGTGAGCGCGTCGTGGGTGGCCTCGTAGCGCAGCCGGAGGTTGAGCAGCCGCCGCTCGGTGGTGTCCTCCATGAGCGCGAGCTGGTACTGCGGGTCGCCGTCGGCGTCCCGCAGCAGGGAGACGGTGAGGTTGGTCCACAGGACCGTTCCGTCAGGCCGGTAGAACGCCTTCTCGAGGTGGTAGTGCTCGCGCTCGCCGCGGACGAGCTCCTCGTAGAGCGTCCACGTCTGCGGCGCGTCCTCGGGGTGGGTCCATGCCTTGACGTTACGGGCGTTGAAGTTCGGCTCGGACAGGCCGAACATGCGCAGCAGGGCGCCGTTGACCTGGAGGATGTTGCCCTCCAGATCGGCGATGCCGATCCCTATGGCCGCGCCTTCGAAGACCGCACGGAAGCGGGCCTCGGTGGCGTGCAGCGCCTGCGCCACCACGCCCTGCGCGTTCAGCGCGGCAGCGGAGATCGCCTCCTGCTCGACCCGCGTCCGCTCGCGCAGCGCCTGCGCGAACCCGGCGGCCATGGTGTGCTGCAACCGCGCACAGCGCGCCCGCAGTTCCTCCGGATCGCCCTCCTCGCCGCAGTACAGCACCAGGTAGGCGTCGACGCAGTCCAGTGTGCGGGTCAGCGCCTCGGGGTCGGTGCAGTGCGCGGTGACCAGGGCGGCACCGACCGCCCGGCCCTCCTCCGCGTCCAGCGCGCGGGTGTGCAGCGCGTCGCTCAACCGACGGGCCAGCGGCAGGAGTTGTTCCTCGAACTCCGGCCGGGTCAGCGACGTCGAGGTCATCGGGAAGACCGCCCGGCTCCAGATCGTCGCGAACCTGCGCAGTCTGTCCTCAGGCCCGTCCGGTTCCGCGCTCACGCCGTACGTCCTACGCCGGCGAACCCGGAGAAGGCAAAGGGATCCTCGTCCTCCGGCGCCGTCTGCGGCCGCCAGTGCGGCATCGACACCAGTCCCGGTTCCACCATGTCGTACCCCTCGAAGAACCGCGCGATCTCGTCGCGCGAACGCATGATCAGCGGGTTGCGAATGTCCTTGTACACGTCCACCGTGCCCGCGGCCCGTTCGGCCGGGAGCGGGATCCCCTCGTACGAGGCATGGGTGAGGACGAGCAGGCTGCCGGGCGCGAGCGCGTCGCGCAGCTCGGCCACCGCGCTGTGCGGGTCGTCCTCGTCTTCCACGAAGTGAAGTATGGCAACGAGAAGCAGCGCCACTGGCCGATTCCGGTCGATCAGTCGCTCCACCTCGGGGCTCGCGAGGATCTCCTGGGGCTTGCGGAGGTCCGCGGCGGCGACGCCCGCGTTCTCGTTACCGGCGAGTACCGCCTGGCTGTGCGCGACGGCGACGGGGTCGTGGTCGACGTACGCGACGCGGACGTCCGGCCGGTCCGACTGGGCCACCTCGTGGACGTTTCCGAAGGTGGGGATGCCCGAACCGATGTCCAGGAACTGGTCGATGCCCTCGTCCAGGGCGAAGCGCACGGCACGGCGCATGAACGCCCGGTTCGCCTGCATGATCTTGGGGAGTCCCGGCATGAACTCCATCGCCTTGCGGGCCGCCTCCCGGTCGACCTCGAAATTGTGCGAACCGCCCAGGTAGTAGTCGTAGATCCGCGAGACACTCGGCACCGAGATGTCGACGTTCCGTGGTGCCCAGGCGGGACGCTCCATCTATCTCTCCAAGGCGTAGGCGATCCGGTGTTCGAGCTGAGGCTACTGATCGCCCGCCAACAGGGCGAGTGGAACCGGAAATTGACCGTCCGTTCCCGGTCACTGCCTGCGGCAATTGCCACATTCGCCCGGTGCTGCGCCTTCCCGTGGACAACCCCCCGACCCCCGGTGGCCACACAACGATGCGGCCCGCCCCCTCCGTGCGGTGCGGAGGGGACGGGCCGCGGGGCCGTGCGCGTCGGGTGCAATCAACCCTGGGGAGGTGATGCCTACTTCTTCGGCGCGCCGACCGGCTTTCCGTCGGGCGCCATGGCGTACCACGTGCCGCCCACGCCCTGACCGTTGACGTCCCCGGGGGTCTTGTCGCCCGAGAAGGTGTACGCCGGCCAGCAGTCGACCGTCATCTGCCTGACGCCGTCGGGGCGGGTGAAGCCCATCAGACCCTTCTTCTCGACGCCCTTGGTGTCGTCGGCCTTCACCGGGGCGACCGCCGGCCACTTCTCCAGGCAGGCACCGGCGCAGTTGGAGATCGGCTTGGGCCAGGCCACGTCCTTGATGAAGCGGTAGACCGTCATCCCGTTCTTGTCCACGACGATCTTGCCGAGCTTGGGGTCGTTGCGCACCGACAGGCCGGGCAGGCTCGCCAGTGTGGCCTTCTTGCCGTTGGGGGCGAGCGCGTACCACTTGCCGCCCACGCCCTGACCGGTGATGTCGCCGGCCTTGGCGTCCTTCGCGTAGCGGTACGCCGGCCAGCCGCCGACGGTGAGCTGCTTGGAGCCGTCGGAGCGGGTGACCTCGCCGAGCAGGGCCTTGTCGATGCCGGCGCCGGCCGTGGCGTCGTCCGCGGGAACCGGGGGCCAGGCCTTGGCGCAGTCGCCGTCACAACTCGACTTCGGCGGCTCGGCGGTGTCCTCGTCGAAGCGGTACAGCGTCTTGCCGGCGCCGTCCGTGACCACCTTGCCGAGTTCGGCGTTCTGGGAAACGGCGAGCTTGCCCGCGGAGGATGCCTGGGCCTGCCCGTCGGCGCCGTAACCGTTGCTGGGGCTGGCGGCGGCGGAACCGCCGGCGCCGACGCTGCCGTAGTCGCCGGCCGCGGCCGTGGCGCCCACATTCTGGCTGCCCACCGACGGGCTGCTTTCCTGACCGCACGCCGTCGTCAGCGCCAGCACAGCCGCAGCGCTCGCCACGAGTGAGGCGTTCCGCCAGGAGGTCTTCATCGTCAACTCCCCAAAGATACGAGGGTGTTGCAGCGCCCTTCTGCGCCGCCGCACGGCCATGGGTACGAGTGGGACCACCGGTTGTGTTCAACCGCCTCACAAATTTCTTTCCGGAACCTGTGGCACCGGGGCGTCATCCCGCACACGCGTGCGCATCGGCAGGCTCCCGCGTACGAACCCGTCAAACGGCCACGGCCGCCTGATCCTCCGTTCGTGCCAATCCCGGCGCGCTCCGGCGTGCCTCGCCTCGCCAAGCCTCATGATCTTCGTCGTGCATGGACCCGAAACGACCCAAACCACCATCAAGACAAGGGCGTTGGCGCTGGCGCTGCTGACCTGGCTCCTGGTGGGGGTGCCGGCCGGTACGGCGAGGGCCGACGCCTGCGCGTACGCCTCGGCAGGCCCGGACGGCACCCAGGCGGTGGCGGTCACCGGCGACCTCCCCTGGCCGATGCCACCGGAGTGCACCACACCTCCGCCGCCCCCCACACCCACACCCACGCCGACTCCGACCCCACCTCCGCCACCGCCACCGCCGAAGCCCACCCCCGAGCCCACGCCGAAGCCCAAACCGCCCCCTCCCCCCGCGCCGTCCCCGCGGCCCGCCCCGCCGCGCCCGAGTGCGCGCCCGACTCCCCCGCCCCCACCGCCTCCGGCCCCCACACCGACCCCGACCCTCACGCCGACGGTCAAGCACGTCCGCCATCCGTCCGCGGCCCCCGTGGCCTACCCGCACTACCGGGCGCCTGTGCGGGCCAGGCCGACGCACAGCAGCACCTCCCCGATCGTCTTCGTCCTGCTCATCACGGCACCCGCCGTGATCGCCGTCGCCGCGCTGCGGGCGCGCTGACTCCTGGAGGAACTCTTGCCGGAATGGCTTGTTCTCACCCTCGCGATGCTGGCCGCGTGCGCCGTGGTGGTCATCGTCACCCTCGTACGGCACCGGGCCGCGCCCGACGACGAGGACACCAGCGAGACCCCGGACGTCATCGAGTACATGACGATGTGGATCGGCGTGGTGTACGCCATCGTCCTGGGCCTGGCCATCGCCGGGGTGTGGGAGGGGCGCAGCGCCGCCGAGGACCACGTGCAGGCGGAGGCCGTCGCGCTGCACGAGATCTCGGAGCGGGTGCGGGTGTATCCGGCCGACATCCGCGACCAGATTCGGGAGGATGTCAACGCCTATGTCGGACAAGTCGTCCATACGGAGTGGAGGACGATGGCCGACGACGGACGCCTCACGCCGCGCGGCGACGAGCTCTTCGGCCGCATCCGCGCGGACGTCACCGACTACCGGCCCAGGACGGACTTCGAGGCCCAGGCCTACCAGCCGCTGCTGGACCAGGTCACCGCGGCGGACCAGGCGCGCAGTGCCCGGGCCGACTCCATGGGGGCGACCATGCCGGGCGTGGTGTGGTTCGGACTGCTCGCCGGCGCCGTGGTCACCATCGGCATGGTCTTCGCGCTGCAGATCCGGCGCACCGTGCGCGAACTGGTCCTCGCCGGGCTGTTCTCCGCCCTGATCGCGTTCCTGCTGTTCCTCGTCTGGGACTTCGACGCGCCCTACACCCGCGGCATCACCGCCTCGGCCGAGCCCTTCATGAACCTCTTCCCGCACATCTAGTTCCCGCACATCTAGCCCGGGCGGCCCCCGCCCCGGAAACCACCGGGGGGACGTGCGCCACGCCGTCGCCGTCCCCTGGGTGGCCCACACGCGTGCCCCATTCGCACTACACCAATCGCGCACACGCACGCCTGTTCCTAGCGTTTCGGTCATCGAGGTGCATTTTTCCCGACAGCGGAAAGAGTCCGCAGCTGCTCCTCGGGACCGGAGGAACACCATGCGCGCGATACGTGTCGCTTCGGCCGCGCTGCTGGGCGTCGGCGCCCTCGCCCTCTCCGCACCGGCCGCCGTCGCGAAGGACGACGGCCACAACATCACGCCGTTCGCCTTCAGCGTGCTGCCCTCGACCATCGCGGCCGGCGGCCACGTCGCCCTGCATGTGAACCGCGACGGCGACTGCAAGGGGCCGGCCACGGTCCGCTCGGCGGTCTTCGACACGGTCGTCATCCCGCCCAGACAGTCCTGGGCCAGCGCGACCGTCGACTGGGACGCCAAGCCGGGTGCGATGTACAAGGTGACGTTCATCTGTGACGGCGCGAGCGGCTCCACGGATCTGACCATCGCCGGCGGCCATCCGCGCCACCCCACACCCGTACCGGTCGACCCCACACCGGTGCCGCTCAACCCCCACCGGGGCGTGCAGGCCGGCGAGGGCGGCAGCATCGCCGGGTTCGACCTCAAGGAGATCGGGATGGGCGCGGCGCTCATCACGGGCTCGGTCGGAGCGGCGTACTACTTCTCGCGCCGCCGTGACGAGAAAGGCGCCTGACGACAGAACTTCGCCCCGGAACCGTTCTTGGATTCCGGGGCGAAGTCGACGTGCGAGCGGTGCTCCACAAGGGGAAGGTCCCGAACCGGCGAGGGTCAGATCCGCCTCTCGGACCTGCGCCGCAGCCAGAAGAAGCCGCCGGCCACGACCGCCGCGGCCACGAGCCCGCCGCCGATGGCCATGTCCGTCGGCGTCGCGCCGCTGGTGTTGCTGCCGCCGAGACCGCCCTGGACACCGCCGATGACGGTGAAGGCGGCCGGGTTCGTCAGCGACTTGCCGCCGCAGTTGACGGTGATGCTGTGCGAGCCGTTGCGCGCGTCCCGGTTGACCGTCGCCATTCCTCTGGATGTCTGCGAGTGGTCGACCGGGGTGAGCGGCGTGCTCCGGAATGCCTCCGAGGTGGCCGTGCCGCCGGTGGGGCAGCCGTCGACGGTGATGGTCAGCTGACCGCCCCGGGCGATGACGCTGGGCAGGGCGACGATGTTGCTCGGGTTGATGTTCATGCCGTCGGCCTCGGCCGCCGGCGCGGCGAGCCCGAGGGCGGCGACCGCGGCGGCAGAGACCGCCAGGGCACGATGAGTACTCATGTGTTCCTCCGCGGAAGGCACCCCGGGGGCCGTCCCCGGTCTGTCGGCGAGAAAGCGCCTCCCAGACAGACCCTCAGATGCCGTGGACGCGCCCGCATTTCGGCGACAGCCGGTAATGGTCCGTACCGGTGAGAGGACACGCCGGGCCGTCACCGCGCATTCCGATATCGCCGCAGGTCACGGGAGCATCAGAAATTTCCGGTCCGCGGCAACTCGGATGGCGCACCGAAGTCGTTCGGGCCACCCGTTCGTCCCCACCCCCGTCGCCGGTTGCCCGCACGGCATTTAGCGTTGCCGTATGCGCGGAATGACTCGGCGACGGCCGCGTCGAGAGGGGTGACGAATGGATGCGTCGGAGCTGGCCGAAGCGGCTGCAGAGGAGGAGCGGCGGAAGAAGCGTGCTCCTTGGGGCGTCATAGCGCTGGTTCTGCTGACCGGCCTCGCCCTCATTCGCAACGGCTCGGGCGAGTTCGACGTCGGCCCGCCGCAGCCCGCCACCGCCGCGGCGGCGGACAGCCGCGTCCCCGGCGCCGCGGCGAACAACGTCCAGCCCCTGCCCTACGCCCTGCCCGACCGGGTGCGGATCCCCACGATCCGGGTGGACGCACCGGTGCTGCCGGTCGGACTCGACGCGGACGGCTGGGTCTCGGCGCCGCCCCCCGAAGACCCCAACCTGGCCGGCTGGTTCACCGGTGGGGTCACCCCGGGCGAGAAGGGCACCGCGGTCGTGGTCGGCCATGTCGACAACAAACAGGGCCCCGCCGTGTTCTACAACCTCGGAGCCCTCAAGAAGGGAAATCGCGTCGAAGTCGCCCGAAAGGACGGGAGGACGGCGGTTTTCGAGATCTACGGCATCGAGGTGTTCGATAAGAACAACTTCCCCGGCGACCGCGTCTACGCCTCCAAGGGCGACCCGGAATTGCGGGTCATCACCTGCGGCGGCGGTTTCTCCAAGAAGCACGGATACGACGGGAATGTCGTCGTCTTCGGCCGCCTGGTCGAGGTGCAGTAGGAATTCCCCGGCCGGGCGGACGGAAAGGCGACGGTGCTCGGGCGCCGGCTCCGCGCGGTCATGCGGGACGGCGTCTCGGCACCGTGATGTGGTAGCCGGAATCCAGCAGATGCGGCAGCCACTTGTGCAGGGCGCGGACGGTCTGCGAGCGGTTGCCCCCGGCGTCGTGCGAGAGCACCACGACACCGGGGGCGGCGCCGTGCTCGACCCGGCGGACGATGGTGCGGGTGCCGGGCCTGGTCCAGTCGAGGGTGTCGACGGTCCAGGCGAGGGGCTCCATGCCCATCTCGGCGCCGAGTTGGAAGGTCGCGCGGTTCCAGGCGCCGTAGGGCGCACGGAACCACTGCGGCCGCTCCCCGTACGCCTTCTCGATGACGTCGCTGGTGCGTTCCATCTCGGAGCGGATCCTGGAGCGCCTCAGCCGGGTGAGCAGCGGATGGGTCCAGGTGTGGTTGCCGACGAGGTGCCCGTCGTCGGCCATCCGGGCCAGCAGGTCCTGGTTGTCGACGGCCATCTCCCCGCACACGAAGAACATGGCCCGCACCTCGTACTCGGCCAGCGTGTCCAGGATGCGCGGGGTGTAGCGGGGGTCGGGCCCGTCGTCGAAGGTCAGCACCATGGTGCGGCCGTGCCCGGGCAGCCGCAGGAACGGCTCGTGCCGTACGGCGGTCGGGGCGGGCGCGGCGCGCGGCGGGCCCCCGTATCCGGTCAGCGGCTGCAGGCGGTACGTGGACGCCTTGAGCACGGCGCGTGCCTGGGGCCCGGCCGCCGGAGCGGGGCCGGGTGCGGCCGCCGTCTCCTCTCCCCCGTCCAGCGCCAGTGCGCCGGCGCCGCCTGCCGCGGCCAGAGCGGCGGCACCGGCGATCAACACCCGGCGCCGCGTGAGCGACTGATCCTTTTTCATGCCTCATCAGTCGCCCGAGCGGGGGCCCGGCGCCGACAGCAACACGGAAGCGGCACCGGGAAAACACCCGCCCGGCGCAAGCAGCCGGACCAGCGGCGGCGTGTCCCCGGCGCAGGCACAGGCCGGCAGCCGTCAGCGGCGGCGCACCAGCGGGAACGGCAGGGTCTCTCGGATCGTCAGGCCCGTGAGGAACATGACCAGGCGGTCCACACCGATGCCGAGGCCCCCGGTGGGGGGCATCGCGTACTCCAGGGCGTCAAGGAAGTCCTCGTCCAGCTCCATCGCCTCGGGGTCGCCGCCGGCGGCCAGCAGGGACTGGGCGGTGAGCCGCCGGCGCTGCTCGACCGGATCGGTCAACTCCGAGTAGGCGGTGCCCAGTTCCGTGCCGAAGGCGACCAGGTCCCAGCGCTCGGCCAGGCGCGGGTCGGTGCGGTGCTGGCGGGTGAGCGGGGAGACCTCGGTGGGGAAGTCCTTGTAGAAGGTGGGCAGTTCCGTCCTCTCCTCGACCAGGCGCTCGTACATCTCCAGGACGACGTCGCCGCGCCCGTCGTCGGCGGTGTACGGCACGCCCGCGCGGTCGCACAGCCGGTGCAGCCGCGGCAGTTCCGTGCCGGCGTCGACCTCCTCCCCCAGGGCCTGGGAGATCGCGCCGTAGACCGTCTTGACGGGCCAGGCGCCCGAGATGTCGTACTCCTTGCCCTCCTTGCGGGCGACGGGTGAGCCGAAGGCGGCCGTGGCCGCGCCCTGGATCAGTTCGCGGGTGAGGTCGAGCATCACGTCGTAGTCGGCGAAGGCCTGGTAGGCCTCCAGCATCGTGAACTCGGGGTTGTGCTTGTAGGAGACGCCCTCGTTGCGGAAGGTGCGGCCGAGTTCGAAGACCTTCTCCAGGCCGCCCACGCACAGCCGTTTCAGATACAGCTCGGGAGCGATGCGCAGGTACAGGTCGAGGTCGTAGGCGTTGATGTGGGTGGTGAAGGGGCGGGCGTTGGCGCCGCCGTGGATCTGCTGGAGCATCGGCGTCTCGACCTCGAGATAGCCGCGCTCCAACAGGCCCTGGCGCAGCGCCTGCACGGCCGTGGAGCGGGCGCGGATGACCGAGCGGGCCTCGGGGCTGGACATCAGGTCGACGTAGCGCATGCGGACCTTGGCCTCGGGGTCGGCGAGGCCGTGGCGTTTGTCGGGCAGCGGGCGCAGGCACTTGCCGATGAGCTGCCAGCCGGTGACGAAGATCGTCGGCTCGCCCTTGTCGCTCACGCCCGCCGTGCCGGTGGCGGTGATGTGGTCGCCGATGTCGGTGTCAGAGGTGAAGCGGTCGAGGGCGGGGCCGGAGCGGTCGCGGGTGAAGGCGAGTTGGTGATCGCCCGACCAGTCGCGCAGCACGGCGAAGACGATGCCGCCGAAATCCCGTACGAGCATGATCCGGCCGGCGACGGTGACCTCGTCACCCGCCCGGACGTCGGCGAGCGCGTGGGTGCGGCGGGGGATGCCGACCGGGTAGGGGTCGGTGCCGTCCGCGCGCAGCCGGTCCAGGGTGCGGTGCCGGATGCGCACCTGTTCGGGCAGGCCGGCGTACGGGACGCCGGGCCCGGCCTCGTCCCCTCCGGCGAGGCCGAGCGCCGACAGCGACGGCAGGCCCTCGGTGGTCGCGGGCCTGGCCGCGCCCTTCGGGTGCCCCTTTCCCCAGAGTTTGCGCAGAGAAGGTACGGAAACGAAGCCTTCGGCGATCCCGGAGGCCAGGCCGATGCGGGCGAGGGAGCCGGTGTCGCCGTAGCAGATGAAGCGCGGGTACCACTGCGGGCGGTACTTGGCGTTGGACCGGTACAGGGCCTCCAGCTGCCACCACTTGGAGAAGAACAGCAACAGGCGCCGCCACAGCCGCAGCACGGGTCCGGCGCCGATGCGGGCGCCTTCCTCGAAGGCGGAGCGGAAGACGGCGAAGTTCAGGGAGATACGGCGCACCCCCAACTTCGGAGCGGCGGCGCACAGCTCGGCGACCATGAACTCCATGACGCCGTTGGGCGCGCTGCGGTCACGGCGCATCAAGTCAAGGGAGACGCCGTCGCGGCCCCAGGGCACGAAGGACAGCAGCGCGAGCAGGCGGCCGTCCTCGCTGAGCGCCTCCACGAGGAGACAGTCGCCGTCGTCCGGGTCGCCGAGGCGGTCCAGTGCCATGGAGAAGCCGCGTTCGGTCTCGGTGTCGCGCCAGGCGTCCGCCTTGTCGACGATCTCCTCCATCTCCTGGTCGGTGAGGGTGGCGTGACGGCGGATGCGGCAGTGGGCGCCGGTGCGGCGCACCCGGTGCACGGCCTGCCGGGTCACGCGCATGTCGCGGCCGTCGAGGTCGAAGTCGGCGACGTTCAGGATCGCCTCGTCGCCGAGCTGGAGCGCACCGAGCCCGGAGCGGGCGAAGGCCCGGGCGCCGTCCTCCGAGGCGCCCATGGCGGCGGGCGCCCAGGCGTGCCGGCGGGCCATGTCCAGCCAGGCGGCGATGGCGTGCGGCCAGGCTTCGCGGTCACCGACGGGGTCGCCGCTGGCGAGGCAGACGCCGGCCTCGACGCGGTAGGTGACGGCCGCCTTGCCGCTGGGTGAGAAGACGACGGCCTTGTCGCGGCGGGTGGCGAAGTAGCCGAGGGAGTCCTCCTCGCCGTAGGCCGTGAGCAGGGCGCGGATGCGGGGCTCCTCGTCGCCGTGCAGGGCGGATTCCATGCGCTGCGAACGGAACAGCGCGGCGGCGGCGTTGAGCAGGGCGAGGGCACCGAAGAGGCCGAGCAGGAAGTACAGGCCGTGCGGCGGGCGGCCGTCGAAGGAACGGCTGGAGACCAGGCCGCCGCACACCCGGTTGGCGGCCCACAACAGGCGCTGGCCCTCGCGGAGCGTGCCGGGGAACACCGCCACCAGCCCCCAGCCGACGAGGATGCCGACGAGCAGCCCGGCGAGCAGTACGAGCAGGGCCCGGCGGACGGCGGCGCGGCGGGTGGCCGCGTAGAACTCCCGGCGGGCGACGACGAGCAGGGCCAGCGCGAGGGAGCAGACGACGAGGGAGCCGACGGACTCGGCGTACAGGCCCAGCGCCACACCGAGGATGTCGGTGAGGACCAGCAGGCCCAGATACATGACGACCAGCCACCAGGCGATCTTCTTGCGGGCGGCGGTCGCGGCGGCGAGCAGGAAGAGGAAGACGGCGTAGGCGAGGTTCGCGCTGACCGGGACGATGACGAGGTCGAGGAAGCGGACCAGGGGACGCAGCGGGACGCGCAGTGGCCGGATGAGGGCCAGCAGGGCGCACAGCAGTCCCAGGGCGCCGAAGAAGGTCCCGAAGGCCTCCGGCACCTTGCTCATCGGCCCGTGTCCGGGCGGCCGTGCCGGGTTCGTCGTCGCCTTGGGCGGGGAGGCCTCCGCGGTGGCACTCATGCCTTCGAGAGTAGGAACTGCGGGGCCGCCCCGCCCGTCGAGCCCGCATATCGGCACGACCTGCGGCTTCCGATAGCCTCACAGCCGTGACGGAACACCACTCGCATCAGTTCGAGCGGGGCACGGACGGGCCCAAGGTCATCGTGGTCGGAGTGGACGGCTCCGATACCTCGATGCGCGCCGCGGCATATGCCGGCGGTCTGGCCCGGCGCCAGCGTGCGCTGCTCGCCGTCGTCTACGTGCAACCGGTCATGGCCGCGGGCGCGGCCATGGGAGCGCCGGTCGCCGAGACGACGGACGAGATCGCCGAGGAGCTGATCGCCTACATCCGGGACGCGACCGAGCGCCTCAAGGGGATATTCGAGGTGCGCTGGGAGTTCCACACCTTCCGCGGCGACCCCTACGGCGGCCTGGTGAAGGCGGCGGACGAGCTGAAGGCCGACGCGGTGGTGGTGGGCGCCTCCGAGCAGGCCGGTCACCGGATCGTGGGCTCGGTGGCGGTCCGGCTGGTGAAGGCCGGGCGGTGGCCGGTGACGGTGGTTCCGTAGGGCTCGCGCGTCGCGCCGGTGCCTGCGCGGCGTCTTCCCTCCCTCATGCCTCTGGGTCATCATGATCGGCGGTCGGCGTTGCCGAACATGAAGAGGTGAGGCGCATGGCCCGGCTCCGTGCGGGCGAAGGGATTCTCCGCCGCAAACCGATCGAGCACATCGAGGAGACGGAAGCCGGCGCGGGCCCCGGTCTCGAACGGTCGTTGGGGCTGTGGCAGCTGACCGCGATCGGTGTCGGAGGCATCATCGGAGCCGGCATCTTCACCCTCGCCGGCACGGTCGCCAACGGCACGGCGGGACCCGCGGTCGTCGTCTCCTTCCTCATCGCCGGCGTCGCGAGCGCGGCGGCCGCGCTGTCGTACGCCGAGTTCGCGGGCCTCATCCCGAAGGCCGGTTCGGCCTACACCTACGGCTACGCGGTGCTGGGCGAGTTCGCCGGCTGGTTCATCGGCTGGGACCTGCTGCTGGAGTACACGGCGATCGTGGCCGTCGTCGCGATCGGCATCTCCGGCTACTTCAGCTTCCTCGTCGAGGACATGGGCGCCGAGCTGCCGAAGTGGATGCTGGGCGCCCCGAGCACCGGCGACGGGCACAAGGTCGATCTGTTCGCGGCCGTGCTGTGTCTGCTGATCGCGTATCTGCTCACCCAGGGCATCAGGAACGCGGCCCGCTTCGAGACGTTCGTCGTGGTGCTCAAGGTCCTGGTCGTGCTGCTGGTGATCGGCGTCGGCGTCTTCCACATCGACACCGGCAACTACCACCCGTTCTTCCCCTACGGCATCGGCGGCGCCTTCACCGGGGCGGCGACCGTGTTCTTCGCGGTCTTCGGCTACGACGCCATGTCGACCGCGGCCGAGGAGTCCAAGGACGCGGCCCGGCACATGCCGAAGGCGATCATCTACTCGCTGATCATCTCGATGGTCCTGTACGTGGCCGCCTGCCTCGTGCTCACCGGCATGCAGAACTACCAGGACATCGACAAGGAGAGCGGCTTCTCCACGGCGTTCAAGTCGGTGGGCCTCAGCGGTCTCGCGGACGTGATCGCGGTGGGCGCGATCATCGGCATCCTCACCGTGATGTTCACCTTCATGCTGGGCGTGACCCGGGTGTGGTTCTCCATGTCCCGGGACGGGCTGCTGCCCAGGTGGTTCGCCAAGACGCACCCCACCCGGCACGTGCCGACCCGCGTGACCTGGATCGTCGGTGTGGCCTCGGCCGTCATCGCCGGCTTCCTGCCCATCGCCGAGGCGGCCGAACTGACGAACATCGGCATCCTGTTGGCGTTCGTCGTGGTCTGCGCGGCGGTGATCGTCCTGCGCTACCGCCGCCCCGACCTCCCCCGCTCCTTCCGCACCCCGTGGATGCCGGTCGTGCCGGCGGTGGGCATCGTCGCCTCCATCTGGCTGATCACGTACCTGCAGTGGCAGACGTGGGTGCGGTTCGCGGTGTGGTTCGTGATCGGGGTCGTCATCTACTTCGGGTACTCGTACAAGCGGTCGGAGCTGGCGCGGGGGCAGAGTGCCGCGGCGGCCGGTGCGGCCGATGACCGCTCGTGATCGTGCGCCGTCCGGAGCGCACTCGGCTCCCCGTCCTCAGTGCCGCACCAGGCAGAACGGACGCCCTGCCGGATCGGCGTAGACGCGCCGGCTTCGTTTTGCGTGAAGCGTCCAGCTGGAACCACTGAGGCCGCCGGTCCTCCTGAACGACGGCCCCGCACATGAAAGCCCCCTGCCCGCATCCGCACCACGTCGATCGGGCGAATCCCGTGTAACTCGTGGCCGGGACCGCCGCGGGGCGGGGTGCCGGGGCCGTCGGCGCTCCGTGTGACTCATCGAACCGGCTTTCGATCCAAGAGGAGGCGCCATGTGGCCCACCGATCGGACCAAGCGTCTCCACCTGGAGCTGGTGATCCACGTGATCGTCAGCGAGACGGAGGGCCTTCCCGTCAGGGCCCGTCTGAGCTACGAGTCGGCCGATCCCCTGGCCGTGCGGCTGGACTTCCGCGACAGTCCCGCGGACGCTCCGCCGTGGTTCCTGTCCCGGGATCTGCTGTTCGCGGGACTGCGGGCTCCGGCGGGCGAGGGCAGCGTCCGGGTCTGGCCGCCCTGCGCATGCCATGGCTCCGAGACCGTCAGAATCGCACTCCGGGGCAACGGTGGAGCCGCCGTACTCTATGTGCCGGCCGCCGAGTTCGGGGCGTGGCTGAAGGAGACGTTCACGGCGGTTCCCGCGGGCACCGAGAGTGATCATCTCGGCTTGGACGACATCCTGGAGCGAGTGCTGCGAAGCGGCTGAGAGGTGGGCGCCGTGACCGAATGGGTGGTGCGACCGGACGGCGGCCGTCCGGAGCAACGCGTCTGCACGCATGCAGCGGACGCAGGCCCGGCACCGGTGCCCCGGAGCGGCGTATGCATGGAGTGTGCCGCCCAGGGACGCACCGAAGGGCGACTGCGGCTCTGCCTCACCTGCGGCCACATGGGATGCAGCGACAGCGCGCCGGGCGCCCACGCCACCGCCCACTACGAATCGAGCGGGCACCCCCTCGCACGTTCCACCGAACCAGGAGAGGCATGGGCCTGGTGCTACGTCGACGAAGTGTTCCTGCGGCCACGCGACGGCCGCTCACCGCACCGCACCTGACGAAGGCACCGAGCCGTCACTCGCCCATCACCAGGCCGTCCTTCGCCGCGCCGCGGCTGAGCACCACGTCCCGGATCGCGTCGCGTACGGCCTTGACCTCGGCGCCCTGGCGGATCGCCTGGTTGAGGTTGACGACCCGGCCCGCGTCGACGTCGAAGAGCTGCGGGATGAACTCCGCCTTCGCGACCTCCCAGCGGCCGCCCGGCTTCGCGGGCGGGGTGAAGGTGAAGCGGCCGAGGGTGGATTCGTTGCCGCGCGGGTCCTTGGCGCCGTCGTTGTTGGTCATCTCGCCGGCGATCTGGTCGCCCATGCCGTAGATCACCCAGGTCCCGTTGACCTTCTCGTACGCCTGCGGGACGTGGGTGTGGGTGCCGAGGATGAGGTCGATGTCGGGTCGGCCGCCCGTGCGGGCCTCGGTGAGCTGCCGGGCCAGGGTGAGCTGCTGCTGGTCGGGGGCGTCCTGCCACTCGGTGCCCCAGTGCAGGGAGACGACGACCACGTCGGCGCCGGCCCGCCGGGCGGCCCGGGCGTCGGCGACGATCACGTTCTCGTTCATGAGGTTGACGGCCCAGGGCCGGCCGGCGGGCAGCGGTTTGCCGTTGGTGTCGACGGTGTAGGCGAGGTGGGCGACCTTGGCGGGACCCGCGCGCAGCATCGTGACGGTGTGCGCCTCGGCCTCGGTGCGCGCGGAGCCGGCGTGCCGTACACCCACCGCGTCGAGGGCGTCGAGGGTGCGGCGGATGCCCTGGGCGCCGTCGTCGAGGCTGTGGTTGGAGGCCGTGGAGCAGCCGTCGTAGCCGGTGGCGGCCAGGCCCTGGGCGACCTCGGGCGGGGACTTGAAGTCGGGGTAGCCGGTGTAGTCGCCGTTCGCACCGTAGACGGTCTCCATGTGACACAGCGCCAGATCGGCGCGGGAGACGACGGGTTTGATTCCGGCGAGCATCGGGCGGAAGTCGTAGGCGTTGCCGCCGCCGTCGAAGCGCGCGCGGTCGATGATGGGGCTGTGCGGGAGGACGTCGCCGGAGGCGACGAGCGTGAATCCGCGCGCCGCGGCCGGTGCCGGCCGGCCGGTACCGGCGGTCGATCGGCGGTGCTGGGCCTGACAAGCGGCGCCCGCGGCCAGAACGACCGTGAGGGCGAGGGCAACCTGTCGTCTGCGTGCAATCATCGGCTCACCCCACTGTGATCCTATTTACGGACAAATAGGTACGAAGTTGGGGGCGTCCCCAAACAACCCCGCTACGCCGATTGGCCCGTCCGGCGCCCCCGGCCGGCGCACGACGCAGCCGCGCGCCGGTGTCCGGAACCGTTCGTCGAACCGTTCGCCGACGCGATCGACCGTCCGTCGCAGATCCCGGTGCGCTCCCTGTCCCGGTGCGGCGGCCTGCGGTGCCATACGGCCATGACGGCCGCACCCACTCTCACGAACGCGACGACCGCCGAGCACGAACTCGCCGCGCTCCAGCGGGAGCACGGACGACCCCTCTTCGCCCTCCTGCTCCGGCTCTGCGACGGCGACCGGCAACGCGCCGAAGACCTCGTGCAGGAGACCCTCGTACGCGCCTGGCAGCATCCCGAGGCGCTGCGCGCCGACGACTTCGACTCCGTACGGCCCTGGCTGATGACCGTGGGGCGGCGCCTCGCCATCGACGCGCGGCGGGCCCGGCAGGCCCGCCCGCCGGAGGTCGGGGACGCGATCCTGGAGAACGCCCGGGTGATCGGCGACCACGCCGAACGGGCCGCCGCAGCCCTCGACGTACGCGAGGCTGTGAAGACACTCACTCCCGAGCACCGTGAAGTCCTGGTGCTCGTGTACTTCCAGGGGGCGAGTGTTGCGGAAGCCGCGGAAACCCTCGGGATTCCGCCCGGTACGGTGAAGTCCCGCGCGTACTACGCGTTGCGCGCCCTGCGCCGGGTGCTTCCGGGTTATGCGGCCGACCTGCAGTGAAACGGACTGCCAAGTCAAACCTCGGTAAAGCGCCTTGCTGAAGACATGCGTTGAGCAATGGGCTGTCTTCATCCGTGTTCCGGACTGGGGGCTCGGGGTCCCGGACGGGATCTTGGGCCGGGCGACGCGCACGCACCGGAGGAAGGCAGGAAGGGATGCTGCACAGAGGTCACAAGAGCACGGACGGAGCCGGGGGCGACGAACTGGTCGTCCCCATGGCCTGGCTGTACGCCGAGTACATCGCCGACGAACTGCTGCGGACGGGCGACCTGATGCCGCCGACGTCCTTCGAGTTCCGGGCCGGTCGCGACGCCCTGGCGCTGACCGTCTTCCTGTCGGACACGGACGGCGAGCTGCCCGGTATCCAGGTGGTCTCCCAGCTGGAGAACTGGCTGTCGCTGACGGCCTACGACCAGCCGTGGCAGGACTGGGTGCGTGAGCGGATGGCCCTGCTGGGCGCCGAGGCGGCCGAAGCGGGGGCTCCCGCGCCCGACTTGGAACTGGCGGAGGCGGCCTGGCGGTGGCTGGAGGAGACCGAACTTCTGGCGCTCGATCTGAACGCGGTGCCCGGCGGCGCCGTAGTCGGCGAGGACGACGGACCGAAGGTGTGGACGAAGGCGTGGCAACTGGGGCTACCCCTGGGACATCTGGCCATCCACCTTTTTTAGACACGTCCCGTACGGGACCAATCCGCGGGCCCGGCCGCTCCGAATCCCTTGGTTGCGATTCTGTGGATGCCTTGAGTGATTCGACTGTCTGGTGCGTACCGGTGGGAGCAAGGAGTAACACCCCCCGCACCCAACGGCACGAGGATTCGGCATGTGGTCGTCCCAGGAGAGGCATCGCGACGTCGCCGCGTACGCGCTCGGCGTGCTGGACGAGGCGGACGCCTTCCGCTTCGAGGACCACCTCATGGAGTGTGCGCGCTGCGCCGCCTCCGTGACCGAATACGGGCCCATCACGCGGCAGATGATGCTGTACCGCCGGGCGACGCCACGGTTCGTCAGCCATCTGACCAAGCCCGGCCCGCAGCTGCTGGACCGGCTGGTGGACACCGTGGCGGCCCGGCACCGGGCCGGCCGCCGGCGCTTCATCTTCGCCCTGGCGGCGTCCGCGGCGATCGCCGTGACCGGGCCCGCCATCGCGATGCAGGCGGACCACGGCGGCGGTGACAGCACCATGCGCATCGCGGCGACCGACGCCCACTCGGGCGTCTGGGCGCAGGTCACCTCCGAGGACGCGGAGACGGGCAGCCAGGTGAAGCTGGAGATCAAGGACGGCGCGGGCCCCCGCTCGTGCCGGCTGATCGCCGTCGGCCACGACAACTCCGAAGAGACCGTCACCAGCTGGACCGTCCCCGGCCACGACGCCCGCCCGATCACCATGCGGGGCAGCTCGGCCATGCACACCGACGACATCGCCCGCTATGACGTGCGGACGGCCGACGGCGAACACCTGGTGACCCTTCAGGCCCACTGACCCCAGGGGACGGACGGGGCCGCCGCTACTTCAGCAACCGTGACATCCTCCGGTCCGCCAGCGGCTTGCCGCCCGTCTGGCACGTCGGGCAGTACTGCAGCGAGGAGTCGCTGAAGGAGACCTCGCGGATGGTGTCGCCGCACACCGGGCAGGGCTCCCCCGTCCGGCCGTGCACCCGCAGGCCGCTCTTCTTCTCCGCCTTCAGCCGGCCCGCCGCCACGCCGCGGGAACGCTCGACGGCTTCGGTGAGCGTGTCTCTCAGCGCCGCATAGAGGCGGTCGGTCTCCTCGGGGGTGAGCGACGCGGCCAGCTTGAAGGGGGACATCTTCGCGGCGTGCAGGATCTCGTCGCTGTAGGCGTTGCCCACCCCGGCGATCAGGCTCTGGTCACGCAGCGCTCCCTTGAGCCGGCGCCGTTCGCCCTTCAGCAGGTCCGCGAGGCGTGCGGCGTCGAAGCCGTCGGCGAGCGGGTCGGGGCCCAGACGGGCCACGCCCGCTATCTCCTGGGGATCCTGGACGACGTAGACCGCGAGGCGCTTCTGGGTGCCGGCCTCCGTGAGGTCGAAGCCCTCCCCCGTCTCCAGGGCGACGCGCAGGGCGAGCGGGCCCTTGCCCGGGCGGGGCGGGCCGTCGGGGAGTCTGTCCTTCCACTGCAGCCAGCCCGCACGGGCCAGATGGGTGACGAGGTGCGGGCCGCCGTCCGTGGCCAGGTCGAGGAACTTGCCGTACCGGCGCACGGCGGTGACCTCGCGGCCCTCGACGGCCGAGAGCGGGGGGTCGTAGGTCTTCAGGACGCTGATCGCGACGGGCAGCACCCGCACGATCTCGTGACCGACCAGGTGCTCCGTCAGGAAGTCCTTGAGTGCTTCGACCTCGGGCAGTTCCGGCATACGTCCAGAGTGCCACCCGGCACCGACAGTGGCGGACGGGACGGCTTCAGTCGTCCTGCGGGACCAGGAACTCGCACCAGACGCACTTGCCGCCGCCCCGCGCCTCCACGCCCCACACGTCCGTGAGCAGGTCGACCAGGAGCAGGCCCCGCCCGGAGACGCCCGACTCCCCCGCCTCGCGGCGGCGCGGCAGGGCGCTGGAGGAGTCCTCGACCTCCACACGCAGCCGGCGGTCGCTGCCGGTGAGGACCCTGAGGGTGACGATCGCGGCGCCCTCGGTGTGCATCAGCGCGTTGGTGATCACCTCGTCGGCGACCAGTTCGATCTCGTCGGCGCGCTCTCCGGCGCCCCAGGCGCGCACCGCGGCGCGGATCATGTGCCGGGCCTGGGTGAGGGCCTCGGGGTCGCCGGGTGCCACGTGCTGCTGGAGCCGGCCACCGGCCTGCGTGGTGTCCAGGCCGCGGCGGCGCAGCAGGAGCAGAGCCACGTCGTCGTCGCCGCCGCGCTCCTCGGCCACGTCGATCAGGCAGTCCGCGAGGTCCCGTACGTCGTCCGGTCCCGTGGCGATGAGCGCGGTGAGCAGGTGCATGCCGTCGTCCAGGTCGGCACCGGGCTGTTCGACCAGGCCGTCGGTGCACAGCAGCAGGGTGTGGCCCGGGTCGAGCTCCAGGGTGCCGACCGGGTACTCCAGGCTCCCGAACTCCGCCGACAGGCCGAGCGGCAGCCCGCCCGGGACGGGCACCCGGCGGCAGCTGCCGTCGGTGTGGCGGATCAGCGGGTCGATATGGCCGGCCCGGACGACCTGGACCACTCCGGTGGTCAGGTCGGCCTCCGCGTAGAGGCAGGTCGCGAAGCGGTCGGTGTCGAGTTCGTGCAGGAAGACGGAGGCGCGGGCCATCACGGTGGCGGGGGTGTGGCCCTCGGCGGCGTAGGCGCGCAGGACGATGCGCAACTGGCCCATGACGGCGGCCGCGTGCGTGTCGTGCCCCTGGACGTCGCCGATGACGGCCCCGACCCGCCCGCCGGGCAGCGGGATGAGGTCGTACCAGTCGCCGCCGATGTCGCGGCCCAGGGAGGCCGAGCGGTAGCGGACGGCGACGTCGGCGCCGCGGACGCTGGGGATGGTGCGCGGCAGCATGGCCTGCTGGAGGCCGGTGGCGAGGTCCTTCTCCTGCTCGTAGAACGTGGCCCGCTGCAGGCTCTGGGCGATGCTGCTGCCGAGGGCGAGCAGGACGTTGCGGTCCTCGGTGGAGAAGCCGCGCCGGTCGTTGTAGAGCAGACCCATGGCACCGATCGGCCGGGCCTGGACGATCAGCGGCAGATAGGCGGCCGACGTGATGTTCAGGTCGGTGATGTGCGGCCACAGCAGCGGATAGCCCTCGGCGAACTCCTCCGGCGACTCGATGAAGCGCGGCATGAGGGTCCGTACGACATCGCTCATCGGGTAGGGCTCGTCGATCCGGGTGATCAGGGTGCCGGGGACGAAGCTGCCCGCCGGGCCCTCCGCGATCAGCCGGATACGGCCCGCCTCGACCACGCCCATGACCAGGCTGGTGGCGCCGAGGTGGGTGAGGCCGTGGGTGTCCTTGACGACGTCGATGACGTCCTGGACGGTGCGGGCGTGGGCGAGGGCCGCCGTGGTGAGCTGGACGACGTTGGTCTGGTGGCGCCGGGCCGCGTCCTGGGCGTCCAGCTCGCCGCGGGCCTCGCTCTCGCCGAGCTCCTGGGTGGCGTCCCGGACGATGCCGATGATCCGGCGCGGGCGGCCCGTCTCGTCGCGGCGGATGTAGCCCTGGGTGTGGGTCCAGCGCAGGGTGCCGTCGCGTCGCCGGAGGCGGAAGTAGGCGCCGTAGTTCTCGCTGCCGTCCTTCATGGCCTGGGCGACCAGGCTGTCGAGGCGGACGGCCTCGGCCGTGGGGACCCGGACCCCGAGGCTCTCGGGGTGGTCGTCGTACTCGTCGGGGCGCAGGTCGAAGACCTCGTGGGCCTGAGCGTCCATGTGGAACAGACCGCTGTCCAGGTCCCAGTCGAAACTGCCCATGAGGTTGAGCGCCAGGATCGCATCCGGGTGGGTGGGCCAGTCGTCCGGGAGGGACAGGGCGCTCGCTCCCCGATCAACCATGGAGCCACCTTGCCAGGATTCGTCCGATTCTTCGACCGGGGAGCACGGTGGATTTCCCGACTCCCCGGCCGTCGTCGGTGGTCAGCTGTCGAGGACGCCGGTGGGGCTGTCGAAGATGATGCTGGTCGTGGTGTCGCCGGGGACCAGGCCGCTGCCGTCGGGCTGATCGGGTGTGTCCGGCACGGTTTCGGGGCCGGTCTCGTCCGGGTCGACAGGTGATGCCGGGTTGTCCGGGGAGGAGGGTGCGGCAGGAGAGCTCTGCGGGTGACCGGGCACGGTCGTCGTCGGCGGTACGGCCGTGACGGTCGCGGTCGGGCAGTCGCCGGTCCCGGACGGCGGCTTCCCGGTCGTCGCGTCGTCGGGCGGACTCGCGGACGTCCCGGCGGCGGCGCCCGGCGTGACGGTCACGGTCGGGACCGGGCTCGCGCAGTCGCCGGACGGATCGGACGGCGACGGGGTCCTGCCGTCGGGGGACGTGCTGCCGGCGCTCTCGCTCGGACCGGTGCCGGAGGCGCTGCCGTCGGGGCTCGGTGTCGGTGTCGGCAGCGGGGTGAGGGCCGCGGGCGGGGGCACGACGTGGTCGTGCTGGACGTCGTGCCCGACGTGCCGCTCGATCCACGTCCTGTGGCCGGCGTCGATGATCGTGATGTCGGTGATGACCTGCGGGGCGGGCGTCACCACGATCACCTGGGCGGCCCGGTACGCGGGCCAGGCGGCGCCCTGGGTCCGGCCGCCGTGCGTCGTGCCGGCCGCCTGGAGCGGATTGCCGCAGGCGCAACGGACACGGGGCATGCCCCGGTTGTCGACGAGGACGGCGGTGCCGGCCTGCAGCACGGACTGGAAGCTGGTGGTGCGGCCGGCGCGGTAGCCGTGGTTGGTGACCAGGGTGTCGGCGCGCAGCACCACCGGGGCGAGGCCGCGCAGATAGTCCGGCAGGGACGCCGGGGAGACGCCGGCGACCTGTGCGAAGGCGCCGGCCCTGGCCCGGTCCGCGGCCAGTTGGCCGATCTGGCGGTCCACGTCGCAGCTGCCGGCGTGCACGGTGCCCGCGTAGAGGCCGGGCATGGAGCCCGAGATCGCGCGCACCGCCCGCGAGCCGCCGCTCTGTGCCGAGCCGCCGGTCTGTGCCGACTCGCCGGGCCGGGGTGAGCCGGTGGAGGGGGACGGGACGGCCGTGGAGCCCGTGAAGGGGTCCGGGCCCTGGTCCGCGGCGGGCTGGAGGAAGACCTCTGCGCCCGCCTTCGTGTCCGCCTCACCGCTGCCGCCGCAGCCGGCGACAAGGAGCGCCGCCGAGAGCAAGCAGGCCGTGGCGAGGGTTCGGCTGGCTGTCCGCACCTCGTCCTCCCACCTCATTTCGGGCAATTCGCCACTATTGTTTGCTTCACCCTCTTGGGTTACGCAAGCGGAAGACGGATAAGCGGAGAGTGACACGGGGTTCGGCGCGACAGGGCGCCAGGGCGACAATGGGAGCGAGGAGCGCACGGCCGTGGACTGGTTCACCGCACCCGGGTACTGGCTGAGCCGACTGGTCTTCCAGCGGGCTCTGGCCGGCCTGTACCTCGTGGCGTTCCTGGCGGCGGCCCTGCAGTTCCGGGCACTGATGGGCGAGCGGGGCATGCTGCCCGTCCCCCGCTTCCTGGAACGGGCGCGCTTCCGGCAGGCTCCGAGCCTGTTCCAACTGCACTACTCCGACCGCTTCTTCGCGGCCTGCGCCTGGACGGGCTGCGCGGTCTCGGCGGCCCTGCTCGCCGGGGCGGACTCACAACTCCCGCTCTGGGCAGGGATGTTGCTGTGGCTGGTCCCCTGGGCGCTGTATCTCTCGATCGTCAACGTCGGCCAGACCTGGTACGCCTTCGGCTGGGAGTCCCTGCTGCTGGAGGTCGGCTTCCTCGCGGTCTTCCTGGGCAACGACGAGGTGGCCCCGCCCGTCGTGGTCCTCTTCCTGCTGCGCTGGATCCTGTTCCGGGTGGAGTTCGGCGCGGGCCTGATCAAGATGCGCGGCGACGCGTGCTGGCGGAAGCTGACCTGTCTGGACTACCACCACGAGACGCAGCCCATGCCGGGCCCCCTGAGCTGGTTCTTCCACCATCTCCCGCGGCCGCTGCACCGGGCCGAGGTGGCCGCCAACCACGTCACCCAACTCGTCGTGCCGGTGCTGCTGTTCACTCCGCAGCCGGTCGCCACGGCCGCCGCGTCCCTGATGATCGTCACCCAGCTGTGGCTGGTGCTGTCGGGCAACTTCGCCTGGCTGAACTGGATCACCATCGTGCTCGCCGTCTCCGCGCTGGAGCTCCCGGCCGACGCGCCGTCGCCCGTGCCGGACACCCCGCTCTGGTACGAGGTCCTGGTGGTCGCCGTCGCCGCCCTGCTCCTCGCCCTCAGCTACCAGCCGGTCCGGAACATGATCTCCCGCCGCCAGGTCATGAACCGCTCCTTCGACCCCCTCCACCTGGTCAACACCTACGGCGCGTTCGGCAGTGTCAGCCGGCTGCGGTACGAGGTGGTCATCGAGGGCACGGACGAGTCCGTGCCGCGCGAGGACTCCGACTGGCGGGAGTACGAGTTCAAGGGCAAGCCCGGCGACCCGCACCGCTGGCCGCGCCAGTTCGCCCCCTACCACCTGCGCCTGGACTGGCTGATGTGGTTCGCCGCCCTCTCCCCCTCCTACGCCGGCGCCTGGTTCAGCGCCCTGGTGGAACGCCTCCTCGAGAACGACCGCGACACCCTGCGACTGCTGCGCCGCTCCCCCTTCCCACCCGACGCCCCGCCCCGCTACATCCGCGCGCGCCTCTTCCGCTACGAGTACACGAGCTGGCGCGAACTGCGGGAGACGGGGGCGTGCTGGGAGCGGACTTTCGTACGGGAGTATCTGCCGCCCACCCGGCTGGCGGGGGTGGCTCAGAGGTCGTGAGCCTGCGGAGCGCGCGGGCTACCGGCCGGTGTCCTGGTACGGGGAGGCGCAGTAGTCGACGTTGTCAATGATCACGCACGCCGTGAAGAGGATGATCGGATTGCTCTCGATGTTGGAGGTCACGTTGCAGGGGGTGGTCTTGCCGTTGAGGTCCGTCAGCCTCTGAGGGCCTCCGACCTTGCGGTAGTAGCGGACGGCGACCCCGTAGCCGTCGGCCGGATAGGCGTCGCAGATCTTGACGGCGCCGTTCGCACCGTAGGACACGGCATTCGCGCGGATGTGGGCGCCGTAGGCGACGACGGAGGTGCGGTTGGCGGCCTGCGCGGGTCCCGAAAGCGCCAGTGCGCCCAGCAGAGCCGCGCCCGCGGTCAGTGCACGCCCTGTCTTCCGATACCTTGTCATGATCTTTCCCCTCTCGGCGGCCCGTCGGGCCTGTTGCCCCCTGAGAGGGAGGCGAGCCCCGGAGTGTGACACCGACGCCCCCGGAGGTGACCCACGTCTCACTGTTCGACTGTGCGTGGTCCACAGATCAAAGGCCGTAAACCCGCGCGGCCGTACCTTCGAAGACCTCGGTGTGCTCGGCGGCGCTCAGCCCTGCCGTCAACTCCCCTGCCATGTCCAGTACTTCGCCGTACGTCGCCCGCTCCGTGCACACCGGCCAGTCCGAGCCGAACATCACGCGGGCGGGGCCGAAGGCCTCCAGGGCCGTCTCGGTGTACGGGCGGAGGTCGGCGGTGGTCGAGGTGGTGGGGTCGGCCTCGGTGAGCAGGCCCGAGAGTTTGGCGGTCGTGTTGGGGAGGGCGGCGAGGGTGCGGAGGTCGCCACTCCAGGGGGCCAGGCCGCGAGAGGCGATGGGTGGTTTGGCCAAGTGGTCCAGGACGAAGGTCAGTTCGGGTAGGGATGCCGCCGTCTTGGTGCAGGCCGGGAGTTGGTGCGGCAGGACGATCAGGTCGTAGACGAGGCCCGCTTCGGCCACCGCCGCAAGACCTCGCCGGACGTCCGGGCGTAGCAGCCAGTCGGGGTCCGGTTCGCCCTGGACCTGGTGCCGGATGCCCTTGAGGTACTGGCCGCCGGGGAGTTCGCGCAGGCGGGCGAGTTCGTCGGTGATGTCCGGGCGGGCGAGGTCGGTCCAGCCGACCACTCCCGCGATCAGGTCGTGGGAGGCGGCCAGGGCCAGGAACTCCGGGGTCTCCTCCGGGACGGTGATCGTCTGGACGAGGACCGTGCGGCCGACTCCGGCCGCGCGGGCCTCGGGTTCGAGGTCGGCGAGGGTGAAGTCGCGGCGGATCGGGCTGAGTTCGGGAATCCAGTCCTGGTCGCGGATCGACAGGTCCCAGACGTGGTGGTGGGCGTCGACCGTCACGGCAGCTCCCAGACGACGGGCAGGCCGGCCTCCGCGCCCTCGTCGGAGTAGTCGTGCACCACGTCCAGCAGTTCCGCCATCCGCGCCTGCCAGGCGACGTTGACCGGGAGCTTCTCCAGTTCGGCGAGGAGGCGGGCGTAGTCCTCGCAGTCCAGGAGGTGGAAGAGGTCGGTGCCGCTGCGCCAGATCGTCCAGGAGGTGGCGCCGGCCGCGCGGATCGCGTCCGTGAGCTCCTTGGGCACCTCACGGTGGGCGGCCTCGTACTCGGCGACGCGGTCCGCGCGGACCTTGGTGTGCAGGGCGACTCTCAAGACGGCTCCTCGGTGGGGACGGGGGCGCCGGGGGGCAGGAGGCCGGTGTCGCGCAGCTCCTGCCAGAACCCGGCGGGGACCGGGGCGGTGAACTGCTCGGCGCAGTCGCGGACTTCGTCCGCCGAGCGGGTGCCGACCAGGACGCTCGCGACCGCCGGATGCGCGGCGCAGAAGGCGAGGGCGGAGGCGCGCAGCGTGGTGCCGTGCCGGCCGGCGAGGGTCTTCAGGCGCAGGGCGCGGTCCAGCAACTCGGCTGACGCCTGGGTGTAGTTGTACGTCGCTCCCGGCCTCGGGTCGGCCAGCAGACCGGAGTTGAAGGCGCCGCCGACGACGACAGACGTGCCGCGTTCCTGTGCGGCGGGCAGCAGGTCGGTGAGGGCGCGCTGGTCGAGCAGGGTGTAGCGGCCGGCACACAGCACCATGTCGACGTCGGTGTCGCGGACGAAGCGGGCGAGCATCCCGGCCTGGTTCATGCCGGCTCCGACGGCGCCGACGACGCCTTCCGAGCGCAGCTTCTCCAGGGCCGGATATGCCTCGCGGAATGCCTGGTCGGCGTGGTCGTCGGGGTCGTGGAGGTAGACGGCGTCGACGCGGTCGAGGCCGAGCCGGGTCAGGCTCTCCTCCAGGGAGCGGCGTACGCCGTCGGCGCTGAAGTCCCAGACGCGGCGGTGCGTTGCGGGTACGGCGAAGCCGTTGGCGAGGTCGTCTCCGCCACCGTCCCAGGGCTCCAGGCGGCGGCCGACCTTGGTGGAGATCGTGTACTCGGTACGGGGGCGTGCGCGCAGGGCGGCGCCCAGGCGCCGTTCGGACAGGCCGATGCCGTAGTGCGGCGCGGTGTCGAAGTAGCGCATGCCCGCCGCCCAGGCGGCGTCGATCGCCTCGTGGGCCTGTTCGTCGCTCACCGCGGTGTAGAGGTTGCCGATGCCGGCGGCGCCGAAGCCCAGCGGGGCGACCTCGACACCGCTCCTGCCGAGGACGGTCACTGGCTCACCGGCCGCAGGCGCAGGCCCTGCATGCCGCCGTCCACGGCTAGGGAGGTGCCGGTGGTGGCGCCGGACAGCGGGCTCGCCAAGTAGGCGACGGCGCCGGCGACTTCGTCGGCCGAGACGAGACGGCCGGTGGGCTGGCGGGCCTCCAGGGCGGCGCGTTCGGCGGCGGGGTCGGGGGCCTTGGACAGCAGGCGGCCGATCCACGGGGTGTCCACCGTGCCGGGGTTGACGCAGTTCACGCGGATGCCCTCACGGACGTGGTCGGCGGCCATGGCGAGGGTCAGCGAGTACACGGCGCCCTTGGACGCGCTGTACAGCGCCCGCTGCGGCAGGCCGGCCGTGGCCGCGATGGAGCAGGTGTTGACGATCGCCGCGCGCCGCGAGGCGCGCAGATGCGGCAGCGCGGCGCGGGCGACGCGCACCATGCCGAGCACGTTGACGTCCATGACGCGGTGCCACTCGGCATCGTCGTTGTCCTCGACGGTGCCCTGGGCGCCGATGCCCGCGTTGTTGACCAGGATGTCGAGTCCGCCGAGCTCGGCGACCGCGGCCGCCACCGCCGCGCGTACGGAGGCGTCGTCGGTGACGTCGGCGCGAAAGCCGAGGAGCGGCTTCTCGACCGAGGAGGGGTCGAGGTCGAGGACGGCGACCTGGGCGCCGCGGGCGGCGAGGAGTTCGGCCGTGGCCCGCCCGATCCCGGAGGCCCCGCCCGTCACCAGAGCCTTCAGGCCCTCGAAGTCCGTCATGCCGCCCGTCCTTTCTTCGCGTCGCGGTCGGCGGCCCAGAAGGCGCCGTCGGGGAAGGAGTACCGCGCGATCGACTCGGGCCGCATGGCGGCCGAGAAGCCCGGCGCGGTGGGTGCCGTGTAGTGAGCCTCGCGGATCACCACCGGATCGAGGAAGTGGTCGTGCAGATGGTCCACGTACTCGATGACCCGGTTCTCGGTGGAGCCGGAGATGCCGACGTAGTCGAACATCGACAGGTGCTGGACGAGTTCGCACAGGCCGACGCCGCCCGCGTGCGGGCAGACCGGTACCCCGAACTTGGCCGCGAGCAGCAGGATGGCGAGGTTCTCGTTGACGCCGCCGACGCGGGCGGCGTCGATCTGGACGATGTCGAGGGCGCCGGCCTGGAGCATCTGCTTGAAGACGACGCGGTTCTGCACGTGCTCGCCGGTGGCGACCTTGACCGGGGCGACGGCCTCGCGGATCGCGGCGTGCCCGAGGACGTCGTCGGGGCTGGTGGGTTCCTCGATCCAGTACGGGTCGAACTCGGCGAGCGCCTTGGTCCAGCGGATCGCCTCCGCCACGTCCCAGCGCTGGTTGGCGTCGATGGCCATGCGGATGTCCGGGCCGATCACCGAGCGGGCGACGCGGCAGCGCCGTACGTCGTCCTCCAGGTCCGCGCCGACCTTCAGCTTGATCTGCTTGAAGCCGTCGGCGACGGCCTGGGCGGCGAGCCGGGTGAGTTTCTCGTCGCTGTAGCCGAGCCAGCCGGCGGAGGTGGTGTAGGCGGGATAGCCGCGCTCCAGCAGCCGGGCGGTCCGCTCGGCTGCGCCCTGCCGGCCGCGGCGCAGGATCTCCAGCGCCTCCGCCGGGGTGAGCGCGTCCGTCAGATACCTGAAGTCGATCTGCTCGACCAGCCATTCGGGGTCGGCCTCGGCGAGCAGCCGCCACAGGGGCTTCTCCGCGCGCTTGGCCGCCAGGTCCCACACGGCGTTGACGACCGCGCCGATCGCCATGTGCATCACGCCCTTCTCGGGCCCCAGCCAGCGCAGTTGGCTGTCGCCGATCAGGTCCCGGTAGAGCGTTCCCGGGTTGGCGCACACCTCCTCGACGGACCGTCCGACCACGTGGTGGCGCAGTGCGTGGATCGCGGCGACCTGGACCTCGTTGCCCCGCCCGATGGTGAAGGTGTAGCCGTGTCCCTCCGGCCCGTCCGCGCCCTCCTCGGATTCGGTGCGCAGCACCACGTACGCGGCCGAGTAGTCGGGGTCCGGATTCATCGCGTCGGAGCCGTCGAGCTCGCGCGAGGTCGGGAACCGGATGTCATGGGTGTCGACCGCGGTGATGCGGCACGAGGGGTCGGGCGTCGGGGACACGGATGGCCTTTCGGTCGGGGGCAGGGGGCGGTCAGTCCTGGGCGCGGCCGGTGGTCACCCGGGCGAGGATGAGCGCGAGCAGGATGATTCCGCCGTAGATGGCGTCGATCCAGAACGACGGCACCTGGGCCATGGTGAGCATGGTCTTGACCACTCCCAGCAGGAGTACGCCGGTCAGGGCGCCGAACATGGTGCCCTTGCCGCCGTCGAGACTGATCCCGCCGATCACCGCCGCGGCGAACACGGTGAAGATCATGTTCTGGCCCTGGTTGGCGCCGATCGCACCGACGTAACCCGTGTACATCAGTCCGCCGATCGAGGCGAGGACGCCGGCGACGACGTAGACGCCGAGCCGGACGCGGTCCACGCGGATGCCCGCGGCGCGGGCCGCCTCCAGGTTGCCGCCGATCGCGTACAACGAGCGGCCCACACGGTGGTACTTGAGCACCAGCCCGGCGACGGCGAAGGCGGCGGCGGCCACCCACACGGAGATCGGGATGCGCAGGAAGGTGGTGGTGGCCAGCGAGAAGAACGAGTCGGGCATGCCGAACAGCGTCTTGCCCTTCGTGGCACCGACGAGGAGCCCGCGCAGGATGATCAGCATGGCGAGCGTGACGATGAAGGCGTTGAGCTTCACCTTCACCACCAGGAACCCGTTGAAGGCACCGATGACCGCGCCCACCAGCGGAATGGCCAACAGGGCCAGCCCGGCGGGGAGTTCGGTGCCCCAGCCGGCCTGGGCCGCGGGCAGCACCAGCAGGGCCGCCACGGCCGGTGCGATGCCGACCACCGACTCCAGAGACAGATCGAACTTGCCGGTGATCAGCACCAGTGACTCGGCCAGCACCACCATGGCCAGCGATGCCGACGAGGCCAGGATGGAGATCAGCGTGGCCTCGGTGAAGAAGGAGTCGTTCAGCACGGCACCGAGCAGAAGAAGCAGCAACAGCGCCGGAACCAGGGCGAGTTCGCGGGCGCGCCGCACCAGCACGGCCCGCGCCGCCCGGGCGTCCGGCACGCTCACCGCCTTCACGGGCGGCGCCTTGGTGTCAGCCATGGTGGTCCACTCCTTCGATGGAGGCGATCAGCTCGTGGTCGCGCCAGCCCGCCGGGTGCTCGGCGGCGACGCGGCCGTGGAAGAGGACGAGGACGCGGTCGCAGCGCCGCAGGTCGTCGAGTTCGTCGGAGACGACGAGCACCGCGGTGCCGTCCTCGCGGGCGCTGTCCACGCGGGCCAGCAGCGACTCCTTGGACTTCACGTCCACGCCCGCGGTGGGGTTGATCAGGACGAGCAGCCGTGGGTCGGAGGCGAGCGCGCGGGCCATGACGACCTTCTGCGCGTTGCCGCCCGACAGGTCGGACACCGGCTGGCCGGGGCCCTCGGCATGGATGTCGAGGCGGTCGATCAGCTCGGTGGCGACGCTGCGCCTGCGGTCGGTGCCGACGAAGCCGAAGCGGCCCAGCCGGTCCAGGACGCTCATGGTGGCGTTGTCGCCGACGGTCATGCCGGCGATCAGGCCCTGGTCGTGCCGGTCGCGCGGGACGCAGCCGACACCGGCCTCCAGAGCGGCATGGACGTCGCCGAACGGCAGCTCCCTGCCGTCGAGTCGGGCTGTCCCGCCGGTCGGCGTGCGCAGCCCCGCGAAGGCCTCCGCCAGTTCGATCTTGCCGCTGGCGGAGGATCCGGCGAGCCCGACGACCTCACCGCGCCGGACGGTCAGGTCGATGTTCTCGTACGCCTCCGAGGTGAGCCCGCGGGCATCGAGCAGGACGGGCGCGCTGTCGTCGACGATCCTCTCCTGCACGCCCTGTTCGGCGAGGGTCTCGATGGACTCCCCCGCCATGGCCTCGATCAGGGCCGTCCTCGGCAGGTCGGCGACCGGGGCCGTGGTGATCCAGCGGGCGTCGCGCAGCACGGTGACCGTCTGGCAGACCTCGTACACCTCCTGGAGGTGGTGGGAGATGAACAGGAAGGTGACGCCCGAGTCCTGCAGCGCGCGCATGCGGTCGAAGAGCCGCTCGATCTCGCGGTTGTCGAGCTGGGCGGTGGGCTCGTCGAGGATGATGAAGCGGGCACCGAAGCTCAACGCCCGTGCGATCTCCACCATTTGGCGGTCCTCGACCTTGAGGTCGGCCGTGCGCGCCTCCGGGTCCACGTGCACGTCCCAGGTGTCGAGGAGCTGGGCCGCCTCGCTCCTCAGGCGGCGCCAGCTGATGAAGCCCCGGTGCAGCGGCTGGCGGTTGATGAAGAGGTTCTCCGCGACCGTCAACTCCGGTACGACCGTGGGGTGCTGGTAGACGCAGGCGACCTTGCGGCGCCAGGCGTCCCGGTCGGCGAGCGGGGGCGCGGGCTCGCCGTCGAAGCGGACCGTGCCCTCGTCGGGTGCCTCCAGGCCGGTGAGGACCCGGACCAGGGTCGACTTGCCGGCGCCGTTGCGGCCGACGAGTGCGTGGGACTCGCCGGCCAGCACGGTGAGCCGGCCGTCCGCGAGGGCGGTGGTGGGGCCGTAGCGCCTGACGACGTCCCGCGCCTCGACGAGGGGCACCACCGGACTCCCTTCGGCCAACTGGCTCTCGTGGGTGCTCATTTGACCGTGTTGCCCCAGAGCTTGGGGTCGTCGACGTTCTCCTTGGTGACCAGCGGGGCGGGCAGCTGGTCCTCGAGGATGCCGCTGGGCAGCTTGACGATCGTCGAGTCGTGGTCGGTGGGGCCGGGCTTGAAGCTCTTCCCCGCCATCGCGGCCTTGATGTAGTACATGCCGTACTTGGCGTATGCGTCGGCGGGCTGGGAGACGGTCGCGTCGATCTGGCCCTTGCGGATGGCGTCGAACTCCTGCGGGATGCCGTCGTTGGAGACGATGACGATGTGGCCCTTCTGGCCCGCCGTCCTGAGCAGGTTCTTCGCCTTCAGGGTCTGCAGGGTGGGCGCGAGGTAGACGCCGCCGGCCTGCATGTAGATGCCCTTGATGTCGGGGTTGGCGTTGAGCAGCGTGTCGAGCTTGGAGGCCGCGGCGTCGGACTCCCACTTGGCGGGGATCTCCAGGACCTTGAGCTTCGGGTACTTCTTCTTCACGCAGGAGCGGAACGCCTCGGAGCGGTCGCGCCCGTTGACCGAGGCGAGGTCGCCCATGATCTGCACGACCTTGCCGCTGGTGACGTGCGCTCCCAGGTAGTCGCACGCCTTGGTGCCGTAGGCGACGTTGTCGGCGCGCACGACCATGGCGACCTTGCCCTTGTCGGGCGCCACGTCGACGGCGACGACCGGCACGCCCTTGCGGTCGGCCTGGTCGAGGCCCGCCTCGATGGCGGCGCTGTCCAGCGGGGCCACCACCAGGCCCTTCACGCCTTGGTTCAGCTGGTTGTTGATGTCCGTGATCTGCTGCGAGGGGTCGCTGTTGGAGTTGACCGTCTTCAGTGCGTCGACGCCTTCGGACTTGGCCATCTTCGGCACGTAGTCGTTGTACGACTGCCAGAACGGCGAGGTCAGCAGGGGCAGGATCACGCCGACCTTGCCGCTGCCGCCGCCTCCCCCGGCGCTTGCGGAGCCGCCGGTGTCCTTGATGCTGCCGCAAGCGGCGAGCGCGAGTGAGGCGCAGGCGGCGATGGCCGCCACGCCGAGGATGTTGGACCTGTTCCGTTTCCGCACTGTCCTGCCGGGCATCTTGGCGGCTCCTCGTTGAGCGGGTTCGAGCAGATGACGGCATACTTATCAGACCACTTCCCCGAAACAACACCCCTGTACCCCAGATTTTGCGGCCACGGACCCATAGTGGTCCGACCACTCCGCTGGTTAGACTGCGGCGGACCCGGTGACTGGAGGCGCGGCGTGGACGAGACAGCTCCGCAGAAGGGCACCGTGACGCAGCGGGCCATGGAGCAGATCAAGGCGATGATCGGCGAGGGCCGCCTCGAGCCCGGCCAGCGGCTGCCCACCGAGCGCGACCTCGCGGCCCAACTGGGCATCTCCCGCAGCTCGATGCGCGAGGCGATCCGCGCGCTGACGGTGCTCGGCGTGCTGGAGGCCCGGCACGGCTCCGGCATCTACGTCACCCAGCTGGAGGCCGGCGACCTGCTGGAGACCTTCGGCGTGGTCGCCGACCTCTCCCGCGGCCCGCGCCTGGTGGAGCTGCTCGAGGTGCGGCGCATCCTGGAGTCGACGGCGACCGCGCTGGCGGCCGCCCGCATCACCCCCGACCAGCTCGCCGAGGTCGAGAAGCACCTCACGGCGATGAACGCCACCGACGACCCCGAGGAGATCCTCGCCCACGACCTCGCCTTCCACCGCGAGATCGCGGCCGCCGCGGGCAACGACACCATGGCGGCCATCCTGGAGGGCCTGTCCTCGCGCACCTTCCGCGCCCGGGTCTGGCGCGGCTACCAGGAGCAGGGCGCCTTCGAGCGCACCCGCCGCGAACACGCGGCCATCCACCGCGCCCTGGTCGCCCACGACCCGGAGGCGGCCCGCGCGGCGGCGGCCGCACATGTGGGCGAGGTCGAGCAGTGGCTGAGGACTCAACTGGGCCCGTGAGCCCGGGCGCTGCACGCGACGCGCAAGAGGAGGGCCGTCTCCTCCTTACGGCACCCCCATTCCGTCGTATTCCCGACCCCCCGGTTCTCTGCTTAGCTGCCCATCGACAGCCGCGGAGCATCGGGGGTTGCCCCGCTGTCACTCAGCTACGGGGGTACGGCTGTGAAAGCCTCTCAGAGAGCGTGACCCCGCCGACGACTCGTCGGGCCACCGGCGCGTAGTCCAACTCACGTACCGCCTTCACCCACGGGACCGCACCTCCCCGGCTCTGGTCCTACCGGTGTACCGCGCCTAGTCAGGCCCTGGCCAGCCGGAGCGTGACCAGCTCGAAGGGGCGCAGGGCGAGGCGGATCACCGAACCGTCCCGCTCCGGTGCCGCCGCGTCGGCGAGCGGGCGTTCCAGCAGGTCGGTCACGGCGGCACCGCCCAGCGGGAAACCGGCGGTGAGCGTGGCCCGGGTGCGGGCCCCGTGCGCCTCGTGCAGGCGCACGATCACATCGCCGCTGCCGTCGTCCGCCAGCTTGACCGCCGTGACGACGACCGCGTCCCGATCGACGCCCACCAGCGGCGCCACCTCCCCCGCACCCGTCGCCCGCCGCTCGGGCAGGTTGATCCGCCAGCCCTCGCGCACCGCGTCCGCGATGCCCGCGCCCGGCACCAGCGCATGCCGGAAACGGTGGATGCCCTGGTCCGTCTCGGGGTCCGGGAAACGCGGGGCACGCAGCAGGGACACCCGTACGGTCGTGGTCGTACCCCGGTCGCCGTCGGTGCGTACGCTGCGGGTCACGTCGTGGCCGTACGTCGAGTCGTTGACGAGGGACACGCCCCAGCCGGGCTCCTCGACGTGCACGAAGCGGTGGTTGCAGGCCTCGAACTTGGCCGCCTCCCATGAGGTGTTGGTGTGCGTGGGCCGGTAGAAGTGCCCGAACTGGGTCTCCGACGCGTACCGTTCGGCGTGCACGTCGAGCGGGAAGGCCAGCTTCAGGAACTTCTCCGTCTCGTGCCAGTCCACCTCGGTGTCCAGCACCAGCCGCCGCTCCCCCGGTGCCAGCGACAGCACCTGCGTGACGCGCGAGGCGCCGAAGGACCGCACGATCCGCACGGACGCGCCGTCCGCGCCGGGAGTCACCTCGTCGGCGTCCGTCAGGTCGGTGACCGTGTTGCGGTAGAACTCGTCCACGTCCCAGGCGTCCCACATGTTCGGGAAGTCCGGGTGGAGTTGGAGGACGCCTGCCGCCCGGCTCGGCGCGATCGTCTCCCGGTCGGCCGCGAGGTCGTAGGCCGAGACGACCAGGCCGCGGGCGTCGACGGCGATCCGCAGCAGCCCGTTGTCCAGGACGTGGCCGCCGCCCTCGCGCGGGGTCAGGACCGTCCGGCCGTCGACGACGGGCGCGGCGGCACCGCCCGACGGGACACCGGCGCGGGCGTGCGGGGCCGAGTTGAACACCAGCGGCGTCGAGCCCTCGCCGGCCAGGGCGCGCTGTGCCGCGTCGATGATCCCGGTCAGCTCCCCGGCGACGCGCGCGTAGGTCGCGCGGGCCTCGCGGTGCACCCAGGCGATGGACGAGCCGGGCAGGATGTCGTGGAACTGGTGCAGCAGGACCGTCTTCCAGATGCGGTCCAACTCCTCGTAGGGGTAGGCGAATCCGGTGCGTACGGCGGCGGTCGCCGCCCACAGCTCGGCCTCGCGCAGGAGGTGCTCGCTGCGCCGGTTGCCCTGCTTGGTGCCGGCCTGGCTGGTGAGGGTGGCGCGGTGGAGTTCGAGGTAGAGCTCGCCGACCCAGACGGGCGGCTCGGGGTATTCGGCCTGGGCCTTGGTGAAGAACTCCGCCGGGGTCTCCCAGACGACGGTCGCCGAGCCTTCCAGGTCGCGCAGCCGGGCCGCCTTGGCGACCATCTCACGGGTGGTGCCGCCACCACCGTCGCCCCAGCCGGTGGGCGCCAGGGAGTGGCGGGCGACGCCCTTGTCCTTGAAGTTCCGTGCCGCGTGGGCGATTTCACTGCCCTTCATGGAGCAGTTGTAGGTGTCGACGGGCGGGAAGTGGGTGAAGATCCGGGTGCCGTCGATGCCCTCCCACTGGAAGGTGTGGTGCGGGAACTTGTTCGTCTGCGACCACGAGATCTTCTGGGTGAGCAGCCGGGTGGAGCCGGCCGCGCGGATGATCTGCGGCAGGCCCGCGGCGAAACCGAAGGTGTCGGGCAGCCACGCTTCGTCGTTCTCGATGCCGAACTCGTCGAGGAAGAACCGCTTGCCGTGCACGAACTGCCGGGCCATCGCCTCCGAACCCGGCATGTTGGTGTCCGACTCCACCCACATGCCGCCCGCCGGCACGAACCGCCCGTCGGCCACGGCCTTCTTCACCCGCGCCCACACCTCGGGCCGGTGCTCCTTCACCCAGGCCCACTGCTGGGCCTGGGACATGGCGAAGACGAAGTTCGGCTCGTCCTCCAGAAGCGCGGTCATGTTCGCCGTCGTACGCGCGACCTTGCGGACCGTCTCGCGCAGCGGCCACAGCCACGCCGAGTCGATGTGCGCGTGGCCGACGGCGCTGATGCGATGGGCGGAGGGAACGGCGGGCGCGGCCAGCACGTCCGCGAGACGTGAACGGGCCTCGCCCGCGGTGCCGTTGACATCCTGGAGGTCGACCGCGTCCAGCGCCCGGTCCGCCGCGCGCAGGATGTCCCAGCGGCGGGCGGACTCGACGGGCAGTTCGGCCATCAGCTCACCCAGCACCTCCAGGTCGAGGACCAGCTGCCACACCGCCTCGTCGAAGACGGCGAGGTCCATGCGGACGAGGGTGTACTGCGGTGCGCTGCCAGCGGTCTCCTTGTCGCCCAACTGCGTGGGCAGGAAGGGGTAATAGTCGAGGATGACGGGGTTGGAGGCGGCCTCGACGTGCAGGCGGACCTCCTCCCCGCCGGCGACGGGCGCGCCGATACGCACCCACTGGTTGCGCGGGTTGAGGCCCTTCACCGGGGTGCCGTCGGGCCGGTAGACCAGGCCCTCGCACTGGAAGCCGGGCATGTTCTCGTCGAAGCCGAGGTCGAGAATCGCCTCGACCGTCTTCCCGGCCCAGGTCTCGGGGACCGTACCGGTGACACGGAACCAGCTGGTCCCCCATGGAGCACCCCACCGGGCGCCCACCTCGATCGGCTCGGGCTCGGCCGCGAGTCCCTCGGCGACCGGCACCGGCTCGCCGGGCGCGTGCCACACCGCGACCTGAAGCGGCACGGACTCGGGGTACACGGCGGGACGGATGCGCTCGTCGAGGACGCGCTTGAGACGGGCTTCGACCAGGCTGCGGTCGTCATGCATGCGGGGTGCTCCAAGGGTGGGGGCGGATTGCGGGTGTTACCAGGGGTGGGTGACGGTGACGGGGTCCGACGAGGTGTACAGCTCCCCCACCGCACGCAACTCCAACCGCGCCCGGCTCTCGCCCTGTTCGGGCTCAAGTCCGGCGACGAAGTAGGCCTGCTGGCCGGTGGCGCCGAGGAAACGCCGGGTGCCGTCGGGCAGCAGGCGGTGCAGGGTGTAGTGCCGTACGCCGCCCGGGGCCGCCCGCCACGCCAGGCGCAGATCGCCGCCGGACGCGGCGGTGACGCGCAGGCCGGAGGGGGCGGCGGGCGTGACGACCGCGTCCCGGACCGCGAGCCCGCCCAGCCGCCACTTCACCGGGCCGCCGGTCGCGCTCAGGCGCACACCGATCGCGTGGACGGTCCCGGACAGGCCGGTGAGCGGCACGCCCACGGTCTGCCAGCCGTCACCCGACTCCACGGGCAGACAGGTGTACGGCGGTGCCGCACCTGCCGCGCCCGGTTCGGCGGTCGCGACCGCGAGCTCGACCCGCACGGCGCCCGCGTCGGTCCGGTGCGTCAGCTCGACCACCGTGTCCGCGGTGATCGGCAGCCGGGTCGCGTACACGTCCAGCACGGCCGGCTGGTCCAGTGCGCCGTCGACCAGGAGGCTGCTGCCGCCGCGCCAGGCGTCGGCGAAGTCGAAGGAGGCGGTGGGCCGTTGGCCCTGCGTGCGCACCACCCACCGCCGCGAGGGCAGCCGGTCCTGGAGCCCGAGATGATTCCAGGGCACATCGGACGTGACCACACCGTCCTCGTACCACCGCAGCCCGTGCCCGGTGTTGAAGGTGCTCGCGAACGGCACACCGCTGACCGTCGACCGGTCCGCGACCGACACCGCGGGCGCCCGCCAGGAGTCGGAGGTGTCCGGCCTGGACGGATCGAGGGAGCGGCCGGTCCAGAACCGGTCGTCGGCGGCGTGGAAGTCGCCCGGGGTGCGGGAGTCGGGCAGGTGGTTGCGCGTCCACTCGGGCCGGTAGAACCCGACCGACGCGACGTGGGACTTCGTGGTGGGCACGATGGCGTCCCAGTTCACGCTCGTGTTCGAGCCGTTGGATTCGACGTCGACGCCCGCCCACAACTCGTAGCGGCTGCGGCCGAGTTGGTCGGCGGCCCGCCCCGATGAAGCGAGCGAACCCGCGCTCCACCGGAAGTCGACGAACATGTCGTCGGCGGCCTGGAAGAACGCCTGGTTCTGGCTGTTCAGCGCGCCCTGCCAGCTCACCGTGCCGCCCACGGTCATCGCGTCGTACCAGGTCACCCGCTGACCGCGGGCGGCGGCGAGCGAGGTGAGCTCCTTGACGAAGCCGAGCATGTCGGCGCCCAGCGCGCTGTTCCCGCCGCCGGTCTCGGCGTTGACGAACCACCCGTCGAAGCCGTACGCGGCGGCGACCGCCACGAGCCGCGCGGCGAGCGGGTAGTGCCCGGTCGCGTCCTTCTGCACCAGGTCGCGGGTCCACTGCAGTTGCCCGCCGTAGGCGGTGGGCGGCAGGAAGATGTTGCCGAGCACGGGCACGCCGTGGCGGTGGGCGGCGTCCACGACCGGCGCGTTCGGCGCGAGGATCAGGCCCTCGCCGGACGAGCCGCCCCAGAACACCAGCTCGTCCATGTAGGCCCAGTGCGTGAGGGCGTAGTAGTCGGCCGTCGCCGCACCCTGCGCGGGGTTGCCCGAGGTCGGCCCGAAGGAGACCAGCGACTGGATGCGTGCCTGCCCGGAGCGGGCGGTGGTGTTCGCCGGAGTCGGCGTGAAGCGGGCCGCGAGCGGCACGGACGCCGCGTTGAAGGCGAGGTCGGCGTCGTCGGCGGCCTTCCAGCTCTTCAGGCTGCGCCAGGTGATGCCGGTACCGGGGCTGCCGGAGGGCAGCGAGTCCGGGTACCAGTAGGAGGCGTACGGCGGTGTGGCGGCGGCCTTCGTCCTGCGGGGAGCCGCGACGGCCGACGGCGGCGACAGCAGGGACGCCGCTGCCGCCGCGCCGGTGATGAGGACGGTCCGTCTGGTGGGGTTCACGAGCTGGTGCCTCCTTGCGGGGTGGGGAGTACCTGTTCGGGAGTGACGACCTCGGCGATGCCGCGTGCGGTGAGGTGGTCCTTGTCGTCCGCCCGGGTGTCCAGGACGGTCGTGGGGCGGGCGCCGTCGGCGGTCAGGCGGAAGAAGGCATCGAAGACCGGACCGCCGGGGGCGCAGCGTGAGCGCCGGGCGGGGTCGGCGGGGACGGCGAGGGCGGTGGTGCGGGGGGCCGGCGGCGTGAGGGTGCGGGCGCGGGCGGCCGCGTCGGCGAGGACGCGGGCGGTGTCCTTGGGATGGCGGTCGTTGGTCAACAGGCCGAGGCCGTACTCGAGTTCGGGGAAGTCGGCGAGGTCGCGGGAGACGTCGTGGGAGCACCACCAGGTGATGCCCCACAGGTCGGGGCAGTCCAGGGCGTTGGTGACGGTGGCCTCGGTGAAGGCGGCGGCGTGCTCGGGCGGGACGAGGGGTGCGGGCGCGCCGACCTCCTGGAGCCAGACGGGGCGGTGCGGGTCGCCGGCCCATGCCTTGGCGAGTTCGACGAGGTAGGCGGCGTGGTGCTCGGTCGGTACGGCGGTGCGGCCGTGGCGTTGGGCGGTGCCGTTGAAGACCCAGGAGTGCACGGCCGTGAGGGCGCCGTGGCGGGCGGCCTGGGCGGGGGTGAAGGGCTGGTCGTCCTGGTACCAGGTGGCGTCGTACTCGGCGTGCAGATGGAGCCTGCCGGGGGCGCCCTGCTCGCAGGCGGCGAGCATGCGCGCCAGCCAGGCGTCGATCTGCTCCTCCGTGGCGCGGTCGGGGTCCGGGTGCGGTCCGGCGGAGAACTGATTGACCTCGTTGCCGAGCGTCATGCCGAGGAAGGTGGGCCGGTCGGCGAGGGCGGCGGCGAGGGTGCGCAGGTAGGTGGCCTGGCCGTCGAGGACGTCGGGGTCGGTGAAGAGGTTGCGGCGGTGCCAGGTGCGGGTCCAGGCGGGCAGGTAGTCGAAGCTGCTCAAGTGACCTTGCAGGCCGTCGACGTTGACGTCGAGGCCGCGTGCGGCGGCGTCGTCGACGAGCTGGACCAGTTGCTCGACGGCGTGGGGGCGGATCAGGGTGCGGTTGGGCTGGAAGTAGGGCCACAGCGGGAAGACGCGGATGTGGTCCAGGCCGAGGGCGGCGATGGAGTCGAGGTCGGCGCGTACGGAGTCGGGGTCGTAGTCGAGCCAGTGGTGGAACCACCCCTTGCTGGGGGTGTAGTTGACGCCGAAGCGCACGGCAGAAGGCATGCGGTGTCCTGTGTCCTTGAACTCGGGTGCGGTGGTCAGCCCTTGACGGCCCCCTCGCCCACGCCGCGGAAGAAGTACCGCTGCAGACAGGCGAAGAGGGCGATCAGCGGTGCCACGGCGATGACCGTGCCCGCGGCGACGAGTCGTTCGTCGTTGGCGAAGGTGCCGTGCAGGTAGTTGAGGCCGATGGTCAGGGTGAACTTGGAGGGGTCGCTGAGCACGATGAGCGGCCACAGGAAGTCGTCCCAGGCGCCCATGAAGGCGAAGATGGCGACGACGGCGAGGGTGCCCTTCACCGACGGCAGGGCGATGCGCAGGAACCGCTGCCAGGCGTTGGCGCCGTCGACGTAGGCCGCCTCCTCGATCTCGTAGGGCAGGTTGAGGAAGGCGTTGCGCATCAGCAGCACGTTCATGGCGCCGATGCAGCCCGGCAGGACGACCCCGATCAGGGTGTTGTTGAGGCCGAGCTCCCGCATAGTGGTGAACTGGGCGATGATGATGCCCTCCACCGGCACGAGCATCGCCAGGATGAACGTGAGGGTGGCGATCCGGCGGCCGCGGTAGCGCAGCCGGGCCAGCGCGTAGCCGGCCAGGGCCGAACCGACGCAGTTGGTGACGACGTTGGCGGCGGCGACCTTCAGCGAGTTGAAGGCGTAGTCCCACACCGGGATGGTTTCGGCGACCCGTTCGTAGTTGTGCAGGGTGGGGTGGGCGGGCAGGAACTTCGGCGGTGAGCTGAAGATGTCCTCGGTCGGCCCCTTGAGCGAGGTGGACAGCTGCCACAGGAACGGGCCGACGGTCAGGGCGAGGACGGCGAGCAACAGCGCGTAGCGCAGGGCGAGTTCCCACACCCGGATGCGGCGGCCGTGCTCGTCGGTGACGCGCGGCTCCCGGGCGGCGGCCGGTGCCTCGACGGGCCGTACCTTCTCGGCGACGCTCATGTCTCCTCCCTGCGGTCGGCGCGCAGCACGAGCAGCATCAGCGCGACGGTGACGACGAAGACGACGAGGGAGAGGGCGGAGGCGTAGCCGACGCGGCCGGTCAGGCCGGTACCGGTGCGCTGGACCAGCATCACCAGCGTGGTGTCCTCGCCGGCCGGTCCGCCGCTGGGGCCCGCCATCAGGTACACCTCGGAGAACACCTTGAAGGCGGCGACCGAGGAGAGCGCGCCGACCAGGACCATGGTGGAGCGGACGGCGGGGACGGTGACGGTGACGAAGCGGCGCACGGCGCCCGCGCCGTCGACGGCGGCGGCCTCGTGGAGTTCACGGGGCACGTTCGCCAGCGCCGCCAGGTAAATGATCATGTAGTAGCCGAGGCCCTTCCACACCGTCACGGCCATCGCGCTCAGCAGGAGCAGCCATTGGTCGCTGAGGAAGCCGACGCGGCCGATTCCGATGCCTTCCAGCAGCGAGTTGATCAGGCCGCGCTCGTCGAGCAGCCATACCCAGATCAGCCCGACGACGACGATCGAGGCGACGACCGGGGTGTAGAAGGCGGAGCGGAAGAAGGTGATGCCGGGGATGTTCTTCTGCACCAGCAGAGCGAGCAGCAGCGGCAGGATCACCAGCGCGGGTACGACGCCGACGACGTAGAGCGTGCTGTTGCGCAGTCCGATCCAGAACATGTCGTCGTGCAGCAGCTCGCGGAAGTTGGCGAGCCCCACGAACTCGCCCGGCATCAGCGTCCGGCGGTCGGTGAAGGAGTTGATCACCGTGGAGGCGAACGGGTAGAGGATGAAGATGCCGGTGATCAGCAGTCCTGGCGCGGCGAACAGCCAGGGGCTCGTGGGCAGTTGGCGCCGCACCCGGCGCATGCCTCCCGCCCCGGGCAGCCGCCGGCCGGACAGGGTGGACAAGGCCATCGGAGCGTCCTATCCCTGCTGCTGGAGCAGCGTGTTGCACTGCTTGACAGCGTTGTCGAGGGCTTCCTTGGGGCTCTCCTTGCCCTGGAGCGCCTTCGCGACCTCGTTGCGCAGCGCCGTCTTCATCTGGTCGCTGAACAGCACGGGCGTGTAATTGACCGCGCTCTTCAGGGACTTGGCGGCGGCGATGCGCACGCGCGTCTCGTCGGTGCCGTCCTCCTTGGTGAAGTACGGGTCGTCCAGGGAGCCGGCGGTGCTGGGGAAGATGGCGACCTTCTTCGCGAAGGACATCTGGTGCTCGGCGTCGGTGACGTAGTGCGCGAAGGCGACGGCGGCGGGCGTGTGCTTGGTCTTGGAGTTGACCATCACCCCCATCACGTACATGTTGACGTGGCCGGTGCTGGTGATCTGGTCGGTGATGCCGATGTTCTTGTACAGGTTCGGCGCCTGCTTCTTGAAGTTGCCGAGGTCCAGGGCGCTGCCCGGGTTCATGGCGACGGCCTCGGTGAGGAACTTCTTGCCGGAGGACTCGGGAGTGGCGGTCAGCGCCTGCGGGTCGAGTGCCTTGGCGTCGTACAACTGCTTGTACTTGGTGAGCAGTTCGACGCCCTTGGCGTCGTTGAAGGTGAAGGCGCCGCCCTGCTTGTCCATCAGCTCGACGCCGTAGCGGCCGAAGTCCTCGATGGTGGGGACGTTGGCGAGGGTGGCGACCTTGCCGTCGCTCTTCTTCGCCATCTGCAGCGAGTCGGCGAAGAGGTCGCCGTAGGTCTTCGGCGGCTGCGCGGGGTCGAGTCCGGCCTTCTCGAACAGGGACTTGTTGTAGAACAGCGGCCCGGTGTTGAGGTACCAGGGGAAGGCGTACGTGCCGGTCATGCCCGGTATCCGGTGGCTGGCCCAGGCTCCGGCGAGGTACTCCTTCTTGTACTTGGCGGCGGCCTTGTCGAGGTCGAGCGCGAGGCCGGCCTTGGCGAGGGGGGCCACGAGGTCCGGGGAGACGTTGACGACGTCGGGCAGGGTGCCGCCGGCCGCGTCCGCGCTGATCTTGTCGGCGTAGCCCTCGGCGGGCTGGTCGATCCACTTCACGTGGGTGCCCGGGTACTTCTTCTCGAAGTCGGCGACGAGGCCGTCGAAGTAGGGCTTGAAGTTGGCCTTCAGGTTCCAGGTCTGGAAGGTGATGTCGCCCTCGACCTTGCCGGAGGCGTCGGACGATCCGCTGTCGCCGCTGCCGGAGCCGCAGGCGCTCAGCGGCAGGACGAGAGCGGCGACGGCTACGGCGGCGAAGGTTCTGCGGGATGTGGGCACGGTGACACGACTCCCTCGGAGTGTCGTTGGCGGTGACGCCAGGGACCATGCCCGGGGCGTTCATGAGAAGTCAATGGATTGGCCTCTACTAAAGAAATTCGCTCCTCATTAGTGCAGGTCAGAGCGTTTGTGATCGAGAACTTGCGCATCATCACTAATGCGCTTTACCGTTCTCGCACTCAAGCGCATTAGCTACGACTGCCGAGAAAAGGGTGAGCCAGGTGCCAGCCAGGCGTTCCCCGGCCCGCCGGCCGACGATGAAGGACATCGCGCAGCGCGCCGGTGTCTCCGAGAGCGCCGTCTCCTTCGCGCTCAACGGCCGCCCTGGCGTCTCCGAGGTCACCCGTGACCGGGTGCGCAGGGTCGCCGAGCAGCTGGGCTGGCGGCCCAGCACGGCGGCGCGCCAGCTGTCCGGGGAGGGCGCGGCGACGGTCGGCTTCGTGCTGGCCCGGCCCGCGGACACGCTCGGCGTGGACTCCTTCTTCCTCCAGCTCGTCTCCGGCATACAGGAGGTGCTGGCGGAGCGTCATCTCGGCCTGCTGTTCCAGGTGGTGGAGGACGTGCCCGACGAGTGCGCGGTCTACCGCCGCTGGTGGGCCGAGCACCGCGTGGACGGCGTCCTCGTGGTGGACCCGCGCACCGACGACCCGCGGCCGGACCTGCTCGACGAACTCGGCCTGCCCGCCGTGGTGATCGGCGGCGCGCCCGACGAGCGCCACCCCGGCCTGTCGACGGTCTGGGCGGACGACGCGGGCGCCATGGCCTCCGTCGTCGACGAGTTGTACCGGCTCGGCCACCGCCGCATCGTCCACATCGCGGGCCTGCCGGGCCTGGCCCACACCGAGCGCCGGATGCGCACCCTGCGCGCCGAGGCCGGCCGCCGCGGCCTGCACGAGGTCGAGTCGGTGACCACCGACTACTCCGACGCGGAGGGCGCGGCCGTCACCCGCCGCGTCCTCGGCCGGCCCGCTCCCCCGACCGCCCTGATCTACGACAACGACGTGATGGCCGTCGCCGGCGTCGCCACCGCGACCGAACTCGGCTTCACCGTGCCGGCGGACGTGTCGGTGGTGGCCTGGGAGGACTCGGCGCTGTGCCGCATGGTCCGGCCCTGGCTGTCCGCCCTCTCCCGCGACAGCGTGGAGTTCGGCCGTACGGCGGCCCGGGAGCTGACCGCGCTGCTGGACGGCGGCCCGGCGCGCACGGTGCGGGTGCCGGTGCCCCAGGTGATCGTGCGGGAGAGTACGGGGGTGGCCCGGGGGGCATGAGCCAGCCGAGGCCCCCGATCGAGCAAGCGCGGCCCGAGCAACAACGAAGGTGAGTGAGTCCGCCCCATGGACGATGCAGACGGCCGCAGGGCTCGATGGTGGGCGGCGCTGCGCCGGACCCCGGTGGCCGTCTGGAACGACGACATCACGGACTGGGCCGCGGCACTGACGTACTACGCCGTCCTGGCCCTGTTCCCGGTGCTGCTGGTGATCCTCTCGATCGTGGGGCTGACCATGCCCACCGCGAAGCCGGAGGTCATCGACCGCATGGCCCAGGCCGCCCCGGTCGCCTCGCAGCCCTTGCTGCGCAGCACCCTGCTGCAGCTGACCGGACAGTCGTCGGCGGCGTGGACGCTGGTCTTCCTCGGCGGGGCGGGAGCCCTGTGGTCGGGATCCAGCTATCTGAGCGTCTTCCGCCGTGCGTTGCACTCCATGCACCGGATCAGTGCCCACCGGCCGGTGTGGCGTACGGCTCCGCGCATCATCGTCACGGCCCTCGTGCTGATCACCCTGCTGCTCACGTCCACCCTCACGCTCTTCCTCACCGGCAGCCTGGCCCGGCGGCTGAGCCGGGCGCTGGATCTGGGCAGCGGGCCGCAGGCCGCGTGGGACGCGCTGCGCTGGCCGGTGGTGGCCCTGGCCGCCGTGGCCATGGTGCTCGTCCTGTACCGCTCGGGCCCCGCGTCGTCCCGCCCGGTGCGCCGGATGGCGCCGGGCGGCACCTTGGCGGTGCTGCTCCTGCTGGCCGTCTCGCTCGGGTTCGCCTTCTACACGTCCCACATCGGCGCCTACCACCGTCTGTACGGCTCACTGGCCGGCGTCGTGATCTTCCTGATCTGGCTGTGGCTGTCCAACCTGGCCCTGCTGGCGGGCGCCCAGTTCAACGCGGAGCTGGCGAAGCCCGTCCGCCGGGTGGCGGCCGATCGACCCGTACCGGTGACGGAACACCCGTAGCACTGCTTGCGTCCCGGCTCATCGGGTACTGCGTTGAAATATGGGATGTTCCCGCAGGACCGGATCTTACGGAAAGTGATGCCTTCGTGACTCTTGCCGGCGGCGCCGACGACCGCGTGGAGGGCTTGGGTGACGATCCGAGCGCCGACGCGCGAGAGATCGCCGATGCGGTGGAGCGTCTTGCGAACCTGTGGTCCGTGGCCGCCCAGGAGGCGGCCGTACGGCTGTCCCTGCACCAGTTGCGGGCGCTACGGGCGCTGGAGGCGGCACCGGAGCTGAATCTCACGGGCCTGGCGGAGCGGCTGGACATCGGGCTTCCCACCGCCAGCCGGCTGTGCAACCGGCTGGAGGCCGCGGGGATGCTGGAGCGCACGCTGCATCCTGTCAACCGCCGTGAGGTGCAGCTGAACCTGACCGGTCAGGGGCAACGTGTGCTGAAGGACGTGGCCCGTCGACGCACCCAGGCCCTGGACGGCCTGCTGGCCGCCATGGCGCCCGCGGACCGGTCGGCGCTGGTGAGCGGGATGAAGGCCGTTCTCTCCACACCGGACGAAGCGGCCTGGCGGCCACCGCAGGACCCGTAGGTCAGCGGTTCGGCCGCTCTTGTCGAGGCGTTTCGGCTTCGCGGCCCGTCCAGTCGAGACAGACGACGGAGGCGTCGGCGAGGAGCTCCCTGCTGCCGACGTGTTCGATCAGTCCGGCGACGACCGAGCGCGCCGCCTCGTGGGGCGAGGTCTGCCGGGTCGCGCCCAGGATCTGGCGCAGGACGCCTTCCCCGAACATGTCCCCGGCCTCCGATCGGGGGCTGTGGACGCCGGTGCTGAGGACGACCAGGCGGTCGCCCGGCTCGACCCGGAAGGTCTGCTCCTCGTAGGGGGTCTCCTCGAACATGCCGAGAGGCATCTGGGCCTCGAGGTCGACGTGTTCGACCGTGGTGCCGCGCTGCCGGTACAGCTGCGGGGACCCGGCGTCCACGGCGGACACCGAGCCCGTGGCGAGGTCGAAGCGCAGCAGCAGGGTGGAGGCGTACCTCTTGCCTCCGTACTGGGAGAAGAGGGCCTGGTCGGCGAGGCAGGCCTGGTCGGCGAGGCCTATGCCGGCACGGCGGGCGTTGCGCAGTGCGCCGACGGTGAGGCTGGTGAGCAGGGAGGCGTCGATGCCCTCGCCCATGCCGTCGGTGACGCTGAGGGTGAGGTGGTCGGCGTTCGAGGACCAGTCGAAGTTGTCGCCGCCGATGGCGTAGGCGGGTTCGAGATGGGCGCCGATGACGAATTCGTCGCGGGCGCATCCCCGGCCCGGGAGGAGCTGCCACTGCATCTCGGCGGCGAGGGTGAGACGGCGGGTGCGGCGGGCCTGGAGGTAGAGGTCGGTGTCCCGGGAGGCCGTGGCGAGCTCGTGGCCCAGCGCGGTGGCGAAGTCACCGAGCCGGAGCACCGTGGCCGGGTCGGCGGCGGTGTCGGGCACGTGGACGGAGAGCACGCCGAGGCGGTCGCCGCGGACGGTGATGGGCAGGTGGACCAGTTCCGTCGCGGGGTCGGCGGTGACTTCCAGCACCGGCTTCTGCGTGGTGAAGGCCGTGCCGGCGGGGCCGTCGTGGGCGGACACCGGGTCGCCGGTGTCGGGCAGGTGCTTCACCGGTTGCAGGACCGACAGCCCGTAGTCGGCGAGGAGGAGCGTCGCATCGGCCGCGCCGAAGCGCTCCGCCAGCAGCCGGCCGGCGCTGGCCACCAGAGCGTGGGGCGGAGCGGCCCGCAGCTGGGATTCCGCGGACGGGACCGCGTCAGAGCTGTTCACGAAGTCTCCATCCTCTCCCCTTGCCACCTCCACGCTATCGCGAAGGGTGGTGCTCCCGGGATGGGGGCGGAGCGGTGCGGCACAGGAGGAGGCAGACGTCGTCGTCGCGTTCGGTGTCGTGCACCAGGGGCTTGAGAAGCGACTCGGCGCACCCGTCCAGGTCCTCGAGCTCGGAGTCGCCCAGCGCCGACAGGGTCCGGCCCAGCAGTTCGATACCCGGATCGATACCGTGCGCCCTCCGCTCCACCAGGCCGTCGGTGTACAGCACAAGCGTCGAACCGGGCGGCAGTTCGGCCCTCTGGTCCTCGTACTCGAAGGGCAGGGGCACGCCCAGCATGACGCCTGGTCGGGTGTCCAGGACGCGCACGCTGCCGCCCGGCACGCGGACCACGGCCGGGGGATGTCCGGCGGCGGCCCACACGACGTGGGGATCTCCTGGCCGGAAGCGGGCGATCACGGCGGTCGCGTACAGGTTCGGCTGCTGGTGGCGCAGCATGCGGTGCAGGCGGGTGAGGATCCGTGCGGGGCTGTCGTCCTCGGCCGCGTAGGCCCGCAGGGCGGTGCGCAGCTGGCCCATGATGACGGCGGCGCGCAGCCCGTGTCCGGTGACGTCTCCCACCACGGCCAGCACGCTGCCGTCGGGCTGCGGCAGGGCGTCGTACCAGTCGCCGCCGATGTTGAGTCCGCGGGTGGCGGGCAGGTAGCGGGCCGCCAGGTCAAGTCCCTCGGTGCGGGGCAGATCGGTGAGCTGGGCTCGTTGCAGCGTCTCGGCGGTGTCCCGGTGCTGTTCGTAGCGGCGGGCGTTGTCCAGGGCGATCGCGATCCGGCGGGCCAGTTCGACCAGCATCACGCTGGTGTCCGCGTCGAAGCGGTCGCCGGACGCGGTCAGGGTCAGCACGCCCGCGGTGCGGCGCACGGTGAGGGGAATGCTCAGCAGCGGCCGGTCCGGGGACAGCGCCGAGGGCGGCAGGTCGTGGACGCCCGGGAGGGCTCCGGGGCGGGGGCCGGCGTGCTGCGGACGGTCCGAGCGGGCGGCCGCGACCGCGGCGGCGGAGCGGGCGCTGTGCGGGTCCGCCGATTCGTCGAAGAGCCAGACGTCGACCTGACTCGCGTACTCGGGGACGAGCAGTTCGGGAAGCAGCCGCAGGATGTCGTCCTGGTCGAGGGAGGCTGTCACGGCAGCGCTGGCGTCGCCGAGAAAGGTCAGCAGCCGTCGTGTCTTCTCCGCCGCCGCGTGTGCGGTGCGTTCGGCGTCGAGCAGTGCCCGCTGGGTGCGCGCGGCGGCCTCCAGTTCGGCGTGCAGAGCCAGCACGCCCTGGTTGGTGGCGTGCAACTCCTCGCGGTGCAGGCGCAGTTGCCGGTCCGTCTCGTCCAGCCGCCGCAGGATCGACGCCGTCTCCTGGTCCGCCGCCAGCACCGCGTCGGCGTATGTGGTGTCGTCCTGGCCCACCGGCTGCGGCAGGTCGCGTGGCGCGGGGCCGGGACAGGTGAGCGTCAGCTCCCAGGGCGGTGTCCGGCCGGGCCGGGGTGCGAGCGGCTCCACGACGGCCCGCACGAGCACCGTCCCGTCGGATGCGCAGGGGTGCAGGGTGAGAGTGAGTTCCGCTCCACCCCGGCCGAGACACTCGCGCAGGCGCGCTGTGAGCGCTGTGAGGAAGCGAGCACGGTCGACCGGGGAAGTGCCCGGGGCGGCCGTGAGGCGCGCGGCGGAGATCCGGGCGTCGACGGCCTGGGCGAGTGACGTTATCTTCCGCACGTCGGGCGGGCTCACGGGTACCCCTCCGAGTGGTCGCGGGCCAGGACGGCCACACACGTGTCGTCGCGTACGGGGCCGTCGGCGCTGCCGGCGTCGCGCAGGATGGCCGCCGCGACGGCTGCCGGTTCGTGGGCGAGGAGGGCCGGATCGTCGGGCGGCGCCCATCTGCTGGGCAGCCCGTCGCTGTGCAGGACGAGCAGGCTGTCCGGCTTCCAGGGCACCCGGTGGACGGGGACGGTCGCCGGGAACTGCGCGCCGACGATCCCGGGGTGGGATACCAGGTGTTCCCAGGAGTCGTCGCCGTGCAGCCGGGCGCCTATGTTGCCGACCCCCGCGAAGGACAGCTCTCCGGCGTCCACGTCCAGCCGGGCCAGGGCGACAGCCGCCCCGCGGGTGGATCGCAGCGCCTCGTGCAGGCGGCGCAGGATCGCGGCGGGTGGCAGGTGCCCGTGGCGGTGCAGCTCGTCGACCGCCGCACCGGACGCCTGCGCCGCCTTGCGGCCGTGGCCGAGGCCGTCGGCGACCATCAGGGTCAGTGCGGAGCCCGACCGGACGCAGCTCCAGGCGTCCCCGGAGTGCTCGGCCCGAGCGAGCGGGATGTTGACCCCGCCGGCCCGGCACCCCGGCCGGGCGGACCCCCGGGAGACCCCCTGCTCGATCCGCGCCACCGAGACGGTGCCCCGAGGGGAGCTGCACACGTCGAACGCGCTGGAGATGCGCTGGCAGGTGCCCAGGCCGGCGCCGCGTGACGCCTCGCTGGTGCTGTAGCCGTCGCGCATGGCCTCGGTGACATCGCGGATGCCGGGGCCATCGTCGAGGGCGACGAGCTGGACCGCGGGAGTGCCGGCGCCCGCTCCGGGACCGTCGACGAGGTCGATCACCAGGCGGCCGCCCCCGGCGTGCTTGAGCAGATTGGTGGCCAGCTCGGTGGCCACCAGGACCGCGGCCGCGGTGCGCAGGGCGTCCAGACCGGCATGGGCACCGGCCGCCTCGGTCGCCGCACGGACGTCTCGCACACGGGTGGAGTCGTGCACCGGGACGTCCCAGACGCGCGTCATCTCTCCCCCCTACGGGCAGCGGGGACACCGGTGATCCAGGCGGTGACGGTGACGACCGTGCCCTGGCCCGGCGTGGTGTCGATGCGGAACTCGTCCATCAGCCGCTTGGCTCCGCCGAGTCCCATCCCGAGGCCGCCGCCGCTGGTGTAGCCGTCGGACATCGCCTGCTCGACGTCGGCGATACCGGGGCCGCTGTCGACGAAGGCGAGCTGGAGTCCCCGCTTCGGGCCGTCGGTCAGCGGGGTGATCTTCACCTCGCCCCCGCCGCCGTGGACGAGGGTGTTGCGGGCCAGTTCGCTGGCCGCGGTGACCAGTTTGGTCTGCTGCACGAGCCCGAAACCGAGCCCGGCCGCGACCTGCCGCACCTGGTGACGCAGCCACGCGAGATCGGCGTCCGAGCCGATCGGCAGGCGCCTGGTGGTGGCGGGGTCGGTCGTCGGCGTCACGTGCCCCCCTCGGCCCTGGCCGGGTCGGACCGCCGCAGCACATCGAAGGCGCGGTCGACGTCGAGCGTGGTCACCAGGCCGGGCAGCGTCAGGCCCAGCTCGACCAGGGTGATCGCCACCGCCGGCCGCATCCCGCACAGGACGGTGCGGGCGGCCAGCAGGCGCGCGGCGGCCGCGATCTCGGCGATGATCCGCCCCAGGAACGAGTCCACGATCTCGACCCCGGAGACGTCGATGACCACGCCGGTCGCCGCGCTGCCGGCCACCCGGCGGCTGATGTCCTGCTGGAGCTGCTCGGCCGTACCGTCGTGCAGCTCCCCCTGGAGGGAGACCAGCAGGACGTCCCCCAGCGCCAGGACCGGCACCGGGGCCTCGTAGGCCGGAAGCGGGGAGGTCATCGTGGGTTCGCACCTGCCACGGTCCGGGAGACCTCGACGCCCTGCTGGGCGAGCGCGTAGGCCAGGGCGTCGGCCAGCGAGCCGCGGGTGAGCACCGGGCTCAGGTCGATGCCCAGGTGAACGATGGTCTGCGCGATGGCCGGGCGGATGCCGGAGACGATGCAGTCGGCCCCCATCAGACGGGCCGCGGCGACGGTCTTCATCAGGTGCTGCGCGACGAGCGAGTCGACCGTGGGCACCCCGGTGATGTCGAGGATCGCGTAGCGGGCCCGCTGCTCCACGATGGCGTGCAGCAGCGCCTCCATGACGACCTGGCTGCGGGCGCTGTCCAGGGTGCCGATCAGCGGCACGGCGACGACGCCCTCCCACAGGCTGATCACGGGGGTGGCCACCTCGAGGAGTTGCAGCCGCTGCCGCGCTATCAGCTCCTCGCCGGCGTTGAGCGACGTCTGCATGATCACCAGCCGCAGGGTCCCCATGAGGACCGTCAGGGCCAGCAGAACCTCGTGCGCCTCGCGGCCCGCGGGCCCGTTGCTCTCGTGGCGCAGCAGCTCTGAGGCCGCCACCCGCAGACCGGCGGCCTCGTCCGCGATCTGGGCCGGGCCGAATCCGCTGCCGGCACGAGAGGCGGCCATACGCCCCAGCTGCTCACGCACCGAGTCGAACCCCGGCGCCGCGACGTCCTCCAGCCGGCCGCTCGACGCCACCTCGCACAGGGCGTCCACCACGGCCTTGCACGCCTCCACGGCCTCGTCGCGGGAGACGGTGAAGACCGTACGGAACAGAGGTGCGTCCGCCCACCGCTGGGCGATCTGCTCACGGCAGCGCTCCAGGAAGGCTCCCAGCTCCCGCGCCGCCGCCTCGGCCGTCACCTGCTCCGACACCCTGCATCGTCTCCTTTCAGGAAGGACTGCTGTTTCACGAAAGACCGCTGCGCCACATCTGGCGCACTCCGGCAATTATTGCCACATGACAAGTATTGATGCCGCGTATGCCGTGCAAAACGACACCGCATCGACACATCCGCGGCGGGCGCCCGCGGCTCAGTGCCCGCGCCAGTCCAGACAGACCACGAGCGCGTCGTCCTGCGGGGCGGACTGGCCGCGATGGCCGGTCAGCTCCCGCAGCAGGGCTCGCGGCACCTCGGCGGCGGGCAGCAGACGGGTGGACATGATCGCCCGGGCCAGGGCGGCGTCCCCGTAGGCCTCCCCCTTGGGCGAGGCCGCCGCGTACACCCCGTCGCTGACGAAGACGAGCCGGTCGCCGGGCTCGACCTGGAACTCCTGAGCCACGTAGTCGGTCTCCTCGAACATCCCGAGCGGGAGCTGCGCCTCGAAGCCGACCCGCTCGACCACGCCCTCCCGCAGCCGCAGCAGCTGCGGGGAGCCGGCGTCCACGACCTTCACCCGGCCCGTCGCCAGGTCGAAGTCCAGCATCAGCACCGAGAGGTAGCAGCGCCCCCGGTAGTGGGCGTAGACCGCCTGATCGGCCAGGGCGGCCTGGTCGTCGATGGCGATACCGGCCCGCCGGGCGTTGCGCAGGGCGTTGATCGCGAGGTTCGTCAGCAGGGAGGCCTCGATGCCCTCGCCCATGCCGTTGGTGACGTAGAGCATGAGGCGGTCGGCGTCGGCCGACCAGTCGAAGTTGTCACCGAAGATCGCGTAGGCCGGCTCCAGCTGGGCTCCGAGGTCGTACTCGGGCCGGGAGCAGGAGCGGCCGGGCAGGAGCTGCCACTGCATCTCGGCGGCCAGGGTCAGCCGGTCCTTGCGCCGCGCCCGCAGGTAGACGTCCGTGTCGCGCTCGGCCACGAGCACCTCGTGCGCCAGCACCTCGGCGACGTCCGCGAGCTCGCCCAGCAGCTCACGCACGGCCTGCCGGTCCCGCATCGTGACCGAGAGCACGCCCAGCCGGTCCCCGCGCACCGTCACCGGCAGATGCGCGCGCACCGCGTCGTCGCCGACGCCCTCCAGGAACGGCTCCTGGGCGCCGAAGGCACGGCCGGCGGAGCTGTTGTGCACCGACACAGGATCCGCCGTGCGGGGCAGCTCCGACACCGGTTGCAGGACGGTCAGGCCGTAGTCGGCCAGGAACAGCTCGACGGACTGCGCCGCGTACTCCTCGACGAGCACGCGGCTCACGGCGTCGAGCAACTCATGGGGGGCCGCCGTGCGCAGGGCGCGCTCAGCGGTCACGAATCTGTTCACGATGGGAGATACACCATTCCTTCGTCGGACGTGCACGGGACTGGCTCCGGGCGACGATCCGGCCGGGGTCGAGCCCCGCCGACTGTCCGTGCGATGTGTTGCCGCTTCCGGCACCTAGTACGCTGACGACCGTCCCAGTGCCTGCGAGAGTGTGACGGTGACTGTCTTCCGCCCCCGCCCCGAGCCCGCCGAGGTCGCCCGCACGACCTTGACGACGGTGGAGTTGCTGGAAGTCCTGTGGGGCAGGGCCTCGACCGCTCCGGCCTCCCCGTCCCAGCTGCGCATGCTGTTCATGGTCGAGCACCAGGACGGCATCAACCTGCGCACCCTCGCCGACTCCCTCGCCTCCACGCCGCCGTCCACCAGCAGGCTCTGCGACCGGCTGGTGGCCGCCGGCTTCCTCGAGCGCGTCGTCAGCCCCGTCGACCGGCGCGAGGTGCGGCTGCACCTGAGCAGCCGCGGCCGCGCCTTCCTCGACGACCTGCGGGCGCGCCGGGAGCGGGAGCTGCAGGCGGTGCTGGAGCTGATGCCCGCCGCCAAGCGGACCGCGCTCCTCGAGGGGCTGGAGGCGTTCTGCGACACCGCGGCGTTGCAGATACACGACGGCGCCTCGCACACCTCTCGGGACCGGACCGCCTGAACACCGGGCCGGACCACCGGGCGCCCCGACAGCACGGGCTCCGGACGGCCGGCGCACGGAGCGGACACCGCCCACCGGAACATTGCAGATCCTTCCCCGCGCAGTACGACTCGCCTACTTTGTTGCCTCATGGCCATAGTTGTCAAACGACAACTATTGTGCCGCGGTCTGTTGCCCTCCGGGTACCCCGAAAGCTCCGGAGCCGACTGTGGGGAACCTCTCGAAGCGTGGACGGGCCGGCCGGTGGCGGCCAGGGAGGGCTACGCGGTGCGGCAGTGGCGGACCTGGGACCGCCCGGCGGTCAGCCCGTGGTGAGCATGCCCTCGCGCAGGCCCGCCAGGAGGCGGGAGAGCAGCCGGGAGACGTGCATCTGGGAGACACCGAGGCGCTCGCCTATCTCGGCCTGGGTGAGCTCCTCGACGAAGCGCCAGTGGATGATCTTGCGGTCGCGTTCGCCGAGTTCGGCGATCATCGGCGCGAGGGCGTGGAAGTCCTCGACCAGGCCGAGGGCGGCGTCCTCGTCGCCGATGAAGTCCGCCAGCGCGGCCTCGCCGTCCTCGCTGCTGTTGATCGCCGCGTCCAGGGACGCCGACTTGTAGCCGTTGGAGGCGAGTTGGGCCTCGACGACCTCGGCCTCCGGGAGGCTCATCAGCTCGGAGAGCTCCCTGGTCGTCGGGGTCCGGCCCAGCCGGCTGCGCAGTTCCTCGCTGGCGCGGGCGAGCTGGAAGCGGGCCTCCTGGAGCCGGCGCGGGACGTGCACGGCCCAGGTGGTGTCGCGGAAGAACCGCTTGATCTCACCGACGATGTAGGGGACGGCGAAGGAGGTGAACTCGACCTCTCGGGTCAGCTCGAACCGGTCGATGGCCTTGATCAGGCCGATCATGCCGACCTGGACGATGTCCTCCATCTCCTCCGGCCCCCGGCTGCGGAAGCGGCCGGCCGCGAAGCGGACGAGGGACATGTTCATCTCGATCAGCGTGTTGCGCGCGTACTGATACTCCGGCGTGCCCTCCTCCAGCACGGCCAGCTGGTCGAAGAACAGCTTCGACAGCTCCCGCGCGTCCTTGGGCGCGACCTTGGAAGGGTCTTCGATCGTCGGCACGTCCACCGTCTGCTCCGCAGTCTGCGCGGTCGTCGCCGTCATCTTGCGCCCCTCCCGGTCGGTCAGTTCTGTCGTCGCCGGACCGAAGCCCGGCAAGCACCCTGATACCCCGGTCGCCGAGCGGCATTCCTCGAGCCTCTTTCCGCCGCCGCTCGGCTCCGGGTGCCGCGAGGTCTCCGCCTCAGTAGCGGGCGGTGCTCTGCGGCAACGGCGGATACACCGGGCTGGTGACGCCGTCCACGGTGGCGCCCGCGTACTTGAGCATGGGTCCGACCTGCTGGTCGAGCTCGTACGGGAAGTTCAGGCGGGGCGCCGACACCTCGTTCAGGACCGCTGTCTGCTCCGCCGTCAGCTCTACGTCGAGACCGGCGAGGTTGGCCTCGAGATGGTCCAGGGTGCGCGGGCCGATGAGGGTGGAGCTGACGCCGGGCCGGTTCTGCACCCAGGACAGGGCGACGGCCGCCGGACTCGCGCCGACCTCCCCGGCCACGGCGGCGAGCGCCTCGCTCACCGTGAACTGGGCCTCGCTGGGCTGCCCGAGGACGGCCGACCGCCTGACGTCGGCGGGATCCGCCTGCCCGCGGCGGTACTTGCCCGACAGATAGCCGCTCTTGAGCGGCCTCCACGGCAGCACGCCCATGCCGGCGTCCTGCGCGAGCGGGATCAACTCGCCCTCGATGGTGCGTTCCAGGAGGGAGTACTCCATCTGCAGCGCCGTCACGGGGGTCCAGCCGCGCAGCGGGGCGGTGGCGTGGGCCTTGGCGGTGAACCAGCCGGGGGTGCCGGAGAAGCCGACGTAGCGGATCTTCCCCACGGTGACGAGGTCGTTCAGGGTGCGCAGGGTCTCCTCGATCGGGGTGGAGCGGTCGTAGTTGTGCAGCCAGTACAGGTCGATGTAGTCGGTGCGCAGCCGCCGCAGCGACTCCTCCAGCTGGCCGATGACCGCCTTGCGGCTCGCGCCGCCGCCGTTGGGGTCGCCGAGGTGGAGGTTGCCGTAGAACTTGGTGGCCAGCACCAGGCGGTCGCGCAGGCCGGGGTGGGCGGCGAGGAAGTCGCCGAGGATCGCCACCGAGTTGGCCGTTGGTGTAGGAGTTCGCGGTGTCGACGAAGTTCCCGCCCTGGTCGAGATAGGACCGCAGGATCTTCTCGGATTCCTCGACGCCGCAGCCGAAGCGGCCGTCCTCGCCGAAGTTCATAGCGCCGAGGCAGAAGGGGCTGACCTTGAGGCCGCTGCGGCCGAGACCGACGTACGAATCGAGTGCCACGAAATGCTCCGAGAGGTGCGGAGGTAAGGGGACTCCTTCGAGGAAAGCAGCCTGAGCAGGGCAGTTGTCAGTGCGATCCCCTCGGCCTCTTGCACGATCCCGCCGCGCCCTGTTGGCCGTTGGCCGGCCGCCGGACCCGTGCGCTTCGCTGCCGCTTCAGAGCCTGAACAGCGCCCAGACGATCTTTCCGCCGTCCGCGCGCGGATTCCAGCCCCAGCCGTCGCTCAGCGCCGAGACCACCTGCAGTCCCCGGCCCGACTCCGCGAGTTCCTCCGCCTCCACGGCCGCCGGCCCCAGGTCGCTCTCGTCGGTCACTCCGCACACCGCACAGGACCAGCGGTCCCAGTAGGCGATCCACAGCGCCGGCTGCAACTCGTGCTCGGTGCCCGGGGCCCGGCCGTAGCGGAGGGCGTTGCTGACCAGTTCCGAGACGGTGACCGTGACGTCGTCGATGCGGTCGCGGGCGACGCGGTCGGCGAGCGTCGTCCTGATGAAGTCGCGGGCGATGTGCGCGGATTGGGGCAGGGGCGGTACGACGAGGACCGAGCAGCGGGCGGGGCCGTGGCCGTCCTCGGAGGCGGGTGCGAGGGGGAAGGTGATCCCGGGACCGGGGCGGCCTATGTGATCCACGGCCTGGCACAGCCACTGCCAAGTCGCCTCGATACGCGGGGGGTCGGCCGGTTCTGCGACTTGCTCTGCGGACATCGCGACCCCTGGGACCCCTGCGAAGAGAACTGACGAGCGCTACACCTGTGCGAAGCATCGTCCTACGCCCGCAAGTCTGTACGCAAGTGCATCGGCAATTACCGCTGCAATTGCAGACGATCTTGCAAGCGGTGTCCGCCGGGCGCTATCGTCCCCCGCGTCACCCGTGGATGCAATTGAAGATGCAATTGCAGAGCCGGCAGCGCGACTTCATCTCAAAGAGGCTTCAGATGCAGCACGTGAGCAACGGCGTTCCTGCCACCCAGCTGAGAGGCGCGATCTGGCGCAAGAGCCATCACAGCAACCCCGAAGGCAACTGCGTCGAACTCGCCGCGCTCCCTGACGGAAGCGTCGCCGTACGCAACTCCCGCCACCCCGAAGGTCCGGCTCTCGTGTACACCAGCGCCGAGATCTCCGCTTTCGTCCGCGGCGTGAAGGACGGCGACTTCGACGGCCTACTCCCCGGCCGTTGAGGTCTTGCACACCCGCGGGCGGCCGGAAGGCGCAGGTCAACGGCAGGCGCCTTCCGGCCACTTCACGCACCGCAGCCGTTCGACACCACGGTGCTACCCTCCTTTGTTGAGTCCCGCACACATGCAGACGCAGCCGGCTCGGCGGCCGAGGGGATGACCATGACGGCAGTTCGACCCGATCCGATCGCCACCGGCTCCGACGTCCTCAGCCTCGGGCGCGGCGGCCCCACCGTGCAGCGCATCATGCTGGGCACGCGGCTGCGGCGGCTGCGGGAATCCCTCAACATCACCCGGGACAGGGCCGCTTCGGCGATACGCGCCTCGGACGCCAAGCTCTGCCGCATGGAGCTCGGCCGCGTCGGCTTCAAACAGCGCGACGTAGCAGATCTGCTCACGCTCTACGGCGTCCATGATCCCGAGGCACGCCAGGAGTACCTGGAGTCGGTGCAACGGGCCAACGAACCCGGCTGGTGGCGTGCTTACGGCGACGCCTTCCCCAGCTGGTTCGAGCAGCATCTGGGCCTGGAGGAGGCCGCCTCCCTCATTCGCACCTACGAAGTCCAGTTCATCCCGGGCCTGTTGCAGACCCCCGACTACGCCGAGGCCGTCATCCGCCTCGGCCACCCCATCAGCTCACCGGAGGCGATCCAGCGCCGCGTCGAGCTGCGCATGACCCGGCAGACACTGCTCTCCCGGCCGGGTGCGCCGAAGCTGTGGGTCGTCGTGGACGAGGCCGCGCTGCGCCGTCCGCTCGGCGGGAAGGGCGTGATGCGCGCCCAGCTCGAGCACCTCGTCGAGGTCGCCGCCCAGCCCAACGTCACGCTCCAGGTGCTGCCCTTCCACGTCGGCGGCCACGCGGCGGCCGGCGGCCCGGTCACCGTGCTGCGCTTCCCCGTGCCCGACCTGCCGGACGTCGTCTACCTCGAGCAGCTCTCCAGCGCCCTGTACCTGGACAAGCCCGAGGAGGTCGACCACTACCTCGCGGTCATGGACCGCCTCAGCCTGGTCGCCTCCCCGGCCGTGGACTCGGTGTCCTTCCTGGAACAGGTCCTCGCCGACCTGACCTGACCATGTCCCCGGCGACGGCCGGTGATCACACAGGCGTGGGCGGGTTGTCCACCAGGTCCTCGGCGTGCTCACCGGTGACCAGGTAGACCACGCGCTGGGCGATGGAGACCGCGTGGTCGGCGAAGCGCTCGTAGTAGCGGCCGACCAGGGTGACGTCGACGGCCGTCTCCACGCCGTGGTGCCACCGGTCGTCCATCAGATGCTGGAAGATCAGGCGGTGCAGCTCGTCCATCCGGTCGTCGTCCCGCTCCAACTGGAGCGCGGCCTCGACGTCCTGGGTCATGAGTACCTCGGCGGCCTGCGCCATCAGCCGCTGCGCGAGCTGGCCCATCTCCAGGATCGTACGGCGCAGGTCGCGCGGCACCGCCTGGTCCGGGTGGCGTCGCCGGGCCAGCGTGGCGACGTGCTGGGCCAGGACCCCGCTGCGCTCGAGGTCGGCGCTCATCCTCAGTGAGGTGACCACCGTCCGCAGATCGGTGGCGACGGGCTGCTGCCGGGCCAGTACCGTGATCGCCTTCTCCTCCAGATCCCGCTGCATGACCTCGACCTGCTCCTCGGTGGAGATCACGCTCTCCGCGAGGCGGAGATCGGCGTCCAGCAGCGCACTGGTCGCACGGCCCATGGCGGAACCCACCAGGTTCGCCATCTCCACCAGGGCCTCGCTGATCGATTCCAGCTCCTTGTGGTAGGTGTCTCGCATCCGTCCCTCACCGTCCCGTCCCCAGCCTGCACCGACTGCCAGATTCGCACATGGTGTGCCGGGCGTCTCCAGGGAACCCGGCACAGCAGGAGATCCGGCAACGGCACGGAAGGGAAGCGGCGGATGCACGCTCTGGTCGGCTGGCTCGTCGGGCTGTCCGGGCCCGTGGTCTACGCCGTGGTGGTGGGGCTGGTCTTCGCCGAGGACGCGTTGTTCTTCGGGTTCGTCCTGCCGGGCGAGACCGCCGTGATCGTGGGCGGTGCGCTGGCCCGGCGGGGCACCGTGGACCTGGTCTGGCTGACCGTCGCCGTCGTCCTCGCGGCGATCGCCGGGGACGGCGTCGGCTACGAGATCGGCCGGCACCTGGGTCCGCCGCTGCTGCGCACCCGGCCGCTGCGCCGGCGGGCCGAGCGGGTCGACAAGGCGCGTGACCTGCTGCGCAGGCGGGGCCCGGCGGCGGTCTTCGTCGGCCGCTTCGTGGCCCTCCTGCGCTCACTGGTGCCCGCGCTGGCGGGCGCCTCGAGCATGACGTACCGCCGTTTCCTGCTCTACAACGCCCTGGGCGGGCTGATCTGGGGCGTCGGCAACGTCGCCGTCGGCTATGCCGCGGGCGCCGCGTTCCAGCGCGTCGAGGGCGTCATCGGCAAGACCGTCGCCCTGGCCTCGGCGGCACTCGTCGTCGTGGGGCTGATCGTCTGGCGGGTCCGCCGGCACCGCCGCTCGAACGCCTGAAGCGACGGTCACCAGAGCGCCGACTCCCTGGTGACCGTCTGCGTTGCGGGTACCCCTAGATCCGTGAGCGGTACAACTGAAAACGATCGAGTCGTACGGTGCCTCGTGCCGCCGTGATCCGCAGCCGCCACCGGCGGGCCCGTACGGGCGCGGGCAGGAGCAGGATGCGGCTCGCGCCGACCGTTTTGGCCCGGGTCACCTCCGTCCAGGCACCGTCGCGGTACGCCTCGACCACGCAGCCCTCGATCTGCTGGCCGTGCCGGATGTCCTCCGCGAGCCGGATACGGTCCACCTCGCGCCCGGCGCCGAGATCGACGGTCCGCTCCCGGGAGGAGCCGGTGACCCGTGCCCCGTGGGCCAGGTCCACGGGCAGCTCGTGCTCGATCCGCTCGCGGAACTCGCGCAGCCGGACCACGTCCGTGTCGTGCAGGCGGCCGTCCGTGTCCGGCGGGACGTTCAGCAGCAACACCGCGTTGCGGCCCACGGATCCGAAGTAGATCTCCGTCAACGTGTCCACGCTCTTGGGCAGTTGGTCCGCGTGGTAGAACCAGCCGTCGCGGATGGACACGTCGCACTCGGCGGGCCACCACTGCAGGTAGTCGGTCCTGGGCTGCGCCGTGACCAGCGCCTCGCGGCTGCCCTCGTCGGGAGTGTCGTAGGACAGGGCCCAGTCGGTGCGGCCGTACTGGTTCTCCTTGACCGGGATGACGCTCCATTCGTTCTCGCGCGCCAGTCCGCTCTCGTTGCCGACCCAGCGCAGGTCGGGTCCGGTGACGGCGATCGCCGCGTCCGGGGCGAGCGCGCGGACCAGGGCGTACCAGCTGTCCCAGTCGTAGTCCTCCACCTTGCCGGGCGGGATGCGGCCCTGGGCCCCGTCGAACCAGACCTCGTCCACCGGCCCGTACTCGGTGAGCACTTCGTAGAGCGTGTTGAGCATGTGGGCGCCGTAGTCGGTGGCCGCCAGCCGGAAGGTGCGGTCCGGTGTGCGGTCGTCGCCCTCGGCCAGGGTCGGGATGGTGCGCCCGGTGCGGGCGCTGCCGTTGGCGTACACGCCGTGCAGGTACTGGTTCTCGTCCGCGGGCGAGATGTAGACGCCGACCTTGAGGCCGTGGCGGCGCATGGAGTCGGCGAAGGAGCGCAGTACGTCGCCGTGGCCGCCCTGCCAACTGCTCGACGCCACCGTGTGGTTGGTGTAGCGGGAGGGGTAGAGGACGAAGCCGTCGTGGTGCTTGACGGTGAGGATGGCGAGCCTGAAGCCGCCGTCGCGCAGGGCGCGGGCCCACTGGTCGGTGTCGAGGCCGGTGGGCTGGAAGACGTTCGGGTCCTCGTCGCCGGTGCCCCACTCCAGGCCGGTGAAGGTGTTCACGCCGAAGTGCAGGAACGCGGTCTGTTCGAGGGACTGCCAGGCGATCTGCCGTGCGGTGGGCCGGACTTGGGCAGCCTTGCGGACCAGTTCGTCCGGGGTGTCGTCGGGGCCGACGGGGATGCGGGAGCGGTCGGAGGCCGTCGAGTGGGCGGCGGCCGCGGGCAGGCCGGGTGCGGCGAGGGCGGCGGCCGACGCGACGGCCGAGGTGACGAAGAGGCGTCTGGAGAGGGCCATGTGATCGGTGTCCTCGGGGTCAGCGGGTGGTTCAGTCGATGGATCAGCGTGCGGTGAGGTGCCAGACGGCGGGGGCGTGCTGGTCCCGCGGGTACTGCACGAGAGCGCCGTCGCCGCCCACGCTCAGCGCCATCTGCGTGATCGCGTTGACGAGTTGATAGCCGCCGGACGCACGGACGAGCTGCCAGCGCTGGAGGGTGCCGGCGTCGTCGCAGGTCTTCCAGCTCGCCGCAAGGCCCGGCTGGAGCGGCACGTTGAGGGTGAGCTTGCCGCCGCTCATCTCCAGGCAGCCGTCGGCGTTCCGGACGGTCGCGTAGCCGTCGGCGGTACGGGTGACCTGGGCGTCGAAGGCGTGTCCGGCCGTACGGAAGGTGTAGGTGCCGGCCGTGACCGGCAGCCGGGTGAGGTCGCGCCACCCGGGTGCGTGTCCGACGGCCGTGCCGCGCGCGGTGAAGTCGTCGTAGGTGGCGTCGGGGTGCGGGTCGCCCCAGGTGGCCTGGGCGATGTGCCGCAGGGCGGGCCAGAGTTCGACGGCGACCTCGTTCTCGGTCTCGCCGCGGCCGTTGTCCGGCCACAGGCTGATCTTCGCGCCGGTGACGCCCTTGCCGGAGGTCAGCTTCTCGCCCTCGAAGCTGCGCGGGTCCCAGCTCTGGTCGTACAGGGACCTGGTGTTGGTGTGGAAGCCGCCGCGGACCAGGTAGAGCGAGTAGGCGGCGTTCATCAACGGGTAGCCCTGGGCGATGATCCGGCTCGGTTTGACGGTCACGTCCAGCCAGTGCTCGACGGTCGTCCCGGTGGCCACCGGGACGGTGTTGGCGCCGGTCAGGCCGTCGTTCCAGATGCGCAGGTGCTTGCCCTTGCTCGCGGCGTAGGCGTGGACGCGGTTGATGAAGTCGATGTAGGCGTCCTGCGGGGTGGCGCTCGCGCCGTACTTGTCCTGAGCGTAGCGCAGCATCTGCGGGTACTTCGAGTAGTCGGAGCCGAGCATGTACTCGTCGGCGCCCATGTGCCAGGACCTGGCGGTGAACACCTGGGCGTACTCGTCCATCAGGCTCGTGTAGTAGTCGAAGGCCGCCTGCTGGGTGACGTCGAGCCGGGCGGGCTGCTTGTTGCCGTCGGAATCGGTGAGCTGGAGGTCCGGGCGGTTCTCGATCCACGGGTCCATGTGTCCCGGGGAGTTGATCTCGGGGATGATCTCGACGTGGTACTTCTCACCGAGGGCGACGAGCCGGCGGATCTCGTCCTTGGTGTAGTAGCCCCAGGTGTCGGCCTCGGGGTGGGCGTCGCTCTTCACCTTCAGCTCGACGAGCAGCTGGTTGAGCTTGTGGTGCGCCATCTCGCGGACCAGGTTCTCCAGCCAGGGCAGCGTGATGTGGATGTAGCAGGCGCAGACGCCGACGCCGCGTTCCTTGTAGCGCGGGGTGTCGGTGGTGCGTCCGGCGGGGATCCGGTCGCCCTGGGCGAGGAGCTGGAGGACGGTGCGGGTGCCGTAGAAGGCGCCGGTCTCGGTGGCGCCGGTCACCGACAGCCGTGTACCGGCGTGGAGTTCGTAGCCCTCGGCGCCGAGGGAGACCCTGGACGGCTGGACGTCGATCACGATGTCGCCGGTGCGGGCACCGCCGCGGACGACCGGGACGCCGCCGTGGCCCGCTGCCTTCAGATCGTCGGCGAGGGTGTCGGCGACCCGGCGTTCGGCGGCACTGCCTGCGACCAGCCGGGTGCTGCTGCCGTAGCTGTAACTGCCTTGTTCTGACGCCCAGTTGGTCAGCGCGGGCACGGTGACCGGCGTCGTGTCCTGTTCCTGTGCGAGGGCTGATGCCGGCGCCATGAGCAGCGTCAGCGCCGCGACGACCCCGAGCAGCCGCAGCAGTCTCCTCCTGAACTCAGCCATGCCACTCCACCTTGAACACCCACACGTGCTGTCCCGCCTTGCGGGCCGGCCCGGGTACGTCGATCACCAGCGCGCCCTTGCTGACGGTCCAGGTCAGCGGCCGGTCGTGGCCGAGCATCGTCACCTTGTCCCCGGGCCGGATCGGCACGGGCGCCTCCACGGTGAGCTTGGCGCCCGGCTCGGTCAGGGAGTGGATGTAGAAGGCCTCGTCCGGGCGGATCGTGAACCGCAGGTCGTCGCCGAGCTGGGCCATGCGCGACCAGTACGTCGTGTCGTAGATCGCCTCGCCGTTGACCGCGAGCCAGGCACCGGTCTCGCGCAGCCTGCTCTGCATGACCTCCGGGATGGTGCCGTCGGCGCGCGGGCCGATGTCGAGCAGGAAGTTGCCGTTCTTGGAGACGATGTCGACGAGGCTGTGCACCACCTCCTCGGCGCTCATGTAGGAGGCGTCCGGGGTCGCCCGGTTGTAGCCGTAGCTGAACGGGTCCAGGCCGCGGCTGGACTCCCACTTGGCGACGACGGTGTTGTCGTACGTCGTGTACTCGGGCGTCGTGAAGTCGTGGAAGGCGATGCCGGAGCGGTTGTTGACGGTGACGTCGACCGGACGGGCCCGGTTCTTGGCGTGGTTGAAGTACTCGGCGAGGACGTGGAGGCTGTCGTTCGCGCCGCCGATGTCGCACCAGATGATCTCCGGGTCGTAGCCGTGGATCAGTTCGAGCATCTGCGGGGCCTGGAAGTCCTTCACGTAGTCCTTGCCCGCGGTGTATCCGGTGTACGGCACCGGCTCGAGCGTGTACGGGTTGCGCGGGGCGTGGCCCATCCACGGGTTGTCCGGGTTGAACCACTCGGGCATCGAGAAGTACAGGCCGCGGTGGAGTTCGGGTGCGTACCGGCGGGACGCGGCGAACAGCTCCTTGACCAGATCCCGCTTCGGGCCCAGCTTCACGGCGTTGCGGTCGGAGACCTTGGTGTCCCACAGGGCGAAGCCCTCGTGGTGCTTGGAGGTCAGCACGTGGTACTGCGCGCCGGCGTCCCGGAACAGCTCCACCCACGCGCGAGGGTCGAACTTCTCGGCGGTGAAGCGCGGGATGAAGTCGTCGTAGGCGAAGTCCGCGCCGTAGGTGTCGCGGTGGTAGGCGTACGTCGGGTTGTTCGGGTCCTGCATCTGGTCCCAGTACCACTCGGCGTACTGCACGCCGACCGGCGCCCAGGCGGGCACCGAGTAGACGCCCCAGTGGATGAAGATGCCGAACTTGGCGGCGTTGAACCAGTACGGCGCCTGGTGGCCGGCCAGCGAGGTCTCGGTGGCCTGGTAGTCGGCCGTGCCGAGGGTCAACGTGCGCCGGCCGGTGGCGGCTTGGGCTCCCCGTCCGCGGACGGTCACCGCGCCGTCCTGCCGGGTGCCGGGTGCGGTGCCCGCGCGGTTGCGGATGCCGACGTGGACGCGTGCCTGCTCGCCGGGGTCGAGGCGCCGTATCCGGGCGGGTTCGACGGTGCGGGCGCCGGGGACGTCGACGCGTACGGTCACGTCGTCGCCGCTCAGGATGGCGACGGTGCCCGCGTTGACGACGGTGGCCTCGACGCTCTGCGCGCCGGTGGGCTCCAGGAGGGAAGGGGTGGAGCGGGCGTCACGCAGGGTCAACGCCCGTCCCTGTGCGGCGGGTTGGAGGGAGAGCGCGAAGACGTGCAGGGCGGTCTTGTTCTCCTGCGCCGGGTTGGTGACCGGCAGGGTGAGGGCGACGGCATCGCGCGCCGGGTCGAGCCAGACCTCCGAGGTGCCGATGCCGACGCTGTGCTCGTCCTTGGTGCCGTCCGGCTTGTAGCGGTACGGCGCGGACAGCGAGCCGCCCGCCGCGTACCAGTCGGCGCCGCCGAGGCCGGCGGTGCTGGTCGTGCCGTCCGCGTAGTGGACGGTGGCCTTGCCGGAGGCGTTGCCGTAGCTGCCGGCGGTGAGGAAGACGGCCGACAGGTAGCGGCCCCTGGGCAGGTCGACGCGCTGGCCGAGGGCGACGACGTTGTTCTTGGCGCCCGCCGTGGCGGCCGGGAAGTCGAAGGGGATGCCGTCGACCTCGACGCGGCCCGCGGGGAGGGCCTCGCCGGGGAAGGTGTAGCCGGAGCCGTCGAAGTCGCCGCCGCGGGCGGTGGCGGTGTCGAGGCCGTCGTTGTCGTAGAGGGTGTCGAGCGGGACGGGGACCGGGTCGGGGACGGGGGCCCACTGGGGTGGTGCGGCCTCGTCGTCGCCGGTGGAGGTGGCGGCGTGGGCCTCGCCGGGTACCGCGAGGGGCAGGGCGGCCGCGGCGGCGACCGTGGCCGCCGCACCGAGGACCTGACGTCTTGGATACGGACTCATACTCATGAGCGGCTCCCAATTCATCGGATGTCTGATGATTGGGCGGGCCCAGAAGCCTGTCAATGGGGCCAGGATCGGCCAGAGTTGGGCCAGTGATCGGATGAGCTGCGGTCCTGGGGGCGGTGACCGAAAGATCCTCGCCAAAAGTCCAACAACAGCGCCGCGAATGTCCAAGAGCAGAGGCTCTCGACGTGCGGCCCGCCGCGGGGCAGAGTGCTGTGCGTACTGACGAGTAAGCCCACGCTTCGCATCCCCGAGGAGCACCCGTGACCAGCTGGGTCGGCCGGACCGCCGCCGAGATCGCCGCCGCCGTACGCGAGAAGCGGGCCACGCCCCGGGAGGTGGTGGCCGAGCACCTGGACCGGATCGAGCGGCTGGACGCACGCGTGGGGGCGTTCCGGGTGGTGCGGGCCCGGGCGGCGCTGGCCGAGGCCGACGCCGTGGCCGACCGCGGCGACCTGTCCGAACTGCCCCTGGCCGGCGTGCCAGTGGCCGTCAAGGACAACCTCGCGGTACGCGGCGAGTGCAACCGGGTCGGCTCCGCGGCGACGCCGACCACGCCCGCCGAGGAGGACCATGTGACGGTGGCCCGGCTGCGGGCGGCGGGCGCGGTGGTCGTGGGCCTGACCAACGTGCCCGAGCTGTGCGTCTTCGGCACCACCGAGGGCGTGCACGGCACGGCCCGCAACCCCTGGGACCTGACCCGCAGCGCGGGCGGCTCCTCGGGCGGCAGCGCGGCCGCGGTCGCCGCGGGCCTGGTGCCGATCGCCCTCGGCAACGACGGCATGGGCTCGCTGCGCATTCCGGCCGCCAACTGCGGCCTGGTCACCATCAAGCCGGGACACGGCGTGGTCCCGGCGGGCATCGGCGAGGGCGACTGGTTCGGCATGTCCGAGAACGGCCCGCTCGCCACGACGGTCGAGGACGCGCGCCTGATGCTGACGGTCCTCGCGGACATCGACGCGATACGGCCGTCCGAGCCGGCCATGCGCAAGGTCGCCGTCTCGCTGCGCAGCCCTCTGCTCGGCGTCACGATCAGCAGCCCGTACGCGGCCGCGGCCCGCGACGCCGGCGGCGTCCTGATCAAGGCCGGCCACCAGGTCCGGCGCGCGGACCCGCCCTACCCGCTGTCCCTGAGCACGACGTCCCTCACCCACTGGACGGCCGGCACGGCCGTCGACGCCAAGGACCTCGACCCGCGCCTGCTCACCCGGCGCACCCGCGTCCACGCCACCATCGGCCGCCGCTTCGTCAACAACGTCCGCACCAGCGACAGCCGCGAACAGCTGCGCCGCCGCATGGAACCGTTCTTCGCCGAGTACGACGTCCTGCTCACCCCGGCCCTCGCCCGCCGCTCCCCCAGGTCCGCGCCCTGGCACCAGCGGGGCTGGCTGCCCAACCTGCTCGCCAACACCAACTACTCGCCCCTGACCCCGCCCTGGAACCTCACCGGCTGGCCCGCCATGGCCGTCCCCTTCGGCACCCTCCCCTCCGGCGCGCCCACCGCCGTCCAACTGGTGGGCCTCCCGGGCTCGGAGACGATGCTGCTGGAGATCGCGGAGCAGCTGGAGAAGCTGCATCCGTGGGAGCGGACTGCGCCGCTGGACTAGCGGACTTCGAGTCATTTCGCCAGGTCATCCGTGCCGCGGCGGAGGACGGCCGGCCGACGGGCGCCGCTCGATAATCGCTCGACGCCTCCTTCGGACGTGCGGGAGACTCCGCACGGTGACGCGACGAACCGATACGCCTCCCACCTGGGACGAACGCACGCAGCTGACCACTTTCCTCGACTACGCCCGTGACACCGCGCGGGCGAAGTGCGAGGGGGTGTCCGCGGAGGACGCCCGCAAGGCCCCGCTCCCGAACTCGCCGCTGATGACGATGTGCGGGCTGATCAGCCATCTGCGGTGGGTCGAGTATCACTGGTTCCAGGTGATGTTCCTCGGGGAGGAGCCCGCGGGACCGCTCACCGAAGCCACCGACGAAGACCCCGACCCTGAGATGCGGACAGCGGTCGACATCCCGCTGCCCCGGCTTCTGGCCGCATACGAGGACCAGAGCGAGCGCTACCGTCGCCTGCTGTCCGACTACGCCCTCGACGCATGGGCCGCGCGTCCCATCAGCGACGGCCGCCACGTGGATCTCCGCTGGGTGATTCTCCACCTCGTCGAAGAGATCTCCCGCCACAACGGCCACCTCGACATCGTGCGCGAACTCGTCGACGGCCGGACCGGTGTCTAGGAGGCACCAAAAAACCGGCTGAAGCCAGGCCCGCCCCCGTGCTTGCATGGACGCATGCTCTCCACCGACCGACTGCTCGCCTTCGCGGCGCTGTCCTTCCTGCTGATCGTGGTTCCCGGGCCGAGTGTGCTGTTCGTGATCGGGCGGGCGCTCGCGCAGGGGCGGCGGGCCGCGCTGACGACGGTGGTGGGGAACACGCTGGGGGCGTATCTGCTCGTCGTCGGCGTGGCCGTGGGCATCGGGTCGCTCGTGGAGCGCTCGGTGCTGGTCTTCACGGTGCTGAAGCTGGCCGGCGCCGCCTACCTGGTGTTTCTCGGGGTGAAGGCGTGGCGGGCGCGCGGTTCGCTGCGGGCCGTGTTCGCGGGCGAGGGCGTGGCCCACAGCGGGCTGCGCACGTTCTGGGAGGGATTCGCGGTCGGGGTGACGAACCCCAAGACCATCGTCTTCTTCGCGGCCGTGCTGCCGCAGTTCGTCGACCGTGAGGCGGGCCACGTCACGCTGCAGATGCTGCTGCTGGGGGTGGTGTTCAACGCCATCGCCCTCGCCTCCGACAGCGTCTGGGGCCTGGCGGCGTCCACCGCACGCGACTGGTTCGCCCGCTCACCGCGCCGGCTGTCGATGGTGGGCGGGGCCGGCGGGCTGACGATGATCGGCCTGGGCGTGACGGTGGCCGTCACCGGCCGCAAGGACTGAGCGGGCCGTGCCGGGGCCTGCCGCCCTACAGCGCCCGGTGCATCACGTGCAGCCCCACTCGCCCGTACCGGGGATGGTCGTAGGCGTCCGGCACCGTGCCCAGGATCGTGAAGCCGAGTGACAGCCACAGCTTGACGGCCGGGTTGGTCTCGACGACGGCGTTGAAGACCATGGCGTCGAAGCCCTCGGACCTGGCCGCGGCCAGGATGTGTCCGGCGAGGGCGCGGCCGAAGCCACGGCCGGCCTGGTCGGGGTCGACCATGAAGCCGGCGTTGGCGATGTGGGCCGCGGGGCCGCCGTAGTTGGGAGTGACGAAGGCGGACGCGACGACGACGCCGGTTTCGTCCTCGGCGACGTAGACACGCTTGGCGGGGTTCATCCACAGGGCCCGGGCGGCCTCCTCGGAGGTGTCCGGGTCCCATGTGTAGGTCTCGCCGGCGGCGACGATGCGGTGCCAGAAAGGCCAGATCCGCGGCCAGTCGTCGGCCGCGGCTTCTCTGATCTGCATGGGCGTGAGTCTGGCACGCCCATGCGGTCGGCGATCGCGAGGATCCTGCCGGGTGGCTCAGTCCACGCTGGGCAGGATGTGGGGCTCGGCCAGGTCGTCCTCGTAGCCTGCCAGGCGGATCGGTGCGGAGCGGGCCCACACGTCCAGGCTGCCGATCTCGCCGGGCTGCCGGCCGGCGCGCTCCGTGCGTTCCTTGGGGCGCTGTTCGCGATTCGTCTTCTCTGGTGTCACCGCGCACTCCTTATGTGTCGGGTCACCCTCGGGGCGTGCCGGCCACTCGGCGGTCCGGCGCCTGACGCCCGCTCAGGTGTGAGTCGAAAGCAGTTCGGACGCGGTGGCGCCTGCAACTCGTCTGAGAACAGGCCGCTGTGAACCGGCTTGCCCCGGGACGGACGTGGGTGTGGGTGGGACCCGGTGGAGCTGTCCGTCCGCTCCAGATTAACCAAATGAGCGGAGGACCGCTCTATGGGGCTCAAAACTTGGGCTCAATGTCCTAAGTTATTGGGTTTCAGCCCTCTCTTCTGTCACTCGTTCGGCCTACATGCGTGCCGAACGGCCAACACCCGTTCCATGCTGGGTCCGAGAGACACGTCCGGGAGGAGGACGTCATGGCGTCGGTCACCTTCGACAGAGCCACCCGGTGCTTCCCGGCGATGGACCGGCCGGCCGTGGACTCGCTCGACCTCGCGATCGAGGACGGTGAGTTCATGGTCCTCCTCGGTCCTTCCGGGTGCGGAAAGTCGACCTGCCTGCGCATGCTCGCCGGGCTGGAGGACGTCGACTCGGGTTCGGTCCTCATCGGCGTCCGGGACGTCACCCATCTTCCGCCCGCGGACCGGGACATCGCGATGGTGTTCCAGGACTACGCCCTGTTCCCGCATTTGTCGGCTGCCGACAACATCGGGTTCGCCCTGAAGATCGCCCGCATGGCCAGGCCGCGGGCCCGGCAGCGGGTTCAACACGCCGCCGCCGTCCTCGACATCGAGCAGTACCTCGACCGCCGGCCCGGCACGCTCGCGGGCGGCGAGCGGCAGCGGGTCGCGACCGGGCGCGCGCTCGTGCGTGACCCGCGGGTCTACCTGATGGACGAGCCGCTGTCGAACCTCGATGCCCGGCTGCGCGCGGAGACCCGCGCGCAGATCGTCCGGATGCAGCACCACCTCGGCATCACCACCGTGTACGTCACCCACGACCAGCTCGAGGCGATGGCGGTGGGCGACCGCCTCGCGGTGCTCAAGGACGGGCTGCTCCAGCAGGTGGGCACGCCGCGGGAGGTCTACGCGCACCCGGCCAACACCTTCGTGGGCGGCTTCGTCGGCTCGCCCGCGATGAACCTCTTCCGGCTTCCGCTGTCCGCGGACGGGGCCCGGCTCGGCGCCCTGGACATACCCCTGGCCCGCGGCACGCTGCGGGCGGCCGGCGCCCGCGAGATCGTGCTCGGCGTGCGGCCCGAGCAGTTCGAGTTCCTCTCGCGCGAGGACCGCGAGACACCCGGCCTCGACCTCGTCGTCGACACGGTCGAGGACACCGGCGCCGTCGTCTACCTCCACACCACCGCACGCTCCGGCCCGGACCGCACCGAGATCGTCGTCCGCCTCCCGGGGCGCCCCACCTACGGCAAGGGGGCCGCGCTGCGGGTCGCGATCCGCGCCGGGGACGTGCACTGCTTCTCCGCCGTGACGGGGCAGCGGCTGCCCGAGGACCCGATACCCGTGAGCTGATCCGCGCCCCGGCGCACGGAACAGGCCACGCAGTTCAAGTCCCGTTGGCCGAATCGCAAGGCGGCCATGATCTGCTGACGGACGGCAACGGCTTGTCCTGCGGGAGGGCGGGAGGACTGACGCATGGAGCTGCGCAGTGTCGAAGAGCTGATGGATCTGCTGTACGCCTGCCGGGGCTCGTGGGACGCCCCGGGCCTGCGAAGGGGCCGGGTCGACCTGCACCAGCACGCGCTGCAGACCGCCGCACTGCTGCGGCGCCGACGCCCCGCCGACAAGGAACTCCAGGTGGCGGGCCTGGTGCACGCCATCGGCCCGCTGCTGCGCCCGGGCGACGCGGCCGCCCACCCCGGCAGCGCGGCGGACGCCGTGCGCGGCCTGCTCGGCGAGCGCGTGGCCCGGCTGGTCCGCGAGCACCACCGCTCCGGCAGGCCCTCCGACGACGACCTGGCCCGTCTGCGCCAGGCGGACGAGGAGGGCCGCGCCCCCGGCGTCGACGCCGGGGTGCTGGAGGACTGGCGCACGGTGCTGGAACTGGTCGCCGCACGCAACTCCCGGCTCGGGGCTGTCGACTGACGGTCCGTCATGAGACGGTACGGCGATGACGTCGTCGTACGGGCTGAGGGGCAGGGCCGCCGTCGTCACCGGGGCGACGCGCGGCATCGGGCGCGCGATCGCCGAGCGGCTGGCCGAGGCGGGGGCGCTGGTGTGCGTGACCGCGCGGGACGCGGACGAGGTGCGGCACACGGCCGAGGAGCTGGGCGGCGTGGGGCTGGCCGGCAGCGTCGGGGACCCGGAACATCTGCGGGCGGTCACGGAGCTGGCGCTGGGCGCGTTCGGCCGGATCGACGTGGTGGTCAACAACGCCGCGACGAACCAGCCGTACGGGCCGCTCATGGACGTCGACCCGGAAGCCTGGCGGGAGGCGTTCGCGGTGAACGTGGAGGCGCCGCTGCGGCTGGTGCAGTGTGCGTGGCGGGCGTGGATGCGGGAGCACGGCGGCGCGGTGGTCAACGTCTGCACCGAGGGCGCCGGGCACGTCGGCCCCCGTGTGGGCGCCTACGGCACGAGCAAGGCGGCCCTGCTGCACCTGACCGCCCAGCTCGCCGGGGAGCTGGCGCCGAAGGTGCGGGTCAACTCGGTCTCCCCCGGGCTGGTGCGCACCGAGATGGCGCGGTTCGTGTGGGAGCCGGGCGGGGCGGAGCTGGCGGCGGGGCTGCCGCTGGGGCGCATCGGGGAGCCGGACGACGTCGCGCGAGCCGTGGTGTGGCTGGCCTCGGACGCGGCGGAGTGGATCACCGGCGCGGATCTGCTGGTGGACGGGGGGACCCGCGTCAGGACGGCGTACCCCGGGCCGGGGTACGCCGTCGGTGACTTTCTTCGGTCATACGCACCACCTCGTTCCTGACGGTGGCTATGGCTCCCTCACGGGAACAGCGCGATGCCCATGGCGATGATCAGGACGATGAACACGACGAGGGCGATCGTGCCCCACGTCCAGGGGTGCCTGTAGGGATCTCCCCCGGAACCGCCGCGAGGCCGGTCCTCGGGCAGCGCCGACTGGCTCGGGCGATCGTTCGCATAGAACTGCTCATCGGTGGAGTAGCGGTTGCGCGGATCGTGCTGTGCTCGCGGATCGATGTTCTGCGGACTCCCCATGATCACTCCCTGACGCGGTTGTCAGCAGGAGCCGGGTCCCGACGGGCGCCGGGCCACGCGCGCGATCGTGGATCACCACTTTCCGGGCGCGTAGTCCTTCAAGAAGACGCCGTACAGGTCCTCGCCCTGTTCGCCGCGCACAATCGGATCGTAAACCCGCGCGGCCCCGTCGACCAGGTCGAGCGGTGCGTGGAAGCCCGCCTCGGCCAGCCGCAGCTTGTCGTAGTGCGGGCGCTCGTCGGTGATCCAGCCGGTGTCGACGGAGGTCATCAGGATGCCGTCGGCCTGGAACATCTCCTGGGCGCTGGTCCGGGTGACCATGTTCATGGCGGCCTTGGCGGCGTTGGTGTTCGGGTGGCCGGCGCCCTTGTAGCCGCGGCCGAAGACACCCTCCATGGCGGAGACGTTCACGACGTAGGCACGCCCGCTCGCCGCCTTCTTCGCGGCGTCGGCCATGGCCGGCCGCAGCGCGCTGATCAGGATGAACGGCGAGGTGTAGTTGCACAGTTGGGTCTCCAGCAGCTCCACCGGGGAGATCTGGTCGATGGTCTGCACCCAGGTGTTGCTGTCGACGACGTCGGGGACCAGGCCGCCGGCGTCGATGGCGGTGCCGTCGAGGTGCCGGGCGACGCTGGCGTTGCCCGCGACCAGCGCGAGGTCGGCGACCTTCTGCGCGTCCAGGCCGCCGGTGCCCAGCGGCAGCGCGGCCAGGCCGTCGACCGCGCCGGAGTTGAAGGCGCCGATGACGTGGTGGGCGGGCAGCTCCCCGGCGGGCAGCGGGGCGCTCTCGCCGTCGACCAGGGCGGCGTAGGCGGAGGGGAGGCGGCGTACGGTCTGCGTCGCGTTGTTGATCAGGATGTCGAGCGGGCCCGCCTGGGCGACCTGCTCGCCGAGGGCCACGGCCTGCGCCGGGTCCCGCAGGTCGATGCCGACGACCTCCAGACGGTGGATCCACTGCGCCGAGTCGTCCATGGCCTTGAAGCGGCGGATGGCGTCCTTGGGGAAGCGCGTGGTGATCGTGGTGTGGGCGCCGTCGCGCAGCAGCCGCAGCGCGATGTACATGCCGATCTTGGCGCGGCCGCCGGTGAGCAGGGCGCGCTTGCCCGTGAGGTCGGCGCGCACGTCGCGCTTGACGCGGTTGACGCGGGCGCAGTCCGGACACAGCTGGTGGTAGAAGTAGTCGACTTCCACGAACCGGGACTTGCAGGTGTAGCAGGAGCGCGGGCGCTGGAGTATCCCCGCGAGCTTGCCCTCGCCGGTGGCCGACGACGGCAGCAGACCCTCGGTCTCGTCGTCGATGCGCTGGGCCGAGCCGGTCGCCGTGGACTCCGTGACCGCCTTGTCGTGGGCGGTCTTGGCGGCCCGGCGCTCCTGGCGGCGGCGCTGCTTGACCGTGCGGTAGACGCCCGCGGTGGCCCGGCGCACGGCGATCGCGTCCGGGTGGTCGACCTCGAGCTTGTCGAGTTCCTCGAGCACGCTGAGGCAGACGGCCAGCCGTTCGGGGTCGATACCGGGCCCGAAGACGATCTCGTCCGTGATCGCCGAGCCGTTGTCTGTCACCGTCATGGCCGCTGCCGTTCCCTGCTCTTTCGTCGCGGCGCTCCGGTCGCGCTCGCTTTCGAACGCCGAATTTTAGCGGAGCGCCGGGCCGGTCCACCAAACCCGGGACGATCAGGAGCCGCAGGCGGTGATGAGGGCCTGCACCTCCTCGGTGAGGGCGGCGGCCAGCACGTCCAGGTCGGGTACGGCCTTGGCGTCGGCGACGAGGCCGTAGTGGACCTTGCCGCGGTAGGTCGAGACTGCCACCGCCAGGGACTGTCCCCGGGCCAGCGGGGCGAAGGGGAAGACCTCGGTGACCGGGTTGCCGCCGAGCTTCAGGCCGAAGCTGGGCAGCGGCACGCTGGTGACCAGGATGTCGAACCAGAGCCGGGCGGCCTGGCTGACCAGCGGTCCGCCGAGCCGGTGGCCGAGCGCGGGCACGTGGTCGGCGAGCAGGGCGACGGCGCCCGCGCCGCGGTTGGGGCCCGCGTCCTTGTTGCGGTCCATGGCGGTACGGACGGCGTCGAACCGGCCGAGCGGGTCGGGATCGTCCACGGGGAGCCGTATCAGGTAGCCGGAGAGCCGGTTGCCCTGCGGGTGGGCGGTGCGCGGGCGGCGCTTGGAGACGGGGATGAGTGCGCGGGGTGTCACGCCGTCGCTGCCGTCGCCGCGCTCGTCGAGCCAGCGGCGCAGGGCGCCGGCGACGACCGCGATCAGGACGTCGTTGACGGTGCCGCCCTGGGTCTTGCGGACGCGCTGCACGTCGTCGAGGTCGATGACGACGCCGGCGGTGCGGCGGGTGCCGGTGGCCTCGGAGGTGAACGCCGAGGAGGAGCGCATGCCGAGGCTGGACACGGCCACGGAGGCGCCGATGTCGAGGGCGCGTCCCACGTCGGACAGTGCGCCCCTGACCAGGCCGGGCAGCTTGCGCACATCGGGCAGCAGGCCGCGCTTGGGCTCCTCGGGGCGCGGCCTGCGCTCCGGCATGTCCATCGGGTCCAGGATGGCGGCGGCGAGCGTCAGCGCCCGCAGGCCGTCGGCCAGGGCGTGGTGGAACTTGAACAGCACGGCGAAGGAGACGCCGTCCTCGCCCGGCAGCACATGGGCCTCCCACGGCGGCCGGCCGCGCACCAGTGACCGCTCCATGAGCCGGCCGGCCTCGGCGTGGAAGTCGGCGGTGGGCGCGTGCAGCAGGACGTGGTTGAGCGGGTCGAAGCCGGGGTCGGGCTCGCGGCTGGCGCTGCCGAAGGACATCGGCCTGAGCGGCGAGGGCTGCCACAGGTCCCGGATGCGCATCCGCAGTCCGGGGACCGCCGCGGCCCGCGAGGCGAGCAGGTCGGCGGCGTGGGCGCCGGCGGTGGGCGAGTGCGCCGAGAACACCCCGAGGGCGCCGAGGTGCATGGGGTGCTCGGCGGACTCGATGTTCCAGAACGCCAGGTCGAGTGGAGCGAGCAGGTCAGTGGTCAATGGCTTGCCTCGCGTCGACGGACGGGTGAGCCAGCAGTCAACCTCTCCGGGGAGATTACGGTCAAGTACGATCAGGCTACGCACAGTTAACAGCAGATTAAGTCCCGTCCCCCTGTTGAGGGACGGGACTCATGTGACTCCTGAGGTCAATTCAGCGCAGGTGGCGCCGCCTTGGGTGACGTACCCCACTCAGACGGCTGCGGGCCGACCGTGAAGTCGAGCGAGCGCAGAGAGCGCAGCGAACCGGTCGTCAGATACGTCCGGTCGTACGACTTCCCGTCCGTCCGGGCCGACTGGATGTACCGGTCGGTGCCGGAGGTGCCCTTCGCGGTGATCGTCAGGGCACCGCGCGGGTAGTAGCGGCGGTCCAGGGTGAGGTCGACGCGGTCGAAGACGGGCGTGGACAGCCCCCAGGTGTCGTAGCCGGGCTGCACCGGGAAGACCCCGATCGACGACAGCACGTTCCAGGCGGACATGGTGCCGAGGTCGTCGTTGCCGGTCATGCCGGTCGGCGTGTCCGTGAACAGGGTCAGCGCCGCGTGCACGACGTCGGTCGTCTTCCACGGCTGCCCGGTGGACAGATAGGTGTACGGGGCGATGAGGTCGGGCTCGTTCTGCGGGTTGTACTTGTCGGCGTTGTAGTAGTCGTAGGGCCCGTTGACCCACACCTCGCGGGCCGTCTTCGCGGGGTCGGCCAGCAGCTGGCCGTAGGCGAAGAAGGAGTCCAGCCGGTCGTTCGTGGCCTGCTCGCCGCCGATCAGGGAGACCATGCCCGGCAGGTCCTGCGGCACCAGCCACTGGTACTGCCAGGACGTGCCCTCGTGGAAGCCCTCGCTCTGCGCCGGGTCGGCCGGGCCGGTGAAGGCGCCGGAGGCGTCACGGGCGCGGAAGAAGCCGGTCGAGGGGTCGAAGATGTGCCGGTAGCTCTGGGCGCGGGCGGCGTAGCGCGCCGCGTCCGCGTCGTGCCCGAGGTCACGGGCCATCTGCGCGAGCATCGCGTCCGACAGGGCGTACTCCAGGGTCGCCGAGGCGCCGTGGTCGTAGTCCGAGTCGCCCGGCTTCACGTGGGGGCGGTTCTTGATGTACGGCGCGAATCCCTCGGAGATGTACTCCTTGTTCGCCTCGCGGCCCACCGCCGGCGAGTCCGTGGGCGGCACCCCGTCGGCGTTCTGCCGCAGCGCCCGGTACGCCCGCTCCTCGTAGCCCTTGAGCAGGCCCTGCTGGTAGGCGTTGGTCAGGAACGGGGTGACCGGGTCGCCGGTCATGATGTTCGTCTCGACCGTGCCGTAGCCCCACTTGGGCAGCCAGCCGCTCTCCTCGGAGATCTTGATCACCGAGATCGCCATGTCGCGGGCCTCGCGGGGCGCGAGCAGCGACAGCAGCTGGGACTGGGTGCGGTAGGTGTCCCACAGCGACCAGTTCTGGTAGTACGTGAAGCCCTTCGTCCGGTGGATCTTCTGGTCCCAGCCGGTGTAGCGGCCGTCGACGTCGCTGCCGATGTTCGGCGCCAGGAAGGACCGGTACAGCGACGAGTAGAAGGTCCGCCGCAGACCGTCGTCACCGCCCTGCGCGCGCACGTCGTCCAGACGGTTCTCCCACGCCCGGTCCGCCCCGTGGCGTACGGAGTCGAAGGAACGGCCGCCCTCGGCGCGGAGGTTGATCGCGGCGCCGTGCGCGTCGACGTACGACAGGGCCGTGGTCGCCTCGACCGTGCGGTCCTTGGTGGTGTCGAAACGGACGTAGGCGCCGCCGGGGCCGGTCTTCGAGCCCGCGGTCACCGTCGAGCCGTCCCAGGTGCCGTACGTGGTGAAGGGACGGTCGAAGCGGGTGATCGTGTAGACGGTGTACGGCTTGGTGTCCTGGCAGAAGCCGCGGCCGGTGATGGCGGTGCGCACGGTGCGGTTGTCCAGGACCTCGACCTTGCCGGCCACCCCGGTGTGCAGCGACTGGGCCGCGTTCAGCAGGACGTTGGCCTTGTCGGTGGCCGGGAAGGTGTAGCGCTGCACGCCGGTGCGGGCGGTGGCCGTGAGTTCGGCCCGGATGCCGGTCTTCAGGCCGACCTCGTAGTAGCCGGGGCTCGCCTTCTCGTCGTCGTGGCCGAACTCGGCCGCGTACTTCGCGTAGTCCGTCTGTGTGACATCACCCGTCGTCGGCAGCACCGGCAGGTCTCCGCCCAGGCCGCAGCCGACGCCGGACAGATGGACCAGGGAGAAGCCGCGGATGTGGTTCTGCGCGTAGTCGTAGCCGGTGTTGTGGCCGGTGTCGGGCGAGAACTGCACCATGCCGAAGGGCACGGCCGCGCCGGGATAGGTGTTGCCCTCGTTCTGGGTTCCGATGAACGGGTTCACGAGGTCGGTGAGGTGGGTGCCGCCCGGCTCGGCGGCCTGGGCGGTGGTAGGGACGGCGGTCAGGCCGGCCGTGCCGAGCAACACGGCGAGCACCAGAGCCAGCCGCCGTCTGCGGCGGGGGAAGTGCACGGAACCTCCCATAACAACGTTGTCATGAACAGCAGTTGGCATGACAACACGGATTCCGCTTCCCCGTCCAGGGACATGACAAGTCAGAAACGGCCGAGGGCCCGTCACCCACGGCGGGGTGACGGGCCCTGTGTCCACGTGTCTACGACACCACCTGGCCCTTGCCCAGCGCGATCACACCGCCCTTGGAGACGGTGTACAGCTCCGCGTCCCGCTCGGGGTTGACGCCGATCGTCGCACCCGGCGGCACCTCGACGTTCTTGTCCAGGACCGCTCCGCGCACGACCGCGCCGCGGCCGATGTGGACGTTGTCGTGCAGGATCGAGCCCTGGACGACGGCTCCGGGGTCGACGCGGACGCCGGGTGACAGGACGGAGCGGGTGACCTGGCCGCGGATGAGGCAGCCCGCGCTGATGATGGACTCGCTGGCCATGCCGCCCGCGTTGAAGCGGGCCGGGGAGAGCTGGTTGGAGTGGGTGTAGATGGGCCACTGCCGGTTGTAGAGGTTGAAGGCGGGACGCTCGGCGATCAGGTCCATGTGGGCGTCGTAGTACGCGTCCATCGTGCCCACGTCGCGCCAGTAGCCCTGGTCGCGGGTGGTCTCGCCGGGCACGTGGTTGGCGCTGAAGTCGTAGAGCTGCGCCTCGCCGCGGTCGGTGAGCTGGGGCAGGATCGAACCGCCCATGTCGTGGACGGAGTGCTCGTCCTCGGCGTCCCGCTGCAGCGCCTCGATGAGCGCCTTGGTGGTGAAGATGTAGTTGCCCATGGAGGCGAAGACGCACTCCGGGTCGTCCGCCAGGCCGGGCGGGTCGGCGGGCTTCTCCAGGAAGCGCTCGACCGACAGGCCGTCCGTGCCCGGGGAGATCACGCCGAACTGCGAGGACTCCGAGCGCGGGACGCGGATGCCGGCGACCGTGACGCCCGCACCGCTCTCGATGTGCTGGGAGAGCATCTGGCGCGGGTCCATGCGGTACACGTGGTCGGCGCCGAACACCGCGACGTACTCGGGTCCGTCGTCGTAGACGAGGTTCAGGGACTGCAGGATGGCGTCCGCGCTGCCCAGGTACCAGCGCGGGCCGAGCCGCTGCTGGGCCGGGACCGGCGTGACGTAGTTGCCGAGCAGGCTGGACATCCGCCAGGTGGTGGTGATGTGCCGGTCCAGCGAGTGCGACTTGTACTGCGTGAGGACGCAGACGCGCAGGATGTCGCCGTTGACGAGGTTGGACAGGACGAAGTCGACGAGGCGGTACGTGCCGCCGAAGGTGACCGCTGGTTTGGCGCGGTCCGCGGTCAGGGGCATCAGGCGTTTGCCTTCTCCGCCCGCCAGTACGATCCCGAGCACCGAAGGTCCGCCACGACGCATGATCGCTCCCCTCACCGTGGTTGATCCATGCTTGCCCCTGCCCAGGGCGGTGTAAGCCTGTTCGAACAACTACCGCCGTTCTCCGCGTCTAGTCCTGTTTCAGGGTCTCCTCGTAGAGGCGGACCGTACGGCGGGCGACCGCGTCCCAGCCGAACTCCTCCACCGCACGCTGCCGGCCGGCCTCGCCCATCCTCCGGGCGGTCTCCGGGTCGCCGATCACCGTGTCCAGGGCCTGCGCGAGGGACGCCTCGAAGTCGTCGTCCACGTCGACGAGCAGACCCGTCCTGCCGTCGTCGACGACCTCGGGGATGCCGCCGACCCGGGAGGCCACGACGGGCGTCCCGCAGGCCATGGCCTCGAGGTTGACGATGCCGAGGGGCTCGTAGACCGACGGGCAGACGAACGCCGCCGCGTGGGTCAGCAGCTGGATCACCTCGGGGCGCGGCAGCATCTGCGGGATCCAGTGCACGCCCTCGCGCACGCGGTCGAGGTCCTCGTAGAGCTCGCGGAACTCCCGGTCGATCTCCGGTGTGTCGGGCGCCCCCGCGCACAGGACGACCTGCGCGGACGGGTCGATGTCCCGCACCGCGCGCAGCAGATGGGGCACACCCTTCTGCCGGGTGATGCGGCCGACGAACAGGACGAAGGGGCGTTTGGCGTCCAGGCCGATGCGCTCCAGCACGTCGGTGCCGTGGTCGGGGCGGTACAGCGTGGTGTCGATGCCGTTGTGCACGATGTGGACCCGGGCGGGGTCCAGCGCCGGGTAGCAGCCGAGGATGTCCTCGCGCATGGCGCCGGAGACGGCGATCACCGCGTCGGCGGACTCGATCGCGGTGCGCTCGGCCCAGCTCGACAGGGCGTATCCGCCGCCGAGCTGCTCGGCCTTCCATGGCCGCAGGGGCTCGAGCGAGTGGGCGGTCATCACGTGCGGGACGCCGTACAGCATCTTGGCGAGGTGACCGCCCAGGTTGGCGTACCAGGTGTGGGAGTGCACGAGCTCGCGGCCCTCGACGCCCGCCGTCATCGCAAGGTCGACGGAGAAGGTGCGCAGCGCGTCGTTGGCGGTGTCCAGGGCGGCCCAGGGGCGGTGGCGTACGACGCCCACGCCGCGGCCCTCTCCCCAGCAGTGCACCTCCAGGTCGACCAGGGAGCTCAACTCCCGGGCGAGGAACTCCACGTGGACGCCCGCGCCGCCGTACACATCCGGCGGGTACTCCCGGGTCAGCAGTCCCACTCGCACCCGCAACCCCCAGCTCTCGGCGACCGGTTCCCTCATGGTCACCCAGATGTGTCGCGTGGGGAAGAGCGCGGCGGCCGCAGGAAGCAACAGTCGCCGCACACTCCGCCGCCGGGCACGCGGTAGTAGAGGCAGCAGCTGCGGCGCCGGAAGGCGGTGCCGGTGAGGGTGCCGGTGGCGGACAGCAGGGGGTGGGCGTGGAGTTGTGCGGTGAGGGCGCGGGTAAGGGCCGCGTCGCCGGTACGGCCGTGCCGGACCGCCCACTGCTCCAGCTGCCGGGCGGCGCCCGCCAGGGCCGAGGCCGCGTTGCCCCACAGCAGGCCGGCCGCGATCCGGTGGCGGGCGCGCAGGGCCGCCGCCAGCGGCTCGAGGTGGCCGTGCAGCACGGTGTCCGCGACGCTCGCGGCGTGGGCGGGCAGCGCGCGGACCCCGGAGAGCCACAGGTCGTCGGGAGCGGCGGCGTCGGGGTCCCAGTGCAGCAGGGCGGGATCGAGGTCGGGGATGCGGTCGTAAAGGACGGCGCAGCCCAGCGTCACCGACCACAGACGGGCCGCGAGACCCTGCTGGGCCACGGAGGCCGCGATCCGCAACTCGGGTGCGTGCAGGGATCGGGCGACCTTTTCGACCCGAAAAGTAATAGGATCTGCTCTAGCGCCGGATTCAGCGTCCGGCGACTGGTTTCCGTACGCGCGGGCGAGCGTCGACAACGGCCCCTGCGGCGCCCCGCCGGTGCGCAGTACGAAGAAGCCGCCGAGCGGTCCGAGGGCGGCGAGATCCTGGTCGAGCTCCACGAAGGGCAGTAGTACCCGATCCACGAAAAGCAGTGGAACCCAGGGGGCCCTAGGGGTTCCCATTGGGGGATCTCCACCCGTCGTCGCCCACCTTGGGGAGGACGGCGCCCGATTCGTACTCCACCGGCAGTAGGACCCATTGACTGCTCAGGGACGACGACGGGAAGAGATCGGCAAGGCATCGTGTTGGTTATGAAGGCCGACCGTTCGTCGCGCGGGGCACACCGCCCCCGCCACACGCAGAGGAGCAGCTCATGAGTGCCCTCGCGTTGTCCGTTCTGCTGTCGCTCGTCTCCGCCGTGGCGTACGCGGGCGGGGCGATCGTGCAGGAGCACGTGGCGGTGTCCTCTCCCGACCAGCAGTACGCGCCGCTGCGCCGGCCGACCTGGTGGGCCGCGGTGGCGCTGAACGGCCTGGGCGGACTGCTGCACGTGGTGGCGCTGGCCTACGGCCCGCTCAGCCTGGTGCAGCCGCTCGGCGCGCTGACGATCGTGTTCGCGCTGCCGATGGCGGCGCTGTTCGTGGGCCGCAAGGCCGGCGCGACCGCCTGGCGGGGCGCGATCATGGCGACCGTGGGCCTGGCCGGTCTGCTGGCCCTGGTCGGTTCCTCCGAGTCGCAGTCGCTCTCCACGGCCCAGCGGGTCGCGATCGCCGTCATCTCCGGTGGCGTGGTCGTGGCGCTGATGGTCGCGGGCCGGGCCGCCCACCGGCACCCGGCGGTGCGCAGCATGCTGCTCGCCACCGCGTCCGGCATAGCGTTCGGCATGTCCTCGGTGTTCACCAAGACCGTCGCGGTCGACTGGACCGGCGGCGTGTCGGCGGCGGACCTGCCCTTCCTGGTCGTGATCGGTGTCTTCGCCACGGCCGGCATGCTGCTGTCCCAGGCTTCCTACCGCGGCGCGGGCCTCGCGGCCCCGCTGGCCACGCTGACCGTCGTGAACCCGGTGGTCGCGGCCGCGGTCGGCATCACGATGTTCGACGAGACCTTCCGCTACGGCACCACGGGCACCGCGCTCGCGCTGAGCTGCGGCGTGGTGGCGGCGGGCGGCCTGATCCTGCTCACGACGGAGCGCATCACGCGCACCGCCCCCGAGAGCGCGCCGGAGCCGCAGGGCGTACCGGAGCCGCAGTCCGTACGGGAGCCGCAGGCCGTACCGGAGGCGGTGGTGTCCGCCTCCGGGCCGACGCCCGTCGAGGAGCTGCTCGCCGCGATCCCGGAGCAGTCGGCGGACGTGCCGCGCGAGGAGACGCTGGTCCCCTCCCAGGTGGGCCCGACCGTCTTCGCCGTGGCCTACGACGCGGACGACGTCCCGGCCGCCGACCCGGCCCGCTACCGCTTCTACGGCCCCTTCTACGGCGGCTCGTACGTCCCGATGCCGGACCTCGACCGGCACCGCGAGCGCGTCAAATCCTGACGCCTCCGGCCCTGAGATAGGCGACAGGGTCGATGTCAGAACCGAAACCGGGCCCCGTCCGCACCTCGAAGTGCAGATGCGGGCCCGTGGCGTTCCCGGTCGCGCCGGAGCGGCCGATGCGCTGCCCGGCACCGACGCCCTGCCCCGCCTTCACGGAGATCGCCGACAGATGGCCGTACTGGCTGTAGCGGCCGTCGGCGTGCCGGATGACCACCTGGTAGCCGTAGGAGCCGCCCCAGCCGGCGGAGACCACCCGGCCCGCGGCGATCGCCTTGACCGTCGTGCCGGTGGGCACGGGGAAGTCGATGCCGGTGTGGTAGCCCTTCGACCAGGAGGAGCCGGCCTCGTGGTACGGGGTGCCGGTGGGGCCGTGGACCGGCGCGACGAGCGCGTGGCTGCCGGTGCCGGCCTTCTCCTCGGTGGCCGAAGAGGTCTTCTCCGTCTTGGCCTTGTGGTGCTTGGGGTGCGTGGACGAGGAGTCGCTCGTCCCGGTGGTGTGCGTCGTGGGGGCCTTGCCGTGCAGGTTCAGCCGCTGGCCCGGCAGGATCAGGTCCGGGTCCGCGCCGATGGTCTTCCGGTTCGCCGCGTACAGCCGGTGCCAGCCGCCGCTCACGTGCTCGGTCTCGGCGATCTCGGAGAGGCTGTCCCCGCGCACCACGGTGTACATCTCGGCGCTGCCCGCCCGCGACTGGGGCGTGGTCTGCGGCTGCACGTCCTGCACCGACGTCTTCTTGACGCTGCTCCGGGTGCTCCGCGCACTCCCGTCGGGGTGGACGGCCGCGGTGTCCCCCACCCGGGCCAGCCCCGCCTTCACCGAGCACACCGGCCAGGCGCGCGGCCCCTGCCCGTCCAGGACCTTCTCGGCGACCGCGATCTGCTGGTCCTTGGTGGCCAGATCCGCGCGCGCCGCGTACTTCGTGCCGCCGTACGCCTCCCAGGTGGACTGGGTGAACTGGAGTCCGCCGTAGAAGCCGTTGCCGGTGTTGACGCTCCAGTTGCTGGTCGACTCGCAGGCGGCGACCTTGTTCCAGGTGGACACGTCGGCGGCATGGGCGGTGCCGGTGCCGATCAGCGGGATCGCCATGCCGGCGCTGCCGGCGGTGACGGTGAGTGAGGCGCGGTTGATCCTGTTCGGCTGGTACCGGCGGTGCCGGCCGCGTAGGGCCATGGAGATCCCCCTCGACATGCGTCAGAAGGGCCAAAAGTAAGCGCCCCGAACAGGCCATGACAAGGCGGCAATCGGCCGCTCTGAACACACAAGCACCCAGACATTCACGCCAGTTGCACACCGGCTGAGGCGGGTGGGGCCCGTGGTGCGTATCTGCCTGCGGCACGTCGGGCACCCCGGACATGCGCACGGCGTACCGGCAAGTCAGGATGGTCGGTGGGGCGATACTGACGGGCACGACCGGCACCACCGATAACGGATCCTTAGGAGCCAAACCGAATGAGCACTTCAGCCCAGATCGGCGTCACGGGACTGGCGGTCATGGGCCGCAACCTCGCCCGTAACTTCGCGCGCAACGGCTACACGGTCGCCTTGCACAACCGGACGGCGGCGCGCACGCACGCCCTGGTCGAGGAGTTCGGAAACGAGGGCGACTTCATCGCGGCCGAGACCGCCAAGGAGTTCGTGGCGGCACTGGAGCGGCCGCGGCGCCTGGTCATCATGGTCAAGGCCGGCGAGCCCACGGACGCGGTGATCCACGAGTTCGCCCCGCTCCTGGAGCCCGGCGACATGATCATCGACGGTGGCAACGCGCACTTCGCGGACACCCGGCGCCGGGAGCGCGAACTGCGCGAGCAGGGCATCCACTTCGTCGGCATGGGCGTCTCCGGCGGCGAGGAGGGCGCGCTCAACGGCCCGAGCATCATGCCCGGCGGCCCCAAGGAGTCCTACGACTCCCTCGGCCCGATGCTGGAGAAGATCTCCGCGAAGGCGAAGGACGGCTCACCCTGCGTGACGCACGTCGGTCCCGACGGCGCCGGCCACTTCGTGAAGATGGTCCACAACGGCATCGAGTACGCCGACATGCAGCTGATCGGCGAGGCGTACCAGCTGCTGCGCGACGTCGCCGGGTACTCCCCCGCCCAGATCGCCGACATCTTCCGCACCTGGAACACGGGCCGTCTCGACTCCTACCTGATCGAGATCACCGCCGAGGTGCTGTCCCATGTGGACGCCGCGACGGGCAAGCCGTTCGTGGATGTCGTGGTGGACCAGGCGGAGCAGAAGGGCACCGGCCGCTGGACCGTCCAGATCGCCCTCGACCTCGGCGTCCCGGTGTCCGGCATCGCGGAGGCGGTCTTCGCCCGCTCCCTGTCCGGGCACGCGGCCCTGCGCGAGGCGTCCCGGGGGCTGGCCGGCCCGAAGGCGGCCCCGCTCTCCGAGTCCGAGGCGGCGGCCTTCGCCGACCGCGTCGAGCAGGCGCTGTACGCGTCGAAGATCGTCTCCTACACCCAGGGCTTCCACGAGGTCCAGGCCGGCAGCGACGAGTACGACTGGGACATCGACCTGGGCGCGGTCTCCGCGATCTGGCGCGGCGGCTGCATCATCCGCGCGGCCTTCCTGGACCGCATCCGCGCCGCGTACGACGCCCGCGCCGAGCTGCCCAGCCTGCTCTCCGACGACACCTTCGCCCAGGAGATCGCGGCCGCGCAGGACGACTGGCGCGAGGTGCTGATCGCGGCGACGCGCCAGGGGGTTCCGACGCCGGGCTTCGCGGCGGCGCTGGCGTACTACGACGCGCTGCGTGCCGAGCGGTTGCCTGCGGCGCTCACGCAGGGGCAGCGGGACTTCTTCGGGGCGCACACGTATCGGCGGGTGGACCAGGACGGTGCGTTCCACACGCTGTGGGGTGGGGACCGGTCCGAGGTTTCCGCCTAGGGGGGTGGGGGGGTTCTTTGATCGCGCGAGTGCCGGTTGTTCTTGGCTGGTCGCGCAGTTCCCCGCGCCCCTGAAGGCGTTGCGGTGGGCGAGTGTTCTCACACTCGCCCACCGCTTTTCCCTTTCCGGCCTGCTACCTCAGGGGTGGGCCCGGCTGAGGGTTCGGGACCGGTTCCGGGCCCGGGGGGACCGGGGACGGGGAGGGGTCCGGGGGCGGAGTGGGCGTCGGGGGCGAGGGCGGCTGCGGCGGCGGAGTGGGCTCCGGGCCGGGCGGCTGCGGAGTCGGGACCGGTGAGGGGTACGGGTCGGGGGGTTGCGGGTCCGGGCCGCCGGGTGTGGGTCCTGGTGGCACGGGCTCGGGGTACGGGTCGGTCATGGGGTCCTCCCGCCAGTCGGTCGACGTCGGCTCTCGACTAATCCCCCGCGTACCCGACGCCCGCCTCCCCACTCACCCGCTCGTAGGACGGTGAGGGCCCCAAGTGGGCGCCTGCCGCTTGCCGATCCGGGCTGCCGCCGCCAGCCCCGGGCGGGGGCTCGACAGGACCGGCACCGTGGTCGACGTCAGGTGTTCGGCCGGGGCCATGGAGCCCTGGGCCAGGACGATCGCGTCGGCGTCGGTGACCGTGTCGATCGCGGCCGCGACGAGACGGGCGCAGCCGTCGGTGTCGCCGGACCCGAAACGCTCCCAGGCGCCCTCGACGAGCCGGGTCCGCACCCGGACCGCGCGTCCGGCCCGCCGGGCCTCCTCCTGGATCAGGGACGTCGTGGGGCCGAACGTGCTCTCCACCGTGGCCAGGACCACGATGCGGGGGCCCGCGGCCACCGCGGCGGCGGCCATCGGGCGGTCGGAGCGCAGCACGGGGACTGCGGCGGCGGCCGCCTCCGCGACGCCGCCGATGGTGGAGCAGGTGCACAGGACGGCCGAAGCACCCTCGCCAACTGCCGTGTCCAGTACGGCGCGCAGCTCGTCCGCCACCGCCTCGGGGCCCTCGCGGCGGGCCCGGGTCAGCAACTCCTCGTCCACGAAGTGCCGTAGCTCCAGGCCCGGGTGGTGCTCGTCGCGCAGGGCGTCGAAGACCGGGACGTGGAGGGGGGAGGTGTGCAGGAGGGCGAGCATGGGGTCGCGGGACCTTTCACGGGCAGGACGGCGGCGGACGTGGTGTGCCAGGTTTTCATGCGCGTGGCAGCAGCCGCACGGCCGTCTCGGCGATCACGTCGGGTGTCGGTCCCACGTCCAGCGAGGCGCCCTTCTCGTCCGGTTCGAGCGGTTCGAGCGCGGCCTCCTGCGAGTCGAGCAGCATGGGGTCCGTCTTGCCCTGCTGGTCAGCCATGCTGCCTCGTCGATCGGCACTGGCTTCCAGAGTCCTGCCTACGTCATCACCTGCGCAGTCCGGACAGGTCCAGAGGGGGGCAGTCCGGTCGAGGGGCGTGGCCGAGGGTGGTTGATCGAAGGTCGATCGGACGGGCCGTACGCGACCTGTCAGAAACGGCCCGGGTGTTCCGTCAGCCAGTGCTTCGCCGCGCGCAGCAGCTCCGGGTCGGCCGCCGGGGCCTCGTCGGGGTGGCGTTCGGCCCATTTGACGACGTACGGGCAGAGGGGGGCGACGACGATTCCCTCGCGTTCGGCGATGGCGTACAGCTCGCGGGCCAGCGAGCCCGCGATGCCCTTCCCCTCGTGCGCCGGCTCCACGATGGTGTGCACGGGGACCAGGGCGCGCGCGGGGGCGTCGAGGACGAAGTACTCGATGTGGCCGACGACTTCGCCTTCCGTGCCGTCGCCGGTCGCCTCCAGGCGGCCCGCCGCCCGGTTGTCGCGGATCTCGATGTCGCTCATCGGCACGCTCCTGGTCCCACGGTCGGTGAAGGTCAGGCCCGTACGGCCTGCGGGCTGCGCTCCTGGTCCGAGCCCGGCACCGGCTCGGACGGGTCGGCGCCCAGGGCCGCGATGCGGTTGTCGCGGTCCACGTGCACGACCCGGGGTTCGAGTGCCCTGGCCTCGGCGTCGGTCACCTGAGCGTAGCTGATGATGATCACCAGGTCGCCGGGGTGCACGAGATGCGCGGCGGCACCGTTGATCCCGATCACACCCGAGCCCCGCTCGCCCTCGATGACGTACGTCTCCAGCCGCGAGCCGTTGGTGATGTCGACGATGTGGACCAGCTCGCCGGGCAGCAGGTCGGCGGCGTCGAGCAGGTCGGCGTCGATGGTCACCGATCCCACGTAGTGCAGGTCGGCCTGCGTGACGGTGGCTCGATGGATCTTGGACTTGAACATGGTGCGCAGCATTCAGTGCTCCCGAAATCCGCTCCCTGCCTGATATGGCCAGGTCAAGGGCTGTGTTTTCAGCCTACAACGGCGCGCTCTGCTTCGGCCCGGCCGTCGGCCGGACCGACATCAGGGTAGGGACCGGCACGCCGGAAGCGCATCGAGATCTGGGTCACGTGGCTCTCTGCGTTCAGCGGGGCGAGTACGAGGTCCGCCCGGAGCCACGGCCTGCTCGGGCAGGGCGCGGCGCCGGACGGAACTCATCGCCTGTGGTGCTGATCAGGCATTCAGTTGTAGGGCAGCTGGACGGTGGACTTGGTGCCGGTGGCGACGGTGCTGGGGGCGTGACCCAGGGCGTTCCAGATCTTGACCTGTACGGTCCCGTTCTTCAGGTCGCAGGAAGTGCCGGTCGCGGAGGCCAGTCCGGCCTTGTCCGTGTAGTGCTCCCAGCCGGGGACGGGGTCGGTGGCGAAGTACCGGTAGGTCTCGACGCGGTCCCACGTCCCGCTGCCGGTGCAGTCGTAGGACACCTGCAGCTGGACTCCGTTGCCGACGTTCTCCTGGGCGTCGACGGCCAGATCGAACTGGGTGGTCCCGCCCGCGTACTTCATGTTCAGCCCGGCGGCGGTGAAGGTCTGCGGTTTGTACGGAGTGCCGTCGTGATTGACGCTGTCGGCCGACGCCACGGTCACGCTGTCCGCGGTCCCGGCCGTGCCCGCCAGCGTCCCGTCGGTGCTCAGATACAGCGTGGGCGACGTCCCCGGGTCCCCGGGCGGCGTGGGTGTCGGGGTCGGCGTGGGGGTGGGCGTGGGGGTTGGGGTGGGATCGGTGCCGCCGGGTCCGCTGCCGCCGGTCCAGGTGTGGGCGCCGGCCGTGACCGTCTTCCCGGCGGGCACCTGCACGGTGGTTCCGTCGGAGAAGTGCACGGTGGTGTCCGCGGCGGTGGTGTTGGCGGCGACGTAGGTGCGTTCGCCGTTCTTGACGAAGACCGCGGTCAGCGGGCTGTCGGCGGTGACGCCGGTGTCCACGGTGCCCAGCGCGGCAAGGTTACGGATCCAGTGGAAGGTGTGGGCCTTGCTCTCGCCCTCCTCTGAGGTGAAGGAGCTGTTGGCGCGGAAGTCGGCCAGGGCCGCGTCGCCGTCGCCCAGCGCCAGGTACTCGTACCAGATGTCGGGCCAGATGCCGGGCTGGGTCTTGCCGGCCTGGTCGAGCATCTCCTGGTAATTGGCCTTCACGTAGGCCGGGTTGTCGCCGAGGTAGAGGTGTCCGCCGGTCACCGGCAGCAGGTTGATGCCCTGGATCTGTTCGGGGGCGCTGGAGAACCAGGTGGAATAGGCGCCTCCGTTGCTCCAGACCATGCCGACCTCCTTGTGCGCGAAGTCGCTCGGGTAGACCTGGTGATGGGTGTCGAACCAGTAGTCCTCGATGGCGGCGGCCTGAGTGGTGTACATGTAGATGCCCGCGTCCCGGACGGCCTTGTTCCCGGTGACGGTGCCCCACTGGATGAGCGCGTTGTCGAAGTTCATCCCCTCGGAGGACGACTCCTGGTTGTTGCCCGCGGCGAACGAGCCGTGCCCGGAGGCCCAGTCGTGGCCGGCGTAGATGTCGAAGTCCCGCAGGTAGGGGAACCGCTTGTCGGTGCGGTCGTAGTTGTTGGCGTCCCGGATGAGCAGGTCCACCATGCCGCCGTAATGGTCGGCGTCGGCCCAGGTGGGGTCGAACCTCGCGAGGGTCGCGGCCGCGGCGATGTAGTAGCCGTAGTGGAAGTGGTGGTCGTTCAGCTCCTGGTCGGACCCGTAGGAGGCCGGATATCCGATCAGGGTGCCCCACTTGCCGTCGTAGTAGAACAGGTGGCCCGTCTTGCCCGGCGAGGCGGTGAACCAGTCCGTGAGCTTGGACTTGATCGCGGACAGGGCGGCGTCGCGGACGGCGGTGTCACCGCTCTGGTCGGCGATCTCCGCCAGTCGTGCGGCGCGCCCCAGGCCCTTGCCGGTCCAGTACGTGTCGTCGCTCTGCTGGCGCGTCGGGTCGGCCTTCTCGGCGTCGAGGTAGTTCTGCAGCGTCGCCGCGTCGGCGCCGGAACTGTCGGCGACCCCCGGTACCTCGGGCAGCACTCCATGGAAGACCATCGACGTCGAGAAGGACGTGACGCCGGTGAGCACCTTCAGCGGGCCACGGGAGGAGATGTACGTCTGCGGCAGCGGACTGCCCTCGGACAGGTGGCGCCACTGGTGCGGCAGCAGGGCCGCGACCGTGCCGGTGGCCGACCCCTCGAGGGCCGTGGTCGTGTAGCGGTAGGTGGTGGTGACCGTGCTGTCGGCCTCGTCGTACCGGTAGGACACGGAGGTGCCGGTGACGTGGTCGTAGGCGTACTTGGCGTACTCGGTCGCGAGCGCGGCCCGGTCGGCGCTCGAGGTGGACGGCGTCGTCGGCAGTACGGCGACGGAGAAGTAGTCCTTGCCCGCGAGCGAGGAGGTGAAGGTGGATCCACCGACCGACCAGGAGGCCCCGCTCGGGGCGAAGGCGACGTAGTCGTGTCCGCCGACCGTGTAGCCGATCATGGAGCCGGAGTTGGACCAGATGTCCACGGTCGCGTCGGCGGCGGCCTTGATCTGCGCGGCGCCGCCCGTCGCACGGAAGTAGGCGAACGGCAGGCCGGAGCCGATGGTCGCGCGCAGGGTGTGCGCACCGTCGCTGAGGTACGGACTGACGGTCCAGTCGGTCCAGTCGTCGACCTTCACCTCGGGGGCGGCCAGGCCGGAGACGCCGACGACGAAGTCCTCCTTGTAGTCGAAGTGGTACTCGCCCACGCCCTTGCCGCTGCCGGAGATCGTCGGCTTGGTGCTGTAGGAGACCCCCAGCCCGCCGGACTGTGCCCGGAAACCGAGCGGCTGCGCGAACAGCGGCTCTCCGTAAGCGCAGTTGGTGCGCTTCCACAGGATCGACGACCACCAGTCGTTGGTGGGTACGGCGCCTGACGGGGCGTCGGACGTCACCCAGTGGCGCGGGTCGGTGGACAGGTCCGCGCACCCCGAGGGCAGCGGGCCGGGTGCCGTGGTGGTGTAGCTGCCGGCGCCCACCGTGTCGGCGCCGGCCGACGCGGAGCCGAGCACCGTGAGGACGGCGCTGAGGAGAGCGACGACGGCCACGAACACGGCCGCCCGCCGCCGGGGCGCGGACCACGGCGCCGTTCTTAACGGCTGAACTCTGTACGGCTGAACTGTGTCTCTTGACATCGGTGCACCCTTCGGCAGGAGGGAAAGCAGTACTTTCGTTTCCCAGGTCTAGGCCATACATGACCCGGGCTCTTGCAAATTGAGAGCGCTCTCAAGCCGGGAAGGCTAGGATCACTCCGGGTGACCGTCAATACAGTGCGCAATGATTGTTCGACCCGACGCCCCTGACGCCGGCTGTTACGCCACCGCCTCCCCGGCGGCGATGTCCGTCACGCCGGCGGTCTCCGTCACGTCGGCGGTCTGCTGCTCGAACTGCGTCTGATACAGCTCCGCGTACCGCCCGCCCGCTGCGAGCAACTCCTCGTGCGTCCCCCGCTCGACGATCGATCCGCCCTCGATCACCAGGATCACGTCCGCCGCCCGCACGGTCGACAGCCGGTGGGCGATGACGACCGCGGTGCGGCCGGCCAGGGCCTCGGTCAGGGCCTCCTGGACCGCGGCCTCGGAGGTGTTGTCGAGGTGGGCGGTGGCCTCGTCGAGGATGACGACACGCTGGCGGGCCAGCAGCAGGCGGGCGATGGTCATGCGCTGGCGCTCGCCGCCGGAGAGGCGGTAGCCGCGTTCGCCGACGACCGTCTCCAGGCCGTCGGGCAGGGACCGTACGAGATCGTCGAGGCGGGAGCGGCGCAGCGCGTCCCACAGCTGGGCGTCAGTGGCCTCGGGGGCCGCGAGCAGGAGGTTGGCGCGGACGGTGTCGTGGAAGAGGTGGCCGTCCTGGGTGACCATGCCGAGCGTGGCCCGCAGCGAGGCGGCCGTGAGGTCGCGGACGTCGGTGCCGCCGATGCGTACGGCGCCCTCGTCCACGTCGTACAGGCGCGGCAGCAGTTGCGCGATGGTCGACTTGCCCGCGCCGGAGGAGCCGACGATGGCGACCGTCTGGCCCGGTTCGGCGCGGAAGGAGACGCCGTGCAGGACCTCCGTGCCGCCGCGGGTGTCGAGGGAGGCGACCTCCTCCAGGGAGGCGAGGGAGACCTTGTCGGCGGACGGGTAGCCGAAGCGGACGTCGTCGAACTCGACGGAGACCGGGCCGTCGGGCACGGCGCGCGCGTCCGGCTTCTCCTCGATCAGCGGTTTGAGGTCGAGCACCTCGAAGACGCGCTCGAAGCTGACCAGGGCGCTCATCACCTCGACGCGTGCGCCGGCGAGCGCGGTGAGCGGCGCGTACATGCGGGTCAGCAGCAGCGCCAGTGAGACGACCGCGCCCGGCTGCAGGCTGCCGCGCAGGGCGAACCAGCCGCCGAGGCCGTACACCAGGGCGAGGGCCAGCGAGGAGACCAGGGTCAGGGCGGTGATGAACACCGACTGGGCGGTGGCGGTCCGTACGCCGATCTCGGCGACCCGGCGGGCGCGCCCGGCGAACTCCACGGACTCCTCCTCGGGACGTCCGAAGAGCTTGACCAGGGTGGCTCCGGGGGCGGAGAACCGTTCGGTCATACGGGTGCCCATCGACGCGTTCAGCTCGGCCGCCTCCCGCTGCATACGGGCCATCCGGCTGCCCATGCGCCGGGCCGGCACCACGAAGACCGGGAGCAGGACGAGTGCGAGCAGGGTGATCTGCCAGGACAGGGTGAGCATCACGACGAGCGTGAGCACCAGGGTGACCAGGTTGGTGACCACGCCGGACAGGGTGTTGCTGAAGGCACGCTGCGCGCCGATGACGTCGTTGTTGAGTCGGGAGACCAGCGCGCCCGTACGTGTGCGTGTGAAGAACGCGACCGGCATCCGCTGCACATGATCGAACACGGCCGTCCGCAGGTCGAGGATGAGCCCCTCGCCGAGCGTCGACGAGAGCCTCCGGCCGAGAATGCCCAGGGCCGCCTCCGCCACCGCGATCAGCGCGATGAGCAGGGCAAGTCGTACGACCTTGCCCTCGTCGTCGCCCGACACGATCGCGTTCACGACGCGCCCGGCCAGGACGGGGGTCGCGACGGCGAGCAGCGCCGTCACCACCCCGAGCAGCACGAACTGCGCCATACGGGCGCGGTGCGGGCGGGCGAAAGTGGCGATACGGCGCAGCGTGGCACGCGCCACAGGATGCCGTTGCTGCTGGGCCGTCATGACACTGTGCAGCTGTGTCCAGGCTGTGGTCTCCATGCTCATGGGAGAGACCGTAGAACCTCGAGCGTTGTTGAGGTCAACACTTCCGCTGCTCCGTCCCCACGCACGAAGGACCCCATGGCTCTCCCTCCCCACCCGCTTCCCGTCCGTAAGACGCTGTCCGCGATCCCGCAACCCGCAGTTGGCGCGGTGCGGAGAACCTCTCCAGGTGTGACCGCGGTTCAACTCCCCCAAGGCCCTCCTCCGGGACGACTCCCCCGTCGCGTCCCGGTCCGCCGGATCCTCTGCCTGGTTCCGCTCCTGCTGGTCGCCGTCGTCGCCGTGCAGCACCGGTCGGTGCTCGAGGAGGGCTTCGGTCATCTGCGGGCCGCGGAGTGGCCGTGGCTGCTGGCGGCCGCCGGTGCCACCTGTCTGACCTGGGTGGCGGCCGCCTTCACCCGGCAGGGCGCGGTCGTCGACCGGCTGCCCAGGCGGCGGCTGCTCGCCACGCAGTTCGCGGCCGGCTCGGCCAACCACCTGCTGCCGACCGGCCTCGGCGCGGGGGCGGTGAACCTGCGCTTCATGACGGTCTGCGGCATCCCGCTCGCCCGCTCCTCGGCCGCCCTGGCCCTGTATCTGCTGGCGGAGTCGGTCACCCGCGTGGCCCTGCTGATCACGCTGCTGCTCGCCTTCCCCGGCGCGCTGCGCTTCGGCAGCCTGCTGCCCCAGGGCTCGACGGGCCCGCTGCTGCTCGCCGTCGCCGCGGTCGTGCTGGCGGCCGCCGCACTCCTGCTTCTCGTACGACGGCTGCGGACGGCCGCGCTGTCCTTCCTGCGCACGGCGCTGGGCGAGCTGCGCTCGGTGCACACCCGTCCCTCCCGGGCGCTGGCCCTGTGGGGCGGTTCGCTCGCCTTCCCCGCGCTCCAGGCGGCCGGGCTGGTCCTGGTCGGCCTGTCGCTGGGGCTGCCGGTGCCGCCCGTGCACATGGCCGTGGCGTACCTGGCGGCGACGGTCGCCGTCGCGGTGGTGCCGACGCCGGGCGGGATCGGCTCGGTGGAGGCCGCGCTGATCGTGGCCCTGGTGGCGGCTGGCGCCCCGGCCACCGTGGCCACGGCCGTCGTCCTCGCCTACCGGATCATCACGGTGTGGCTGCCGCTGGTGCCGGGGGCGCTGACGCTGGGCGCGCTGGTGCGGCTGAAGGTCATCTGAACCGGGCGGGGTGTCACCAGCGCTGTCACCAGGGCTGTCACCAGGGCACGGGCTCGCCGTCCCGGAAGAAGCCCCCGCTCGGTCCGTCGTCGGGCAGTGTCGCCGCCCAGACGATCCCGGCGGCGCCCTCTCGCACGGGGCGGCCGCCGCGGCCGCCCATGTCGGTGGCGACCCAGCCGGGGCAGATCGCGTTGACGAGGACGCGCTGCCCGCTCAGCTCACCGGCGAGCAGCCGGGTCAGCGCGTTCAGTGCGGCCTTGGAGACGCTGTAGGCGGGCGTCCCGCCGCTCATCGACGCCAGCGAACCGCCCTCGCTGCTCACCATGACCACGCGAGGGTGCGGGCTGCGCCGAAGCAGCGGCAGCAGCGCCTGGGTGACGCGCCAGGCCCCGAACAGGTTGGTGTCCAGGGCGCGTTGGACCTCGCCGAGGTCGGCGGAGCGGGCCCGGGCCCAGGTGTCGTAGAGGATGGCGGCGTTGTTGACGACGACGTCCGTGCGCCCGAACTCGCGGGTGACCCGCTCGGCCATGGCGGCCACGCTCGCGGCGTCGGCGACGTCGAGCTGTACGGCGAGAACCCGATCCCCGCTCGGGTCGATGCGCGCGGCGGCGGCGCGTCCCTTGCCGAGGTCGCGCGAGCCGAGCACCACGCGGTGGTCGCATCCGGCGAGCTGCCGTACGACCTCGAAACCGATGCCGCGGTTGGCTCCGGTCACGACGGCGACCGGCAGTCCCACGCCTTCGACCGCCATCAGGAACACTCCCTCTGTAGGGAACATCAGCGTCGCACGAGGAAAGGGGACCCGAGATGCCGGTCCGTACCGAGCGCCAGGGGCACGTCACCACCGTCGTCCTCTCCCGCCCCGAGGCCCGCAACGCGGTGGACGGCCCGACGGCCGCCGAACTCGCGCACGCCTTCCGGGAGTTCGAGGCGGACGAGGAGGCGCGGGTGGCGGTGCTGTGGGGCGAGGGCGGCACGTTCTGCGCGGGCGCCGACCTCAAGGCGATCGGCACCGGACGCGGCAACCGTGTCGCGGAGGACGGCGACGGCCCGATGGGTCCCACCCGGCTGCGGCTGTCCAAGCCGGTGATCGCCGCGGTCGCGGGACACGCGGTGGCGGGCGGCCTGGAGCTGGCCCTGTGGTGCGATCTGCGGGTGGCCGAGGAGGACGCTGTCTTCGGCGTGTTCTGCCGCCGCTGGGGCGTGCCGCTGATCGACGGCGGCACGGTCCGCCTCCCCCGTCTGATCGGGCAGAGCCGCGCGATGGACATGATCCTCACGGGCCGCCCGGTCCCGGCCCGGGAGGCACACGACATGGGCCTCGCCAACCGCGTGGTCCCCACCGGCACGGCGCGCACCGAGGCCGAGGCACTCGCCACGGAGATCGCCCGCTTCCCGCAGGCATGCCTGCGGGGCGACCGGGCGTCGGTACTGGAACAGGACGGCAAGGACGAGACCGACGCGATGCGCGGTGAACTCCGCCATGGAATGGCCGTGTTGGCGGAGAGCTTGGAGGGGGCGGCACGGTTCGCCTCCGGGGCGGGTCGGCACGGGTCGTTCCGGGACATGTGACGGACCCCGGTTCGGCCGCGATGCGTTCCCGTGCGGAACCACGTTGCCCCATACGGCAGGATGGGCGGCCGTACATTCGAGATTCGAGCAGGTGGAAACGTGACGACACTTCACATCCGGTACTCCGCGGCGCCGTCCGCCGCAGAACTGCTTTCCGGAGGTGACCGGTGAACCGCGCAGTCACCGTGGACGACCTGGTCATCGCCGGAATCGCGGTGGCAGCGGGCCTGCTGGCCGCGTTCCTGATGCGCATTCTGATGCGCTGGCTGGGCAAGCACGCCGACCGCACCCGCTGGAGCGGCGACGACGTCATCGTCGACGCGCTGCGTACGGTCCTGCCGTGGGCGGCGATCGTCGGAGGCGCCGCCTCCGCCGGTGCGGCGCTGCCGCTGACCAGAACCGTTCAGAACCACGTCAACCAGGTGCTGACGGTGGTGCTCATCTTCGTCGTCACGGTGACGGCGGCCCGGGTGATCGCCGGCCTGGTGCGGATGGTCACCACCTCCCGATCCGGCGTCGCCGGATCGGCCACGATCTTCGTCAACATCACCCGCGTGCTGGTCCTGGCGATCGGCTTCCTGGTGGTGCTCCAGACGCTGGGCATCTCCATAGCGCCGATGCTCACCGCCTTGGGCGTGGGTGGTCTCGCGGTCGCGCTCGCGCTGCAGGACACGCTCGCCAACCTCTTCGCCGGCATCCACATCCTCGCCTCCAAGACCGTGCAGCCCGGCGACTACATCCAGCTGAGCAGCGGTGAGGAGGGCTACGTCGAGGACATCAACTGGCGTCAGACCACGGTCCGCGCGCTCTCCAACAACCTCGTCGTCATCCCCAACGGCGAGCTCGCCCGGACGAACATGACCAACTACATGCGTCCCGAGCAGCGGCTGACGATCCTGGTCCAGGTGGGCGTCGCGTACGACAGCGACCTCGACCAGGTGGAGCGGGTGACGACGGAGGTCATCGCTGACGTGATGACGCGGGTCGACGGCGCGATCCCGGAGCACGAGCCCGCGATCCGCTTCCACACCTTCGGCGACTCGCGCATCGGCTTCACGGTCATCCTGGGCGTGGGCGAGTTCAGCGACCAGTTCCGTATCAAGCACGAGTTCATCAAGGCGCTGCACCGGCGCTACCGCGAGGAGGGCATCCGCATCCCGGCGCCCGCGCGGACCGTGGCGCTCCAGCAGGGCTCGGTGGTGATCCCGCAGCAGCGCCACGCCGAGCCGGCCGGCGTCGAGGCGGACGAGGTGTCCCCCGCCCGCCGCGACTGACAACTACCGCCCGGCGTCAGGCCGTCGACGGCTCACGTCGGGTCAGAGCGTCGCCGAGTTGTCGTGGTGGTGCCCGCCCCTGCGGCTGTGCGGTGAGGCGAGCGCCGAGTTCACCGGCGTGACCGTCCAGTCCGGGTGGCCGGGCATCCGCGGCGTCTTCGTGCCGTACAGCCAGTCCGTCAGGAAACCGGACTGGTCCTGACCGGAGACCTCCGAGGCGACGGCGATGTAGTCCTGCGTCGTCGCCGAGGAGTTGCGGTGCCGGTCCAGGAAGGTCCGCTCGATCGCGCTGAAGACGTCCTCGCCGACCGCCTGGCGCAGGGCGTACAGGACCAGCACGCCGCCGAGGTAGCGCTGGCTGTCGAACAGGTCGGCCGCGTTCGGCGCGGCCACCGGGCCCGAGTCGTGGCGCCACTGGTCGCCGCGGGCGTAGGTGTCCTTCATCCGGGCTTCCATACTGGTCAGGCCGAGGGAGTCGGCCCAGCCGCGTTCGTAGCGGTACAGCAGCCCGTAGAAGTCGGCGTGACCCTCGTTCAGCCACAGGTCGGCCCAGTTGCCCGGGCTGACGAGGTTGCCGAACCAGGAGTGGACCAGCTCGTGCATCATGTGCGAGCCGATGCTCTTCTCCGGCTGGAGCAGGAAGTTCGGCTTGTACAGGGTGAGGGTCTGCGTCTCCAGGCCGGTGAAGTCGAAGGCGGCCGCGTCGTCGGAGTTGCACGGCAGCAGCCCGTACGTCTCGAACGGGAAGGCGCCCAGGCGCACTTCGAGCCACTGGACCAGGTTCGGGGTGAGCGCGAGCGCCGGTTCGAGGGCGGCGGCGCGGGCGGTGGGCACGACGTCCCGCAGCGGCAGGCCGTTCGGGCCCTGCCGCTCCTTGATCACGTAGTCGCCGACGGTTATCTGCACCAGCTCGGTGGCGATCGGCGAGCGGGACCGGTAGCAGTACGCCGTACGGCCGTCGGCGAGGGCCTCGGTACCGGTCAGGACGCCGTTCGCGACGCCGCGCAGCCCGCTCGGGACCGTGATGCGGAAGCTGAAGTCCGCTTTGTCCGACGGGTGGTCGTTGCACGGGAAGGCGGTGTGCGCGGAGTCCGGCTGCGGGCACAGCGCGAAGCCGTCCGGCGTGGGCACCCAGGCGGTGTGGGCCAGGGTGCGGCGCGGGTCGGCGGAGTACTCCACCCGGACCCTGACCCGGGCCTGCGGGGCCAGGGCGGTCTTCGGCGTGATGCGCAGCTTCTCGCCGGACTGCTCGAAGGCGGCCTTGTGCCCGTCGACGCGGACCGTGCGGATGTCGAGGCCGAGGGCGTCGAGGGAGAAGCGGCTCAGTGCCTGGGTCGTGGTCAGCGAGATCGTCGCCGCGGCGTCGACCAGCCGGTTCGTGTCGTCGTAGGCGATGTCGAGGTGGTAGGCCGAGACGCGGTAACCGTCGTTGCCGAGGCCGGGGAAGACGGAGTCGCCGAGGGTCTCGGGGCCCGGCGTGCCGGGGTCCTTCCCGGCGTCCTTCAGGGTGGAGGGGCGAGCGTGGGCCGCGTTCCCCGTGGTCAGTGCGGCGGCGGTACCGATCAGGGCGGCCGCGGGGGCCGTCACTCTGGTGCGATATCTCATGGTCAGCTTTCGTTCGGGCGGCCGGGTGGTCAGATCCGGCCGTCGACGATCAAATGCACGATCAACTTGCAGGACCCGGCAGGGCCCCCTTTGGTTGCACCAGCGGCGGTTTTGCCGCAGCACAGGGGGGGCTTCGATCGCCCGGAGCGGGTACCGGAGTGCGGGAATCGGGTACCGGAGTGCGGGATCTGTGGCCGACCCCTTTCGAGCGCGCCCCGATCACGAGATATCTTGATGTCGAGCAATGTTGCAGACGTGGAGCGGAGCACCCGGTGACTGACTCGACCATCTTCTATACGCACACTGACGAGGCCCCGGCCCTGGCGACGTATTCCTTCCTGCCGGTGGTCCAGGCGTACGCCTCGCAGGCGGGTGTCTCCGTGGAGACCCGTGACATCTCGCTGGCCGGGCGGATCATCGCCCTGTTCCCGGAGTACCTGACCGAGGACCAGCGGATCCCGGACGCCCTCCACGAGCTGGGCGAGCTGGCCAAGACGCCCGAGGCGAACATCGTCAAGTTGCCGAACGTCTCGGCGTCGATCCCGCAGCTCAAGGCCGCGGTCGCCGAGCTGCAGGGCCAGGGCTACGCGCTGCCGAACTACCCGGACGACCCGAAGACCGACGAGGAGCGGGAGATCCAGGCCCGCTACGACAAGGTCAAGGGCTCCGCCGTGAACCCGGTCCTGCGTGAGGGCAACTCCGACCGCCGCGCCCCCGCCTCGGTCAAGAACTACGCCAAGACCCACCCGCACCGCATGGGCGCCTGGTCCTCGGACTCCAGGACCGAGGTCGCGACGATGGGGCAGAACGACTTCCGCTCCACCGAGAAGTCCGTGGTGATCTCCGAGGCCGGCTCCCTGCGGATCGAGCTGGTCGCCGAGGACGGCACCACCACCGCGCTGCGCGAGTCCGTACCCGTCCTCGAGGGCGAGGTCGTCGACGCCTCCGTGATGCGCGCCGCCGCGCTGAACGAGTTCCTCGCAGCGCAGGTCGCCCGTGCCAAGCAGGACGGCGTCCTGTTCTCCGTGCACCTCAAGGCGACGATGATGAAGGTCTCCGACCCGATCATCTTCGGCCACGTCGTGCGCGCCTTCTTCCCGAAGACCTTCGCGAAGTACGGCGAGACGCTCGCCGCGGCCGGCCTGTCCCCGAACGACGGTCTGGGCGGCATCTACAAGGGCCTGGAGGCCCTGCCGGAGGGCGCCGAGATCAAGGCCTCCTTCGACGCCGAGATCGCCGACGGCCCGGAGCTGGCGATGGTCGACTCCGACCGCGGCATCACCAACCTGCACGTGCCGTCCGACGTGATCGTCGACGCCTCGATGCCGGCCATGATCCGCACCTCCGGCCACATGTGGGGCCCGGACGGCCAGGAGGCCGACACCCTCGCGGTCCTGCCCGACTCCTCGTACGCGGGCGTCTACCAGGCCGTCATCGAGGACTGCCGGGCCAACGGCGCCTACGACCCCTCGACCATGGGCTCGGTGCCGAACGTCGGCCTGATGGCGCAGAAGGCCGAGGAGTACGGCTCCCACGACAAGACCTTCGAGATCAAGACCGCCGGCACGGTCCGCCTGGTCGACCAGGCCGGCAACGTCGTGATCGAGCAGCCGGTCGCCCCCGGTGACATCTTCCGCGCCTGCCAGACCAAGGACGCCCCGATCAAGGACTGGGTGAAGCTGGCCGTCACCCGTGCCCGCGCCACCGGCGACCCGGCGGTGTTCTGGCTGGACGAGACCCGCGCGCACGACGCCAACCTCATCGCCAAGGTCAACGCCTACCTGCCGGAGCACGACACCGAGGGCCTGGACATCCGCATCCTCGCCCCGGTCGACGCGACGAAGCTGTCGGTCGAGCGCATCCGCCGCGGCGAGGACACCATCTCGGTGACCGGCAACGTGCTGCGTGACTACCTCACCGACCTCTTCCCGATCCTGGAGCTGGGCACCAGCGCCAAGATGCTGTCGGTCGTCCCGCTGATGGCGGGCGGCGGCCTGTTCGAGACCGGCGCCGGCGGCTCCGCGCCGAAGCACGTCCAGCAGCTGGTCAAGGAGAACTACCTGCGCTGGGACTCCCTCGGCGAGTTCTTCGCCCTGGTCCCCGCCTTCGAGCAGTACGCCACGGCCACCGGCAACACTCGCGCCAAGGTCCTGGCCGACACCCTCGACCGCGCCACGGCGACCTTCCTCAACGAGGACAAGTCCCCGACCCGTCGCGTCGGCGGCATCGACAACCGCGGCAGCCACTTCTTCCTGTCTCTGTACTGGGCCCAGGAGCTGGCCGGGCAGACCGACGACGCCGACCTGGCGAAGGCCTTCGCGCCGCTCGCCGAGACGCTCGCCGCGAACGAGCAGAAGATCGTCGACGAGCTGATCGCCGTCCAGGGCAAGCAGGCCGACATCGGCGGCTACTACCAGCCCGACCCGGCCAAGGCCGCCGCGGTCATGCGCCCGTCCGCCACGTGGAACGAGGCTCTGGCGTCGCTGAGCTGACGCGCCGGGCCTCGACGGCCCGTTCCTGACCTCGCCCCGGCCGGCACGCTGCCCGGCCGGGGCGAAGCCGTGTCACGAACGGCGTAGCACGGCAGGTGATCGGTGGCCTGGCTCGGTGTACTGAGCGCAGTGGAAACCGAACAGAGGAGGCCGTCCCATGGCTGTTGTGCTGTCCCTCACCTGGCCGGGGCTCACGCCCGACGACTACGACACCCTGCGAAACTCGGTCGACTGGGAGAACGACCAGCCCGAGGGCATCGTCCTGCACGCGGCCTGGTTCGACGGAGGTGCGCTGCACGTCACCGACGTATGGAACGCTCAGGCTGACTTCGAGCGCTTCTTCGCCGAGCGGCTGATGCCCGCCATCAAGCAAGCCGGCATCACCGGCGAGCCCGAGTCCACGTTCTCGCCGATGCACCGGCGTTTCGTCGCCTCCAAAGTCAGCGGCGTCGGCTGACATCCGTCCGGCCGGGCAGGACGAGCTCCAGCTCCAGCCAGCGGGCCAGGCCCTCGATCTCCCGGCCGATCTCCGCGCTCATGGCCTTCGTGAACGAGACATCCTCGTGGACGGCGTTGACGCGCAGGACGCCGGCCTTGCGGTCGGCCGCGGCGTCGAGCTTGCCGACCAGCCGGTCGCCGTACAGGACCGGCAGCGCGAAGTAACCCCAGCGGCGCTTGGCGGCGGGTTTGTACATCTCCAGCTGGTACTCGTACTCGAACAGCTCCGTCATCCGCTTGCGGTCGTGCACGAGCCGGTCGAAGGGGGACAGCAGGGCCCCGCGCCCCTCGAAGGGCAGCCCCAACTGGGCCGGATCCACTCGCCACTTGCCCCGGACGCCCTCGACGACGGCCGGCTCGCCCGCCTCGCCCACGTCGGCGGGCTCGACCTGGCACTCCGGTCCGCGGGCGCGGGCGACGCCGAGGGCTCTCAGCCGGCGCTCGTCGCGGATGCGCAGCGCGTCCTCGACCGGCACGGGCACCGCCGCGGGATAGACCCGGTCGGCCAGGTCCCACAGCCGGTCGCCGCCCCGGCGGCCGGCGACGGCGACCTCACCGCGCTGCACCATCAGCTCCAGGAGCTTGGTGACGTTGCGGTTGTCGGTCCAGCCGCTCGACCTCCACGACTCGGCGCAGGTGTCCGGCAGCGCGCGGGAGGGCAGCGGTCCCCCGGCGGCGAGCCGGTCGAGGATGTCCCGGCGGCAGGCGTCGTTGGCCGCCACCCACCTCCCGTGATACTCCCGCCACGACGACGGCGTCCCGCGCTCGGGCCACTCGGCCATCTCGGCGCGGTACAGCGCGAGATCCTCGGCCGGCCGGAGCATCGCCTGCAGCTCCACCAGCGTCCGCTTCTCCCGTGCCTCGGCCAGCTCGCCGGGCGCGTAGGCCGGTCCGAGCCTGCTCCACGCGACGAGGTCGGCGTTGGGCGCGACGGCGGCGATCGGGTCGATCTGCAGCAGGGTCAGCCCGCGCACCACGTCGAGCAGCCCGTCCGGCCGTGCGGCGTCCAGGAGTTGGGCGCGGACGGCGATACGCCGGGCGTCGGTACGCGAGAGCTCGTGGACGGTCATGGATCGAGACTAGGCGAAGGGTCTGACAAGCCGACCCCGTACCGAGGCCGGTGCGGGCGGGACTGCTGCGCGATCATTGGCCGTGGGTCGTTTCCGCGGCCCCGGCCGCAACACCGCCCCAGGAGCAGCAGCCCATGCCCCACAGCGCCCCGTCGTTCACGTACCTGCCCGGCGCCGACGGCTCCCCCGTGATCCTGCATGTGCCGCACTCGGCGCGGGACATACCGGCCGACGTGCGTGCGGGCATCGTGCTGGACGACGCGGCGCTGGAGCGGGAGCTCGACCACATCACCGACGCGCACACGGCCGAGATCGCCGAGGCTGCGGCCAAGCTCTCGGCGGTGACTCCCTGGAGGTTCGTCAACTGGCTCTCGCGGCTGGTCGTCGACCCCGAGCGCTTCCCCGACGAGCGGGAGGAGATGCTGTCGGTCGGCATGGGCGCGGTCTACACCCGTACCACCCACCGCGAGGCACTACGGCCCACGACCACCGATCCCGAGCCGCTGATCGCCCGCTACTTCCGGCCGTACGCCCACGCCATGACCGAGGCGGTCACAGACCGTCTCTCCGCCACGGGACGAGCCGTGATCATCGACGTCCACTCCTACCCGACCACACCACTCCCCTACGAACTCCACGGCACGGGCCCCCGCCCACCGGTCTGCCTCGGCACCGACGCCTTCCACACACCGCCCGAACTGCTCGCCGCGGCGAGGGAAGCGTTCGCACCCTGCGGGCAAACGGCCCTCGACAGCCCCTTCGGCGGCGCCTACGTACCGCTGGGGTTCTACGGCAAGGACACCCGGGTCAGCGCCCTGATGGTGGAGATCCGCCGCGACACGTACATGACCGAACCGGGTGGCCCCGCCGGCCCCGGACTCACCCGGCCGGCATCGGCCCTGGCGGCACTCGTCGACGCGGTGACGGGTTCCTGACGGGCCGGCATCCGCCTGGAGCACTCCGGCGCGACAGTCCCCGCGCGCAGGCCCAGGGTGGGAGGCATGACCGAGGAGATCAGCACGTTGACGGAGCAGGTGCCGCCGCCGGTGCGGGAGTGGCCCGCGCTCGATCTGGACGGGACGGAGTTCGATCCGGTGCTCGCGGGGCTGATGCGTGAGGGGCCGTTGACGCGGATCCGGCTGCCGCACGGTGAGGGCTGGGCCTGGCTGGCGACCCGGTACGACGACGTGAAGCTGATCACGAACGATCCGCGGTTCAGCCGGACCGAGGTCACCCGCCGTCAGGTGACCCGGCTCGCCCCCAACTTCGCTCCCCGGCCCGGCTCGCTCGCCTGGGCCGACCAGCCGGACCACAACCGGCTGCGCAAGCCGATCGCGGGCGCGTTCACGGTGGGTGCGATGAAGCGGCTGCGGCCCCGTGCGCAGACGATCCTCGACGGGCTGGTCGACGGCGTCGTACACGACGGGCCGCCGGCCGATCTGGTCGAGCGGGTGCTGGAGCCGTTCCCGGTCACCGTGGTCAGCGAGGTGATGGGCGTGCCCGTGGCGGACCGGGAACGGGTGCACGCCTGGACGCGGCAGATCATCTCCACCTCCGGCGGGGCCGAGGCCGCCGACCGTGCCAAGAAGGGCTTGTACGGGTGGATCACCGACACCGTGCGCGCGCGGGCCGGCAGCACGGACGAGGACGTGTACGCGCTGCTGGGTGCCGCCGTCGGCCGCGGCGAGATCAGTGAGGAGGAGGCCGTGGGCCTCGCCGGGCCGCTGCAGATCGGCGGCGAGGCGGTCACCCACAACTGCGGTCAGATGCTGTTCCTGATGCTCTCCCGGCCGGAGTTGGCCGAGCGGGTGCGGGAGCCGGAGGCGCGCGGGCCCGTGCTCGACGAGCTGCTGCGCTTCATCCCGCACCGCGCGTCGGTCGGGCTGGCCCGTATCGCCCTGGAGGACGTGGAGCTGCACGGCCACCGCATCGGCGCGGGCGAGCCCGTGTACGTCTCCTACCTGGCCGCCAACCGCGACCCGGAGGTCTTCCCCGACCCGGACCGGATCGACCCCGACCGCGCCCCCGACGCGCATCTGGCGTTCGGCAACGGCCCGCATTACTGCACCGGAGCCGTCCTCGCCCGCCTGCAGACCGAACTCCTCGTCGACACGCTGCTGGAGCGGCTGCCCGGACTGCGGCTCGCGGTGCCCGCCGACGAGGTCGTCTGGCGCCGCAGGACCATGATCCGCGGACCGCAGACCCTGCCCGTCACCTGGTGAGGGCAGGGTCCCGCGTCCTCAGACCGTCAGCCAGTCCGTGACGAGCACGCCCTCGCCGGTCCGCAGCCGTAGCGCGAACGGTCCGGCGGGAGGTTCGCCGTAGGTGAAGCGCCCCATGGCGTCGGTCTCCAGGGGCGAGCCCGAGACCGGGCCGCCGAGCACCTCGATCCCGGCCGTCTGGGGCGGCAGCACCTGCCCCATCAGGCCGTGCGCGGACAGTTCCACGTCGACGGTCACCCCGCCCGCGTGGAACGTCAGCATCCGCGGCACGTCCACCGCTCCCCGCACCGGGATCGCGTCGACCACCGAGTCGAAGGTCAGCTCGGCGATCTTCGCGTCGAGGTCGTGCAGCGCGAACGCCTCGACCGCGATCTGGCGCAGTTCGGGCGGCACCGGGTCCAGGATGGCCGTGGCCCGGCGCAGTTCCTCCTCCAGCAGGTCGAGGCCCAGGTCCTCGCCCTCGAAGGCGTCCTCGCCGCCGATGTCACTCATGTCGTCGTCCATGTCCCTCACACCGCTCCCCGTGCCTCGAGTCGTGCCCGCAGGCGCCGCAGACAGCGCTGGCGGAGCGGTCCGATGCTGCCCACGGCGATCCCCAGCGCCGCGGACACCTCCTGGTAACTGGGCGGCGGTGTGGCCATCAGGACCCGCAGCAACTGCCTGCAGCGTTCGCCCAGTTCCTCGAACTCCTGCCACAGGTGGCGGATCCGCTCGCTCTGGGCGGCCGCCTCCTCCAGGTCGAGGAACGACTGCTCGGGCGTACGGTCGTCACTGACCCGGTCGAGCAGTTGCGGATCGTCCGTCGGGGTCAGTCGCCTTAAACTCTTGAGCACCTTCAGGCTCTCGTGCCGCGCGGTACTGGCCAGCCATGCCCCGGCCTTCTCCGGTTCCCGGATCCGACCCAGGTGCTGGGCGAAACGGAACCAGGCCGTCTGGTACACCTCGTGCGCATCGGCCTCGGAGAGCCGGTGCGAGCGCACGACGGACCACACCAGTGGGCTCAGCCCTTCCACGAGCGCCTTCCAGGCCGCCGCGTCACCGTCGACGGCGGACTCGACCAGCGCGCCGACATCTGCTCGGTCCACGGTTCCACCCCTCGAGTACGGCATGACATCGTACGCCGTGGAAGGGGCCGTTCCGGACCTCATGCTCCGGGGGACAGCTGTACGACCGAAGCCGGGCGCCAGCCTGCCGGGCGCAGCGCCGGTACATGCGCCCCGCGCACCTCCGCGAACTCGTTGTTCCCCGCGAGCAGTTGCCTGCACGCGGCGCGCGGGTCGCCCTCCTTGTTGGCCGTCATGTAGGCGGCGACCATGCCCGCGGCCACGGGCGCCGCGAAGGAGGTGCCGCTCCAGTGCGCGTAGCCCTCGAACATCACCTGGTCGGCCTTGGCGGCGGTGGGCGTGCCGGCCTCGCTGAGCGCCCCGGTGTGGCGCGGGTACTGGCAGGTGCAGGCGTAGGTGAAGCCGAAGCGGCAGGCCTCGTACGTGGAGTGCTGGTAGAGGTACGGCACCGGTGCGTCGAACCCGGTCAGCGCGCTGGTCAGGCGCTCGCCGGGGGCGAAGGCGCTCACCCAGGCGCCGTGGTTGGAGAAGCAGGCGCCGAACTCGCCGTCGCTGCGCAGCGCGCCGACCGAGAGGACGACGTCCGCGAAGTCGGGCAGGGAGGCGTAGGCGGCAGGCCAGAACGGGGTGGCGCTGGCGTTGTTGCCGGCCGCGGCGACCATCAGGGTGCGCCGGCCGCGCAGGTCCTGCATGAAGCCCTCGACGCCGAGCAGGCCGTCCACTCGGCCGTTGGAGGTGCCGGCGGAGAGGCTGATGATGTCCGGCCAGCCGTGCTCGTCGACCGCCGCGAACAGCCGCTCGCCGAACTCGGACTCCAGGATCGCGCCGGCGTCGTTGAGGGTGCTGCGCACGGTGATGTTCGTGTTGGGCGCGACGGCGGCGAGCAGGCCGGCGATGAAGGTGCCGTGGCCGACGTACTGCAGCAGGTTGCCCTGATCGTCGGTCTCGGTGCCGTGCAGGTCGCCCTGGACGTGGGCGAGGAGGGGCACCGCGCCGTAGTCGTGGGTGAGGCCGTTGTCGATGACCAGGACGCCCACGGCGCTGTCCGCGTCGTGCCGACCCTCGGCCGCGACCGGGTTGGTGCCCTGGGTGAGCGGGGCGGGCACCGGCTCGTCACCGGGACAGGAGTTGACCGCGATCGACACCACGTGGTTGCGGCTGACCAGCCGGCGCCGCTGCCGTCCCTCGTGCTCGCGCATGGCCCGCAGGGCGTGCGCGACCGCCCGGTCGCCGTGCCGGTCGCCGTGGCCCGGGTCGCCGACCTGGATGCGGGTGATGCCCGAGCGGTTGGTCTCAGGGCTGATCCGCTGCACACGGTCGGCGGTCAGGCCGGTCGCCTCGGTGAAGTGGGTGCGCACGGTGTCCTCGACGAGCCGCGCCTCCTCGCCGTCACGAGCCAGGACCACACCCTTCTCGTAGATGAACTCGGCCGCGTCGTCGGGCCCCAGGGCCAGGGAGACGTCGGGCATCGAGCGCTGGATCTGGTCGAATTGCTCTCGGAATCGCTGAGGCGCCATGGCAGGTCCTCCCGTTGAGGCGGCAGTCGTCAATCAGAGTCTCGGGGCCTTTGGTTGATACAGCACCAAACCGGTGTGGCCGCTACCAGGGGCCACTACTATCCGTGGAGTGACAGGGGCAAGCGACACGGTGCTCGAACTGCTGCCGATGGTGTTCGCCGACCCGGGCGAGGCCCGGGCCCGGGCGCAGGGCGTGCTCGACGCCGATCCGTCGCCCTGGCGCGCCTCCGTCGCCCACCAGGTGATCGGCATCTGGCAGCGCGACTGGGGCGACATGAAGATGGCCCTGCACCATCTGCGCCAGGCCCGCGACCTCGCGGCACGCGCGCAGGCGCCTGACCGGGAGGCGGACGTCCTGGCCGCGCTCGGGGTGGCGCTGGTGCACGCGGGGCGCACACGGCAGGGCCTGGAGGCGCTGGAGCGGGGCGTCACGGTCAGCAGCGGCCACACCCGCGCGCGGGTGCTGTTCCGGCGGGCCTACGCCTCCTGGGTGCTCGGCCGGCACCGCGAGGCGCTGGAGGACGTACGCCGGGCCATCCCGGTGCTGCGTCAGGCCGACGACGTCATCTGGACGGCACGGGCACTGACGTTGCGGGCCACCGTGCATCTGGCGCTCGGCGCGGTGGACCGGGCGGACGCCGACTTCACCGCGGCCGAGGCGCTGTGGGACACCACCGGCCAGGACCACGACAAGGCGGACGTGGTGGAGAGCCGGGGCCTGGCCGCCTTCCGCCAGGGCGACATCCCGGCGGCGCTGCGGCTCATGGACGAGGCAGAGGAGCGCTACGCGAAGCTCGGCACGCCGTCCTTCATGCTCTCCATCCGCCGCTGCGACGTCCTGATGGCGGCCGGGCTCGCCCCCGAGGCGCTCACCGTCGCGGACGCCGCGATCGGGGCGCTGGACGGCATCGGCGGGCAGTCCACGCGCAAGGCGGAGCTGCTGCTGGTCGCCGCGTCCGCGGCCCGGCTCGCCGGCGATCCGCACACCGCGATCGCGCGCGCGGCGCTGGCGGTTCGGTTGTTCGCCGGTCAGCGCCGCCCCTGGTGGGAGACGCACGCCCAACTGGTCCTGCTGCAGGCTCGGGTGGCCTCCGGGCGCCGCTCGGGGCGCCTGGTCGCGGACGCGGCGGCGGTGGCCGAACGGCTGGCGTCCTTCGGCGCGCCGGCCGCTCCGGAGGCCTCGCTGCTGGCGGGCCGGATCGCGCTGGGGCTGGGCTGGACGGCGGACGCGGAGCGGCATCTGGCCGTCGCCGCCCGCAGCCGGCACGGCGGGCCGCCGCTCGCGCGGATGACGGGCTGGGCCGCGCAGGCGCTGCGCGCCCGGGCGGCCGGCTCCGGGCGGGGCGTCCTGGAGGCGTGCCGGCGCGGGCTCGACGTGCTCGACGACCACCGGATGACGCTGGGCGCCTCGGAGCTCAGGGCCCGCGCCACCGAGCAGGGCGCCGAACTCGCCGCGCTGGCGCAGCAGGCGAGCCTCGAATCCGGCGGCCCGCGCCGCCTGCTGACGTGGAGCGAGCGCTGGCGGGCCACCGTCCTGACCGCGCCACCGACCAGGCCGCCCGCCGACCCCGCCCTGCTCGGCGACCTGACTGCGTTCCGGGAGATCGCCGCACGCGCCGAGGAGGGGCGCAGGGACGGCCGCCCGATCCCGGTCCTGGAGCGCGAACAGCGGCGCCTGGAGCGGGAGATCCGAGCCCGGACCCTGCATCTGCGCGGCGCCGCGCCCGGTGCCGAGGACCGCTTCGCACCCGCCCGGCTGCTGCGCCGGCTGGGCGAGGTACGGCTGGTGGAGCTCGCCGTGCTCGACGGGCGCGTGCAGGTGCTGCTGTGCGGGCAGGGGCGGGTGCGGCGGTTCGAGGCAGGACGGCTCGCCGACGCCGAGACCGAGGCCGAGCACGTCCAGGCCGGGCTGCGCCGGCTCGCCCACCCCGGCGCGGAGGGCCGGCTCCCGGTGGTCGAGGCCATGGGCCGCCGCCTGGAGGAGCTGCTGCTGGGCCCGGCCGCCGAGCACCTGGGTTCCGGGCCGGTCGTCATCGTGCCGCCGGGCCGGCTGCACAGCGTGCCGTGGGCGCTGCTGCCCAGCTTGCGCGAACGGGTGCTGAGCGTGTCCCCGTCGGCCAGCAGCTGGCTGCGGGCCCGCGAGACCGAACCGCCGCCCGGCGGCCGCCATGTCCTGGTGCGCGGCCCGGGGCTGGCCACCGGCGGCGCGGAGGTGTCCGAACTCGCCGACCGCCCCGGCACGCCGCTGCTGCTCGAGGAGGACGACGCGCGTGCGACGCGCGTGCTCGAGGAGCTCGACGGCGCGGCGCTGGCGCACATCGCCGCGCACGGCACGTTCCGGGCCGACAGCCCGCTGTTCTCCTCGCTGCGGATGGCCGACGGCCCGCTCATCGTCCACGACTTCGAGCGCCTGGACCGCAGCCCGTACCGGATCATCCTGTCCTGCTGCGACACCGCCCGGCTCGCCTCGGTCGGCGCGGACGAGCTCCTCGGCCTGGTCACCGCGCTGCTGCCGCTGGGCACGGCGGGCGTCGTCGCCAGCAGCGCGCCCGTCAACGACGCCGCCGTGGTGCCGTTGATGCTCGCGCTGCACAAGGGGCTGGACACGGGCCTGTCGCTGGCGGAGGCGCTGCGCGACGCACGCGCCGCGCTGCCCGGTGACGCGCTGCACCAGGCGACGGGCTGGGCGTTCACGGCGTTCGGCGCGGCCTGAACCGCCCCCTGCCGCACCGGTGTTGCGGCACAAGGCGGCGGCCTGACCCCTCCCCCGAATACTGGGGGTCAGACCGCCGGTTCATGGGCGCGGCTCAGGCGGGCTGCACCTCCGGCAGCTCGACGAGCCACGGCAGCGCACCTCGGTCGCTCGCGCCGAGGCGGGCGTAGGCGCTGTAGAGGTGGTTGCCCACCGTGCGGATGGACAGCGTGAGCTTTTCGGCGATCTGCCGGTTGCTCAGGCCCGCGGCCGCGAGGGTGACGATCTGGCGCTGGCGGGCGGTCAGTTCGCCCAGGACCAGGCCGGACAGGGCCGGGGTGCGGGCGCCCTGGCAGCGCCGGGCCAGTGCGACGGCACGCGTGCGTGAGGTGCGTGCGGCGTGCGGGTCGCGGTGCACGCGGACGGCCTGCGCGTGTGCCTCGGCGGCGAACAGCAGGAACCCGCGCTCCTCCAGCGCCTCGGCCGCCCGGTCCAGGGCCGGCCCGTCCGCGCGCGCCAGCGCCTCGGCGTGCCGGGCGAACACGCCGTCTGCCGGAAGGCGCCCGGCGGCCTTCTCCGGGGCTCCGAGACGTACGAGGTCGTAGAGCGCGAACGCGGTGTCCGTGCAGTCGCCGCCCGCGCCGTACGTCTGCACCATGCCGTCGGTGGCGTCACCGATGGCCGCCACGGCGGCGTCGGCGTCCCCGCGGGCCGCGGCCAGCCAGGCGGACGGCTCCGGAAGGTCCGGGCAGTCCGCCACGGCCTCCTGAGCCGTTGCCGCGTCCCCCGACTGCGCGGCGGCCAGGGCGAGTTCGGTGCGGCAGGACACGTCGTGCACGGCGTCCCGCAGCCCCTCCCTCGCCCAGGCCGCCGCTTCGCGCAGCTCCCCCCGAAGCCGCGCGAACCGGGCGCGCACGGCCGCGTACCCCGCGGGTACCGTCGCGCCCTCCTGGGCCAGCCACTCCCCCACCGGCGTGGCCGCAGGTCGTACGTCCCCCCGCTCGATCCGCCCGGTCAGCGTGGCCGCCTCGGCGGCGAGCGCCGCGTCGCACTGGGCCGGCGTACGGGACAGGCGGGCCGCCCTGAGCCGGCCGGCCGCGGCGCGCAGCACCGGGCCGTGCAGCGGGTGCGCGAGGCGGACCGTGCCCTGGTCGCAGATGCGGATCAGCTCGTCGGCCTCCAGGTTCTCGAGGACGCGCAGGTCGAGGTCGTCCAGGTGCAGGGGCAGGGGCTCGGCGAAGGCGAGCCGTTCGAGCGTCCCGCGCTTCTCCGGGCCCGCGCCTGCCAGGTCCCCGGCGGTGCGCTCGCGGACGGTCGCCGTGACCGGCACCGGGCCGCGCCAGACCCAGGTGTCCGTGTCCGCGGCGCGGTTGAGGAGGCCGCGCTCGCGCACCGCGTCCACCAGGTCGCGCAGCAGCCTCAGATCGCCCCGGCACAGGTGCTGGAGGCGGTTCAGGGTGAGCGGCTCCACACCGCCGCCGACGCCCGCGGCGAGCAGGTGCTCGGTGTCCTCGCGGGGCAGCGGCTCCAGGGAGAGGCGCGGGAGCAGTTCGCCGGTCCACAGCCGCGAGACCGCGCCGGGGCACGGGCCGCCGTCCGCGACGACGGCGACCAGCCGGGTGCGGCCGTGCACGGCGAGCTGGTGCACGAGGGCGGCGGAGGCGTCGTCGAGCAGGTGCGCGTCGTCGACGACCAGCAGCCGTACGCCGGACAGGAGTTGGACCGCCCGGTGCAGGGAGACCGCCTCGGGCAGCAGGTGAGCGAACGCGGCGAAGGGGATGTGCCGGGTCTCGGGCGTGCCGGCCGCGCGGGCGCGGTCGCTGCCCCGCACGGCCTCGGTGACGAGCCGGGTCTTGCCGGAGCCGGCCGGGCCGGTCACCACGATGCCGTGGTGACCGGCGCTCAGGGACCGGCGGACCAGCTCGAGCTCGTCCTCACGTCCGGTGAACGGCCAGGGCAGTTCCAGGGTCTTCGCTTCGCGTTCGAAGGTCGTCACGGGAGTATGAGTGCGAGTACTCATTCCTGATACAGGGCGACTTGAGTAGACCTCGACTCAGGCGCCCGTGCCGTCTCTCACGGCAGTCTGTGCGCATGACCGGACGCTACTGCTCCCTCGCGCAGCAGTCGGCCCCCGCTTTCACACCGGGGCTGACCGCCGAGCGGCTCGGTGCGCTCGTCGCCGGGCGGGCGATGTGGGTCAACGGCACGGTCCTGCACTACTACTTCTTCGACGGCGATGAGGACGGGTCGGTCATCTCCGTACCGGGGACGGGCCAGTCCCGCCGGGTGTCGTGGGTCGGCGCCAAGGAGCAGCGGGACGTCGTGCGCGAGTGCTTCCGGGAGTGGCAGGACCTCGGCACAGGGCTCTCCTTCGTCGAGGTCGGCGACCGCTCCGAGGCCGAGCTGCGCATCGGCTTCCAGCTCGGGGACGGCTCCTGGTCTGCCGTGGGCAAGGACTGCCTGCTGGCCGGGCAGCAGGAGCGCACCATGAACTTCGGCTGGGACCTGACCGCGCCCGGGGAGCGCGGGACGGCCCTGCACGAGATCGGGCACGCGCTCGGCATGCTGCACGAGCACCAGAGCCCGTTCGCCGGCATCCACTGGGACGACGAGGCGGTCTACGCCGATCTGGCGGGCCCGCCGAACTTCTGGAGCCGGGACACGACGTTCTTCAACATCCTGCGCAAGCTGGACTCCGCCGAGGTCAACGGCTCGGTCTGGGACCCGCAGTCGATCATGGAGTATCCGTTCACGGGCGGGCTGATCCTGGAGCCGGAGCAGTTCCGTGCGGGCCTGAACCCGCCGGGTACGCTCTCGCCCGCCGACAAGGAGTTCGCGCTGCGCTGGTACCCGCCGGCCGAGCTGCCGAAGCTGCCCGCGCTGGAGCCCTTCCGCTCGGCGCCGCTGCGTCTCACACCCGGCGATCAGGCCGACTTCGTGATCGACCCGCCGGAGACGCGCGAGTACACCCTGGGCACCTTCGGCGCGAACGACTCCGTCCTGGTCCTGTTCGAGGAACGGGACGACGTGCCCCGCTACGTCGCAGGCCGCGACGACGGCGGAGAGCCGCACAACGCCACGATGAAGGCCCGCCTGGTCAAGGGCCGCCGCTATTACGTCCGCATCCGTCTGTACTCCGCGTGGGGTCCGGGGGAGACAGCGGTCATGTGCTGGTGACAGCACGGACCGCCACCCCACGCGGTCGGCCGGCCCACAGTCCGGCGCCGGGGGAGCGGTTGGAGGACGTCACCTTCGGGGGAGGGGGACGTCCTCCAACCCATGTCCGCCCACGTGAGGGAGCGGCGCATGATCAGCGGCTTCATCATCGGCGAGTCCATCCGGGCCGGCGCGGCCTTCCAGCCGCTGGGGCGAATCCAACTCACCTAGCATGACGACGAGTTGGGCCGCCGTCACGACGCCACCCGCACCCCGTCGCCCTCCGCGTCGGGGTGCGCGAGGCCCAGATGGTCCCGGAGGGTCGAGCCCTCGAACTCCGTGCGGAACAACGCTCGATGCCGTCGAGGTCAAGGTGCGGGCCGAAGGCCGGGTGTGCGCGGACCCATGTCAAGAGAGCCGTCCCGCATCGCGGACACCTCCATGGAACGCGCCCCTCGCATCACCGGCGCGCCCTGACGTCCCGGTGCAACCATCCGGCACTCCCGTATGTCTCCCGTGGTGGAACTCGCGTTCCCACGCAGTTCGTTCGCACGCCGTCGACGCTTCACCAGAGGACCCCCCACATGCTCCAGAGCTCTTCCGGCCCCCGCCCGATCCGCCAGACCGCCGGAGCGGTCGGTGCCGTCGCCCTGATCGCGCTGGGTGCCGCACCGGCTGTCGCCGACGGCGGCTCCGCGGCGGTGAGACTGGGCGCAGTGGCCCCGATGGACGGGGTGAAGCCGGGCAGCAGCGTCGACGTTCCGGTCACCTTCACCAACACGGGCACCGCGGCGGCGGACAAGGTCTGGCTCTCGTACACCGTGACGCGCGGCCTGAGCCACACCGAACTGCCCTCCAACTGCCTTCGCTACGAGGTCCCCGCCTACGACGAGGAGCCGAGCCGGTCCGAGGCGGTCTGCGAGTTCGACCAGACCGTCAAGCCCGGCACGGTCTACGCACCCGAGAAGGCGCTGACGCTGAAGGTCCTCGACCACGCGCTCTACGACCGGCTGCGCGTGGTGGTGGAGACGACCGAACCCGGCCTCGACGACAACGCGAGCGAGCCCGTGCGCGGCACCGCCCCCGCGGTCGAGCTCGTCGAGCGGCCCGACGCCACCCCGGCGGGCCCGAGCGGCGACCACCCCGACTGGGACGACGCCAACGTGAAGGTGACCGCCGACAACACGGCCGACTTCAAGGTGACGGGCGACCGGCTCAAGGGTGGCGTCGGCGACACGGTCGGCCTCAAGGTGAAGTTCACCAACGCGGGGCCGGGCTGGGTGCTGCGGGACGGGACCGTCTCGGTGACCAAGGTCCGGATCAAGATGCCGGCCGGTACGACGGTGACCAAGGGCCACGGCTACTGCGACAAGGTGACTCCCGGCACCTACGAGTGCGGCACCAGCGAGTCCTGGGAGAACGAGGGCGGCAGTGAGACCTACACCTTCAAGCTGAGGATCGACAAGGCGGTGCCGGGGACCAAGGGCTCGGTGGCGCTGGCCGGGGAGCCCCGGCCGTTCGACGGGAACACGGCCGACGACACCGCCGCCATCACGCTCGCCGTCGCGGGCGGCGGCGGTTCGACGGGCGGCTCCGGATCCACGACCGGCGGCTCCGGCTCGACGGGCGGTTCCGGGGGCTCCTCGACCTCCACCCCGAGCGCGGGCGCCGGCTCCGGCGACGGCTCCTCGGGCGGGGACTCCACCGGCGGCACCTCTAACTCCCCTTCCGCGGAAGGGGACTTGGCAAGCACCGGGTCCGGCTCGACGCTGCCCCTCGCGGGGGCGGCGGCTGCGGCCGTCGCCGCCGGCGCGGGAGCGGTGCTGGTGGCGCGTCGGCGTCGGGCCGCTCGGCCGTAGAGCCGCGGCTCGGCTGACTGAGGCCGGTTCATCGCTGCGGGTGCATCAGGGCTGGTCGCGCAGTTCCCCGCGCCCCTATGGGTCGGCTGCACCCACCGGCCCTCACATGCGCCGCATGTGAGGGCCGGTCCTCGTTCATGTGCGCGCGGGTTCGTCCAGTTCGTTCAGCAGCGCCTCGCGGGCCCGCGCCACTCGCGAACGAACCGTTCCGACACGGCAGTTGGCGACGCCAGCCGCCTCGGCGTAGGACAGGCCGAGAAGTTGGGTCAGGACGAAGGCCTGGCGGCGTTCCTCGGGCAGTGCGGCCAGGAGGTCGAGCAGGGCGATGCCGTCCTCGAAGCCGGGCAGGCCCCGCGGTTGGGCCCTCTCCACCGCCAGTTGCCAGTCCGTCACGTCGGACAGGCGGGGCCGGGCGGCGGCGTACCGGTAGCTGTCGGTCACCGCGCGACGGGCGATGGCCAGCAGCCAGGCGCGGGCCGAGGAACGGCCCTCGAACCGGTGCAGGCTGCCGAGGGCACGCAGGAACGTGTCCTGCGCCAGGTCGTCGACCGCCTGCGGATCGGCGCACAGGTGGGCGACGTAGCGCCGGACGTCTCGGTGCAGGGCGCGGACGAAGTGGTCCACGGCGACGGCGTCGCCGCCGCGGGCGGCCAGCGCCCAGGCCGTTGTCGACTCGTCCTGTGCGGCGCGGCCGGGGCGGGTGGAGCGGAGGGCAGGAGTGATCACCTGATGTCCTTCTCGGGTGGTCCGCAACGGGAGACGGCCGCACGGCGCCTGCGCGCGCGTACGGCCTTGATCCGAGGCGCGGTTGGGCGGCCCCGGGGTACCGGCTGTCTTCAGACGACAGCGGTCCCGGGAGGCGGGCCCCGAGAGGTGATCGCGTGGACGAGGAGGAGCCGCGGCGCCCGTTCCGAGCGGCGACGGCGGGCGCGGATGCGCGGGCGATCCGGGGTGTCGGGCGTGGCGAGCAGCAGCCGCAGCGGGGCCGTCAGCCACCCGGCCAGCGCCCGCAGGATGCGGAAGGCGGCGCGTTCGCCGTGGGCCAGCCACAGCCCGCAGAGGAGCGCGGCGAGGAGGTGGGCGGCGAGCATGCCGAACGACGAGGCGCCGCCGGTGAATTGGCCCGCGTGATGCACGGGATCCATGCCCTCCATGCCCTCCATGTTCATCTGCCCCGTGGGCATGGAGGGCATGGAGGTCATGGATCCCATCGAGGACATCGCGTCCATGGAGTCCGTGCCGCCCGTCGCCGACCGGGCCAGCGAGAACGCCGAGTGCAGCGCCGCCTGGGCGGCGACCACGACCGTCACGATCAGCGGGAGGCCGCGTTCGCGGTCCGCCAGGCACCAGCCCGCGCCACCCGTGACGGCCAGGCCGGCGGCAAGTGCCCACGCGGGCACGTCCGTTCCGGACATCATGACGTGACCGAGGGCGGCGAGCAGCACGCAGACGACCGCGAACACCGCGGCCCGTAGCGTGCGAGAACACCGCCCTGCTGTCATGGCGCCCTCATCCTCGCATCCGGCGCGGTGGTCAGCGCACGGGTACCACCACGTACTGGTACTCCAGGAACTCCTCGATGCCGACCCGGCCGCCCTCGCGCCCGAGCCCCGACTGCTTGACGCCTCCGAAGGGGGCCGCCGGGTTGGAGACCAGACCCGTGTTGAGGCCGACCATGCCGACCTCCAGCCGTTCGCTGATGCGCAGGGCCCGGTCCAGGCCCTCCGTGAAGAGGTAACCGACCAGCCCCCAGGGCGTGTCGTTGGCGCGGCCGACGACCTCGTCCTCCTCCTCGAAGGTGAGGATCGCCGCCACCGGGCCGAAGATCTCCGTGTCCATCAGGCGGCTGTCCGGGGCGACGTCCATGAGCACGGTGGGCGGATAGAAGCAGCCCGGTCCCTCAGGCGTACGGCCGCCGACGAGCACACGGGCGCCGCGCTGCACCGCGTCGGCCACCAGCTCCTCGACCTTGGCGCGGCCCGCCGCGTCGATGAGCGGGCCGACGTCGACGCCGTCGCGCGTGCCGGGGCCCACCACGAGCGCGCCCATCCGCACCGCCAGCCGCCGCGCGAACTCCCCGGCCACGGAACGGTGGACGAAGAAGCGGTTCGCCGCCGTGCAGGCCTCCCCCATGTTGCGCATCTTGGCGACCATCGCACCGTCCACGGCCACGTCGAGGTCGGCGTCGTCGAAGACGATGAACGGCGCGTTGCCGCCCAGCTCCATCGAGGTCCGTACGACGGTCTCGGCGCACTGCGCGAGCAGCAGCCGGCCGACGGCCGTGGAGCCGGTGAAGGAGAGCTTGCGGATGCGCCCGCCCCGCAGGAGCGGTTCGCACACCTCCCCGGCCCGGGAGGTGGTGACGACGTTCAGCACGCCGTCCGGCAGCCCGGCCTCCTTGAGGATCGCGGCGAGGGCCAGGCTGGACAGGGGGGTCTGCGGGGCCGGTTTGAGCACCATGGTGCAGCCTGCCGCGATGGCGGGGCCGATCTTGCGCGTGCCCATGGCGAGGGGGAAGTTCCACGGGGTGATGAGCAGGCAGGGGCCCACCGGGCGGCGGGTGAGCAGCATGCGGTTGCGGCCGTCGGGCAGGGTGCCGCAGCCGCCGTCGATGCGGACCGCCTCCTCCGAGAACCAGCGGAAGAACTCGGCGGCGTAGGCGACTTCGCCGCGCGCCTCGGCCAGCGGCTTGCCCATCTCGGCGGTCATCAGGCGGGCGAGTTCGTCGGTGCGGTCGAGGATGATCTCGTGGGCGCGGCGCAGGATCTCGCTCCGGGCCCGAGGCGCCGTACGGGCCCACTCCTGCTGGGCGTCGACGGCCGCGTCCTCCGCGAGCCGGGCGTCCTTGGGGCCGGCGTCGGCGACGTGCACGAGGATCTCGCCGGTCGCGGGGTCGTCGACGGGCATGGTGGCGCCGTCCAGTGCATCGACCCAGGTCCCGCCGATGAACAACTGCGTGGGTGTGCCGGTCATGGGGTGCCTCCTGGTGACTGGGCCTGCGGTGCGAAGGGGCGGGCGTCCGTCATCGGCCCGCCCGCCCGGCCGTCCCGGCCTCCACCGCCTTCGCCCACGCCTGGAGTCCCTCGTCCACCGCGCTCTCGTCGATGACCAGCGCGGGGATCATCCGCACGACCTGGTTCCAGGCCCCGCACAGCAGCAGAAGCAGGCCCTCGTCGACGGCGGCACGCTGCACACGGGAGGCGGTGTCCGGGTCGGGGCTGCCGTCCTCGGTGACGAACTCGCTGGCCAGCATGAGGCCGAGGCCGCGCACGTCGCCGATGGCGGGCGTACGGCCGGCGACATCCTCAAGACCGGCACGCAGGCGTGCGCCCATGGCGTCGGCGTTCTCCACGAGTTTCTCCTCGCGTACGACGTCGAGGGTGGCGCAGGCGGCCGCGCAGGCGACGGCGTTGGCGCCGTACGTGCCGCCCTGGGAGCCCGGCCATGCCTTGCTCATCAGCTCCCCGGAGGCGGCGATGCCCGACAGGGGGAAGCCGCTGGCGAGGCCCTTGGCGGTGACGAGGACGTCGGGGGTGACGCCGAAGTGGTCGTGGCCCCAGAAGCGGCCGGTGCGGCCGACTCCGGTCTGCACCTCGTCGAGGATCAGCAGGAAGCCGTGGCGGTCGGCCCGCTCGCGCAGGCCCTCCAGGAAGGCGCGGTTCGCGGGCACGTAGCCGCCCTCGCCGAGGACCGGTTCGACGATGACGGCGGCGGTGTCGGCGGGCGAGGAGATGGTCTGGAGGGTGTAGTCGAGTTCCGCCAGGGCGAAGCGGGTCGCGGTCTCCTCGTCCCAGCCGTAGCGGAACGCCGTGGGGAACGGGGTGACGACCACGCCGCCCATCAGCGGGGAGAAGCCGGAGCGGAAGCGGATGCCGGAGGTGGTCATGGAGGCGGCGGCGACGGTACGCCCGTGGAAGCCGCCGTGGCAGACGAGCACGTTCGGGCGTCCGGTGGCCTGGCGGGCGAGCCGCAGCGCCGCCTCGACGGCCTCGCTGCCGGAGTTGGTGAAGAACAGGCTGTCCAGGCCGGCCGGCAGCACCTCGCCGAGCTTGTCCACGAGCTGCCTGAGGGGCCGGTGCATGACGGTCGTGTACTGGCCGTGGATGAGCGTGCCGACCTGTTCCTGAGCCGCGGCCACGACGGTGGGGTGGCAGTGGCCGGTGCTGGTGACGCCGATGCCGGCGGTGAAGTCGAGGTAGCGGCGGCCGTCCTCGTCGTAGAGGTGGACGCCCTCGCCCCGGGCCGCCACGACGGGGGTGGCCTGGCGGAGGTGCGGCGACAGTGCGGTCATGGTGGCCTCCTGGGCCGTACGGGGTACTCCGTTCCTTCGAGCGTCCCGGCCGCCGCGGGCGGCGACAACGCCTGAACTGTCCATCCGGAGGACGGTGTTCGGACGTTGTGTCAGCCGCCCCGCGCCCCGGCACGCCCGCCGGGCCGGGGCGCCGGGACGGGGGTCCGGTCCCCCGTGTGCAGGTCAGCGTCGCTTGTCACCGTGTCCGGGCGGGCAGGAAGGCCCCATGCGCGAGAACGACTCCCCCCTGCGCCGGACCACCGACACGGCAAGCCGTCCGCTCACCGTCGCCGACGCGCTGGCCCTGCCCGTCCTCGCCGCCGGACAGCCGCAGGTCGTCACGGGGGTGGCCCACCTCGACCGGCCGGTGCGCTGGGTGCACATCACCGAACTGACGGACCCGGCGTCCTTCCTCAAGGGCGGCGAACTCGTCCTGACCACCGGCATGCCGCTGCCCGAGGAGCCGGCGGGCGTGCGCCGGTACGTCGACGAGCTCGCCGACGTCGGGGCCGCGGCCCTGGTGATCGAGCTCGTGCGGCGCTACCACCGCCCGCCGTCCGCCCTCGTGGACGCCTGCCGGGCCCGCGGCCTGCCGCTGGTCACGCTCGCCGCGGACGTCAACTTCCTGGACGTGACCCAGGTCGTCCACGCGCTGCTCCTGGGCAGCCAGGCGGACGCGATGCGCCGCACCCAGCGCATCCACGAGGCGTTCACCGCGCTGACGCTGCGCGGTGCGGGGCCCGAGGAGGTGGTGCGCGCGGCGGCGGAGATGAGCGGCCGGACCGTCGTCCTGGAGAACCTGGTGCACCAGGCGCTGATGTGCGAGCCCTCCGGCTGCACGGTGGAGGAGGCGCTCACCGGCTGGGAACGGCGCTCCAGGGCCGTACCGTCCCGCGAACGCACCGAGGTGTGCGGCCCCGAGAGCTGGCTCGTGGCGCCGGTGGAGTACCAGGGCGAGCGCTGGGGACGTGCGGTCATGCTCCCGGCCCTCGCGGGTTCCGCCGCCTTCGGGCCGCAGGACGTCACCGTCCTGGAGCGCACGGCGATGGCCCTGACCATCGCCCGCCTCATCCACGCCACGCCCTGGGAGCGCACCGCCCACCGAGGGGCCCTGCGCGACCTGGCCGAACAGCGCCACCGCTCCCCCGCGGACGCGCACGCCCGGTTCGCCGCGCTGGGCCTGCCCGTCGCGGACTGCTCCTTCATCGCCGTACGGGTGGACACGCGCACGCAGACCGGCGACGCGGAGGCGGAGAGCCTGCTGTCCGAGGACCTGCGGGCGGCCGGCGTGCCGGCACTCGTCGGCGTCCTGGCGCCCGGCCGGCTCGGCGTCCTGCTCGCCCTGCGCGCCGCCGCGGGGTCCTGGCGCCCGACGGTCGAGCGGTTGAGCCGCGCTGTGCTCGCGGTCGATCCGTCGGCGGTGGTCTGCGTCGGCTCCGAGGCCACGGACCTCTCCGACGCCACCCGTTCCTTTCGCGAGGCAGGCCGCGTGGCGGAGGCGGTGCCGCCCGGCGCGCCGCCGCCCGGGGGCCGCTCCTTCCACGAACTGTCCGACATCGGCCTGCGCCGCCTGCTGTTCGCGCTGCGCGAGGACGTCCGCGTCCAGGAGTACGCCGAGCGCATCCTCGGCCGCCTGGTCGACCACGACACCCGGCACGGCACGGACCTCCTGACGACACTGCGCCACTACCTCGACTCGGCCGGAAACAAGACCACCACGGCCCGCCGCGGCAACCTCTCCCGCGAAACGGTCTACCAGCGGCTGCGCACCGTCGAACGGCTGCTGGAGTGCGACCTGGAATCGGGCGAACAGCGCACCGAACTGCATGTGGCGCTGGCGGCGCTCGACGTTCTGCGGAGTGGCTGACCGCAGTCCGGCTCCTCAGCCGTCGACGGGCACGTGGCTCCTGGCGGCATCTCGGACTCGAGAGGCGTTTTCCGGCCATCCGGGCGTAGCGTGCCCTGTGTGAGTGATTGCTAGGTGTGTGAGTGATTGCCAGCCGCCCTGATCGACCCGGCCGTGCCGTGGTCTCCCGATCGTCGAAGGAGGCCGGCATGGCGGGATACAGGGAGGGCAGGCGGCCGAGGCAGCCGAACCTCCCCGATCTGCACATGCGGCTGCGGTCCGAGCTGGGCCGGATCGACGAGCAGTTGCGCGCGCTGCTGTCCACCATGGACCGGCTGCAGGGCCTGCTGGACGCGGTGATGGCCATCAGCCGCGAGGTGGAACTGCCGGCGGTGCTGCATCGCATCGTGACCACGGCCATGGACCTGGTCGGCGCCCGCTACGGAGCGCTGGGCGTGCTCGACGAGTCCGGAGAGCGCCTGGAGCAGTTCATCACGGCGGGCCTGTCCGACCAGGAGCACCATGCCCTGGACGAGATCGATCTGCCCCGTGGCCTGGGGGTCCTCGGCCACCTGATCCGCCACCCCGGCCCCCTGCGGGTCGACGACATTCCGGCCCACCCGTCCTCCGCCGGATTCCCTCCCGGCCATCCGCACCTGCACAAGACGTCGAGCCGGGCGTGAGGGGTCTCGACCGGCCCGGCCCGGGCCGTCTGCGCGCGGGGCTGAACCCCGCTGCATGCGGCGGGCCGTGTCGCGGACGCGCCGGACGGCCGCCTCGTCCCCGCCCGTCAACACCCGTGTCGGGCCCACCACTTCGGCTCCGCCCCGGCACGGCACGGCACACTGGCCATGGCCGCAGTCGACGTAGGTGTGGCGAGCCGGAACGGGGAGAATCACATGCGGATCGTGCTGACCAGCATGCCGGTCATGTCTCATCTGGTGCCGCTGGTGGTGCCATTGGCGCAGGCTCTTGGGCGGGCCGGGCACGAGGTGGTGGTCGCGACGGGTGCCGCCATGGCCGAGGAACTCGATCGGCACGGGGTGCGGCATCTGCCGCTGCGACGCGCGCTCGCCCCGGACCAGTTCGGGCAGGATCCGGAGCTGGCGAGGAGCATCGGGCTGGACGCGAACGGGGCACCGATCGCCGACGCGGCGCCGACCGATCCCGGTGAGGCGTTCGGCCGGCTCTTCGCGGGCGCGTACGCCGTGCGCTCCGCCGAGGATCTCCTCGAGGCGCTCGACGGGTGGCAGCCGGACCTCGTCGTCCGGGAGTGCACCGAGTTCGGCGGCTACCTGGCGGGCGAGCGGCTCGGCGTCCGGCAGGCCGTGCTCGACCATGTACCGCTGGTGCCCACCCGCCACCCGGGAATGCTCGGCCGGCTGAACAAGTCGCGGGCGGCACTCGGCCTGCCGTCGGTCACCGACGTGGCCGCGGCTCTCACCCGCCATCCCTGGATCGGGGCGATGCCCGCGCAGTGGTCCCCCTCCGCGTCACCGTCCTCCGCCGAACGCCACTACCGGCTGACCGCCGCCCCGGACCAGGATCCCCTCGACCCGGCGATCGCCGCTCTGCCGTCGGATCGTCCGCTGGTGTTGGCGACCCTGGGGTCGAACACCGGTCACATGCTGACCGGCGACCCGGTCCTGGAGCACGTCGTCGAAGCGCTCGGGGCGCTCCCGTGCCAGGGTGTGGTGGCGCTCGGCGCCCATCAAGACCCTCGTGACTGGACCGGGCCGCGGCCCGGCAACGTCCACCTCACCTCCTTCGTCCAGCAGCGGCTACTGCTGCCCGCCTGCAACCTGTTCGTCACTCATGCCGGGGCCAACGGCATCCGCGAATCCCTGGCCGCCGGCGTGCCGATGGTCGCCGTTCCGCTCTTCGCCGACCAGCCGGTCAACGCGGCCAGGCTGGCCGACCTCGGGCTCGGTCTCACGGTGCGGCCCGAGGACGTCGCCACGGCCCTCGCAGACACCTGTCGCCGCGTGCTCGACGACCCCGGCTTCCGGCAGCGCGCACGCGGATTCCAGCGGCAGATGCTCGCGCTTCCCGGAGTGGATCAGCTGATCGCGGACCTCACCAGGTAGCCGTCGACCGGGGCGAGAAGACGCTGCGGGCGAGCGCTCGGCGCCGTCCCGCTTCGTATCGCTTCTCACAGTGTGAGACTTTCCCTACTTTCCCTATCGAATTACTAGGGAAAGCTTGACGGCGTTCGACGCGGGTGCGCAGCATGATGGACATGTCCCGTACGCAGCAACGACTCGTTCGTCGTCGGCATGTCGACTTCGGTCACGTCGTCAGCGCCGCCTGCTGTCACGCGTAAGGCACCCGGCCCACCCCTTCACCGGTGCCGCTCCGCCCCCTTCCCAGGCGATCGGGCGAACTCACCCACTGCGCCCGACGGCTCGACACACTTCCGAGGGACAACCCCCATGACCGCAGCACTTCCGGCCCAGGCCGCCCCGCACGATCAGTCACTGCCCGACGCGCGCCATCTCCGCCTGGTGGGCGACACCGGGGACCGGACGTCCGCACCGCTCGTCGGCTATCTCGTCCTCGTCCCCGAGGGCACCGATCCCGCCGACCTCTTCGCCAAGGACCGGCCGCGGCCCGAGATCCGACCGGTCGTCACCGCGGCCCCGGACCCGGTCCGGCCCACGGAAAACGACGACGTCGTACGCATCGATCCCGCGCGCCATGTCGCCGAGGTGGACGGACGCGAACTCGACCTCACCTACCTGGAGTTCGGGCTGCTGGCGCAGCTCGTGCGGCACCCCCACCACGTGCAGTCGCGCGACCGGCTGGTGGCCGCGGTCTGGGGTTACGACCACATCGGCGACGGCCGCACCGTGGACGTCCACATCGCCCGCCTGCGCCGCAAGCTGGGCGCGGCGAACCGGAACCGGATCGTCACCGTACGGCGCCTGGGCTACAAGTACGTGCCCGACCAGCAGCAGGGCGCCGACGCCGCACACTGCCGCCGAGACTGAGGAGAGCACTCCCATGGGCCTGGCCTCGCCGCCCTTCCGCCCCACCTCGCCGTCCGCCCGCCCCGGGCCGGGCCACGCGCACTGGCTGCGCGTGGCCCGGGAGGCGGCGGACGACCTCGCCACGGACACGGTGGCCAGGGAGCAGGCGGGCAAGGTCCCCTTCGACGAGGTGTCCCGGCTGCGTGAGGCGGGGCTGCTGACGCTCCTCGCGCAGGCCGGGCCGGGAAGCGGCGGCGCGGACCTGTCCACGGCCTACGCCGTGGTCCGGGAGATCGCCGCGGCCGACGGCGCGATCGGCCAACTCCTCGGCTGCCACTACTTCTTGTCGTACAGCGCCCGGCTCCTCGCCGAACCCGCTCTCGCCGCGCGGATCGAGGAGCGCTCCGCGGCCGGGGAGTGGTGCTGGGGCGGCGCCCTCGCGCGCCAGGAGCCGCCGCTGCCGCTGGCCCGGACCTCCCGCGGCCTGGTGCTCAACGGCCGGCAGAGCTACACGTCCGGGGTCCTGGTCGCCGACCGCCTCGCCGTGCGCGCCGTACGCGAGGACACGGGTGAACCCTTCGCCGTCCTGGTCGATCCCGCCCATCGCGGTGTGCGGATCGACGGCGACACCGACACCTTCGGCCAGCGCCTCGCGGCCGGCGGCAGCGTGGAGTTCGACGACGTACCGGTGAAGGCCGACGACGTGCTCGGCTCGCTGTCCACCGACGAGGACATCCTGTCGCCCCGGTCCGCCCTGGCATCGCCGGTCGGGCGCCTCGTCTCCGTGCAGCTCTGTCTCGGCATGGCCGAGGGGGTGCTCGCCGAGATCCGTGAGTACAGCCGCACGGGACACGCGCCCTGGCAGCACCCCACCTGGCCGGTCGGCACCTCCCATGACCCGCAGGTCCTGACCTCCTACGGTGAACTCACCGTGCTCACCCGCTCCGCCTCAGCCCTCGCCGATCAGGCGGTGGACGCCGTCCAGGACCTGCTGGCACACGGCGAGGACGTCACCTACGACGAGTACGCCGACACAGCCGCCCTCGTGGCCATGGCCGAAGCCGCCGCCTCCCGGGCCGCACAGGAGTCCACCGCCCGCGCCCTCGACATCGTCGGCGCCCGCTCCACGTCCGCACGGCTGGGCTTCGACGGCTTCTGGCGCAACGCGCGGGCGCACACGCTGCACGCGCCCGTCGCCCACCGGCTCCGCGACGTCGGGGACTACGTCCTCAACGGCGCCCACCCGCCGTTCGTCCTGCCTTACTGACCTGGACGAACAGCCCAAAACGTACCTCTATCCCACATCGCGAGATGATGGCGTCCAAAATATGAACGCGCCCTTGGGGTAGGCGCCACTTTCTGTCACGATCCCTACCAGCCAGGTAGGAATACTAGGGATCGGGGAGCCATGAGAACGCTCAAGCGCGCAACGCGGCCGATTCCCCTGCTGACCTCGCGTCGCCACATCGACTTCGGCCGCACGTCCAGCGCCATCTGTCGACCCGCCTGAAGGCCGTCCGCAGAACATTCCTCGGCCGGCCCCGCGCCACGCACCTCCGCCGCCGAACCCGCGACGCACTCCTGCCACCGCGGGCGGCGAGCGGAGCGCCCGTGCGCGCCCTTCGGCTGCACACCTCGCGCCGTGGCTGTACGCCTCGCGCCCATCGGCATCCCCCTGATCCGCCCGTTCCCGAGAGGACACCTCCGTGTCTGCCGTACGACCGCTCAAGACCCTGCGCACCCTCGCTGTCATCACAGCGCTTCCCCTTCTGCTCACCGCCTGCGGCTACGGGTCGAAGTCCACCGACGACGACAGCAAGCAGAACGCGGTCGCGGCAGGGGCCAAGAAGCTCTCCGCCGACGAGGTGAAGATCGGCTACTTCCCCAACCTCACGCACGCGACCGCCCTGGTGGGCGTCCAGGAGGGCCTGTTCCAGAAGGAGTTGGGCGGCACCCAGATCAAGCCGTCGACCTTCAACGCGGGCCCGTCCGAGATCGAGGCGCTCAACGCCGGTTCCATCGACATCGGCTGGATCGGCCCCTCCCCCGCCATCAACGGCTACACCAAGTCGAACGGCAAGAGCCTGAGGATCATCGGCGGTTCGGCGTCCGGCGGCGTGAAGCTCGTCGTCAACCCGAAGAAGATCAAGTCCCTCGACGACGTCAAGGGCAAGAAGATCGCCACGCCTCAGCTCGGCAACACGCAGGACGTCGCGTTCCTCAACTGGATCGCGGAGAAGGGCTGGAAGGTCGACCCGCAGAGCGGCAAGGGTGACGTCTCCGTCGTCCGTACGGACAACAAGATCACCCCGGACGCCTACAAGTCCGGTTCGATCGACGGGGCCTGGGTGCCGGAACCGACCGCCTCGAAGCTGGTCGCCGAGGGCGGCAAGGTGCTGCTCGACGAGTCGTCGCTGTGGCCGGACAAGAAGTTCGTGATCACGAACATCATCGTGTCGCAGAAGTTCCTCAAGGAGCACCCGGACGTCGTCGAGGCCGTGCTGCGCGGTTCGGTGAAGACCAATCAGTGGATCAACGCCAACCCCGCGAAGGCGAAGGCGTCCGCCAACACGGCGCTGCAGAAGCTGTCGGGCAAGGCCCTGCCCGCCGAGGTCGTCGACCCTGCCTGGAAGTCGATCCAGTTCACCGACGACCCGCTGGCCTCGACCCTCAACACCGAGGCGGAACACGCGGTGAAGGCCGGACTGCTGGACAAGAGCGACCTGAAGGGCATCTACGACCTCGCGCCGCTGAACAAGGTCCTCAAGGCCGAGGGCAAGGCCACGGTCGACGACGCCGGTCTCGGCGCCCAGTAACGACCCACCGCACCGGACGAGTTCCCAGGAGATGACGACCATGGCCACCGCGATCGGCAAGGCGGTCGAGGACACGACGGCGGTGACGAACGCCGCCCGCATCGAGCATGTCTCGAAGTCCTTCCCCGCCCCGGGCACGCCCGGCGGACAGCAACTCGTGCTGGACGACGTCACGCTCGATGTCGCACCGGGCGAGTTCGTCACCCTCCTGGGGGCTTCCGGCTGCGGCAAGTCCACCCTGCTCAACCTGGTCGCGGGGCTGGACCTGCCGTCGGCCGGCACCATCGGCACCGACGGCCGGCCCGCCCTGATGTTCCAGGAGCACGCCCTGTTCCCGTGGCTGACCGCGGGCAAGAACATCGAACTCGCGCTGAAGCTGCGCGGGGTCGCCAAGCCGGAGCGCCGCGCCGAGGCGGAACGGCTGCTGGAACTCGTACGGCTGAAGGGCGCGTACGGCAAGCGGGTGCACGAACTGTCGGGCGGTATGCGCCAGCGCGTCGCACTGGCCCGCGCGCTGGCCCAGGACAGCCGGCTGCTGCTGATGGACGAGCCGTTCGCGGCGCTGGACGCCATCACGCGGGACGTGCTGCACGACGAACTGACCCGCATCTGGGCGGAGACCGGCCTCTCCGTGCTCTTCGTGACGCACAACGTGCGCGAGGCCGTACGGCTGGCCCAGCGCGTGGTCCTGCTGTCCTCCCGTCCGGGCCGGATCGCCCGCGAGTGGACGGTCGGCATCCCGCAGCCGCGCCGCATCGAGGACGCCGCGGTCGCCGAGCTGTCCGTCGAGATCACCGAAGAACTGCGTGGGGAGATCCGCCGCCATGGCCAGCACTGACACCGGCGTCGACGTCACCAAGGGCGACGCCTCCGCGGCCGGGGAGCCCCGGCCCGCGAGCGGACTGGCGGGACTGGAGGCCGGGCTGGACGCCCTGGACTCGGTACAGACCGGCCGGACGCCGCTGCGCGAGACCCTGACCCGCAAGGTCCTGCCGCCGCTCACCGCGATCGCCCTGGTGCTGGTGATCTGGCAGTCGCTGGTGTGGAGCGGGACCGTCCCCGACTACAAACTGGCCTCGCCGGCCGAAGTGTGGGGCGAGCTGCGCACGGCCTGGCTCCAGGGCACGCTGCTCGACTACATCTGGACCAGCGTCTCGCGCGGTCTGCTCGGCTTCCTGCTGGCGCTCGTCATCGGTACACCGCTCGGTCTGCTCGTCGCCCGCGTGCCCTTCGTCCGGGCGGCCATCGGCCCCGTCCTGTCCGGCCTGCAGTCGCTGCCGTCGGTGGCCTGGGTGCCGCCCGCCGTGATCTGGCTGGGCCTGGACGACTCGATGATGTACGCCGTGATCCTGCTCGGAGCCGTGCCCTCCATCGCCAACGGCCTCGTCGCCGGCATCGACCAGATCCCCCCGCTGTACCTGCGCGCCGGGCGCACGCTCGGCGCGACCGGGCTGCGCGGGGCCTGGCACATCGTCATGCCGGGGGCGCTGCCCGGTTATCTGGCCGGGCTGAAGCAGGGCTGGGCGTTCGCCTGGCGGTCCCTGATGGCCGCCGAGATCATCGCCTCCTCGCCCGATCTGGGCGTCGGCCTGGGCCAGTTGCTGGAGAACGGGCGCACCAACAGCAGCATGCCGCAGGTGTTCCTGGCGATCTTCCTGATCCTGCTCGTCGGCATCGCCATCGACCTGCTGATCTTCAGCCCGCTGGAGCGGTGGGTGCTGCGCAGCCGCGGCCTGCTGGTCACCCGCTGACTCCACGCTGTCCGGTCCTGCCACACTCATGCGATGACCAGCACCGATGAAGATGCCCGCCAGGCCCTGCTGCGGCGCGGCTTCGCCCTGGAGTACGCCACCCTCGGCTGGAACGTCGTCGGCATCCTGGTCCTCGCCTACGCCGCGGCCTCGGCGAGATCGGTGGCGCTCGCCGGCTTCGGCCTGGACTCCCTGATCGAGATCGGTGCCTCCACCGTGGTGATCTGGGAGCTGTCGGGAACGGGCGAGGACCGCCGGCGCCGCGCCCTGCGCCTGATCGGTGTCAGTTTCGCACTGCTCGCCCTCTACCTGCTGGTGCAGTCCACGTGGGTGCTGGCCACCGGCTTCCGCCCCCGGCACTCGGCGCTGGGCATCGGCTGGACCGCGGGCACCGCGGTGGTGATGTTCGCCCTCGCCCGCGGCAAGACCCGCACCGGCGCGGCCCTCGGCAACCCCGTGCTGGCCACCGAGGGCCGGGTCACCCTGATCGACGGACTGCTGGCCGCCGCGGTGCTGCTCGGCCTGGTCCTCAACACCACGGCCGGCTGGTGGTGGGCGGATCCGGCGGCCGGCTACGTCCTGGTCCACTACGCGGCCCGTGAGGTGCGGGAGATCTTCCCCGGCGCCGCGCCTGTTCCCGGGCACAAGGAAAAGCCGCCCTCCCATTGATGAGAGAACGGCCTTCGACCTGCGTCAAAGCTGGTCGGGACGACAGGATTTGAACCTGCGACCCCTTGACCCCCAGTCAAGTGCGCTACCAAGCTGCGCCACGTCCCGGTGCGTCTCGCGCGGTGAACCGCGTGATCGCGCAGGTCGACCTTACCGTACGGGCAGCGGTGTTCGCGTCGGCCCGGCGCCCGGGTGAGGGGCCGGGCCGACGCCGTACGTCAGCCGCGGGTGGCGGGCACTGCCGCCTGCGCCTCCGCGGGGGCCGGGATGTCCGTGGAGCTCGCCGCGGGGGTGCGGCGCCCGGGGCGGGCCGCCGGGACGAGCAGCGCCGCGAGTGCAGCGCCCAGGCAGAGGACGGCCAGCAGGGTGAAGCCGTGGGTGTAGCCGGAGGCGTACGGCAGGCCCGAGGGCTGGAGGTGGCCGGTGACCAGGACGCTGGTCACGGCGGCGCCGATGGAGCCGCCGATCGTGCGGATGTTGGCGTTCATGCCGGTCGCGGCGCCGGTCTGGGAGGCCGGGACGCTGCCCACGACCAGGTTGGCCATCGAGGCGAAGGCCAGTCCGATGCCGAGGCCGAACACCCCGGAGACGAGGGCGACTTGCCACTGCTGGTCGTGCCAGAGGGCGAGCATGCCGAGGGCGACGGCGCCAAGCGCGGCACCCGCCGTCAGCAGGGTCTTGGCGCCCACGACCGGCTCCAGGCGGCCGCTGAGGATGCCGGAGCAGAACATGGTCACCAGCATGGGCAGCATCAGCAGGCCGGAGGCCGTGACGCCGGCGCCGAAGCCGTATCCCGCGGAGCTCGGCGTCTGCACGAAGCCGGGCAGGAAGGACCACAGCGCGTACATGCCCGCGCCGAACAGCAGGGCCACGGTGTTGGTGGTCCACACGGCGGGCAGCCGCATGACGCGCAGGTCGATCAGCGGGGTGCGGGAGCGGGCCTCGGTCAGCAGCCACGCCGTGAACAGGACGACCGCCGCGGCGAACAGACCGACCACCTTGACCGAACCCCAGCCCCAGGTGCCCGCCTGGCTCAGCGGCAGCAGCAGCGCCACGAGCCAGGCCGACAGCAGGCCCGCGCCCAGCCAACTGACGCTGCCCTCGGCCCTGTTGGGCGACTCGGGAACGTAGCGCAGCGCGATCAGGACGGTGGCCGCGACGACGGCGACGGGGATCCAGAACAGCCAGCGGTAGTCGAGCGCGGACACGATCGGCCCGGCGGCGACGATGCCGACGCCGCCGCCCGCGGCGATCACGGCGGACAGGTTGCTGATGCTGCCGCTGACCTGCGAGGCGGCGAACTCGTCGCGGATGATGCCGAAGGAGAGCGGGAAGAGCGCGCCGCCGACGCCCTGGACGACGCGGGCGACGATCAGTACGCCGATGGTCGGGGCGAGCGCGGCGAGCAGACAGCCGAGCAGCACGACGAACAGGACGGCGACGAGCGTGCGCTTCTTGCCGATCAGGTCGCCGACGCGGCCGAGGATCGGGGTGAAGACGGAGGCGGACAGCAGGTAGGCCGTCATCACCCAGGTCGCGGTGGACTGCGAGGTGTGCAGCGCGTGCTGGACCGTCGGCAGCGCCGGCGCTATCAGCGACTGCAGCATGGCGAACACACCGGCGCCGGTCGCGAGGACGGCGAAGGTGAGACGGGTGGACTTGCGGGGCATGGAAGTGCCTCTCCGAACGAACGGGGTGCGGCCGAGGTTCTCGGGCGCGGTCGTACGGGCCCGCGGCGCCTGCTGGGCGCCTGTGGGCACGCCGACGGCCGAGCGGTCGCGGAAAGGTAGGGAAGGTAGGGGGTGTGCCGCGTGCGGCCGCACTCGCACTGGTAAAGTGGAGGTACACCTCCACTGTAGCGGAGGTACACCTCCGGTTCAATCTCGTCCCGCCCGGGAGGCAGCAGTGTCGGCCCAGCCGTACCCCGTCCGTGAGCTCGTGGCGTCCCGGCGCCCGCACCGGAAGGACGCCGCGCGCAACTACGACGCCCTGCTGGCCGCCGCGCGCGAGGCGTTCGCCGAGCACGGCGCCGAGGCGTCCCTGGAGGACATCGCCCGGCGCGCGGGCGTCGGCATCGGCACCCTGTACCGGAACTTCCCCTCCCGCCGCGAGCTGTTCGAGAGCGTGTACGCGGACGAGGTCAACGAACTCGTCCGGGTCGCCGAGGAGCTGGCCGACCGGGAGCCGTGGGAGGCGCTGACGTCCTGGCTCGCGCGGTTCACCGACTACATGGTGACCAAGCGGGCGGTGCGCGAGGCGCTGGACGAGGAGTCCGAGATCTTCGACGCCTGCCGCGAGTCGATGTACGCCGCCGGCGGGCCGCTGTTCACTCGCGCGCAGGAGGCCGGCGTGGCCCGCGAGGACATGGACTTCGGCGACCTGATCCGCATGGTCGCCGGCATCACCGGGACGGTGTTCGCCGACGACACCCAGCGGGACCGGGTGCTGGCCATCGCGCTGGACGGGGTGCGGACCGGGGGCTGAGGCACCGGCCCCGGCCGGCGCGGGGGCTCAGGCGCCGAGTGCCCCGAGATACCGCAGCACCGCCAGCACCCTCCGGTTCGCGTCCTCCGACGCCGGGAGGCCCAACTTGCCGAAGACGGCGGCCACATGCTTCTCCACCGTGCCGGCCGACACCGCCAGCGTCTGGGCGATCGCGGCGTTGGACCGGCCCTCCGCCATCAGCGCCAGCACCTCGCGCTCGCGTGCCGTCAGTTGTTCGAGGGCCTCTGCGCCGCGGGCGGCGCCGGCGAGCTGGGTGACGACCTCGGGGTCGAGGGCCGTGCCGCCGCCCGCCACGCGGTGGAGGGCGTCGGTGAACTCGGCCACGTTCGCGACCCGGTCCTTGAGCAGATAGCCCACTCCGGCCGAGCCCGCGGCCAGCAGTCTCGTCGCGTACTTCGTCTCGATGTACTGGGAGAACAGCAGCACCCCGGTGCCGGGGAACTCCTGGCGGACGGCGATGGCCGCGCGCAGGCCCTCGTCGGTGTGGGTGGGCGGCATCCGGATGTCCACGACGCCGACGTCCGGCCGGTGCTCGGCCACGGCCGCCCTGAGCGCGTCGGCGTCACCGACGGCCGCGCACACCTCGTGGCCGCGGTCGGTGAGCATCAGGGTCAGCAACTCCCGTAGCACTGCGGCATCTTCGGCGATCACGATGCGCATGACGGGCATGCTCTCACGGCTGTCGGCCTCCCGATCGTCGGTCATGCGTGCAGCGGCAGCGAGATCGTCACGGCCGTCGGGCCGCCCTCTGGGCTGCTGATGTCCAGGATGCCGTCGACCGTGCGTGCCCGCTGCGCCAGGCCCGCCAGACCGCTGCCCGCGCCGAGCGCCGCGCCGCCGTGGCCGTCGTCCGTCATCCGCAGGCGCAGCAGTCCGTCCTCCTGGGTCACGCGGAGGACCGCCCGGCCGGCGCCGCTGTGCTTGATGACGTTGGTGAGCAGTTCGGCGGCGCAGAAGTAGGCGATGGTCTCGATCGCCGGGGTGGGCCGCTCGGGGACTTCCACGGCCAGCTCCACGGGTACGGTGCTGCGCGCCGCCAGCGTGGCCAGGGCGTCGGGCAGCCCGTCGTCCAGTACGGGCGGGTGGAGACCGCGGGCCAGGTCGCGCAGTTCGGTGAGGGCTTCGGTGGCGTTGGTGTGGGCGGTCTCGATCAGCCGGCGCAGCCGCTCGGGGTCGGCGACGGGTTCGCCCTCCGCGCCCAGTCGCTCCCTCGCCATGTCGAGGCTCATCGCCAGCGCGACGAGCCGTACCTGCGCGCCGTCGTGCAGGTCGCGCTCCAGGCGGCGCAGCAGGGCCGCGGAGTCGTCGACGGCGAGGGCGCGGGTTTCCTCCAAGTTCCGTACGCGCTGGGCGAGTTCGCCCGGCCCCAGCAATGCGCGGACCAGCCAGCGGTCCACGGCGACGATGCCGCGGGTGAGCCATGGCGCCGCGAGCAGCGTGGCGGCGCCGATCGCGGCGGCCACGAAGGTCCCCGCGAAGCTCGTGCTGTGCGGGGCGCCGCCGCCGACCGGGATGGGGGTGACGGTCGCCATGCCTTCCCCACCAGGGTGCGGGCGCTGGCCGAAGGTGGCCCAGCGCAGTGGCGCGGAGAGGTTGAGCAGGCCGGTGACCCACCAGCTCAGGGCGTAGTACTCGACGGCGGCGACGGGCAGCTTGACCAGAACGTACGCCACCGAGCGCCATCCGGCGGCGTCCCGCAGCCGCGCGAACGCCCTGCCCGCGGGCCTCAGTTGCGGGGGTCCCGGCAACCGCTCCCCCAGCAGTCGCGCGGCCAGCCCACGGTGCGCGACGGCGAACGCACGCGCGAGCCCCGTCGCCGTGACGACGAGCAGCAGCCCGAGCACCGCCCCCACGAGGGAGACGGTGAAGGCGGCGCCGAGCGCGAGCAGCACGAGGACGAGAACGAACCCGACGAGCGCGACCGGAAGGCCGGCCAGACAGTAGGCGGCCTCGCGCCAGGCACGAGCGGTGAACGGAGCACGCAGCACGGCCCGCACTTGAGCCGCCCCCGTGTGTGTGTCGTTCATGGCCCCAGTGTCCCGTCAACAGACACAACAACGCCCGGAAGCGGCCGGCCACCGTCCTCACGTGGAGGATTTCCCCCATCCCGTCGCCGCGACCGCGTCCACGACGACGTCGGCGACCTGTGCGGGCCGCTCGACCAGCACGGCGTGCCCGGCGTCGGGCACCGTGACCATGCTGACGTGCGGGCAGGCTTCCAGGTCCCGCCGCTCGCAGGGCAGGCTTCCAGGTCCCGCCGCTCGCCCTCGGTCAGGCCGATCTCGTCGTGGTCGCCGCGGACGACCCAGGCCGGAACGGCGGTGTCGCACAGGCGTGGGACCAGGGACGGATGGCGGTCCAGATACTCGTAGTAGCGCCGTACGATCCGGCGGCAGGTGGCCGGGTCGTTGGCGGCCATGTCCGCGGCCAGGGCCTCGGCGCGATGCGCGGGCAGTTCGCGTTTCATGGCCTTCGGCAGCAGCTTCAGCATGAGGGTCCAGCCCGCGATGCCGAGTCCGGGCACCCTGCCCAGGGCGTTCATCACCCCCAGGAACGTCGCCTCGTCCGCGCGCGAGAAGGTCGGCGACAGCAGCACCAGCGGCCCCATGAACAGGCCTGCCGCCGCCATCTCGATGGCCACGTTCGCGCCGAGGCTGTGCCCCACGACGACGTCGCAGCCCGAGTCGGCGGCGAACCGCGCCAGCAGCCGGGCGTAGTGCTCCACGCTCACGTCCTCGGGCGCCGTGGTCCCGCCGAAGCCGGGCATGGTGACCGCGACCAACCCCACTCGGGACAGGGCGGGTTCGGCCATGATGTCCGCGTAGAACTCGGTCGAGCACAGCCCGCCCGGGATCATCAGCACCCGGTGCGGTGCCGGCTCCGGGCCGGCACGGCGGACGTCCCACCGCTCGCTCATACTTCGAGCGTGACGCCGGACGCCGGCCCCCGCATCCGCTGCGGTGGCCGGCGTCCGCGCTCGTCCTCCCTGACCGGGGACGACCGCTGCTCAGTGGGCGGTGACCAGTTCCTGGTCGCTGCTGGCCGGCGTGCCGGACTTCGCGGTGCGCAGGGCCGCGATGCCGATGAAGATCATGGACGAGACTCCGGCGAGGGCGAAGGCGGTGAAGCCCCAGCCGCCGTGGCCCGCGGCGAGGAGCTGGCCGCCGAGCCAGGGGCCGAAGACGGCGCCGAAGCGGCCCATGCCGGACGTCCAGCCGACGGCGGTGGCACGGTTGTCCGGGGTGGAGCGGATGGACACGGTGGCGTAGATCATCGTCTGCGCGCTGTTGAGGAAGACGCCGGTGAGGAAGACGACCAGCGTGGTGACGCCCATCGGCATGTGGACGCTGAGCAGGGCGACGCCTGCGGCGGTCAGCGCGAACCAGATCGCCGAGATGCGCGGGGCGCCGAACCTGTCGGCCGCGCGGCCGGCCACCAGCATGCCCACGATGCCGCCGAGGTTGAAGACGACGACGAAGGTCAGGGCGTTGGCCAGCTCGTAGCCCTGGGTGCGCATCAGGGTGGGCAGCCAGGTGGCGACGCCGTAGACCAGGAGCAGGCCGCCGAAGGAGGCCAGCCAGTACAGCAGGGTCTGGATCCACTCGCCCCCGCGGAAGAGGCCGATCAGGGCGTCCCAGCGGTCGGCGGCGGTCTTCCTGCCGGTGGCGGCGGGCAGTTCGACCTCGTAGCGGTCGGCCAGCGCGCGTGCCTCGTCCGTACGGCCCTTGGCGACGAGGAAGCTCAGCGACTCGGGCAGGAACCTGAACAACACCGGCGTGAAGACGAGCGGGACGACGCAGACCCAGAAGGCGGCGCGCCAACCGACCGGGTCGACCAGCCACTTGGCCACGTACGCGGAGAGGATGCCGCCCGCGTGGTGCGCGGTCATCAGCAGGCCGATGACGAGGGCGCCGCGGCCGCGCGGGGCGTAGTCGGAGACCATGCTGATCGCGGTGGGCAGCAGACCCCCGAGGCCGACGCCCGCCAGCGTCCGGCCGACGCCGAAGACGGCGACGCTGCCGGAGATCGCGCAGATGCCGGACGCCAGCGAGAACAGCGTCACGCAGCCGATCATCAGCTTCTTGCGGCCGATCCGGTCCGCGACCGTCCCCGCGGCGAGCGCGCCGACCAGCATGCCGAAGGTGGCGTAACTGCCGAGGTCGCCGGCCTGGCCGGGGGTGAGGCCGAAGGTCTTCGTCTCCAGCAGGTGCGGCAGGACGGAGCCGTAGATGAACATGTCGAGGCCGTCGAAGAGCACGGCCAGCCAGCACAGGCCGACGACCAGGAGGGCCAGTCTGCTGCCGCGGGCGGACGGAGCGAGGGGGGACATCTTTGTTCTTCCTCTCGTGCGGGTGCGCCAGACGTTAAGGAGCCACGCCCAAAGAGTCAACGTTTTTGTCAACAATCTCATCGACAATCCAGGAAGTCCCTGGACACGACGGCTCCGGGGTGGCTCCTACGGCGTTTTCGCGGGCGCTGCTAGGCGACCGGCGGCGTCCCGTGCGTGTGGAACGACTCGATGGTCTTCAGGCCCCAGGCCTGCCCCTTCTTGCGCTCCTCCTCGGTCCAGGTGATCAGCGGCCAGTCGGGCGCCAGGACGAGGCGGGTTAGCGGGTTGCACAGCTCGATGCGGTTGCCGCCCGGCTCGTAGACGTACAGGAAGAACGTCTGCTGGATGGCGTGCTTGTGCGGCCCCGTCTCGATGAACACGCCGCTGTCGATGGCGAGATCCGCGGCGCGCAGGATGTCCTCGCGGGTGTCGGTGGCGAAGGCGATGTGGTGCAGCCGGCCCTCGGAGCCGGTCCAGTCCTCCGTGTAGACGACGTCGTACGACTTGTTCGTGTACGTCAGCCAACGCGCCGCGATCCGGCCGGAGTCGAGCCGGATCTGCTCCGTGGCCCGGGCTCCCAGCACCTGTTGCTGGAACCCGGCGTTCGCGAGCACGTCGGCGGCGAGGAAGTTGATGTGGTCCAGGCGGCGCACGCCCACGCCCCGGTTGGGCTTGGCCTGCGGCTGGTTCTTCAGCGCCGGGCGCAGTTCCGGGGGTGCCTGGTAGTGCTCGCTCTCCCAGTACAGCGCGTGCTCGTGGCCGTCGGGGTCGGTGGTCACGTACAGCTTGCCCAGGCCGGGTTCGTCCTCGACCCAGTGGCCGCTGCCGCCCGCCTCCTCGACCGCCCTGACACGGCGGTGCAGGGCCTCCTCGCCGGAGGCGCGCAGGGCGAGCCGGCCGAGGCCGGGCTGCTCGCGGGCGGTGAGGACCAGGCTGTGATGCTCGTAGTCGTCGAAGGTCCGCAGGTAGACCGTGCCGCCGTCCTGGCCGTTGACGGTGAGGCCGAGGTAGTCGGTGAAGAAGGCGACGCTGGCGTCCAGGTCGGGCGTGAACAGCTGGGCGTGGCCGATGTGGGCGATGTCGCCGAGCGGCGGAGTCATCGTCGACCTCCTTGGGCTTGCGGGGGGATCGGTGCCGTCTCGGCGGAGCGCGGGAACACGGTCCCGTCGAAGATCTTCCGTGCGGTGCGGACCACGGCGGTGCGGCCGGCCGAGGGCAGGCCGTCGGCGGTGGCGGCGAGGCTGCTCTCGATGTCCAGGAACCCCGTGGGGTGTTCGATACGGACCCGGTCGCTGCCCGCGTCGAGACGCGCGAGGTCCGCGCCCACGCTGCCCTCGATCCGCAGCCCGGCGGCCACGCCGGCCGCGCCGAGCACGCCGATCGAGGTGTGGCAGCGGATCGGGATGAAGGTGCGGGTGGTGACCGCGCCGCCGTCGCGCGGCGGGGCGAGCAGCGTCAGCTTGGGCACGGTGGTGTCGGAGACGTCACCGAGGCCCATCAGCCGGCCGGCCTCGAGGCGGATCTCGCGCAGCCGGTCGGCGAGCGCCAGGTCCTCCTCCAGGTCCTTGGGCGACTCGTAGCCGGTCACTTTCAGCGACGTGGCCTCGATGAGCACCGTCGGCATGCCGTTGTCGACACAGGTCACGGGCACGCCGGCGATCTCGTCGCGGACGTTGCCGGTGGGCAGCAGCGGGTTGGCGCCCGGCGGGAACTCGATCACCACGGCCGCGGCCGTCCCGGGCACGCCCGAGATCTCGGCGTCGCCCGTGTAGTCCACACGGCCGCCCGGAGTGGGGAAGGTCGCGGTGGCGTAGTCGCCGGAGTTGACCATGCGAATACGGACGGACGTCCGCTCCCCCTCCGCCGGGACCAGTCCGCGCTCGACGGCGAACGGCCCGATGCCCGCGAGCAGGTTGCCGCAGTTCTGACGGTCGCTCACCTCGGGCCGGTCGACGGCGACTTGCAGGAAGAGGTAGTCGACGTCGGCCCGCGGGTCGGCGGAGGGCGAGACGACGGCCACCTTGCTGGTGAGCGGGTGCGCACCGCCCAGGCCGTCGATCTGCCGGTCGTCGGGGCTGCCCATGACGCGCAGCAACAGCGCGTCGCGCAGGGCGGGTTCGGCGGGCAGGTCGCGGGCGAGGAAGTAGGCGCCCTTGGAGGTGCCGCCGCGCATCAGCAGACAGGGCAGTTCCTCGGTCACGGCCGTACTCCCTCGTACTCCTCGTACGTCCGGTACTCGACGCCGAGCTCCTTCAGCTTCTCGCGCAAGTTGTAGCGGTCCAGGCCGAGTTGGCCCTCCAGGAAGGCGGAGCGCGTGCTGGCCTCCTTGGCCTCGCGGGCCTCGGACCTCTCGACGGTCTCGCGGGCGCGTTCACGCGGGACGACGACCACGCCGTCGTCGTCGGCGAGGATCACGTCACCGGGGCGGATCACCTGGCCGTCGATGGCGACGGGCACGTTGACCGAGCCGGCGGTGGCCTTGACGGTGCCCTGCGCCGAGACGGCACGGGCCCAGGCGGCGAAGCCCATCTCGCGCAGCTCCTGGGTGTCCCGGATGCCGGCGTTGGTGATCACGCCCTTGACGCCCCGTTTGTGCAGCGCGGTGGCGAACAGCTCGCCGAACATGCCGTCGGTGGAAGGGGAGGTGGTGGTGACGACGAGCAAGTCGCCCTCGCCGCACTGCTCCACGGCCGCGTGGATCATGAGGTTGTCGCCGGGCCAGCTCAGCACGGTGACCGCGGTGCCCGCGACGCGTACGCCTTGCTGGATCGGGCGGATCTGCGGGCCGAGCAGGCCGGTGCGGCCCATCGCCTCGCTGACCGTGGCCACGCCGTAGCCGGCCAGCGCCTCGACGTCCTCGGCGTCGGCCTTCGGCGGGTTGGTGACGATGACGCCGCTCATGCCAGCTCCTTCGCGATCTGCGGGTAGGGGCGCATGTACGCCTCGGCCATGGTCTTGTGGGCCAGCCCCAGGTTGGGGCCGGCGTTGCGCTTGAGCTGCACGCCGCGGCGTACCGCGAGGTCGGTGTAGTAGTCCCACAGGTGCTGCTGGGCGCCCAGGCACTCCATCGCCTTGCGCTTGGTGTCCCAGACCTCGGTGATGTCGAGCAGCACCTCGGGCCTGAAGCCGCTCATCTCGGGCTGGTGCGGCTCGAAGTAGAAGACCGGCGGTGCGCCGATGATGTCGCCCTCGCCCGGGTAGCCGATGGCCTGCGCGAGGATGCGGGCCTCCATCGCCATGCGGTGGGCGGCCGGGTGGTCGCCGTTGTACGGGTCCTCGACGGGGTGGGTGAGCACGACGTCGGGCTGGGTGTCGCGGTAGACGGCGACGAGCCGGTCGGTCAGCTCGGCGGTGGCCACCAGCGGGTAGTCGCCGGCGTCGAAGAAGCGGACCTCGGCGCCGAGGGCGGCCGCGGCGCGCTCGGCCTCGTCCCGGCGTATCGCCTTGATCTCCTCCAGCTTCCTGCCCTCGCGCCACGCCTTGGCGGACTCGCCGCGCTCGCCGAAGGTCAGACAGGCGACGGTGACCTTCTCGCCTCGGGAGGCGGCCAGGGCGATGGCGCCACCCGCTCTCCACACGAAGTCCCCGGCGTGCGCCGTGACCACGAGTGTGGAGCGCGGGCCGGCGGGCGCGTTGGCCTGAGTCATTACTGCTCTCTCCTTGCTGGACAGGTGGGCGCCCGCCTCCCCCGCGTCCGGCGCGTGTGCGTCAGTCGCGCAGCGCCTCGATCACGCTGGTGAGGTGGGCGCGGACGGCCGTCTCGGCCGCCTGCGGATCCCTGGTCCTGATCGCCTCGATCATCGCCAGATGCTCGTTCAGGGAGTGCTGCGGACGACCCGGACGGAGCGCCAACTGGAAGCGGTGGCGCACCAGTTGGGCGTTCAGCCGCTCCAGCAGGTCCACGGCCGTGCGCTGGCCGGAGAACTCCCGGACCTTGGCGTGCAGCTCCTGGTTGAGCTCGGAGTAGGTCACCGGCTCACCGTCGGCCACGGCCTTGGTCATCGCCGTGCCCAGCTCGGTCAGCTCGGCGAGCTGCTCGTCGCTGGCCAGGGTGGCCGCCTTCGCCGCGCACAGGCCCTCCAGGACCATGCGGCACTCGGTGATGGCGACCGCCTCCTCGACGGTCACCACCCGCACCCGCGAGCCGCGGTTGCGGATCCGCTCGACGAGGCCCTGGGCCTCCAGGTCGATGAGTGCCGCACGGATGCTGGCCCGTGTCACACCGAACTGCTCGGCGAGTTCGTTCTCCACCAGCCGCTGCGCCGGCGCCATCTCGCCGTGCAGGATCGCCTGCCGCAGCTGCGCGAGCGCATGCTGCTTGGCCTGCTCTCCGGTGCTCGGACGGGCTTCCTTCGGCATCGCTGCCCTCCCTGAGTGAGTGCCTGTCGAACCTAAATCTAGCCAAACAAGATTGTCAACAATTTTGTCTGCCGTATTGCGGGCACAGCTCCGGCACTGCGGGCACAGCTCTGGCAGGGCATAGGGCGATCAGGACCGGCGGGCCGGGTCAGATGCCGGGAAACTCCGGCGGCCCGCCCTCGTACGCGGCCCGCAGCACCGCGAGCGCCCCCTCCGCCGTGACCGGGCGCGGATTGGCGTACGCCTGGACCGCCGTCTGGGCGGCCGCTTCCGCCAAGTCCGTCTCCTTCAGGCCCAGTTCGGCCAGGGTGCTGGGGGCGCCCAGCCGGGCGGCGAGGGACCGCAGGGCGTGCGGGGCGTCGGTGGCGGACAGGGCGCGGGCCACCGTGGCGGCCGCCTCGGGGGCCGCGGGGGCGTTGTAGGCGAGGGCGTAGGGCAGGACCACCGTGTGCGTCTCGGCGTGCGGCAGGCCGAAGGTGCCGCCCAGGACGTGGCACAGCTTGTGGTGCAGGCCCATGGTGGTGGCGCCGAGGCAGGAGCCGCACAGCCAGGCCCCGTACAGGGCACGGCCCCGGGCCTCGAGGGAGTCCGGGCGGTCGGCCACCGCGGGCAGGGCTCCCGCCATGGCCCGTACGCCCTCCTCGGCCATCAGCGCGATCAGGGGCGAGGTGTCGGGGGCGTAGAGCGCCTCGACGGCGTGGGCGATCGCGTTGATGCCGCTGGTGACGGAGAGCGGCACGGGCAGGGAGAGGGTCAGCGCGGGGTCGTAGACGACGCTGCGCGGCAGGACGACGGGGTCGCGGCCGGTGCGTTTGGCGCCGTCTTCGGTCAGGCCCCAGACCGGGGTCATCTCCGAGCCGGAGTAGGTGGAGGGCACCGCGATCAGCGACAGGCCGGTGCGCAGCGCGACGGCCTTGCCGAGGCCGATCGAGGAGCCGCCGCCGACCGCCACGCAGCCGTCGGCGCCCGCCGCGCGGGCCACCTCGACGGCACGGGTCGCGACGTCGGCGGGGACGTGCATCCGGGCGCCGTCGTGCAGGCCGACGCAGGCGGGCCCGAGGGCGTCGGCGACCGCGCGGGCGGTGCCCGTGCCGCGGCTGCCGCAGACCACCAGCAGGCGGCGCAGGCCGAGCGCGGCCGCCTCGCCGGGGGTCGCGGTGGTGGCGGCGCCGGGCCGGAAGACGACCCGCACGGGCCGGGACTCGTAGGAGAAGTCCAGGACGTCCTTCACGACCGCTCCAGGACGAGGTCGAAGCGGGCATGCCGGAACGGGTTCGCGACGCCGAACTCCCCCGCCAGGGAAGGATCGTCCGTCCTGGCGAAGTCCTTGACGAGGCTCCGCTTGACGGCGAACACGGCGTCGGAGTCGAGGTAGTCGGTGCCCGCGACGAAGATGTGCGTGGTGACCGGCACATGTCCTTCCGCCGAGGCGATGAAGTGGATGTGGGCCGGGCGGTAGGGGTGGCGGCCGGTCGCGTGCAGCAGGCCGCCGACCGGGCCGTCCGTCGGGATCGGGTACGGGCTCGGCACGCAGGTGCGGAACCAGAAGCGGCCCTCGGCGTCCGCGGTGAACAGTCCGCGGCCGTTGCCCGGCGGCTGCACGTCCGGGCGCTGGACGTCGTAGAAGCCGTTGCCGTCGGCCTGCCAGACGTCGATCACCGCGCCCGGCAAGGGAGTTCCGTCGCGGGACAGGACCCGGCCGCTGACCACGCAGGGCTCGCCGCCGCCCACCAGGTCGATGTCCGCGCCGAGTTCGCGCACCGGAGACTCGGTCATGTGGAAGGGGCCGAGCACCGTGGACTCGGTGGCACCGGCGGCGCGGTCGCCGTTGAGCGTCTCGACGAGCATCGACAGGCCCAGCACGTCGGACAGGAGGATGAACTCCTGCCGGGTGTCGGTGCAGGTCTGGCCGGTCCTGGTGAGGAAGGCGACGGCCTTCTCCCACTCCTCCTGCGTCAGTCGCGTCTCGCGCGCGAAGGCGTGCAGATGGCGGATCAGGCCGGCGAGCAGCTCGCGCAGCCGCGGGTCGGCGGTGCCGGCCAGGCTGCCGACGGCCTCGTCGGTGACGGTCGTGTCGGCGGAGGGCGTCCCGGTGGTCGTGCCGGTGGTCATGCCGGTGGCGTCGGTGGTCATGACAGCTCCCTTCCCGGGTGCGCGGGTCAACCGAACCAGACGGTGAGCCGTACGTGTTCGTCGCCGTGGTCGGCCGCGAGGTGGCGCATGGCGCCCCACACCTCTGCCCAGCATCCCTCGTCCGGCGGGGCGAGCATGCGGGCGGTGAGGACCACGGGCCGGTACACCGCGCCGTCCAGGTGCACCTCGGCGCCGGGCGGCCATTCCGGCGGTGCGAGCAACAGCCCACCGCCGCCGAAGAGTTCGCCGGCGGCCGTGCGCAGGGTGGGCGTCACCCGTACGAGGTGCTCGCCGCCCGGGTCCGAGCGGTGCGTCCAGTACCAGGCGGGCCGGGAGGCCAGCGGCTCGTCCCAGTCGACCGCGCCGGCGTCGGCCCAGCTGAGGTGCGTGTGGCCGTGCTGCCCGTCGCCGAACGCCGCCTCGCGCACCGGGTCCGACACGTCGTCGGGCAACCCGCGGTCGGCGAAGAGCGGGCGCTCCACGTCCCCGGTCCCGCGCACGCCGAAGAGGCAGTCCCAGGCGACGTAGTCCCGCGGCGGGCTGAAGTCCAGCAGATCGAACTCCATCCGCCAGCGTCCGTCGGCGCGGCGGCTTTCGATGACACCATCCATGTCCGTCCCCACGCGGCAGACCTTATGGCAGGACGGCCGGTCTGTGACGCCATCATTTGATGATCGCGTTCGCGACGACCACGATCATGCCGAGCAGCGCGTCCACCATTCCGGTGCCCACGGCGAGGAGCCAGGTGCGGTGCGACCACCGGGCGGTCACCAGGCCGAGCGTGAAGAGCAGGACGATGTTCAGCACGAACGCCGCGTACTCCACCCCCTTCGGCGGCCACCAGCCCCATCCGGCGCCGGCCAGCAGCAGCACGGTCGGCAGCACGGCGGCGATCAGGGGCCATTCGTCGACGAGGGCGCGCAGGACGTCCCAGCGGCGATGCGGCTCGCGTTCGGCGATGTAGTGGGCGTAGCCGTGGGCGAGGGCCGAGGCCAGCGCCGTGACCAGCAGCCACAGGGCGTCGTAGCGGCGGCCGGCGCGGGAGGTGTGGCCGTACTGGGAGAGTGCCGCGACCATCGAGCAGGCCAGCACCGAGCCGTAGACGCCGCCGAAGAGGACGGCCTCGCGGGTGTCGTGGCCCCGCCGGGCGGCGACGGGCGTCGCGGGGTCCGCCATGGAGTCGGCCATGCCCTCAACGATCACCCGGGGCCGGGCGGTGCGCCAGTTCGCGGCCGCCGCGACGAAGTGTCCTCCCACCTGGGCCGATAGCGCACACAGTGTCCACGCACGGGCGGCGGGCGCGCTCGTTAGGGTCGCGGCATGACCGACAGCCTCGCCATGCCCCACAGCTTCGTCGTGCACGTCCCGGACGCCGAGCTCGAGCCGGAGCCCCTCGACCCCGGGCAGATCGTCTCCGGTTCGCCCGAGGTGACCGGCAAGGTCGTCTGGGAGTCGCCGGACGGCACGCAGATCCGCGGCATCTGGCAGATCACGCCGGGCGTCGTCACCGACACCGAGGCGGACGAGCTGTTCGTCGTGCTCAGCGGGTCGGCGACCATCGAGTTCGAGGGCGGTCCGACGCTGCGGGTGGGGCCCGGGGACCTGGCCGTGCTGCGCGAGGGCGACCGCACGACGTGGACGGTGCACGAGACGCTGCGCAAGGCGTACGCCATCAACCTGTGAGCCCGCGCCGGCGGTTACCCGGCGGGCGGCGCCGCGGTCGTGCCGCGGATCTCCAACGCCGGTGCGGCCAGCTGCAGTTGCCCCGCTCCCCCGGGCCGCTCGAAGCGGTCCAGGAGGCAGCGCGCGGCGCGGCGGCCGACCTCGTGCCCGGCGTTGTCGACGGTGGTCAGCCAGACGTGGCGCAGCCGGGAGATGCTCGTGTTGTCGTAGCCGACGACGGACACGTCGTGCGGGACGCGCAGGCCGAGCTCCTCCGCGGCCGAGAGCGCGCCGACGGAGGCGATGTCGTTGACGGCGAACAGGGCGGTGGGCCGCGCGGGACGGCTCAGCAGCCGGACCGTGGTGCGGTAACCGCCCTCCTCCGTCATGTCGCTGGGCTCCACCACGGCCTCGTCCGCGAGGCCGTGCGCCCGCATCGTCGCCTCGAAGCTGCGCCTGCGCAGCTCGCCGACGGCGCCGTAGCCCGCGATGTGCGCGATGCGCCGGTGACCGAGCGCGATGAGGTGCTCGGTGACCAGCCGGGCGCCCTGCTCGTCGTCGCACGCCACCACGTCCACGCCGGCCGGGGCGGGCTCGCGGGCCCCCGCCACGACGACCGGGACGCGCTCGGCGGCCGTGCCCAGCGCGGCCGGGTCGGGCAGGGTGCCGACGACGACCAGGCCGTCCACCCGCAGGTCGAGGAGCGGGTCGGCGGGGTCCTGGCCGGCGCGGCGGTTGAGGCGGGCGTCGGCCAGCAGCATGCGCAGCCCGTTGTCGTGCAGCAGCGAGTTGAGGCCGTCGAGCAGGTCGACGAACCAAGGGTTGCGCAAATCGTTCAGGAGCACGCCGACGGTGCGCGTGCGCTGCTCACTGAGGCTGCGCGCCGCGGCATTGGGACGGTAGCCGAGCTCGCGCGCCGCCCGCAGCACGGCGTCGCGCTTCTCCGGCCGCACCTGCCCGGAGCCGCGCAGCACGAGCGAGACCAGCGACTTGGACACGCCGGCGGCTTCGGCCACGTCGCGGATGGTCGGCGATTTCATGGCCTGGACCGTTCCATGGACCGGAGGGCTTGTCAAAGGGTCCGGTGAGCGTCCGGTCAGGGTTGACAGCAGCGGATACGGGCCTTCAGGGTGACCTGGACAGATTGTGGACCGTTCCAAGCAGTGCCGAAGAGGGGCCGTCATGGTGGATTCGCTCGGTGTCGCCGTCATCGGGTTCGGCTGGATGGGCCGGGTGCACACCCAGGCGTACGCCCGCGTCCTGCACCACTATCCGCGGCTGGGCCTGCGCCCGCAGCTGGTGACGGTCGCCGAGGAGGTGCCGGGCCGGGCCGAGGAGGCCGCCGCGCAGTTCGGGTTCACCTCGACGACCCGGGACTGGCGCGAGGTCGCCGGGGACCCGCGCGTGCGGGCCGTCTCCATCACCGCCCCCAACTTCCTGCACCGCGAGATCGGCGTCGCGATGGCCGAGGCGGGCAAGCACATCTGGATCGAGAAGCCGGTCGGCCTGAACACGGCCGACGCGCAGGCGGTGGCCGACGCGGTCGCCCGCGCGGGCGTGCAGGGCGCGGTGGGCTTCAACTACCGCAACGCGCCCGCCGTCGAGACCGCCCGCGCACTCATCGCCTCCGGGGAGATCGGCCGCATCACGCACGTCCGCGTGCGCCTCTTCAGCGACTACGCCTCCCACCCCGAGGGCGCCCTCACCTGGCGCTACGAGAAGGAGCGCGGCGGCAGCGGCGTGCTGGGCGACCTCGCCTCGCACGGCGCCGACCTGGCCCGCTTCCTGCTCGGCGGCATCGAGTCGCTGACCGCCGACACGGCCGTCTTCATCCCGGAGCGGGCCCGTCCCACCGGCGCCACCGCCGGCCACACCCGCGCCACCGGCGGCGAGCTGGGCCCGGTCGAGAACGAGGACTACGTCAACTGCCTGCTGCGCTTCGCCTCCGGCGCCCGCGGCGTGCTGGAGGCCTGCCGGGTCTCGGTGGGCGAGCAGAACAACTACGGCTTCGAGGTGCACGGCACCGAGGGCGCCCTCTTCTGGGACTTCCGCCGTATGAACGAGCTCGGCGTCAGCCGCGGCCCTTCCGACACCGGCCCCAGCTACCAGGACCAGCCCGTCAGCACGGTGTACGTCGGCCCGGGCGCCGGTGAGTACGGCGCGTTCCAGCCGGGCGCCGCCAACGGCATGGGCTACGACGACCTGAAGGTGATCGAGGCGCACCGCTTCCTGCGCTCCGTCGCGGAGGGCGAGCCGCACGGGGCCACCCTGCCGGACGCCGTGCGCAGCGCCGCCGTACTGGAGGCGATGGTTCGGTCGGCCGCGAGCGGTGCCTGGGTCAACGTGCCGGATGCGTGACGGACTTGGCCGCCAGCAGCCGGACGCCGGTGACGAGGGCGTCGACCACGCGGCGCGGCGGATTGTCGGGGATCTCCGGGTCCCAGCCCGGCCTGCGGGTGCGGGCGGACAGCGGGAGTTCGACCTGGACACCGCCGCGCCGGGGCAGGTTGACCGGGTTCCTGGCGTGCACGCCGCGCAGGCCGGCCGGGATCTCGGCGAGCTCGGTGACCGGGTCGAACTCCGGTCGCAGGGCGCCCAGTCCCGAGGCGAGCAGACGGGCGGCCGGCCGGTTGGCCCCGCCGAGGAAGATGGACCGCGGTGTCGCCCGTCTCATGTGGCCGTGCAGCGAGACCGCGACGGTGACCCGGGACAGGAACACCCGCAGCAGGGCACAGTGCTCCACCGCCATGCGCGCGGAGGGGATGTGCACCGGCTCGGGCACGCCCGGCTGGGTGAAGACCAGGCTGGTGGCGCCGCAGCGCTCGGCCACCGACCGGGCGAGCTCGGCCGTGCCGCCCTCGTTGCTGCCGTGCAGCGCGAGCAGCCCGATCTCGCCGCCCGTCGTGAGCGTGGCGAGCAGGCGGACGCCCTCGATCTCCACGAGTTCCGTCCTGGTCATGACCTGTCTCCTCACCCCGTCGCCTGTGGTGGCATGTTGTACGGCGTCACCACCTGGATCACCGAGGGCAGCGTAGGCCCCGTGGGCGGCAGCGCGCCGTGAGCACGCATGACGATGTGGCAGGCCTCGCGCATGTCCTGGCGCAGGTCGTGGTGGAGGACGGCGGACAGGCGGTGTTCGCGCAGCAGGCGGGTGTTGTCGTGGTCGAGGTCGTGCGCCACGAACACCGCGCACTCGCGGCCCAGGTCCTCGAAGGCGCGCAGGGTGGCGATGTTGCCGCCGCCGATGGAGTAGACGGCGCGGATGCCGGGGTCGCGGGCGAGGGCGGCGCGCACGAGGTCGTACTGGGTGGCGTCCAGGCCCTGCCCCTCGGCGATCTCGACCAGCGTGCGGTCCGGGTGGCGGGTGCGCATGGCGCTGCGAAAGCCCATCTCGCGCTCCTCCTCGTTGCGGAAGAAACCGCTGCTGAGGCTGGTGAGCACGTTGCCGGGCCGCTCGCCCAGCCACTGCCCCATGAGGTAGGCGGCGGTGGCGCCGGCGGCGCGGTTGTCGATGCCGACGTAGGCGAGGCGGGCGGTGGCGGGCAGGTCGGTGAACAGGGTGACGACGGGGATGCCCGCCTCGGCGAGCCGGCCGACGGCGGCCGTGATCTCGGGGACGTCCGGCGCCTTGAGGATCACGCCCTGCGAGCCGCGCCGGGCGATCCGGTCCAGGGTCGCCGTCAGTTCCGCCACCGGGCCGGTCTCGCGGAAGTGGAAGCGCGAGCGCACCACGGCCGGGTGCAGCGCGGGCAGCTCCGCCTCCAGGGCGGCGCGGACGGCGGTGGAGAACCGCTCCGGCGCCTGCATCACGATGTCGATCATGAAGGTGCGCCCGACCAGCCGGACCTGGGTGCGCTGCCGGTCCAGGTCGCCGATGGCCTGCCGGACCTCCCGTGCGGTGCTCTCGCGCACCCCGCCCCTGCCGTTGAGGACCCGGTCGACGGTGGCCTCGCTCAGGCCCGCCTGCCGGGCGATCTCCCGGATCGGGAAGGGGTGGCCCATGCGCGGGCTCCTCTCGCTGGGTCCTTGAGGGGTTTTTGATGGCAGCGTGCCGGTTGTTCGCCAGGTTTGTCATGACAAGAATGACAGGGCAGCCCAGGACTGTCACCGAGCGCTGCGTGGCACCTCCGACCGAAGGAACGACGATGTCTCCGAGCTCCGTGGATCACCGCGCCCGGCTGTCCGAACAGGACTGCGACCTGGCCGGCTTCCGTGAGCTGGTCGAGCGGGGCACCGACCTCGCGGACTTCCCGCACGCGTCCGGGGTGGAGCAGAACGTCCTGATCTACGACAGTGAGCGGCTGCGCGCGGCCGAGCGGCACCCGGTCCGCTCCGAGCTGGTGCGGGCGTTCACCGAGGGGCCCGGGATCGTGGTCTTCAGGGGCGCGTTCCCCGACCCGTCCGTCGTCGACCGGCTCAGCGCCGTCTTCGACGCCCTGATCGCCGAGCAGCGCGCCTCGGGCGCCACCGCCGGGGACCACTTCGCCAGGCCGGGCGCCAACGACCGGGTGTGGAACGCGCTGGAGAAGGCGGCCCTGTACGACCCCGAGGCGTTCGCCGGCTACTACGCCAACGACATCCTCGCGCTGGCCTCGGCGGCCTGGCTCGGCCCCGGCTACCAGGTCACCTCGCAGGTCAACGTCGTCAATCCGGGCGGCGCCGCGCAGACCGCGCACCGCGACTACCACCTGGGCTTCCTCTCCAACGAGGCGGCGGCCGCCTACCCGGCCCATGTGCACGTCCTCTCCCCCGTGCTCACCCTCCAGGGCGCGGTCGCCCACTGCGACATGCCGGTGGAGTCCGGGCCGACGCTGTACCTGCCGTACTCGCAGCAGTACGAGCCCGGCTATCTGGCCTGGCGGCTGCCCGAGTTCCAGGCGTACTTCGACGCCCACCGCGTCCAGCTCCCGCTCGCCAAGGGCGACGCGGCCTTCTTCAACCCCGCGCTGTTCCACGCGGCGGGCACGAATCGCTCCACCGGCATCCGCCGCATGGCCAACCTGCTCCAGGTGTCCTCCGCGTTCGGACGGGCCATGGAGACGGTGGACCGCGAGGCCGTCGCCAACGCGGTCTTCCCCGTGCTGCTGAGGCGCGCGGCCGAGGGCGCGGATGAGGAGTGGCTGGAGAACGTGATCGCCGCGAGCGCCGAGGGATACCCCTTCCCCACCAACCTCGACAGCGACCCGCCGGCCGACGGCCTCGCCCCGCCCGCGCAGGCGGACGTGGTCCGGCGCGCGCTGCGCGAGTCATGGACTCCCGAGGCTCTACGGCAGGAGCTGCGGGCCGGCGCCGAGCGCCGGGAAAGCTGAAAGGACCCGGAACGCATGGGACTTCTCGACGACAAGGTCGTCCTCGTCAACGGCGGCAGTCAGGGCGTCGGCGCCGCGGTCGCCCGGGCCGCGGTCCGCGAGGGCGCGGCGGTCGTGGCCGTGAGCGGGCGGCGCCCGGCCCCGGGCGAGGCGCTGGTCGCCGAGCTGACGGCCGAGGGCGGCAAGGCGATGTTCATCCGCGCCGACCTCGCCGACGCGGAGCAGGCGAGGACCGCGGTGGGCGACGTGGTCGCGGCGTACGGGCGCATCGACTGCCTGGTCAACTCCGCGGGGCTCACCTCGCGCGGCACGCTGCTGGACACCACGCCCGAGCTGTTCGACCAGCACATCGCGATCAACCTGAAGGCGCCGTTCTTCGCCATGCAGGCCGCCGTCGCCGACATGGTCTCCCGCAAGGCCCCCGGCACGATCGTCAACATCATCACGTCCTCGGCGCACGGCGGGCAGCCCTTCCTCGCGCCCTACGTCGCCGCGAAGGCGGGCCTGATCGGCCTGACCCGCAACGCCGCGCACGCCCACCGCTGGGACCGGGTCCGGATCAACGGCCTCAACATCGGCTGGACGGAGACGGAGGGCGAGGACGCGACGCAGAAGCGGTTCCACGACGCCGACGACGACTGGCGTGCCCAGGCCGCGGCGAAGCTCCCGATGGGCAAGCTCGGGCAACCGGACGAGATCGCCGACTTCGTGGTCCTGCTGCTGTCGGAGCGGTCGGGCGTGGTCACGGGTTCGGTGATCGACTGGGACCAGAACGTGCTGGGCGGCCTGGACTGACGCAGGCCGAGCCGGACGGCGGACAGCAACACCACTCACGAAAGCAGCGAAGCTCATGCGTATCGGAATCCTCGGCCTCGGCCGCATCGGCGCCTTCCACGCCGAGACCCTCTCCGGACTCGGCGCGGTCGAGTCGCTCGTGCTCACCGACCCGTTCGCGGACGCCGCCAAGTCCGCCGCGGAGCGGTTCGGCGGCGAGGTCGTGGACTCGCCCCAGGCCCTGCTCTCCGCCGGCGTCGACGGCATCGTGGTCGCGGCCGCGACGGACGCCCACCCCGGGCTGATCCTGGCCGGGGTCGAGGCCGGCATCCCCGTCTTCTGCGAGAAGCCCGTCGCCGGGACGATGGCCGAGGGGGTGCGGGTGCTGAAGGCGATCGAGGGCAGCGACGTGCCGATCCAGATCGGCTACAACCGCCGCTTCGACGCCGGGTTCGTCGCCGCCCGCGCCGCCGTGGCGAGCGGCGAGCTCGGCAAGCTGCACACCGTGCGCTCGACCACCCTGGACCCGGCGCCGCCGCCGGCCGCGTACATCGCCGCCTCCGGCGGAATCTTCCGCGACTGCTCGGTGCACGACTTCGACATCATCCGCTGGGTGACCGGCCGCGAGGTCGTCGAGGTGTACGCCGTCGGCGGCAACCGCGGCGCCGAGTACATCAAGGAGGCGGGCGACGCCGACACCACCGGCGCGATCCTCACCCTCGACGACGGCACCATCGCCGTGGTCTCCAACTCCCGCCACAACGCGCGCGGTTACGACGTCCGGATGGAGATCCACGGCTTTGCGGACTCCATCGCCGTCGGCCTGGAGGACAAGCTGCCGCTGCGCTCCGTCGAGCCCGGCGTGACCTTCCCGGCGGGCACCCCGCACGACTTCTTCATGGACCGGTTCACCGCGGCCTACCGCGCCGAACTCACCGCGTTCACCGAGGTCGTGGCCGGCAGCCGCCCCTCGCCGTGCACGGTCGCGGACGCGCTGGAGGCCGGCTGGATCGCCGACGCCTGCACGCTCTCGCTGCACGAGCACCGGCCGGTGACGATCGCCGAGGTGCGCACCGCCTGACGGCGGCTCCAGTCCCTCGTGCTCCGGGCGTGGGCCGGCCTCCGGCGCCCGGAGCACGAGAGTGTGTCGGCCACCACGTTGCCCCCGACGGTCACCATCACGGGAACCTCCCGTACCACCATGAGGTCCACTCATGCCCGACCGATCGAGGAGCGACGATTATGAACACAGCCGAGACGTCCCGGCCCGACGGCCCCCGCCGCGTGATCGTCATCGGTGCCGGACCGAGCGGGCTGACGGCCGCCCGTGAACTGGAGCGCGCCGGGCACCGGGTGACGGTCCTGGAGGAGCAGGACACGGTCGCAGGCAAGTGCCGGAGCATGGAGGTCGAGGGCCTGGCCCACGACCTGGGCGGCCACATATGCACCAACCGGTACGAGCGGACGGCCCGGTTGATGGAGGAGCTCGGTGTGGAGACGGAGCGCACCACCCGCTACCGCATCCTCGACGTCGAGCGGCGCACCACGTCCCGCCAGGCCATGTCGTTCTTACGCGACCCGGCCTTCCGCCGCTACCGGGCCCTGCGCGAGCGGGAGTTCCCGCACATCGCCGAACCGGGCCTCGCCCACTCCGCGCGGGCGCTGGCAGCGCCCGTCACCGACTGGCTCGCGGAGCACCGCCTCCGGTCCATGGCCGCGTCGTTCGGCCCCGGCTACACGGCGGCCGGCTACGGCTGTCTCGACGACGCCATGCCCGCGCTGTACTTCGTCAAGTACGCCGAGATGACCGGACTGCTCTCCCCGGGACCCGAACTGCTGGGCCACGAAGGCTCGTTCACCGTCGCGGGCGGGTTCGCGACGCTGTGGCGCCGGGTCGCCGCGGAGCTGAAGGACGTGCGCTGCGGGGTGCGCGTGACCTCGGTGGAACGGCACGCGGACGGCGTACGGGTCCTGACGGACGCGGGCCCGCTGGACGCCGACGACCTGGTGCTCGCCGTCACGCTGGACCGGATCCTGCCGGCGCTGGACGCCACCGCCCAGGAACGCGACCTGGCCGGCCGGGTCCGCAGCAACGCGTACCACACCACCGTCGCCACCGCCTCCGAACTGCCCGACAACGCCTTCTACTTCCTCACCCGCCACACCGCGCAGCGCACGGCGACGGGCCACTGCGTCTCGTACCATCACCGCTACCCGGACAGCGACGTACGGACCTTCTACTCCTACGGCCGCCCCGAGGACGTCGCCACCCTGCTGCGGCAGGACATCGCACAGCTCGGCGGGCACCTTCGGGAGGTGCACCTGCACCAGCCGTGGGCGTTCATGCCGCACTTCGGCAGCGACGACCTCGGGGCCGGCGCCCTGGACCGCCTCGACGCGCTCCAGGGCCGGACCCGCACCTACTACACCGGCGGCCTGCCCGCCTTCGAGCTGGTCGAGTGCACCGTCGCCCATGCCCAGGACCTCGTCCGCCGCCACTTCCCGCCGGCCCAGGGCACACTGACTCCGCAGGAACGGATCAAGGAGGAACGCACGTCATGAGCGAAGAGGACCGCGCACCGCTGCGCATCGGCATCCTGGGCGCCGCACGCATCACCGAACGCGCCCTGCTCGACCCCGCCCGCACGGGCGGCCACCGCCTGGTCGCCGTGGCCGCGCGCGACCGGTCCCGCGCCGAGTCCTTCGCCGCCGAGCACGGCGTGGAGCGGGTCGCGGACTCCTACGCGGACCTGCTGGCCGACCCCGAGGTCGAGGTCGTCTACAACCCGCTCGCCAACGGCCTGCACGGCCCGTGGAACCTCGCCGCGCTCACGGCCGGCAAGCACGTCCTGAGCGAGAAGCCCTCGGCGAGCAACGCCGGGGAGGCCGCCGAGGTACGGGAGGCGGCGGCCAAGGCCGGCACCGTCTTCATGGAGGCCTTCCACTACCTCTTCCACCCGGTCACCCGCCGCCTGCACGAACTCCTGGCCGACGGTGAACTGGGCGAACTGCAGCGGGTGGAGACCACGGTCGCCATCCCGGCCCCCGCCGACACCGACCCCCGCTGGTCCCTCTCCCTGGCCGGCGGCGCCATGATGGACCTCGGCTGCTACGGCCTGCACGCCCTGCGCATGCTCGCCCCCTGGGCGGGCGGCGCGCCCCGCCTGGTCTCCGCGCGGGGCGGCGAACGGGCGGGCGCACCAGGAGTCGACGAATGGCTCGACGCCGACCTGGAGTTCCCGAACGGCGCCACCGCCAGCGCTCGCTGCCACATGGCCCACGACGAGCTCGAGATGAGCTGCCGCATCGTCGGCACCCGAGGCGAGGCCCTGGCCCCGAACTACGTCCTGCCCCAGCTCGACGACCGGATCGTGGTCCGCACGGACGAGGGCGAGCGCACCGAACGTCTCGGCACCAGGTCGTCGTACACCTACCAGCTGGAGGCATTCGCCGCGCGGATCCGCGCGGGCAGGCCGCTGCCGCTCGACGCGGACGACGCGGTGGCGACGATGACACTGATCGACGAGTGCTACCGGGCGGCGGGGTTCGAACCGCGGCCGCGCACCGCGCTGTAGCGGCCCCCGGCACGCGGCCATGGCTCTGAGATGATCGGCGCCATGGCCGCGCAGATCACCCCCGCCCACGTCACCGACATCCAGCAGGTCCTCACCGACCACCCCCGCTACTGGGGCGAGCGGGACCTCCGCGCGCTCCATCTGCTCGCCCTGGTGCAGGAGTTCGGCGAGACCTGCCTGGTCGCCCGCTCCGGCGACGGCAGCGGCATCCTCGGCTATCTGATCGGCTTCGTGACGCCGGACCGGACCGGGTACGTGCACCTGATCGCGACGAGGGACGACGCCCGCGGCACCGGTCTGGGGCGCGAGCTGTACGCCGCCTTCACCGAGGCCGCGCGGCGGCACGGGGCGGTCCGGCTGAAGGCGATCACCAGCCTCGGCAACAAGGGGTCCGTGGCGTTCCATCGCAGTCTCGGCTTCGAGGTGCGGGTGGAGAAGGACTACAACGGGCCCGGTGAGGACCGGGTCGTGTTCTCGCGGGCGCTCAGCTGACGTCGTAGAGCGCCGGCCGCTCCACCAGCTCGACCTCCACCCGGCCCCCCTCCTGGAGCGAGTGCACGCCGGCCTCGCAGACCGCGGCGACCGCGTAGCCGTCCCACGCGCTCGGGCCGGTGACCTCGCCGCGGCGGGTGGCGTCGGCCCACGTCTGGACCTCGCGGTCGTAGGCGTCGGCGAAGCGGTCGATGTAGTCCTGGGTGATGGTGCCGCCCCAGCGGCCGGCCATGCTGGTGACCATGGCGTGGCCGTCACCGATGCGTGCGGTGCCGCGTTCGCAGACCACCTCGGCCTGGACCTGGTAGCCGAAGCCGCAGTTGACGAAGATCTCGACGTCGACGATCGCGCCGCCGTCGGTCTCGAAGACGACGAACTGGGGGTCCTGCACGGCGTCCGGCGCGTTCGCCGACGGGGCCGGGCGCAGGACCGTGACGGCGGTGATCTCCTGGCCGAGCAGCCAGCGGGTGACGTCCATCTCGTGCACGACGGAGTCGTTGATGAGCATCTCGCTCGTCCAGCCGGGTGGGGAGGCGACGTTGCGGTGCCGGTTGTGGAGCAGGAGGGGGCGGCCCAACTGGCCTGTACGCAGAAGGGACTTGAGTTTCATGTATTCGGCGTCGTAACGCCGCATGAAGCCCACCTGGACGCGTCGGTGGCCCAGTCGCCGCTCGGCTTCCATGACGCGCAGCGCGGAGGCCGCGTCCGGGGTGAGCGGCTTCTCGCACAGGACGGGCAGGTCGCGGGCGAACGCCGTCAGCAGGGCCGCCTCGTGGGCGGGTCCCGGAGAGGCGATCAGGACGGCGTCGACGTCGTGCGCCGCCATCGCCGCGGCCGGATCGGTGTAGGCGGTGCAGCCGTCGACACGGGAGGCGACGGCCTTCGCCCGTTCCGCGTCGACGTCGACGACGGCGGTCACCCGGGCCCCGCTGATGACCTCCTGGATACGGCGGACGTGGTCGGCGCCCATCTTTCCCGCGCCGACGACGGCGACTTGCAGCGTCTCGGGCCGAGCCATGGTGACCCCCTTGGGACGGTCGGGCGGTCAGGCGCCGCAGGACCTGAGGAACTTTCTGGTGCGCGCCGCGATGGGCAGCGGCGCGTCCGGCTCGCAGGGGTACATGTCCTGCTCGACGATCGCGAACAGCTCGACGTTCAGCCTCTGTGCCGCCTCCAGGACGGGCCCCAACTCCGGTACTCCGGCGGGCGGTTCACACATCACGCCCTGCGCCACGGCCGGCCCGAACGGCGTGCCCTCGGCCCGTACGTCGGCCAGGATCTCCGGGTCGACCTGCTTGAGGTGCAGATAGCCGATGCGCTCGCCGTAGGTCTCGATCAGCTTGACGCTGTCGCCGCCGCAGTAGGCGTAATGGCCGGTGTCCAGGCAGAGGTTGACGAGGTCGGTGTCGGTGGAGTCGAGGAAGCGCTCGACGTGGTCCTCGGTGTCGATGTGGGTGTCGGCGTGCGGGTGCACGACGAGCTCGAGGCCGTAGGTCTCCGTCACCTCGTGGCCGAGGCGCTCCATGCCCTTGGTCAGGTGGGCCCACTGCTCGCCGGTCAGCTCGGGCGGCTCCAGGATCTCGGCGGTCCTGTCGTCCCGCCAGAAGGAGGGGATCACCACCAGGTGCCGCGCGCCCATCGCCTGGGTGAGCGCGGCGACCTGGCTGACGTGCCGCCACGTGGCGTCCCAGACGGCCGGGCCGCGGTGCAGGCCGGTGAAGACGGTGCCAGCCGAGACCTTCAGCCCGCGCCGGGCGGTCTCGTCGGTGAGCCGGGCCGGGTCCGTCGGCAGATAGCCGTACGGGCCCAGCTCGATCCAGGCGTACCCGGCCTCCGCGACCTCGTCCAGGAAGCGTTCCCAGGGCACCTGCTGCGGGTCCTCGGCGAACCACACGCCCCACGAGTCGGGGGCCGAGCCGACCCGGATGCGGTCCAGGGCGGCCGCCATGTCAGGACGTGCCTTCCGGGCCCGCCGCGAGGGGTGCGGTGAGGTCTTCCCGCTCCGGGAGCTCCTCCACGTCGACGCCGCTGACCTGAGACAACTCGTGTTTGAGGGCGGCGAGTTCGGCGCCTCCGGCCATGTGGTTGGTGAGTTCTTCCAGGCTGACCTCGCTGCGTGAGGCGGACAGTTCCATGGTGCCCAGGCGCAGCACGCTGAAGTGGTCGCCGACCATGTAGGCGTGGTGCGGGTTGTGGGTGATGAAGATGACGCCCAGGCCGCGGTCGCGGGCGGCGGCGATGTACTTGAGCACCACGCCGGACTGCTTGACGCCGAGCGCGGCGGTCGGCTCGTCCAGGATCAGGACCCGGGCGCCGAAGTAGACGGCGCGGGCGATGGCCACGCACTGGCGCTGGCCGCCGGAGAGGGTGCCGATGGGCTGTTCCAGGTCGTCCAGGACGATGCCCATCGCGCGCAGCTCGTGGTCGGCGGTCTGCTTCATCTTCTCGATGTCGAGGCGACGCACCGGCCAGGGGCCCTTGGTCATCTCGGAACCGAGGAAGAAGTTGCGCCACACCGGCATCAGCGGGACGGTCGCCAGGTCCTGGTAGACGGTGGCGATGCCGCGGTCGAGGGCCTCGCGCGGAGTGGAGAAGCGCACCGGGGCGCCGTCGACGAGGAACTCGCCCTCGGTGTGCTGGTGCAGCCCGGAGATGATCTTGATGAGGGTGGACTTGCCGGCGCCGTTGTCGCCCAGCACGCAGGTGACCTGGCTGGGGCGGACCTTGAGGCTCACCCCGTGCAGGGCGCGGATGTTGCCGTAGGACTTGCCCGCGTTGCGCAGCTCGACGACCACGTCGCCGTTCTCCGGCTCGGTGTCCGCGATGATCGCGCCGTGGGTTTCGGTGTTCTTGTCACTCATCGGGTCACCTCCGGGTCATGGTGCGCTGGACCCACAGATTGATCAGGACGGCGCCGAGGAGCATGACGCCGAGGAATGCCTTGAACCAGTCGGGGTTCCAGCCGGCGTAGACGATGCCCTGCTGGACCATGCCGAACATGAAGGCGCCGAAGACGGGGCCGATCGCGGTGCCGTAGCCGCCGGTCAGGAGGCAGCCGCCGATCACCGCACCGGAGATGTAGATCAGCTCGATGCCGACGCCCTCGCCGGACTGCACGGTGTTGAAGGAGAACAGCTGGTGCATGCCGACGAACCAGGCGCCGAAGCCGACCAGCATGAACAGGGAGATCTTCGTGAAGGCCACCGGGACACCGACGGCACGGGCGCTGTCCTTGTTGCCGCCGACCGCGAAGATCCAGTTGCCGTACCTCGTGCGCGTCAGCAGCCACGTGGCGATGACCGCGAACAGCAGCCACCAGAACACGGTGATCTTCACCTGGACGCCGCCGATGCCGAAGGACGACGCGAAGACCTTCCTGGCCTGGTCGAAGCCGTCCATGTTGCTGATGTCGTCGGTGGCGACGTTGCCGGTGACCAGTTTGGTCACCGCGAGGTTGACGCCCTGGAGGATCAGGAAGGTGCCCAGGGTGACCAGGAAGCTGGGCAGGCCGGTCTTGACGACCATCCAGCCGTTGAAGAAGCCGATCGCGAGGGACACGGCGAGGGCGGCGACGACGCCCACCCACACGTTCATGGTGAGCTGGTAGGCCAGCATGCTCGCGGTCAGCGCCGAGGTGATCACTCCGACACCGGCGGACAGGTCGAACTCGCCGCCGATCATCAGCAGCGCCACCGGGATGGTCACGATGCCGAGGGTGGAGGACTGGTACAGGATGTTCGCCATCGCGCTGGCATCCCGCACCGGGGGCGCCGCGATCAGGAAGAAGACGTAGACCGCGATGGCGCCGAGGAAGACGCCGACCTCGGGCCGGGCCAACGTCTTGACCAGCAGCGATCGTTGGCCCGTGCGTCCGTCGGCCTGTTTGGGGCCGGAGGCCGGCGGTGTGGTCACCGCCGGCTCAGCGTGTTGGGTCATACTCGTCACCGGGTGCCCTTCGCGGCGAACTGGGAGACGGCCGCGACGTTGGACTTGTCGACGAACGCGGGACCGGTCAGCACCGGCGCCTCCCCGCCGCCCATGTAGTTGCCGTTGTTCTTGTAGAGCCACAGCGAGTCGATCGCGAGGTAGCCCTGCAGGTACGGCTGCTGGTCCACCGCGAACTGGATCGTGCCCTTGCTGATGGCGCTGGTGAGGTCCTTGTTGAGGTCGAAGGTCGCGATCTTTGCCTTGCTGCCCGCGTCCGACGCCGACTGCACCGCCGTGAGCGCGAAGGGCGCGCCGAGCGTGGCGACGTAGTCGATGGAGGAGTCCTGCTTGAGCTTGGCGGTGATCGTCGACTTCACGGACGGCATGTCGGTGCCGTTGACGTTGAGTACTTCGCTCTTGCCGGAGAAGGTCTTCTTCAGGCCGTCGCAGCGCTGCGTCAGGCCGATGTTGCCCTGCTCCTGGACGACGCAGACCACGTGCTTCGCGCCGACCTCGTTGAGCTTCTTGCCGAACGCCTCGCCCGCGACGCTCTCGTCCTGGCCGAAGAACGACATCAGGCCGAGCTTCTTCCAGTCGCTGACGCCGGAGTTGAGGCCCACGACGGGTATGTTCGCCGACTTCGCCTTGCCGATGACGCCCTTGAGCGCGTCGGGCTTGGCGAGGGTGACCGCGATGCCGTCGACCTTCTGGTCGATCGCGTTCTGCACCAGGTTGGACTGGGTGCCCGCGTTCGGGTCGGCCGAGTAGATCAGCTTGATGTTGTCCTTGGCCGCGGCGGCCTCGGCGCCCTTGCGGACGATGTCCCAGAAGGTGTCGCCGGGCGACTGGTGCGTGACCAGCGCGACGGTCATCCGGGGCGTGGTGGCCTTGCCCGCAGAGGCGTTGCCCCCGCCCTCCTCGGACTTCTTGCCCCCGGAGCTGCTGGAACAGCCGGCGAGGGTCAGGGCTGCAGCCGCGGCCACCGCGACGACGGGGACGAGTCTGCGGGAGCGGGAATGAGAAACGCGGTCCATCTTTCCTGGCACCTCACTGTGCGTTGCGGGGGAAAGGAGAAGGGGATCACGAAGATCCGAACCCGGGATCTTGGCATGCCCGGGACGTGTGCCGCAAACGCGGCGGTCGGCCTGGGACGGGATCAAACCGCTGGCTGCGCCCGCTGTCAATACTTTGTTAAGACATCATTTCACCGTCAGGTCCGAATGTAAGTACAAACTATTGACAGCGCCACCCTCCGCGGCCTACACCTGGGATGCGGCGGCCCCTCCGGGTCCCGCGTCCCCGATCCGGTGCGAGGAGCGTCGCGCATGACCGAGTCAGCCCAGCCCTTCGACCTGATCACGATGGGCCGTATCGGAGTAGATCTCTACCCCCTCCAGTCGGGGGTGCCCCTGGCCCAGGTCGACACCTTCGGCAAGTTTCTGGGTGGCTCGGCCGCAAACGTGGCGGTCGCCGCGGCCCGGCTCGGCCGGTCCGCGGCGGTGATCACCCGCACCGGCGACGACCCCTTCGGCACCTACTTGCACCAGGCGCTGAAGGAGTTCGGCGTCGACGACCGCTGGGTCACGCCCGTCGCCGCCCGTCCGACGCCGGTGACCTTCTGCGAGATCTTTCCGCCGGACGACTTCCCTCTGTATTTCTACCGGCAGCCTAAGGCGCCTGACCTGGAGATACACACCGAGGAGCTGGACTTCTTCGCCATTCGGGCGACCCGGGTCTTCTGGATCACCGGCACCGGGCTGAGCGAGGAGCCCAGCCGCTCGGCCACGTTCGCCGCCCTCAAGGCGCGCGACAGGGCCGGCATCACGGTCTTCGACCTCGACTGGCGGCCCGAGCTCTGGAGTGCCTCGGCCTGGCAGGACCCCGCGGAGGCCCGCCCCTACTACGAGGAAGCGCTGCGGCACTCCACGGTCGCCGTCGGCAACCTCGACGAGTGCGAGGTGGCCACCGGTCTCCGTGAGCCGCGGGCGTGCGCCGAGGCGCTGCTGGCGGCGGGCGTGGAGCTGGCGGTGGTCAAGCAGGGCCCCAAGGGCGTGCTCGCGGTGCACCGCGACGGCACCACCGCCGAGGTCCCGCCGGTGCCGGTGGAGGTGGCCAACGGCCTCGGCGCCGGCGACGCCTTCGGCGGCTCGCTCGTGCACGGCCTGCTGTCCGGCCGGGAGCCGGCCGACATCATGCGGCACGCCAACGCGGCCGGCGCCCTGGTCGCCTCCCGACTCGCCTGTTCCTCCGCGATGCCCACCGAGGCCGAGGTCGAGGACCTCCTCGCGCGCGCCGCCGCCTGAAGCCGCCTGAAACGGAGCCCCCTGTTGACCCTCAGCATCCCCGACCTCGTCCCGGTCAGGGCCCGGCATCCCGAGGCCGTCGCCGAAGCGGCCGCCCGGCGCACCCGCCGCCCGCTCGTCGGCGACTCCGGCCGGCTGATGATCGTGGCCGCCGACCACCCGGCCCGCGGCGCGCTCGGCGTCGGCGACCGCCGGCTCGCCATGGCCGACCGCGCCGGCCTGCTGGAGCGCCTGTGCCTCGCGCTGTCCCGGCCGGGCGTGGACGGGGTGCTGGCCACCGCCGACATCCTGGAGGACCTGCTCCTGCTCGGCGCGCTGGAGGACAAGGTCGTCATGGGCTCGCTGAACCGCGGCGGCCTCCAGGGCGCGAGCTTCGAGCTCGACGACCGCTTCACCGGCCACCGCCCCACCGACATCGAGCGCATGCGCTTCGACGCGGGCAAGCTGCTGCTGCGCATCGACTACGACGACCCGGGCTCGCTGCGCACCCTGGAGTCGGCCGCCCGTGCGGTCGACGACATGGCGGCCCGCCGCCTCCCCCTGTTCATCGAGCCGTTCATCTCCCGCCGGGCCGCGGGGAAGGTCGTCAACGACCTGTCCGCCGAGGCGGTCACCAGGTCCGTCGCCATCGCCTCGGGCCTGGGCGGCACCTCGGCCTACACCTGGCTGAAGCTGCCCGTCACCGACGACGCGGACGACATGCGCGAGGTCCTGGAGACCTCCACACTTCCGGCCGTGCTGCTCGGCGGCGACGTGGGGGACTCCGCAGAGGATCAAGCCGGTGCGTACGAGCGGTGGCGCAAGGCCCTCGCGCTGCCGGCCGTGCAGGGCCTGGTCGTGGGCCGCTCGCTGCTCTACCCGGCCGAGGGCAGTGTGGAGGCAGCGGTGGACACGGCCGTCGGCCTGTTGTGACCTGGCGTTGTGACACGGAGGAACGCAATGACGTATCACCTTCCCGCAGGCAAGGCCCTCGGCGGCCCGTACGTCGTGGACGTCTCGCCCGAGAAGGCCGGCTGGGGCTACTCGAGCCTGCGCGTCCTGGAGCTGCCGCCGGGCGGCACACACACCTTCGACACCGGCGACAGCGAGTGGATCGTGCTGCCGCTGAGCGGCGGCTGCACGGTCGCGGCCGCCGACGACTTCGGCCATGACACCTTCGAACTCACCGGCCGCGAGAGCGTCTTCAGCGGCGTCACCGACTTCGCCTACGTGCCCAGGGACGCCCGTACGACGATCACGTCCGGCGGCGGGGGACGGTTCGCGTTCACCGGGGCCCGCTGCACCCGCCGGCTGCCCGCCCGCTACGGCCCGGCCTCGTCCGTGCCGGTGGAGCTGCGCGGCACCGGCAACTCCTCCCGGCAGGTCAACAACTTCGGCGCGGCCGGCGTCTTCGAGTGCGACAAGCTCATCGCGGTCGAGGTCATCACCCCGGGCGGCAACTGGTCGTCCTTCCCGCCGCACAAGCACGACGAGCACCGGCCCGGCGAGGAATCCGTCCTCGAAGAGGTCTACTACTTCGAGTTCGCCGACCACGACGGCACCCCCGGTCTCGGCTACCAGCGCGTCTCCCCCTCCGGGCACGGCCGCAACACCGACGTCCTGGCCGAGGTGCGCGGCGGCGACGTCGTGCTGATCCCCGACGGCTGGCACGGACCGTCCATGGCGGTGCCCGGCCACCACATGTACTACCTCAACGTCATGGCGGGCCCCGAGCCCGAGCGCGCCTGGCTGATCTGCGACCACCCGGACCACGCCTGGGTCCGCGGCACCTGGCCCGAGCAGCCCGTCGACCCCCGTCTCCCCCTCTACACGGCACCGGAGCAGTCCTGATGAGCACACCCACCCGCCGCCTGACCGTCGCCCAGGCCCTGGTGCGGTTCCTGTCCGTCCAGTACACCGAGCGCGACGGCGTACGCCACCGGCTGATCGCGGGCACCTGGGGCATCTTCGGCCACGGCAACGTCGCCGGGATCGGCCAGGCCCTGCTGGAGGCCGGCGAGCAGGCGATGCCGTTCCACCAGGGCCGCAACGAGCAGGCCATGGTGCACGCGGCCGTCGGCCACGCCCGCCAGCTCGACCGCCTCTCCGCGCAGGCGGTCACCACCTCCATCGGCCCCGGCGCCACCAACCTGGTCACCGGCGCCGCCCTCGCCACCATCAACCGCATCCCGGTGCTGCTCCTGCCCGGCGACTACTTCGCCACCCGCACGGCCGACCCGCTGCTGCAGCAGCTGGAGCACCCCACCGAGGCGGACGTCTCGGTCAACGACACCCTGCGGCCGGTCTCCCGCTACTTCGACCGCGTCACCCGCCCCGAGGCCCTGATCCCGACGGCCCTGAACGCCATGCGGGTCCTCGCCGACCCCGTCGAGACCGGCGCGGTCACCCTGGCCCTCCCCCAGGACGTGCAGGCCGAGGCGTACGACTGGCCGGAGGAGTTCTTCGCCGAGCGCGTGTGGCACGTACGGCGTCCCGCGCCCGACCCGGTCGAGCTGGCCGAGGCGCTGCGGGCCATCCGGGCCGCCGAGCGCCCGCTGATCGTCGCGGGCGGCGGCGTCCACCACAGCCGGGCCGAGGAGGCGCTGAAGGCCCTGGTGGACGCCACCGGCATCCCGGTCGCCTCCACCCAGGCGGGCAAGGGCGCGCTGCGCCACGACCACCCCGCCGACCTCGGCGGCATCGGCCACACCGGCACCGCGGTCAGCGACGGCATCGCGCGCTCCGCCGACCTCGTCATCGGCGTCGGCACCCGCTACACGGACTTCACCACCGCCTCGCACACCCTCTTCCAGAACCCGGACGTGCGGTTCGTCAACCTCAACATCGCCGCGTTCGACGCCCACAAGCTGGCGGCGCGCACCCTCGTCTGCGACGCCCGGGCGGGCCTGACCGCGCTGCTGGAGGGGCTGGCCGACCACCGTGTCGGCATCGAGTACGAGGCCGAGTACCGCGCCGGCAAGGCGAGTTGGGAGCAGGTCGTCGAGGCCGCCTACTCCGCCGAGGACGACAGCAACGCGCCGACCCAGACGCAGGTGCTCGGCGCGCTGGACGCGGTCGTCGGCGACGACGACGTGGTGATCAACGCGGCCGGCTCGCTCCCCGGCGACCTGCACAAGCTCTGGCGGGCGCGCGGCAGGCGCCAGTACCACCTGGAGTACGGCTACTCCTGCATGGGCTACGAGATCCCGGCCTCGATCGGCGTCCAGCAGGCCGCGCCCGGCACCCCGGTGTGGGCGCTGGCCGGCGACGGCACCTACCTGATGATGCCGACGGAGATCGTCACGGCCGTCCAGGAGGGCCTGCCGGTCAACCTGGTCCTGCTGCAGAACCACGGCTACGCCTCCATCGGCGGCCTGTCCGAGACGGTCGGCGGCGAACGCTTCGGCACCGCCTACCGCTACCGCGCCGCCGACGGCACCTTCTCCGGCGCCCCGCTCCCCGTCGACCTCGCGGCCAACGCGGGCAGCCTCGGCATGGACGTCCTGCGCGCCAAGACGATCCGCGAACTGCGCGAGGCGCTCGCCACCGCCCGCGCCTCCGACCGCCCCACCTGCGTCTACGTCGAGACCGACACCGCCGGCCCGGCCGCTCCCGGGGCCGAGGCCTGGTGGGACGTGCCCGTCGCCGAGACCGCCTCCCGCGAGGCCGCCGTCCAGGCCCGCGAGGAGTACGACCGCCACACCGCCGACCGGCGCCGTCACCTCTGAACTCCCGGTACCTGAAAGGCCCTTGCACCATGAAGACCATCACCCACTGGATCGGCGGCAAGCCCGTCGAGTCCGCCTCCGGCCGCCACGGCGCCGTCTACGACCCGGCCACCGGCGCGCAGGAGAAGCAGGTCGCGTTCGCGAGCGTCGACGAGGTGGACGCCGCCGTCGCCTCCGCCAAGGCCGCCTTCGAGACCTGGGGCGCCTCCTCGATCGCACGGCGCACCGCGATCCTGTTCAAGTACCGCGAACTGCTGGACGCCCACCGCGACGAGATCGCCGCGCTGATCACCGCCGAGCACGGCAAGGTGCACTCCGACGCGCTCGGCGAGGTCGCGCGCGGTATGGAGATCGTCGAACTCGCCTGTGGGATCAGCGTGCAGCTGAAGGGCGAGCTGTCGACGCAGGTCTCCACCCGCGTCGACGTGGCCTCGATCCGCCAGCCGCTGGGCGTGGTCGCGGGCATCACGCCGTTCAACTTCCCCGCCATGGTGCCGATGTGGATGTTCCCCCTCGCCATCGCGTGCGGCAACACCTTCGTGCTCAAGCCGAGCGAGAAGGACCCCTCGGCCTCCTTCCGGCTGGCCGAACTGGCCGCCGAGGCCGGCCTGCCCGACGGCGTGCTGAACGTCGTGCAGGGCGACAAGGTCGCCGTGGACCGGCTCCTGGAGCACCCGGACGTCGAGGCCGTCTCCTTCGTCGGCTCGACGCCGATCGCCAAGTACATCCAGCTCAAGGCGGTCGAGCACGGCAAGCGCGTGCAGGCCCTCGGCGGCGCCAAGAACCACATGCTGGTCCTGCCCGACGCCGACCTCGACTTCGCCGCCGACCAGGCGATCAACGCCGCGTACGGCTCCGCGGGCGAGCGCTGCATGGCCGTGTCCGTCGTCGTCGCGGTCGGTGACACCGGCGACGAACTGGTCGGCAAGATCGCCGAACGGGCGAAGAGCCTGCGCATCGGCCCCGGCGACGACCCGGCCTCCGAGATGGGCCCGCTGATCACCCGCGAGCACCGGGACAAGGTGGCCTCGTACGTGTCCTCGGCCGCCGCTCAGGGCGCCGAGGTGGTCGTGGACGGCACCGGTTACGCGGTCCAGGGCCACGAGGACGGCTTCTTCCTCGGCGTATCGCTCCTGGACAAGGTGCCGCTGACTGCGGACGCGTACCGGGACGAGATCTTCGGCCCGGTGCTGGTCGTGGTGCGCGCGGAGACGTACGACGAGGCCATCGAGCTGATCAACGACTCCCGCTGGGGCAACGGCACCGCGATCTTCACCCGGGACGGCGGCGCCGCCCGCCGCTTCCAGCTGGAGGTGAAGGCGGGCATGGTCGGCGTGAACGTGCCGATCCCGGTGCCCGTCGGCTACCACTCCTTCGGCGGCTGGAAGGACTCCCTCTTCGGCGATCTGCACATCTACGGCAACGACGGCGTGGCCTTCTACACCCAGGGCAAGGTGATCACCACGCGCTGGCCGGACCCGGCCGACGCGGGGATCAACCTCGGCTTCCCCAGCCACTCCTGACGCCGCCTCAATTCATCCGAGGGAGGGACGCCATGGCGAGGACCGGCGCCACCGCACGTGCCGCGACGGCCGCACTCGACTCGCTGGACTTCGCCCTGGACCGGGCCAGTCCGGTGCCGCTGTACTACCAGCTCGCACAGCAGCTGGAGGCGGCCATCGAACACGGGGCCCTCGCCCCGGGAAACCTCCTGGGCAACGAGATCGACCTCTCCACCCGGCTCGGCCTGTCCCGGCCGACCGTCCGCCAGGCCATCCAGTCCCTGGTCGACAAGGGCCTGCTGGTACGGCGCCGCGGCGTCGGCACGCAGGTGGTGCACAGCCAGGTCAAGCGTCCCCTCGAACTCAGCAGCCTCTACGACGACTTGGAGGCGGCCGGACAGGGCCCCACCACGCAGGTCGTCCGCAACGAGCGCGTCCCGGCGTCCCCGGACGTCGCGGCCGCGCTCGGCATCGCGGAGGGCGGCGAGGTGATCGTCCTGGAACGGCTGCGCCTGACCCATGGCCAGCCGGTCGCCCTGCTCTGCAACTACCTGCCCGCGACCCTGCTGGACCTGGACACCGACCGCCTCCGGTCCACGGGCCTGTACCGGATGATGCGCGGTGCCGGCATCACCCTGCACAGCGCCCGCCAGACCATCGGCGCCCGCTCCGCCACCGCCGACGAGGCGGGCCGCCTCGACGAGAAGGAGGGCGCCGCCCTGCTCACCATGCAGCGCACGGCGTTCGACGACACGGGCCGCCCGGTCGAGTTCGGGACGCACATCTACCGGGCGTCGCGGTACGCGTTCGACTTCCAGCTGCTGGTCAGCCGGTGATGCGGCTGCCGGACATGCCGCTGCACGACCCGTTCGTGGTCGCCGACGCCGGCAGCCGTACGTACCACCTCTTCACCTCCAACGACCCTTCCGTGTCGGGTGTGGAGGGCACCGGCACGATGGTCTACCGCAGCCGGGACCTGCGTGACTGGCTGCACCCCGTCGTGGTCTTCCGGACGGCCGACCAGCCGGAGCTCTGGGCGAGCGACGGCGGTTGGGCACCGGAGGTGCATCAACTGGCCGGCCGGTACTACCTGTTCACCACGCTGCACAACGAGGACAGACCGCTGCCGGTGCCGCCGTCCAGCCGTTACGGCACGCCGTTCCGGCTGAGCAACCACATGCGCGGCACGGTCACCGCCGTGTCCGACTCGCTGCTGGGCCCCTTCACCGTCGTCGATCCCTCGCGCCCGACCCCGCCCGCGCATCTGATGACGCTCGACGGCACGCTGTACGTCGATCCGTCCGGGCAGCCGTGGATGGTGTACGCGCACGAGTGGCTTCAGACGATCGACGGAACCATGGAGGCGATCCGGCTCGCCCCGGACCTGACCTCGACGATCGGCGACCCCGTCTTCCTCTTCAAGGCCTCGGACGCCTCCTGGCTCGGCGAGCAGATCCCGGCCGGTGTCCCGCACCAGCTCGCGCCGTACATCACCGACGGCCCCCAGCTGCACCGCGCCCCGGACGGGGCGCTGCTCATGCTGTGGTCGACGTACGAGAAGAACGTCGCGGGTCAGGACGGCACGATCAGCGGGGGCTATGTGCAGACCTACGCGGTCTCCGAGTCCGGTGAGCTCGCCGGGCCCTGGCGGCAGCAGCGGCCGCTGGTCCGCGAGGACAGCGGGCACGGCATGCTGTTCCACACCTTCGACGGCCGGCTGATGATGATCCTGCACCGCCCCTTCGCCGACGCACGGGGAAAGCTGTACGAGATGCGGCTCGACGGGCATGAACTCCGGGTGCTGCGGCGGCGCGACGACCTCGACGGCGGCGGCTGACGGGCGGCCGGAACACGTCAGGTCGTCGTCCAGGGCCGGAGCTTCTCGGGATTGCGCACCGCCCAGATGCGCCTGATCCGGTCGCCCGCGAGGCCGAACGCGATCACGACCACGATCGCGTCGCCCTGCTGCGCGACCAGGCAGGGCTGTCCGTTGACCGTGCGCTCCAGGAGCGTCAAGTCCGGTGCTCGGTCCATGAGTTCGACCATACGGCGGGCGATGCGACCGCTGCCGTGGACCGGGTGGAGCTCGGCGCTGACGAGACCGCCGCCGTCGCCGATCGCCGTGGCGTCGGGGTCGAGGACGCCGATGAGGGCGTCGATGTCCTTGGCCTCCCACGCCTCCTTGAAGGCCCTGACGACGTCCGGGCGCGCGGCTGCCGGGGTCGCCGGCGTCTGCGAGTCGCTGATCCGGCGCCGGGCCGAGGTGGCCAGCTGGCGGCAGGCCGCGGGTGTCCGGCCGACGATCTCGGCGACGTCGGCGAACGGGTAGCGGAAGACGTCGTGCAGGATGAACGCGACCCGCTGCGCCGGGGTCATCGACTCGAGCACGACGAGGAAGGCCATGCTGAGCGACTCGTCAAGGGTGACCCGGTCGGCGGGGTCCGTGCCGGTGCCGCCCGACCACCCGGTGATCCACTCGGTACGGCCCGGCAGCGGCTCCGGAATCCACTCGCCGACGTAGCTCTCGCGCCGGACCCGCGCCGAGCGCAGCAGGTCGAGGCAGATCCGGCCGGCGACCTTCGTCAGCCAGGCGCCGGGCGACGCGACGGCCTGCTGCTGCCGCGCGGACATGGCGTACCAGCGGGCGTAGGTCTCCTGCACCACGTCCTCGGCGTCCGCGAGCGAACCGAGCAGCCGGTACGCGAGATTGATCAGATGCCGGCGCTCACTCATGACCGCGCGCACACTCGGGTCGGGCGGGACGTCTTCCGGCTCGGACTGGCTGGTCATGGTGCTACGGCTCCCTCGGTCGGATCGGTCCTCACAGGTTCGACGACGCAGCGCGGTGAAATGTGAGCCGCATTCTCCACCTACCTCGCCTCACATTCCGGGACGCTGTCCCGTCGTAACGGCCATGACGACCACGATCCACGCCGGCACCGAGCTGACCGGCGACTACGTCCTCGACACCAGCCGCACGCGGCTCGCCTTCGCCGGCCGGGCCATGCTGCTCGCCAAGGTGCGCGGCCACTTCGACGACTTCGAGGGCAGCGCGCACCTGGACGGCGACGACCCGTCGAAGTCGGGCGCGCGGCTCACGATCCGGGCACGAAGCATCCGGACCCACAACCGCAGGCGCGACGACCACCTGCGCAGCGGCGACTTCCTCGCGGCGGACGACCACCCGGCGATCACCTTCGCCTCGACCGGCGTGCGGCGCGTCACCGAGAACGACTTCGAGGTCACCGGCGACCTGACCGTCCGCGGCGTGACCAGGCCCGTCACCGTGCGACTCCGGCTGACCGGCGCCGAGAGCGATCCACGGGGCGCCTCCCACGTGGCTTTCACCGGCCGGGCGACGATCGACCGTACGGAGTGGGGGATCAGCTGGGGCCGGGGCGTGGTCGGCAGGAAGGTGACGCTGGAGTTCGAGGTCGCGGCGAGGCGGCCGTAGAACGCGACCGCCCTGCCGCGCGCCTCGAGACGTCCGCCCCCGCTTCAGGAGGAGTCGTCCGGCGTTTCGTCGTGCCGGGGATTCGGTGGCGGGTCGAAGCGCACCCGGACCTTCTGGAACCCCTTGAATGCCTCGGTGGCGGCGTACGACCGGTAGGCGCGGCGGTCCGCCGGGGTCAGTGTGACCCGGTCGGTGAACGGCGTCAGCAGGCTGCGGGGCCACAGGCGCATGGCCCGTACGGCTCCCACCTCGGCCGCCGTGATGAAGATCAGGGCCCCGACGTAGAGCCAGGCGATCAGGCCCAGGACGATGCCGAACATGCCGTAGGTGGCGGTGGCCCCGCGCAGGACGTGGCTGACGTAGTAGGTGCCGACCCACTGGAGCGCCTGCCACGCGAAGGCTCCGCCCAGCGCGACCGCGGCCAGCCGGCGCAGGGGCAGTGCCCGGTGCGTGAGCAGCTTGTAACTCATGAGCAGCAGAAGGGCGTTGAGGCACACGGAGCCCGCGGTGGCGGCGATCCAGGTGCCTCCTCTCAGCCGTGTGCCGAACAGGAAGGTCTGTGAGGACGCCACCGACAGCAGAGTGAACGCACCCAGCCCGAGGGCCAGGACCAGCAGGAACAGCAGGGCCTTCAGCCGCGACCGGAACGGATCCGGGCGCGCGTGCCGAGGGACCGCCCAGATCTTGTTGAGGGCGTACTGCGCGGCCTGGGCGACCCCGAGCGAGCCGTAGAGGCTGCCCACGATGCCCACGGCGAGTGCGGCCCCGTTGCCGTGGAACGAGTGGATGTTCGCCCCGAGCTGGTCGCCGATGACCGGGAACTCGCCCAGCGCCGAGTCCAGGACCCGTTGCCGCAGCGCGGGATCGCCGCTCAGGAAGGTGCTCAGGACGGCGACGAGGATCAGGAGCAGGGGGAAGAGCGAGAGGAAGCCGTAGTAGGTGAGGAGCGCGGCGAGGTACAGCGCCTGGTCGTCGTAGAACTTGTACACGACGGCGAGGGGCAGACCCACCCAGCGGTGACGCCTCTGGAAGCCGTCAGCCCGCTCGAGCCATCTCATCGCTCGCGACTTCTCTTGCGGTTCCTCATCAGGTCGACGGGTTTCCCCGCGCCTCGCGCCGAAACGGCCGGTCAGGTTGTTCGCCCAGGTGGGCGTCCGGGAACTCCGTTCCGGCGCGGGCTCAGGGGCGCGGGCTCAGTGCAGGTCCGCGCCCGCGGGATGTTCGCCCACGGGGCGGTCCGTCACCGGGCTCTCGGCGAGGAAGCCGCCCGACTGGTGCTGCCACAGCTTCGCGTACGCGCCGTCGGCCGTGAGCAGCTCCTGGTGGCTGCCCTGCTCCACGATCCGTCCGCGGTCCATGACCACGAGCCGGTCCATGGTGGCGACCGTGCTCAGCCGGTGCGCCACCACCAGCGCCGTGCGCCCCTCCATGAGCCGCCACAGCGCCGCCTGGACGAGGATCTCGCTCTCCGAGTCCAGGGCGCTGGTCGCCTCGTCGAGCAGCAGGACCGGTGCGTCGCGCAGGATCGCCCGGGCCAGGGCGACCCGCTGGCGCTGGCCGCCGGAGAGCTTGATGCCCCGCTCGCCGACCATCGTGTCGAAGCCCTCCGGCAGCGCGTCGGCGAACTCCGTGACGTGCGCCGCCTCGGCCGCGCGGCGGATCTCCGCGTCCGAGGCGTCCGGCCGGGCGAAGGCGATGTTGTCGCGCAGGGTGCGGTGGAACATCGCCGGGTCCTGCGGCACGTAGGCGATCAGGCCGCGCAGGTCGGCCTGGCACAGTGTGCTGATGTCCTGGCCGCCGATCAGGATCCGGCCGCCCTGGACGTCCGTCATCCGCAGCAGCAGCCGGGTCAGTGTGGTCTTGCCGCCCCCGGACCGGCCGACGAGGCCGATCTTCGTCCCGCTGGGCACGGCCAGCTCGAGGTCCTCGAAGAGCGGGTCCCCTCCCCCGTGGGCGAAGGTCACGCGCTCGAATCGGACGTCGGCGGGCCCCGGCAGCAGCGGCTCCGGCTCCGCCGGGTCGAGCACGGTCGGCCCGGCCAGCAGCAGCTCGGTGAACTGCGCGGCCTCCGTCATCGAGCTCTCCAGGCGGCGATAGATCTGGTTGAAGTCGAACATGATCTTCGTCGCGTTGGTGTAGTACGTGAAGGCGACGACCACGGCCTCCACGCCGTGCCCGCCACCGCTGAGCGCGACCGCGAGCAGCAGACCCAGCACGTTGGTCAGTACGGACATGGGCGCGACCAGCGTGTCGATGCGCAGGTTGCCGTAGTCCCACGACTTCAGCATGAGCCGGCAAGAGTGGGCGACACGGCGCCGGTGCTCGGCGGCCTCCATGGGCTCGGCGGCGAACGCGCGCACCGTGTCCATGTTCATCAGGCTGTCGGCGACATGCCCCGACACCCGGGCGATGGCCTCCTCGCGCTGGTCGACGAGCGCCTGACGGCGCCGGATGAGCGGCGCGACGCACACCGCCGTCAGCGCGATCATGGCCAACAGACCGACGACGAGCAGGGGTTCGTAGCGCCACAGCACCACGGACCCGAACGCCAGCGGCACGACGCTGCCCAGCACGTTGAACGTCAGCGTGTCGGCGAAGTCCTCGAAGCGGGAGGCGAAGCTCAGCACCCGCTTGGTCAGCGCCCCGGCGAAGTTGTCGTGGAAGAAGGCGGCGTCCTTGGCGAACAGCTCGTCCATCCCGATCACGTACAGATGCTCGACCCCACGGGCGTCCAGCCGGTTCAGACAGTGCAGGCCGATCCGCCACAGCACCTCCGCCAGCAGCAGGATGCCGGCGAAGCCGAGGACGTAGGGCAGAGCGGACCGGACGCCGCTGCCGCCGCCCGTGGCGATACGGCCGACGAGCTTGGCGACGACCAGCGGCGCGACGTAGTTGATCCCGATGTTGCCCACCGCCGGCAGCAGCATCGCGGGTACCGTCAGCAGCCGCAGCCGGGCCAACTCCCGTCCGTAGTAACGAAGCGCGAGGAACACGGAGCCCCTGCGCGGTGGAATCTCACGCGATTCAGGTAAACCCATCCCGATCCTGTCTGGTCGTGGCGATCCGGGCAGACAAGGAAGGGAGTGTCCCGCGACGGCGGGTACGGAGTCCAAGCGTTTTCCCGGCGCGGGCAGTGCGGGGCGGAGATGGCCCGCCGCTGCGATACTGACCCCTGTGTCGTCCCTGGAGGGCACCCTCCTGCGGCAGGTCGCCGCCGATCCGCGGGGGCTGCCCGAGCAGCTGGCTGTGTTCGCCGTGCGGCACCTGGGCGAGACGGCCCGGCGCACGGTGGCCGCACTGCCCGAGGGCGGCGGACCGGAAGAGGCGCGCGCGCAGGTGATCCGGCGGGGTCATCGGGCCGTCACGGCCGAGGGGGCCTTCGTCGGCGGGCCGTTCCTGCTGCTCATTCCCGTCGCCTTCTGCGCCGCCCTGCTGCGTCAGGCCCGTATCGTCCTGGAACTGGCCGCGTTGGACGGCCGCGATCCGGCGGACAAGGAACGGGCCTGCGAACTCCTCGTCGTGCAGGGCGTGTACGGGGACGAGGCCACCGCGCGGGCGGCCCTCACCGCGTACCGCCCCCGCCCGCCCGGACGCCGGCCCCGCCTGGCGTCCCTCTGGGATATCACCTGGCGCATGGCCCGCCTCCTCGGGCTGCTCACCCCGAGCGGATCCGCCGACCGGACCCGGTGGACGGTCCAGGCAGGCCGCTGGCTGCTGGTGGGCGCGGTCTTCCTGACGGGCCTGGTCGCCCCGCTGGTGTGGCTCCCGTACATGGCCGTCTCCTACGACCGCGCCACCACCCGCCTCACCGACCGCGCCGTGCGCCACTACTTCGCCGACGTCCCCGTCCCCGCCCGTCGGCGCCTCGAACCGGGCACACTGGCGAGCACCGGGCGCGCCCTGCTGTCCCTGCTCGTCCCGATCGCCATGGTCGTCACCGTCGTCGCCACCGACCTGCGCATCGCCGGCAGCAACTGGCCGGTGCTGGGGATCGCGCTGACCGCGACATCGCTCGTGGTGGGCGCCGTATGGCTGTGGCGGTGGTCCGCGCGGCGGCGCCGGGAACGGCGGTAGGCCGGGCTCCGGTTGCGTCCGGTGGGGCCACGCGGCCCACCCTGCCGGGAACGCGAGAAGGCCGCCCTCCCATCATGTGAGAGAACGGCCTCCGACCTGCCGTGAAGCTGGTCGGGACGACAGGATTTGAACCTGCGACCCCTTGACCCCCAGTCAAGTGCGCTACCAAGCTGCGCCACGTCCCGGTGCGCGCTTCGCGTGGTGAACCACGTGATCGCGCGGACAGTACTTTACCCCACGTCGGGGACCGCTTTCGAAGCGGGCCGCGGGGGCGCGCGACAATCGGTGCCATGGGCAGCACATCCGCAGGAGACTCAGGACGGCCGGTGGCCGCGCGCGACCGGGACGGCGAGGGGCGGGCGCGCAACGCGCGGCCCCGCGACGGGCTCGGGCGGCCGCTGCCGTACGGCGCGGACGGGGTGGAGCGGCAGCCCGAGGGCGTCGTGCGGGCCCCGGAGCGGACCGTCGCCGAGGCGCAGCGGCTGCTGGACGCCGGGAAGCCCTTCCATGCGCACGAGGTGTTCGAGGACGCCTGGAAGTCGGGCCCGGAGGAGGAGCGGGCGCTGTGGCGGGGCCTGGCGCAGATCGCCGTGGGGCTCACGCATGCCGCCCGCGGGAACGTCACGGGTGGTGTCCGGCTGCTGCGGCGCGGTGCCGGGGCCGTCGAGGAGTGGGCCGCGGAGGCGGGGCGGCAGCGGCCGTACGGGATGGATCTGGTGGGGGTGGCCGGCTGGGCGCGGGAGCTGGCCGGCGAGGTGGAGGGCGGTGGCGAGGCCGTCGACGCCGGGGCCCGGGCCCCTCGGCTGCGCGGGCGGACCCCGTAGGCCGGCACTGTCGGTGGCGTACGGCAGACTCGGGGTGTGCGAAAGATTCATGTCATCGGTATCGGCGCTGGCGACCCCGACCAGCTGACCCTGCAGGCGGTCAGGGCGCTGCGGAGCACGGACGTGTTCTTCCTGCTCGACAAAGGTGAGGTGAAGGACGACCTCACGCAGCTCCGCCGGGACATGCTCGATGCGCACATACCGGACCCGGCGTCGTACCGCGTGGTCGAGGCGCGGGATCCGGAGCGGGACCGCAAGGCCGGGGGCGCGGCCTACTCGCCCGCCGTCGGGGACTGGCGCACTGCCCGCGCGGACATCTACGAGCGGCTCATCGCCGAGGAGCTGGGCGTGGACGAGAGCGGCGCGTTCCTGGTGTGGGGGGACCCGGCGCTGTACGACAGCACGCTCGGGATTCTCGAGGAGGTGCGGGAGCGGGGTGCCGTCGACTTCGAGTACGACGTCGTGCCCGGCATCAGCAGCGTCTCGGCGCTCGTCGCGCGGCATCGTACGGGGCTGAACCGCGTCGCCCGGCCCGTGCAGATCACCACCGGGCGGCGGCTCTCCGAGGGCTTCCCGGAGGGGGTCGACGATGTCGTGGTGATGCTGGACGCGCACCAGTCGTTCCGGCAGTACGCCGGCGAGGACATCGACATCTACTGGGGGGCGTACATCGGCACCCCGGACGAGATCCTCGTCTCCGGGCCGATCGGTGAGGCCGGGCCGGAGATCGAGCGGGTGCGGGCCGAGGCGCGGGAGCGCAAGGGCTGGATCATGGACACGTATCTGCTGCGCCGCCACCCGGAGAAGTGATCGGGAGGGGGCCCGGCGTGAGGGCGGGCTCGGCGGCTACCGAAGCGCCGCTCCGCGGCTACTGAAGCGCGTCGAGACCCAGCCGGGTCAACACCCCCGCCACATCCGGCACCGCGTTCACGCCTTCCGGCAGCGGCGGCCGGCGCACCAGCACGACCGGCAGCCCGAGGCGGCGAGCGGCCGTGAGCTTGGCGGCCGTCGCCTCTCCCCCGCTGTCCTTGGTCACCAGGACGTCGATCAGGTACTCGCGCAGGAGCGTGGTCTCGTCGGCGAGCGTGAACGGCCCGCGGGCGAGCAGGACTTCGGTGTGCGGGGGCATCGGCGGCTCGGGGGGCTCGACCGACCGTACGACGAAGTGCAGGTCTGTCAGGTGCGCGAAGGCGGCGAGACCCAGGCGGCCGGTGGTCAGGAACGCGCGGGAGCCGAAGCGCGGCAGCAGGTCCGCGGCCCCGGCGAGCGACGGGACCATGTGCCAGCGGTCCTCGGGGCCCGGCCGCCAGCCCGGGCGGCGCAGCACGACCGCGGTCACACCGCTCGCCGCCGCGGCCTGCGCGGCGTTCGCGGTCATGCCTTCGGCGAAGGGGTGCGTGGCGTCGACGAGGGCGTCCACGTGCTGTTCTCGCAGCCAGTCGGCCAGTCCCCGCGCCCCGCCGAAGCCTCCGACCCGTACGTCCCCGGCCAGTGCGCCCGGCCGGGTCACGCGCCCCGCGAGGGAGGTGGTGACGCGCACACCGGGGCGTGCCGCGAGCGCGGCGGCCAGTTCGCGGGCCTCGGCGGTGCCGCCGAGGATCAGGACGTGGGGGGACATGGGGTGAGCGTACGAGGCCGGGGGCCGGGAGGGAGCCGCAGGGGGCCGCTCGTGCGCCCGCCGCGGCCACCGGCCACCGGCCACCGGCCACCGGCCGCCGCCGAACACTATGAACACAACGATCAGGGCGTGGTTCCCGGCCGTCCCCCTCCCTAGCATCGCCGCCGACGGCGCGACGCGGCGCCGACGAGGACGAGGAGCAGCGTCTTGGAGACGACGAGAACGCGCGCACTGATCCGCGGAGCGAGCCGGCGCCGGCGTACCGGAGTGCTCGCCTCCCTGACCGCGGTCGCGGCCGCGCTGACCGGCGCCCCTCCCGCCCAGGCGGGCACGGCGCCGCCGGCGGCCGTGGCCTGCCCGGCCGAACTGGGCGCGAAGGCGACGTGTTTCACTGGCCAGGACGCCGACGGCGCCGCCTACGCGATCGCCGTCCCCAAGCACTGGAACGGCTCCCTGGTCGTGCACGCCCACGGCGGCCCCGACCTCGGCGCCGGCTCGGACCCGCAGCGCAGTGTCGACGATCTGGCCCGCTGGTCGGTGATGGTCGACGAGGGGTACGCGTGGGCGGGTTCGTCGTACCGCCGCGGCGGTTACGGCACGCGGATGGCCGCGGCGGACACCGAGAGCGTGCGCCGGCTGTTCGTCGAGCGGTTCGGCAAGCCGAAGCGGACGTATGTGCACGGCCAGTCCTGGGGCGGGGACGTGGCCGCCAAGGTCGTCGAGACGTACGGACGCGAGAACGGCCCCTATGACGGCGCGCTGCTCACCAGCGGTGTGCTGGGCGGCGGTTCGCGAGGCTACGACTACCGGGTGGACCTGCGCGTCGTCTACCAGTACTACTGCCACAACCACCCCCGCCCGGCCGAGCCCCAGTACCCGCTCTGGCAGGGGCTGCGCGCCGACTCGGCGATGACGACGGCGGGGCTGCGCTCGCGGCTTCAGGAGTGCACGGGCTACGCCTCGCCTCCCGAGGAGCGCACCGCGCTCCAGCAGCGCAACCTCGACGACATCCTGGCCGTCACCCATATCCCGGAGCGCACGCTGGAGTCCCATCTGCGGTTCGCGACCTTCACGTTCCGGGACATCGTGCGCGACCGGCTCGGCGGCCGTAACCCGTTCTCCAACACGGGTGTGCGGTACTCCGGTTCGCACGACGACAAGGCGCTCAACGCCGGAGTCGAGCGGTTCTCCGCCGACCCCACCGCCGTACGTGATCTGTCCTACGACAGTGATCTCACCGGCAAGGTGTCGATCCCGGTGCTCACCCTGCACGCGATCGACGATCCGACGGCGTTCGTGGAGCACGAGGCGGCCTACCGGGCCACGCTCCGGGGCGCGCATCGGGACCGCTACCTGGTGCAGTCGTTCACCGACGAGCACGAGCACAGCGAGCTGAGCAACTCGGAGTACGCCAACTCCATCACGGCGCTGGACAGTTGGGTGCGCACCGGCCGCAAGCCGACGCCCGGGTCGCTCGCCACCTCGTGCGGCGCCTTCGACCGGACGTACGGGACGGGCTGTTTCTACGAACCCGGCTTCCACCCCTCCGCCTACGCCACGCGCGTGCGGCCGCGGCCGGGCGGGCTGCACTGGCCCGCGATGACGGCGGCGCAGGAGACGGCGTGGAGCAGGATCGACGGGGTCGGCATCACGCCCTGAGAAGCCGGAGGACCCTCAGGACACCGCGAAGGGCGGCCCCCCTCCTGGGAGGCCGCCCTCGCGCGGTTGGTCAGCCCTGGCGGGCCTTGAAGCGCGGGTCCTTCTTGTTGATGACGAAGACCACGCCGCGGCGGCGGACCACCTGGGCCCCGGGCTTGGACTTCAGCGAGCGCAGGGAATTGCGCACCTTCATGGTTCTGCTCTCCTAGTGACGCGTCGCGGTGCGGCCGTAGCGGCGCTCGAAGCGCTCCACTCGGCCTGCGGTGTCCAGGACCCGCGACCTGCCGGTGTAGAAGGGGTGGCTCGCCGACGAGATCTCGACGTCGATGAGCGGGTAGGTGTTCCCGTCCTCCCACTCGATCGTCTTGGCCGAGTCGGCGGTGGAACGGGTCAGGAACGCGGCGTCCGCGGCGCGGTCGCGGAAGACCACGAGCCGGGAGTCGGGATGGATGCGGGGCTTCATGGGGTTACCTCCTCGGTGCCCTGTGCGTCTGGCTGCGCAGGTCGGTTCAGCGCTCTTCGCGGAACGCGACGTGCTCGCCGACCACGGGGTCGTACTTGCGCAGGACCAGTCGGTCGGGGTTGTTGCGGCGGCTCTTGCGGGTCACGTAGGTGACTCCGGTGCCGGCCGTCGACTTCAGCCTGATGACGGGACGCGCGGTGCTGCGTGCCATGAGGTCCTCCCTTCGCCCACGCCCTGGATCTCTGATCCGAGCATGTCAATCACAGTGGCTGTAACGCAGTCGCCCGCCGCCGCATTCCCGCCCCAGTGGGCGCCTTGCCGCGGGCCTCAGCGGAGCAGGAGCTGGAGGCCGCCCACGATCGTCGCGGCGATCACGAGCTGTTCGAAAAGCCGCTGGTTGATGCGGTTCACGGCCCACTTGCCGAGGAACGCGCCGGGTACGACGAACACGGCGAGGGCGGCGTCCAGGAGCAGTGAGCGGCCGTCGATGAGGCCGAGGCCGGCGCTGAAGGGGACCTTGGAGACGTTCACGATGAGGAAGAAGAACGCCGACGTGCCCAGGAAGCCGAGCTTCTGGAAACCCGCCGACAGCAGGTACATCGACATCACGGGGCCGCCCGCGTTGGCGACCATCGTGGTGAAGCCGCCGAGGACGCCGTAGGAGCGGGCCTTGGCGCGGCCGGAGCGCGTGGCCACCGAGTCCGGCTCCTCCTCGGCCTCCGCCCTGCGGCGGCGCCAGATCGTCACCCCTGCCATCAGCAGCAGGATCGCGCCGATCGACGTGCGGACGACCGCGTCGTCCGCCCACACCAGGAACAGCGTGCCGACGACCACGCCCGCCGCGACCGCCGGGAACAGCCGCCACAACGTCGGCCAGTGGGCGTGCCGGCGATAGGTGAGGACGGCGAGGACGTCACCGACGATCAGGATCGGCAGGAGCACACCGGTGGAGGCACGGGCGGGCAGCACCGCCGCGAAGATGGCGAGGCTGACCGTGTTGGCCCCGCTCACGGCGGTCTTGGAGAAGCCGACCAGGAGTGCGGCGGCGGCGAGGGCGGCGAACTCCCAGCCGGATATGTGCCAGAGCGTCATCGTGTTCATGCGGTGACCGATGGTATGTGCAGACATCCGGCCCTGTAAGCACCGTCTCGCCTGGTGGCCCTTTCGCCGCCGGAGGATCCGGATCATGCTGAGGCCCTGCACCACGGCGGCATCACCGTTCACCGACGCAGCTGGAGGAGAGACATGGCCGACGCCCGCGAGCACGTCCTGACCGGCACCCGGGGCACGATCGCCGTACGCGAGTGGCCCCGGGAGCGGCCACGCTACGTCGCGCTCGTGGTCCACGGCTACGGCGAGCACGTCGGCCGGTACGCGGAACTGGCCGGGCTTCTGCGCGAGCACGGCGCGGCCGTCTTCGGGCCCGACCACATGGGCCACGGCGCGTCGGCGGGCGAGCGGGTGCTGATCGAGGACTTCGAGGACGTGGTCACCGACGTGCACGCCGTGGCCGAGCTGGCCCGCTCGGCACACCCGGGCCTGCCGCTCGTCCTGATCGGGCACTCCATGGGCGGCCTGATCGCCGCCCGCTACGCGCAGCGCCACGGCGACGAGCTCGCCGCGCTCGTGCTGTCCGGGCCGGTGATCGGCGCGTGGGAGCTGCCGGGGCGCCTGCTCGCGTTCGACGAGATCCCCGACACGCCCATCAGCCCGGCCGCGCTCTCCCGCGACCCGGCGGTCGGGGCGGCGTACGCCGACGATCCGCTGGTCTGGCACGGACCGATGAAGCGGCCCACGCTCGAGGCCTTCGAACGGACGCTGGAGACCGTCGCCAAGGGCGGCGACGTCGGGCGGCTCCCGGTGCTGTGGGTGCACGGCGACGACGACCGGCTGGTCCCCCTGGCCGGCAGCCGCGTCGGCGTCGAACGGCTCCGCGGTGACCACCTCACCGAGCGGGTCTACCCAGGCGCCCGGCACGAGGTCTTCAACGAGACGAACAAGGCGGAGGTCTTCGCCGACGTCATCCACTTCCTGGACGGCGTGCTCACCGGCTGAGACGGCGCCGAGACGGAGCGAGGCACTTCAGCGCCGTGTTTGCACCACTTCGACCTGGGCACTCGCGGCGGCATGCACTACGCCGGAAGGAGAAGCACGCTATGACCGTGGTGAAGAGCACGCTTCCGGAGCCGGCCCGCAAGGTCGTCGGCGAGGCTCTGCAGGGCACTCTCGTGGATCTTCTCGGGCTCTCGCTGATAGGGAAGCAGGCGCACTGGAACATCGTGGGTCCGCGGTTCCGCTCGATCCATCTCCAGCTCGACGAGGTCGTGGACTTGACGCGTACGTACGCCGACACGGTGGCGGAGCGCGCCGCCGCGCTCGGCGTGGCCCCCGACGGGCGGCCCGAGACGATCGCGACGGGCTACACGCTGCCCGGCCCGAAGGTGGGCTGGCTGCGGGACACGGACGTCGTCCAGGTGATCGCGGACGCCCTGGAGGCGGCGATCGCGCGGCTGCGAGAGCGCATCGCCGCGACCGACGAGCCGGACCCGGTCACCCAGGACCTGCTGATCGCGATCACCGCCGAGCTGGAGAAGCAGCGGTGGATGTTCGACGCCGAGAACTGGCCGCGCGACAACTGACCGCGACCGGCCGGAGTGAACGGCGAAGGACCGGAGTACATACCGACGGAAAGGGGGGCCCGATGACTGACGCCCTCGAACTCGACGCGCTGTGGGAGGACTTCCACCGCGTGGTGAACATGACGTCGCAGGAACTGGCCGCCTGGCTGCGGGTCGCCGACGCCGACGAGACCACCGAGCCGCTGCCCGACCAGGCGGGCCCGCCGACCGGGCAGCACGTCCTCGCGATCCTGCAGAAGCGGCGCACCGACCTCACCGACGACGACGTCCAGGTGATGTACGAGGTGGTGGACACGGTGACGGAGCAGACGGACCCGGAGAACGAGCCCAGGGCCGAGGACTCCGACCTCAGGCACCGTCTGATGACGATCGGCCACGACCCGCTGAAGCCGTGACCGCCCCGTCGAGTGTGGTGCGGGAGCTCGTCGGAGAACACGGACGCACGTACGCCGAGGAAGCCGGCATCAAGCTCAAGGACACGCCCCAGCCGCTGTACCGGCTGCTCGTCCTCGCACTGCTGCTCAGCGCCCGCATCCGCGGGTCCATCGCCGTCGACTCGGCCCGTGAGCTGTACGACGCGGGGCTGCGCGACCCGCGCCGTATGGCCGGGGCCGACTGGCAGCGGCGCGTGGACGCGCTGGGCCGTGGCGGCTACCGGCGCTACGACGAGCGCACCGCCACCCAGCTCGGCGACGGCGCCGCGCTGGTGAGCGACCGGTGGGGCGGGGACCTGCGCCGGATGCGCAAGGAGGCGGACGGCGACGTCGGCGAACTGCGCACCCTGCTCCAGGAGGTGCCGGGCCTGGGCCCGGCCGGCGCCGACATCTTCCTGCGCGAGGTCCAGCGGGTCTGGCCGGAGATCGCGCCCTACCTGGACGGCAAGGCCCTCGACGGAGCACAGCGGCTGGGCCTGCCGAAGGACCCCGACCGGATCGTGGAGCTCGCGGGCGACACCGAACCGGCCGTGCTCGCGGCCGCGTTGGTGCGTGCGGCGCTCGACAAGGGCGTGGTGGAGGACATCAGACGGCGCGCCTCGTGACCCGTGTGCGGGCTCAGGCGGGCCTGCCGCCCCGCAGGAACTCCGCCAGCGCACTCAGATCCTTCCCGCCGAAGCCCTTCTCGATGGCCTCCCCGACCAACTGCCGGTTCGTGGCGGCCTGTCGCATGGGCGTCCCCACGCGTTCGGCGAGCGCCAGCGCCAAGTCCAGGTCCTTGGCGACCAGTTCGAGCGTGAAGGCGACCGTGGCCCGGTCGGGGTGCAGATACGCCTCCCTCTTGTACCGTACGAAGGGCGCCCCCGCGGCGCCCGAGGCGAACACCTCGTACGCGGACTCCCGGTCCACCCCGGCCCGCTCGGCGAGCACGAGAGCTTCCGCGAGGGCCTGGTTCAGGCCCATCAGAAGGGAGTTGACCGCGAGCTTCATCGCGGCGCCCGTGCCGAGGGGGCCGAGCGGGACGACGTGGGCGGCCAGGACGTCCAGCACGGGCCGGATCCGCTGCAGGGCGGCGGCGTCTCCGCCCGCCATGACCGTGAGCGCGCCCTGCTCCACCACGCTGATGCTGCCGGAGACGGGGGCGTCCAGCAGGACCCCGCCCGCCTTCTCGACGCCCGGGTTCAGCGCGATCACCGTCTCGGGTGCGACGGTGCTGGTCTCCACGACCACCGTGCCGCCGTCCAGCCCGGCGACGATGCCGTCCTGTCCGCCGTACACCCGCCGCACGGCCTCGTCGTCGGCGAGGGAGACGAGGACGACGTCCGCCGCCGCGGCGGCCTCCCCGGGCGTGCCGACGACGGTCGCCCCGGTCGCCTCGGCCTTCGCCCGCGTGCGGTTGTACGCCGTCACCGTGAAGCCCGCCTCGCGCAGCCGTACCGCCATGGCCGCGCCCATCCGGCCCGTGCCGATCACCGCCACGCGCTGCTTCCCGTCGCCTGCCCCGGTGGTGCTCACCCCAGCAGCCACCCCCCGTCCACGCTCAACTCCACCGCGTTGACGGACCTGTTGCGCAGCAGGAAGTCCACGGCGTCCACGACGTCCGCCATGGTGGCGAGGCGTCCGGTCGGGGTCCGCGCCCGCAGCCCGGCCAGCACCTCCTCCGGCTTGTCCCGCCAGTAGGGGCTGTCGCCGACGACGCCCGGGTGGACGGCGTTGACGCGCACCGGGGCGAGTTCGACCGCGAGGGTGTTCACCAGGCCCCGCACGCCCGCGTTGACGGTCGCGACCGTGGTGGCGCCCGGGTAGGGGCGTTCCTTGGCCTGGCCGCCGAACAGGACGATCGCGCTGTCGTCGTGCATATGGGGCCGCAGGCGGTGCACGACCTCGGTGTAGCCGACGAGTTTGAGGGTCACCAGGCGCAGGGCGGCGCTGATGTCGTACTCCGTGGCCCGGTTCTCGTCGCGGGAGATGCCCGCGAGGACGAGGTGGTCGACGCGCCCGACATCCGTGAGCGCCCCGGCGAGTTCGCGCGGCCGGGACAGGTCCAGGGCGAGGCCGCGGGCGCCGATCTCCTTGGCGACGGCGTCGGCGCGGCCGGCGTCGCGGCCGGTGAGGACGACCTCGTCGCCCCGTTCCGCGCGCACGCGTGCCAACTCCCGGCCGATGCCCGACGTGCCGCCGACGACCACCACGCTGCTCATGACTCCAGGGCCTCCCTCAGGTACTCCCAGTCCCGGGTGAACCGGTACGAGTGGCGCGACGGCGGCTGCGGCGCCTGGGTTTCCAGCCAACGCAGTGGTCCCTGACCGGCGTTGGCGAAGCCGTGCACGCAACCGGCGCCCGCCCAGGCGCAGTCGCCCGGCCCGAGCCGGTGGTGCTCGCCGTCGAAGACCGCGTCCGCCTCGCCTTCGAGGAAGTAGTACGTCTCCTCGAAGGGGTGGTCGTGCGTGCCCGCGACGCCGTCGGGCGCGTACTGGACCATGAACATCGTGGAGGCGACCGCGCCGAGGTCGCCGTCGACCATCATCTTGACCGTGATGCCGCTGTAGACGAGCAGCGCGGTGCGCATGCTCGCGGAGACGGCCAGCAGGTCCTGGGACTGCTTGCCCGGGTCCATCTGGGCGGGCTCGAAGTGGCCGAAGGAGCGGGTGCGCGGGTCGCGGACGTCGATGCGCACGGGGTGGCGCGCGGGCAGGTCGCGCACCGCCTGGGTGTCGTGCCCGTAGCGGGCCCGTGGCACGGGCGCGAGCATGTCCACCCAGCGTGCCACGGCGTCGCCTGCGCCGCGCCAGGCGTGCGGGACGCCGGTCGGGAGGATGCCGTAGTCGCCCTCTTCGAGGAGGTGGGAACCCTCCGGCACGTCGAGGACGACCGTGCCGTCGAGGATGTGGAAGCTCTCCTCGTAGGAGTGCACATGCGCCGGCACCCGGCCGTCCGGGCGCAGTTCGCACAGGCCGAAGCCGGTGTGCACGCTGCCGTCGCCCTCACCGACCAACTCCCGCCGCCGGTGACCGAGTTGGTCGTAGGACGGCTCGGGCACATCCGCGGCCCGTCGCACCAGATGCCGGGTCATGCCGTCTGCTTCGCCTCCTTCGCCGCCAGGAGGCGGTCGCGGGACTCGTCGACGAGCCGGCGGGCCCGCGCGACGTCGGCCAGCAGCTTCCCGTCGCGCTTGCAGATCTCACCGTCGACGATGACCGTCTCGACGTTGGACACGTCCGCGCACAGCGTGACCGCGGCGGCCGCGTCGTGCACCGGCGCCATGTTCAGTGCGGTGGCGTCGAGGGCGACGACGTCGGCGCGCTTGCCGGGGGTCAGGGAACCGGTGCGGTGCTCCAGTCCCGCGACATGCGCGCCGCTGGCCGTCGCCGCCTCCAGCATCCGACGTGCCGTCAGCATCGTTTCGGGGACGGGCACATCGGCCTGCCAGCACTCGGCGTTGACCCGGGCCCGCTCGGCGCCGAAGGCCGCGCGGATCTGGGTGAACATGTCGCCGGGCACGGTGGTGACGACGTCGATGCTCAGGCTGGGCCGCAGACCGTACTCGATCGCCTTCATCACGGGCGGCCAGCCGTGCCCCATCTGGGTCTCCACCTGGGGCGCGATCGAGACGGTGCCGCCGCTGTCGGCGACCATCCGCCACTCGTCCTCGCTGAGGTAGCAGCAGTGGATGTAGGTGGTGTCGGGGCCGAGGAGGCCCATCTCGTGCAGCTGCTTGACCATGCCGAAGCGGCCGGCGAGGCGTCCCATGGCCACGTGCACGGTGATGGGGATGTCCAGTTCGCGGGCGAGGGCCCACTCGGAGGTGACGACGTCGCCCAGGCAGAAGCCGGGGCCGCGGGTGGCCAGGGCCATGGTCAGCAGGCCGTCGTCGGAGGCGAAGTACTTGGCGCGGATGCGGCGGACGTCGTCCCCGGGAATCGCGATCTTGCTCTCGAACCAGTAGTCGGCGAGGGAGGTGTTGGCGCTGCCGTAGGCGTACTGGGCGCGGATGCCGCTGTCGCCGAGCGCCTGGATCGCGGCGTCCGGGTGGTCGGGGGTGTTGTTGATGTGGGACCAGTCGACGAGCGTCGTGATGCCGGCGTTGACGCACTCCAGGGCGCCGGCGAGGTTGGCCGCGTAGACGTCCTCGGGGGTGTAGAGCGGGGCGAAGGTGTCGAGGATGTCGACGAAGTAGTCGTCGAGGGTGGCGTCGGGGGCGACGCCGCGGATCGATGCCTCCCAGGTGTGGCGGTGGGTGTCGACGAAGCCGGGGATCACGATGCGCCCGGTCATGTCGAGGACCTCGGCGTCCGCACTGATCTCCGGCTGCACGGCCACGATGCGGCCGTCCTCGATGAGGACGTCACCCTTCGGCAGGTCCCCGACGGAGGCGTCCATGGAGATCACGTGCCCGGCGCGAAGGAGTTTCCGATCGGTCATCGCGCTTCCTCCTCAGAGGTGTTCAGTACGCGGCGAGGCTCCGGACGGCCGCCACGACCTTGTCTACGGTGGGGATGACCCGCTCCTCGAGCGCGTCGGCGAAAGGCAGCGGGACGCACTCCCCCGCCACCCGGCGCACGGGCGCATCCAGCAGGGAGAACCCCTCGTCGGCGACGACCGACACGAGGGTGGCGCCCCAGCCGCCCTGGTAAGGGTTCTCCTCGACGGTCACGAGCCGTGAGGTCTTCGCGAGGGAGGCGAGGACCGTGGCGGTGTCCAGGGGGACGAGGCTGCGCAGGTCCACGACCTCCGCGTCGACGCCCTCCTCGGCGATCCGCGCGGCTGCCTCGAGCGCCACCGGGACCATCGAGGCGAGCGCGACCATTGTCACGTCGGTGCCGTCGCGGACGACGGCCGCGCGGCCCAGCTCGACCACGTGATCCGGTGGCGGTGCGGCGCCCTTGCTCGCCAGCAGTCCCTTGTGCTCGAAGAAGACGACGGGGTCGTCGCTGCGGATGGCCGCCGCCATCATGCCGATGACGTCGGCGGGCGTGGCGGGGGCCGCGATCTTCAGCCCCGGTACGGTCAGCGCCCAGTTCTCCGTGGCCTGCGAGTGCTGGGCGCCGAATCCGAGGCCGCCGCCGTTGGCGGTGCGCACGACGAGGGGCACGGTGACCTGACCGCCCGTCATGTACCGCACCTTGGGGATCTCGTTGGCGAGGTAGTCCCAGCAACAGGCCAGGAAGTCCGAGAACATGATCTCGGCGACCGGCCGCATCCCGGTCATCGCGGCGCCCATCGCCGCGCCCACGATGGCCTGTTCGGAGATGGGCGTGTCCCACACCCGCTCGGGGCCGAACTCCTTGAACAGGCCGGCGGTCGTCTTGAACACCCCGCCCGCCTCGCCGATGTCCTCCCCCAGGCATACGACGGCCGCGTCGCGCCGCATCTCCCGCGCGATGCCCTCGGCGACCGCCTCCCGGTAGGTGATCACGTCACGGTCCGTGCTCACGTCCGCCATGCCGCACCTCCGTCCGCCCACACGTCGGTCAGCGCCTGGTCCGGGTCGGGCGGCGGCGCGTTCTTCGCCGCCTCGACGGCCTTCTGCACGAGGTCACGGGCGCGCTCGTCGGCCGCGGTGAGCGTCTCCTCGGGTACGCCCAGCTCGGCGAGCCGGCCGCGGGCGACGTCCAACGGGTCGTGCTTGAGCCAGCGTTCGACCTCCTCGGCCGGGCGGTAGGTGGCCGGGTCGGCGCGGCTGTGCCCGAAGTGGCGGTAGGTCTCGGCCTCCAGCAGGGCGGGCCCGTCTCCTGCCCGGGCCCGCCGGGCCAGCGTGGCCACCGCGTCCCGGACCGCGACGACGTCGTTGCCGTCGACGACCTCGCCCGGGATGCCGTAGGAGGGGGCCCGGTCGGCTGCGGGCCGGGCGACGGCGGTGACGTCGGCGATGGGCGTGTACTCCATGTACAGGTTGTTCTCGCAGACGAACAGCACGGGCAGCTTCCACACGGCGGCCAGGTTGAGCGCCTCGTGGAAGGCGCCGATGTTGGTCGCCCCGTCACCGAAGAAGGCGACCGCGATCTGCCCGGTGCCGCGCAGCCGGGCCGACCAGGCGGCGCCGGCCGCCATCGGGAGGTGGGCGCCGACGATGGCGTAGGAGCCGAGCATGTTCTCGGACGCCTTCGTCAGGTGCATGGAGCCGCCCTTGGCCTTGCACAACCCCGTGGCGCGGCTCATGAGTTCGGCGAGGCACTCCTCGGGGGTGGCGCCGCGGGCCATGGCGTGGTGGTGGCCGCGGTAGGTGGCGAAGACGTAGTCGTCGCGGCGCAGCGCGGCGCTCGCGCCGACGGCGATCGCCTCATGGCCCGCGGCGAGATGGGTGGTGCCCTTGACCAGGCCGGACAGGAACAGGTCGTGCGCGGCCTTCTCCGTACGGCGGATGACGGCCATCTGCTCATACAGGGCGAGGAGTTCGTCCCGGTCGGTCATCAAGCACCCCCGCTCCGGCCGGTGTTGAGATGGGACTGGGATTCGCGGCGGGTGTTGAGCTCGCCGCCGACGGTCCAGTACTTGCGGCCCGCGACCAGCAGTTCCTCGGCCGGGAACTTGGTGATGACCTCGCAGCCGTCGGCGGTGACGACCAGTTCCTCCTCGATACGGGCCGCGGACCAGCCGTCGGCGGCCGGCCAGTAGGTCTCCAGGGCGAACACCATGCCCTCTTCGAGGACTTCGGGGTGGTCCAGGGAGACCAGCCGGCTGAAGATGGGCTTCTCCCAGATCGACAGGCCGACGCCGTGGCCGTACTGCAGGGCGAAGGCGGCGGTCTCGTCGGCGAAGCCGAACTCCTCCGCGCGCGGCCAGACCTGGACGATGTCGGCGGTGGTGGCGCCGGGGCGGACGAGGGCGATGGCCTCGTCCATGTACTCACGGCAGCGGACGTAGGCGTCGCGCTGGGCGCGGGAGGCGCTGCCGACGGCGAAGGTGCGGTAGTAGCAGGTGCGGTAGCCGAGGTGGCTGTGCAGGATGTCGAAGAAGGCGGGGTCGCCGGGGCGGATCAGGCGGTCGCTGTAGACGTGCGGGTGGGGTGAACAGCGTTCGCCGGAGATGGCGTTGACGCCTTCGACGTACTCGCTGCCGAGGTCGTAGAGAACCTTGCTGACGAGGCCGACGCACTCGTTCTCGCGCACGCCCGGCCGGAGGTACCCGTACAACTCCTCGTACGCGGCGTCGACCATCGCGCACGCCTGGGTGAGCAGGGAGATCTCGTCGCGAGTCTTGGTGCGGCGGGCCTCCAGGAAGATCTGCTGGCCGTCGACGACGTCGATACCCTCGGCCCGCAGGGCGGTCAGGACGGGCATCTCGGCGACGTCGATGCCGAGGGGTTCGCCCGCGAGGCCGTGTTCGCGCAGCTCCGCGGCGATCTTGCGGGCCACCTCCTCGGCGATGCCGGCGTCCGGGTGGAAGGCGCCGCGCAGGGTGGAGATCCCGGCCCGGGCGCCCGTGGGCTCGCCGCCCTTGCCGTCGCTGTAGTCCAGCCAGGGATTGTAGAGCTGGTGGTGCCGGGCGGCGGAGCCGAAGTCCCAGACGACGGGCTCGCCGCCGCGCACCAGCAGGGCGAAGCGGATCAGCTTGTCGATCGCCCAGGTGCCGATGTGCGTGGCGGTCATGTAGCGGATGTTGGCGAAGTCGAAGCTCAGCACAGCGCCGAGTGACGAGCTGTTCAGCTTCTCGTTCAGCCGGGACAGGCGCTCCTTGCGCAGCCGGTCCAGGTCGATGCGCTCTTCCCAGTCGACGGCATTGGGGCCGTATGTACGGATCGCCATGGCGACCACCCCCACTTGGGAGTGAACGACCATGCGGCACGGGTGTCAAGTGTCACTGAACACGAACCAGACTCCGACGGCGGGTTCCGCGCCGTCGTTGCGGTAGCGGTGCGGGGTCGTCGACTCGAAGCACACCGCGTCACCGGGGCGCAGGGTGTACTCCTCGAAACCGAGGGTGAGGACCAGTTCGCCCGAGGTCAGGCAGCCGTACTCGGTGCCCGCGTGCCGCATCAGGCCACCGGAGCCGGAGGAGGCGCCGCCGGGGCGGTAGGTCACCTGGAGGAAGTCGACGTCCGTGCCGGGAACGTGTCCGAGCCGCTCCCACACCACCCCCGAGTCCAGCTCCAGCACCTCCCGCTCCCCCGGCGTGACCACCGGGCCGATACGGCGCCCCGGGTCGGCGGCGAAGGCCGCGAGCGCGCGCAGGACGGGCGCCTGCGCCGCCGCCGGGGACGCGGCGGCGAGAGGGGAGACGGCGACGGCCTCCCCGGCGTCGAAGAGCGACTCGACGGAGATCCCGAGCGCCGTCGTGATGGCGTAGAGCGTGCTCACCGACGGCTGGCTCTTGCCGGTCTCGATCTGGGAGACCAGGCTGGCGGAGACACCGACGTCGCGCGCGAGGGCGCGCAGGCTCACGCCTTTCGCCAGGCGCGCCTGGCGGATGCGCGCCCCGACGGGCGGCACGGCGGCGGGAGACACGGCGGCTCCTCTCCGGTGCGGGCATGTGCAGCACCATTGAACAGCCGGGGTGGACCGGGACGCCAGAGCCCCAGGTGAGGCCCGCCGTGCGTCAGGCTTCCAGGCCGAGCACCCGCGCGATGGTGCGCAGCACGCCGTTGTCGTTGTTGGAGGGGGCCAGGTGGCGGGCCCGGGCGACGACGTCCGGGTGGGCGTTGGCCATGGCGAAGGACCAGTCGGCGGCGTCCAGCATCTTCAGGTCGTTGAGGTAGTCGCCGAAGACCATGGTCTGCGCGGGCGTGATGCCCAGCTCGTCCTGGAGCCTGCGCAGGGCGGCGCCCTTGTTGGCGGTGCGGTTCATGACGTCGACCCAGTGCTCGCCGGATACGACGACCTGGTGGGTGGCGGCGAAGGGCGCCAGCGCGGGGGCGGTGGTGCGCTCGGCGGAGCCGAAGTCGAAGAGGGCGATCTTGATGACGTCGTCGTCGACCGCGGTGGCGTCCTCGACGACGCGGTGCTCGACGTAGTACCTGCGCACCTCGGCCAGGAACGCCTCGTCGCCGCGCTCGACGTAGGCGGAGCGCTTGCCGCAGACGACGGCTCCGACGTCCACGCCGCCCGCCGCCAGCCGCCGCACCGCCCGCACGACAGCGGCCGCGACGGCCGGCTCCAGCGGATCCGAGCTCAGCTCCGCGCCGTCGCGCACCACATAGGTGCCGTTCTCCGCGATGAACGCCATGCCCTCGGCCACGTCGGCGAACTCCCGTGCCAGCGTGGCGTATTGGCGTCCGCTCGCCGGGCTGAAGAGCACTCCGCGGCGGCGCAGCTCAGCCAGCGTGTCCCACAGTCCCGGCGGAATCCGCTTGGCGTCGTCCAGGAGCGTGCCGTCCATGTCGGTGACGATCAGCCGGATGCCGGCGGAGCCGGTGGACGGGTCGGTGGCGGTGGACGGGTCGGTGGCGGTGAGGACGGGCGCGGGGGCGGAGGACATGACCTGCTTCCGGATACGGGCGCGACGGGGCGCCGGACGACCTGCGGCGGTCCCGTCACCCTACGCGAACGGTGTGAGCGGTCAGTTTCCGGACCGGATCAGGCCCGTCAGGTAGCGCCACAGCGAGGAGCGCCGCCAGGCGGACGGCCCTGTCACCGCGGCCACACCGGGCGCGTCCGATTCCCGCGATACGTCCGCCGTGTCTGCTGCGTCCGATGTGTCTGCTGCGCGCGCCGCGTCCACCGCCGGCGGCGGCGTGACCGGCAGCTCCGGCCCTGTCAGCTCGTAGCGCACGGGCAGCGAGCGCAGCCCCCGCATGAAGGGCGAGGAGCGCCAGGGCAGCTGGTCGACGGGGAGGGCGAGCTCGATGTGCCCGAACCGTTCGAAAAGGCGGCTCACGCCGACCGCCGCGATGGCCGACGCCAGCTCGCGGGCCGGGCACTGGCGGGGCCCCGCGCCCCAGGACAGATGGGCCCGGCTGCTGATGCTGGAGTCCGGTGCCATCCGCGCGGCGAAGACGGGGTCGGCGTGCGCGGCGGCGGCGGAGACCCACACCGGGTCGCCGGCGCGGACGGTGTAGTTGCCCAGCCGGGTGTCCTCGGTGGCGAACCGGGGCACGAAGTTGACCAGCGGAGGCTTGCGCATGACCACGCGGTTCATGGTCTCGCGGACCATGCCGGCGGACAGGGCGGTGCGCACGCCGCCCTCGCTCTCCCCGGAGATCACCTCGACGACGGTGTTGGAGATCAGGATGCCGACGTGGTCGGAGACCATGCCGAGCAGCATGAACAGCTCCCGGGCCAGGGCGTCGACGGACAGCTCCGGATGGGCGGCGGCCAGGTGGGAGGGGAAGTCGTCGCCGGGTTTCTCGATCTTGGTGGCGGCCAGGTCGCAGAGCGTGACCAGCAGGCGTTCCAGTGCGGGCTCGGCGTCGGGCCCCGCGTCGAGGACGCGCCACATGTCCATCAGGGCGTCGTCGCCCCGCGAGGTGGGGAAGCCGAGCAGGTGGCTGGCGGCCATCAGCGGCAGCGGGCGGGAGAACTGCGCCGACAGGTCGGCCAGGCCGGTGCGGCCGCCCTGCCCGAGCAGGGTGATCAGTTCGTCGGCGTAGCCGGTGACGGCGGCCCTGAGTCGCTTGGCCTGCGGGTTGCGCGGGTCCTGGAACGGCCGCAGCGCCATGTCCCAGGCACCGCGCAGGGTGCGGTATCCCGGGCCGCCCTGGATCAGCACGTGGTTGACCTCGAGGGAGGGGCCGAGCGGCCAGTCGGCGGGGACCAGGCCCTCCGAGCGGGCCCGCCAGTTCTCCAGGCCCTTGGGCCAGGCCGCGTCGTTCTGGAGCACCTCGAAGGACTCGCGGTAGCCCAGCACGAGCCAGGCGGGCACGCCCAGCAGGTCGACCGGCGCGACGGGGCCGTGGTGCTTCCGCAGCCGTTCGTAGACGAGCTCGGGGCGGGTCTCGTAGTCCCGGGTCAGCAGGGGCTGCGGGGCGAGGTCCTCCAGGCGGGTGCCGTCCGGCTGCGGGGGCCCTTCGCCGTCGTCGACCAGGTGGAACTCCATGCCTGCGGCGCCCCCTTCGGCCCTGCGCGTAGCGGTCCGCGGGCGGCGGATGCGCGCGGACCCGGGAGGGACCGTACCTCAGACGTCACACGTGTCACACGGCAGGGTACTGGCGGGTAGCAGGCGGCGTTCCCGGCGTCGGGCGCGCCCGCCGTGCGATGCCGCCCGGTGTCACTCCGGCTCGCCGTCACTCCCGCCCGGCGTCACTCCCGCCCGCCGTCGCCGGCCATCATCCGCTCCAGCCGGTCGAAGCGCTCGTGCAGGGCGTGCACGGTCTCCTCACTCAACTCCCGTGCGTGGCTGGCGATATGGCGGCGACGCCGCTGTTCCCGCCCGACGAACCAGGTCGCGAGCGCGGCCGTCACCATTCCGTACGTGGTGATCCCGACGACCATCACGGCCGCCGCGACGACGCGGCCGCCGAAGGTCACGGGGAAGTAGTCGCCGTAGCCGACGGTCGTCGCCGTCTCGACGGCCCACCACAGCGCCTGCGGATAGGTCCTCAAGTTGGCGCGCGGGGCGCCGTGTTCGGCCACGACGACGGCCCACGCGCCGAGCAGCGTCACCACGGCCAGGACGGCCGTCGCCGCGCCCGCCGCCTTCACATGCAGCGAGCGGCCCTCCCGGCCGAGCAGCAACTCGACCGCCCTGGCGAGGAATCCGGGCAGCATGGCCACTCCTTGGGTCACTCCGGCATGCCGCCAGTGTCACCGCGGGCGGCCGTGCGGGCATGCCGGGGGCGGCGTTCGGGTTGCCGCGGGGCGGACTCCCCCGAACGGACCGGTGCGCTGGTGGGCGGCTGCCGCCGGTGGTGCGCTGAGGGGAGCCCCTGCTGTCGCGGTTCCTCTGGAGGCATCCGCCATGTCCCGACGTCCGTCCCCGCCCCGTGGTCCGAAGGGCATGGCAGGTGCCCCCTCCGTCCGCGTGCTCGCCTCCGCGCTGGCCACGGCCGCCCTGCTGGCCACCGCGGCCTGTTCCGGCAGCGGCGACGGCTCCGGTTCCCAGGCCGCCGACGTCGCCGCCTCCCCCCTCGCCGAGACGTCCAGGGCCGCCGCGCCGCACACGGCCGCCACCTCGGCCCCGCCGCGCCTGACCGCGGCCGGCGCGCAGGCCGCGCTGATCACCGAGACCGACATCGAGGACAGCTGGAACCAGGTCAAGGACGCCGCCAAATGGGGCGACACGCTCCTGATCGGCAAGGTCGACGTGGCCGGCTTCCTCACCGCCAAGGCCGACGCCGCCGACTGCCAGAAACTCCTGAACGCCCTCTACGACCACAACCTGCTGGGCAAGCCGTCCGGCGCGTCCGCGCTGCGGGGCTTCGAACAGGGCAACTCGCGCCTGCTCTACCAGGTCGCCTCCTACGACCCCGCCAAGCTGAGCTCCGCGCAGGCGTGGCTGAAGACGCTGCCGGTCAAGTGCGACCAGTTCACCGCGACCGACGCCAAGGGCGGCAAGCGCACGGTCCAGGTCACCCAGGGCACGGTGCCCGCCGTGGGCGACTCCCGGCAGGACCTGCGCGTGGTGGTGCAGGGCACCACGAACGGCGAGGCCGCCACGCTCACCCTGGACGTGGCCGTCGTCCGCGTCGGCGACGACGCGATCACCATCACCGCGGGCGGCCTCGACGGCGCCGAGCAGCAGTCCACCGGCCAGGCGGCGACCAAGGGCACGCAGCGGCTGAAGGACGTCCTGTCCGGGAAGACACCGGCAGCCGGTCCGGGCTCCCGCTGACCCGGCCGATTCGGCCACGTCAGCCGATTCCGCACACCGATCAGCCGTTTCCCCGGCGTTCACCGGACACCGTGATCACCGGGCGGCACAATGGCCACGACGGCCACCGGCGTGCGAGAAGGAGCCCAGTCGTGACGGAGAGCCACACCCCCTCGAGCGGGTCGCCGGTGCTCAACACCGGCGTGGCCCACAACGCCCGCGTGTGGAACTACTGGATCGGCGGCAAGGACAACTACGAGGTCGACCAGCAGGTCGGCGAGCACGTCGCCGGGATGTTCCCGATCATCCGCGACATCGCCCGCGCCGACCGCTGGTTCCTGGGCCGGGCGGTGCGCTTCCTCGCCGAGGAGCGCGGGGTGCGGCAGTTCCTGGACATCGGCACGGGCCTGCCCACCGGTGAGAACACGCACCAGATCGCCCAGCGCGTCACCCCCGGGGCGCGGATCGTCTACGTCGACAACGACCCCATCGTCCTCACCCACGCCCGCGCCCTGCTGAACGGCACCTCCGAGGGTGTCACCGACTACGTCGACGCGGACGTGCGCGATCCGGACGCGATCCTGCAACGGGCCGCCGGAACCCTCGACTTCGGCGAGCCGGTCGCGGTGATGATGCTGGGCATCCTCAACTTCGTGCCGGACACCGAGGAGGCACGCGGCATAGTGCGCCGGGTCATGGCCGAGATGCCCTCCGGCAGCTACCTGGCCCTCACCCACCCGACCTTCGACGCCGAACTCGGCGGGGAGGGCCAGATTCCGGCGATGAAGTTCTGGAACGAGAACGCCACCCCGCCGATCACCGCACGCAGCGGCACGGACATCGCCGCCTTCTTCGAGGGCCTGGACCTGCTCGAACCGGGTCTGGTGTCGTGCTCACGCTGGCGCGCCGATCCCGAAACGCCCGCCGTGGTACCGCAGTTCGGCGCGGTGGCCGTGAAACCCTGACGGGCGTGCCGCACATCGAGGACGCACCCGTGGAGGACGTATGACCACCCTTGCCGATCCCGTCCCCGGCGGGCGCCCCGGTGACGTCGAACGGGCCACCGCGCTCGGCGGCGAGCTGTCGGGCCGGGGCGTGCACGGCATCGTGCTGTCCTACGTCGACACGGCGGGCGTGGGCCGGATCAAGACGATCCCGACGGCCAAGCTCGCCTCCGCGGCGGCCTGGGGCGTCGGGATGTCGCCGGTGTTCGACACGTTCCTGGCGAACGACTCCATCGTCTCCACCGACGTTCTGGGCTCCCCGGACGGTGACCTGCGCCTCTACCCCGACCTCGACCAACTGACCGTCCTGGCCGGGCAGCCCGGCTGGGCCTGGGCACCCGTCGACCGCATCACCCAGGAGGGCGAGCGGCATCCCGGCTGCAACCGCACGGCGCTGCGCCGGATCGTCTCCGAGGCCGCCGAGCAGCACGGCCTGACCTTCCGGGCCGCCGTCGAGGTGGAGTGGTCGGTCGGCCAAGGACCGGCGGAGGGCGGGGAGTTCGTGCCCGCGACCACGGGGCCCGCGTACAGCGCCACGCGGCAGATCGAACTCGGCGACTACACCGCCGACCTGCTGGCCGCCTTCGCCGCACAGGGCGTTGACGTCGAGCAGCTCCATCCCGAGTACGCGGCCGGTCAGTTCGAGATCTCGGTGGGCGCCGTCGACCCGGTGGCGGCGGCCGACCGCAGCGTCCTGGTGCGGCAGACGATCCGGGCCGTGGCCCGGCGCCACGGGCTCGTGGTCTCCTTCTCCCCGGCCGTCTTCGCCCAGGGCGTCGGCAACGGCGGCCACGTCCACCTCTCCGCCTGGCGTCACGGCGTCAACCTGCACTCCGGCGGCGAGGGCCGCTACGGCATGACGGCCGACGCCGAGTCCTTCGCGGCCGGCGTGCTCGACCACCTCCCGGCCCTCACGGCCGTCACCGCGCCCAGCCCGGCGAGCTACCTGCGGCTCAAACCCTCCCAGTGGGCCGGGGTGTTCACCTGCTGGGGCCGCGAGACGCGCGAGGCCGCGGTGCGCGTCGTCACGGGGACGGCGGGCCTGCGCGACCAGGCCGCGAACCTGGAGGTCAAGCCGGTCGACCTGGCCGCCAACCCCTACCTCGCCCTCACCTGCCTGATCGCGGCCGGACTGGACGGCCTGACCTCCTCCGCTGCCCTGCCCGAGGAGATCACCGGCGATCCGGCCCGCCTGGAGGAGGCGGCGGCCCGCGGCGTGCGGCGCCTGCCGACCTCCCTCGCCGACGCCGTCACGGAGTTCCGCAAGGACGAGCGGCTGCGGACCGCCCTCGGACCGGTCCTCGCCGACGCCGTGATCGCCGTACGGCAGGGGGAGGCCGCCGCGGTCGACGGCCTGGACGACGAGCGGGTGGCGGCGGCGTACCGCTGGAAGTACTGACATGGGCGCGGTCCGGGAGGCTCTCGACGCGCTGCCGCTGGTGGACCACCACTGCCACGGACTCGTCACCGCCGGCCTGCCCCGGAACGCCTTCGAGGAGCTGATCACCGAGGGCCGTGCCTGGCCCGGGATCTCCTCCTTCGACAGTCCCGTCGGCGTGGCCCTGCGCCGCCACTGCGCGCCGCTGCTGGACCTTCCCCGGCACGCGCCGCCCGACGAATACCTCGCGCGGCGCGCCGAGTTGGGCGCGGAAGAGGTGCACCGCCGCTTCCTGACCGCCTCAGGGACGGGCGTGTTCTGCGTGGACACGGGATACGCGCCGGACCGGCTCACCACCCCGGCGGAGCTGGCCGGAACGGCCGGTGGGACGGCGTACGAGATCGTACGGCTGGAGAACGTCGCCGAGGCGGTGGCCGCGCGCGGGGTCGAGGCCGGCGACTACGGCGACGCCTTCCGGCAGGCCGCGCACGAGGCCGTGGGGCGGCCGGGCGTGGTCGGGGTGAAGTCCGTGGCCGCCTACCGCACCGGCTTCGACCTCGACCCGGCGCGCCCGTCCCGGGCCGAGGTGACGCAGGCGGCCCGGCGCTGGACGGCACGCGGCGGAAGGCTGGACGATCCCGTTCTCGTACGGCACCTGCTGTGGACGGCGGTCGACCTCGGACTGCCGCTCCAGCTGCACACCGGCTTCGGCGACAGCGACATCCGCATGCACCGGAGCGACCCCACGCACCTCACCGACTGGCTGCACCTGACCGGCGGCGCGATCCCGGTGCTGCTGCTGCACTGCTGGCCGTACCAGCGCCAAGCCGCCTATCTGGCCGCGGTGTTCGAGCACGTGTATCTGGACGTGGGCCTCACCCTGCACTACGTCGGCCCGGCGCGCGCCCGTGCCGTCCTGGCGGAGGCCCTGGAGATCACGCCGTTCCGCAAGCTGCTGTACAGCTCCGACGCCTATGGTGTGGCGGAGTTCTACTGTCTCGGCGCGCTCGCCTTCCGCACCGGTCTGGCCGCTCTGCTGCAGGACCGGGTGGACGCCGACGAGCTGAGCCTGCCCGACGCTCTGCGGATCGCGGAGTGGGCAGGCGCACACAACGCCTCTCGGGTCTACCGCCTCTGAGGCCCCTCCTGAAAGTATGATCAAGCAATGTCTGACATGACCGAAACCACGCCGGGCTGGCTGAGCGCCGACGACCTCGAATCGGCGCGTGCCCGTATGCCGATCCTGTACGTCGAGGCCGTGCCCGTCAGGGTGGACGACAGCGGCGAAGTCACCAGTGTCGGCGTGCTGCTGCGCATCGGGCCGGACGGCACGGTCAGCCGGACCCTGGTCTCCGGGCGGGTCCTGCACCACGAGCGGGTCCGTGACGCGCTGCTGCGCCACCTGGAGAAGGACCTCGGCCCGGTGGCGCTGCCCCGGGTCCCGGCGTCCCTGCAGCCCTTCACGGTCGCGGAGTACTTCCCGACGCAGGGCATCACGCCGTTCCACGACCCGCGCCAGCACGCGGTGTCCCTGGCCTACGTGGTCCCGGTCTCCGGCGACTGCCGGCCCCGGCAGGACGCCCTGGACCTGGTCTGGTTCAGCCCGCAGGAGGCCGCGTCGGAGGCGGTGCAGAGCGAGATGCCCGGCGGGCACGGGGTGCTGCTCAAGCAGGCTCTGGCCCACGTGGGCTGCTCGGTTTGAGCGTCGCGCTGAACGGCGTGACCGGGCGCTCCTGACGCTCGCCGTCCACGACGATGTCGACGGCCTCGTTGAAGAAGGCGAGGAGTCCGCGGATCGGGCCCACGGCGGGCAGCGGTTCCGGGTAGCTCCAGACCAGGTTGGGCGGCACGTCGGCGTCGCCGCGCCAGGACCAGTACTCGGCGGTGCCCTTGTAGGGGCAGCCGGTGTGGTGGTCGGTGGGCTTGAGCAGGTCGAGGCGGACGTCCTGGCGCGGGATGTAGTAGCGCGTGGGCAGGGCGGTCTCGAACAGCAGCACGGGGCGGCGGGTGTCCGCGACGAGCGTGCCGTCGATCTCGACCTGGACGTGCCGGCTGCTGGGCATGGCGTCGACGCGTTTGTGCGGGTCGCGGGGGTGGATGAAGATCTCTTCCTCCTCCTCGTACCAGTGGTCCAGGCCCCTGCCGGGCCGCCGGAACCACTCGAAGGCGATGTGGTCGGCCAGCTCGGCGGACGGGAAGGTCCAGGCGGCGTTCGCCACCCGCTCGTCGCCCACTTCCAGGTCGTAGAAGATCTGCGAGCCGGTGTGGGTGCCGGTGTGCGGGTTCTTGGCGGGGCGGAGGAGGTCTTCGCGCACGTCGGCGCGCGGGAAGGCGTACTGCGGCACGGGCAGCTCGGGTTCCCACACGAGGACGGGGCGGCGGCTGTCTACGACGGTGACATCGCCCTTGACGCCGCGCACCCAGCGCTCGCTGGGCTCCCAGTGGAGACCTTCGGGGGTGGTGCGGAGGGATCGCTCGGTCGGGAGTGGGCTCATGCCTCCAGTCACGCACAGCGGGCGGGGACCTGCCAGAGGTGGCGTGCGCCATGATGTGCCCATGGACCTTGAGCCGTACCGGGGCGAGCTGGTGGCGTACTGCTATCGGATGCTGGGCTCGTTCCACGAGGCCGAGGACCTGGTGCAGGAGACGATGCTGCGGGCGTGGAAGGCCCGGGAGCGCTACGACGCCTCGCGCGCGTCGGTGCGGACCTGGCTGTACCGGATCGCGACGAACGTGTGCCTGACGGCGCTGGAGGGGCGGGCGCGCCGGCCGCTGCCGTCCGGCCTCGGCGCGCCGAGCGAGGACCCGGGGGCACCGCTGACGCCGGCCTTCGACATCCCTTGGCTCCAGCCGTTCCCCGACTCCCGCTACGACGTCGACGTGCGGGCCGATCTGCGGCTGGCGCTGGTGGCCGCGTTGCAGGTGCTTCCGGCGCGGCAGCGGGCGGTGCTGGTGCTGCGGGAAGTGCTGGAGTTCAGTGCCGCGGAGGTGGCCGAGCAGCTGGGGACGACCGTCGCTGCCGTCAACAGTTCGTTGCAGCGGGCCCGGACGGCGATCGCCGGCGTGGGCGATCCCGGCGAGGTGTCCGAGCCGGACGACGCCGGGGCGCGGGAGGTCGTGCGGCGGTACGCGCTGGCCTTCGAGGCGGCCGACGTGCCCGCCCTGGTGCGGCTGCTGACCGACGCGGCCGTACTGGAGATGCCGCCGGTGCCGCTGTGGTACCGCGGACGCCGCGACTACGGCCTGTTCATGGACCGGGTGTTCGCGATGCGCGGCACGGACTGGCGCACCCGGCCGCTCACCGCGGGCGGACAGCCGGCGCTGGCCGCGTACGCGCCCGCGCCGGACGGCGGGCACCGGCTGCACACGCTGCAGGTCTTCACCGTCGTCGGCGGGCAGATCGCGAGCAACGTGGTGTTCGCCGATCCGCAGGTGTTCGCGGCCTTCGGCCTGCCCGGGGAAGTTTCTTCGGACGAATCCGAGAGCGGGCGATGAGTCCGGTCGGTGACGCCGGTACGTACCGGTGAGCACCGACCGAGACTTCCGAGAGGACATCGCCATGAGCGTCATCGTCATCGCCTTCACCACCCTGGACGGAATCGTCTCCGACCCGGACGGCCGCGGCGGCACACCCGGCGGCGGCTGGATGTTCCGGCACGGCCCCGAGGCGGTCGCCGGGGACAAGTTCCGGCTCGGGGCGGCCCTGGACGAGGGGGTCATGCTGCTGGGCCGTACCACCTGGGAGCAGTTCTCCCAGCTGTGGCCGGGCCGCGACGACCCCTTCGCCGCGCGCATGAACGCCGCGTCGAAACTCGTCGCCACCCGCACCCTCACCGACGTCTCCGCCTGGGCGAACTCCCGGCTCCTGGACGGCGACCTGGTGGACGCGGTCAAGCGGGAGCGGCGCGACGTGGTCGTCGCGGGCAGCCTGAGCGTCGTGCACACCCTGATGGCGGAGGACCTGGTCGACGAGTACCGCCTGATCACCTTCCCCACCGTCCTGGGCACCGGCGACCGCCTCTTCCCCGCCGGCGGCTCACCCGTGCACCTGGAGTGCTTGTCGGCCGAGCAGATCGGCCAGGCCGTCCTCACGTGCTACCGCAGGTCGGCTCAGCGGTAAGGGAGTGGATGCGGGTCAGTGGGCCGCGTCCAGACGCGCCCGCTGGTCCGCCGTCAGTTCCAGGTCCGCCGCCGCCAGGTTCTCCTCCAGCTGGGCCACCGACGAGGCGCCGACCAGCGGGATGACGGGGAGTTCGCCGCCCAACTGCCAGGCCAGGACGACCTGGTTGGGTGTCGCTCCCGTTTCGCGGGCCACGTCGTGCAGGGCCGCGAGGCGCGGCGCCGTGCCCGGGTGGTCGAAGTCGGAGGGGAGCCGGTCCGGGTGGGTGTAGGCGCCCTTGAGGAGGGGCGAGTAGGCGACCAGGGTGAGGGCGGGCTCGGCGCGCAGGTAGGTGAGGAGGTCGGGGCCGACGTGGCCGAGGCTGCCGTCGGGGAACATGTCGTCGGGCACGTCGGTGCGCGGGCGCAGGTAGCTGTGCGCGTACTGGAGGACCTCGTATCCGGGCAGGCCGCTCCCGGCGGCGAGGGCGCGGGCCCGCTCCACCCGCCAGGCGGACTGGTTGCTCACGCCGAGCAGTCCCACCGTGCCCTCGCCGACGAGTTCGGCGAAGCCCTCGACCGTCTCGCGCTGCGGGACCGTGGGGTCGTCGATGTGGGCGTAGAGGAGGTCCAGCTTGTCCACGCCGAGGCGTTGCCGACTGCGTTCGGCGGACTCGCGGATCACCTTCGCGGACAGGCCTTCGGGATTGTCGACGTAGCTCGTGCCGGGGGCGAGCGGGCGCGCGCCGAGCTTGGTCGCGATGACGATCTCGTCGCCGATGCCGCGGCTGCGCCGCCACCGGCCGAGGAGTTCCTCGCTCTGCCCGCCCTCGCCGCCGTCCTCCCAGAACGCGTAGTTGTCGGAGGTGTCGACGAAGGTGCCGCCGGCCTCGACATAGCGGTCGAGGACGGCGAAGGACGTCTCCTCGTCCGTGCGTGAGCCCATGAGCATCGCGCCGAGGGCGATCACGCTCACCTCACGCCGGTTGGCCGGGTCGCTTCCGATCGTGCGGTACTTCATGGTGTCCTCCCGTTCGTGCCCGGGAGTTCCGGGCACGAACGGGAGTCTTCAGCTTGGAGCGCTCTTCAAGTCAAGAGGTCCGGCGAACGGGCCCTCCAGCGCCGCCCACTGCAGCAGCATGATGGTCTTGGCGTCGTTGATCTCGCCGGTGCGGATCATCTCCAGGGCGCGGCGGAAGGGCAGTTCGACGATCTCGATGTCCTCGCCCTCCTCGTCGAGGCCGCCGCCCTCGTGGGTGCGGGTCGAGGGCCCGTAGGCGGCGGCGTAGAAGCTGACGCGTTCGGTGACCGAGCCGGGGCTCATGTAGACGTCGAAGACGTGCTGCACGTCGCCGATGGTGTGCCCGGTCTCCTCCACCACCTCGCGCCGCACGGCGAGTTCGGGATGCTCGTCCTCGTCGTCGAGGAGCCCGCCGGGGGTCTCGATCAGCATGCCGTCGGGATGTCCGTTGACGTACACGGGGAAGCGGAACTGCCGTGTGAGCAGCACCGTTTCGCGTACGGCGTCGTACAGCAGCATGGTGGCGCCGTTGCCGCGGTCGTGCGTCTCGCGCTGCTGGCTGCTCCAGGTGCCGTCGGCGCTCAGGAAGTCGAAGGTGGTGGCGCGCTCGACGTACCAGTGACTGGAGAGCAGTTTCACCTCGCGCACCCTCACGCGCGGGTTTCCGGTCAGGTCCAGGCCGGTGCGGTCCAGGCCGGTGCGGCCGCGGCGGTCCGGGGTGTCGATGCCGGCGGTCATCGGGCGCCGCCGTTCCGGCTCGGTGCTGTGCGGGAGTTGTTCATGGTCCGCTTCTACCACGTGCGTCTCTCAGGTCAGGGCCAGCACATGGGAGTGCCACGCCGGCAGGTCGACGTACAGACCCGGCGCGAGCAGGCCGTCGCCGTCGCGGTCGTACGTCTGCCCCGCCAGCAGGTCGGTCAGCCGGCAGGCCAGGCCGGCCAGGTCGGACCAGGGCAGCAGGACGAGACCCTGGGCCGGGATGCCGGAGTAGTTGACGATCACGACGTGGCGGGCGCCGGTGCCGGTCCAGCTCCAGGCGAGCAGGTTCCGGTGACTGTCGTTGTCCGGCCATCCGGCGGTGTCCAGCAGCCGCCACTCCCCGTCGCGTACGGCCGCCGCCGCCGGCAGCAAACTGCCGTAGAACGACCGCAGTTGCTCGTCGGCCGGCTCCTGCGGCCCGCGCGAGAGGAACACCGGCAGGCGCACTGTGCGGCCCTCGAACTGGCCCTGGTGCCAGAGCGTCGCGCCGGGCAGCGTGGCGACGGTGACGGCGGCGGCGCGCTCCCGTCCGCCCGGGAGGGTGGCGGCGGCCCGCGGTTCGTCATGGTTCTCCAGGAAGCGGACGAGGCCGCGCTGGTAGGCGAGATCGGCCTGGAGGTGGGTGCGGACCGATCCGGCGTCCTCGTGCACGAGGCGGTCGTAGAGCCGCTTGTCGTAGCAGTGGTCGAAGCCCTGGTGCTGCAGGGTCCATTCGAGGTCCCAGTACGCCTCCGCGACGAAGAGGAGGTCGGGGTGGCGGGCCCGTACCCGCTCGATGACGTACGGCCAGAAGTCCTCGGCCGGGTGCGGTCCGGCCCGGTCGCCCCAGGTCTTGGCGAAGACGTCGTTCATCATCAGCATCGCCATGTCGCAGCGCACGCCGTCGGCCTGGTCGCCGATGGAGATGAGGGTGTCCACGGCGGCGGTGCGCAACTCGTCGCTGAAGGCGTTCAGTTGCACGACGTCGGGCCAGGGGGCGAAGTACGGGTCGCGGCCGCGGGCGTAGATCTGCCCGGAGACCTCGATGAAGGCGTCCGGCGCGGCGGCCAGGTCGTCGGGTGTGCCGTGGATCAGGCAGCCGGGGCGCTCGGTGAGCCAGGGGTGGTCGGGGGCGACGTGGTTGGGGACGTGGTCCAGGATCAACCGCAGGCCGCGCGCTGCGAGTTGGGAACGGGCCTCGGCGAGTCCGGCGGGGGCCGCCGAGGGTGTCGTCGACGACGTAGTCGCGTACGCAGTACGGGGATCCGGCGATGTCCGCCTCGGTGAGGTCGGGCAGGGCGTCGCGGAAGGAGGCGCGCAGGGACTCGTCGCGCAGGGCGATCGCCAGACCGGCCGGGCTGCGCCGCCAGACACCCATCAGCCAGACGGCGTCGATGCCGGGCCGTGCCACCTCGTCCCAGGCGTCGGCGGGTACGTCTGCCAGGGTGACGGGGCGCCCGTACCTCCGGCTCAACTCGCCCAGCCACACGAGGGTGTTGATCTCATGAATCACGGTCATGACAGAGGCTCCTCGTCGCTCGCGCCCATGAACCGTTCGTCCGCGGGCCGCAGGGACTCCCTGCCGCCGCGCTCCACGTCCTCGGCGCTGATGCTGTGGAACAGGGTCGCGGTGGCCGCCACCAGTCCGGTCCAGCCGGTCTGGTGGGAGGCGCCGAGGCCGGCGCCGTTGTCGCCGTGGAAGTACTCGTAGAAGAGGATCAGGTCCTTCCAGTACGGGTCCTTGGCGAACTTGGGCTGGGCCCCGTGCACCGGACGGTGGCCGTCCTCACCGACCAGGAAGGTCGAGGTGAGCCGGTCGGAGATCTCGCGGGCGACCTCGTAGAGATTGAGCTGCCGGCCGGAGCCGGTCGGGCACTCCACCGTGAAGCCGGGGCCGTGGTAGCCGTGCAGGTTCAGCAGCGCGCGGATGATGAGGAGGTTCATCGGGAACCACACCGGGCCACGCCAGTTGGAGTTGCCGCCGAACATGCCGGAGTCGGACTCCGCGGGCAGATAGCCGACGCCGTACTCCTGCCCGTTCACGTCGAAGCGGTACGGGTGCTCCGCGTGGTGGCGGGAGAGGGACCGGATGCCGTGCGGGCCGAGGAACTCCTGCTCGTCGAGCATCCGGGCCAGCACGCGGCGCAGCCGGTCCTCGCCGAACAGGGCGAACAGGAAACGGCCCTTGCGCTCGGGGTCCGCGGGGACCCGCTGCGCGACGACGGCCTCGACGGCCGGGTGCCGCTTGATGAACTCCTGTGCGCCCGCGACCAGTTGGGGGAAGTTCGTCGCCGCCGCGGCGCCGATCACGCTGGTCGCGGCCAGTGGCAGCAGGCCGACCAGGGAGCGCACCTTCAGCCGGGTGGCACTGCCGTCGGGCCGGCGCAGGACGTCGTAGAAGAAGCCGTCCTCCTCGTCCCACAGGGTGGCGTTGTCCTTGCCGATGCGGTTCATGGCGACCGCGATCCAGGCGAAGTGCTCGAAGAGCATCTGGGCCTGCTCGACGTAGACCGGGTTGTCCACGGCGAGTTCGAGGGCGATGTCGAAGAGGTTCTGGCAGTACAGCGCCATCCACGCGGTGCCGTCGGCCTGGTCGAGGTGGCCTCCGGTGGGCAGGGGTGCGCTGCGGTCGAAGACGCCGATGTTGTCGAGGCCGAGGAAGCCGCCCTGGAAGACGTTGTTGCCGTCGACGTCCTTGCGGTTGAGCCACCAGGTGAAGTTCTTCGTCAGCTTCTGGAAGGCGTTCTCCAGGAAGGCGCGGTCCGCGTGGCCGGTGCGGTGCTTCTCGAGCTCGTAGACGAAGAGGACCGCCCAGGCGTGCACCGGCGGGTTGACGTCGCCGAAGTTCCATTCGTAGGCGGGGATCTGCCCGTTGGGATGGAGGTACAGGCGGCGCAGCAGCAGCTCCAGCTGCGACTTGGCGAAGCCGATGTCGATCATCGACAGGGCGATGGTGTGGAAGGCGAGGTCCCAGGCCGCGAACCACGGGTACTCCCACGTGTCCGGCATCGAGATGACCTCGTCGTTGATCATGTGGTACCAGGCGCTGTTGCGGAGGCCGGGGTCGGCGGCGAGCGGATCGACGCCGTGCTCGGCCAGCCAGCGCTCGACGTCGAGGTAGTAGTACTGCTTGCTCCACAGCATCCCGGCGAGGGCCTGCCGCACGAGCCGTCGCTCGTCCTCGCCCATGCCGTCGGGGACGACGTCCTCGTAGAAGGCGTCGGCCTCGCTGCGCCGGGCGTCGAAGGTGACGGCGAAATCGCCCCAGGGATCCGCGAGTTCGGTGTCGGACAGCCGAAGCCGCACGGTGGCGCTCTCGCCGGCGGGGATGACGAGGGTGTGGTGTACGGCCGCCTTGGTGCCGGTCTGCGCCGGGTTGACGGCCGTCGTCTCGCCCTGCACGACGTACCGGTCGATGCCGTCCTTGACGTACGGCGTGGTGTTCGGGCTGCCGAAGATGCGCTCGTCGTTCGTCTCGTTCCCGGTGAACAGGACGGGGGTGTCGGTGTCGAAGTACAGTCGGCGGGGGCCGAGTTCGTCGTGGTCGGCGCGGATGGCGCCGCCCGTGTGCCGCAGGCTCGGCACGGCGGTGCCGTCGGCCCAGGACCAGGTGTGCCGGAACCAGAGCGTCGGCAGCAGGTGGAGGGTCGCCTCGTCGGGCCCGCGGTTGTGCGCGGTGATCTCGATCAGCAGATCCTCGGGACCGGCCTTGGCGTACTCGACGAAGACGTCGAAGTAGCGGTCCTCGTCGAAGACGCCGGTGTCGAGCAGCTCGTACTCGAAGTCGCCGCGCCCGCGGGCCTTGTTGGTGGCGACGAGGTCGGCGTACGGGAACTCGCCTTGCGGGTACTTGTACAGGTACTTCATGTACGAGTGGGTGGGCGTGTTGTCGAGGTGGAAGTAGTACTCCTTGACGTCCTCGCCGTGGTTGCCCTCCTGGTTGGTCAGACCGAACATCCGCTCCTTGAGGATGGGGTCGCGGCCGTTCCACAGGGCGAGCGCGAAGCACAGCCGCTGCTTGTCGTCACTGACGCCCGCGATGCCGTCCTCTCCCCAGCGGTAGGCGCGGGAGCGGGCCTGGTCGTGGGTGAAGTACGCCCAGGCGTCGCCGTCGGCGCTGTAGTCCTCCCGGACGGTCCCCCACTGCCGCTCGCTGAGGTAGGGCCCCCAGCGACGCCAGGCCACCCGCCCGGCGTCCGCCGCCGCGAGCCGCTGCCGCTCGGCACCCGTCGCGCCGCTCATCACCATGGTCCGCCTCCCTCACCAAACCGGCATTGCCCTCAGACTCGGACGTGCCGGACTTGGTCGCAATGGGTGGGGGGCGGAGGGGGGACTTCCTCATGCGAGGGCCGGGCCGGGGCGGAGGACGGCACGCCGACCTTGCGTCCGGATCATGTCGCGGACGCGACGACCGCCGCTCCTTCGGCCCGTCTCGTCTCCCTTACGGACCGGCCTCGGACCTGGGAAAGTCTTTACCGGGGCCCGTACGCCGTGATCGCCTCGGACTGTCATGTCCAGGCGGCCTCTGGGAGGGGCCGTAGGGGTGGGGGGAGCGCAGCCGTGCGCGTCGACGTGGAGAAGTTCGAGACGTGTCCGCAGTGCGCTGCCGACATGCCGGTGGACGACAGGTTCGTCACCTGGTGCGGTGCCTGCGAATGGAACGTCGACCCGGAGCCTCCGCGGCCGGAAGGGGACAGGCTGGAGCGGGCCCGGCGCGCCCTGGCCCGACGGCACGGCGAGAGACTGCTGGCCGAGCTGACGTCCGGCGATCCGCGCACCGGACGCGACGCGCGGCCTCGGCACTCGCCCACGGGATCGCGCTCGCCGTCCACGCCGTCACCCTGGTCCTCGCCATCGGCGGAGTGTGGTGGCTGCCACGCGGATGGGGCAGACCGGGCATGGTCCCCGGGGTGCTCCTCCTGGCTCTGGCCTGGTCTCTCAGACCGCGGGCCCCGCACCTGCCGGACTCGGGCCCCGTGCTGCTGCGCGCGGATGCGCCGGGACTCTACGCACTGGTCGACGAGATCGCCCGGACCGTGGGCACCCGCGGGGTCGACCGGATCGTGGTCGACACGCAGCCGAACGCGAGCGTCAACTCCCACGGGCTGCGCGGGCGGCGGCAACTGACCCTGGGGCTGCCCCTGTGGGAGATCCTCACACCGCAGCAGAGAATCGCTCTGCTCGGCCACGAACTCGCCCACTACAGCAACGGCGACACCCGCCGCGCCCTCGTCGTGTCCCGGGCCTACGCCTCGCTCACGGCCTGGCACTACTACTTCGCCCCGACTCCGGATCCGACGCTCATCGAGATGTTCGTCAATCTGGTCTTCGCGGTGCCGCGCCTGCTCGTCCTGAGCCTGCTGACGCTACTCGACCACCTGACGTTCCGGGCCGCCCAGCGAGCCGAGTACCTGGCGGACCGCGGGGCCGCCTCCGCCGGTTCGACCGCGGCGGCGGAGGAGCTGCTGGACCTGCTCCTGGTCGTGGAGTCCGTCGACGTCGTCCTCCGCCGCGAGGCCAACCGGGCAGCTCTCACCCGGGGGGCGCGGTGTCCGCGCGGCCGAGGACGCGGCCGAGCACGTCTGGGAGAGCCTCCGGGCCCACATGGCCTCGATCCCCGCCCATGAGTACGAGCGCCTGCGACGCGTGGGCGCCCGGCGCGGGCACAGTGTCGACGCGACTCATCCGCCGACCCATCTCAGGCGTACGTGTCTGCTCGCAGGCACGCCGGTCCCCGCCACCGTCCTCACGGACGCCGACGGCGAACGCACCATCACCGGTGAACTGGCCCCGGCACGCACCGCGCTGGCCCGACGGATCGCACGAGAGGGCCTCGACTTCTAGGCAGCCGGTTCCGGAGCCGGAGCCGAGGCGTGCCGGAACAGGTAGCTCCAGGAAGTGCGTTGGGGCGGGCATCCGCGCCCGCGCCGTCAGACCGCCGGACGCAGCCGGTCCAGTTCGCCGCCGATCGCGGCACGCAGCTCGTCGTGGCGCGGGCCGAGCCTGAACCGCTCGTCGCTCCAGCGGTCGGGCGGATACAGCCATACCGGCCTGCCCACCAGCTCGGCCGGCTCCCACTCGAACCGCGGCCAGACATGGGCGTGCAGGAACGGGTCCGTGTTGCCGAGGATCTCCAGGTTGACCCGGCGGAAACCGGGGTCCAGCCGGCGGCAGGCCCGCTCGACCGCTTCTCCGAGCCGGTCCATGCCGGACAGGAACGACAGCCGCTTGGCCCTCGGCAGATCGGACAGCCGCTGGACTCCCGGTTCGTCCGCGAGGAGAACCGAGTACCCGGGCAGGAACTGGACGTCGCCGATCACCGCGAAGCCGGACTCGAGCCGCCGCAGCACTGTCGGGTTCTCGCCCCGCAGAGCGGCCTTGATCCGGTCCTTCCGCCAGTCGTCGGTCATGGCCCGAGCGTACCCGCAAATGATCAAGACCCCTGCTCGCCGGGAAAATCCAAGGGCGGTGATCACGGACGCTCTTCGAGCTGGTGCACCACCTGGGCGGGGTGCGTCGCCTCGCCGGTGGGCCGCCGTCGTCGCCGCGGGGCCCGCCGCCGCCCGCCCGGCCGGGACCGCTCCGGAGGCCGCACCGGCTGCGCCGCTGCTGGCCTGGTCGGCCGAGTCGACGGCGCAGCTGCTGAGCGCGCTGCGCGAGGCCGGCCCGGATCGCGGTTGCCGGACGTGGTGGGGTGCGTCGGAGTCTCCGCAGACGGCCGGTGCCGTCGCCCGGCACCAGGTCCAGGAGGCCACGGTGCACGCGCCTACGACGCCCAGATCACCGTAGGCGCCCCGCAGCCGCTGCCGGACGAGGTGGCACTCGACGGTGTCGACGAGTTCCTGTCCACCTGCTGCGCGGCGACGAGTGCCTGGCCACACGAGGCGGCCGCCGTCGACTACCACGCCACCGAGGGCCGCTCCTGGCGCCTCTCGCTCTCCGCGGACGGCGCGCGGATCACCCGTCTCCCCTCGCCCGTCACCAACTCCGGCGAGGGCTCGGAGGCGGCCGCCGCGGCCGCCCGGGGCACGGCCGGCGAGCTGGTCCTCACCCTGTACGGCCGTATCCCGGTGGACTCCCTGAAGCTCGACGGCGACCGACGTCTCTTCGAACACCGCGACGGCGCGGAGCGCGTGATGCGCGAGCATGTCCGCCGCAGTCACCAAGCCCTGATGGCGGGCATGGACGAGCGGCAGCAAGAGAGCTGAGCGGTACGGGAGTTGTCCGTCAGACGCCCGGCACCGGGAAGAGCATGCAGGTGCTGGTGGCGTGCGCGAGGAGGCGGTCGGCCGGGTCGAGCAGCTGAGCCTCGGCGAGTGCGGTGCGCCGGCCGCTGCTGAGGACGCGGCCGACGGCACGGACCTTGCCCGTGTCGGCCGTGACCGGGCGCAGGAACTTCACGGTCAGGTCGACCGAGGTGTAGCCGATGCCCTGCGGCAGGGTGGACTGCACCGCGCAGCCGGCCGCCGAGTCGAGCATCGTCGCGTAGATCCCGCCGTGGACGCTGCCGATGGGGTTGTAGTGCTCCTCGCCCGGCTCCAGGGAGAACACCGCGTGGCCGTGGTCCACCTCTTCGAGCGCCATGCCCAGGGTGGCGGCGATCGGCGGCGAGGGCAGCCGCCCGGCGAGCATCTCGCGCAGGAAGTGCAGCCCGGAGTCCTGCCCGACGACGGCCGCGGAGATGGCGGGGTCGTCCCAGTCGTACGTACGAGAGCGTTCCATACGGCGGCGCTTCCTCCTCGGTCCCGAGTCCCCTCGTGGACCCTCTGACTACGTTTCTAGAAGCTAGCTCTCTCCTCAGCTGACTGTCAATGACGAAGCCAGGGCTCTAGGATGGCTGCATGAAGTGGCTCGAGACGAGCACCGAGAACTGCACGGTCCAGCGCACCCTGGACCTGGTCGGCGAGAAGTGGACCCTGCTGCTGTTGCGCGACGCCTTCAACGGGGTGCGCCGCTTCGACGACTTCCGCCGCCATGTGGGGCTGTCCGAGGCGGTCCTCGCCGACCGGCTGCGCAAGCTGGTCGCGGCCGGGATTCTGACCGCCGTCCCCTACCAGGAGCGCGGCAGCCGGACCCGCAACGAGTACCGCCTCACCCCCAAGGGCCGCGACCTGTGGCCCGTCCTGGTGGCGCTGCGGCAGTGGGGCGAGACGTACGTCGGCGATCCCGAGGGCCCGGTCCTGGACATCCGCCACCGCGACTGCGGCGCGGCGGTGCGGGTCGTGGTCGAGTGCCCCGACGAGCACACCGCGCTCTCCCCGGCCGAGGTCACGGTCCGGCCGGGACCGGCCGCGCGCCCGCGCGCCTGAGAGCCCCGGGCTCGCCGCCCGAGAGCCCCGGGCTCGCCGTCTCCCGCTCTACGCCGGCTGCCGGGCCGGCTGGGTACGGGCGGAGCGGCGTCTGCGCAGCAGCAGCCGGCGGGCGGGGCCCTCCACCGCCTCGTAGAGGAGCCAGGACAGTCCGAGGGAGAGGGCGAAGGCGACGGCGGTGACCGCGAGTCCGCCGGTCAGGCCGAAGCGGGGCTTGACGCCGATCACGTTGGTCCCGGCGCGCAGCACCAGCAGGTGGACCATGTAGAAGGCGAAGGAGAGCTCGCCGAGTCTGACCAGGCGCCGGCCGCGCCACAGGGAGGGCAGGCCGCGCAGGTCCGCGACGGCCGCCGCCGGGATGAGCAGGGCGAAGCCGATGACGGTGCAGGTGGTGGCCCGGTAGTCGGTGGTGACCTGCGGCACCAGGAAGTAGCCGATGACCGCCAGCGCGAGGGAGGCTTCCAGGCCGGGGCCGCGCCACCGGTCGAGCAGCACCAGGCGGGCGACGGCGACGCCGAGGACGAACTCCGGCAGCCGCGCGAGCGGCAGGGAGTCGATCGGCTGGCTCAGCCAGTGCTGTGCGTTCACCCAGGCCACGGCGAGGACCGCCAGCACCGACAGGCCGGCCACGGCGGCCGCTCCCCGGGCGCCGAGGCGGCGCAGCCCGACCGCCAGCAGCGGGAAGAGGGCGTAGAAGAATGCCTCGCAGGCCAGGGACCAGCTGACCGGGTCCAGGGTCTGCCACCACGGGCGCCACCAGGAGTGCACCAGCAGTACGTTGGCCAGCCCCTGGCCCAACGACGGCATCGACTGGTGCTCGAGGGTGAAGGCCATGAGCAGCGCGATCGCGGCGGTCACCAGGTGCACCGGCAGGACGCGGGCGATGCGCCGCCGCCAGAAGGCGGGGGCGCGGTCGCCCGGCCGGGCGGACCAGGTCAGAACGAACCCGGAGAGCACGAAGAAGAACGACACACCCGTGGCGCCGGCCCCGAACGCCCAGGTGACGACACGACCGCCGGTGCCGTCGAAATAGCGGAAGTTGTTCACGTGCAGTCCGAAGACCAGCAGCGCGGCGACCCAGCGCAGCCCGGTGAGGGAGGGCAGCGAGGCCGGTGGAGCGGGCTTGGAGCCCTTGGCGAGGGCGGTGGTCGAGGTGGCGGGGGGCGTCCTGGTCGCCCTGGTCGCCGTCGTCATCGAATCACCTGCCGGGGGCCGTGCATGGGCGGCATGAAAAGGGGCATGAAGGGGAACGTTGCCCGCTCAGCCCCTTTCAATCCGTCCCGTACCCGACGTCACACCAATGCCAGGAACATCGGTCGCGACTCCGCTCAGTACCGGCCGTGCCCCTTGCCCAGGCGTTCGAGGACAGCACGCGCCATCGCTTCCTCGCCCTTGGCGTTCGGATGCGCGGGGGCGGCGGGCGAGGCCGGCTGGAGCGGTTCGATCCAGCGGACGTCCGGTGCCTTGCACATGTCATGGCCGCGGGTGGGCCCGTAGGTGTCGACGTACTCGGCGTGGTTCAACCCGGCCACCAGCCGGAGCATCAGGTTCAGCCGCTTCCCGGTGTCGCGGAGATACGGGAAGTCCCCGGCCGCGAACGGCACCGCCGGGTAGCAGCCGCTGCCGTCGTCGGGCAGCAGGTCCGGGTAGCCGACGACGAGCACCCGGGCGTGCGGCGCCCTGTCGTGCACGGCCCGCAGCACCGCGTCCACCTTCGGTGCGGTCTTCAGGATGTTGACCGCGAGCTGGTCGTACCCGGACGAGGCGTAGTACTGGCGGCACGGGTCCCCGGCCGGATCCGTGGCCGCGAGCTTGGCGCAGGTGCCGATGATGGAGCCGAAGCCGATGTCGTTGCCGCCGATCTGCACCGTCACGAGGTCGGTGTCCCGGTTCACGGCGTCCAGCTGCGGGCCGTTGGTGCCCTGCGGCTTCCACATCTCCTCGGTCGTCGCGCCGCTGCAGCTCACGTCCTTGAACGCGCCGATCTTGCGTGCCGCCGCGACGAGCGAGGGGTAATTGTGGTCCGAGCGCGCGCAGTTGGCGTCCACCTGCGTCGGAATGACGGGGCCCGAGGTGTAGGAGTCCCCGAGCGCCGCATAGCTGGTGCCGCGGCCGTGTCCGCCGCCGTGCGCGGCGGCCGGCGACGTCGACATCGCCACGAGGGCGCAGCTGCCGAGCGCCACCCCCACCGCGATTCCCTGCCGCCGTCTCGCCGATCTTCCCGAACGTGTTTCGTCCGTCATGCGATCCTCCCCCAGATCCGCCCCCGAAGACGTGGACGTCGCGCGGAACCGGCACACGGGGTGCGGGCGTCACACGCGACGGAGTCTGTATACCGCTCGGTATGTGCCCGCGGATAGAGGCGGGAGGCAGTCGGTACGGCACGGTCGGCGTCGGCACGTCACGGCCGGGCAACCTTGGACGCCATGCCCGTTGGGTCCCCGACCCAGGTGGGTCTATCGTCTGAATCATGGGTCAGGAAAGAGGAGAGCGAGCGTGATGGCGCAGGACGACGCCGTCATCGGCTGTACCGGGCAGGTGCTCATCGGAACACGCGGATCCGCGGGCCCCGGCGAAATCCTGGTGCGCGTCCGAGGCGGCTCCGAGACTTTCCTCGCCTGGTCCGAAGAACCACTGCCTACGGGGGCGACGGTACTCGTGATCGAGTCGCGTGGATGTCGAGAGGTCGGCGTCATCGAGTGGGCGGATCCATTGGACGCGCTCGGCGGTGACACCGTCGGCGCCGACTGAGGAGTAGACAAGAAATGTTCGGATACCGCGTTCCCGCTCCCGACGAGGCGATGCTGATCTCGGGGGGCCGGCGGGGACTGGGGGGCGCGCCGTTCCGAGTCGTGACGGGGCACGGCAAGTTCGTGCCGCCGTTCTTCCGCAAGACCCGCTTCCTGACCCTCTCGATGAACGAGGCCGAGGTCACCGAGACCTGTGTGACCAAGCAGGGCATCGCCCTGAGCGTGCGCGCCGTCATCGCCTTCAAGGTCGGCAACGACAACGAGAGCATCATCAACGCGGGCCAGCGGTTCCTCTCCGACCAGGAACAGATGTCGGTGCTGACCGGGCGCATCTTCGCGGGCCACCTGCGCGCCATCATCGGTTCGATGACGGTCGAGGAGATCGTCACCGAGCGGCAGAAGCTGGCCGCGGAGGTGCTGAACACCTCCAAGATGGAGATGGCGAAGATCGGTCTGATCGTCGACTCGTTGCAGATCCAGTCCATCGACGACGGCGACGCCGGTTACATCGACGCGATGTCCGCGCCACACCGGGCAGCCATCCAGCGGCAGGCCCAGATCGCGCAGGCGCAGGCCACCCAGACGGCGGCTGAGGCGCAGCAGGAGGCGGAGCGCAAGCAGGCCGAGTACGCCCGGCAGACCGCCGTCGTCAAGGCGGAGTACTCGGCCCAGGTGGACCGGGCGCAGGCGCAGGCCGGCCAGGCGGGGCCGCTGGCTCAGGCCCACGCCCAGCAGGAGGTGCTCGCCGCGCAGACCGAACTGGCCGAGCGGCAGGCGAAGTTGCGCCAGCAGCAGCTGGTCGCCGAGGTCGTGAAGCCGGCCGAGGCGGAGGCCGAGCGCATCCGAGTCCTCGCCTCTGCGGAGGCGCAGCGCATGAAGATCCAGGCGGAGGCCGCGGCCTCCTACGACCGCGTCGCGCTCGACCGGATGCTGATCGACCAGCTGCCGCAGATCGTGAAGGAGGCGGCGGGCGGTCTGGCCGGCGCCAACGTCAACGTCCTCAACGGCGCGGACGGTCTGGGCGAGATCGCCGCCGGTCTGGTCTCCCAGGGCCTGACGATCCTCGACTCGGTGCGCCAGAACCTCAACGGTCAGGAGGCCACCGACAACCCCCGTCCCCAGGACGGCGGAAACGGCGGCAACGGCGGGGGGCTGCTGCAGCTGCGCTCGGGCAGGGAGAAGAAGTCGGACGACGGCCCGGTGGACGTGGACTAGCAACTGGCCGTGATCGGCGGGTAGTCGGTGCCGTCGAGGCCCCGGACGCATGTGGGCGTCCGGGGCCTCGACGATGTGCCGATGTGGCGATCTGGCGATCTGGCGATCTGGCGATGTGGCGATGTGGCGTACAACGAACGGGCCCGTCCACGCTGTACGCGTGAACGGGCCCGTGTCCGAGCGCCGGGCAGGCCTTGCACCTGCATTTCCCCGCAGGAAGCGGGGCGTCTTTCCTTGGACCACCAACGCAGCACCAGCCATCCGCAGTTGCGGCGACCAGCTCGTGATCAATCATACCGTACGCATGGCTGCCACGAGGACACACAACTGCCATGAAGCTGTCATACGCGGGCCGGAATGCGCCTCCGTCCGGCACCCGTTCTGACTGACAGGACAGCGAATCCGACTGACGGGACAGCGAAGGAGAACGCATGACCACCGAGGCGACCACGACCGACCTCCACGCCTTCACCGAGAACTGGCTGGAGTGGTACCGCGCGCAGGAGGCCCGGCTCGCCGCTCCGCACGGCTTCCTGGCGATCACCGGCCTGCACTGGCTCGACGAGACGCCGCAGCGCTTCCCGGACGCGCCCGGTGCGTGGCACACCGGCGAGGACGGGGTGGTCGTCACCCTCGACGCCGGTGAGGAACTGGTCGTGGCCGGAACACCGGTGCGCGGGGAGCACCGCTTCGGTGTGATCGCCGAGCGCGGCGGCGTCGAGGCGGTGTGGGGAGACGCCGTCATCGAGGTCGCCAAGCGCGGCGGCAACGACATCGTGCGCCCCAGGCACCCGGACGCTCCGCTGCGCACGGCGTTCACCGGGACACCTGCCTTCGCCCCCGACCCACGCTGGGCCGTGGCGGGCCGCTACGTCCCCTTCGACGAACCGCGGCCGACCACGGTGGGCGCAGCGGTCGAGGGCCTTGAGCATGTCTACGACGCCCCGGGCAGGATCGAGTTCGAACTGGACGGGCGCCGGCTGTCCCTGACCGCGTTCCCCGGACACGGGCCGGGCCGCCTGATGGTCCTCTTCACCGACGCGACCTCCGGCGTCACCACCTACGCCGCCAACCGTTCCCTGTCCCTCGAACCGCCCTCCGCCGACGGCACCGTCGTCCTGGACTTCAACCGCGCCGCGAACCTCCCGTGCGCCTACACGGACCTGGCCACCTGCCCGCTGCCCCCGGCCGAGAACCGACTGGCGGTGGCGATCGAGGCGGGTCTGAAGATTCCCCGGGAGCGAGGCGGGTCCTGAGGCGGGTGCGTCCTCGCACACCCCCGGGGAACGATCAGCTGTCTTCCTTCCCCAGCACGTACAGGTGCGGGAGGTTCACCACGATCGCCTCCTGGGTGCTGCGGGCGATGACGACGACCGCCTCCTCGGCGGGGTCGGGGTTCTCCTCGCGGTGCGGCACGAACGGGGGGACGAAGACGTAGTCGCCGGGGCCGGTGCTCAGCCGTACCTCTTCCGGCCGGGAGCCCGATTCGTCGAGGAAGACGAACTCGGGGTGGCCGCTGACGACGTAGATGGCGGTCTCGGACTCGCCGTGGTGGTGGTCGGAGGAGGAGGTGGAGGGGGCGACGTGGGTCCGGCCCATCCACAGCTTCTCCGAGCCGACCGTCTTCCCGCTGATCGCGGCGAACCGGCGCATGCCTCCGGTCTGGGCGGTGTCACCGTCGAGCGCGTCGGCGCGGATGTGGTGGAGCCGCGTGCGCAGGGGGGCGGCCGGCTCTGCGGCCGCATCTCCGAGGTGGGGGTGGAAACCCTCACCGGGGGTGGTCAAGGGCTCGCTCATGGCTCGGACGCTAGCATCATGTGCGCTGCGCCGCGCTGTCGGCGGCACGGGACGTACTGCGCCTGCTCCTGACCCGCGCTTCAGTGGCACGCGCCTGACGGGTCTGGATGGTTGCCTTGTCAGCTCGTCCTGGAACACGCCAAGTTGGAGCGAGGCGGTCGCCACCGGACCTGTCGGCGGGTCCCGGCGGCGGCCGCCTGCGCCCACCTGTTGTCAGGCCCGGTGGTCAGGCCGGTCGGTGCGTTCGGAGCGGACCCGCTGGGCGACGTCGCGCAGCTTGACGTTGTGGTGCTGGGAGATGCGGCGCATGACGTCGAAGGCGTCGTCCTCGCTCAAGCCGTGGCGTTCCATGAGGATGCCCATGGCCTGGCCGATGGCATGCCGGGTCTCCATGCCGTGCTGGAGCTGGTCGATGGTACGGGCATCGGCCAGGGCGACGGCCGCGTGGGAGGCCAGCAGCCAGCCGGCGGTCTCGATGTCCTTGCCGAAGGCGCCGGGGCGGCTCGCGTACAGATTCAGCGCTCCGAAGTCGTCGTTGTCGGTGTACAGCAGCACCCCGGTCATGCTGCCGACGCCCAGCTCGCGGGCCGCCGCCGCGAAGCGCTCCCAGGTCGGCTGGGGCCGGGTCATGTCCGGGATGCGGAAGACGCGCGCGCCGTCCTTGCGGCGGGCCAGATCGAAGCAGGGTCCCTCCCCCAGCTCGCCCTGCCGCCTGTCGGATTCGGAGACCATGTTCCCGCAGGCGGCGAGGGTCACGGCCTGGCCCTTGCGCACCGCCAGGATCCCGGCCGCCTCGCAGCCCTCCACCAGTTCGACGGCCGCCGCGGCGATCTCGTCGAGCGTCGCCTGGACCGAATCCTGCTCCAGCAGCTTCCGTGCGAGCACCGCCATCTGCTCGGCGTATTCACGCCACTCCACCGTCATCACCTGCCTCTATCACCGGGTGCCGCCACCGTAGCCGAGACGGCCCGGTCCCGGCGGACCTGATACCCGGCCGGTGCGGGCGCACACGGCTGACGTCGCTATTCAGGCGACCGGCGCCCGCCCGCCCGCACCGCTCCCGCGCTCGCCGTGACCATCATCGCGACGGCGCCGCACTGGAACGGCGACAGGCCCTGGCCGAGCACCAGGAAGCCCGCGGCCGCGGCGAAGGCGGGTGCGAGGCTCGTCAGCACGGCGAAGGTCGCCGCGGGGAGGCGTCGCAGCGCGAGCAGTTCGAGGGTGTAGGGCACGGCGGAGCTGAGCACGGCGACGGCGAGTCCGAGGCCGAGGACCGCCGGTTGCAGCAGCCTGCCGCCCGAGACCGCGATGCCCAGAGGCAGGCTGACCAGGGCGGCCACGGTCATCGCGACGGCGAGGCCGTCCAGGCGGGGGAAGCGGGCACCCGCGCGGGCGTTGAGCACGATGTACGCGGCCCACATCGCCCCGGCGCCGAGGGCGAAGGCCACGCCAGCGAGGCTGAGCCGGCCGAAGCCGCCCTGGCCCAGCAGAAAGACACCGGCCAGTGCGAGGCCGGCCCAGAGCAGGCCGGAGGCGCGGCGCGAGACGACGACGGACAGCAGCAGCGGACCGAGCACCTCCAGGGTGACCGCCGCACCCAGCGGGATCCGGTCGATGGACTGGTAGAAGAGGATGTTCATGCCCCCGAGGGCGAGCCCGAACCCGCCCGCCACGCTCCAGTCGGCGGCAGAGTGGCCGCGCAGCCGGGGCCGGGCGACGGCCAGCAGCAGCACCGCCGCGAACGCCACCCGCAGCCCGACCGTGCCGAGAGCCCCCGCCCTCGGGAACACCAGCGCGGCGCAGGCCGACCCGAACTGGACGGACACCGTCCCGCCCAGCACCAGGCCGACGCCGCCGAGGGTGCCGCGGCCTGCGGCGTGCCGGACGAGCGCGGGCGCGGCGGGGGCGGCAGGAACGGCCGGGGAGCTGGGCGCCGTGGCGGACGAGGTACGCGACGAGAAGGTCATGCCCTCACGCTAGGAAACCTTCTCCTCCGCGTGAAATGCCGATTCTGCTGCGGTTATGCTTGTGAGGCATGACCATCGAGCTGCGGCATCTGCGCTCCTTCCTCGTCATCGCCGAGGAGGGCAACATCACCCGCGCCGCCGCCCGCCTGCATGTGGGACAGCCCGCGCTCTCCCGCACCCTGCGCCAGCTCGAGGACCACCTGGGCACCCGCCTCGTCGACCGGTCCACCCACCACCTGGAGCTGACGGCCGAGGGCCGCACCTTCAGCGACAAGGCCGCCGCCGCCCTCGCCGCCGTGGACACCGCCCTGGACCCGCGCGGCGTCCGCAGCTGGCCGCTGCGGCTGGGGCACCCGTGGGCGGCGCTCGGCGACCACACCATCCCGCTCCTGCGCCGCTGGGACGAGACGTACCCGGGCGTCCCCCTGCATCTGCTGCGGATCGACGACCGCACGGCGGGCCTCACACAGGGCAAGGTGGACGCCGCCGTGCTGCGCGGCGCGGTCAATGCGTCCGGGCTGCGCACGCACCTGCTGACGTCGGAGGAGCGGGTGGTGGTCATCCCGGCGGACAGCCCCCTGGCCGAACTGCCCCGGATCACTCTGGCCGACCTCGCGGCCCATCCGATCGCCCTCAACACGGTCTCCGGTACGACGACGACGGACCTGTGGCCGGCGACGGCCCGCCCCGCCGCGACCATCGAGGTGACCAACACCGACGAGTGGCTCTTCGCCATCGCCGCGGGCCGCGCTGTGGGCGTCTCCACGACGGCCACCCCAAGCCATCACACCCACCCGTCCCTGAGCTTCCGGCCCCTCGTGGACGCACCGCCCGTCCCCGTCTTCCTGGCCTGGCGCGAGGGTCCCGGACACCCCGCCCTCCCGGACCTGCTGGCCCTCGCCCACGGGGTCGTCACCGGCGCACAAGCCTGAGCGGCCGGTCGAGCACCGCGACGCTCACACAGCCGTAGGCGAGCACCAGGGCGACGGTCCGTACAGCGTGGGCGATCTGCCAGCGGTCACGGACGCGCGCCCAGTCTCCGGGCGGAGACTGCACGCTCCAGTCCACCTGCTCCATGTTGATGGGCCCGTTGACCACGAGCGAGACCGCAAGGGCCACCAGGAGCAGGCCAAGTGCCCAGGCCAGCCACCGAATTTCGGGACTGCGCTCCGCACGCGCCCGAAGCGCGAGGATCACGACGGCGACGAGCGTCGGCACCAGGAGGACGCCGATGAACCAGGTGAAGGGGGCGTACTCGGCCTGCCGGACGCGGACGTACTCCGGGCCGGTGAAGTCGCGCAGCGCCAGCTCCAGGAAGAGCACGGTGAGCGCGACCCCGGCGAGCATGCCGCAGCCCAGCAGACTCGTGTACCGAACGATCCTGACCAGAACCGGACTCGTCATCGTGCACACTCCCTCGCGGGACTACCCCAGGGTGAGGAGCTCCTCGTGGAAGCCTCCGAACTCCCGCCCCCGGTCTACGAGATGAATCTCCAGTATCCAGTGACAACGCGCCCGGCACGGTCCGTACGGCGCAGCGGGGTGGCATTGGCCGGGGTGATGTACGACTCCGTGTCCGCGCCGTCGATCCTCTCGTGCGGGAACTCGCCGACCAGGTGCCCTGCGTGCCAGCCGCCCAGCTCCCACCCGCGGCCGGCCGCCAGCCGCCCCACCTCGGCGTGGAGCTCCTTCCCGGTGACGTCCCGGTGCTCCTCGAAGAACCGCTTCCCGGCGGCGAAGACCTGCGGCAGGTCGTCGCGCAGCCGTAGCTTGACCGGGTCGCCGCCGAGGACGAAGGTCCGCCCGAAGTCGGCCTCGTACTCCTCGAAGATCGGCCCGAAGTCGGCGAACACGATGTCGTCCGCGCCGATCACCCGGTCCGGTGGGTTCTCCCGGTACGGCATGAGCGTGTTCGGCCCCGAGCGCACGATCCGCTTGTGCCAGTGCCGGGTCGTGCCGAACAGCTCGTTCGCCAGATCCCGCACCCGGTCGCCGACCGCCCGCTCGCCCTGGCCCGGCGCGACCAGCCCGCGCTCCTCGATCTCCGCGAACAGCCGCCCGGCCTTGGCCTGGGCGTCCAGCAGTCGCGCCGCGCGCATGAGCTCGTCGTCCGCCATGCGACCGACGGTAGAGCGGCCGAATTCGCCACGGCAACCGGCAACCGCATCCCCGTTGCCGCGGGTCGCGCTGATCGACCGGCCGTGCTGGTGCTGGTGGTTGATGAGGGCGGTGGGCAAGTGGGGGAAAACGGGGGCCCCACTCCCCACTCGGACAGCGGACGGCCCGATCAGGCCGGTGGCGCCGATGTCGTCGAGCCGGGCGCGGCCGATGTGCCCGACGTGCTCGCGCTCGTCGCGCGGACCAGGCCGGCACCCGTGGCGGACGTGGCAGACGCGCACCTCGGTCACCCTCCTCACCACCGCCCCCACCCGCGCGGTCACCGGACCGCGCCGATCGGCCGAGCTCCGCGTTGCGGCCCCTGGGCCCTCGTACTTGACTTGGCCGAGGGAACGAGAGCCAAGGAGGCATCATGGCGCGCTACCCCATGCGGTGGACGGCGTGTGCGTTGCTGACCGTGGTCGTGGGTGCCGGGACGGCCGGCTGCTCCGACAACGGCAACAGCCCCGGCTCCTCCGCGAGCAAGGCGGCCTCGGCCGCGTCCTCCCTCGCCTCGCGCGGCGCGGACGCCCTCGCCTCGGCGACCGCGTCGGCCGGCAAGAAGCTGGACGAGTTGAAGGGCGGCATAGACGCCAAGGACGCGGTGCGGCTGGGCAGGCCGACGACGGCCGACGGGCGTGCGAGCGTGAAGGTGACCGCCGAGAACTCGGCGTCCTCCACCAAGTCCTTCGGCGTGCAGGTCAACTTCACGGACACCAGCGGCAACACCCTCGACACGGTCGTCGTCACGCTGTCGGACGTCCCGGCCGGCAAGTCCGGCGACGCGACGGCCCGCAGCAACCGTTCGCTCTCCGGCCAGGTGAAGACCGAGGTGGCGCGGGCGCTGCGGTACTGACGCGGTGCTCGCAGCACGGCTGACGCGGAGCTCCACCGCAGGGGCCACCGCCGTCCGCAGCGCGCCCGCAGCCCGGCCCCCGTACCCGCCACGACTCCGCCCGACGAACCCGTACACGAGGCAACACCATGATCCACGCACCCGAAGCCTTCACCGCGCAGGACTACGCGGCCCGTATGCACCGGGCCGCCCGCGCCGCCGCCGACGCCGACCTCACCGGGGTGCTCGTCACGCCCGGCCCCGACCTCGTCTGGCTGTGCGGCTACCGGCCCACGGCGATCACCGAACGCCTCACGCTCCTGGTGCTCACCCAGTACGCCGAGCCGCAGTTGCTGGTACCTGCCCTTGAGCGGCCCGCCGCGGAGGCCGCACCCGGCGCGGGCGCGGTACGCCTCTCCGACTGGCACGACGGGCAGGACCCGTACGCCGCGGCGAGCAGGCTGCTGACCGACGACGGCCGCTACGGCATCTCCGACTCCGCCTGGGCCCTGCACCTCCTCGGCCTGCGGGACACCCTCCCGCGGTCCTCCTACCGCGCCCTGACGACCGCGCTGCCGATGCTGCGCGCGGTGAAGGACGAGCACGAGGTGGCCCGGCTCGCGACGGCGGGCGCGGCGGCCGACGCGGCGTACGAGGAGATCCTCACCGTACGGTTCGCGGGGCGCCGGGAGACCGACGTGGCCGCCGACCTCGCCCGCCTGCTGCGCGAACACGGCCACAGCCAGGTCGACTTCACCGTGGTGGGCTCCGGCCCGAACGGCGCGAACCCGCACCACGAGCCCGGGGAGCGGGTCATCGAGGACGGCGACATGGTCGTCCTGGACTTCGGCGGCCTCAAGCACGGCTACGGCTCCGACACCACCCGCACCGTGCACGTCGGCGAGCCCTCCCCCGAGGAACGCGAGGTTCACGACATCGTGCGCGAGGCCCAGCAGACCGCCTTCGAGGCCGTACGGCCGGGGGTGGCGTGTCAGGAGGTCGACCGCATCGCACGCAGGGTGATCACCGACGCCGGATACGGGCGGCACTTCAGCCACCGCACCGGCCACGGCATCGGCGTCACCACCCACGAACCGCCGTACATGGTCGAAGGCGAGGACCAGCCGCTCGTGCCGGGCATGTGCTTCTCGATCGAACCCGGCATCTACCTGCCCGGCCGCTTCGGCGTGCGTATCGAGGACATCGTCATGTGCACCGAGGACGGCGGCCGGCGTCTGAACGACGCTCCCCACGAGATGGCCGTCGTCGCTTGAACACCAACCCGAACCGGATGACCGTCGCCACCTGACGGTTGGCGCGGAGCCCTAGGAGTTCTCATGACCGAGACGATGCCCGACTTCGCCGACCGCACCGATTTCGAGGACGCCGACCGCGGCCTGGTGGCGTCCCCTGCCACCGGCACCATCACCGCGGACGACGGCAGGGTGGTGTGGAGCTTCGACGACACCGCCTTCCTGGACGGCGAGCGCCCCGACACCGTCCACGCCGGCCTGTGGCGCCAGTCCCAACTCTGCGCCCGCGCGGGCCTGTACGAGGTCACCGACGGCATCTACCAGATCCGCGGCTACGACCTCTCGAACATGACGCTGATCGAAGGCGAACGCGGCGTCATCGTCGTCGACCCCCTGATCTCGGCGGAGTGCGCACGGGCCGGACTGGAGCTGTACCGCTCCCGGCGCGGGGACCGCCCCGTCACGGCCGTCGTCTTCACGCACTCCCACATCGACCACTTCGGCGGCGTCCACGGCGTGATCGCTCCCGGCGCCGACGTGCCGGTCCTGGCCCCCGAGGGCTTCATGGAGCACTCCGTCGCCGAGAACGTCTACGCCGGTACGGCCATGCTGCGCCGCGGCATGTACCACACGGGCGCCACCCTCGACCGCGGACCGACCGGCCTGGTCGGCACCGGACTCGGCTTCACCGCGTCCACCGGTACGCCCGGACTGATCCGCGAGACCCTGACCGTCCGGCACACCGGCCAGGAGGAGGCCCTCGACGGCGTCCTGTTCCGCTTCCAGATGACCCCGGACACCGAGGCGCCCTCGGAGATGAACTTCCTGCTTCCCGGGCGCCGGGCCCTGTGCATGGCCGAGAACGCCACCCACAACCTGCACAACATCCTGACCCTGCGCGGCGCGGTGGTCCGCGACGCCCGCATCTGGTCCCGCTACCTCCACGAGGCGCTGGAACTGTTCGCCCACGAGTCCGACGTCCTCTTCGCCTCCCACCACTGGCCGACCTGGGGCCGCGACCGCATCCGCACCTTCCTCTCCGAACAACGCGATCTCTACGGCTACTTGCACGACCAGACCCTGCGCCTGGCCAACCAAGGGCACACCGGTACCGAGATCGCCGAACTCCTGGAGCTTCCACCCGCCCTCACCCGAGCCTGGCACGCACGCGGCTACTACGGCTCCGTCAGCCACAACGTCAAGGCCGTCTACCAGCGCTACATGGGCTGGTACGACGGCAACCCGGCCTCCCTGTGGGAACACCCGCCGGTCGAGACGGCGAAGCGCTACGTCGACTGCATCGGCGGCATCGACGCCGTACTGGAAAAGGGCCGCGGCTACCTGGAGGCGGGCGACCTCCGCTTCGCCGCACAACTCCTCAAGCACGCCGTCTTCGCGGCCCCCGACAACACCGACGCCAAGGAACTGCTGGCGCAGACCTTCGAACGACTCGCCCACGGCGCCGAGTGCGCCACCTGGCGCAACAACTACCTCACCGGAGCACAGGAGTTGCGTCAGGGGGTCAAGCACACCGCTCTCGGAGCCGTCAGCATGGTCGGCGCGCTCTCCGTCGAGCAGGTCTTCGACTCCCTCGCCATCCGCGTCAACGGCCCCCGCGCATGGGACGAAGACCTCACCCTGCACTGGCACTTCACCGACCTCGGCGAGATGTACCGCATGACCCTCCACAACGGCGTCCTCATCCACTCCCGCACCGGCGCACCGGCCGACGGGGCGGACCTCGGCCTCACCCTCACGAAGGCGGACCTGGTGGGCATGCTGGCGGGCAAGGGCCTGGAGACCATCCGGCACACGGGCGACCCGACGGCGCTGAAGACGCTGCTGTCGGTCCTCGACGCCCCGGACCCGGACTTCGCGATCGTCACGCCGTGACGCCGGGCGGGCCTTCGGCCGGGGCGAACCGGTAGCCGGTGAAGTCGGCGACCGGGACGTAACCGATGCGCTGGTAAAGGGCGTTGCTGGTGGCGTTGTCGGGGTTGGTGAACAGCACGACGTCGGTGGCGCCGGCGTCCAGCGCGGCGCGGCTCACCTCGACGGTGACCGCGCCCGCGTAGCCGCGCCCGCGCAGGTGGGCGGGGGTGTAGACAGGGTCCACCCGGATCATCCCGCCGACCATCGACGTCGACCCGGCCATGGAGACGGGGGTGCCGTCCGGGGTCTCCCAGAAGGTGAAGTGCTTGTCGGCGAAGCGTGAGACGGCCCAGGCGTCGGAGTCCATGGAGGGGGCCTCACCGACGTCGGCGACGAACTCACTGCAGAACCGGACGAGTTGCGCATGGTCCCGCGTGCCCACGGCGCGCCCGCTGCCTTCCGGGCGCGGCCGAGGTGGATTGAGGGTGCCGAGCCGGTGGGGACGCCCCCACCAGTGGGCCACGGCCGTAACGCCGGCCGCGTGCCGCTGCCATGCCTCGGCGAACGCGGCGGCGGTGTCGTGGTCCGCGGTGACACCGGAGAGGGCGTGGCCGAGGCCGGCGAGACGGGCGGCGAGTGTGTCGGCGTACTCGGGGAGGAGGGGGGTGAGGGTCACGCTGAGGGCCGGAAGGCGATAGAAGACGGCGCGAACCTCGCCTGCCGTCTCCAGGTGACCGAAAAGGGGAGCAGCTCCGGGGCCGGGGCCGAACGCGTCCGCCCCGCGCGTACGCAGTCTCTCGATCGTGGTGAGCGGCGTGTTGTGCAGGGCGGGACGCAAACGCAGGAAGTCTCCGGCGCGGGCGAGGAACTCGTGGATGTCGTCGGTGAGGTGCCAGTCATCCGGGCGCATGGTTCATGATCCCTGATGTGTTTGTTCGGATGCATCTCTTCGGATGCATAGGATCGCCGACATGGCACTGCGACCTGTCATGGTGAACATCAAGGCTCTCGATGCCTCGGCGGTCGGCCGGTTCTGGGCGGAGGCCCTCGGCTGGAGTGCCTACAGCCCGGGCGTGACCACCTACGTCGGACCCGCCGGCGGCCTCGTCTGGCCGGACCCGGTAGCCCTCGGCATCGACGTCGTCCCCGTCCCGGGGCCCAGGACGGCGACGAAGAACCGCGTGCACCTCGACCTCGCCACCACCACTGCGGCCCATCAGGCGGACCTGATCGCGCGTCTCGAGGCGCTGGGCGCGACGCCCGCCCAGGTCGGCCAGGGCGACGTGCCGTGGACGGTCCTCGCCGACCCGGAGGGCAACGAGTTCTGCGTGCTGGAGCCCCGGGAGGTCTACCGGGACACCGGGCCGATCGCCGCAGTGGTGGTCGACTGCGTGGATCCGCGGGCCATGGCCCGCTTCTGGGACGAAGCGCTGGACTGGACCCTGCACGAAGTGACCGACGATCAAGCGGTGTTCCGCTCCGCCAAGGGCGTCGGACCGTATCTCGAATTCCTCCGCACACCCGGCGTGAAGACCGTGCCGGACCGCGTCCACCTCGACCTGCTGCCCCGCCCGGGCGACGACGAGGAAGCGGAGGTGACCCGACTCCGAGCCCTCGGCGCCACCGACCTCGACCTCGGCCAGGGCGACGTCCCATGGACCTGCCTGACCGACCCGGAGGGCCACGAGTTCTGCGTGCTTGCCCCGTCCTGACGTCCGCGCCGCCGTACCGGACCGTCCGAGGTCACACAGAACCGTCAGAGCTGATTGATCACAGCGGATTGATCACAGCGGGTTGAGGCGGGCCTTGAGCAGGCAGAACTCGTTGCCCTCGGGGTCGGCGAGGACGTGCCACTGCTCCTCGCCGGTCTGGCCGATGTCGGCCGGACGCGCGCCGAGCTTCAGGAGGCGTTCGAGTTCGGCGTCCTGATCGCGGTCGGTGGGGTTGACGTCGAGGTGCAGCCGGGGCTTGCCCTTCTCCGGCTCGTCCCTGCGGCTGAGGATGATCGTCGGCTGCGGTCCGCCGAATCCTTCGCGCGGCCCGATCTCGAGCGTGCCGTCGTCTTCGCGGTCGAGCACCACGAAGTCCAGGACCTCGCACCAGAACCGCGCCAGCACCTCGGGATCGCGGCAACCGAGCACGAGCTCACTGATACGACATGCCATGGACGAGACCTACTCTCGGCGAGGGAACACGCTGGACACGCGCTCGAGACCGTAGCGGGCGACGTGATCGAGCGCGAAGCGTTTTTGGCGTCCTCACCGCGAGCGAAGCCGAGGGGGGACATGCCCCCTTTGCCGCCACTTGGTACGACCGCTGATCACTCGCTGACGGGTCGCAGCAGGACGTACGGGGGCCGGCAGGCGAAACCCCCGCACGTCTGGGGGCTAGGCCGCCCTGGGGCGCCCGGCACGCCGGTCCGAGGTGAGCTCCTGTGCGTCCTCGTGAAGGAAGCCCTCGTCCTCCCCGAAGTCGGGGGCCTGGAAGGGGTTCGTCGCGGGAGGCGGCGATGCCGCGGCGGCACCGCGGGGCTGCCCTTCCGGGGCGGAGAACAGCGACGTCGGTTCGATGAGAGGTCTCCCTTTGGTTACAGATCCCCGAAAGGGACCTGGCGTGCCACGACCAGCGGTTCTAAAGCTTGGTCATCTTGGCGTACGGGCTCAGGATCCGCATCCGCGTCGAGCCGAAATCCACGAGCGCCGCGATTCCGTCCTCGATGCCGATCACGCGGCCGAGGCCGTAGACATCGTGCGTGACCTGGTCACCCACGGCGAAATGCTTGGGAGCCGGGGCGACCGGAGCCTTGAACGGGCTGGTGGGCAGATGGCGCTTGGAAGCAGCAGGCTTTGTCATTGACCACAGTATGCGCCTACGAAGTGGGACAGTGGTAGCTGATCCTTGGACTCCCCTCCAGCGGGAGCTCAGCCCGCGGCCGGCTGGTGGACAGGCGGCCTGGGGCGGTTCGGCGTCAAAGAAGTCCGAACCGGCCGTACCCTTCTTGGTGTCTACAGCGTCACATAGCGGGCGCCAAACACTGGAGGCTTTACCTCGTGCTGATCGCTCAGCGTCCGTCCTTGACCGAAGAGGTCGTCGACGAGTTCCGTTCCCGGTTCGTGATCGAGCCGCTGGAGCCGGGCTTCGGCTACACCCTCGGCAACTCGCTCCGCCGCACGCTCCTCTCCTCGATTCCGGGTGCGGCCGTCACGTCCATCCGTATCGACGGTGTCCTGCACGAGTTCACCACCGTGCCGGGCGTCAAGGAGGACGTCACCGACCTGATCCTCAACATCAAGCAGCTGGTCG
>NZ_JBITHF010000006.1:0-583938 GCF_044457745.1 Streptomyces sp. NPDC050534
CAGCGGACCTGCGCGCCCAGGGCGGCCAGGGTCTCGATGAGGACGGCGGTCTGCACGGTCATGTGCAGGGAGCCGGTGATGCGGGCGCCGGCCAGCGGCTGGGTCTCGGCGTATTCCTTGCGGATCGACATCAGGCCGGGCATCTCGTGCTCGGCGAGGGTGATCTCCTTGCGGCCGAACTCGGCCAGCGAGAGATCGGCGACCTTGAAGTCCTGTCGGTTGTCGACAGTCGTCATTGCGAGCTGCTCCTCGGGGTTGGGGCGAGGTGGGTACGGCTGGTCTGCACGGCGGCGGACACAGGGGTGCCCGAAGAGGACACTGGCATGCCCGCGTACGCGCAGCGCAGTCCGTCGGAGGCCCTCTCTCCCTCGGCCGGTCCGCGGTGGGACCGCCCGACCGCCATCAGCAGCGACGTCTGGCTCTCACCCAAGCTACACCGGTCGGCCCGGCCGCCCCCAGTCCACCTCCGAACGCATCCCGCCGATCGCCGTGGACGGCGGATGGGGGTCGCAGGGTTCCAGGGCGCGATGACAGGACACGTACGAACGGGGGAACAGGTGCCTTCAGAACCGCATGAACAGGGAATTTTGCATCTTTGCGGGGAGCGTCACGTGATGCAGGATGCCTCGGAGATCGGGAACCTCTGATCGTTCCTGCGGGGCGTCCGGGACGGCGCTTCGCGTGACGAAGACGTTAGGAGATCGACGTGACCAGTCCGGCCGGCCCTCCCCCCACGGGCAACGGCGGCACCGAGCGGAAGCGGCTGAAGCTGCTCGCGGTGACCGCGTGCCCGACCGGCATCGCACACACGTACATGGCCGCGGAGAAGCTCGCGCAGGCAGCCGAGAGCCGCGGCATCGAGATGAAGGTGGAGACGCAAGGATCGATCGGGGCTGAAAACGTCCTCGATGACAACGATGTCAGCACTGCGGACGGCGTGATCATCGCCGCGGACAAGGACGTGGATCTGAGCCGTTTCGCGGGCAAGCGGGTCCTGAGGGTCGGGGTGGCCGAGGGAATCCGTCACCCCGAGCGGTTGATCGAGCAGGTGCGCTCGGCGCCGGTGCACGAGCCCGGGAGCGCCGCGGCGGCCTCGCCGACGGGCGGTGGCCGGGAGCGGAGCGTCGCGTACAAGGCGCTGATGAACGGGGTCAGTTACATGATCCCGTTCGTGGTCGTCGGCGGGTTGCTGATCGCCATCTCGCTCTCGCTCGGCGGGCACACCGACCCCTCCGGCGGCCTGGTCATCCCGAAGGACTCCTTCTGGATGGACGTGAACAACATCGGCGTCATCGGCTTCACGCTGATGGTGCCGATCCTTTCCGGGTACATCGCGTACGCCATCGGCGACCGGCCCGCACTCGTGCCGGGCATGATCGGCGGCTGGATCGCGAACACGGGGTCCTTGTACGACTCCAAGGCGGGCGCCGGCTTCATCGGGGCGATCGTGACCGGGTTCCTCGCCGGGTATCTGGTGCTGTGGATCAAGAAGGTCAAGGTCCCGAAGTTCGTGCAGCCGATCATGCCGATCATCGTGATCCCTATCGTGGCGACGACGGCCCTCGGGATGTTCTTCATCTACGTCATCGGCAAGCCGATCTCCTGGGTGTTCGAGCACCTGACCAGCTGGCTCGGCGGGATGACCGGCACGAGTGCGATCCTGCTCGGCGCGATTCTCGGGCTCATGATCGCGTTCGACATGGGCGGGCCGGTCAACAAGACGGCGTTCCTGTTCGGCGCGGGGCTCATCGCGACCGGCAACCAGACGGTCATGGGCATGTGCGCTGCCGCGATCCCAGTCATGCCGCTGGGACAGGGGCTGGCGACGCTCGTACGGAAGGGGCTCTACACCGAGCAGGAACGGGAGACCGGTCTCGCGTCCCTGTTCATGGGGTGTTTCGGCATCTCCGAGGGCGCGATCCCGTTCGCGGCTGCGCGGCCCGCGCAGGTCATCCCGGCCAACATGCTCGGCGGCGCGGTGGCCGGTGCGGTCGCCGGCATCGCGGGCGTGAAGGACGCGGTGCCGCACGGCGGGCCGATCGTGGCGGTGCTGGGCGCGGTGAGCGGCGTGCCGATGTTCTTCGTGGCGGTGGTGATCGGCACGGTCGTCACCGCGCTGACGACGGTGGCCCTGGTCGACGTCGGTGAACGCATGCGGCGCGGTGCGCCCGCGGTGGCCGTCGCGGGTACGGCCGGTCCCGAGCCGGCGCTGGTCGCGGTGGGAGCAGGGGCGTCGTCGTCGGGTTCGGCTGCGCCCGCCGTCGTACCGACGCAGGCGGTGAGCGGATCTCCCCTGCCCGCTTCGGATCCGGCGAGCGGATCAACTGGATCGACCGCTTCCGCATCCGCATCCGCATCCGAGGGCGCTCCGGCCGAGTCCGCCGACCTCAACGCCAGCACCGGTGACGCCGCTGCTGCCGGCCCCGACGTCCTCTCCGGCTATCTCACCGGGCGGACCGTCAAGGTCCGTCTCGGCGCGCAGGAGAAGGAGGACGCGATCCGCGAGATGGCGGAGCTGCTGGCGCACAGCGGTGACGTGGCGGACGTGGACGAGCTCGTGCGGACGGCGCTGCGGCGCGAGGAGCAGGGCACCACCGGGCTCGGCGAGGAGATCGCGATCCCGCATGCCAAGACGGACGCGGTGACGGCGCCGGTCGTCGGGTTCGCGCGCTCCGAGGAGGGCGTCGAGTGGGGCTCGATGGACGGTACGAAGGCGCGACTGGTCTTCATGATCGCCGTACCGGAGGCCGCCGCGGGCGATGAGCATCTGCGGATTCTGGCGCTGCTGTCACGGAAGTTGACGGACGCCGGCTTCCGGGAGCGCCTGACGGCGGCCGAGGACGAGCGGGCGGTCCTCGGGGTGCTGGGCGAGATCCGATAGCGGTGCGAGGCCCGCGTCCGCCCGGAAGCGGGCCCCGCACAGACGGTTCACAGAGGGTCGCTAGCCTCTGCGCCGGCGCGGATGTTCCGCGTGGGGAGGGAGTGGCGATGAGCAAGGCCCGGAAGCTGGGCATATGGGCGGGGGTGCTGGGGCCACTGGGAGTGGTGCTGGTGATCGTTGCGCTGGTGAGTGGGTGGACCGGCTACCACGGCACGACCGTGGCCAGCGACAGCATGTCGCCCACCTACACACAGGGGCAGCAGCTGGTGTTCGAGCGGATGGACGGGACCGAGGTGCGGCGGGGCGACGTGGTGCTCTACACGGCGCCGGGTCGCTACCAGGCCGCCGTCCTGCAGCGCGTCATCGGTGTGGGCGGCGATCACATCGTCTGTTGCAAGGGGGAAGGCAAGGACGAACGGCTCCTCGTGAACGGCAGGCCGCTCACGGAGCCCTACGTGTCGGACGGGATCGCCGACGGTATGCAACGGCCGTACGACGTGAAGGTGCCGAAGGGGCGGCTCTTCATGCTCGGCGATCACCGGCTGGATTCGAGGGATTCTCGGTTCTTCGCCGACGACCACGGCGGGACGGTGCCGGTGAGCGCGGTGCAGGGCCGGGTGACGGACGACTACACCGGCCTGAAGCTGCTCGGGATGGCCGCGCTGGTGGGGCTGATGCTGGCGCTCACCGGGCTGGGGCTGGGCATCGCGGCCGTCGCCGTGCGGAAGCGTGTCGTCGTGCCGCCTCCCCCGCCTTGGGCCGTGCAGGTGTGACGAAGGGGCCGGCCGAGTGCTCGGCGGGCCCCTTTGCCGTACGGCGAAGCGGTGTCAGTGACCGGCAGGGTGCGGCGCGGGGCCGCCCGGCGTCGCCTCGCGGTCCGGGCCCTTGGTGGCCTCCGCCTCGCTGTAGATGTCCGGCTCGAGGTAGATGACGCGCGCTATCGGGACGGCCGCGCGGATGCGCGCCTCGGCGGCGTTGATCGCGGAGGCGACCTCGGCGGCCGTGTCGTCGTGCTGGACGGCGATCTTGGCGGCGATCAGCAGCTCCTCGGGGCCGAGGTGGAGCGTGCGCATGTGGATGATGCCGGTGACCGTGTCGCCGTCGACGATGGCGTCCTCGATCTTCCTGACCTCCTCCACCCCCGCGGACTCACCGAGCAGAAGCGACTTGGTCTCGGAGGCGAGGACGAGCGCGATCATGACGAGCAGGACGCCGATGCAGACCGTGCCGATGCCGTCCCACACGCCGTCGCCGGTGAGCAGCGCGAGACCGACGCCGCCGAGGGCGAGGACCAGGCCGATGAGCGCGCCGAAGTCCTCCAGCAGGACGACAGGCAGCTCGGGGGCCTTGGCGCGGCGGATGAACTGCGACCAGGAGAGCTTGCCCCGCAGTTCGTTCGACTCCTTGATGGCCGTCTTGAACGAGAAGCCCTCGGCGATGATCGCGAAGACCAGGACGCCCACGGGCCAGTACCAGTGCTCCACCGCGTGCGGGTGGCGGATCTTCTCGTAGCCCTCGTAGATGGCGAACATGCCGCCGACCGAGAACAGGACGATGGAGACCAGGAAGGCGTAGATGTACCGCTCGCGGCCGTAGCCGAAGGGGTGCTGCGGAGTCGCCTCGCGCTGGGCCTTCTTGCCGCCGATCAGCAGCAGGAACTGGTTGCCGGAGTCGGCGAGCGAGTGAACGCCCTCGGCGAGCATCGACGACGAACCGCTGAACGCGAACGCCACGAACTTCGATGCCGCGATCGCGAGGTTGGCGCCGAGTGCCGCCACGATCGCCTTGCTGCCGCCTGACGCGCTCATGTGTTCGCGATGTCCCTTCGCCTACGTACCCTGCGCCGGCCGGGCCCTCGCCCGCCGCCTTTGCCCGTCCTTTGCCGGTGGGCCATTCTTGCAGCCCGACCCGGCAGCGGCGTCTCAGGTGTCCACAACCCCGGTCATACGATCACAGTGGCACGGAAGATCGTGCCCGCTCCGGAGACTTCGGCCTGCTCGCCGGCCGGGACGAAGACCGACTGGCCGGGGCGCAGTTCGTGCCCGTCCGCCCGCACGGTACCGGCCGTGCAGAGCAGGATCTGCGGGGTGTCGCGGGTGAGGTCGTGGGTGGTGCCGCCCTCGGGGAGGACGTATCGCGACAGCCGGAACTCGTCGATCGGCGTCTCGTAGACCTCCTCTCCGTCCGGCGACGCCTCGGGGCGCAGCACGCCCGGGTCGCTCGCCTCGAAGCGCACGATGCGCAGGAGTTCGGGGACGTCGACGTGCTTGGGAGTGAGGCCGCAGCGCAGGACGTTGTCGGAGTTGGCCATGATCTCGACGCCGAGACCGTTCAGGTACGCGTGCGGGATGCCGGCGCCCAGGAAGAGGGCCTCGCCGGGCTGCAGGCGCACGTGGTTGAGGAGCATCGCGGCGATGACGCCGGGGTCGCCCGGATAGTGGTGGGCGACGTCCGCGTAGGGGGCGTACGCGCCACCCAGCCGGGTGCAGGCGGAGGCGGCCGCGGTGACCGTGCGGTGCATCTCCTCGGGGTCGGCGGTGAGGATCGCCGTGAGGACCTCGCGCAGGGCGGCGTCCTCGGGGTGGGCCTGCAGCAGGTCGACGTACGGCTTGAGGGAGTCCACGCCGAGGCCGGCCAGCAGATCGGCCGCCTGGAGCGGGTCGCGGAAGCCGCACAGGCCGTCGAACTCGGTGAGCGCGCAGATCAGTTCGGGCTTGTGGTTGGCGTCCTTGTAGTTGCGGTGAGGGGCGTCCACGGGGATGCCGCGGCGCTCCTCGTCCTCGTACCCCTCCTTGGCCTGCGCCAGGTCGGGGTGCACCTGGAGGGAGAGCGGGGCGCCGGCGGCGAGGATCTTGAACAGGAAGGGCAGCCGGGGACCGAACTTGGCGACGGCCGCCGGACCGAGCTCCCCCTTCGGGTCCGCGTCGACGACCTCGACGAGCGTGCCGCGCGCCGTGCGCGAGGGTGCGCCCGGGTGGGCGCCCATCCACATCTCCGCCTGCGGCTCACCGCTCGGTTCGACGCCGAGGAGGGCGGGGATGGCGGTGGTTGAGCCCCAGGCGTAGGGACGGATGGTGTTGTCCAGGCGGTCCATGCGGTTGCGGTTCTTTCTGCCGGTTCTTCGTGCGTACGACGTCTTCGTGCGGACGACGCCCTTGTCTTCGCGTGGCGTACGCAATCGGTCTTCGCCTGACGTGAGCACTCCGTCTTCGCGTGGCGTACGTACTCGTCCTCGCGTGGCGTACGGCGGTCAGGGGGTCGGCGTCAAGATCAGGCCCCCGAGGCGAGCGCCAGGTAAACGGCGGCGAAATCCGTGATGGCGATCAGTTCGGCGAGCGTCTCCAGCTCGCCGCCCGGCTCCGGCTCCAGTTCGCTGATCGGTGTGTCGTGGCTGAGGGCCAGGTCGCGGGCTGCGGGGGCCGCGGTGAGGCCGCCGAGGGGGCGGTCGCGGAGCAGCACCACGCGCGCGTGCAGCGCGGGCGCCTCGTCCACGCGGTCGCGGAAGAAGTCGTCCGGGTCGGCGCTGGCGGCGAGCGGCCCGGCCAGCAGGGCGCTGTGCGCGGCGAGTGCCTCGGGGAGTTCGGCGACGACCGCCGGGCGGCCGGAGAGCTCGGCGAGGGCGGCGGCGAAACGGCGGCCTGCGGGGCCCGCCGAGACGCCTTCGGTCCACACGACCGGCAGCGAGTCGGCGAGTTCCGCGGCGAGCGTCTTGGCGGGGTTGCTGTAGGTCGCGATCGCGGGACCGCAGCGTTCGGCGATGTGGTCGAGGCGGTCGGCGACCTTCTCGACGGCCTCCGGCGGGGCGCTCAGCAGTCCGGTGCGGTCCAGGAGGGTGAGCAGCGGCGTGAGCAGCGCCCACAGGACGCCGGGGGCGGATGCGGCCAGCTCCTCCTCGTCGTGTTCGTACGGGGCTGTCGCCATCGGTACGAAGAGGCCGTGGGCTCCGTCCACCGCCTCCGTGAGCGGGGTGCCGGCGGGGGCCACCGCGACGACCGAGCAGCCCCGGCGGTAGGCCGCTTCGGCGAGCAGGGACAGGCCCGGCTCGGTGCCGTCGGGGGTGGCGATCAGCAGCAGGTCGACCGAACCGGCCCAGCCCGGGAGCTCCCAGCGCAGCGCGCCCGCGGCGGGGGCGACACCGGTGGGCGCGAGCCGGATGACGGGGCTGCCGGGGCCGGCGAGCGTGCCGAGGAGGTCGGCGGCGCAGATGGCGGCGGCGCCGGGGCCCGCGATGAGGACGGCGCGGGGACGGCCGTCGGGCTTGAGGTCGCCGACGCCTGCCTCGGCGGCGTGGCGTGCGGCCGTGCGGACGCGGGCACCCGCTTCGGCGGCGCCGCGCAGCAGGCCGCGGCGGTCGGACTCCGCGAGGGCCTCGGGGGCGTCGAGCAACGATTCGTCGAGCATGGGCGGCAGCCTCCGATCGCCGGCGTCTTTGTGTGCGCGCCGCCGGGGGGCGCCTTGTTGTGGACCGGGGCGCTGTGCGCGAGGGGCGGGCCCCGGCGTCACGCGGGGCGGCGGGCCTCGTCCACGAGCAGGACGGGGATGCCGTCGCGGACAGGGTAGGCCAGACCGCAGTCGGCGCCCGTGCAGACCAGCTCGGTCTCCTGCTCCTCGAGCGGAGCGTGGCAGGCCGGGCAGGCGAGGATCTCCAGGAGGGCGGCTTCGAGCGGCATGGGGTGTCCCTTCGAGCGGGTTCGCGTGCGCTTGCTTCGGCGTGCGGTTGTGCGGATGTGCCTGGTCAGGTTACCGCCGTGGGGGGCGGATCGGAGCGGTGCCTGTGGACGGCGGCCGTCGTTCCGGGAGGTTCCGGGGCACGCCCCGCGGCGGCGGGACATCAGGCCCGGATGATCCCCAGCACCTCGTCGCGGATCTTGGCCATCGTCGCCTCGTCGCGGGCCTCCGCGTTCAGACGGAGGAGGGGCTCGGTGTTGGACGGGCGGACGTTGAACCACCAGTCGGCGGAGCTGACCGTCAGGCCGTCGAGTTCGTCGAGGGTGACGTCCTCGCGGGCGCCGTACGCCGCCCTGATGGCTGCCAGACGGGCGGCCTGGTCGGCGACCGTGGAGTTGATCTCGCCGGAGCCGACGTAACGGTCGTACTCGGCGGTGAGGGCGGACAGGGGACCGGCCTGGCCGCCGAGGGCGGCGAGGACGTGGAGGGCGGCGAGCATGCCCGTGTCGGCGTTCCAGAAGTCCTTGAAGTAGTAGTGGGCGGAGTGCTCGCCGCCGAAGATCGCGCCCGAGGTGGCCATCTCCGCCTTGATGAAGGAGTGGCCGACGCGGGTGCGGACCGGGCTGCCGCCGTGCTCCCTGACGACCTCCGGGACCGTCCACGACGTGATCAGGTTGTGGATGATCACGCCCTTGCCGCCGTTGCGCGCCAGTTCGCGCGCGGCCACCAAGGCCGTGATCGCGGACGGGGACACCGGTTCGCCGCGCTCGTCGATCACGAAGCAGCGGTCCGCGTCACCGTCGAAGGCGAGGCCGATGTCCGCTCCCTCCTCCCGGACGCGCTGCTGAAGGTCGACGAGGTTCGCCGGGTCCAGGGGGTTCGCCTCGTGGTTCGGGAAGGTGCCGTCGAGTTCGAAGTACATCGGGACGAGGGTCAGGGGCAGCCCGTCGAACACCGTGGGGACGGTGTGGCCGCCCATGCCGTTGCCCGCGTCGACGACGACCTTCAGCGGGCGGACGGACGTCAGGTCGACGAGGGAGCGGAGGTGGGCCGCGTAGTCCGACAATGTGTCGCGCTGCGTGATCGTTCCCCGCTCCGCGGCCGGTTGCGGAGCGCCCGACTCCGTCCACTGCTCGGCCAGTTCGCGGATCTGCGTCAGGCCCGTGTCCTGGCCCACCGGCGCCGCACCCGCCCGGCACATCTTGATGCCGTTGTACCGCGCGGGGTTGTGCGAGGCCGTGAACATCGCGCCGGGCAGGTTCAGCGCGCCCGACGCGTAGTACAGCTGGTCGGTCGAGCACAGGCCGATCTCGGTCACGTCGGCGCCCTGCGCGGCGGCCCCGCGCGCGAAGGCACGCGACAGGCCGGGCGACGACGGCCGCATGTCGTGGCCGACCACGATCGCGTCGGCGGCGGTCACCCGGACGAAGGCCGCTCCGAAGAGTTCGGCCAGCGCCTCGTCCCACTGGTCCGGGACCACCCCGCGTACGTCGTACGCCTTCACGATCTGAGACAGATCAGCAGCCACGGCCAACCCTCCTGAAAGTCCTGTCGGTCGCCCCAAACTACCCGTACGGGATGCCCGCGTGCTGCGCGCGCCCCGAGTGGAGCTTCGGAACGTAACCTCAGGTCAGGGCCGGGTGAGGGACGGGTAAGAGCCGGGACGGCGGCAGGGGTCAGGGCAGCATCCATCCCAGGACCGGTGTGCTCTGGCCCACCACGATCAGGCACATCACCAGCAGCAGGCCCAGAGTCCACGGCAGCACCTTGCGCAGCAGGTCACCCTCGCGGCCCGCGAGGCCCACGGCCGCGCACGCGATGGTGAGATTCTGGGGCGAGATCATCTTGCCGAGGACGCCGCCCGAGCTGTTGGCGGCGGCCAGGAGGGCGGGAGACAGGCCGGACTCGCGCGCGGCGGTCACCTGCAGCGCCCCGAACAGGGCGTTGGACGAGGTGTCCGAGCCGGAGACGGCCACCCCGAACCAGCCGAGAACGGGCGACAGGAACGCGAGGCCCGCGCCGGCCGCCGCCACGAAGTGGCCGATGGTGCCCGCCTGTCCGGAGAGGTTCATGACGTACGCGAGCGCCAGCACGGACGTCACGGTCAGGATCGCGAACCGCAGTTCGTGCACGGTCGCCACCCACTCCCTGGCCGCCACACGCGCGTGCATGCCGAGCACGACCGCCGTCAGCACACCGGCGATCAGCACGAGGGTGCCGCCCGTCGAGACGATCGGCCAGGAGAAGACGTTGCCGCCGACCGGCTTCCCGTCGGGCCCCGCGACGTCCAGGAACGGCCAGTCGTACGTCTGGGTCGCCCTGGCCAGCCAGTCCTTGACGGCCGGGATCTGCGCGACCGAGAAGACCACGACGATCAGTGCGTACGGGGCGTACGCGCGCAGGACTTCGCGCCGCGGGTCCTCCTGGTCCAGCTCCTCGTCCCGCGAGCCGGTCAGCACGGACGCGCGTACCGACTCGGTGGCCGGTACGCGCGCGTGCGGTACGGCGACCAGGGCACCCGCGCCGATCAAGGAGGCGTTTATGTCGGCGAGTTGCGGAGAGACGTAGTTGGAGGCCGCGAACTGGACGACGGCGAAGGCGACTCCGCACACCAGGGCGGGCACCCAGGTCTCGCGCAGACCGCGCCGACCGTCCACCAGGTAGACCAGGACCAGCGGTACGACGAGGGCGAGCAGCGGCGTCTGACGGCCCACCACGGAGGCGACGTCGTCCAGCGGCAGCCCCGTCACCTGAGCGAGCGTCACCACCGGTGTGGCCATCGCACCGAAGGCCACCGGCGCGGTGTTGGCCACCAGGGAGACCACGGCCGCGCGCACCGGGTCGAAGCCGAGCGCGACGAGCATGACCGAGCAGATCGCGACCGGCGCGCCGAATCCCGCGAGGGCCTCCAGGAGCGCGCCGAAGCAGAACGCGACCACGAGTGCCTGGATGCGCGGGTCGTCGGACAGCCGTCCGAAGGAGCGCCGCAGGATGTCGAAGTGACGTGTGCGGACGGTCATCCGGTACACCCACAGGGCGTTGACGACGATCCACAGGATGGGGAAGAGGCCGAACACGGCCCCCTGGACGGCGCTGGAGACCGTCTGGTCGAGCGGCATGCCGTACGCGAGCCAGGCGACCAGAACGGCCGCGAGAAGCCCCGCCAGACCCGCCAGATGCGCCTTCAGGCGCACCCCGCCGAGCAGGACCAGCACGATCAGCAGGGGCAGGGCCGCGACGAGCGCGGACAGGCCGAGCGAATCGGCGACGGGTTCCAGTTCCTGGACGTACACAGGCGCCTCCCCGGATTCCGGCATGCGGAAAGCGATTTCCCGCCGGTACGGAATGGTCGTGTCCGCGACAAGGGGGCGTCAATGCCTGTGCACCACTGAGCGAAACGTGCACGGAACGCACACGAGAACGGGGTGGACGACCGGGAAAGCGTGGTCAGTTGTCGGGCGAGCGAAGCACGCGCAGGTGCCCGCGGCGCGCGACCTCCATCGGGTCCGCCCTGCGGCCGCCGCCGCCCGCACCGGCCGCCCGCTCCTGGGGGCGGGCCGCCTCACGCACCGCGTTCGCAAGCGCTTCCAGGTCGTCGCCGCTCGGACGGGCCGGAGCGGAACCGTCGAGGAGCCGTACGACCTCCCAGCCGCGCGGGGCGGTGAGGCGTTCGGAGTGCTCGGCGCACAGGTCGTAGCAGTGGGGTTCGGCGTAGGTGGCGAGCGGGCCGAGGACCGCGGTCGAGTCGGCGTAGACGTACGTCAGCGTCGCGACGGCGGGACGGCCGCAAGCGGTGCGCGAACAGCGACGTACAGGGCTCACGACGTTGGACGGTACCGCACTCTTGAGCGGGCCGCGACGACTCTCCCCCAGGTCACTCCACCGTGTCGTGCTGTGAATCGCCCCACACACCTCCCCGGGCCCACCCGGCTGACCTGCGAGGACGCGCGTTCACAGGGCTTCGGGCCGCCCCGCATCCGGTCAACAGTCCGTACAAACACCGTCATTTGCCCCGTGATCGCCGGTCTCGGAGGATACGGAATCGAGCCCAACCTTGGCCGGAATGGTCATCCTGCGACATGCCGTCCCGGGTGGCCGGACCGCGCCCGGCACGCCGTGCGGGGCGCGGCGTGCGGCTCCGGCGGGGACTACGCTTCGTCAGTGATGGACAACCCCGTACCGCCCCGTGTCGCCGGCCCCGGGCCCCGCCGCCGTGATCGCCACGGCCGGGGCATGCGCGGCCCGATCGCGCCGCCCCAGGTACCGCTCGCCGCGAGTCGTGCCGATGCCTTCGCGGATCTGGTGCAGGACTCCGTGGAGCGGCTGGAACGGCGGTGGCCGCAGCTCGCCGACATCGATTTCCTCGTCCTCGAGGTGCCGCGCCTGGACGGCCCCGGGCGGGCCTGGAACGACGAGGCGGTTCCGCTGGGCGGCACGGTGCCCTCCGGGGAGGGACAGCCGGCGCGCGTCGTCGTGTACCGGCGGCCCGTGGAGATCCGCACGAAGGGCCGGGACGAGCGGGCGGCGCTGGTGCACGAGGTCGTCGTCGAGCAGGTGGCCGAGCTGCTCGGGCTGACTCCGGAGACCGTGGATCCGCGCTACGGCGAGGACTGAGACGGCCCTGGCCGGTTGCCCCGGCCCTGACCTGCCCGCCGCCTGCGGACCGCCGCCCCGGCTCCTCGCCGTTACTTCTGCAGCACCGACAGATCCTGATCCGCCCGCGGTACCGCAACCGTCCCCCGGTCGTCCGGCAGGGTCTGGACCGTGAAGCCCGGGACGCCCTCCTCCGTGGCCGACAGGGTGCGGGAGCCGTAGACCGGGCCGCCGGACAGGGTCTCGACCGTCAGGGCGTACGTGCCCTTCAGGCCGGCCGGGACCGGCGCGTCGACGTTCTGCGTGGTGCCCGCCTTGATCGTGTACGTCTTGGAGGCGGCCGTGCCGCCCTCGCTGCCCGCGGAGGCGGTGACCTTCACCTGTGCGGTGCGGGTGGGGGCCGTGAGGGCCAGGGTGGAGCCCTTGCCGCTGTTGTCGGCGGCCGTGGCGCGCCCGCCCACGGGGCTCGTGGCCGGGATGAAGGCCGTCTCCTGGTGGTCGCCCTTGCCCCGTACGACCCGGAGCGCGGCGACGACCGGCACGGACTCGGCGGTCGGCGTGAGGACCAGGGAGCCCGCCTCGCCGCGGGTGACGGGGCCGAGGTCGACGGCCGTGGTCATGCCCGACTTCAGGTGCAGCGTCTCGCTCCCGGCCGGGGTGATCAGCCCTGACGGCGAGGCGAGCCGCACCTTCAGGTCGGCGTCCGCGTCGCCGGGCGTGAAGGCGATCAGGCGCACGGAGGTGGCGTCCTTGGGGATGCCGGGCAGGACGAGGCTGCCCGCCGGGTCCGTGGACGCGGCCAGCCAGTCGCCGCCGAGCTTGTCGTCGAGGGCCTGCACGGCGGCGCCCACACGTCCGCTGCGGACGTTCACGTGCACCGTGAGGTTGGCCTGCTTCTCGTCGGTGAGCGTGGACAGCAGGACCGGGTCGGTGGAGTGCGGCGGGACCGTGATGCCCTCCCCCACCGTGGACTCCAGAGTGCCGTCCTTGCCGTAGAGCTCGATGTCGACGACGGCGGCGGAGTCGTCGGGGTTGGTCAGGTGGACGTAGTCGGTGCGGGAGGCGTCCGTGCTGGCGCCCGGGAACCAGAACGAGGTGTCCGGCGCGGTGCAGTTGACGCCCTGCAGCCCGCGTCCGCTGCCCGCGGCGACCGCGGTGGTCTCCTGCACCGTCCAGCCCGGCGCGTACCCGCCCTCGGCGGTGCCGACGTACGCGGGCGTGTCGGAACCGGAGGTGTCGCCGGTGACGGGCTTTCCCGGGTCCTTCGGCGCCAGGACCGGCTTGGCGGCCTTGTCGGCCGAACCGGTCTTCTTCTTGCCGCTCTTCTTGCCGTCCGTCTTGCCGCCTGTGCCCGAGCCGTCGGCCGACTGCTCCGTGGCGGCCTGGAGTTCGCCCTTGCCGCCGCTTCCCGCGTCCTTCGTGACGGGGGTGAACGACGTGTACGACGTGTCGGCGATGTCGGAGGTGCTGGGTGCCGGGCAGAGCAGGCTGGTGCGCTCCACCGGCAGTTCGGCGGCCGCCTTGGCGGTGTCCGCACCTGAGGCGCCCGGCGCGCTGAGCGCGGCGAATCCCGTGACGGCGGCGAGCGCGGCGGTGCCGGCGATCAGGGAGATGGTGGTGCGGTTCACTGCTGACTCCCGTCGGGGCGCTCAGGGGCGTGCGGCGGCTGCTGCGCCGGGTCGTACGCGGGGTCGTAGCCCTGCTGGTACGACGGGTCGTAGGCGGTCTGGTCGTACGACCCCTGGGGCGCGTTGCCGTATCCGTACGGGTCGTACTGGCCGCCCTGGTAGGGGTCCGCCTGGTACGCCTGGTCGTAGCCCGCCGGGTACTGCTGGGCGCCCTGGTGCTGCTCGCCGTAGCCGTTGTAGTCGGCGCCCGCGTAGGTCGCGGGGTCCCACTCGTCGTAGGACTGCTGCTGCGGGATCGCGACGGGTGTCTCCTGCTCGGGAGGAGCGGGGAACTCCTCGCCGCCGCCCGCCTCTTCGGCCTCCGCCTGGGCGCGCAGCCGGCGGGCCCGGCGGCCCTCGCCGGCCATGGCCTCGGCCGGGACGGCGGGCTCCTCGGGAAGGTCGTCGTCGATGTGGCGGCGCCGGCCGGGCAGGGCGAGGACGACCAGGACCACGGCGAGGAAGCCCTGCGCCCACAGCCACGCGGTGTGGGTGATCGGGTCGTCGTAGGTGACGTCCAGCCTGCCGCCGGACGCGGGGAGTTGGAAGCCCTGGGCCCAGCCGTCGACCGTGGTGCGGGTGAGCGGCTTGCCGTCCAGGGTGGCCGTCCAGCCCTCTGCGGCGGTGTCGGCCAGGCGCAGGACGCGGCCGTCCGCACCGGACGGGACCGTGGTGTGGATCTCGACCGGGCCCGCGGCGACCGGCAGCGCCGTACCGGAGCCGGAGCCGGAGGTGATGGTGGCGCGCGCGACCTCCTGGTCGACCCGCCACAGGGCGCTGCCGCCCTGCTGGCTCAGGCGCGTCAGGCCGGGCGTGGCGTCCAGGACGCGGGTGACGTCGCGGGGGGCGCCCTTGTGGACGAGGACGTAACGGACGGCGAAGTTGCCCAGCTGGTCGGCCTGGTCGGCGCCGGAGCCGGCGACGAGGTTGGCGACGACCTTGTCGAGGCGGCTGTTCTCGCCGTCGGCCGCGGCGGCCTCGGCGTCACCGAGACGGGCGCCGGAGCCGCGCACCAGGGTGTAGGCGACACGGGCCGTGGAGTCACTGTCGAGCACGAGCGTGCGGGCCTGGTCGCGGGTGCCGCTCTCCTCGGCGACGAACGCGGGCACCTGCACGGGGTCCTGCCGCTCGACCGGCCCGTCGGCGCCGCGGATCATCCAGCCGAAGGCGAGGACCAGCGGGCCCGCGACCGAGGCGAAGGCGATCAGCGCGGCCACCGGCTGGCGCCAGCCGAAGCTCTGCTCGGCCACGCGCGTGCGTGCGCCGTCGGCGCCGAGGGTGGCGGCGGTCAGCAGGGCGATGCCGTAGACGAGGGTCGCGGGGCCGGCCCAGGTCGACCGGTTGGACAGGACCGCGAAGACGAGTCCCACCAGGGCGACCGCCCAGGCCGCCCAGATTCCGGACTGCCGCTCCGAGCGCATGAGGGCGGCCAGCGCGGCCAGCACGATGCCGATGAGCATCAGCCCGCTGACGGTGCCCGGGCCGCCGGGGCTAACGCCGAGCAGGTCGAGGGCGGAGGCGGAGGAGGGGCCGAAGTCCAGCCCGGCCTCCTTGAAGAAGCCGAACGGCAGCAGCGACAGCGACCAGGGCGCGAGGACCAGCAGCGGGGTGCCGAGCTGGGCCAGGAAGCGCAGGCCGCGGGCGGGAAGGTCGGTGCGGCGCAGGGCCAGCAGCGCGATGCCGAGGACCAGCGCGATCGGCCACACGATCGGGGTGAACGCCGTGGTGACCGTCAGCAGCAGGGCGTACGCCCAGGTGGCGCGCCAACTGCCGCGCGCGCCCGAGTTGTTCGTCAGGCCGGCGGCGGCGACGCCCGCGCGCGCGATCAGCGGCAGCAGGATGGCCAGCACGGCGGTGCCGATGCGGCCGCCCGCGAGCGCGCCCGTGGCGGCGGGCAGGAAGGCGTAGACGACGGCCGCCCACGCGCGCAGGAGGCGCGACTCTACGAGCGGTCGGGAGGCGAAGTACGCGGCGACACCGGCGAGCGGCACGGAACACACGAGCAGGACCGTGACCGCGAGCCCGGTCGAACCGAACAGCGCGGAGGCCAGCATCGCCACGATCGCCAGGTACGGCGGCGCGGACGGGGTGCCGCCGGCTCCCACGGCATGCCAGGAGTCGAGATAGCGCGACCACAGCTCGCCGGAGTCGGCCGGGGCGGGCAGCAGGGCGCCGCCCGCGAGCGCGCCGCCGCCGAGCAGTTGCCGGCAGGCGACCAGCGAGACGAGCAGCAGCACCAGGAAGAGCATCGGGCCGGGCTTGCGGCCGATGCGCTTGAGGCGGGCGAACTGCTCGATCTCCAGGAACTCGGCGTCGTCGCCGCCGGGTCCGGACTCGACCGCGCCGCCGTGCCGTCCGGCACCGGTGGTCACTTCGGGGTCGGAGCGGCCGCCGACGTTGCCCGCGACCTGCTCCACGGTGGCCCGGACGGTCGCGCCGGGCGGCGGGAACAGGGCGCGCAGCTCGTCCTTGTCGATCTGCGGGGTCCCGCGCCTGCGCCGTCCGGCGATGATCCGCTCGGGGCGCAGCAGCGTGCCCAGCAGGCCGCGGATCTCGTCGACGGCCTGTCCGGGGACCTTGCCCACGAGGTAGGCGAGGGTCCGCAGCAGCGTGCCGAGCACCAGGCGCAGCAGCACCCAGGGCAGCACGGCCGTACGGGCGTTGACCAGGAGGGTGTAGACGGCGCCGGCCTTGTCGACCTTGTGCGGGGAGGCGGCGGTGCGGCCCACGCAGTCGACGGTGCGGCGCTCGCGGGAGGAGGCCTCGGCGTGTCGTACGACCGCCTCCGGCGCGATCAGGACACGGTGGCCGGCGGCGTGGGCGCGCCAGCACAGGTCGACGTCGTCACGCATCAGGGGCAGCCGGCGGTCGAACCCGCCGAGCTGTTCGAAGACGTCGCGGCGGACCAGCATGCCGGCGGTGGACACCGACAGCACGGTCCGCACGTGGTCGTGCTGGCCCTGGTCCTGCTCGCGGCGGTCCAGACCCGTCCAGCGGCGGCCGGAGTTGGCGATGCTGACGCCGACCTCCAGGAGCTGGCGGCGGTCGTACCAGCCACGGAGCTTGGGGCCCACCACGGCCACGTCGTCGCGGCCGAGCTCGAGTTCGGTCTCCACGACACGCAGGAGCTGGGCCAGGGCGTCGGGTTCGGGGGCGCAGTCGTCGTGCAGCAGCCACAGCCACTGGACCGGCTCCCCGTGCGGGAGATCCGGCAGGTCGTACGCGTCGTCACGCCAGGAGCGCGTGACCGGGTCCCAGCCGCTCGGCCGCTTGAGATAGGGCAGCTCTTCCGGGGTCAGGAGGGGGGCGGTGCGGGCCGCCTCCTCGACGGCCTGGCCGAAGCCGGTGCGCCGGGCGAGGTGCAGGACGCGGTCGGCGCCGAGGGACTCGGTGACCAGCTGCGCGGATTCGTCGGCGCTGCCGGTGTCGGCCGCCATGGCGTACTGGACGGGACGCTCCTGGCCGAGCAGCCCGGTGAGCACGTCGGGCAGCCAGCGGGCGCCGTCGTGGGAGACGACGACCGCCGTCACCACGTGACGCGGAAACTCTGGAGTGGCAGCGACGCCTTGCTGGGCTGCCGTGTGGCTGTGCACGGACATCGAGGTACGGGCCCCGGTTCGATGGACTGCGGTGGACGCCTGTGCCCCTTGGGGGCGACGAGGCGCCTCGGACGAGCGACCACACTATCGGGAGAACCAAAGGGGCGACGCGAAGCGTCTCGATGAGGGGTGGTGGCCGGGCGACGGGCGGGCATAGCGGCGGCCCGCCGCCTGTGGACAACCCACCCGCGACGGGCCGTTCGAATACGGAGGAGTACGGAGGAGTACGGAGCCTTCGGGTCAGACGGCGGCCTTCTTCAGGCGACGCCGCTCCCGCTCCGACAGACCGCCCCAGATGCCGAAGCGCTCGTCGTTGGCAAGGGCGTACTCGAGGCACTCGGAGCGGACCTCACAGGCGAGGCAGACCTTCTTGGCCTCGCGGGTGGAGCCGCCCTTCTCGGGAAAGAAGGACTCGGGGTCGGTCTGGGCGCACAGCGCGCGCTCCTGCCAGCCGAGTTCCTCGTCCGCGTCGTCGACCAGCAGTTGCTGCACCAGCTCGGTCATGTGCGCCCCTCGTCTGTCTTTCGCGTCCCCGTGATGTAGCCGTTACCGGTCCCGGCTGAACGACACGAGTGAAATTACAAGTGTGCTGCTCCGGGCGAGTCAAGCCGAGATCTGCTATTGGGCCCCTTATTCACTCTGCGGAACCAAGGCCATGCGGAAAGTGTTCAAATCGGCATAAACCTTGACACGCAGACGAGACCCGGAAGGGCCGCCTGCCCCGTGCAGAGCCTGTACGGGGAAGGACGCCCGGAGATCCGATCTCGTTCCACGCGTCCCCCGAAGCAAACCGGATCACATTCGGATCACGAGATCGCAACGAGGTTTGTGCGCCCGGTTGTGCGCCATGTGTCCTGGAAGCCGTATGCACAAACCTTTCGCCTCGGACATGAACCGGATGAGGTGAACCATGTCCCACATACCGGGCGGCGAGTTGACACCGAAGGTGTGAGCCGGTGTCCTTGTGGGCATGCTCGCGAACTTGGCACTCACCTCGACCCGCACGACCGGGTCCCACGGTGCTGCCCGCGCTCGCTGTAGCTGTTGTTGTCGTTCCAGCTGTTGAGCCGTACGCGCTCCGGCTGCCTCTGAGTCCGTCCCGACTCGGCTGCTGTCCCCCCTGCCTGACGCCCTGCCAGGGCATCCTTGCCGTCCGCGGTCCCGGCGGACGGTGTGCGACCCCAGCCAGCCCCCACTCTTCGCCGAGGAACCAGCGCACCCCATGAACAGCGACAACGACCTCCAGATCGCCGGCGACATCCTCGAAGTCCCGCACCTGCTCCAGCCCCCGCGCGAGCACCCGGCCACCGTCGCCGAGTTCGTCGGCCTGGCCCGCACCATCGCCGCGGACCGCGCGCAGTGGGAGCACCTCGTCGAGTACGACGCCACGACGCGCTGGTACCACCGGCTGCGCACCGGGCCGGGCTACGAGGTGTGGCTGCTGTCCTGGGTGCCCGGCCAGGGCAGCGGACCGCACGACCACGGGCGTTCCTCCGGCGTGCTGACCGTCCTGGAAGGCACGCTGACCGAGCGCACGCACAGGGGCACGGGCGCGCTGGGGGCGGGGACGCAGCGCGTGTTCGCGCCGGGGTACGTCCACGAGGTGGTCAACGACGCGCTGGAGCCGGCGGTCAGCCTGCACATCTACTACCCGGGCCTCACCGAGATGCCGATGCACTCCACGTGCACGGCCGCCCCGGTGGCGTACGACGAGGTCGACGCGGTAACCGCCTGACGCACTGTCGTACCCGCCTGTAAGACTTGTCCCATGCGCATTGTGGTCTTGGCAGGCGGCATCGGTGGTGCCCGGTTCCTGCGTGGTCTGAAGCAGGCCGCGCCGGACGCGGACATCACCGTCATCGGCAACACCGGGGACGACATCCACCTGTTCGGTCTGAAGGTCTGCCCGGACCTCGACACGGTGATGTACACGCTCGGCGGCGGCATCAACGAGGAGCAGGGCTGGGGGCGGGCCGACGAGACCTTCCACCTCAAGGAGGAGCTCGCGGCCTACGGCGTGGGTCCGGAGTGGTTCGGCCTCGGTGACCGGGACTTCGCCACGCACATCGTGCGGACGCAGATGATCGGCGCCGGGTATCCGCTCAGCGCGGTCACCGAGGCGCTGTGCGACCGGTGGAAGCCGGGCGTGCGGCTGATCCCCATGACGGACGACCGGGTCGAGACGCATGTGGCCGTCGAGGTCGACGGCGAGCGCAAGGCGGTGCACTTCCAGGAGTACTGGGTGCGGCTGCGCGCCTCGGTGCCGGCCGAGGCGGTCGTGCCCGTGGGCGCCGAACAGGCGAAGCCAGCGCCGGGGGTGCTGGAGGCGATCGCCGAGGCGGACGTCGTGCTGTTCCCGCCGTCGAACCCGGTGGTCTCCATCGGCACGATCCTCGCGGTGCCCGGCATCCGGGAGGCGATCGCCGACGCGGGCGTGCCGGTCGTCGGCCTCTCCCCCATCGTCGGGGACGCGCCCGTGCGCGGGATGGCCGACAAGGTGCTCGCGGCGGTCGGCGTGGAGTCGACGGCCGCGGCGGTGGCCGAGCACTACGGCTCGGGGCTGCTGGACGGCTGGCTCGTCGACACCGTGGACGCGGGCGTGGTGGAGCGGGTCGAGGGCGCCGGGATCCGCTGCCGGGCCGTGCCGCTGATGATGACCGACGTGGAGGCGACCGCCCGGATGGCGCGTGAGGCGCTCACGCTGGCGGAGGAGGTGCGGCCGTCTTGAGCGGCGGGACTTTTGAGGGCGCCGCGCCCTCCGGCGGGGCGCCGGGCTTCCGGGTCTGGGCCGTGCCCGGCCTGCCCGAGGTGACCGCGGGTGACGACGTCGCCAAGCTGATCGCCGCCGCCGAACCGGGCCTCGCCGACGGGGACGTCCTGCTCGTCACCTCGAAGATCGTGTCCAAGGCGGAGGGGCGCATCGTCGCGGGGGACGACCGCGAGGCCGCCATCGACGCCGAGACCGTACGGGTCGTGGCGCGGCGCGGAAACCTGCGGATCGTCGAGAACCGCCAGGGTCTGGTGATGGCCGCGGCCGGGGTCGATGCCTCCAACACCCCGCCCGGCACGGTGCTGTTGCTGCCCGAGGACCCGGACGCGTCGGCCCGGGCGATCCGGGACGGACTGCGCGACGCCCTCGGCGTCGAGGTCGGGGTCCTCGTCACCGACACCTTCGGGCGCCCGTGGCGCTCGGGGCTCACGGATGTCGCGATCGGCGCCGCCGGTGTGCGCGTGCTCGACGATCTGCGCGGCGGCACGGACGCGCACGGCAATCCGCTCAGCGCGACGGTCGTGGCGACGGCGGACGAGCTGGCCGCCGCCGGCGACCTGGTCAAGGGCAAGGCCGCCGGGCTGCCCGTCGCCGTCGTACGCGGGCTGGCGCACGTGGTGGGGAAGGACGACGGCGAGGGGGCGCGGGCCATGGTGCGCGGAGGACGGGACGACATGTTCCGGCTCGGGACGTCCGAGGCCGTGCGGGCGGCGGTGACCCAGCGCCGCACGGTGCGGGCCTTCACCGGCGAACCGGTCGACCCCGGTGCCGTACGGCGGGCGGTCGCCGCGGCCGTGACGGCGCCGGCGCCGCATCACACGACGCCGTGGCGGTTCGTGCTGCTGGAGTCGGAGGCCGCGCGGACCGGGCTGCTGGACGCCATGCGCGACGCCTGGGTCGCCGATCTGCGCCGGGACGGCAAGAGCGAGGAGTCCATCGCCAAGCGGGTGCGCCGGGGCGACGTCCTGCGCAACGCCCCGTATCTGGTGGTGCCGTGTCTCGTCATGGACGGCTCGCACACGTACGGGGACGCGCGGCGGGACGGCGCCGAGCGGGAGATGTTCGTGGTCGCCGCGGGCGCCGGAGTGCAGAACTTCCTGGTCGCGCTCGCCGGGGAGCGGCTGGGGTCGGCATGGGTGTCGTCGACCATGTTCTGCCGGGAGGTCGTACGGGAGGCGCTGGGGCTGCCCGCGGGCTGGGACCCGATGGGCGCCGTCGCGGTCGGGCATCCGGCCGGGGAGCCCCGGCCGAGGCCGGAGCGGGATGCGGCGAGCTTCATAGAGGTCCGGTGACACACGCGCGCGTGCGCCTAATCTCGTAGGGCCCCTTCCCTGTGCCTCACAGGGTTCCTCTCGTCTCCCGGGACTTCATCCATGGCAGGACGGTTCACTCCCCGCCCCACACTCCCCCACGGCCCGAAAGGCGTGGGAGGTGCCCCCATGCCCGTGCGTGGCGGCCATGTCGCCGTACCCGCGCGCGGTGGGGTGCCTCAGCAGGCCGCGGCGCCGGGGCGGGTGCGGACGGTGGTCCCGGAAGCGCCGATCGACCTCGGGCTCGTGCTGGGGCCGCTGCGGCGCGGACCGGGCGATCCGACGTTCAGGGCGACGCCCGACGGAGCCGTGTGGCGGGCCAGCCTCACCCCGGCCGGGCCGGGGACGCTGCGGGTCGCCGTGAAAGGCGCGGCCGTACGCGGCGAGGCGTGGGGGCCGGGGGCCGAGTGGCTGCTGGAGCAGTTGCCCGAGATGCTCGGGTCGGCGGACGACCCGGACGCCTTCGCGCCCCGGCACCGGCTGGTGGCGCTCGCCCGGCACCGGCGGCCCGGGCTGCGGCTGACGCGCACCGGACTGGTGCTGGAGTCGTTGATCCCCTCGATCCTGGAGCAGAAGGTCACGACGCTCGAGGCGTACCAGGCGTGGCGGCTGCTGGTGCGCAAGTACGGCGAGCCCGCGCCGGGGCCCGCGGCGGGCGGGCGGCTGTGGGTGATGCCGGGGCCGCGGACCTGGGCGCTGATCCCGTCCTGGGAGTGGCACCGGGCGGGCGTCGACAACAAGCGGGCGTCGACGATCCTGCGGGCCGTGCGGGTCGCCGCGCGGATGGAGGAGGCGGCCGGGATGGAGCCGGCGGCCGCACAGGCGCGGCTGGAGCTCGTGTCCGGGATCGGCCCGTGGACGTCGGCGGAGACCGTGCAGCGCAGCCATGGGGCGCCGGACGCCGTGACCGTGGGGGATCTGCATCTGCCGGGCATCGTCGGATGGGCGCTCGCCGGGGACCGGGACGCGGACGACGCGATGATGCTGGAGCTGCTGGAGCCGTATGCCGGGCAGCGGCACCGTGCGGCCCGGCTGATCCTGCTCAGCGGCCGGACACCGCCGAGACGCGCCCCGCGGATGCCGAAGGGCGACATCGGGCGGCTCTGACCGCACCCGCAGCCGCAGGCGCAGGCGCAGGCGCAGGCGCAGGCGCAGGCGCAGGCGCAGGCGCAGGCGGCGAGAACGGCACGGGGGCGCCGCGCAGGACGCCCCCGGGTGCGTGCGTACGTGACGGCTACTGGTCGGAGGAGAAGCGCACCGACCCCGCCGGGATACGGGCGTCGCACCACACCCGCGCTCCGTCGCGCAGTTCGTTGTCGGCGCCGATGACCGCGCCGTCGCCGATGACCGTGCCGGTCAGGACGGAGCGTTCGCCCACGCGCGCGCGGGTGCCGATGAGGGAGTCGGTGATGACGGCGCCCGGTTCGATGACGGCGCCCGGCAGGATCGTGGAGCCGAAGACGCGGGCGCCCTCCGCCACGAACGCGCCCTCGCCCACCACCGTGCCGCCCGTGAGCTTGGCGTCGGGGGCCACGCGCGCCGTCGGCAGCACCAGCCGGTCGCCGCAGCGGCCGGGAACGGCGGGCGACGGGGCGCGGCCCAGGACGAGGTCGGCGGAGCCGCGGACGAAGGCCGCCGGGGTGCCGAGGTCCAGCCAGTACGTCGAGTCGACCATGCCCTGCAGATGGGCTCCGGCCCCGAGCAGGCCCGGGAACGTCTCCCGCTCGACCGAGACCGGGCGGCCCGCGGGGATCGTGTCGATGACCGAGCGGCGGAAGACGTACGCCCCCGCGTTGATCTGGTCGGTGACGATCTCCTCGGGGGTCTGCGGCTTCTCCAGGAAGGCGAGGACGCGGCCCGTCTCGTCGGTGGGGACCAGGCCGTACGCGCGCGGGTCGGTGACCTTGGTGAGGTGCAGGGAGACGTCGGCGCCGGTCTTCTCGTGGGTGTCGACCAGGGCGCGGATGTTCAGGCCCGTCAGGATGTCGCCGTTGAAGATCAGGACCGGGTCGTCGGGGCCGGAGTGCAGTCGGGAGGCGACGTTGCGGATGGCGCCGCCCGTGCCGAGGGGCTCCTCCTCGGTCACGTACTCGAGGTGGAGCCCGAGGGACGAGCCGTCGCCGAAGTAGGGCTCGAAGACCTCGGCCAGATACGACGTGGCGAGGACGATGTGGTCCACGCCCGCCGCTCTGGCTCTCGCCAGCTGGTGGGTGAGGAACGGGACGCCGGCCGCCCGGACCATGGGCTTCGGCGTGTGGACCGTGAGCGGCCGCAGCCGGGAGCCCTTGCCGCCGACCAGGAGGATCGCTTCTGTCACCTGTCGTCTCTGCTTCCTGCCGGGACCGGCCGAACTGTCTTTCGGCCGGCCAGTGTATGCAGATCGTCGTGTGGCGCCTTCGACGGCCGTGCGGTGCTGCGCGGTTCCACCCGGTGTCCCCCGATGGCGTGAACGTGGGTCTCGTACGCCCCTGTGGCCCGGCTCCCGCGCGCCGCCCGTGGTGTGGCCCTAGCGCCCCTGGTAGCGCGCAGCGGTCGAGCGGGCCGTGCCGAGCTTGCGGTAGAGCTGGGTGCCCGGACATGCCGTGGCGAAGCCGTCACGGTGGCCGGAGATCACGTTGAGACGTACGTTCTTTCCCTTTCGGTAGAGATTGCCACCGCCCGACTTCAGATACGCCTTTCCACGCGGATTGGCACCGTAGAGACCGAGTTTCCAGGCGGTGAGCCGGGAGATGGCGCGCAGCGCGGCCGCGGGCGGCTTGTGCGCGCCGAAGCTGCCGAGGACGGCGACACCCATGCTGTTGCCGTTGAAGCCGAGGGTGTGGGCGCCGAGGACCGCCTTCGCCACGCCCCCGGCGCGGCCCTCGTAGATGTTTCCGCACTTGTCGACGAGGAAGTTGTAGCCGATGTCGCGCCAGCCCATGCTCTTGACGTGGTAGCGGTAGATACCGCGGATGACGGAGGCGGCCTGCGAACAGCTGTATCCGTTGCCGGACGAGGTGTGGTGGACGAACGCCACCTTGACCTTCTTCGTGTAGACGAAGCCCTTCTCGCGCAGTCTCTCGTCCGCGCCCCAGCCGCGGCGCGTGATGATACGGGGACGCGGGCCGATGTACGGTTTGGCGCGCTGACTGCTCGTCAACTCGCCCTCGCCCAGGCTCCACACCTCCCGCTCGGTCGCGGCGCGGCCGAGCGCGGGGATCTCGGTGGCGCCGAGCGGGGCGAGGCCGGCATTGGCGGCGGAGGCGGCCAGCGTCTCGGCCGACTCCTCGCCGAGGGCGCCGGTGCGGGGAGCGTCGGCCGACATGCCGTGCAGCGCGGCCCCGGCCTCGCCGTCCCCCTCGCCGTCCCCGTCGCCGTCCCCGCCGGGGTCCACGAGTTCCAGACGCAGCCCCGACGGGAGCGCGGAGGCGGGCGCGGCGGCGCGGGTGGCCGGCGCGGACGCTTTCGTACGGGTCCCGCCCTCGGCCCGGACCCTGACCTCGACCCCGTCCGAGTCCCCCACCCACAGCGGTGCGGTGGAGCCGCGGACGCGGCCCGACGTGCGCTCGGCAGTGCCGGGGTCGGCCGCGTCGTCGTTGTGCGTCTCGAGGCTCTGCCAGCCGGACCAGACGCGGGAGCCGGTGGCACGGGTGCGGACCTGCACGCGGCCGTGCAGTTCGGTGTCCGGGTTGTCCCAGACGACCCCGACCATCGAGAAGTGCCGTACGTCCCGGCGGGTCAGGCCCAGTTCACCGGCGGCCGGGGAGCCGACGGCGCGGTCGCGGGCGCGCGGGCCCAGCGGACGCAGGGGCAGCGACCGGGTGCTCCCGGGGAGGTCGTGCCGGGCGGCCGCCGGCACGGATCCGGCGCGGCTCGTCGCGGGGCTCGCGGTCGCCGCGGCGGCGGGCAGGGTCAGCGGCAGAGCGAGGGCGGTCGCACAGGCGACGCCGACCGAGGAGGCGATCGAAGAAGCGAGAAGTCGACGCATGCCCATGATCTTGTACAAAGTCAGACATATCTGTCCATCCGGGAATTGACGGACCGTCGGCTGCCGTTCGCCCGAACCGGTGGCGGCGCAGGGCGGTGCGCGACCGGGCGCCCGCGTACGCTTGCGCGGGTGAACGCCACCGACCGCACCCCTGCCGACCTGCTGAGTTCCGCGCTCGCCGCGGACCCCGCACGCCCCCTGGTGACCTTCTACGACGACGCCACGGGCGAGCGCGTCGAACTGTCCGTGGCCACCTTCGCCAATTGGGTGGCCAAGACCGCGAACCTCCTCCAGGGCGACCTGGCGGCCGGGCCCGGCGACCGGGTGGCACTGCTGCTGCCCGCGCACTGGCAGACAGCCGTGTGGCTGCTGGCGTGTGCGTCGGTGGGGGCGGTCGCGGACGTCGACGGGGATCCCACGGCGGCCGACGTCGTGGTGAGCGGCCCGGACACACTGGACGCCGCGCGGGCCTGCCGGGGCGAGCGGGTCGCCCTCGCACTGCGGCCGCTGGGCGGGCGGTTCCCGCAGCCGCCGTCGGGCTTCGCCGACTACGCCGTCGAAGTACCGGGGCAGGGCGACCGGTTCGCGCCGTTCGCGCCGGTGGATCCGGACGAGCCGGCGCTGATCGTGGCCGGGCGGGAGTTCAGCGCGGCGGAGGTCGTCGAGCGGGCGCTCGCGGAGGCGGCGGGGCTCGGGCTGACGGGGCCGGGGGCGCGGATTCTGTCCGGGCTTCCGTACGACACGTGGGACGGTCTGAACGCCGGGCTGTACGGGCCGCTCGCCGTCGGGGGGTCGGTGGTGCTGTGCCGGCATCTGGAGCGGGCGAGCGAGGAGACCGTCGCCGGGCGGGTCGAGAGCGAGCGGGTGTCCGTGGTGCGCCGTTGAGAGTGGGTGGTGACCGCCGTGCGGCGAGTGCGGGTTCGTCGTGGCTTGTCGCTCCCACGCGGCGGAGCCGCACAGCGAACACGGTCCCGCGCCCCGAAGACCAAAGACCTGCGGTCACCCGTTCGGATCAGTAACGCCCGCCCCTGCGCCTCCCCCCGAGGCATGGTCGTAGAACCAGCACGTTCATACGCCATGAGGGGTGGAGCGGCACGTGAAAGGGCTGAGACGACCGCTGCGACCGCGTCGGCGGCGGTGGCTGCGGTACGGGGGGCTCGCCGTCGCCGTGCTGGCCGTCGGGGCCGCCGGGGGCGGGTGGGTGCTGTACATGAAGCTGAACGGCAACATCACGCCCGACGAGGCCGCCGCCCGTGAACTCGCGCGGTACGAGAAGGAACGGCCCACCTCGCTCGTCAAGGACGCGCAGAACGTCCTGGTGATCGGTTCGGACTCGCGCTCCGGGGACGGCAACTCCCGCTACGGGCGCGACTCGGGGACCGAGCGGTCCGACACCACGATCCTGCTGCACCTGTCCAAGGGGCGGCACACCGCCACCGCGATCTCCCTCCCCCGCGACCTCATGGTCGACGTGCCCTCGTGTCTTCGCGCCGACGGGAGCCGCTCCGAGCCGACGTTCGCGATGTTCAACTACGCCTTCGAGATGGGCGGTTCGGCCTGCACCATCCGGACCGTCGAGAAGCTCACGGACATCCGCGTCGACCATCACGTCGTCATCGACTTCCACGGCTTCAAGGAGATGGTCGACGCGGTCGACGGCGTCCGGGTCTGCCTGAAGGAGCCGATCGACGACAAGGCCGCCAAGCTGAAGCTGCCCGCGGGACGGGTCACGCTCGACGGCGAGCAGGCCCTCGGCTACGTCCGTGCCCGCAAGACCCTGGGCAACGGCAGCGACACCGACCGGATGGAGCGCCAGCAGCGATTCCTCGGGGCGCTCGTCAACAAGGTGCAGAGCAATGACGTACTGCTGAATCCGGTGAAGCTCTATCCCGTCCTGGACGCCGCCACGTCGTCCCTCACCACCGACCCGGATCTGGCGAGTCTGCGTGGTTTGTACGAACTCGTGCGCGGACTGCGCGACATCCCCGCGGAACGCGTGCAATTCCTCACCGTTCCACGCGAGTCGTACGTCTACGACGCAAATCGCGACCAGCTCGTGGAGCCCGAGGCGGAAAAGCTGTTCGAACGGCTGCGTACGGACGCGCCATTGACGGTCGCCAAAGGGGCCCGGCGGGATTCCGATGCGAAGAGTCGCAATTCGACCACGAAGGGCGACGGGAACTCCGCCGGAAAGCGCTCCGACCAGCCCGGGAAGTCCGTTTCGCCCGCACCGACGTTCAGCGGGAACACCGCCGCCGAGGACCAGTGCGCGTAAAGCGAACACCAAGGCGACGAACAGCCGCCCCAAGAAAGTTCAAGGAAATGGGCGGATTGCCCACTTGTAGGGACGTGGAATTTGTCACCGACGTCGCTCGGCGCTGAACTGGGCGGATAGTGTGAGCGATCCGGTGCACCCAACCGCGACGACTTCCTGGGGCCGTGTACCGCGAGACCGAGACCGGAGCGCCTTTGAGGGGGAAGGCGCCGCGTGGCCCAAACGGAGGATTCGGACAACCGTGGACGCGCAAAGCCGTGGGCGGGCGGACAACGTCGACCCCGCAGACCAGTGGGTGCTCAATCCGAACACCGGCGAATACGAACTGCGACTGACTCCTTCCGCACCGCGATCGTCGGTTCCCGGACCCCGGAGATCCACCTCCCGCGGAGGCGACGCGGCGCGCTCCCGCAGCGCGAGCCCGCAGGCGCCCGGCCGTGACGTACCGCCCCAGCGCCGGCGCCGTGCCGTGCCCGACGAGCCGCTGCCCGGCCGACGCAGCCGCCGACCGGCGAAGAAGTCGAAGGCGAAGAAGGCCCTGATGTGGACGGGCGGCGGCATGGCCTTCGTGGTGCTCGCCGCGGCGGGCGGCGCCTACCTCTACATCAAGCACCTCAACGACAACATCACGTCCGTCTCCGACGACGGCGCGAGCACCGGTGGCTTCAGCAAGGGCAAGGCGATCAACATCCTGCTGATCGGCACCGACAAGCGCACCGGCAAGGGCAACACGAAGTACGGCGACTCCGGCAGCGTCGGCCACGCGGACACCACGATCCTGCTGCACCTCTCCAAGGACCGTTCCAACGCGACCGCGTTGAGCATCCCGCGCGACCTGATCACCGACGTCCCGGACTGCCCGACCAAGCAGGAGGACGGCACCGAGAAGGTCATCACGGGCACCAGCGGCGTCCGTTTCAACACCAGCCTCGGCCAGGACGAGCGCACGCCCAGCTGCGTCGCCCGCACCGTCACGGAGCTGACCGGGATCAAGCCGGACAACTTCATGGTCGCCGACTTCAACGCGGTCAAGACGCTGACCACGGCGGTCGGCGGTGTCGACGTGTGTCTCGGCAAGGACATCAACGACCCGGACTCGCACCTGAATCTGAAGAAGGGCACGCGGCACATCGAGGGCGAGACGGCCCTCGCCTTCGTACGCACCCGGCACGCGGTCGGCTTCGGCGGCGACCTGAGCCGGATCACGCTGCAGCAGCAGTTCCTCAGCGCGCTGATGCGCAAGCTGAAGTCGAACGACACGCTCACCAACCCGGCGAAGATGATCAAGGTGGCCGAGGCGGGCACCAAGGCGCTGACCGTCGACTCCAACCTCGACAGCATCGGCAAGCTGAAGGACCTCGGCCTGGAGCTGGGCAAGCTCAACCCGAAGAACCTGACGTTCACCACCGTGCCCGTGGTCGACAACCCGGCCGAGAAGGTGAAGGCGACCGTCGTCCTCGACGACACGAAGGCCAAGCAGGTCTTCCAGGCCATCAAGAACGACGTCTCCTTCACCGCGGTCAAGCAGGAGAAGAAGAAGGAGGCCGCCGCCGTGGCGGCCCGCCTCAAGGGCACCAAGTCGGCCGCGTCCGACGTGCGTGTGCGGATCCTGAACGGAGGCGCCGCCGCCGGCAGCGCGCAGGCGGAGCTCGAGTACCTGCAGAACGAGGCGGGCGTGTCCAAGTCCGAGAACGCCGGCAACGCGGACGCGGGGGTCGCCAAGACGACGCTCGAGTACGCCCCGGACCAGGCCGACCAGGCGCGCCGGCTGGCCGCCATCATGGGGCTGTCCGGCTCGGCGCTGAAGCCCGGCAAGAGCGTGACCAACGCGCAGGGCCTGCCGGCGATGACCCTGACCCTGGGCAAGGACTTCGAGACCGCGGGCGAACCGATCACCGCGTCGACCAAGGCGCCGGACGTCAACAAGTCCACGGCGGACAAGGTCCAGTGCGCCAAGTGACCCGGTGACCCAGGGGCCGTGCCGTGCGCCCGCAAGGACGTACGGCACGCCGCGTTTCGCCGTACGCCCGAGCGACCCGGCCGCAACACGCCGCCGGGCACGCCGGGTTGAAATGAACCTCACAGGTAACCCAACGGCGCCCTCGCACGTCTAACAGGGCACGGGGCGGTCCGGACCCCGTCGTGGGGCGCGGGGCGACCCGTCGCCGGACCAGGGTGGGGAGGGCGGGGAATTGACGCGGAGCGGTGTGCGCGGAGAGGTCCCCGCGGTCGACGACACGATGTCGCTCGCACCGCGGACCCAGGACGCATCGGGCGGTTCCGGCAGACCCGGCGGGGGGCGGCGCGCAGGCGGCTCGAAGAGCAACCGGCGGCGCAGACGGCGCGCGCTGCGGTGGTCGGCGATCGTGCTGTCGCTGGCGATACTCGTGACGGCCGGGGCCGGTTACCTCTACTACCGGCACCTGAACGCCAACATCCAGAAGGGCCAGCGCTCCAGCGGCGACTCCAAGGCGCAGAAGTCGCAGCCGAACGCGGCCGGGCAGACACCGCTCAACATTCTGCTGATCGGCTCCGACAGCCGTAACTCCGCCGAGAACGTGAAGCTCGGCGGGAGCAGGAACAACCGCGGCAACCCGCCGCTCGGTGACGTGCAGATGCTCATCCACCTGTCCGCGGACCGCAAGAGCGCCGCCCTGGTGAGCATTCCGCGCGACACCCGGGTCTCCATCCCCAAGTGCACGGACCCGGGCACCGGCAAGACGTATCCGGCGACGAACGACATCATCAACACCTCCCTGGCCCGGGGCGGGGCGGGCTGCACGCTGGCCACCTGGGAGAACCTCACCGGGGTCTACATCGACCACTGGATGATGATCGACTTCGCGGGCGTGGTGCGGATGGCGGACGCCATCGGGGGCGTCGACGTCTGCGTGAGGCAGAACGTGTGGGACCACCCGACGGCGGCCGTGCCCGGCGGCTCCGGTCTGAAGCTGACCGCCGGCACCCACAAGGTCAAGGGCAAGCAGGCCCTGCAGTGGCTGCGCACCCGGCACGCCTGGGGCAGCGACCCGCTGCGGGCGCGCGCCCAGCACATGTACCTGAACTCGATGCTCCGCACCCTGAAGCAGCAGAGCGTCTTCACCGACACCGGGCGGCTGATGGACCTGGCCGAGGCGGCCACGAAGTCCCTGAAGGTCTCCGAGGAGATCGGCACCGTGAAGAAGCTGTACGACCTGGGCATGCAGCTCAAGTCGGTGCCCACGGACCGCATCACGTCGTTGACCATGCCGAACGTCCAGGACCCCAGGGACTCCAACCACCTGCTGCCGGACGGAGCCGGCGCCGCGAAGGTGTGGCAGATGCTCCGCGACGACGTGCCCTTCGACAACAAGGGCAAGGGATCGGGCGGGGCGAAGGGGAAGCCCGCGGAGGAGGCGACGAAGGCCCCCTCGGCACCGGACGACCGGATCGGCGTGCTGGTGCAGAATGCCACGGGCTCCGCCACGCTCGCCCCGGCCGCCGGACGCGCGGGCGAGGTCGCACAGGAGCTGGTGCGGAAGGGGTTCGCCGAGGCGGCCAAGGACACGACGGCGGGGCTCTCCGAGGGCAGTACCGTCGTCCGCTACCCGAGCGCCGATCTGGAGGGCGACGCCCAGCGCATCGCCAAGTCGCTCGGGATTCCGCTGAGTTCGGTGCAGAGGTCGACGGACGTCTCCGGAGTCACCCTCGTCGTCGGAGCCGACTGGCGCACCGGCACGTCGTACCGGCAGTCCAAGCCCAAGGATGACGGCCTGCCGAACAGCACCGACTCGATCAACGGCTCGGACAGCAGCCAGTGCATGGACGTGTACGCGCCCTATCGCTGGTAGCGGGAGAACTGCCTCGCCGACCCACAGCAATCTCCTAACTGCCTGCACAATGATGAGGCGCGCTCGCGTTCGAAAGTCGCACGGACGACGCAGAGGCGGCGCGCCCTCTCGCTCGACCCGTCCGGGGGGACGGGTGACCGGGAGGTCCGACAGTCCGCGGCGGACCACATGGTCGCCGGCAGGTGACCCGAGGGGTCCGTGGCGCGGCCCGTCCGGGCGCGGGACGGGCCCGGCGCGGGCACAGGGGTGGGAGGGCAGCAGGGTGGCGCAAAGCGGTGTGCGCGGGGAGGGGCGCGCGGCCGGGGACACGATGTCCCTCAGGCCGCGGGGCAAGGACGAGCGGGACGAGCGGGAGGACAAGGGCCGGCTCAGGAAGAGCCGGCCGGACGGCGACCTCACCCGCCGCAGACGGCGCGCCCTGCGCTGGTCCGCGACGGTACTGGCGGTGGTGATACTCGGCACGGCGGGGGCCGGCTATCTCTACTACCAGCACCTCAACGACAACTTGAGGAAGTCCGACCTCAACCTCGGCGACGCGAAGGACAGGGCGCAGAAGCCGAAGGCCAACGCGGCCGGGCAGACCCCGCTGAACATCCTGCTGATCGGCTCCGACGCCCGCGACTCCGCGGAGAACCAGAAGCTCGGCGGCGCCAAGGACACCTTCAACACCGCGCCGCGCGCCGACGTCCAGATGCTGCTGCACCTCTCGGCGGACCGCACCAACATGTCGGTCGTGAGCATGCCCCGCGACACCCTGGTCGACATCCCCAAGTGCACCGACCCGGGCACCGGCAAGGTCTACGGGGCGCTCACCTCGACGATCACCAACGACTCCCTCGGCCGCGGCGGCCCCGGCTGCACGGTGGCGACGTGGGAGAAGCTGACGGACATCCACATCGACCACTTCATGATGATCGACTTCGCGGGCGTGGTGTCCATGGCGGACGCCATCGGCGGCGTACCGGTCTGCGTGGACGCCAACATCCACTCCAAGTCCTCCGACGGCCACGGCTCGGGCCTGAAGCTGAGGAAGGGCACGACGTACGTGAAGGGTGTGCAGGCCCTTCAGTGGCTGCGCACACGGTACGGCTTCGAGGACAACACGGACATCGCCCGGGCCAAGGCCCAGCACCAGTACATGAACGCCATGGTCCGCCAGCTGCGCGAGAACGCCACGCTCGGCAATCCGAACAGGCTCCGTAATCTCGCCGAGACGGCCACCAGCGCGCTGACCGTGGACGACGGCCTCGGCACCGTGGCGAAGCTGTACGACCTGAGCAAGGAGCTCAAGAAGGTCCCCACCAAGCGCATCACCATGACGACGATGCCCTGGCAGTACTCCTCGACGAACAGCGGCCGTGTCGTACCGAAGCCGGGCGACGCGGACAAGCTGTTCCGGCTGGTGCGCGAGGACATCGCGCTGGACGGCAAGGACAGGAAGAAGTCCGCCTCGGCCGAGTCCACGGACCCGGCCGCCGCGGACGACCGGATCGCCGTACGGGTGCAGAACGGCACCAGGTCGAGCACGCGGGCCGCGGAGTCGGGGCGGGCGCACACGATCGCCGAGCTGCTCGCCGCCAAGGGGTTCACCGAGGCGAAAGCCGACTCCTCGGCGATCCCGGGCGAGGAGAGGACGGTGATCCGCTACCCGGGCGCCGACCTGGAGGGCGACGCCCAGCGGGTGGCGAAGGCGCTCGGCGTCCCGGAGTCCTCGGTGGAGAAGTCGGCGGACGTCGACGGGGTGACGCTGGTCGTCGGCGCGGACTGGCGCTCCGGCACGACGTACACGGCCGCGAAGGACGACGACAAGATCCCGGAGTCCGCGCAGGCCATCAACGGCTCGGACGAGAAGCAGTGCATGCACGTCAACCCGGGCTACACCTGGTAGTCCGGGTCGACACAGGGGGCAACTCACCGCCCCCGGTGCTCAGTTGGAGGCGAGCACCGCGGGGCGGCGGGAGGCGATGACCTTCTTCGCCAGGGCCTTGGGGCTGGTCAGGAAGCCCCAGCCCCACGACATGTGCATGGTCGCGAGCGCCACGGGGATCTGCAGGCGCGCCTTCAGCGGCAGGCCCTTGCCCGCCGGGAGGGAGCCGAGGACGATCGCCGCGAGGTAGCCGCCGGGGATCACGAAGCCCCACGGGGTAAGGGCCGCGCCCACCACGAGACCGGCCGCGATCGCGCAGACCGCCGTCGGGGGCGCGAGGTAGCGCAGGTTGATGGAGCCCTCGTGGTAGCGGGCGACGACGTGCCGCCAGCGGCCGTAGTCCTTGTACTGCTTGGCGAGCGCCTTCATGCTCGGCCGCGGCCGGTACGACACCTTCAGCTCCGGCGAGAACCAGATCAGCCCGCCGGCCTCGCGTATCCGGAAGTTCAGCTCCCAGTCCTGGGCGCGGATGAACTCCTCGTTGTAGCCGCCCTGTTGCTCCAGCGCCTCGCGGCGGAACACCCCGAGGTAGACGGTCTCGGCCTGGCACGCGTCGCCGCCCGTGTGGAAGACGGCGTTGCCGACCCCGATCTTCGAGGTCATGGCGGCGGCGACGGCGTGCTCCCAGTCGTTCTCGCCCTCGGCGTGCATGATGCCGCCGACGTTCTGCGCACCGGTCTCCTGAAGGAGGCGTACGGCGGTGGCGATGTAGTTGGGCGAGAGCATGCCGTGGCCGTCGACGCGGACGACGATCGGATGGCGGGACGCCTTGATCGCGGCGTTCAGGGCGGCCGGGGTGCGCCCGGTCGGGTTCGGGACGGTGTGTACGCGCCCGTTCTTGTTGGACGCAGTGTCGCGGACGAGTTCGGCGGCGATCTCGTCCGTACGGTCCGTGGACGGACCGAGGGCGATCACGACCTCCATCTCGCCGGCGTACTCCTGCGCGAGGATCGCTTGGACTGCTCCGCGCAGATGCCGCTCCTCGTTGAGGACGGGCATGATCACAGACACGGCGGGGAGCTGCACGTCGGGGTTGGCGTTCATCGCCGGTTACGTTACCGCGAACGGGGGACACCTTTGCGCCCCGCCGGGGCGGTGGCCCGGGCCACAGATCGTATGGGCCTACGGTGCTCACGATCCCACGTACGGCCGACGCCGGAGGTGTCCCCCTTGCCCACGCAGCCTCGGTCCGCCGCGCCCGCCCGTCCGCAGCGAGGCACCCAGCCGCCCCGTACGCCGCACCAGCGCGAGCCCCGGCCCCCGGCAGGACGGAAGAAGCCGCGCTGGGCCATGCGCGCGGCGACGACCCTCTCCGTCGTGGTCCTCGCCTCGGCCGGCATCGGGCACGCGGTCGTCACCAGCCTCGACGCGGGCATCGCACGCGTCGACCCCTTCAAGGACATGAAGAACCGCCCGCAGGCCGGCCACGGCATGAACGTCCTGCTGGTCGGGACCGACGGCCGCGACCGGATCAGCGACGCGGAGCGGCACCGGTACCACCTGGGCGGCGCCCCCTGCCACTGCACCGACACGATCATGATCGTGCACATCTCGGAGGACCGGGAACGGGCGAGCGTGGTGAGCCTGCCGCGCGACTCGTACGCCATGACGCCCGCACACGTCGACGAGCGGACCGGCAGGCGGATCCCCGCCCACCCCATCAAGATCAACGCGGCGTACGCGGAGGGCGGCCCGAACCTCACCGTCCAGACCGTCGAGGACATGACGCACGTGAAGATCGACCACTATCTGGAGGTCGACTTCACCAGCTTCATGCGGACCGTGGACGTGCTCGGCGGGGTGCAGATCTGCACGGCCACCCCCCTGAAGGACTCCTACACCGGACTCGACCTGCCCGCCGGAACGCACCGGCTCACGGGCGGACAGGCCCTGCAGTACGTCCGCGCCCGTCATGTCGACGGGGCCTCCGACCTCGGCCGGATGAAGCGCCAGCAGCGCTTCCTGGCGGCTCTGGTCGAGCGGGCCACCTCCTCCGGGATCCTGCTGAACCCGATGAAGTTCCGGGACGTGACGCGGGCGGTGCTGGGGTCGGTGCGCGCGGACAAGGGCTTCGGCACGGACGAGTTGCTCGACCTCGGGCGGGCGATGCGCAACTTCTCCCCCTCGTCCTCCGAGTTCACGACCGTGCCCATCGGGCAGATGAAGTTCGTCGTGAAGGGCATCGGCGAGACGCTGAAGTGGGACACCGCCGGGGCCGACCGCCTCTTCAGGTCCCTGCGCGACGACAAGCCCCTGGCGGTGGGCCCGGCGCGGCCCGCGGCCGTGGCGGTCGAGGTGGCCCCGCAGCAGATCCGGGTCCAGGTCGAGAACGGCACGGCCACCGAGGGGCTCGGCAGGCGCGTGGACGCGGCGCTGGCGGCAGCCGGCTTCCGGACGACCCGGACACCGGCGAACGCGGACGACCGCACCCGGAAGCGGACGGTCGTCGCCTACGACCCCGGCTGGGACCGCTCCGCGAAGTCGCTGGCCGCCGCGCTGCCCGGCAGCGAGCTCAAGCCGGTGAAGGGGCTCGGCCCGACGCTGAAGGTGATCGCCGGGGCCGACTTCAAGCAGGTGCGGCAGGTGCACGCGGAGGCCGCGTCCCCCGGGGCGGCCGGGGTGATGACGGGAGACCAGGTGGCGTGCTCGTGACGCTGCCGAGGGTGACGGCGGCGCCCAGAAGGGGCGCGGGGAACCCCGCGACCGGCCACGACGGTGCCGCGGACGAACTACGGGCCTCTTCCGGCCCGGGCAGCGGAGCGCTCAGTCGTCGAGGCCCTCGGCGGCACGCTTCTCCCGTAGTTCCATGATCGCGCGCCGCCTCGCCAGCCGGTGGGTGCGGCGGATCTGGGCCTCCTGGCAGCGGCGCCGGTCCCTCTCCGTCTCCGGGAGTACCGGCGGCACCGGGCGGGGCTTGCCGTCGGCGTCCACGGCGGCGAAGACCAGGTAGGCGGAGCCGACCTGGGTGGGCGGGGTGGACTCGTTCCAGCGCTCCGCCAGGACCCGCACACCGACCTCCATCGAGGTGCGGCCGGTCCAGTTGACCTGGGCCTTCACATGGACGAGGTCGCCGACCCGGACGGGCTCGAGGAACGCCATCTCGTCCATGGAGGCGGTGACGGCGGGTCCGCCGCTGTGCCGCCCGGCCACCGCGCCCGCCGCGTCGTCCACCAGCTTCATGATCACGCCGCCGTGCACCGTGCCCAGAAGGTTCGTGTCGTTGTGGGTCATGATGTGGCTGAGCGTGGTCCGGGACGCCGAAGTGGGCTTGCCCGGGATCTCCGGAGTGTCCGCTTCCACGGCGGGGGCCTGGTCTGTCATGGCCTCCACCTTATGCCGAGGCGACAACCGCGGACTTTGTGTTGGGTTCGCAACAGCCGTGCCCTGATTTTCCTACGACCCTTGTAAAGGACCAGGCCGCTCCCTGCACACTGGGGCCCATGAACGATTGGCCCGAGGCATGGTCCGACGACAACCGCAACCGGTACGGACGCGGCAGCGCCAGCGCACAGCCTGACGGTGCGCGGGCGATGCGGCAGGTCCGCCGCCCCGCCTCGGGCGCGTACGGGGGCTCCAACCCGTCCGCACCGCCGCACGGCGGGCGTGTGCCGCAGCAGCCGACGTACGTCGACGGCGACGGACACGACGATTACGACAGCGGCTACAACACCGGCCACGTCTACGGCGGCGGGCCGGGCGGACCCGGCGGCCAGGGCGGCTACCGGCCGCGGCCGAACTGGCGGCGCCGTATCAAGTGGACGGCGATCACGCTGGTGACGGTGCTGGTCGTGACGTCGGTCGCCACGTACTTCTGGGCCGACTCCAAGCTGCACCGCGACGTCGACCTGTCCAAGGTCATCGACCGGCCGTCCGCGGGGGACGGCACGAACTACCTGATCGTCGGCTCCGACAGCCGCGCCGGGCTGTCCAGCGAGCAGAAGAAGCAGCTGCACACCGGTTCCGCGGAGGGCAAGCGGACCGACTCGATGATGATCCTGCACGTGGGCAGCAACGGCGACACCCTCATCTCGCTGCCGCGCGACTCGAACGTGACGATCCCCTCGTACAAGGGGTCGACCTCCGGCAAGACCTACCCGAACACGGGCCGGCAGACGAAGCTGAACGCCGCGTACGCGGAGGACGGGCCGACGCTGCTCGTCCGCACGATCGAGTACAACATGGGCCTGCACATCGACCACTACGTCGAGATCGGCTTCGCCGGCTTCGCGAAGATCGTGGACGCGGTCGGCGGCGTGACCATCGACATCGACAAGGGCTTCAAGGACAAGTACTCGGGCGCCGACTTCAAGTCGGGCAAGCAGACGCTCAACGGCGACCAGGCGCTGGCCTTCGTCCGCACCCGTCACGCCTTCGCCGCCTCCGACCTGCAGCGCACCAAGAACCAGCAGAAGTTCCTCTCCGCGCTGGCGCACCAGGTGGCGACCCCCTCGACGGTCCTGAACCCGTTCAAGCTGTACCCGACGATGGGCGCGGGCCTGGACTCCCTGACCGTCGACAAGGACATGGGCCTGTGGGACCTGGCGTCGATGTTCTGGGCGATGAAGGGCGTCAGCGGCGGTGACGGCACGTCGCTGAACATGCCGATCTCCGGGTCCACCGGCGGCAACCTGGTCTGGGACAAGGCGAAGGTCAAGACGCTGGTGAACGAGCTGAACAACGACCAGAAGGTCACGGTCTCGAGTGAGTGACGGCAGCAACGGCAACAGACCGCCCTTCGGGGCGGTTCTGTGCGATGTGGACAACGTGATCCGGTCCTTCGACTCCTCGCGCGTCCAGGCGCTGGAGCGCGTCGCGGGGATCGCCGAGGGCACCACCCAGAAGGTGGCGTTCGCGCGGGAGACGGTCCTGCCGCTGCTGCTGGGCGAGATCACCTCGCAGGAGTGGGCCGAGGCCATCGCGGAGGGCCTCGGCGGGCTCGTACCGGAACAGCAGGTGGCGTACGAACTGGCTCTCGCCCTGATCGAGTCGCCCTTCCGCGCGGACGTGGAGGTCGTGGCGCTGCTGCGCCGCGCCCGGGTCCGGGTGCCGCTGGTGCTCGTCTCCAACGCGGCCCTGGAGCTGGAGTCCGACCTTCACTCCATGGGGCTGAGCGACCTCGCCGACCACGTCGTCAACAGCGCGCGCGTGGGTCTCGCCAAGCCGGACCCGCGCATCTTCCGGCTGGCGGCGGAGCTGGCGGGCACGGCACCCGAGCGCTGTCTGTTCGTCGACGACAGCGAGGAGAACGTCGAGGCGGCGTCCGCCCTCGGCATGCGTGCCGTGCACTTCCGCGAGCCGGCGGACCTGGAACGGGCGCTGGAGCCGCTGTTCGCGTGAGAGCCGGTTCGCGGACGTGCGGTCACGCGGCACTCACATCGTGGCGCCCGCCATCGCGCGGCACATCTCGGCGCAGCGGCGACACGCCTCCGCGCAGCGCATCATCTGTGGGTCGTCGGGCATGGACATACACGCCTCGGCGCACATGTCGCACGCCTTGGCGCACAGCGCGCACATCTCGGCCGACATCGGCGAGCGGCGCATCATCATGTCCGCGCACATCCGGGTCGTCTCGGAGCAGTCGATGAGCGCGCGCATGATCTGCATCTGCGCCTGACCGCCCATGCTCTGCATGCAGGAGCTCATGGTCTCCTCGCACATGCTGTGGCACGTCATGCATGCCTCGACGCAGTCCTGCATCTCCTTGCTCATGGCGCTCATGGGTCCGGTCTGGGTCATGGCTCCTCCTGGGAGGAAGGGGGCCCGGGGTGGGCCCGTGCCCTACCGTCCTACGCCCGCCCGACACCGGGCGCCATCGGGCGGACGCGAACAATCCGCTACGAATTGGGCGTCACCGAAGCGACAAAAGCCCCCGGAATCCCTCCGGGGGCTCTGTCGTCGCTGCGCCGATCGGCTGCGGGGCAGCGGTTACGGCAGGTTGCGCGCCATGACGATGCGCTGCACCTGGTTGGTGCCCTCGTAGATCTGCGTGATCTTGGCGTCGCGCATCATGCGCTCCACCGGGTAGTCACGGGTGTAGCCGTAGCCGCCGAGGAGCTGGACGGCGTCCGTGGTGACCTCCATCGCCACGTCCGAGGCGAAGCACTTGGCGGCGGCGCCCTGGAAGGTGAGGTCCTTGTCGCCGCGCTCGGAGGCGGCCGCGGCCTGGTAGGTCAGCGCGCGGGCCGCCGCGATCTTCATGGCCATGTCGGCGAGCATGAACTGGATGCCCTGGAAGTCGGCGATCGGCTTGCCGAACTGCTTGCGCTCCTGGACGTAGCCCTTGGCGTAGTCGAGGGCGCCCTGGGCGACGCCGAGGGCCTGGGCGGCGATGGTGATGCGGGTGTGGTCCAGCGTCTTCATCGCGGTGGCGAAGCCCGTGCCCTCCTCGCCGATCATGCGGTCGGCCGGGATGCGGACGTTGTCGAAGTAGACCTCGCGGGTCGGGGAGCCCTTGATGCCGAGCTTCTTCTCCGGGGCGCCGAAGGAGACGCCCTCGTCCGACTTCTCCACGACGAAGGCCGAGATGCCCTTGGAGCGCTTGCTCGGGTCGGTCACCGCCATGACCGTGTAGTAGTCGGAGACGCCCGCGTTGGTGATCCAGCGCTTGACGCCGTTGAGGATCCAGTGGTCGCCGTCACGCACGGCCTTGGTCTTCATGCCGGCCGCGTCCGAACCGGCGTCCGGCTCGGAGAGGCAGTAGGAGAACATGCCCTCGCCCTTGGCGAGGGGGGTCATGTACTTCTTCTTCAGGTCCTCGGAGCCGGAGAGGATGACGGGCAGCGAGCCCAGCTTGTTCACGGCCGGGATCAGGGACGAGGAGACGCACACGCGCGCCACCTCCTCGATCACGATCACGGTGGCCAGCGCGTCCGCGCCCGCGCCGCCGTACTCCTCGGGCACGTGCACGGCGTGCAGGTCGCTTGCGACCAGGGCGTCGAGCGCCTCCTGCGGGAAGCGGGCCTCCTCGTCCACCGCGGCCGCGAACGGCGCGATCTTCGCCTCGGCCAGTGAACGGATCGCGTCGCGGAGCATGTCGTGCTCCTCGGACGGGCGGTACAGGTCGAAGTCAGCCGATCCGGCCAAGGTCTCTCACGCTCCAAGGACGCTTGATGACGAACGGTGGTGATGGCGCTAATTACCGTTAAGTAACTCAAATTTTAGGGGGCGGCCCACAGGAGTGATACGTGAGCTTGGCGACAGCGGGAAAAGTGCCCGCTGAAAGGCCGCGGCAAGCCCCGGATATGCTCGGGCACCGCAGCGAATCCGTCCCCACTGGAGCATCCATGAGCCTCAAGATCACCGTGATCGGCACCGGCTATCTCGGCGCGACGCACGCCGCGGCCATGGCCGAGCTGGGCTTCGAGGTGCTCGCACTGGACATCGTGCGGGAGAAGATCGAGAAGCTCGAGCGGGCCGAGGCCCCGATGTTCGAGCCCGGCCTCGAGGAACTCCTGCGCAGGCACGTCGCCGGCTTCGAGGGCTCCAGCGGGCGGCTGCGGTTCACCCAGGACTGGGCGGAGGTCGGCGCCTTCGGCGACGTGCACTTCGTCTGCGTGAACACCCCGCAGAAGCACGGCGAGTACGCGTGCGACATGTCCTACGTCGACGCCGCGATCGCCTCGCTCGCCCCGCATCTGACCGGCCCGGCCCTGGTCGTCGGCAAGTCCACCGTGCCGGTCGGCTCCGCGGACCGGCTCGCCGCCTACCTCGCCGAGCACGCGCCGGCCGGGCAGGACGCCGAGCTGGCCTGGAACCCGGAGTTCCTGCGCGAGGGCTTCGCCGTCGACGACACCCTGCACCCGGACCGGGTCGTGGTCGGCGTGCGCAGCGAGCGGGCGGAGAAGCTGCTGCGGGAGGTGTACGCGACGCCGCTGTCCGAGGGAACGCCGTTCGTCGTCACCGACTTCCCGACCGCCGAGCTGGTGAAGACCTCGGCGAACTCCTTCCTCGCCACCAAGATCTCCTTCATCAACGCGATGGCGGAGATGTGCGAGGCCTCCGGCGGCGACGTGGCCAAGCTCGCCGAGGCGATCGGGTACGACGACCGGATCGGCAAGAAGTTCCTGCGCGCCGGCATCGGCTTCGGCGGCGGCTGTCTGCCCAAGGACATCCGGGCGTTCATGGCGCGCGCCGGTGAGCTCGGCGCCGACCAGGCGCTGACCTTCCTGCGCGAGATCGACTCGATCAACATGCGCCAGCGCGGCCAGATGGTGGAGCTCGCGCGCGAGGCGCTGGGCGGCGGGTCCTTCCTGGGCAAGCGGGTCGCGGTGCTCGGCGCCACCTTCAAGCCGGACTCCGACGACGTACGCGACTCCCCCGCGCTGAACGTCGCCGGGCAGATCCACCTCCAGGGCGGCCAGGTGACCGTCTACGACCCCAAGGGCATGGACAACGCCCGCCGGATCTTCCCGACGCTCGGCTACGCCGACTCCGCCATGGAGGCGGTGCGCGGCGCCGACGTCGTGCTGCACCTGACGGAGTGGCGGGAGTTCCGCGAGCTGGACCCGGCGGAGCTCGGCGCGGTCGCGGCGGACCGGGTGATCCTGGACGGGCGCAACGCCCTCGACCCGGAGCTGTGGCGCAAGGCCGGCTGGACGTACCGCGCGATGGGCCGGCCCACGGCCTGACCCCGGACGCGCAAGGCGACGCCGGTTCGGCCGAGGCTCAGTCGGCCGAACCGGCGTCTCGTTGCATTCTGCACCACCGGCCTGTGGCTCGGCGGGGGAACTACTTCGCGCGGTAGCGGCGCATCTTCGCGCGCGCCCCGCACACCTGCATCGAGCACCAGCGGCCGCGGCCGGCCGGACTGCGGTCGTAGTACGCCCAGTGGCAGGTGACGGCCTCGCACGCCTTCAGCCGGGTCCAGGTGCCATCGACCAGCGCACCGGCCACGGCGGCCGCGACGCGGGAGAGCAGGGGGCCGCGGTCCGCGGGGGCCAGGGCGGCCGCGCCGTCCCGCTCGTCGACCGTCACCACCAGCGGCGCCCCGGCCAGCAGCTCCCCCAGCGGGGTCACCGCGCGGTGCGGCGGGTGGCCGGCGTGGGCGAGCAGGGCCGCGCGCAGCGACTCGCGCAGTTCGCGGGCCTGCTCCAGCTCGTCGGGGGCGAGGCCGAACGGCGCCCGCCCCTCCGCCGTGTCCAGGGCGTCGCTGCCCGACTCCAGGTCCACCGTGTTCACCAGGGACTCGACCAGGGCCAGCTCGCCGGGCGCGGCCGATCTCTCACTCATGCTTGCGACGTTACCTCCATTGGGGGAGTATGCAGTAACTGCGTTACCGGTTGCCTTCTTCTACGGGTAACCCTGCCGTTGAGGATTCCGAGGATCCGAGGAGGATTCATGGCTCTCGCCGAACTGGGCGTCGTCGTCCTGGACTGTCCCGACCCGGGCGCGCTGGCCGCCTTCTACGCCGAGGTGCTGGGCGGCACCGTCGAGGGCGAAGGAGAGTGGGTGGACCTGAAGGTGCCCGGCGGGCAGGCGCTGGCCTTCCAGGCCGCCTCCGGGTTCGTCGCGCCGGAATGGCCCGCGCCCGACCACTCGCAGCAGTTCCATCTGGACCTGACCGTCGAGGACCTGGACGCGGCCGAGGCGGGCGTGCTGGCGCTCGGCGCGAAGCCGCTGGACGCCGCCGACCGCTCGCGCACCTTCCGGGTTTACGCGGATCCGGCCGGGCACCCGTTCTGTCTCTGCGCCTGCTGACCCGGGAGGACCCATGTCCGTGGCCCGTTTCCGTTCCGTCGTGCTCGACTGCCCCGACCCACGCGCGCTCGCCGGGTTCTACGCCGCGGTCGTGGGCGGTACGCCCGAGCAGGACGACCCCGACTGGGTCGTGCTGCACGTCCCGGACGGCCCCCGGCTCGCCTTCCAGCGCGCGGAGGGCCTGACACCGCCCGAGTGGCCGCGCGCGGACCGCAACTCCCAGCAGTTCCACCTCGACTTCGACGCCGGGTCTACGTGGGAGGAGATGGACACGGCGCACGAGAAGGTGCTGGCGCTGGGCGCGCGGCCGCTGGACCTGGAGGACCGCGAGAAGAAGGACTTCATGGTCTACGCCGACCCGGCCGGGCACCCCTTCTGCCTCTGCCGGATCGAGCAGCCGTAACCCGCCGGCCGGCGCCGGGTCAGCCGTCGAGGTCCGCGATCTTCGCGGTCGACGGCTCCCGGCGCTGCTGCGCCGCACGGGCGGTGAAGTCGGCGCTGCGCAGCACGCGCTGGACGTTGCCCCAGGTCAGCAGGGCGATGTCGGACTCCGGCCAGCCGCGGCGCAGCAGTTCCGCGATGAGGTGCGGATAGCGCGAGGGCTCACCGAGGTCCTGGGGATGCCCGGTGCCGGCGTCGTACGTGCCGGACAGGCCGACGCACTCCGGTCCCGCCACCTCCCGCACATGGTCGAGGTGGTCGGCCACGGCCCGGACCGACGGACCCGTCTGCTCCGGCGTGAGCGGCACCATGCACAGGCCCTTGGCGGCCCCCAGCCCGGCGAGCAGGTCGTCGGCGAGGTTGGCCGGGTGGGGGCGCAGGGCGCACGCGGCGGAGCGGGTGAACAGCACGGGCGCCCGGGAGACCCGCAGCACGCGCCGGACGGTGTCCGCGGAGGCGCCGGAGAGGTCGGCGAGGACGCCGAGCCGGTTCATCTCGCGCACCACCTCCTCGCCGAACCGGGTGAGCCCGGTCTCGCCCGCCCAGGACACCCCGGACAGGGTGAGCAGGCGCAGGCCGAGCGTGTGCAGGGCGCGCAGGATGCCGAGGGAGTCGCCCACGGCGGCGGCTCCGGCCGGGCCGAGCAGCACGGCGATCCGGCCGCACAGGCGGGCGTCGGTGGCCTGCCCGGCGGTGCTCACCGAGCGCAGGCCCTCGGGGTGGGTCCGTACGACGGTGTTCACCAGGTCCAGCTGCTCCAGCGTCGCGCCGACGGCCCTGTCCCCGACGATGCCCTCGGGCAGGTGCAGCGACCAGAACAGCGCGCCGACGTGCCCCTGGCGCAGCCGCGGCACGTCCGTGTCGACGGAACTCTCGCCGAGCTCCAGGTCGTACCAGGGCAGGCGTCTGAGGGCCCACGGCAGTCCGCTGTAGCCGTCGGCGACGGGGTGTGCGGCGAGGATCGTGCGGGCCCGCTCCAGATCGGCGGTGCCGGGCTCGGAGACGGACGCCTGGGAGCCGTCGTCCTCGAAGGGATCCGGCAGCGCGTCGAGTCCGCCGGTGGCGTCCAGTTCGTCCTGAAGATCTGCCATGGCGCGCTCCGTACGTGGTGTTCGTCCCTCGGGGGGTACGGCCACCGTCGCACGGGAGCGCGCCGGGCTTCCTGATGTGCGGAGCCGTTCGGGGGTACGGCGCCCGCTCAGCCGTCCAGTGACTCGATGGTCGCGTTCGACGGCGGCCGGGTCGCCCTCAGGTCGCGGGCCACGTCCTCGGCCGCGCCCAGCACCCGTACCGAGTTCTGCCAGGTCACCTTGGCGAGGTCGGCCTTCGACCAGCCGCGGTCCAGCAGTTCGGCGATCAGGTTCGGGTAGCCGGAGACGTCGCCGAGGCCGTCGGGCGTGAAGGCCGTGCCGTCGTAGTCGCCGCCGATGCCGAGGTGGTCGACGCCGGCGACCTCGCGCATGTGGTCCAGGTGGTCGGCGACCGTGGAGACCGTGGCGACCGGGCGCGGGGTGCGCTCCTCGAAGGCGCGGTGGAGCTTCATCGCCTCCTCGCCGGTGTCCAGGTGGTGGAAGCCGTGGGCGCGCAGGTTCTCGTCGGCGGCGGCCGTCCAGTCCACGGCGGCCTGGAGCACGAACTTCGGCACGAAGGTCACCATCGCGACGCCGCCGTTGCCGGGCAGGCGCTCCAGGACGTCGTCCGGGATGTTACGCGGGTGGTCGCACACGGCCAGGGAGGAGGAGTGGGAGAAGATCACCGGCGCGGACGAGGCGTCCAGCGCGTCGCGCATCGTCGTCGCCGCCACGTGCGAGAGGTCGACGAGCATGCCGAGGCGGTTCATCTCCCGCACGACCTCACGGCCGAACGCGGACAGGCCGCCGACGTTCGGCTCGTCGGTCGCCGAGTCCGCCCAGGGGTTGTTGTCGTTGTGGGTGAGCGTCATGTAGCGGACGCCCAGCTCGTACAGGCCGCGCAGCGTGCCGAGCGAGCAGCCGATGGAGTGGCCGCCCTCCGCGCCCATGAGGGAGGCGATACGGCCCTCCCCGCGCGCCGCCTCCATGTCCGCGGCCGTCAGCGCGGGCGCCAGGTCCGCCGGGTAGCGCGCCAGCAACTGGCGTACGCAGTCGATCTGCTCGAGCGTCGCGGGCACCGCGTCCGGCAGGTCGGAGCGGACGTACACCGACCAGTACTGCGCGCCGACGCCGCCCTCGCGCAGGCGCGGGATGTCGGTGTGCAGATGGGCGTTCTGGGCCACGGCGATGTCACGGGCGTCGAGGTCGTAGCCGACCTTGCGCAGCGCCCAGGGCAGGTCGTTGTGACCGTCGACGACCGGGAACTCGCGCAGCAGGTCCCGGGCTTCCTCCAGGGAGGTCATCCGCGTCACTTCCCCGAGCCGAAGCCGAAGCCGCCCGCGCCCTCGACCTTGGTGCGCAGGCGCTTGCCCTTCTCGGTGGCCTGGTCGTTCAGCTCCTGCTGGAACTCCCGCATACGGCCGAGCAGATCCTCGTCGTGCGCGGCCAGGATGCGGGCCGCGAGCAGACCGGCGTTGCGGGCACCCCCGACGGAGACGGTCGCGACCGGCACGCCCGCCGGCATCTGCACGATCGACAGCAGGGAGTCCATGCCGTCGAGGTACTTCAGAGGCACCGGGACGCCGATGACCGGCAGCGGCGTCACGGAGGCGAGCATGCCCGGCAGATGGGCGGCGCCGCCGGCTCCCGCGATGATCACCTTGAGTCCCCGCTCGGCGGCCTGCTCGCCGTAGGAGATCATCTCGCGCGGCATGCGGTGCGCGGAGACGACGTCGACCTCGTAGTCGATCTCGAACTCGTCGAGGGCCTGGGCGGCGGCCTCCATGACGGGCCAGTCGGAGTCCGACCCCATGACGATGCCAACAACAGGGCTCATTCGGTGATCGTGCCTCTCAGGTAGCCGGCTGCGTGCCGTGCGCGCTCGAGGACGTCGTCCAGGTCCTCGCCGTAGGTGTTGACGTGGCCCACCTTGCGGCCGGGCTTCACGTCCTTGCCGTACATGTGGATCTTCAGCTGGGGGTCGCGGGCCATGCAGTGCAGGTACGCGGAGTACATGTCCGGGTAGTCGCCGCCGAGGACGTTGACCATGACCGTCCACCGGGCGCGCGGGCGCGGGTCGCCGAGCGGGAGGTCGAGGACCGCGCGGACGTGGTTGGCGAACTGGCTGGTGATCGCGCCGTCCTGGCTCCAGTGGCCGGAGTTGTGCGGGCGCATCGCCAGCTCGTTGACGAGGATGCGGCCGTCGCGGGTCTGGAACAGCTCGACGGCGAGGTGGCCGACGAGGTCGAGTTCCTTCGCGATGGTCAGCGCCATCTCCTCGGCCTCCAGGGCGAGTGCCCGGTTCAGGTCGGGGGCGGGCGCGATGACCGTGTCGCAGACGCCGTTCACCTGCTGGGACTCCACGACCGGGTAGGCGACGGCCTGGCCGTGCGGGGACCGTACGACGTTGGCCGCCAGCTCCCGTACGTAGTCGACCTTCTCCTCGGCGAGGACCGGGACGCCGGCGCGGAACGGGTCCGCGGCCTCCTCGGCGGAGTCGACCACCCACACGCCCTTGCCGTCGTAACCGCCGCGGACGGTCTTGAGCACGACCGGGAAGCCGTCGCCCTCGGCCGCGAACGCGGCCACGTCGTCCGGGTCGCTCACGATCCGGTGCCGCGGGCAGGGAATGCCCAGGGCGTCGAGCTTCGCGCGCATCACCCCCTTGTCCTGGGCGTGCACGAGCGCGGCCGGGCTGGGGCGCACGGGGATGCCGTCCGCCTCCAGAGCACGCAGATGCTCGGTGGGTACGTGTTCGTGATCGAAGGTGATCACGTCGCAGCCCTTCGCGAACTCGCGCAGCGTGTCGAGATCGCGGTAGTCGCCTACGACGACATCACCGACGACCTGCGCCGCGGAATCCTGCGGGGTGTCACTGAGGAGCTTGAACCTGATGCCGAGCGGGATGCCTGCCTCGTGTGTCATACGAGCGAGCTGGCCACCGCCGACCATGCCGACTACCGGGAACGTCACGCACCTAGGGTATCGGCCGCGGCGGCGCGACCTGTTTCCGGCCGTTTCCTGGCGCTCTTACCGGGCTCTTCCCGGACGTTTCCGCCTCTTCCCTCCTTCTTTCCAACCTGTTTCCGACCTGTGAGCGCATCCACAGGAGTTTATGAAGGGCGATGGTTAGCATGGCTGGGTTGACGGGAACGACCACGCATCTATCGGACGGGGGCCTTCAGGACCATGGGACAGGGTTCCTCAGGGCTGCGAAGGCTCGCACATGAGATCGCCAAATTCGGTGCGGTGGGCGCGCTCGGCACGGTCGTGAACTTCGGCGTCTCCAACCTGCTGTGGCATCTGACCAGCCTGCAGGCGGTGCGCGCCAACGTGATCGCCACGGTCGTCGCGATCGGCGTCAACTATCTGGGCTTCCGCTACTTCACCTACCGCGACCGCGACAAGAGCGCACGGACCAAGGAACTCACGCTGTTCCTGGCCTTCAGCGTGGTCGGCCTGGTGATCGAGAACGGCGTCCTGTACGCCGCGATCTACGGCTTCGGGTGGGACAGCTCGCTGCAGCGCAACATCTTCAAGGTCGTCGGCATCGGGCTCGGCACGCTGTTCCGGTTCTGGTCCTACCGCACCTGGGTCTTCCGGGCCCTGCCGGCCCGCGAGGCCGTCGCGGACGCGGAGTCGTTCCTGGAGGAGTCCGAGCCGGGAACGGCCACGGAGCCTGAAATAGGCCACCCCAAGGCCGAGCAGCGGGTCAGCTGAGCGGACGGGCTCGCTCGCGCGGACAGGCCCGCTCGTACCGGCGGCACCTCACCTGACCGTCGGCTCCGTGTCCGGAGTCGGCCTCTTCAGTGGAGGTGTGCGTGACAGGAACAGGCCGAACACCGGCGGCTGTGTCTGCAGCATCTCCAGACGTCCGCCGTCCGCCTCCGCCAGATCCCGCGCCACGGCGAGGCCGATCCCCGTCGAGTTCCGCCCGCTGATCGTGCGCTCGAAGATCCGCGCGCCGAGGTCGGCCGGCACCCCGGGTCCCTCGTCGGTGACCTCGACGACCGCCTGGTTGCCGGTGACGCGGGTGCGCAGCGCCACCGTGCCGCCGCCGTGCATGAGGGAGTTCTCGATCAGCGCCGCCAGCACCTGCGCGACGGCGCCCGGTGTGCCGACCGCCTGAAGATGCCGCTTGCCCGAGCTGACGATCGCCCGGCCCGCGCTGCGGTACGCCGGGCGCCACTCGGCGAGCTGCTGCTGGATGACCTCGTCGAGGTCGAAGGAGACGGCGTTGCCGGTGCGCGGGTCACGGGAGTTGGTGAGCAGCCGCTCCACCACGTCCGTCAGCCGCTCCACCTGGGTGAGGGCGACATTGGCCTCCTCCTTCACCGTGTCCGGGTCGTCGGTGAGGGTGATCTCCTCCAGCCGCATCGACAGCGCGGTCAGCGGCGTGCGCAGCTGGTGGGAGGCGTCGGCGGCCAGCCGCCGCTCGGCGGTGAGCATACGGGCGATGCGCTCGGCGGAGCCGTCCAGCACGTCCGCCACACGGTCCAGCTCCGGGACGCCGTAGCGCTTGTGACGCGGGCGCGGGTCACCGGAGCCGAGGCGTTCGGCGGTCTCGGCGAGGTCGGTGAGCGGCGAGGCGAGCCGGTTGGCCTGGCGGATCGCCAGCAGCACGGCGGCCACCACCGCGAGCAGCGCGACCAGGGCGATGATCAGCAGCGTACGGCCGACCTCACGGCTGACGGTCGAGCGCGGCTCCTCGACGACGACCCGCTCGCCCTCCTCCCCCGTGGCCTTGCCGCGGATGGCCTCGCCCCGGGGCTTGGAGCCGACCTCGATGGGCGCCTGCCCGGGGATCTCGATGACGGCGTAGCGGTCGCCGGTGACCTGGCTCTTGAGGACGTCCGCGCTGACGGTCCCCGCCCCGATGAGACGGCTGTCCACGATGCTGGCCAGGCGCTGCGCCTCGGAACTGACCCGTTCCTGGGCGCTGTTGCTGATCGTCCGTGTCTCGACGATGACGAGGGACACGCCGAACACGGCGATCACGACGAGGACCACGGCGAGCGTGGACTGGATCAGGCGGCGGCGCATGTCCTCTGTACCTGTGTCGGCCTACGGGTGGGGGCTCAGCTCTTCTCGAACCGGAAGCCCACGCCACGCACGGTGGCGATGTACCGGGGGTTCGCCGCGTCGTCGCCCAGCTTCTTGCGCAGCCAGGAGATGTGCATGTCGAGCGTCTTCGTCGACGACCACCAGGTGGTGTCCCAGACCTCGCGCATCAGCTGGTCCCGGGTGACGACCCGGCCCGCGTCCCGCACGAGGACCCGCAGCAGGTCGAACTCCTTGGCGGTGAGCTGGAGTTCCTCCTCGCCCATCCACGCCCGGTGCGACTCCACGTCGATCCGCACGCCGTGCGTAGCGGGCGGCTGCGCCGGCTCCGCGGCACCGCGCCGCAGCAGGGCCCGGACGCGGGCCAGCAGTTCGGCGAGCCGGAAGGGCTTGGTGACGTAGTCGTCGGCACCCGCGTCGAGGCCGACGACGGTGTCCACCTCGTCGGCGCGCGCGGTCAGGATGAGGATCGGAACGGCGTGGCCCTCGGCACGCAGCCGGCGGGCGACCTCCAGACCGTCCATGCCGGGCAGCCCGAGGTCCAGCACGACCAGGTCGACGCCGCCCTGCATTCCGGCGTCGAGCGCGGTGGGTCCGTCCTCGCGCACCTCCACCTCGTAACCTTCCCGGCGCAGTGCGCGGGCCAGCGGCTCCGAGATGGACGCGTCGTCCTCGGCGAGCAGTACACGGGTCATGAGGTGATGGTAGTCCGCTCCTGACATGTGCTGTGGTGTGATCGGCGCTGGTGATTCTTACCTTCGGCCGCGCGGGGGCGAACCTGTGTCTTAGCGGTGCGATCCTCGTAGAGACCTTGGAAAAGGCGCGTACGGTTCCTTGATCGCCTGTGATCCGCGTCTCAAGTCCTTCCATATCCGGCAGTGTCCTGCCGTATGGTGAATCCACGCCTGTAGCACTTCGGGGACCTTTTGCGGCCACTTCACGCCGAAGGTCTCTTTTGTGTGCGGTAGACCCCCACCAGCAAGGAACAACCATGGCGTCCAGCTTGACGAAGGACTCGGTGCGCCCGGGCACCCCCGGCTCCGAGAAGACCTTCTTCGGCCACCCCCGCGGTCTGGCCACCCTCTTCATGACCGAGATGTGGGAGCGATTCTCCTACTACGGCATGAAGGCACTGCTCCCGCTGTACCTGGTGGCACCGGGCGGCCTGCACCTCAACGCGGCCGCCGCGACCGCGATCTACTCGGTGTACCTCTCGCTCGTGTACCTGCTCGCCCTCCCGGGCGGCTGGTTCGCCGACCGCGTCCTCGGCCCCCGTAAGACCGTGGCGGTCGCCGGCGCGATCATCATGCTCGGCCACCTCACCCTGGCCCTGCCGAACTCCGGCACCTTCTACGCGGGTCTCGGCCTCGTCGCCATCGGTTCCGGCCTGCTGAAGGCCAACATCTCCACGATGGTCGGCCACCTCTACGACGGCCCGGACGACCCGCGCCGTGACGGTGGCTTCACGCTGTTCTACATCGGCATCAACCTGGGCGCCTTCGCCGCGCCGCTGGTCATCGGCACCGTCGGCGAGAACGTCAACTGGCACCTGGGCTTCGCGCTCGCCGCGCTCGGCATGGCGCTGGGTCTGGCCCAGTTCCTGCTCGGCACCCGCCACCTGGACGCGCGCTCGGACATCGTCCCGACGCCGCTGTCGGACGCCGAGAAGAAGGCCACGCTGACGAAGGCCGCCCTGTGGGCGGGCGTCGCGGCCCTCTTCTACATCGTCGTCGGGGTCTCCGGCGTCTACACGCTGAACTGGCTGCTGGTGCCGATCACCATCGCCGGTCTGCTCATCCCGGTCGTCGTGATCGCCCGCATCAAGCGGGACAAGGAACTGAACCGCGCCGAGCAGTCGAAGATGTCCGCGTACATCTGGTTCTTCGTCGCCGCCGCCGTGTTCTGGATGATCTACGACCAGGGTGGCTCGACGGTGTCGCTGTTCGCCGAGTCCTCGGCGAAGAACACCGTGTTCGGCTGGGAGTTCCCGGTCTCCTGGTACCAGTCCGTCAACCCGGTCATGATCATGGCGTTCGCGCCGCTCTTCGCCTGGGCGTGGCTGGCGCTGGCCCGCCGTGGCAAGGAGCCGAGCACCGCGGTGAAGTTCACGGGCGGTCTGGTCCTGATCGGCGCGTCCTTCTTCCTCTTCCTCGCCCCGCTCTCGATCGCCGACGGCGGTCACAAGGCGGCCGCGATGTGGCTGGTCGGCATCTACTTCGTCCAGACCGTCGGTGAGCTGATGCTCTCGCCGGTCGGCCTGTCGGTCACCACGAAGATGGCGCCCGCGAAGTACGCCTCCCAGATGATGGGCGTCTGGTTCCTGGCCGTCACCGCCGGTGACGCCACGACCGGCCTGCTCTCCATCGCCGGCGTCGACCTCAACAAGACGGGCATCGTGGCCCTGCAGGCCGTGCTCGCGGTGTTCGCCGGCATGGCCGTGTGGATGTACCGCAAGCGGGTCAAGGAGCTCATGGGCGACGTGCACTGACGTCGTCCTGGCAGGCGAGAGGGTCACCGCACGTTTCCTGTGCGGTGACCCTCTCGCCGTGTGTGGTCCGGAGGACTCAGCGCGCCCGGCGTCCCGGCATGAACGTGAAGACCGCCGCGCCCAGCAGGACCGCCGTGCCGGCGACCAGGCCCAGGGCCTTGAGGGCGCCGTGGTCGTCGGAGCCCGTCTGCGCCAGGCCCCCGCTCGACGACGAGGACGACGTGCCGCCGCCCGACGTGGAGGACGAGCCGCCCGATGCTCCGCTCGCCTGGGCCGAGGTGTCCAGGGTCAGGGAGACGGCCGTCCTGTCCGGCTTGCAGGTCGTCGTCGTGCCGAGGGCGTTGATGGTGAGGACGCCCGGGGACAGGGTCGAGCTGCCGTCCGCGCCCGGTTTGTAGGTGCCGGTGAGGTCGGGGATCTCGATCGGGTCGCCCGACTTGATGTCCTTGGCGTTCGTCGGGCCCTCGACGTGCACCGTGCCCTTGTCCGCGCCGCCCAGCACGACCTCCATCGACGGCTTCACCGAGCCCTTGGGGATGTCGGCCGGGCTGTCCATCACCGACTTCTTGAACTTCACGGTGAGTCCGAAACTCCCGCCGCTCTTCTTGGCGTCGATCTGGATGGGCGAGGTCGCCTTCTTCTCACCGATAGGCGACTGGCAGGTGTAGGGGATGTCGACCTGCTTGCCCGTGAAGTCGCTCTGGTCGCTGCCCGTGCCGTCACCGGCGGACGCCGACGGGTCCGACGTGCCGGGGGCCGAGGCCGAGGGAGACGCCGGCTGCGAGGCCGAGCCCGTCGGGTCCGGCGTCGTGCTCGACGAGCCTCCGCCTCCCGGCGACACCTCGATCGTCGCCGCCTTCTGCACCGTCTCGGTCGGCGTGCACTTCGTGTCCGTCGACATGGCGTTGACGGTGTACGCGTCCGGCGTCAGCGTCACCTCGCCCGGCGTCGTCAGCTTCAGGGTGCCCTTCATGTCGGACAGCACCATGGCCGCGCCCTTGGGGATGGCCGGGTTCTCCCGCGCCCCCTGCATCGCGATCGCCGCGGCCTGCGCGCCGGCCGCCTTGAGCGTCCCGGAGGGCTGGACCGAGTTGGCGGGCAGGTCGATGATGTCCGGGTTCTTCGACGCGGCCTGCGCGAACTTCCATACGACGGTCACCGTGTCGCCCACCTTCGCCGTGGCCGGCGCGGTGACCTCCACCTTCGTGGTGCCGTCGACGGGGGCGATGCCCGCGGGCGGCACGCAGTGGGTCGCGAACGACACCTCCGCGGCCTGTGCGGACCCGGCGGCCAGACCCAGCAGGGCCCCGGCGCCGCCGAGCACCAGCGCGACGCCCGCCGCACTCACCCTCCTCGCGCCGACCGGTGTGACTCTCCTTCGCTTTCTCACGTGGGTCCCTTCGTGGTGGGAGTCGTAGGACTCGTCGGGCTGTCGTCGTGCGGTGCGGAGAGCCGACCGGCCGTGTCCGGACCGGAGTCCGGGGTGAACCACGGCAGGGTCGAGTTCGAGGGGGGCTCCTGGGCCGCCTTGGGGCTGAACTTCGGCATGCGCAGGGCGAGTTCGGGCATCCGCAGACCGCGGTGCCGCAGGCCGCCCGCGCGCCGCGGCCGTACCCGGTCCACGACCGCCATCCCGGCGCGGAACACCGCTGCCGGCACGACCACGCAGACCAGGATCCAGAACAGGGTCACGCCCCAGGGCCGGCCCACGCCCCAGGGCTGCTCGGCGAGGACCTTCCCGGTGTACTTGAGCGAGACGTCGTAGTCGCCGTGCGCGCCCGCCGTCAGCTCGACGGGCAGCTTGATCTGCGCCTTCCTTCCGGGCTGGATGGTGCCGCGCCACTGCTGGTCCTCCCACTGCGGGGCGAACACGCCGTGGGAGGTGCCGACCTGGAAGACGGGGTTCTTGACCGCGGTCGTGCCGACGTTGCCGACGGTGAAGACCAGCGTGCGCGAGGGCGGCGCGCCGAACCACGTGAGCAGCCCGCTCGAGCCGTCGAGCCGGGTGTCCGTGAGGACCGAAAGCCGCCCGCCCAAGGTGTCTGCGGGCAGCGGTTCGACCGCGTGCCCGGCCACCTGGAAGATCGCGTCGGCGTCGGCCCTGGCGCCGGTGACGGTGGCCACGTGCACCACGCACGGACACGGCACCGGCGGCTCGGAGACCGGCAGCTTCTTGCTGAAGGAGCCCTTGGCGCCGGTGGTGACGGCCCTGCCGTCCGCGTTGGCACAGGAGTTGGTGCCGCCGATCACGCCCCGAGCGGGCACCGACTGCCCGCAGATCAGCATCATCAGCAGCGCGTGCGGCCGCCAGCCGCTGCCGCTGACGGTGATCGAACCGCCCGTTCCCGCCTGGGACTTGGAGAGTCTCACGCTCGGCCCGTCCGCCGTCGCCGGCCCCGCCGTCACAGCCAGCAGGAGCAGCGCGAGCACGGCCGCCGTCCACACCTTGCGGTTCACGTCACCGCTCCCGTCAACTCGACTTCCGTACACGGGGATTCGGGCGCCCCGCCGTCGGCCGTACGGCGCCTGTGACGTCGTAGGAGAAGCAGCGTGGTCCCGGCGGTCAGCGCCGCCGCGGTCCCGGCCGCCGCGCCCCAGGGCACGAACCGTGCCGATGCCCCGGCCGTGTCGTGCGCGCCGCCCGGTGCCGTGGCGGTCAGGCGTACGTCGACCGCGTCCAGGGCGGGACGGCCGGTCCAGGGCTCGGTGAGACGCACGCGGCGGCCGGGCGCGAGGTGCACCGGCAGGGTGCGCGGGGCGCGGTCCAGGACCGGGCCGAACAGGCCGTCCGCGTGCACGGCCAGGCGCGGTACGAGGGTGGTCGTACCGCGGTTGACCAGCTCGTAGGAGATGCCGTCGCCGTGCACCGAGACGTGCTCGACGGTCAGCGCGGACAGAGCCGGTCCGCCCGTCCGCAGGCGGACCGGGACCGTGGCCGTCCGGCCGTCGCCGGCGCGGGCGACGATCGAGCCGGTGCGGTCGCCGCGCGCTCTGACCGTGAACGGGACGTCGGCGCGGGTGCGGGCCGGCACCCGCACCCGGCTCTCGGCGAAGGTGACCGCGACGCCGCTGCCGCTCAGCCGTACCGTGACCGCCCGCGCGCCGCGGTTGGTCACCGACACCGTGTCCTGCAGCACCGCGCCGGGCGCGCCCTCGGCGTAGAAGGACGGGCGCCCGCCGCCGGACGGCGCGAGGGACCAGCCGTCGTCGGCCCGGGCCGGCGCGGCGGCGGCCAGCACCAGCAGGAGGGACACGAACAGGACACGGGCGGCAGGCGACATCCGGCGGCTCCAGCGGTCGTGGCAGTGGTTCAGCGTTGGGCCTGCTGGCTCCTCCGTGTGATCCACAGCGCGCCCGCCGCGCCCACGAGGAGCACAGTGCCGCCGAGCGTGCCGAGGGCGATGGCGGAGTCGTCGGGGCCGGTCTGCGGGAGCGAGGATCCCGACTCGCTGCCGCTCTGGCTGGTTCCGCCGGAGGAGCCGCCGCTGGCCGCCGTCACGTCCAGCGTCAGTGCCGGACCGGGGTTGTTGGACGGCGTGCAGGTGGTCGTGGTGCCCAGTGCCTTGATGGTGAGCACGCCCGGCGTGAAGGTGACGCTGCCGGACTTCCTCGGCGTGTACGTACCCGTCAAGTCGTTGATCTTGATGGGGGTGTTGGCCGGAATGGCGGCCTGGTTGGCGGGCCCGGAGACGTTCACCGTGCCGCTGTCGGCGCCGCCGACCTTGATGACGGCGCTGGGGTTCATCGCGCCCTTGCCCAGCTCGACCGGGCTGGAGGAGACGCCCTTCTGCCAGGACATGGTGAGCTTGTAGCCGCTGCCGCTCTTCACACCCTTGATGTCGATGGGCGAGACGGCGCTCTTGTTCCCGATCGGCGTCTTGCACTGGTAGTTGACGTCGACGACCTTGGCCTCGGCTGCGGGGGCGGCGAGCAGCACCACCGAGCCGGCCAGGGCCGCGGCGGACGCGAACGCGGCGGTTCGTTTCCGGTACGACACGGTTCCGCTCCCTCTGCGAGTTCCTGACGGCACATCAGATTTGGCCGTCAAGGTACGCCCGGGGTCTTGAGGAGGGAAGAGACGGTGCGCGCCGGAGTTGTGGGGATCCGGCGCGCACAGGTGGTGTGACGGGTGGAGAGGGTGACCCTCGGTAACTCAGGGGCGGCCCGGGAGCGGGGTACGGGCGGTGCCCAGCACCTCCGGCAGTCCCCACCGCCGCAGCACCTCCGGCACCGCGACCGTGCCGTCGGCCCGCTGGTGCTGCTCCAGGATCGCGGGCAGCAGACGGCTGGTGGCGAGGCCCGAGGCGTTGAGCGTGTGCACGCACGCGGGCTTCCCGCCGTTCTCCGGGCGGATGGGGGTCCCCCCGCTCGAGCGAAGCCGAGAGTGGGGGAGGATGCCGCCGCGCCGCGCCTGGTAGGCGCGGGCGTTCGACACCGAGCTGACCTCGGTGTAGCCGCCGAGGCTGGGCAGCCAGACCTCCACGTCGTAGGTCTTGGCCTGGGCGGCGCTGGTGTCCTCGGCCGCGAGCTGGGTGACCCGGTGGTGCAGGCCGAGCCCGGCGACCAACTCCTCGGCGCGGGCCAGCAGTTCGAGCTGGGCGGCCGCCGAGTCGGCGGGGCGCGTGTACTGGAACAGCTCGACCTTGTTGAACTGGTGGCCGCGCAGCGTCCCGCGCTCGGCGGTGCGGTAGCCGCCGCTCTCCTTGCGGTAACAGGGCGTGCAGGCCACGTACTTGAGCGGCAGCTCCCGCTCGTCGAGGGTCTCACCGCGGTGCAGGCTCGCCAGCGCGGTCTCGGCGGTGGGCAGCAGGAAGTGGTCGTCCACGTGGAAGACCTCGTCGGCGAACTTCGGGAACTGTCCCGCCGTGTAGCCCGCCTCGTGGGTCAGCAGGTGCGGCGGCAGCACGAACTCGTAGCCTGCCCGGCGGTGCGTGTCGAGGAAGTGGTTGAGCAGCGCCCACTCCAGGGCGGCGCCCTCGCCGCGGTAGATCCAGTAGCCGTTGCCCGCGAGCGCCGCGCCCCGCCTGTGGTCCACGAGCCCGAGGTCCTCGGTGAGTTGCACATGGTCCTTGGGCGCGAAGCCGAAGGCGGGCGGCGCGCCCGCGGTCCGCACGACCTGGTTGTTCTCCTTGCCGCCCGCGACGACGTCGTCGTCCGGGAGGTTGGGCAGGCCGTCGAGGAAGTCCTGGTGCGGCCCGGCCAGCCTGCCGAGTCCGGCCTCGGCCTCGGCGAGCCGGCCGGCCAGGGCCCTGGCCGCCGCCTGGAGCTCCCCGGCCGCCTCGCCCGCCCGCCGCCGTACGGCGATGTCGGCCGAGATGCGCCGCCGCTCGCCGCGCAGCCGCTCCACGGCCGCACGGGCCGCGCGGAACTCGGCGTCCAGGGCGAGGAAGGCCGGGATGTCCACGTCGACGGCGCGTTTGCGCAGACCTTCGCGGACCTGGTCGGGATGGCGTCGGATGAGGGTGACGTCGAGCATGGCGCGCGCTCCGTCCGGTCGTCCGGAGCGGCACGCACCGCCCCGGGGTGATTCCCCCGGGGCGTGGGCGAGAGGGTGCTCGCGGTGCCACCACGCCTTCACCGTCCTGCGCAGGCGACGCACGCCCGTAGGACGGTCTCGTTCTGGCCCGGTGACGGGGGCCGGCCGGCGGGGCATTGCCTCCCCGCACTCGGGAGGGGATTGGCACCGGCACGCGAGGCCGCCGTCACAGCGGGGGGCGGCTCTCTCGGCTCGCGTGGGTCCGGGCTACTTGTCTCCGTCAGCGCGTTGCCGACGAGGGTAGGCAGCCGTCCCCGGTCCGGCCAAGCGATTTACCCGGGCACGCCCAGTTCCGCCCACACGGTCTTGCCCGCGACCCCCGGCGCCCGCGCGACGCCCCAGTCCAGGCAGAGCCGCTGCACGATGAACATGCCGTGTCCGCCGGGGCGGCCCGCTCGGTGCGGAGTGCGCGGGGCCGGCTGGCCCGTCCCCTTGTCCGAGACCTCGATGCGGATGACCTTCTTGTCGCAGGTGATCCACAGCTCGTCCGGGCCCTCGGCGTGCAGACAGGCGTTGGTGACCAGCTCGGAGACGACCAGCAGCACGTCCTCGGCGGCGGCCCGCCGGTCGGCCGTGGCGGCGGGCAGCCAGCCCCACGCGTACATCGCCTGGCGGGTGAAGTCGCGGGCGAGCGGCACGACGCCGCTCTCGCCGTCGAAACTCAGCCTGCGGACCTGACCGCCCCCGGGCGACCCGGGCGCGGCCGGCGCTGCGGCCGCGTCGCCTTCGGACGCCACGGAAGCGCCGCTGGGCTCCGGGCCGCGGTCGCCCGGCGAGCAAGGCCGGGTGGTGCTCATCAGCGCTTCACCTCACCGATTCACCGTTCACGATTCAAGAGTCAGTACGTTGATCGACGGTGGATCCGTCGCTGTGCCACCGACTTGTTCAGAATGTCTCCTGCCCGACCGAACCGGCGGAACACCCCCTTGTTCGGCACCGAGGGCGGGACGCCCGGAAAGTGCCGGTCATGCAGGGGCGGCCCGGCCGGGAAACAGGCACGGACCGCCGGAGGTTCAGCCGGCCGTGTCGGCCAGGGCCGCCTCGAGCGTGGCATGAACACTGAAGACCGCTTCCGCCCCGGTGATCTCGAACACGCGCGCGACCACGGGCTGCATGCCCGCGAGGTGCACCCCACCCCCTGCGGCCTCCGCCTTGAGGCGGGCGCCGAGCAGTACGTTGAGCCCCGTGGAGTCGCAGAACTCCAGCCGCGAGCAGTCCACGACGAGGCGGCTGAACCCCTTGGCGAGGCATTCCTCGAGTGGCTCACGCAACAGATCGGCGGTGTGGTGATCCAACTCACCCGCCGGGGTCACGACGGCACTGGGGCCTTCTTCTCTGACCTCCACCAGTAGCCGGCCAGACTGTGCGCTGCCGACCGTCCCGCGGTCCATGCCGTCTTTCTCCCGACGTCGTGGCTGCTGACTCACGCCCTCGAACACTACGCCTTCCTCACACTCTCCGACACCCGAACATCCGCCCACAAACGGACATATCCCCACAGAACGCACTTGCGGCGGGTGTGGGAAAGCAGGTAGGGCTAGAGATACGTAACCGACACGGCCGGCTTTGGAGGCGCCGCACACCGCAGTGCACGCACTGGCTTCGGCAGCCATATGCCGAGAACGATGGAGGACATCATGTCACCCCGGCTCGACGCATCGCACACCCAGGAGGCGACGTCGGCTTCCGCTCCGGACCATCTGGACCCCATCGCGGACAGCGACGCCGACGCGCTTGCGGGGCTGGACGGACTCCCGGAGATCCCTCCGTACGACGAAGTGGGACCCGTAGACGCCCGAGCGCTGTCCAAGACCCTCTTCGAGCGGCTGGAGTCCCTCGAGGAAGGCACGTACGAGTACTCGTACGTCCGCAACACGCTCGTCGAACTGAACCTCGCGCTGGTCAAGTTCGCCGCCTCCCGCTTCCGCTCGCGCAGCGAGCCCATGGAGGACATCATCCAGGTCGGGACGATCGGTCTGATCAAGGCGATCGACCGCTTCGAGCTGGCCCGGGGCGTCGAGTTCCCCACGTTCGCGATGCCTACCATCGTCGGCGAGATCAAGCGCTTCTTCCGGGACACCTCGTGGTCCGTGCGCGTACCGCGCCGGCTCCAGGAGCTCCGGCTCGACCTGGCCAAGGCCGGTGACGAGCTGGCCCAGAAGCTCGACCGGGCCCCGACCGTGGCCGAGCTCGCCGAGCGCCTCGACCTCTCCAGGGACGAGGTCGTCGAGGGCATGGCGGCGTCGAACGCGTACACCGCCTCCTCGCTGGACGCCCAGCCCGAGGAGGACGACGCCGAGGGCGCGCTCGCGGACCGGATCGGGTACGAGGACCACGGCCTCGAGGGCATCGAGTACGTCGAGTCGCTGAAGCCGCTGATCGCCGAACTCCCGCCGCGGGACCGGAAGATCCTTTCCCTCCGCTTCGTCGCCGGCATGACCCAGTCGGAGATAGGGGAGGAGCTCGGCATCTCTCAGATGCATGTGTCGCGGCTGCTGTCGCGGACGCTGGTGCGACTGCGCAAGGGCCTGACCATCGAGGAATGACGCCTGCCGTGTGACACGCCTCCGCCGAGCGCGGTGCGCCCCGGGAACGCCGGGGAGCACCGCGCTCGGGCGTTCCCGGGGTTACCCACAGAAACTCTTTCCCCAGAGGTTCCCATCCCTCACTATGGGCCCCCATACCCGCCGGTAGGCCAGATCTCCGGCGGGCGGCAAGGGTGCAAGGAGGCGGGTGGATGGCTCGGGCCGACGGGACCGACAGGGCTGTCGAGACCGGTGGCGGGGTTCATGCGGACGCCTCCGACGCGCGGCTGACCGAACTGCTGCGCACCAGCACCCCCACCGTGTATCCGGCCCTGCAGGAGCTGCGCACCCGCCACCAGCCGGCGGTCCTCGACTACGCCCGGCTGTGCACGGCGAGCGAGTCCGCCGCCCGGCAGCTGGCCGCCCAGGCCTTCACCCTGGCGGCCCGTCAGACCGCCCGCGGCACCGAGCCCCTGGTCCCGCTGCGGCTTCAACTCCTGCTGCTGACCGCGAAGGTGGCCGCGTCCTGGGCCGCCGACGAGCGGTCCGCGGGACTCGACCCCGCTCTGCTGCTCGTCCTGAGCACGTCCGGCCCCGAGGGCCCCGTACCGCCCATGCTCACCGCCTTCCAGGCGCTCCCCTCCCGCGCCCAGGGCCTGGTCTGGTACGGCGTCGTGGAGCGGGAGACGCCGGAGCGCACGGCCGTCCTGCTGGGGCTGACCCCCGAGGACGTCGCCTACGAGACCGCCGCCGCGCTGCAGGCCATGGGCCAGCTCTGCCTGCGCTCCCGCCTCGCCGCCTCGTACGACCCGAGCTGCGGCAACTTCGGCCGGCTCATCGAGGAGTCGGTACGGCCCGACTCGCCCCGCGACAGCGCCGACCTGCACGCCCACATGGCGCGCTGCCCGCACTGCACGGCGGCCTACGAGGAGCTGTCGGCGCTGCGGGACGCCCCGCGCGCCGTGCTGGCCGAGGGGCTGCTGCCGTGGGCCGGCACGTCATACGTCACGAGCGACGCACCGCGCCCCAGCACCCTTGCGGACGGCGGGTCCTGGCGGCCCTCGCGGCGCTTCCTGCTGGTCGCGCTCGCCCTCGGTGTGGCGCTCACCCCGCTGCTCGTCTTCCTCCTGACGCGGGGCGGTGCGCCCTCCGCGCCGCACCAGCAGGCGGCGGGCGCGGTGCACACACCGACCATCGCGCCGCAGGTCACGGTCACGGCGACGGTGTCGCCCACGCCGTCGCCCTCTTCGTCGCGGATCAGCAAGTCCCCGTCCCCGACGCACAGTTCCAGCCCCGAGCCGCCGTCGAAGTCGCCCCGCCCCTCCCCCACGCACGCCCCGGCCGGCACCCCGGCCCAGGTCGTGAACGTCGCCACCGGCCTCTGCCTGGACATCCGCGACGGCGACCTGGAGAACGGCACCGACGTGGTGACGGCCCCCTGTTCCGGCTCCCGGACCCAGCGCTGGCGCGTCGACGCCTCCCGCCAGGTGGTGCAGTCCTCCGCCGACCCCGGCTTCTGCCTCGACAGCCGCGGCGACGTCGACCGGGGCGTGGGGATCTGGGACTGCGACTCGGTCGACGGCGACCACGGCCAGAACCTGCGCTTCACCGTCGACGACGACGGTGTGATCCGGCCCGCGATCGCCATCGAGACCGCGATGACGCCCTACGACGGCGACGGGGTGGCGCTGCGGCCGCTGAACGGCGGCGCCGCGCAGCGGTGGCGGGTGGGGGCCCTCTGAGTCCGGGGGCCCGCCGGGTCAGAGCACCTGCACGCCCCGCCGCCACACGCCGCTGACCAGCGGCACGCCCGGCCGGTAGGCGAGGTGCACATGGCTCGGGGCGTCGAGGACGATCAGGTCCGCGTGGGCGCCGAGGTTCAGCCGGCCGACGTCGCCGCGGCGCAGGGCCCGGGCGCCGCCCGCCGTGGCCGCCCAGACGGCCTCGTCGGGGGTCATGCCCATGTCCCGTACGGCGAGCGCGATGCAGAACGGGACGGACGAGGTGAAGGACGAGCCGGGGTTGCAGTCCGTGGACAGGGCGACCGTGGCACCGGCGTCGAGCAGGCGGCGGGCGTCCGGCCACTCGGCGCGGGTGGAGAACTCGGCGCCGGGCAGCAGGGTGGCCACCGTGTTGCCGTTCGCGAGGGCGTCCACGTCCGCGTCGGTGAGGTGGGTGCAGTGGTCGGCGCTGGCTGCGTCCAGCTCGACGGCCAGCTGCACACCGGGGCCGTAGGAGAGCTGGTTGGCGTGGATGCGCGGGTGCAGGCCCCTGGCCTTGCCCGCGGTGAGGATCGCCCGGGCCTGGTCGCCGTCGAAGGCGCCCTTCTCGCAGAAGACGTCGATCCAGCGGGCGTGCGGGGCACAGGCGTCGAGCATCTCGCCGGTGACCAGGGCGACGTACGCGGACGGGTCGTCGGCGAAGTCGGGCGGCACGATGTGGGCGCCGAGGTAGGTGACCTCGTCGGTGTGTGCGGAGGCGATGCGCAGGGCGCGGGCCTCGTCCGCGACGGTGAGTCCGTAGCCGGACTTGGTCTCGAAGGTGGTCGTGCCCTGGCGCAGTGCCTCGGCGAGGTAGCGGGTGAGGTTGGCCGCCAGCTCCTCGTCGCTCGCGGCGCGGGTGGCGGCGACGGTCGTGCGGATGCCGCCCGCGCTGTACGCCCGTCCGGACATACGGGCGTTGAACTCCTGCGTGCGGTCTCCCGCGAAGACCAGGTGCGAGTGGGAGTCGACGAAGCCCGGCAGGACCGCCCGGCCACCGGCGTCGACCCGGTTGTCGGTGGCGGGTGCTTTGCTTGATTCACCGGTCCACGCGATGCGGTCGCCGTCGACGACGACGGCCGCGTCCTGGATCAGGCCGAGGGGGGAGCCGTCACCGAGGGAGGGGTCGTTGGTGACCAGCGTGGCGATGTTGGTGATGACAGTGCTGCTCATGGTGTCCCCAGGGATGACGTCGGGTTTCAGGCACGCAGGGCTTCGACGGCGTCTGCCAGCGCTGTCGGCACATCCGGTACGAGGGTGTGGGCGCCGTCTCGCACCACATGACGGCCACCCACGACGGTATGGCGCACGTCCGCCGCCGAGGCCGCGAAGACAGCCGTCTCCGCACCGAGGCGCGGCAGGGGCCCGGCGGTTCTGACCGAGTCGAGCGCGATCGTGGTGAAGTCGGCGAGCGCGCCCGCCTGCAGAACACCGGCGCCTTCCCAGCCCAGGGCGGCATGGCCGTCGGCCGAAGCCGCGCGCAGCAGGGCCGCCGCGGTCCAGTGGCCCCGGCTGCGGGTGCGCAGGCGCTCGTCGAGCTCCATCGCGCGCGCCTCCTCCAGCAGGTCGATGACGGCGTGGCTGTCGGAGCCGAGGGAGAGCGCCGAGCCGGCCTTCTGCAGGGCGGCGGCGGGGCCGATGCCGTCGGCCAGGTCCCGCTCGGTGGTCGGGCACATGCAGGTGCCGGTGCCGGAGCCGCCGATGAGCGCGATGTCCTCGTCCGTCAGGTGGGTGTTGTGGACGCCGGTGGTGCGCGGCCCGAGCACGCCGTGGTCGGCGAGCAGCCGGGTCGGCGTGCAGCCGTGGGCGGCCTGGCAGGCGTCGTTCTCGGCGGTCTGCTCGGACAGGTGCACATGGAGCGGGGCGCGCCGCTCCTCCGCCCAGCGCGCCACGGTCGCGAGCTGGGCGGCGGGCACGGCCCGTACGGAGTGGACGGCCGCCCCGATCCGCGCGTGATCCTGTTCCTTGAGGACCGAACAGCGTTCGGCCCAGGCCTCCGCCGTGCCGTCGGAGAAGCGGAGCTGGTGGACGTTGGGAGCCTCGCCGAAGCCGGAGGAGAGGTAGGCGGTGTCGAGGAGGGTGATGCGGATGCCGGCGTCGGCGGCGGCCGCGACGAGGGCCTCGCCCATCGCGTTGGGGTCGCTGTAGGGGGTGCCGCCGGGTGCGTGGTGGAGGTAGTGGAACTCGCCGACGGCGGTGACCCCCGCCAGGGCCATCTCCGCGTACACGGCCCGGGCGAGGGCGTGGTAGCTCTCGGGGGTCAGCTTGTCGGCGAACGAGTACATGACCTCGCGCCAGGTCCAGAACGTGCCGGAGCCGACCTGGACGGTTCCGCGCAGGGCGCGGTGGAAGGCGTGCGAGTGGGCGTTCGCCAGTCCCGGGAGCGTCAGCCCGCGCAGGATCTCGGCGCCGGGGGGCGGGGTGGGCACGTCCGTGCGGACGGCCGCGATCCGGCCGTCCGCCACGTCGACGGCGACCCCCGGCTCGACGTGGGTGTCGAGCCAGGCGTGCTCCAGCCAGTACGTCCGCGTGCGGGGGTGCGTCACCTGCAGGCCAGCCCTTCCAGTACGTCGGCGAGTGCGAGCACCCCGGCCACGCAGTCGTCCTCGGCCGCGAACTCGGCCGGGGAGTGCGAGACGCCCGTGGGGTTGCGTACGAACAGCATGGCGGTCGGGATGCTCCCGGAGAGGATTCCTGCGTCGTGTCCGGCACCGGTACCCAGGACGGGGACGGAGATGCCGGTGTCCTTGCCCAGGATGCGGCCCAGCTCCTCGCGCAGGGCGTGGTCGAACTCCACGACGGGCGTGAAGGACTCCCGGACGACGTCGAGGTCGATGCCGTGTGCGGCGGCGTATTCGCGGGCGGCACGCTCGACGCCGCCGACGACGGTGTCGAGCGTGCCCTGGTCGGCCGCGCGGGAGTCGAGCCAGCCGCGCACCAGCGAGGGGATGGCGTTGACGCCGTTCGGCTCGACGGCGATCTTGCCGAAGGTGGCGACGGCACCGGCGAGTTCGGCCTCGCGCCGGGCGGCGAGCACGGTCTCGGCGTACGACAGCATCGGGTCGCGCCGGTCCACGAGCCGGGTCGTGCCGGCGTGGTTGGCCTCGCCCCGGAAGTCGAACCGCCAGCGCCCGTGCGGCCAGATGGCACTGGCGATGCCGACCCGGTCCCCGGACAGGTCCAGGGCCCGGCCCTGCTCGACGTGCAGCTCGACGAAGGCACCGATACGGGCGAGCCGCCCGGGGTCGGCGCCGATGGCGTCCGGGTCGTACCCGGCGGCCTCCATGGCCCGGGGCAGGCTGATCCCGTCGCCGTCGGTCAGCTTGTGCGCGTCCTCGGCGGTGAGCTGCCCGGCGGTGAGCCGGGACCCGACACAGGCGAGCCCGAACCGGGCGCCCTCCTCGTCCCCGAAGTTGACGATGGCGAGGGGCTTGCCGAACCGGACGCCCCTGCCCCGGAGTTCGTCGAGCGCGGCGAAGGAGGACACGACCCCGAGGGGCCCGTCGAAGGCTCCCCCGTCGGGTACGGAGTCCAGGTGCGACCCGGTGACGACGGCGTCCCCGGCACCGGGATCGCCGAGCCAGGCCCACTGGTTCCCGTTCCGGTCGACCTCGTACGCCAGCCCGCGCCCCTCGGCCTGCTCCCTGAACCAGGCCCGGCACTCCGCGTCGGCCCCGCTCCAGGCGAAGCGCCGGTAGCCCTGGGAGTCGGGGTGCCGCCCGACGGGGAGCAGCTCACGCCACATCGAGTGGAAGGAGCTGCTGCCCGGACGGGCGGTCGCCACAGGCTGAGTCACGCGTCCCCACCCTCGCGCATCGGAACCCGCACACCGCGCTCGCCGGCGACGGACTCCGCGATGTCGTACCCGGCGTCCACGTGCCGGATGACACCCATGCCGGGGTCGTTGGTCAGCACCCGCCGGATCTTCTCGCCGCTCAGCTTCGTCCCGTCGGCCACCGTGACCTGCCCGGCGTGGATGGACCGCCCCATGCCCACACCACCACCGTGGTGGATGGACACCCAGGACGCCCCGGAGGCGACGTTGACCATCGCGTTCAGCAGCGGCCAGTCGGCGATCGCGTCCGAACCGTCGAGCATGGCCTCGGTCTCGCGGTAGGGGGAGGCGACGGACCCGCAGTCGAGGTGGTCGCGCCCGATGGCGAGCGGGGCCGCCAGCTCACCGGAGGCCACCATGTCGTTGAAGCGCTCGCCGGCCTTGTCCCGCTCGCCGTAGCCGAGCCAGCAGATGCGCGCGGGCAGACCCTGGAAGTGGACCCGCTCGCCCGCCATCTTGATCCACCGGGCCAGCGACTCGTTCTCGGGGAACAGGTCGAGGAGCGCCTTGTCCGTCTTGGCGATGTCGGACGCCTCGCCCGACAGCGCGGCCCACCGGAAGGGGCCCTTGCCCTCGCAGAACAGCGGCCGGATGTAGGCGGGGACGAAGCCCGGGAAGGCGAACGCCCGGTCGTATCCCGCGAGTTGGGCCTCGCCGCGGATCGAGTTGCCGTAGTCGAAGACCTCCGCGCCCGCGTCCATGAAGCCGACCATCGCCTCGACGTGCTTCGCCATGGACTCGCGGGCCCGGGTGGTGAAGCCGGCCGGGTCCTTGGCCGCGGCGGACGCCATGTCGTCGAAGTCGACGCCGAGCGGCAGGTAGGCCAGCGGGTCGTGGGCGGAGGTCTGGTCGGTGACGATGTCGATGGGCGCACCCTCGGCGAGCATGCGCGGCAGCAGCTCGGCGGCGTTGCCCAGCAGGCCGATGGAGAGCGGGCGGCGGGCGTCACGGGCCTCGACGGCGAGCTGGAGGGCGTGCTCCAGGCTGTCGGCCTTCACGTCCAGGTACCGGTGCTCGATGCGGCGCTCGATCGCGCGCGGGTCGCAGTCGATGCAGAGGGCGACGCCGTCGTTCATGGTGACGGCGAGCGGCTGGGCGCCGCCCATGCCGCCGAGGCCGGCGGTCAGGGTGATCGTGCCCGCGAGGGTGCCGCCGAACTTCTTCGCGGCGACGGCGGCGAAGGTCTCGTAGGTGCCCTGGAGGATGCCCTGGGTGCCGATGTAGATCCAGGAACCGGCGGTCATCTGGCCGTACATGGTCAGGCCGAGGGCCTCCAGACGGCGGAACTCCTCCCAGTTGGCCCAGTCGCCGACGAGGTTGGAGTTGGCGATCAGGACGCGCGGGGCCCACTCGTGGGTCTGCATGACGCCCACGGGGCGGCCGGACTGGACGAGCATCGTCTCGTCCTGCTTGAGGGTCCGCAGCGTGCGCACCATCGCGTCGAAGGAGCGCCAGTCGCGGGCCGCCTTGCCGGTGCCGCCGTAGACGACGAGCTTGTCGGGGTGCTCGGCGACCTCGGGGTCGAGGTTGTTCTGCAGCATCCGGAGGGCGGCTTCCTGCTGCCATCCCAGGGCGCTCAGTTCCGTACCGCGCGGCGCTCGTACGGGGCGGGGTCCTGACATGGTCTGCCTCCTAGCGGATTGTTGCTGCCGTTATTCACATCTTGACTTCATGAATAGAACTAGTCAATACGTCCGTGAGCCAGCGCTCGAGAGCTGCGGATGTTTGGCTGGATGCACTGGACACGTCGGCGCACGCACCGGACGGTGGCATCGGCGCCGGCGACGAGCTCGCGGGGGACGCGGTGGACAGCGGCAAGGACAGTCGGACGGGTGGCGGCGACCGGGCGGACCGGCGCGACGAGGCGGTGCGGGCCGCCGTGGAACAGGGGCTGCTGGGGCCCGGCACCCCCATCGTGGGGCTGCTCGACGTCACCGGCATCCGGGAGGCGGCCGCCGGGCTGCGGTCGGCGTTCGACGCGGTGGTGGCGCCCGGCACTCCGGTGCTGCACGCCTTCGCGGTGAAGGCCACCCCGCTGGTGCCGGTGCTGCGGCTGCTCCACCGGGAGGGCATCGGCGCGGAGGTGGCGAGCCCCGGCGAGCTGGCGCTGGCACGCGCGGCGGGGGTACCGCCGGCCCGGACGGTGCTCGACTCCCCCGCGAAGACCCCCGCCGAGCTGCGCGAGGCGCTGGCGCTGGGGATCGCCGTCAACGCCGACAACCCGCAGGAGCTGGACCGCATCGACGCCCTGATGAGGTCGGCAACCAGCCGCTCCCCCCTGGGAATCCGGGTGAACCCGCAGGTCGGCGGCGGTTCGATCGAGGCCACCTCGACCGCGACGGCGACCTCCAAGTTCGGGGTGGCGCTGCGCGACGAGGGGGCGCGGGAGTGGGTCGTGGAGGCGTACGCCGACCGCCCGTGGCTGACCCGGCTGCACGCGCACACCGGCTCGCAGGGCATCCCGCTGTCGCTGATGGCGCAGGGCGTGGCCGAGACGTACGCGCTCGCCGAGGAGATCAACCGGCGGATCGGGCGCCCGCAGATCGACACCCTCGACATCGGCGGCGGGCTGCCGGTGAACTTCGGCTCGGACGAGACGGCACCGACCTACGCGCAGTACGCGCGGCTGCTGAGCGAGGCGGTGCCGGGGCTGTTCGACGGGCGGTACGGACTGGTCACCGAGTTCGGGCGGTCTCTGCTGGCCAAGCACGGGACGGTGGTGGCCCGGGTGGAGTACGCCAAGAGCGCGGGCGGGCGGCCGGTCGCGGTCACGCACGCGGGCGTGCAGGTGGCGACGCGGACGGTGTACGCGCCGGGTGCGTGGCCGCTGCGGATCGCCGCGTACGACGGCAAGGGGCGCCCCAAGGAGGGGCCCGGGGTCGTGCAGGACGTCGCCGGGCCGGCCTGCTTCTCGGGCGACCTGCTGGCCGAGGGGCGCACCCTGCCCCTGCTGGAGCAGGGGGACTACGCGGCGGCGCTGGACACGGGGGCGTACTACTTCGCGCACCACTACGCCTACAACTCCCTGGCCCGGCCCGGGATCTACGGCTTCGCGCCGGACGGCGGCGGGGGCGTCGCCTTCGCGACCGTACGGGAGCCGCAGAGCCTCGACGCGATCGTGGCCGAATCGGGAGGGGCGCACGCGAACGCGCTCACCACCCTCCGTGCACCCGAGCGCCGTTGACCCGCGGTCGGTGTATCTGGTGGTCAACTGCTGAAAAATGCAGGCAAGTTGACCCACCTTAGTACCCCGGCGCAAGTTCCATCGGAAAATGCCAGATCCCTCACCCCTCGCGCACACGTTGCGTAGCTTCGGCGTCACTCAGCCGAACCGCAGGCGGGAGGGGAGCCAGGGTGCCCGGAATCGACGAGTGTCTGCTCGAAGCCATGAGGCTGCCCGGTGCCCGGGGGGCCGCACTGATCGACTGGACGAGCGGGCTGGCCCTGGGCACCGTCGGGGAGTTCCCGGGCGGCGACCAGGAGACGGCCGCGGTGGAGGCCGCCGAGATCGCCCGGCTGGCCGCCGAGCAGCACGCGTTCGCGCCGGACGACGACCTCGAGGCCGGGGTGGCCACGGACGCGGACCCCCCGGTCGAGGACCTGATCGTCAGCAACCGGGACAGCTACCACGTGCTGCGGTTCGTGGGGTCCTCCTTCGACGGCAGCGTCTTCCTGCACCTGTGGCTGGCCCGCGCGGAGGGCAACCTGGCGCTGGCCCGCATCCGGCTGGGCGAGATGGCGGAACGGCTGGTGCTGGCATGACCACCGCCCGGACGGCCGAGCCCCCGCGCCTGCCCGTGCGCGACCGGGCCACCGCCCACGCACGCGCGTGGAGCGGTGTCTCGCCGATGCTGAACCGGCTCGCCACCGAGCAGGCCACCGGCGTGCTGTTCCGCGAGCACGGCACGCTCCATCTCGCCGGGGGCCTGGTCGTGCACGCCGAGAGCCCGTTCGCGCCCGGTCTGGACGTCCTCCTCACGGCCCGCGGCACCCTCTCCGCCGAGGACTGGCAGCGCGCGCTGAAGGAGACGGACGAGGACCAGGACACCGGCCGTCTCCTGGTCGCGGGCGGTCTCCTCGCCCCCGGCACGCTGGAGCTGTGCCGGCTGGCGGCCCTGTACGACGCCGCGTACTTCGCCCTCGCCTCCAGCAGCACACCCGGCCGCTTCCGCTACGGCAGCGCGCACCCCGGCGGACCGGAGCGCCCCGTGCCGGTGGCCGCCCTGGAGCGCGAGACGCTGCGCCGCCGCGACCTCCTGCACCGCATCTGGCCCGACCCGGAGCCGGACACGGCTCCCCTGATCCGCGCGGACCCGGTGGCGGCCCCCGCCCTCACCCGCCGCCAGCGGACGGTGCTGAACCAGGTGGACGGCGCCCGCACGGCGTCGGACATCGCCCGCGCGGTCGGCCGTCTGGCGTTCCACACGCTGGTGGACGTCCGCCGGCTGACGGCGGCGGGGTTCGTGGAGATGCGCCGCGAGCCGCCACCGCCGCCGCCCGACCTCGGACAGCTTTCGACCGATCCCCACATCACGTTGCTGAAGAGGCTCAGGGATGCGCTGGAGGCCCTTTGAGAGGAGACCCCGGATGTCTGCCGACCCCCACATGCTCGACGAGTTGCGCCGTCTGAGAGCCCGCGTCCCCCAGCTCACGGGCGCGCTCGCGACCGGTGTCGACGGGCGCGTGCTGGCCCAGGACACCCCCGGCGTCGACCCGGACGGCCTCGCCACGCTCATCGAGACCGCGTACGGGGCGGCGGTGAAGCTGGCGGACGCGACGGGACAGGGCGAGTTCCGCGAACTGCTCGTGCGGGGTGTGTACGGCTACGTGGCGACCTACGCGGCCGGCGACTCGGCCGTGCTGACCCTGCTCGCCCAGGACCGGGTCAACGTCGGGCGGCTCCTGCTGGAGGGCCGGCGGGCGGCAGCCCGGATCACCGAACTCCTCGACGGCCACGCCGCACTCCCGGGCAGGCCGAAGCCGGCCAAGCCCGCCAAGCCACCGGCCAAGACGGCCGCCACACGGACCAGAACGACCCGCGCGCCACGCACGACGAGCACCAACGCGCGCACTGCCACCGAAAGTTGAGAGGAAACCGAGGAAACCAGTCATGGCCAACACCGAAACCTGCCTCAAAGAAGCACTCGCCTCCATCGAGGGCGCGACCGGCGTCGCGCTCGTCGACTACACCAGCGGCATGGCGCTGGGCACGATGGGCGGCAGCAAGGCCTTCGACCTGAACGTGGCCGCCGCCGGCAACACCGATGTCGTCCGCGCCAAGATGCGCACGATGGAGCACCTCGGGCTGAAGGGCCAGATCGAGGACATCCTGATCACGCTGAGCGACCAGTACCACCTGATCCGCCTGATCAGCGGGCGCGGCGGCAACGGCCTGTTCCTGTACCTGGTGCTCGACGCCAAGCGCTCCAACCTGGCGATGGCCCGCCACCAGCTGAAGTCGATCGAGGCCGACCTGGAGGTCTGAGTTCAGACGAGCGCCGCGGTGCGGCGCCGCGCCCCGCCCGGGGCCGCGTCGCCCGCCGCGATGCCCGTACTGCGGTACGCCCTGACCGCCTTGCCGGCCGGGCGGCCGCCGTTCGCGGCGAGCCAGTCGACCCGCACCCACAGCAGCGCCTCCCCGGCCCGCTCGCGCCGCCCGAGCCAGGCGGCCTTCAGCCGCAGACCCGTACCGGCACCGGCGAGCAGCATGCCGCCGGCGGCGGGCACGGCGAACGCGCTCAGCAGCGCCGCCACGAACGCCAGCAGCAGCCACCAGCGGTGTCCCCGGCGCCAGTTGCGCACACTCACCGCGCGGTCCTGGAGCACGTCGTGCTTGCCCGCGCGCACCGCCGACCGGACCAGGGAGGCGTACCGCCTGCGGCGCGCGTACGACACCGCGGCCGCCGCCGCGACGAACAGCGCCGCACCGGCCATGACCCCGATCCGGCGTCCCGTGATCCCCGGCACCAGCACCCCGACGCCGGCCGCGAACACCCCGGCCCACCACAGCGGCGCGGCTCCGGCCCGTACGACGACGGCCACCCTGGCCAGTCCCTGCCCTCCACGTGCCACGTTCGGCCTCCGTCCCGTTTCTGCGCGGCATCCGTGGGACGCACGCTAACGAGCGAAGGTGAGACCAGTCTGAGAGCGCACCGGGCCGGGCGTCACTCCACGAACAGCCCCCGCGCCGCCGCCCGCGCGTCGAACTCCTCCAGGCGGGCCTGCGCGTCCGGCAGGTCGTCGCACATGGCCTCCAGCAGGACCCGGCCCAGCAGCATCGGCGCGCACGCCGTGTCGAAGGCGAGCCCCGTGCCCACGGCCGCCGGCAGGAGCAGGTCCGAGACCTTGGCGACCGGCGCGAAGGCGGAGTCGGCGACGGTCACCACCGTCAGCCCGGCCTCCTTGGCGAAGGCGAGGGTGTCCACGACCTCGCGCGGATGCCGGGGCAGCGCGAAGCACAGCAGGGCGCTCGCCCCGGCCCGTACGGCGGCCTCGATGCGGTCCTGGATCATCGTGCCGCCCTCGTCGAGCAGCCGGACGTCAGGGTGGACCTTGCCCGCGAAGTACGAGAAGCCGTAGGCCTGGGAGGCGGCGGCCCGCAGGCCGAGCACGGGCAGCGGCCGGGAGGCGGCGAGCAGCCGTCCCGCCCTGCGCACCGGACGCGGGTCGGCCAGCAGCTCCGCGAGGTGCCGGAGGTTCTCGATCTCGGCCTCGACGGCCTGCTGGTACTCGTTGTACGAGCCCGTCTCGGACGCCTGCTCGGCGGGCGCGACCTCGCGCAGGTGCTTGCGCAGCGCCGGATAGCCGTCGAAGCCGAGGGCCACGGCGAAGCGGGTCACGGACGGCTGGCTGACCCCGGCGAGCTCGGCCAGCTCCACGCTGGACAGGAAGGGCACGTCGGCGGCCCGCCGCACCATGCTGTGCGCGATGCGCCGCTGGGTCGGCGTCAGCCGGTGCCCCTCGAAGAGCGCCTGCAGGCGCCCCGCAGGACTGTCCACCACGCTCACATCCCTCTCCGCGCTCATGACCCGCTCCCCCTCCAGATGTCCGTGAACCGGTCCAGCAGTGCGGCCGCCGCCGTCACGTCGTCCGTGAGCGGCCGGTCGGCCTGGTCCTGCGACAGCGCCGACTCGGCGAGCTCCAGCGCACGGCCCACCGGCAGGTCCGGCTCGGGCCGCAGGCCGCGCTGGCGCAGCGCCCTTACGGCGGCGACGAGTTCGCAGCCGACGACGAGACGGTACGCGCGGCAGGCGCGCAGGGTCTGACGCGCGGCGAGCGAGGCGAAGCTGGCCTGTTCCTCGACGCCCCGGGAGAGTACAGCGTGGCCGAGCGACGCGGGAGCGGAGAAGGCACGCAGGTCGCCCAGGGCCGCCCCGGCGGCGTACTCGAGGATCATCACGCCGGAGGCGGCGGGCTCCTCGTTGGCGAGGAAGGGCCGCAGCCGGGTGAAGCCGGGCTCGTTGAGCGTGGACAGCCGTGAGGTCGACAGCCGGGCCACCTGGGTCAGGGCGAGCCTGAAGTGGTCCAGGGCGAGCGCCAGTTGGGCCTGGTAGAAGCCGCCGTGGTGGTAGGCCGCCATGTCCTCGGGCGAGATCAGCGGGTTCTCGGCGGCCGCGTTGATCTCGATCCGGACGACCTCCTCCAGGTCGTCCGCCGCGTCCAGCGCCGGCCCGTGTATCTGCGGCAGGCAGCGGAAGCCGTACGGGTCCTGGATCCGGCCGAGCGGCGGGGTGGGCCGGTCCGCCGCACCGATCAACTCACGCATGCGGCTGGCGACTTCGGTGGAGCCCCGGTGCGGCCGGGCGGCGTGCACGGGGGCTGCGTACGCCTCGTGCGAGCCGTCGACGGCCAGCAGCGAGAGCGCGGCGACGACCTGGGTGGCCTGCACCAGACCGCGCAGTTCGTGCAGGGCCAGCGCGGACTGACCGAGGGTCAGGGCGTTGCTGCTGATGAAGGCCAGCGCGTCGTTGTTGTCGAGCTGCTGCGGCTTGGGCGCACCCGGTCCCCGCCACGGGGCCTCGCCGGCCAGCGCCAGGGCGGCCTGCGCGAGGGCGGCGATGTCGCCGGTGCCGACCGAGCCGAATTCGTTCACGGCCGGGTGGGCGCCGCACTCCAGCGCCTCGCACAACGCGGTGACGACGGTGGGCCGCAGGCCGGCGCCGCCCGCGAGGAGCTGGTTGGCGCGGACGGCGAGCATCGCCCGGACCTCCCGCGCGGGCAGCTCGTCGCCGATCGCGCCGGCATGGCTGCGCAGCAGCCTGAGTCCGTGCTCGGCGGCCGTGTCGGTGGGCACGTCCTCGTTCCGGTTGGCGCCCACGCCGGTCGAGCGGCCGTAGACGCGCCCGGTCGCGGCGATCTGCCGGGCCGCGTCCCAGGACACCGTCACCCGCTTCATCGCGTCGGTACCGGGCACCGGTCGCGCGGTCCCTTCGGCGAGGCGCACGACGTCGGCGATGCCGAGCCCTATCCCGTCGAGGACCACCAGGCCGGTGTGTCCCAGAGACCCGGCATCCGGAGTGTCCACGATCCGAGACGACATAACCCTCAAACCCCAATCAATACGGACATCCGATCTTGGCCTGCGGTCATCCGTTACCTCGGATTAACGCTGAGGCGTTGACAACCTATTCAGATACCGAGAACTCTGCATGACGTTATACAGCCGGGCAAGGGACAACTCATGATCCAGTTCGATGCGGTCCACAAGCGCTTCCCCAACGGCACGACAGCAGTTCACGATCTCACCCTGGAGATGCCCGAAGGGGGCGTGACCGTCCTCGTCGGATCCTCCGGTTGCGGCAAGACGACCACGCTGCGGATGATCAACCGGATGATCGAGCCGACCTCCGGGACCATCCAGGTCGGCGGCCGGGACGTGACCCGGCAGGACGCCGCGGAGCTGCGCCGCTCCATCGGGTACGTCATCCAGCAGGCGGGCCTGTTCCCGCACCGCACGGTGCTCGACAACATCGCCACCGTGCCGCTCCTGCTCGGCTGGAGCCGGAAGAAGGCCCGCACCCGGGCCGCCGAGCTGCTGGAGACCGTCGGCCTCGCCGCGGACGCGGCCAAGCGGTACCCGCACCAGCTCTCCGGCGGCCAGCAGCAGCGCGTGGGAGTCGCCCGCGCCCTGGCCGCCGACCCGCCCGTGCTCCTGATGGACGAGCCCTTCGGCGCGGTCGACCCGGTGGTGCGCACCCAGCTCCAGGACGAACTGCTGCGCCTGCAGAAGGAGTTGAGCAAGACCATCGTCTTCGTCACGCACGACATCGACGAGGCCGTGCGGCTCGGCGACCAGATCGCCGTGTTCCGCACCGGCGGACACCTGGTGCAGTGCGCCACGCCCGCCGAGCTCCTCGCCCGCCCCGCCGACGACTTCGTGGCCGACTTCCTCGGCGCCGAGCGCGGCCTGAAGCTGCTGTCGCTGACCACCCTCGCGGACGTCCCGCAGGGCCCGGCGCCCGAGGGCGGTGCCTGGACCCTCGTGCTCGACGAGGCCCGCAGGCCCCGGCACTGGAAGTCCGCCGGCGACGAGCTCCCCGTACGGCCGCTGAAGGACGGCGACTCCCTGCTGTCGGCGCTGAACGAGTCCGTCGCCTCCCCCACCGGCCTGATCGCCCGTGTCGACGCGGCCGGCGTGCTCACCGGCGTCTCCTCCCGCGACGACATCCACGCCCACGCCGGCCGGGCGCACACGGAAGCGCGGGTGGCCGCATGACCGTCGACTGGTCGTGGATAGGCGACCACACCGACGAGCTCACCAGCCTGACCGTCTCGCACCTCCAGGCGGCCCTGACCGCCGTCCTGTTCGGCGTGCTGATCTCGCTCCCGCTCGCCGTGATCGCCCACCGGATCCGCCCGCTGCGCGGCTTCCTGCTCGGGTTCTCCAACGTCCTGTTCACGATCCCCTCGATCGCGATCTTCGTGCTCCTGCTGCCGGTGAGCGGACTGACCCGGACCACCACGGTGATCGGCCTGACGGTCTACACCCTGGTCGTGCTGCTGCGGAACACCGTCGAGGGCCTGGACTCGGTACCCGCGAAGACCAAGGAGGCGGCCAAGGCGATGGGCACGCGCCCCCTGCGCACGCTCCTGACCGTCGAGTTCCCGCTCGCCCTCCCCGTGATCATGGCGGGCGTCCGCATCGCCACAGTCATGTCGATCTCCCTGGTCTCGGTCGCCACCTACATCGGCGACGGCGGCCTCGGCCAGCTCTTCACCGACGGCTTCCAGCGCAACTTCCCGACCCCGGTGATCGTGGGCGTGGTCCTGACGATCCTGCTCGCGGTCGTGGCGGACGCCCTGCTGGTCGCCCTCCAGTACGTCCTGGCCCCCTGGCGCAGGAGGCGAGCCTGAGATGTACGAACTCCTCAAGAACCTGGGCACCTGGCTGACCAGCGGCGCCCAGTGGACCGGTCCCGACGGCATCACCCACCGCCTCGCCGAGCACCTGCAGTACTCGCTCCTCGCGACCCTCATCGCGGCCGCGATCGGCCTCCCGCTCGGCCTGCTCATCGGCCACACCGGCAAGGGCGCCTTCGTCGCGATCAACCTCTCGTCCTTCGGCCGCGCGCTGCCCACCGTCGGCCTGGTCGTCCTGGTCTTCCTGGCCGGCGGCCTGTCGATGCTGCCGGTCTACGTTGCCCTGGTCGCCCTCGCCGTCCCTGCCATCGTCACCAACACCTACGCCGGGATGAGCGCCGTCGACCCGGACGTGCGGGACGCGGCGCGCGGCCAGGGCATGCGCGGCCATCAGGTCCTGTTCCAGGTCGAACTGCCGCTCGCGCTCCCGCTGATCATGACGGGCCTGCGCCTGGCCCTGATCCAGGTCGTCGCCACCGCCACGATCGCCGCGTACGTCTCCTTCGGGGGCCTGGGCCGCTACGTCTTCGACGGCCTCGCCCAGCGCGACCTGGTGCAGGTGCTCGGCGGCGCGCTGCTGGTCGCCGTCGTCGCCGTCGCCCTGGACCTGGCCCTCTCCGGCCTCCAGCGCTTCCTCTTCCTCCCCCGCTCTCGACGTCGCTCGAGCGGGGGGACCCCCACCCGCACCGCCTAGGGACCTCAAGACCATGAACCGACGCACTCTCCTCGGCGGCCTGTTCGCGGCCGCCTCCGTCCCCGCCCTCTCCGCCTGCGCGAGCGGCGTCACCTCCCTGAACGGCCAGGGCTCCGCCTCCGGTGGCGGCGGCTCCAGCAAGGGCGGAGTCACCATCGGCACCGCCAACTTCACCGAGAACCAGGTGCTTGGCTACCTCTACGCGGCCGTGCTGAAGCAGGCCGGCGTGAAGGTCACCGTCCGCCCCAACCTCGGCACCCGCGAGATCGTGATCCCCGCCCTGAAGAGCGGTGACATCGACCTCCTGCCGGAGTACCAGGGCGCCCTGCTCAACTACCTCGACCCGAAGGCCACCGCCTCTGAGGAGGGCGCGATGCAGAACGCCCTCACCCTGGCGCTGCCGGCGGGCCTGCAGATCCTGCCGTACGGCACGGCCGAGGACTCAGACGCCTTCGTGGTCACCCGCGAGACGGCGAAGAAGTACGGCCTGACCTCGCTGGCCGACCTCAGGAAGCAGAACGGCAGGCTGGTCGTCGGCGCCGCCCCCGAGGTGAAGAAGCGCCGGGTGGGCGCGGTCGGCCTGAAGGACGTCTACGGCGTCGAGTTCAAGGAGTTCAAGTCGCTCGACTCCGACGGCCCGCTGGTCAAGGGCGCCCTGAAGAAGGGCGACGTGGACGTGGCGAACCTCTTCACCACCGACACCGACATCGAGGCCAACGGCTGGGTGGTGCTGACCGACCCCGAGAACCTGATCCCCAGCCAGCACATCGTCCCGCTGATCGCCGACCGCAAGGCCGACGACACCGTCCGCAAGGCGCTCGCCCGCCTCGGCAACGTCCTGACCACGGCCCAGCTCACCGAGCTCAACCGTCTGGTCGACAAGGACAAGAAGGACCCCGAAGAGGTGGCCGACGCGTACGCCAGGCAGCACGGCCTGTCGAAGTGACGGGCGAGGGGTGTCCCGGAGGGCGGGACACCCCGCCCCGAACAGGGGGGCTAACCCCAGTGCGAGCCTCCTCCCGGCTCTTTACCGTGGTGTTCCATGACGGGAATGGAGACCGCTATGGACGCGCGGGACGCCGAGCTCAAGAAGGAACTGAACGCCACCCTGCAGGCGCGCAGGGAACTCGGCGAGGAGTACGAGTCTGCACTGGTCGACTCGTTCCTGGAGAAGGTCGACCAGCGCATCGACGGCGCGGTCGAGCGCCGCGTGCGCAGGCAGCTGGCCGAGCAGCAGATGGTGGTGGCCCGGGGCTCCCGGGCGCCCAGGCCGACCGACACCTGGGGTGAGCGCTTCGGCTTCGGCCTGGTCTCGCTGGTGCTCGCGGTCCCGCTCTCCGCGATCGGCGGCTCGCTCGGCCATCTGCCCGGCCTGTTCGCCTCCTGGGCGGGCATCGTCGGCGTCAACTTCGTCCAGGCCGCCCGCAGCAACCCCGAGCTCTTCGGCCGCCGCCACGGGCGGAACAAGGACGGGGACCGCTGGGAGGAATGAGGAAGATGTGCGCGGGGACCGCCGCACCCCCGCGAACGGGGGGCGGGACGACGGCGGTCCCCGCGAAGGACGCTGACCGGTCAGGCCGGTGCCGCGTCCGGGCGTCCATGGAGGTCCGGGAGCCGCTCCGGAGGTCCTTGGACGTTCGGCGCCGGCCCGGGCGGGGAGCCGCTCCCGCCCCTGCCGACACCCCTAATGTGCCGGACCCGTGTTAAGCGTGTGCTGCGTGGACGTGACGCCCTCGTACCACTTCCGAGAAGTCCGCGGACGTCGCCGGCAGCCACAACTTCTCCGCCGACACCGGCGGTTCACCCGGGGTTCGCCGGTTCGCCGCTACTTCCCCTTGGCCAGGAAGGCCAGCAGGTCCTGCCGGCCGATCACGCCGGTCGGCTTGCCCTCGACGAGGACGATCGCCGCGTCCGCGCGGCCCAGCACGGACATCAGGTCCGCGACCGGCTCGCCGGAGCCGACCTGCGGCAGCGGGGCGGACATGTGCTTCTCCAGCGGGTCCTCCAGGGAGGCCCGCTTGGTGAACAGGGCGTCCAGCAGCTCCCGTTCCACCACCGAGCCCACGACCTCGGCGGCCATGACGTCCGGGTGGCCGGCGCCCGGCTTCACGATCGGCATCTGCGAGACGCCGTACTCGCGCAGCACCTCGATGGCCTCCCCGACGGTCTCGTCCGGGTGCATGTGGACGAGGGACGGGATGGCGCCGTGTTCCTTGTCGTTCAGGACGTCGCCGACGCGGGCGCTGGGGCCCGTGTCCTCGAGGAAGCCGTAGTCGGCCATCCACTCGTCGTTGAAGATCTTGCTGAGGTACCCGCGGCCGCTGTCGGGCAGCAGCACCACCACGACGTCGTCCTCGCCGAGCCGCGCGGCGACCTCCAGCGCCGCGACGACCGCCATCCCGCAGGAGCCGCCGACCAGCAGCCCCTCCTCCTTGGCCAGCCGGCGGGTCATCTGGAAGGAGTCCTTGTCGGACACCGCGACGATCTCGTCGGCCACGGTCCGGTCGTAGGCGGTCGGCCAGAAGTCCTCACCGACGCCCTCGACCAGGTACGGCCGCCCGGAGCCGCCGGAGTAGACGGACCCCTCGGGGTCGGCGCCGATGACCTGGACCCTGCCGTCACTGACGTCCTTGAGGTAGCGGCCGGTACCGGAGATGGTCCCGCCGGTGCCCACGCCCGCCACGAAGTGGGTGATCTTCCCCTCCGTCTGCTCCCACAGCTCGGGGCCCGTGGAGTGGTAGTGGGAGAGCGGGTTGTTGGGGTTGGAGTACTGGTCCGGCTTCCAGGCGCCGGGCGTCTCGCGCACCAGCCGGTCGGAGACGTTGTAGTACGAGTCCGGGTGCTCGGGGTCCACGGCGGTCGGGCAGACGACCACCTCGGCGCCGTACGCCCGCAGCACGTTGATCTTGTCGGTGCTCACCTTGTCGGGGCACACGAAGATGCACTTGTACCCCTTCTGCTGCGCCACGATGGCGAGCCCGACCCCGGTGTTGCCGCTGGTCGGCTCGACGATGGTGCCGCCCGGCTCGAGCTCCCCGCTCTTCTCGGCCGCCTCGATCATGCGCAGGGCGATGCGGTCCTTCACCGAGCCGCCGGGGTTGAAGTACTCGACCTTGGCCAGGACGGTCGCCCGAATGCCCTTGGTCACGCTGTTGAGCCTCACCAGCGGGGTGTTGCCGACGAGGCTGATCATCGAGTCGTGGAATTGCACCGTTGTCTCCGGATGCTTGCAAAAGATGTGGCAGTGATTGTTCCGCCAGCCTACGGCTCACTGGAGCCGTTCACGCGCCGTTGAGATTGGCGAACGGCCGGTACGGGGCAAGGAGTGGATGTACGGCTACGAGGAGGTGGCGGCGACGTATGACGAGCATGTCGAGGGCGAGGGTGGCCCGGCGGATCGCGGCCGGTGCTGCGTTCGGCGGTGGCGGGATCGGGCTGGCCGGCGCGGCCACCGTGGGTCTGCTGCTGGCGGAGGTCCACATGGCCAGGCGGCACGTGGGCAACGGCACCAGCGGACGCGTCCCGGTGGCGGACGGCCTGTACGGCACGACCTACACCGTCCCGGACGAACCGCCCCTGCGCCTGACGATGCTCGGTGACTCCACGGCCGCGGGGCAGGGCGTCCACCGCGCGGGCCAGACCCCGGGGGCCCTGCTCGCCTCGGGCCTCGCGGCGGTGGCCGAGCGCCCGGTGGAACTGCACAACGTGGCCCTTCCCGGGGCCACGTCCGACGACCTGGACCGCCAGGTGGCCCTGGTCCTGGCGAACCCCGCCCGCACCCCCGACGTCTGCGTGATCATGATCGGCGCCAACGACGTCACCCACCGCATGCCGCCGACCCGTTCCGTCCGCCACCTCTCGGCGGCGGTGCGCCGGCTGCGCACGGCCGGCGCGGAGGTGGTGGTCGGCACCTGTCCCGACCTCGGCACCATCGAACCGGTCCAGCAGCCGCTGCGCTGGCTGGCCCGCCGGTCCTCCCGCCAGCTCGCCGCGGCCCAGACGATCGGCACCGTCGAACAGGGCGGCCGCACGGTGTCGCTGGGCGACCTGCTCGGCCCGGAGTTCGAGGCCAATCCCCGCGAGCTCTTCGGCCCCGACAACTACCACCCCTCGGCGGAGGGCTACGCGACGGCCGCCATGGCCGTGCTCCCGACGGTCTGCGCGACCCTCGGCCTCTGGCCGGCCGACGAGGAGCGCCCCGACATCTCGCGGCGCGAGGGCTTCCTCCCGGTCGCCCGGGCAGCGGCGGAGGCCGCCTCCGAGGCGGGCACCGAGGTCACCGCGGCGATGCCGACGGGGCCGCGGGGCCCATGGGCGCTGCTCAAGCGCAGGCGCAGGCGCCGGGTGCAGGAGCCGGAGACGGCGCCGTCACGCACCAGGTTGTCCGGGGGCACCGCCCCCGGAGGGGTCTGAGCAAAGCAAGCGCTTAGAAAACTGCGGTCAGGGTCACACCACGCTACCCGTGACCCTGACCATACGTACGGGTAACTTCCCAAGCAGCCCTGCCCATCCCCCGTATCGCCAATGGAGCCGTGATGCCCGAAGCCGTGATCGTCTCGACCGCCCGCTCCCCCATCGGCCGCGCCTTCAAGGGCTCTCTCAAGGATCTGCGCCCGGACGACCTCACCGCCACGATCATCCAGGCCGCCCTCGCCAAGGTCCCCGAGCTGGACCCGAAGGACATCGAGGACCTGATGCTCGGCTGCGGCCTGCCCGGCGGCGAGCAGGGAAACAACCTCGGCCGCATCGTGGCCGTGCAGATGGGAATGGACCACCTTCCTGGCTGCACCGTCACCCGGTACTGCTCCTCCTCCCTGCAGACCTCCCGCATGGCCCTGCACGCCATCAAGGCCGGCGAGGGCGACGTCTTCATCTCGGCCGGCGTCGAGACGGTGTCCCGGTTCGTGAAGGGGAACTCCGACAGCCTCCCCGACACGCACAACCCCCTCTTCGCCGAGGCCGAGGCCCGCACCGCCGAGGTCGCCGCGCAGGAGGGCACCACCTGGCACGACCCGCGCGAGGACGGCCTGGTCCCCGACCCCTACATCGCGATGGGGCAGACCGCCGAGAACCTGGCCCGCCTCAAGGGCGTCACCCGCCAGGACATGGACGAGTTCGGCGTCCGCTCGCAGAACCTCGCGGAGGAGGCCATCAAGAACGGCTTCTGGGAGCGCGAGATCACCCCGGTGACCCTCCCCGACGGCACGGTCGTCGCCAAGGACGACGGCCCGCGCGCCGGCGTCACCATGGAAGGCGTCGCGGGCCTCAAGCCGGTCTTCCGCCCCGACGGCCTGGTCACCGCCGGCAACTGCTGCCCGCTGAACGACGGCGCGGCGGCCGTGGTCATCATGAGCGACACCAAGGCCCGCGAGCTCGGCCTCACCCCGCTCGCCCGCATCGTGTCCACCGGCGTCTCCGGGCTGTCCCCCGAGATCATGGGCCTCGGCCCGGTCGAGGCGAGCAACCAGGCACTGAAGCGGGCCGGCCTCACCGTCGGCGACATCGACCTGGTCGAGATCAACGAGGCGTTCGCCGCCCAGGTGATCCCCTCCTACCGCGACCTCGGCATCCCGCTGGAGAAGCTGAACGTGAACGGCGGCGCCATCGCCGTCGGCCACCCCTTCGGCATGACCGGCGCCCGCATCACCGGCACGCTCATCAACTCCCTCCAGTTCCACGACAAGCAGTTCGGTCTGGAGACGATGTGCGTCGGCGGTGGCCAGGGCATGGCGATGGTCATCGAGCGTCTCAGCTGAACCTCTCGGTAACCGCCGTAGCACACACCGTGAGTTGACGGCCCGGAGTCCGGGAATCCCCCGGCCTCCGGGCCGTTTTGTGATCCAATCTCCCCCAGGATGTGACCTATCTCCCTGGCGGAGGGGATCTATGCAGGTCAGCGCAGTTACGCCAGCAAACGCCGGGCCCAAAGTCCTGCCCGTTTCGTGACGTTACGCACTGACAGCTGGTTAGTCCGCCCTTCAAGCTGATGTAGGAAGTCGGGGGTCGACTTTGAACCGGGAGTACGTCAGTGAGCGCCATGCCGATCGCCCTGCTGGTCATCACGGCCGCCACCGGCGCCGTGGGTGTCGCCGTCCTGCGCACGCTCATGGTGCTGCGTCGTGAGGTCGCGGTACTGCACACCCAGCTCGCCGAGAACAACTCCGCGCGCGGTCTCGTACCGGCCGCCCGCTCCGCCGAGGCGGATGAGATACGCGCCGCGGTCGCCGCGGCGCTCGCCGAGGAGCGTGAGCGCGAGCTCGCCGAGGCGCGTGCCTTCTGGGCCGCGCAGGAGGCCCGTGACGCCTCCGACGCGCCGTCACTGCTGGGCCTGCCCGACAGCGAGCTGTTCCTGCCCCGTCAGGCCGATTTCGTGGGCCTGGAGCCGGTGAGCGAGCCGACCGCGGACGCCGACGACTTCGCGGGGGAATCCCCCGAACTGGCCGCCGCCCGCCGCCGCCACCCCTCCCACCCGGACTTCGTCCCGGTCCAGTCACCGGTCGTGAACGACCATGAGCGCACGGTGGCCACCCTGGAGGAACTGGCCTCGTCCCGCGTCGAACTGGCCGACGTCCGCCCGGGCCCGCTGGGCACCCTCGACGTCTACGTCTTCGCCGACGGCACCACGCTGTGCATGACCCCGGGCCACCGTGAGACGGCCGAGCGCCTCGCGGCCGCCCTCCGCGCCGGCGAGAGCCCGGTCCTCCTGGGCGGCTCGGGCATCTCGGGCGCGTACACGCTGACGTTCGAGTGCGGCGAGGAGAACGTCTACATCCTGGCCGACCGGGTCATCGCGTCGCTGTAGAGCACAGAGCCCTGCACCCCACCAGGGGCGCGGGGCCGTGTTCGGTCGCCCGCGAGCCTCAGACGCCCGCCCGGGCCTGCGCCTCCTCCACCAACCGCACAGCCTCGTCGACCTGGCCCTCGTCGCTCAGCACGACGGCCAAGTCATGAACGGCGACCGTAATTTGATCAGCCGCGGCGAACATCCCCGCATCGGGCATCTCCCGGGGCTCCACCCCGGGCTCCTCCAGAACCTGCGCCCGCCGGCTCAACTCCCTTGCCAGCGCCAGCGCTTCCGCGGCAGCACACCGCTGCAGGCGGCTCTGCGGCGCCGCCCTGAGACGGTCGGCGAAATGATCCACGGCACGAGTCAAGGGCGTCGTATCAACCACGAGAACCGAGCGTACGCGCCGCCGCACTGTTGCCAACAGGCGAACGCTCAGGCACGGTGACCTGAAGGACCGGCTTACAACCCCTTTTTCGTCCGGAGGCGCCGATGTCCCAAGTCTTCTCCGAGGAGACCCATCGCAACCTGCTAGCCCGCATCCCCCACTGCACCGGTCGTGAAGTCACCGACTGGCTTCGCGCCGTCGAAGATGGCCCGGCTCTCTTCAACTTCGAGGAGAAGGTCAGCTGGCTACGCCACGAGCACGATCTCGCGTACGGCCACGCCAAGGCGATTATTCATGAGTACGACCTGAGGAGGGCCGCGCGCAAACTGCTCTAGGCGCGCAACCAGACGACGAAGGGCCCCGGGAGGAACCCGGGGCCCTTTGCTGCACGCGCAGCGGTCGCCGTACGAACGCCGGCCGCTAGTCGTTGCTGTTGAGGATCGCGATGATCCGCAGGAACTCCATGTAGATCCACACCAGCGTCAGCGTCAGTCCGAAGGCCGCCAGCCACGCCTCGTCCTTCGGCGCGCCGTAGGCGATGCCGTCCTCGACCTGCTTGAAGTCCAGGGCGAGGAAGCACGCGCCGAGCAGGATGCCGACGACGCCGAAGAAGACGCCGAGCGGGCCGCTGCGGAAGCCGAGGCCGTCACCGCCGCCGAAGACGGCGAACAGCAGGTTCACCGCCATCAGCAGCACGAAGCCGAGCGCGGCCGCCATCACGAAGCCGTAGAAGCGGCGGTTGACGCGGATCCAGCCCGCCCTGTACGCGATCAGCACACCGGCGAACACCGCCATCGTGCCGATCACGGCCTGCATGGCCGCGCCGCTCGCGATGCGCTGGTCGACGATGCTGGAGACCACGCCGAGGAAGACACCCTCGAACGCGGCGTACGTCAGGATCAGCGCGGGCGAGGCCTTGCGCTTGAAGGACTGGACGAACGCCAGGACCATGCCGACCAGCGCGGCACCGATGCCGATGCCGTAGGACCGGCTGATGTGGGCGTCGTCGACCGGCAGCAGCGCCCAGGCGAGCGCGGCCGTCACGATCAGGGTGCCGAGCGTCGTCGCCGTGCGCAGCACGACGTCGTCCATCGTCATCCGGCCGGTGGTGGCCGGGGCCTGGGGCGGGGCGCCCTGCAGGCCCTGCTGGGCGTACGGGTTCTGCGCGTACGGGTTCTGGGCGTAGGGGTTGCCGGCCGGCTGGGCGTACGGGTTGCCCTGCGTGCCGACAGCCTGTCCCCCGGCCTGCGGCGCGGCGTTGAAGCCCGCGTAGCCGTTGTCGCGGCTGAACCCCCGTCGCGAGAAGACCGGGTTTCTGCTCCTCATTGCACTCCTCCATGGCCGCACCACGCGGCCTTGGCATCAGGGTAATAGGTAGGCAAAGGATTGACCCTAGTGCTTGGGGAGGATCTTTCCCTCGTCGTGCTGCGCAACACGCTAGCCGGATCCGTGATTCCCCTCACCGCAGGGGGCCACTCATGACCAATCTGCGACATGGCCGGAACCTGTCGGAGATCACTCAGCCGAGCGGGAAGCCCGTGTAGCCCTCGGCGAGGTCGGTCTCGGCGGCCCGCGAGGAGGCGATGCGCTCCAGCCGGGCGAGCTGCAGCCGCTCCTCGAAGGGCGTGGCATCGGGGGCGCGGTGCAGCATGGACGTCATGTCGTACGAGAACCGCTCGGCCTGCCAGACGCGGCGCAGGCAGGTCCGCGAGTAGGCGTCCAGGAGTTCCGCGGAGCCGGTCTCCGTCCGATGGGCCAGTGCCCGCGCGAAGGTGACGACGTCCCCGACGGCGAGGTTCAGGCCCTTGGCGCCGGTGGGCGGCACGATGTGCGCGGCGTCACCCGCGAGGAAGAGCCGTCCGTGCCGCATGGGCTCGTGGACGTAGGAGCGCATGGGCGTCACCGACTTCTGGGTGATCGGGCCGCGCTCCAGCCGCCAGCCGTCCTCGGTCTCGAAGCGGCGCTCCAGCTCCTGCCAGATCTCCTCGTCGCTCCACGCCTGAGCGTCGGTGCCCTCGGGCACCTGGAGGTAGAGGCGGGAGACGGACGGGGAGCGCATGGACAGCAGGGCGAAGCCGCGGTCGTGGCGGGCGTAGACGAGCTCGTCGTGCGAGGGCGGCACGTCGGCGAGGATGCCGAGCCAGGAGAAGGGGTACGTCCGCTCGAAGACCCGGGTCAGCTCCTCGGGGACCGCCCTGCGGGCGACGCCCCAGAAGCCGTCGCACCCGACGACGTAGTCGCACTCCAGGACGTCCTCGGCGCCGTCGTGCCGGAAGCGCACGCGCGGGCTGTCGCCCTCCACGCCCTCGACCGCGAGCGCCTCCGCCTCGAACAGCAGCGGGCCGCCCTCCTTCAGCTGGAGCGCGATCAGGTCCTTGCACACCTCCGTCTGGGCGTACACCATCACCGACCGGCCGCCGGTGAGGGCGGGGAAGTCGACGCGCCGGCGCCGCTTCGCGTACCGCAGCTCGATGCCGTCGTGCCGCAGGCCCTCCCGGTCCATGCGCTCCCCGGCCCCGGCCGCGCGCAGCACGTCCACCGTGCCCTGCTCCAGGATTCCGGCCCGCTGGCGCTGCTCGACGTAGGCCCGGTCGCGGCTCTCCAGCACGACCGAGTCGATGCCGGCGCGGTGCAGCAGCCGGGCGAGCAGAAGTCCGGCCGGACCGGCTCCGATGATGCCGACGGTGGTACGCATCGGTCGTTCCCTTCGGGTGGGCGCCATTGCCACGCTGTTCGTCTGGTGAACTTTCCTTCACTTGAATCGGCCGTGAGTCTGCACTCGCGGGCACTCGATGTCAATGGGCGACCGCCGCGCCTCCGGGGTCGGCGCGGCGGTCGGCGTCCTGCGGGTCAGGCGGCCGGCGGCCAGCCGTCCAGGTGCCGGTGAAGGGTGACGTCGGGCTGCCCGTCGCCCTTCGGGGCGCCGGCCACGGCGTCCTTCAGGACCGCGTTGACCTCGGCGGCCAAACCGTCGGCCTGCTTCTTCAGGTCGGCCGCGGACAGGGAGGACCTGGTCAGCGCGTCCAGCCGGGTGTGGATGTCGGCCAGCTTGCGCTGGGCCTCGGCGTCCAGGGTGAGGGGCCGGGGCGTGGAGACCACGAACTGGTAGGCGCCGGCCAGCGTCTGGCAGCCGGTGCACTCCTTGTTGGCGGCGTCGCTGAGGTTCACGGCCCGCAGGTGCGTGTGCTCGCCGGCGACGGTGACGATCTGGAAGGACAGCGCCACCGAGCGGCAGGCGTCGTCGGCCGAGCAGCCGGCCGAGACGGCGTTGGCCTGGTTGCGGACGCCGGCGGCGTTCACCGTGCCGAACTGGCGGACCGTGAACGAGTCGCGGGCTTGCGTGTGGTGCGCCCGGTCGACGTGGCTGAAGACGTGGTCCGAGACGACGGCGGCATGGGTCACCCCGCTCGCGGCCTGCGCCGGCACGGCGGTCGCGGCGCCGGCCACGCCGGCGGCGAACAGGCCTATGCCGAGGGCCCGGCGGGTCAACGGGTTGCTGGCTGGTCGTGCTTTTCGATGGCTGCTCAAGGGATCTGATCTCCTCGCTGGATGGATCGGGTACGGACTGTGTGAGACGGAGGCGGTGCCGGTGAGCGAGCCCCGAGGGGCCGCGCCGACCGGCTCCGGGAACCGCGGCGGGAGGGGTGCGGGGCCTGTGCCGTGAAGCCGGTGCGGCGGCCCGTCCCCAAGCCGCCGCACCGAGCCGGCGTACGGACCCCGGGCCCAGCCGCCCGACGCCCCGCGCGCCCCCGCCCGGAGCCCGCCGTGCCGTCGGTTTCGCCGCCGTGGCCGTGCGGGGACGTCCACCCCGCGCGGGCCACGGAGGCGACCCTCAGGTCGCCGCCGGCGAGGCGCTGGCCGGTGGCGACGAGGGGGCCTCGGTGGGTGAGGACGGCACGCTCTCCGAGGGGGTCGGCGAGGACGGCGGGCCGGACGGGCCGCCGCCGGGGGTGGACGCGGTCGGGCTCGGACCGGTCACCGGACCGTCCGTCCTGGACGACGACGAGCTCCCGCCCGGCCTGGCCGGCTTCGAGGCCGAGGGCGACGTCGAGGCCGCGGCGGACGCGCTGCCCGACGCTCCCGGCGAAGGACTGCCGTGCAGTCCGGACGCGCCGGGCAACGCCGACGGCGACAGTGAGGCGCCGATGCCGGAGGAGTCGTGCGAGCCGCGCCCGCCCGGCGTCGAGGCGTCCTGGGGGCCCGGAGGCTCCGTGGACACGCCCGGCTGCAGGATCGGGGCGATCGGCGGCTGCTTCGGCAGCGGCTTCGGAGTCATCCCGGACACCCACGCGTAGCTGAGCCCGGTCAGGCCTGCCAGCGCGAGCGCGCACACCACGATCCGCAGGCGGGGCCGGCCGGCCGTGGAGCGCTTCGCGGCGCGGAAGAGACGGCCGCCCAGCTTCACGGACAGATAGACGACACCCGCCATGGGGCACAGCAGCATCACGCAGCCGATCACCCCGACGAACCCCTCGGCGATCCGCCCGTCCCCGAACGCGGCCCCCGTACCGGCGATCTGCTCGGTCAGCGACCGCGTCATCGTGGCCAGGATGCGCGGCAGGTTCCACAGCGCGTAGCCCAGCTCGCCGACGATCAGCGGCACCATCGTCAGCACCCATGCGGCGACGATGCGCCGGGCCGACTTCTTCAGCCCCGCGACCTCCCGGCGTGCCGACGTCCACTTGGCGCCCGGCAGCAGGCTCAGCAGGATTGGCTTGATCTTGCCGTAGAGGTCGGGTACCCCGGCGAGGTCGCCCAGGATGTAGTAGCCGTCCAGCCGGACGGCCGGCATGAGCTGCTCGAGGATCTCGAAGTGCCCGAGGTACACCGCGGCCAGGAAGAACTGCATCCCGGTCGCGAAGTACGCCCCGGCCATGGCCAGCATGAAGACGACGTTGAAGTACACCCCGCCCAGGTCGGTGCGGATGCGGCCGCCCCGCCCGATCCGGTAGACGTCCGTCACGTCGGTGTACATCGACGGCCAGATGAGGAACAGCCCGCAGCCGATGCACCCCGGCCGGGCCCCGCCGTACTTGCAGGCGGAGGCGTGGCCGAACTCGTGGAAGACGAGCGAGGCCACCGTCAGCACGAAGACGAGGAGGATCAGCACCGGCTGGTCGAGGACCTGCAGGACCGGCTCGATCGCCCCGAAGAAGCCGAACAGCCACACGTCCATGGCCACGGCCGACAGCAGGACGGCCACGACGACGGCCGGCCGGTGCAGCCAGGCGAAGGCGGCGGCGATCCGCGCCGTCCGCTTCTCGTTGAAGATGACCCGGTGGCCCTTGAGGGCGAGCAGCAGGTCGGAGCGCGGGGCGTCGACCTCGTCGTCCTCCTGGCCGGCGGGCACCGTCACGCCGAGCGGCTGGAGCTTGTTCTCCACCAGGTAGCGAATGTTGTCGCCGCTGACCTCGCGGCCGAACCGCGCGCTGACCCGGTGGGCGATCGTCTCGGCGTCGCGGACGCCGTCGATGCTCGACGCCACCAGGTACAGCAGCCGGGAGAGCTGCACGACCTGCCCGTCCCCCCGACGGGCGATGTACCGGGGCTCGGTGAATCCCGATCCCTGGTACTCGCCGTGCAGTTGCAGCCCGGCGCTGAGCCGCGGGGCCGGTTCCGGCGGCTGTTCGACGACGGGCAGCTTGCCCGTCGCGACCTGCTCGTAGGTCACCGGCCAGCCGCCGGGTCCGGGCACCGGCCCGGTGTCGTACAGCGCCGTCGGGCCATTGCCGAGCACTGTCATGCGTGGTCTCCCCCCAGAGTCCTCGGCGCCTCCCCCGGCCCCGCCGCTCCCCCCGGAAGCACGGCGGGTTCCCCCCGGATGGCGCCGTGGGGGCGGACCGGCCCGTCAGGTACACCCGGTCCGCCCCCTGCCCGCCTCGGTGGCGGGTGCCGCTACTGCTGGACGGTGATGTTCTGCACGGCCTGCGACTGGGCGTCCGACCACGAGGAGTGGTCGTTGAGGGCCGCGGACTCGTTGTGCGCCGAGATGTGGGCGACGTGCTTGGTCACGTTGACCGTCTTGCCGAAGCTGAACTTCAGCCGACCCAGGGCCTCACGGCCCGGCAGCAGCTCCGCGCTCTCGGTGTCCAGCTCGCGCATGTCCATGCTCATGACGGATGTCCTTTCGGTGTTACTGGGTTGGTGGGGAGATGGAGCGCGAGCGTTACTGCTGGACGATGATGTTCTGGGCGGCGCCGGAGTCGGCCACGGACCACGAGGAGTGGTTGTTGAGGGCCGCGGACTCGTTGTGCGCCGAGATGTGGGCGACGTGCTTGGTCACGTTGACCGTCTTGCCGAAGCTGAACTTCAGCCGGCCCAGGGCCTCACGGCCCGGCAGCAGCTCCGCGGACTCGGCCTCAAGCTCGTTGGCGTCCATCATTTCAATTCCCCCTCAGGGATGGGCGTTTCCGATCAGACAGCGTCAGGTTCCCCCCGGACTCTGTCCAATCTGGTCGGACGGCTTGTCCAACGAGATTGGACACTAGAGCCTCGCGGGGAGGCTGCGCAACCCGTTCGGGGAATCACCCTTCCGGCACCCCCGGGCCCCGACCGTAGAATCGGCTCCGACATGGACGGTCTTACCGACACAGCCAGCAGGAAGTGACCCACCCGTGGCCAACGCACTGCAGCAGTTGATCCATGACCGCCTCGAGCGCAAGGGCTGGTCCTACGGCAATGTCGCTCGCCGCGGCGGCGTCCCGCGCTCCACCGTCCACCACCTCGCCACCGCCGAACGCGTCGTCCGCATGCCCCAGTCCGCCACCCTGGAGGGACTGTCCAAGGGACTGGAACTCCCGTTGGACACGGTGCGCCGCGCCGCGGCAGAGGCATGCGGCATCCACGTCTACGGCAGCCCGGACACCGCCGGCGCGGACACCGGCGCCGCCGACCCCGAGGTCGACCTGCTCATCGCCAGCGTCCAGAGACTCTCGGCCGACGACCGCCGGCACGTGGCCGCCCTGGTGGAGTCCCTGCTGGACCGCCCGGCCCCGCACAGCCCGAAGAAGTGACGGCCACGAGCCGACATGCACCGGCCGGCGAGCTCCGACGGGCACCGAACGGCCCCCGGACCATCGACTTCCGTCAATTCGGAAAAAGATTTCAACTCGCCCGAAAGCACAGAGATCCCCAGCTAGTCTCTCGTCCTGCCCGAGAAGCGTGAGCCGCCCCACGACCACGCCGGGCCCCTGGGGGGAAGTGTGTTGTTCGTGCATGGCGGACCGGCCACGGCCGTGGTCCGCGGACCGGCCGGCCAATCGGTCGTCCTGCTCTCGGGCGAACTGCCCGAGGTCCTCACCGACCGGGCGGTGGCCGAACTCGTGGATCTGGCCGCCGCGATCCTGGACGCCGAGGAACTGGAGCTGTTCCACAGCTGTCTGGAGAAACTGCGCGGGGGGCTGCGCCCCGGCCGCCGGATAGAAGTCGACGGCGCCGTCCTCACCGTGTACGAAGGGTGACGGCCCGCCACGGAACGCTTCGTCCCGTGGGTGTGGTGGTGCCCGGAGCCGGACTTGAACCGGCACGCCCGCGAAGGGGCAGCGAGGTTTAAGCTCGCCGTGTCTGCATTCCACCATCCGGGCAGGCCATGGGCTCCGTTCCGAGCGCTCCGAGCCTATCGGGATACATCCCCCGAACAGCCGATCGGCGGACCGATGTTGTCTTATTTTATTGACGTCTGAGGGTGCATCAGCCCGCGGTACGAGCCATCAGCACTTGCCAATAGCCTTGCGTGCGACGGTTCGTGGCGCATGCGGAATGACGGAATTTCACCGCCCGAACGAGGGTGCTCCACCGGTTCTCGACGCGCACCCGCCCGGGCGGCGGAGTCAGGGGTCCCCGTCATCCCCAGGTATGACTACGCGGCGGCGGGTCCGACCCGAGTCGCCCCCAGGAACCGGAACAGCGGCTGACTACACGGGCCTGCACGGCGGCCACCATGGAACACGTCCCCTTCATGATGTCGTCCCGCGAGGAGTTCTTGCCCGTGACCACCACACCCGTCGCCGCCGGCCGGGCCACCGCCACCGTGGCCGCACGCGCCACGGACCTGTCGAAGATCTACGGTCAGGGCGAGACCCAGGTGGTCGCCCTCGACCGGGTCTCCGTCGACTTCCACCAGGCCGAGTTCACCGCGATCATGGGCCCCTCGGGGTCGGGCAAGTCCACGCTGATGCACTGCGTGGCCGGCCTCGACACCTTCTCCTCCGGCTCCGTCCGCATCGGCGACACCGAGCTCGGCTCCCTCAAGGACAAGCAGCTCACCAAGTTGCGCCGGGACAAGATCGGCTTCATCTTCCAGGCGTTCAACCTGCTGCCGACGCTGACCGCCCTGGAGAACATCACCCTCCCGATGGACATCGCGGGCCGCAAACCCGACAAGCAGTGGCTGGAGACGGTGATCCGGATGATCGGGCTCAAGGACCGCCTCGGTCACCGCCCCGCCCAGCTCTCCGGCGGCCAGCAGCAGCGCGTGGCCGTGGCCCGCGCGCTCGCCTCCAGGCCCGACATCATCTTCGGCGACGAGCCGACCGGAAACCTCGACTCCCGGGCCGGCGCCGAGGTCCTCGGCTTCCTGCGCAACTCCGTACGGGAGTTGGGGCAGACGGTGGTCATGGTGACCCACGACCCGGTGGCGGCGGCGTACGCGGACCGGGTGGTGTTCCTCGCGGACGGCCGGATCCTCGACGAGATGTACCAGCCGACCGCCGAGACCGTCCTGGACTTCATGAAGCAGTTCGACGCGAAGGGCCGTACGAGCTGATGTTCCGCACCGCCCTGCGCAACGTCCTTGCGCACAAGGCCCGGCTCCTGATGACCGTGCTCGCCGTGATGCTCGGCGTGGCGTTCGTGTCCGGGACGCTGGTCTTCACCAACACCATCTCCGACGCCTTCCAGAACAGTTCGGCCAAGGGCTTCGACCAGGTCGACGTCGCCGTCCGGGCCAAGTCCCAGGAGGACAAGGGCAACACGATCAGCGAGACGCCCGAGCTGACCCAGGCCATGCTCGACAGGAGCGCGAAGGTGCCGGGCGCGGCGAACACCGTCGGCGTCGTCAGCGGCTTCACCGCCATCGCCGGCAAGGACGGCAAGCTCATCGGCCGCGGCTTCCAGTCGCAGGGCGGCAACTACTGGGGCGGCAAGGACGCCCGGTACCCGCTGAAGTCCGGCAGCGCGCCGCACGGCGCGAACCAGGTCGCCATCGACGCGAAGACGGCCGAGCGCGCCGGGTACGAGGTCGGCGACAAGGTCCGCCTCTCCGTCGACGGCCCGGTCCTCACCCCGACGATCAGCGGCATCTTCACCACCGACGACGGCAACGTCGCCGCGGGCGGAAGCCTCGCCCTGTACGACACGGCCACCGCCCAGAAGTTGTTCGGCAAGCCCGGCACGTACGACGAGATCGACGTGAAGGCCGCCGCCGGCACCTCCCAGACCGCGCTGAAGGCCGGGCTGGACAAGGCACTCGGCACGAAGCTGGTGGAGACCACCACCGGCCAGAAGCTCGCCGCCGACCAGGCCGAGCAGATCTCCTCGTCGATGAGCGGGCTGAAGCAGGGCCTGCTGGTCTTCGCGGGCATCGCCCTCTTCGTCGGCACGTTCATCATCGCCAACACCTTCACCATGCTGGTCGCCCAGCGCACCAAGGAGCTCGCGCTGCTGCGCGCCGTCGGCGCCTCGCGCCGCCAGGTGACCCGGTCGGTGCTGATCGAGGCGTTCGTGGTGGGTGTGGTCGCCGGCGTCACCGGACTGGTCGCGGGCATCGGCATCGGCGCCGGCCTGCGCTCCCTGATGGGCACGCTGGGCGGCAGCGTGCCCGACGGCCCGCTCATCATCACGCCGGGCACGGTCGCGGCGGCCCTCGCGGTCGGCGTCGTCATCACCATGCTCGCGGCATGGCTGCCCGGCCGCCGCGCCGCGAAGATCCCGCCGGTCGCGGCGATGAGCAGCGTCCACGCGAAGGCGACGACCAAGTCGCTGGTGCTGCGCAACACGCTGGGCGCGCTGTTCAGCGCCGCGGGCATCGCGGTGGTCCTCGCGGCCACCACCATGGACGGCTCGGACGGCCAGGCCCCCATGGGGCTCGGCGCGGTCCTGCTCATCATCGGCGTCTTCATCCTCACGCCGCTGCTGTCCCGCCCGCTGATCGCGGCCGCGGCGCCGGTCCTCAGGGTCTTCGGCATCTCGGGCAAGCTGGCCCGGCAGAACTCGGTGCGCAACCCGCGCCGCACGGCGGCCACCGCCTCCGCGCTCATGATCGGGCTCACCCTCATCACCGGTATGACGGTGATGGCGGGCAGCCTGCAGAAGTCCATCGACAAGATGGCGTCGTCCGCCATCAGGGCCGACTACGTGGTCTCCATGGCGAACGGCAACGAGCTCTCGCCGGACGTCGACAAGAAGCTGAACGCCACCGGCGAGGTGACCGCCACCAGCCCCCTGCGCAACGTCTACTCACGCGTCGACGGCACGGGCGAGTCCCTGACCGGCGTGAACGGCGCGGCGATCGCGAAGCTCACCGACCTGAAGGTGGACAACGGCGCCTTCAAGGTGGGCGGCAGTCAGGTCGTCGTGGACGAGGACACGGCCAAGTCCCATGGCTGGAAGGAGGGTTCGAGCTTCACCGCGCACTACGAGGACGGGAAGTCGACTCCCCTGACGGTCTCCGGGGTGTACGAGGGCAACGAGCTCATCCGGGGCATCCTGGTCGACAGCGCCACCGTCACCCCGCACATGACCGACCCGGGCGACATGCAGGTCCTGGTGAAGACGGCGGACGGCGCGTCCGGCGCGACCAAGGACAAGCTGGAGAAGGCCCTCGGCACCAATCCGGCCATCAAGGTCCAGAGCAAGCAGGACCTCTCCGACGACATCGCGAAGATGTTCACGCTGATGCTGAACATGCTCTACGGCCTGCTCGCCATGGCGGTGATCGTCGCGGTCCTCGGTGTCATCAACACCCTGGCCATGTCGGTCTTCGAACGCTCGCAGGAGATCGGCATGCTCCGCGCGATCGGCCTGGACCGCAAGGGCATCAAGCGCATGGTCCGCCTGGAGTCCCTGGTGATCTCCCTGTTCGGCGGCGTGCTCGGCATCGGCCTGGGCGTCTTCTTCGGCTGGGCGGCCGGCGAGCTGCTGGGCACGAAGATGGCGACGTACGAACTGGTCCTGCCCTGGACGAGGATGGGGGTCTTCCTCCTCCTGGCCGCGGCGGTCGGCGTCCTCGCGGCCCTGTGGCCGGCCCGCCGGGCGGCCCGCCTGAACATGCTGGCTGCCATCAAGTCGGAGTAGCCCTAAGGCAGTCGGGGCCCCGTCCGGTCACCGGACGGGGCCCCTTCGTACGTGCTCCTACGCCTCCTGCGCACCCCACGTACGGGCCCGCAGCGGCATCCCCGACGCGCCGCCCTCCGGCGTCCTCACGGCCAGCACCTGGTTGATGCCGATGCGGTTGCGCTCGAAGGCGAGCGCGCACGCGGCCATGTACAGCCGCCAGACGCGGGCGCGCCCCGGGCTGGTCAGCCGCATCGCACGCGCCCACTCCACCTCCAGGTTGGCGACCCAGCGGCGCAGGGTGAGGGCGTAGTGCTCACGGAGCGACTCGACGTCGCGCACCTCGAACCCGGCGCGTTCGAGCTGGGTGACGGTGGTGCCGATCGGGGCGAGCTCACCGTCCGGGAAGACGTACGCGTCGATGAACTCGTCGACGTCGTACGCCGATTCGTCGCGCTGCGGCCTGCGGGCGATCTGGTGGTTGAGCAGCCGCCCGCCGGGGCGCAGCAGGCTGTGCAGGTCCTGGGCGTACTCCAAGTACCGCTCCGCGCCGACGTGTTCGGCCATTCCGATGGAGGAGATGGCGTCGTACGGCCCGTCGGCGACGTCCCGGTAGTCCTGCACCCGGATCTCCACCCGGTCGGTCAGCCCCTCGTCGGCGACGCGCTTGCGGGCGTAGGCGGCCTGCTCGTGGGAGAGCGTCACGGCGACGACGCTCACGCCGTGCTCACGTGCCGCGTGGATGGCCATGGAACCCCAGCCGCAGCCGACGTCGAGCAGCCGCTTACCGGGCGTCAGGTCGAGCTTGCGGCAGACGAGTTCCAGCTTGTCGCGCTGGGCCTCCTCCAGGGTGCCGCCCTCCCGCCAGTAGGCGCACGAGTACACCATGGAGGGTCCGAGCACGATCTCGTAGAAGTCGTTGCCGACGTCGTAGTGGTGGCTGATGGCCCGTCTGTCGCTGCGCTTGGTGTGCAGATGCCTGCGGGCCCGGCGGACCTCCTCGCGCGGCGGGGCGGGCGGCAGCGGCAGCCCGGCCACCTTCACCAGGCCGCGCGCGGCGGCGCGCACCTGCGGGTCCCTGAGCGCCTGGAGCAGGGTCCTGGAGTCCTCGCCGCGCTCCCACACCAGCGATGACATCAGGTCGAGGGTGGTGTAGAGATCCCCCTCGAAGTCCAGGTCGCCGGCCACCCAGGCCCGGGCCAGGCCCAGTTCGCCCGGCTTCCACAGCAGCCGGCGCACGGCCCGGCGGTTCCGCACGACCAGCGCGGGTGCACCCGGCGGCCCCGCCTGCGAACCGTCCCAGGCGCGGATGCGCACCGGCAACGGCACCCCCAGCAACTGTTCGACGAGGCTCTTCAGCCGCAGCGCGGCGTCAGCCATGGCGCACACCTCCGTGACAGCGATCCCGGAATGTCCCAACACCACGTAAACACCTGACGGGGCCTTGCGCAGTCCCCCATGCGCGTTACGAGTGAGCAAAATGCATGCAGTACCCATCTATTTGGTCGGCGCGACGCCCGGAAACGCCGAAGGACCTCCCGCACCACGGATGGCGGGAGGTCCTTCGGTTCGTTCGGCGACCGATGCGGTCAGGAAGCCTTGGCCTCGGTCCTGGCCTTCTCCGGCTGAGCCGCCGGCACCGGCTTGGCGGCCTCGTAGAACTCCTCGCGCGGGTGCTCCATCGCGCCGAGGGAGACGACCTCGCGCTTGAGGAACATGCCGAGGGTCCAGTCGGCGAAGACGCGGACCTTGCGGTTCCAGGTCGGCATCGCCATGCCGTGGTAGCCGCGGTGCATGTACCAGGCCAGCCGGCCCTTGAGCTTGATCTTCATCTTGCCCATGACGATCATCGCGACGCCCTTGTGGAGGCCGAGTCCGGCCACCGCGCCCTTGTTGGCGTGCGAGTAGTCCTTCTGCGGGAAGCCCCGCATACCGGAGATCACGTTGTCGCCGAGGACCTTGGCCTGGCGCAGCGCGTGCTGGGCGTTCGGCGGGCACCAGGCGTTCTCGTTGCCCGCCTTGCGGCCGGCGAGGTCCGGGACCTGGGCGTTGTCGCCGGCGGCCCAGATGTAGTCGGTGCCCTTGACCTGGAGGGTCGGGGCGCAGTCGACGTGACCGCGGGGGCCGAGCGGCAGGCCGTAGCGGGACAGGACCGGGTTCGGCTTGACGCCGGCCGTCCAGACGATGGTGCTGGAGTCGACCTCGAGGCCGTTCTTCAGCACGACGTGGCCGTCGACGCAGGAGTCCATCGAGGTGGAGAGGTAGATCTCCACACCGCGGCTCTCCAGGTGCTCCTTGCCGTAGGAGCCCAGCTTCGGGCCGACCTCGGGCAGGATCTTGTCGGCGGCGTCGACGAGGATGAAGCGCATGTCCTCGCGGGACACGTTCTTGTAGTACTTGGCCGCGTCGCGGGCCAGGTCCTCGACCTCACCGATGGTCTCCGCACCGGCGAAGCCGCCGCCGATGAAGACGAAGGTGAGGGCCTTGCGGCGGATCTCCTCGTCATCGGTGGAGTCGGCCTTGTCCAGCTGCTCGAGGACGTGGTTGCGCAGGCCGATGGCCTCCTCGATGCCCTTCATGCCGATGCCCTGCTCGGCGAGGCCGGGGATCGGGAAGGTGCGGGAGACCGCGCCGAGCGCGATCACCAGGTAGTCGAAGGGCAGCTCGTACGCCTCGCCGACCAGCGGGGCGATCGTGGCGACCTTGCGGTCCTGGTCGATGGTGGTGACCCGGCCGGTGAGAACCTCCGCCTTCGGCAGCACGCGTCGCAGCGGGACGACGACGTGGCGCGGGGAGATGTTGCCGGCGGCGGTTTCGGGAAGGAAGGGCTGGTAGGTCATGTACGACCGGGGGTCGACGACCGTGACGGTCGCCTCGCCGTAGCGCATCTTCTTCTGGATGCGCCGAGCTGCGTACAGGCCTACGTACCCACCGCCTACTACGAGGATCCTGGGACGCTCCGTGGTGCTCATGCCATCGAGTATCCACCTGCCTCAGGGGGTGGGCTCGTGCGCCCCTTCACAAGCATCGACAGGGGCTGTGTTATCCTCCGCGACCCGCCTTGCATCCGGCATTCCGCGGCGAGGTGCGCCGGGGCGGTACGTCCCGTTGTCAATGCCGCGTGAGCTGGCTCTCCGTCCCTGAGCGACCGCCGTGAGCCCTCCGAAACACACCTCCGGAAGACCCTCTCACGACGCCCTCATCTGCCCCGATTGAACACGTTCAAGGGCCTGTTGACCCCCGAAAAGCTCAAGCGGGGCGCTTTTCGTGCTTCCACGAGGCGGAATTCCTTGTGAAGAACTTCACGAACTTCGTCGGCGGCGCGTCGCCGAGAGGCCCCGAAAGGCCCCTCGGACTCGCTCATACGCTATCCGACCTGCTCGTCCGAGAGCTACTGATCAGTAACGAAGGAGACCTACGCCACCGACCACGCGATGCCGTCGAGGATGTCGTGCTCGCTCACCACGACCTCCTCCGCATCGGTCCGCTCCATGATCGAGAGCAGCACCAGGGCGCCAGCCGCGATGACGTCGACGCGCCCGGGGTGCATGGAGGGGACGGCCGCGCGCTCGGCGTGGGTGGAGTGCAGCAGCCACTCGGTGATCTCGCGGACCTTCTCGCGCGGGACCCGGGAGTGGTGGATGCGCTCCGAGTCGTACTCGGGCAGCTCCTGCGCGATCGCCGACACGGTGGTGACCGACCCCGCGAGCCCGACCAGCGTGCGCGCCTCGCGCAACGGGACGGTCTCCTCGGCGAGGTCGAGGGCCCGCTCGATGTCGGCCCGCATGGCCGCGATCTGCTCCTCGGTGGGCGGGTCGGTGACGACGCCGTCCCGGACGAGGTGCCGCTCGGTCATCCGGACGCAGCCGACGTCGACCGAGCGCGCCCCGCGCACATGCTCGTCGCCCACGACGAACTCGGTGGACCCGCCGCCGATGTCCACGACGAGATAGGGCCTGGCCGGCCCGTCGTCGCCGGTCAGCTCCTTGGTCGCGCCGGTGAAGGAGTACTCCGCCTCCTGCTCGCCGGAGACGACCTCGGGCTCGACGCCGAGGATGTCCACGACGCCGCGGACGAAGTCGTCGCGGTTCGAGGCGTCCCGGGAGGCCGAGGTGGCCACGAACCGGACCTTGGCGGCGCCGAGTTCACGGATCACCTCCGCGTACTGGCGGCACGCGGCGAAGGTCCGCTCCAGCGCCTCCGGGGCCAGCCGGCCGGTGCGGTCCACGTCCTGGCCGAGCCGCACGATCGTCATGCGCCGGTCCAGCTCCAGCAGTTCACCGCCGGCCGGGTTCACGTCCGCGACGAGCAGCCGGATGGAGTTCGTACCGCAGTCGATGGCGGCGACCCGGGTGAACCCCGCGGGCACCAGCGGGGCGTGGGCGAAGAAGCCGCTGCGGATCGCGGTGGGGTCCGCCACCTCGCCCTCCTCGCCGGGGTGTTCGTCCGCCGGGTCGGGTGCGGAGAGCGGCTGCACGCACGGGCCCTTGCGCCACCACTCCGGCAGCATCGCGATGGCCTCGTCGCCGAGCGGGTTGACGCCCGGGCCGGCGGCCAGGGAGTGGCCGACCAGTACGTGCAGGCACTTCACCCGGTCCGGCATGCCGCCCGCGCTCGGGAAGCCCTCCAGGACCTCGATGGCGTCGCGGCGCGCGAGGTAGTCCTCGTGCGCGGCGCGGTAGGCGGCGGCCAGTTCCGGGTCGGTCTGCAGCCGTTCGGTCATCTCCTTCATGACGCCGTTGGCCTCCAGCGTGCCGATCGCGGAGGCGGCGCGCGGGCAGGTCAGGTAGTACGTCGTCGGGAAGGGCGTGCCGTCGGGCAGCCGCGGCGCGGTCTCGACGACGTCCGGCTGCCCGCAGGGGCAGCGGTGCGCGATCGCCCGCAGCCCGCGCGGCGGCCGCCCGAGCTGCTGCTTGAAGGCTTCGACGTCCGCGGCGGTGGGCTCGGTGCGCGGGGTGGGCGGCGGGGGCGTTTCCATGCCTGTCTTTCTACTTGTTCAGCGGTTCACCGGCAGGGGGCACCGGTGCACCGGTCGGAGGCGTCGGTTCACCGGCCGGCGGCGTCCGACTTGTCGACGTCGTCCCAGACGTTGGTGTACCAGGGGCGGTCGGCCGCACCCAGCTCGGACCGCGACTGCTTGGCCGCGTTCGGGTCGATGACGACGTAGCCCGTCTCGCCCGGCATCACATAGTGCAGCCGCTGCCGGATCTGCTGCTCGGCGTAGGAGTCGTCCTGCCAGCGCGCCTTGAGGTCGCGCAGCTGCTCGACCCGCTCCCGGGCCTGCTCCTTCTGCCGCTGGAGATCGGAGATCTGGGAGCGCTGGGAGACGTACTGCCTTATGGGATACGCGAGGGCGACGACCAGGGAGCACACGACCAGGGCGAGCAGGGCCGCGCGGCCGGTCAGACGCGAGCGGCGGGCCTGCCGCTTGGTCTGGGAACGGTAGACACGGGCCGCCGTCTGCTCGCCGAGCAGCTTGATCCTGGTCGCGGTCGAGAACCGGTCCCGGTCCTTCACGGCCATGTCCGCGCCTCCCGGTCACACGTGCGTACGTCCCCGCACACGGTACGGGACCGGTACGGGGACGTACGTACGACTGGCTAGGGCTTGACCCCGGAAGGGTCAGACCTTGGGGGTGCTCAGCCCTTGAAGCGGGGGAACGCGCTGCGGCCGGCGTACACCGCGGCGTCGTCGAGGATCTCCTCGATGCGCAGCAGCTGGTTGTACTTGGCGACGCGCTCGGAGCGGGCCGGGGCGCCGGTCTTGATCTGGCCGCAGTTGGTGGCGACGGCGAGGTCGGCGATGGTGACGTCCTCGGTCTCGCCGGAGCGGTGGGACATCATGCACTTGAAGCCGTTGCGCTGGGCCAGCTCCACGGCGTCCAGGGTCTCGGTCAGCGAGCCGATCTGGTTGACCTTGACGAGCAGCGCGTTGGCGGCGCCGTCCTCGATACCGCGGGCCAGGCGCTCCGGGTTGGTGACGAACAGGTCGTCGCCGACGATCTGGACCTTGTCACCGAGCTTGTCGGTGAGGACCTTCCAGCCGGCCCAGTCGTCCTCGAACAGCGGGTCCTCGACGGAGACGAGCGGGTAGGCCGCGACGAGCTCCTCGTAGTACTCCGTCATCTCGGCGGCGGAGCGCTCCTTGCCCTCGAAGAGGTACTTGCCGTCCTTGTAGAACTCGGAGGCGGCGACGTCGAGCGCGAGGGCGATCTGCTCGCCGGGGGCGTAACCGGCTTCCTTGATGGCCTCGAGGATGAGGTCGAGGGCCTCGCGGTTGGAGCCGAGGTTCGGGGCGAAGCCGCCCTCGTCGCCGAGGCCGGTGGCCAGGCCCTTGCTCTTCAGCACCTTCTTGAGGGTGTGGTAGACCTCGGTGCCCCAGCGCAGCGCCTCGGAGAAGGACTCCGCGCCGATCGGGGCGATCATGAACTCCTGGATGTCCACGTTGGAGTCGGCGTGCGAGCCGCCGTTCAGGATGTTCATCATCGGCACCGGCAGCAGGTGCGCGTTCGGGCCGCCGAGGTAGCGGAAGAGCGGCAGGTCGCTGGCCTCGGAGGCGGCGTGGGCGACGGCGAGGGAGACGCCGAGGATGGCGTTGGCGCCGAGCGAGCCCTTGTTGTCGGTGGCGTCCAGGTCGAACATCGCCTGGTCGATCAGGCGCTGCTCGGTGGCGTCGTAGCCGACCAGCTCCGGGCCGATCTGCTCGATCACGGCGAGGACGGCCTTCTCGACGCCCTTGCCCTGGTAGCGGTTGGGGTCGCCGTCGCGGAGCTCGATGGCCTCGAAGGCACCCGTGGAGGCGCCGGACGGGACGGCGGCACGACCCGTGCTGCCGTCGTCGAGGCCGACCTCGACCTCGACGGTGGGGTTCCCTCGCGAGTCGAGGATTTCCCGGGCTACGACGACGTCGATGGACGGCACGAGCATCTCCTTCTTGGATGTGACGCGGCTACTGCAGTAGCGCGGTGGCTCTGCGAGACGAGCCTAACCGCCCGAGGCCGATCGGCCAGCCGGTCGCCCACCCCTTGAGCAGAACCGAGAGTAAATTGTTTCCGAACGGAACAAAAACCGGCACGGAAGCACTTGCGCGCGCGGGCACAAAAAGCCCCGCCCCGGTGCGTACGGGGGAACACGCACCGGGGCGGGGAGACCGTGGGGACGGGGGCGGACCTCACGTGCCCTCCATGGTGGAGGACACGGCTGTCAGGGCGCTGTGGTCCGGCTACCGGCCCGCTGTCACTTGAGGTGCAGCTGCTGGCCCGGGTAGATCAGGTTGGCGTCCTGGACGATGTCCTTGTTCAGCTTGAACAGCTTCGACCAGCCGCCCGCGACGTGGTGCTTCGTGGCGATGGAGCTCAGGGTGTCACCCTTGACGACCTTGTACTCGCCGTCGCCCTTCTTGACCTTCTTGCCGGTCGGGGTGGTGACGGTCTTCTGGGTCTTCTGCGACTTCGCGGCCGGGCGCTCGGAGGAGCGGGAGGCGGCCTGCGAGTCGGAGTGGGTGGTGGTGCTCGGCTTCGAGGCGGCGGCACCGTTGTAGGCGGCACCGGACAGGCCTGTGCCGCAGACCGGCCAGGCGCCCTTGCCCTGGGCGGCGAGAACCTTCTCGGCGACGGCTATCTGCTGCGACTTGCTGGCCTGGTTGGCCTGCGCGGCGTAGGCGGTGCCGCCGTACGCGGCCCAGGTGGAGGCGGAGAACTGCAGACCACCGTAGTAGCCGTTGCCGGTGTTGATGGACCAGTTGCCGCCCGACTCGCACTGGGCGACCGTGTCCCACTCGGAGGCGGTCGCGGCGGAGGCGTTGCCCGCCGCCATCAGCGGGGCGGCGATGGCGACACCGGTGATGCCGGCGAACGCGGCGACCCGGGTGGCCTTGGAAGGACGACGGTGCTTGCCCTGACCGGAAAACAGCATGGTTGATCCCCTCACCGACGCCTGCGAGGTGAGCTGTCGGGTTCGGGCCGGTTGAGTTGCCCGGTCGTGCCTCGCTCTCGCTCGGCACGGCTACACCCCTAGCCGCCACCGGCAACTTCCCGGTGGGGCACTTACCTTGGGTCCCCCGCTCCTGCCTACGGCGCTTGACGCGACGACTGTTCCCGTACGGCCGCTGGCAGGATTCGGCGTTGCGGCAGACGGGGCTCGTGGTGACGAGCGATGAAGACCGTAGACACGCGATCCGCGGAAATTCAAAGACGATCAGGGCTTCTGAGACTCATCCCACACTTTCACCAAACCGGACATTCCGGAGCGAAGCGTGACGTGAACTCCCGTTGGTTTTCGCCCTATTCGCTACCGAGTCGCAGGGTCTGACCGGCCACGATCTGGTTCGGGTCGCTGCCGATGGCCTTCTTGTTCTCGGCGTACAGCGCACGCCATCCACCGCTCACGTCACGGGAGTCGGCGATGGACGCGAGGGTGTCGCCGGCGTGGACCGTGTAGGTGCCGCCCGCGCCGCCGTCGGTCTTGGTCTCGTCGGCGCTCGCGCCACGGTGACGGCCGCCGCCGAGCGCGCCGGTGTCGACCAGGCTCCAAGAGCCCGCGGACTGCCCGGAGTTGTCCGAGTCATCCGTCTTCGTCCGGTCCGCACGTGAGCCGTCACTCCCCCGCGAGGCGCTCGGGGCGCGGTGGGACGGGGACTTGGACGGCGAGGCGGACGTCTCGGATTCGGTGGAGTTGTCCGTCTTGTCGGTGGAGGCCGACGAGGACGGACTGACGGACGGGTCCGCCGACGCATCCGCGGACGAATCCGACGAAGAGGACTCATCGGACGAGTTGCCCGAGGAGTTGGACAGACCGAGGGAGCCGGACGTCCCGGAGTCGGACGAGTCGGTACCGCCGTCCAGCACACCGGTGTCGATGTCCGCCGAGTCCGAGTCCTTGCTCAGCCCGGTGGTCAGGCCGCAGGTGTGGAAGGCGCCCACGCCCTGGTCCGCCAGGACCTTCTGGGCGACGGCTATCTGCTGGTTGCGGCTGGCCAGGTCGGGCCGGGCGGCGTAGTCGAGACCGCCGTACGTGTCCCAGTCGTCCTGGCTCAGCTGAAGGCCGCCGTAGCGGCCGTTGCCGCTGTCCTGGCTCCAGGCTCCGCCGGTCTCGCACTGCGCCACCTTGTCCCACGTGCTGCCGCCGTCGGCGGCGCTCGCGCCGGAGGCGGCGAGGAGCGGGATGGCGATCGCGGAGCCGGTCACACCGGCCGCGACGATGAGGGCGGGAGCCTGGCGGGGGCGACGGTGTCGACCGTTCCCGGAGAGCATGCAGAGGCCTTTCGGAGACAGGGTTGACCGGCGCGGCGCATGATGCTCGGCACAGCGCACTGGTGGGTGAACGTATCGGCTGACGATCACTTGTCACAAGTTAATGCCGCGCAGATCACGTGAAGATCACATAGTTGAAGGCGTGTCATCTTTGACCGGTTCCGGGCGGCGGCACGAGCGTCGGCCGGTGCCGATACGGTCGTGCTGTGAACGTTCCGAACCCCGGCCCCGAACTCTTCACCTGGGAATTCGCCTCGGACCCGTACCCGGCCTACGCCTGGCTGCGCGAGCACTCCCCCGTCCACCGGACGAAACTGCCCAGCGGGGTCGAGGCCTGGCTGGTCACCCGCTACGCCGACGCACGTCAGGCGCTCGCGGACGGGCGGCTGTCGAAGAACCCCGACCATCATGCCGAGGACGCGCAGGGCAAGAGCCGGACCGGCATCCCGGGCGAGCGCAGCGCCAACCTGATGACGCATCTGCTCAACATCGACCCGCCGGACCACACCCGGCTGCGCCGTCTCGTCTCCAAGGCGTTCACCCCGCGCCGGGTGGCGGAATTCACGCCCCGGGTGCAGGAGTTGACGGACGGTCTCATCGACCGCTTCGCGGCGCGGGGCGAGGCCGACCTGATCCACGAGTTCGCCTTCCCCCTCCCCATCTACGCCATCTGCGACCTGCTCGGCGTCCCGCGCGAGGACCAGGACGACTTCCGGGACTGGGCGGGGATGATGATCCGGCACGGCGGGGGGCCGCGCGGCGGGGTGGCCCGCTCGGTGAAGAAGATCCGCGGCTATCTCGCCGAACTCATCCACCGCAAGCGCGGCGACCTCGGCGAGGACCTGATCTCGGGCCTCATCCGCGCCTCCGACCACGGCGAGCACCTCACCGAGAACGAGGCCGCCGCGATGTGCTTCGTGCTCCTCTTCGCCGGCTTCGAGACCACCATCAACCTCATCGGCAACGGCACGTACGCGCTGCTGCGCAACCCCGGGCAGCGGGCCCGGCTCCAGGCCTCGCTCCAGCGCGGTGAGACGGAGCTGCTGGACACCGGTCTGGAGGAACTGCTGCGCTACGACGGCCCCGTGGAACTGGCCACCTGGCGCTTCGCCACCGAGCCCCTCACCATCGGCGGGCAGCCCATCGCCACCGGCGACCCCGTGCTGGTGGTCCTCGCCGCGGCGGACCGCGATCCCGCCCGCTTCACCGGGCCGGACACCCTCGACCTCGCCCGCCGCGACAACCAGCACCTCGGCTACGGCCACGGCATCCACTACTGCCTGGGCGCCCCCCTGGCCCGTCTGGAGGCCCGGACCGCGCTGGAGACCCTCCTGCGCCGCCTCCCCGACCTCGAACTCGCCGCCGACCCGGCCGACCTGCGCTGGCGCGGCGGACTCATCATGCGGGGGCTGCGGGAGCTGCCGGTGCGGTTCACCCCGTCCTAGGACCGGGTGCCGTCCTCCGCCCGCCTGATCGCGTCGCGGTAGGCGCGGGCCGCCGCACGCAGCGCCGCCTCCGGATCTACGCCGTCGGACTCTGCGCGTACCGCCATGGCCAGCAACTCGTAGCCGATGCCCTCCGATCGGGGAAGGGGCACGTCGAGGCCCGCCGTCCGGGTGCGGGAGGCCAGCTTCGCGGCGAGGGCCAGGCCCGGCTGCCCCAGGGGGACGCCCTCCGTGACCGAGGCGCGCTGCTTCTCCACCGCCTTGGTGCGCAGCCAGTGCTCCTTGACCTCCTCGGGCGTCGAGGCGGTCTCGTCCCCGAAGACATGGGGGTGGCGGTGGATGAGCTTGGTGACGATGCCGGCGGCGACGTCGTCGATGGAGAAGGGCGTGTCCGGGTCCTCCTCGGCGATACGGGAGTGGAAGACCACCTGGAGCAGGACGTCGCCGAGTTCCTCGCGCAGTTCGTCGCGGTCGCCGTCCTCGATCGCCTCGACGAGTTCGTACGCCTCCTCGATGCCGTACTTCGCCAGGCCCTTGTGGGTCTGCTGCGAGGACCACGGGCACTCTGCGCGGATCCGGTCCATGACCTGGACGAGGTCGAGGAGGCGGGCGCCCGGCAGGTCGTAGGAGGCGGGGAGCAGCTCCAGCTCCGGCATCCGCACACGTCCGGAGCCCGCGAGGCGCGCCAGGCCGTCGGTGAGCGCCGGCTCGCCCTCGCCCGTCGCCACGACGACGACCGTGCGCCCGCCGCTGCAGGCGGCGACCAGTTCCTCGGCGGTGGGCGCGTCCTCGGCGACCGCCGTCCCGGCCTCGCGCAGATACGGCAGCTGCGGATGCGCGCCGTCCGCGCACAGCACGAGGTCGGCGGCGTGCAGCGCCTGCCAGGCGGGCCAGGACAGCAGGCCGGGCGCCACGCGGTGGCTGGTGGTGAGCAGGACGATGCGGCCGGGAGCCTCTTCGGAGCTGGTTGCGTTCACGAACCGAACGTAACCCGGCTACGCCGACTGCTGCGTTCCCGACGTCGTGACCTCGCGCACCCACGGCGTCTTCGCGTCGACGCGGCTGCTCTGCTGGACGTCCCAGGCGCCGTAGCGCGGGTTCAGGTCGACCTTGAGTTCCTTGGACGCCTTGGAGAGGGCGTTCCAGAAGGGCGGCTTGCTGGTGTCGGTGCCGAGGCTCTGGGCGAGCTTCTGCGCCTCCAGCTGGAGGCGCAGGTTGTCCTCCAGGCGCTGCGGCGCGACGCCGTACTGCTGGAGCCAGGCGGTCTCGAGCGCCTTGGCACCGCCGACCTGCTGTTCCAGGCCGGTGCGCATCTGCTGGATCTCCTTGGGCGTGACCGTGATGTCCGCGTCCTGGGCGGCCCGGTGCAGCACCCGGTCGAGGACCATGCTGTGCAGGGTGTCGCGGGTGAGGGTGCTGGTCTGCGTCACGGCCTGCTTGTACTGGGCGTCGTCCTTGACGGCCGCGCGCTGTGCCGTGCGCACCTCGCTCACTCGGTTCTGCAGCTGCGCCACGGTGATCCGCTGCCCGCCGACCACGGCGGCCGCGCCGGGATGCGCGTCGCTTCCGCAGGCGGTGAGCAGGGGAGCCGCGGCGGCGATCGCGGCGGTGAGGACGAGCGCGGAGCGACGGCGGCGGTGCAAGGAAGCCTCCCGAGGAGATTGTGCGACGGTGCACAAAGTCTTGCGGTGATCGATGGTATGCAGCGGCCAAGCTCTGGCCAACCCATTCGACCAACGATTCACCGCGACTTCGGGCACCGTCACCCTGCGGGGGCGTGCACGCGCGCGTACGCGTCAGCCCGTGATGGCCACCGGCGCGTCCCAGGCGTCCCGGTCCACGGTGATCGTGTAACCGTTCCGCGTCTCCTTGCTGTTGACGATGTACTGGTGACCGCGGCTGTGGTCGGTGTACTGGGTCGAGCCGAACGGCCAGTCCGCGGTCGTGGTGTTCTGCTTGTCCCACAGGGCGTACCAGAGGTTGCCCGGCAGGTCGGTCTTGTCCGTGGCGTTGGCGATCGCCTTCGCGCTGGAGCTGGTGAAGCCGTAGTAGCCCGCCCGGTACACCTTGGCGCGCAGCTCCTTGTCGAAGGCGCGCACGTAGGTGAGCACGGCGTTGTTGCACGACGTGTTCGTGATGTCGTACGACTCCATGTCCAGGTAGATCGGGCTGCCGGCCTTCAGGCCGAGCGCGGAGGACTTGGAGACGGCGTCGTCGGCGTCGGTCTTGCCGAGGGAGGCGGCCGTGGTGGCGGTGATCTTCTCGGGGCTGGAGCCGGACTGGCAGGGCGGCTGGGCGCCGACGTAGATCGGGATGAGCTTCCAGCCGACCGTGCTGACCGACTTCACCCAGGACGCGGTGAGGTTGGGCTGGGAGCAGCCGCGGTTCTTGCCGCCGACGTAGACGGCGGCGGCGCCGTAGAAGCCGGTGTGCCAGGCCTTCATCGCGGAGAGGGACGGGGCGGCGCAGGTGTCGAAGGCGCGGCCGGTGTACGTCTTCTGCGCGGGCCAGGTGGTCGCGGCCATGGAGGACTGCGCGGCGAGGCCGGCTCCGGCGACGGCGGCGGCACCGGCGACGCCCCACGTGATGTATCTGCGCTTCTTCGACTGCCGGTGAACGGCCATGAATACCCCACCCCTGGTTGTACTTCGCGTGGCGAAAACGCACCGCAACCTATCCCGCGCCGATCATGCGTTCGGGAAACACAAACCCCTGAAGATCACAAATGTCTCCCAGGGATCGGCAAAAACTAGCCGCGCACCTGTCCCAGCCACTGCAGTGTCCGCCGGACCTCCACCGCGAGCGGGTGGCCGGGGCCGCGCAGTCGCTCCACGTCCATCAGCAGGCGGGCGAGGGTGTCATGGGCGGCGGCCCGGTCGCCCAGGGCGAGCAGGAGGTGGCCGATGCGGCGGCGGACGTCGTGGGAGAGCTCGGGGTCGCCGGCCACGTACTGGTTCTCGTAGTACGGCAGCAGCGCCCGGTATTCGGCCAGCGCGGCCGCCGGCTCGCCGAGGGACTCCAGGCACTGGGCGGCCTCGTAGCGGAAGCGGAGCGACTGGGGGTCGGCCTGGCCGGCCTCGGCGGCGCGCTCGTCGGCGAGGCGGCGCAGTTCGGGCAGCGCGCGCCGGTACTGGCCGTCGTCCATGAGGGTCGCCGCGTACTGCTTGCGCAGCGTGCGGACCACCGGCGAGTGCTCGCCGTGCTGTTCGGCGGCGGCGGGCAGGATCGCCCCGAGGATGTCGACGGCCTGGGTGATGCGGCCCTCGCCGAGCAGGCGCTTGACCTCGTCGACGGCGTGGGCGACGTCCGGCTTCTCCGCCTTCTCCACCGCCGCCGAGGCCGGGGCCGGCTGGGGCGCGGGTGTGCGGGCGCGGTCCGGCCAGGGGGCGTGCGGGCGCAGAAAGGGACGCGTGGGATCGAGAGGCGCACCGGTGGGCGTCCCGCGCGCGGGCAGGAGCAGCTCCAGGTGTTCGTAGACCTCCTGCGCGGAGGCGGGGCGGTGCTGCGGGTCCTTGGCGAGCAGGCGCAGGACGAGCGCCTCGAGGGCCTCGGGCACCTCGGGGCGCAGCCGGCGCACGGGGACCGGCGGCTCGTACAGGTGCCGGTGCAGCACGCCGAGCGCCGTGGAGCCCGCGAACGGGACGTCGCCGCTGAGGAGTTCGTGCAGCAGCACACCCAGCGCGTACAGGTCGGTGTACGGGCCGACCGCGCCGCCCATCGCCTGCTCGGGCGCCATGTAGGCGGGCGAGCCGATGGGCGAGCCGGTGTGGGTCAGGCGCGTGGTGTCGGTGTCCATCACGGAGGCGACGCCGAGGTCGAGGACGGTGACCGTGCCGTCCTGCTTCACCATGACGTTCCGCGGCTTGAGGTCGCGGTGGACGATCGGCACGGCGTGCACCGCGCTGAGCACGGCGCACAGTTGCGCGGCGACCGCCACGGCCCACTGCCAGGGGTACGGGTCGTGCTCGGCGAGGTGGTCGGAGAGGTCGGCGCCGTCGACGTACTGCATGACGAGGAACAGCTCCTCGCCCTCGCTGCCCGCGTCGTGCACCGTGACCAGGCCGGGGTGGTCGACCTGTGCGGTCACCCGGCACTCGCGCACGAACCGGCGGCGCAGTTCGTCCGCCTCCTGGCCCGCCACCTTGTCGGGGCGCAGCAGCTTCACCGCCACGCGCCGGTCGAGCCGCTGGTCGTAGGCCGTCCACACCTGGCCCATGCCGCCCTGTCCGATGAGCGTGGACAGCGCGTACCGGCCGGCGACGACACGCCCCGTCGTCACGGTCACCTTCCGCCCTCGTGGTCGCCGGGGTGCTTGCGCAAGTAATCGCTGAGTTCGTCGAGTTCCGCGCGCACCTGGTCGATACGGGCCGGGGCGGGGCGCTGCGGTGGGGGTGGCGGCACGGGGGCGGGGGTCACCGGCGTCTGCGGGACGGTGGCCGCGTACGGCGACGGGGGCTGCGGGTAGCCGTAACCCAGGCCCTGGGCCGGAGGTGCCGCGTAGCCGGCGGGATACGGCCGGAAGTGGCGTATGTCCGCGTACAGGAAGTAGCCCGCGCAGGCCACGGCGTTGAGCAGCAGGATGATCATGCCCGCGTTGCCCTTGGGCGTGCTGAAGTCATCGGTGTTGTCGGTGGCGAGCAGACCGAAGCTGATGCCGAGGACCGCCAGCGAGCCGCCGAAGATCCACCAGTCGGCGCGCCTGCGGGTCACGATCGCGGCCCGCAGCGTCGCCACCCATGACAGGAACCCGATGCTGAGGATCGCCACCGTCACGAAGATCACGCGCAGCAGGACCAGCACCGCCGTGGAGGGTCGACGCTGCTGAGGCGGGGCATAGCCGTGGCCCTGCATGGCTGCTCCTGGGGACCTGATGGGACGAACACAAATGCTGTGTCCGAGCGTATAGGCCGACAAGGACAACCGGTCACGGGTTGTACCGAACCGTTGTCCGGCTCAGTCCGGCGCGACCGTCCCGTCCGTCAGCCCGTCGTACATCCCACGTACGAGCTGCTCCCCCAGCCGGCCCGCGTGTCTGAGGGCGCGCTCGAACTCGTCGAGGGCGCGGAAGCGGGCGCCGTAGCGGCGCTGTTCGTCCAGGGGGAGCCGGGGCAGTTGGAGGCGGCGCACGTCGAGGCGGGTGGCCGTGGACGCGTAGCTGCTGGCCTGGCGGTTGTTGGCGGTGCCGCGCAGGAAGCCGGCCAGGAACCAGGGGTCGAGCGCCGAGGGATCGGGGCGCAGGAGCACGAGGTTGCGCCCGAGGGCGGCGCCGCCGGTCGCCTCGTCGATCACACGCGCCACCGAGCCGCCGCCGAGCACTGGCACCACCACGTCGCCCGGTTCGGTCAGCACGGCCTCGTCGTCGCTCTCGGGCAGGGCCCCGGAGGGTGCCGTGCCGGCGAGGACGTCGTGGTCGGTGAGCACGGGCACGCGCGCGTGGCCGCCGTTTCCACCGGTGCGCATCACCAGGGCTGCCCCGCGCGCGAGTTCGCCGACCGTGGTGAGCGGCCAGCGCGAGGACGCGGGATCGGCGGGCGGCGGTGTGAGGTCGGCGGTCAGCCGCAGGGTCTCACCGAGGCGTTCGCGTACGGCGGTGAGCGCGCCCGCCCCGTCGGCGGCCGCAGGGGGCGGCAGGTGCCGGGCCGGGGCGAGGTCGACGTCGTCGTCGAGGAGGTCGATGACGGGCAGGGAACGGGCGAGACCCGGGCGCTCCTTCAGGGTGCCCGCGCGGTCGTAGGCCCGCCAGGCGTCGAGGACACTCTCGCGCACGGCGTGCCAGTCGGGCCCGCCGCGCCCCTCGGTGGCGTGCTGCCCCGTGTCCACGAGCAGCAACTCCGGCTGCGCGGGCGCCCGTTCGGGCCGCCGCAGCACCCACAGGTGCAGGGGGATGTTGTACGGCGGTGCCGCGCCGACGGGCAGGGCGACGACGGCGCGCAGCGCGCCGCGGCGCAGCAGGTCGGCGCGGATGCGGCGGCCGGAGCGGCGTGAGGCTGCGGCGGGCGGCATGAGGAGCACGGCGGTGCCGCCGTCCCTCAGCCGGGCCAGGGCGTGCTGCACCCAGGCCAGTTCGGACTCGTTGCGGGCCGGGAAGCCGTACTCCCAGCGGGGGTCGTAGGCGAGTTCGTCGTGGCCCCAGTTGCGTTCGTTGAACGGCGGGTGGCACAGGACGGCGTCGGCGCGCAGGTCGGGGAAGGCGTCGGCGCGGAGCGTGTCGCCCGTGGCGCCGCGCACGGTGGACGGGGTGCGCAGGGCGAGCCGGAGCGCGGTGAGCGCGGCCAGTTCGGGGGCGCTGTCCTGGGCGTACAGCTCCTGGCCGGGGCGGGGGGCGACGGCTCGCAGCAGGGCGCCGGTACCGCAGGCCGGGTCGAGGAGGGTACGGGCGGGTCCGGCGAGGTCGGCCATCAGGCCCGCCAGGTCGGCCGGGGTCGGCGTGTACTGACGCGGGTTGGCGTCGAGATGCCGGCCCAGCAGGAACTCGAAGGTCTGCCGGGCCCCCATCTCGGCGGCGAGCTCGGCGACACCGCGCAGGAGGGGGATGGAGAGCAGGAGCTGGGCGGTGGCGGGGGCGTGAACGGCGGACGGGGTGCTCACAACGACGGCTCCCGCTCCCGTTCCGGCTCCCGCTCCCGTTCCGGCTCCCGCTCCCGTTCCGGCTGCGGCTCCCGTTCCGGCTGCGGCTCCCGTTCCGGCTGCGGCTCCCGTTCCGGCCACTGGTCCCATTGCGGCCACTGGCCCCGTTCCGGCCGGGGCTCCCGTCCCGGCCGCTGATTCCGTTCCGGCCGCGGCTCCCGGCCCGCCCATTGGTCCCATTGCGGCCACTGGCCCCGTTCCGGCCGGGGCTCCCGTCCCGGCCGCTGATTCCGTTCCGGCCGCGGCTCCCCGCCCACCCATTGGTCCCATTCCGGCTGCCGCGCCCGTGTCGGCCACCGGCCCCTGAACAGCCGCCGGACCCGACCCAGCCGACGCGGCCCTTCCGGACACCGGACCCGAGCCGGACACCGGCCCCCTCCACGTCGGCGCTCCAGCTCCGACCGCGGGCCCCGTCCCGGCAGGCGCTCCCGCTCCGGCAGCAGGCTCCGCCCCCGCCGCCGCTCCCATCCCGGCCGCCGAACCCGACCCAGCCGACGCGCCTTTTCCGGAGACCGGTCCCGGCCCGGACACCGGTCCCGAGCCGGCCGCAGGCCCCGCCCCAACCCCCGGCCCCAGGCCGGCAGCCGCTCCCCCTGCAAGCACACCCCCCGCTCCCGTCCCGGCCGTCGGGCCGAACCGTGGTGCGAGTACCTCTTCCAGGGCCTCCGGCAGCATCGCGGCCAGTCGATCGTCCGGGCCCGTGCTCACCTCCAGCCACACGGTGGGGCGGGCGTGGATGAGCAGCAGGACGCAGCCGGCGTGGGTCAGTGCCGTGACGGGACCCTCGGGGTGCCCGGCGAGTTGCTGCCAGACGCGCTCCCGCAGCGGGACCTCGGCGAGTTTGCCCTGCTTGCGCAGCCAGTCCTCCACCTCGGCGAGCGCGAAGGACGGGCTGGTCTCGGTGCCGCCGACCGGCTTGGGAAAGTCGGCGTGGCGGCGGCGCCAGTTGCTGACGGCGGCGCGGCCGACCCCGGCGAGCCGCGCGATTCCCGCGGCGGTCACCTCTGTCGCGTTGTCCTGCACCGGCGGCTCCCCTCGTCGTCCCCACCGTGTGTGAGGCGAGCATACCGACGCACGCAAGATCTACCCGTTCACGACCGTGTACGTACTCAAATCCGTGAACCGTGTTGACTCGGTTCACACGCTCTGCTGTTATTGACCCAGCGAACGAGCGGCTGCCGAAGGGCGGCGGCCACGGTCCGAGGGGGGACACAGCCATGGGCATGAAGGGCAAGATCGCGCTGGGCGCCGTCGTGGGGGTCGTGATCATCGGTGTCGCGTCGACGAACGGCGGCAACGGGCACGGCGACGGCGGCTCCGGCAAGGACTCCTCGGCGTCCACCCGGCACAGCTCCGGCTCCGGCTCCGCCGCCGGCACGGGCTCCGGCTCCGGCAAGAAGGCCGCGAAGAGCGGGACCCGGGCCGTCGCGAAGAAGGCCGCGTTCGCCGGCGACGGCGACTTCCAGGTCGGCTCGGACATCAAGCCCGGCACCTACCGCACCACCGGCAACAGCGACGGCATGTGCTACTGGGAGCGGGCCAAGGACGCCAAGGGCGAGATGGACTCCATCCTGGCCAACGACAATGTCAGCGGCACCAGTTACGTCACCGTCAAGGCCACCGACAAGCTCTTCAAGTCCAGCGGCTGCAAGGACTGGGAGGCCGTCGGTCTCAAGGCCAAGGGCACGCCCGCGACCCGGATGGCCGGCGACGGCGGGATGTTCCGAGTCGGCTCGGACATCGCGCCCGGCACCTACCGGTCGACCGGCAACGCGGACGACTCCTGCTACTGGGAGCGGACCAAGGACGCCGCGCACTCGCTCGGTTCGATCATCGCGAACAACAACGTGACCGGCACGGCCGTCGTCACGATCAGCGCCTCGGACGGCTACTTCAAGACGACCGGCTGCCACGGCTGGCAGAAGACCGGCTGACTCCCACCTCACCCACTTCGATCCCCACCAAGGAACTCCCATGCGTCGCACCGCACTTGCCGCCGTCTGCCTCATCACCGTCGCCGCGGCCACCACGAGTCTCGTCGGCTGCCAGTCCGGCAAGGACAAGGCCGACGGCAAGGCGTCCGCCACGGCCGCGTCGAGCAAGCCGAAGGAGCCGTTCGCGGGCCTGAGCGCGGACGAGATCGGCGACCGGGCCATGAAGGCCACCACCGGCGCCTCCTCGCTCCGGATGAAGGGCACCGTCCAGGACGACCAGAGCGCCGGCACCATCCGGATCGACATGGCCCTGAACAAGAAGACCGAGTGCGCCGGCACGCTCGGCATGGGCGCCCAGGGCAAGACCGACCTGATCAAGACCGGCGACACCGTCTACATGAAGTACGACGAGGCGTTCCTGCGCGAGCAGAGCAAGGGCGAGTCCAAGGCGGACGTCGACGCGGCCGTCTCCATGCTGGCCGGGAAGTGGACCAAGATGTCCGCCAAGGGCTCGGACGCCAAGGACATCGCGAGCTTCTGCGACCTGAACACGGTGCTCGGCGGCGCCGAGGACGTCGGTTCGGACGGCTCCTCGGGCGGTGCGGACGACCCCACGGCCACCCGGGCCGGCACGGCGCAGGTCGACGGTGCGACGGCGGCCGTCCTGAAGGTGAAGGACGGCAAGGACCGCTACACGATGTACGTCGCCACCGAGGGCAAGCCGTATCTGCTGCGCCTGGACAGCACCGCGAAGGACCCGGGCTCCCTCACCTTCAGCGACTTCGAGAAGCCGGTTCCGGCGCGGAAGCCCGCCGGGAAGATCCTGGACCTGGACGCGCTGAGCGGCTGAGGCGCCGCGGCTCAACCCGCGTGGAAGCGGCTCGGCGCCTTCGTCGGGTTACCGCCGGAGGGCAGCTTCTGCCCCGGGCACGTCCTGAGGACCTTCTCCATCGCGGCCTTCTCCGCGGCGGTCACCCACAGCCCGTACTTCTTCTTCACGGCGACCTGCCCGGCGACGTACGTGCACCGGAAGGCCTTGTTGGGCGGCACCCATGTCGCGGTGTCGCCGTCGCCCTTGGAGCGGTTGGTGCTCGCGTCGACGGCGAGCAGGTTGAGCGGGTCGTTGGCCAGGGCTATGCGCTTGCCGGCGTCCCAGTACTTCGCGCCCTTCTGCCAGGCGTCGGAGAGGGCGACCAGGTGGTCGATGTCGACGAGGCTGCGGCCGCGCCGGTAGGTCACCTCCTTGCGCGAGTACGGGTCCGACGTCAGGACGCCGTACGACACCTTGCAGGTGCCGCCGGTGAACTTCACGTCGTCCAGGTCCCGTTTGAGGATGTCGTCCCGGGTGTCACAGCTGTTGGAGTCGGTGTCCGCCCAGGCGGTGCCGAACCTTTCGCGGCTGTAGCCCGTCTTCGGCGCCCGGCCCTTCACGGTCAGCGACTCGGCGGCCGTGAGGGCGGCGCCGCCGCCCCCGGTCTGCTCCGGCCCGCCGGAGCCCGCCTTCGTCTCCGCCTTGCATCCGGCCACGGCGAACACCAGCACGACGGCCGCCGCGGCTCCGCCCCTCAGACGCCTCACGGTGCGCCCCTCCCCTTGCAGCCCAAGTCCCCCCTGCAGGGGGCGTCTTCCCACGTACGAGTTCGCGCACACCGTAGCGGCAGGGCGTACGGAGTCGTTCACGAGGTCCAGACCAATTCCGACCCAAGTGGTCGACCCGGGCAATTCGGTCGTAGTGTCGGGGGTGGGCAATTCCGGAAGGAGCTCTGGATGGGCATCTTCGACAGGTTCAAGAGCAACCGCCAGATGCAGGACAAGGCCAAGCAGGCGTCCGACATGGCGGAGAAGAAGGCCAACGAGAGGACCGGCAACAAGTACGAGAGCCAGGTCGACGACGCGCAGCAGAAGATCGAGGGCCAGATGGGTATGGACCGGGACAGGCCCGAGCAGCCGTAACGTCTGGAGGCTCGGAAGCTCTTCCCCGAACCTGAGAACGGAAGCCGTCCGCAGAGCGCATGCTCACGCGGACGGCTTCCCTCAACTCCGGCGGCTCGTGCGGGAGTTCTCCTACGACCCCAGGATCGACGTCAGGAACTCGCCGACCCAGCCCAGCAGTTCACGTCCGACCAGCGGCTTGCCGCCCACCTTCGCGGTCTTCGGGCGCGGTACGAGCACCTGGCGGACGGCCGGCTTGATGACGACGCCCGGGTAGAGCCGCTTGACGCGCAGCTCCTGGGACTCCCGCAACTCCACCGGTGCGAAGCGGATGTTGCTGCCCTGCAGGACCACCTCGCCGACGCCGCACGCGCGGGCCAGCATGCGCAGCCCGGCGACCAGCAGCAGGTTCTCCACCGGCTCGGGCAACTTGCCGTAGCGGTCGACGAGTTCCTCGCGCACCGACTTGACGTCCTCCTCCGTGTTGGCGGAGGCGATGGCGCGGTAGGCCTGCAGGCGCAGGCGCTCGCCGGGGGCGTAGTCGTGCGGGACGTGTGCGTCGACCGGGAGCTCGATCTTGACCTCGAGCGGCGGCTCCTCCTCGACGCCGCCCTCCAGGGCGGCCCGGTAGTCCGCCACGGCCTCGCCGACCATCCGGACGTACAGGTCGAAGCCGACGCCCGCGATGTGACCGGACTGCTCGCCGCCGAGGAGGTTGCCGGCGCCGCGGATCTCCAGGTCCTTCATGGCCACGTACATGCCCGCGCCCATCTCGGTGTGCTGGGCGATGGTGGCCAGGCGCTCGTGGGCCGTCTCCGTCAGCGGCTTCTCCGGCGGGTAGAGGAAGTAGGCGTAGCCGCGCTCGCGGCCACGGCCGACGCGGCCGCGCAGCTGGTGCAGCTGGGAGAGGCCGAAGTTGTCGCCGCGCTCCACGATCAGGGTGTTGGCGTTGGAGATGTCGATACCGGACTCGACGATCGTGGTCGAGACGAGGACGTCGTACTTCTTCTCCCAGAAGTCGACGACGACCTGTTCCAGCGCCGACTCCGACATCTGGCCGTGCGCCGTCGCGATGCGCGCCTCGGGGACGATCTCGCGCAGGCGGGAGGCCGCGCGGTCGATGGACTCGACCCGGTTGTGGATGTAGAAGACCTGGCCCTCGCGCAGGAGTTCACGGCGGATGGCCGCGCCGATCTGCTTCTCCTCGTAGGGGCCGACGAAGGTGAGGACCGGGTGGCGCTCCTCGGGCGGGGTGGTGATGGTCGACATCTCGCGGATGCCGGTGACCGCCATCTCCAGGGTGCGCGGGATCGGGGTCGCGGACATCGTCAGGACGTCGACGTTCGCGCGCAGCTTCTTCAGCTGCTCCTTGTGCTCGACGCCGAAGCGCTGCTCCTCGTCGACGATGACCAGGCCCAGGTCCTTGAACTTGGTATCCGAGGAGAACAGGCGGTGGGTGCCGATGACGACGTCCACGGAGCCGTCGCGCAGCCCCTCCAGGACGGCCTTCGCCTCGGTGTCGGTCTGGAAGCGGCTCAGCGCCCGCACGTTGACCGGGAACTGGGAGTAGCGCTCGCCGAACGTCCCGAAGTGCTGCTGCACCAGGAGGGTCGTCGGGACGAGGACCGCGACCTGCTTGCCGTCCTGGACGGCCTTGAAGGCGGCGCGGACCGCGATCTCCGTCTTGCCGTACCCGACGTCGCCACAGATCAGGCGGTCCATCGGGACCGTCTTCTCCATGTCGTCCTTGACCTCGGCGATGGTGGTGAGCTGGTCGGGCGTCTCCGCGTACGGGAAGGCGTCCTCCAGCTCGCGCTGCCACGGCGTGTCCGTGCCGAACGCGTGCCCGGGGGCCGCCATGCGCGCGCTGTAGAGCTTGATCAGGTCGGCCGCGATCTCCTTGACGGCCTTCTTGGCACGCGCCTTGGTCTTGGTCCAGTCGGCGCCGCCCAGGCGGTGCAGGGTCGGGGCCTCACCGCCGACGTACTTGGTGATCTGCTCCAGCTGGTCGGTGGGGATGTAGAGGCGGTCGCCGGGCTGGCCGCGCTTGGCGGGGGCGTACTCGACGACCAGGTACTCGCGCGTGGCGCCCTGGACCGTGCGCTGCACCATCTCGATGTAGCGGCCCACGCCGTGCTGCTCGTGGACGATGTAGTCGCCCGCCTCCAGGGTGAGCGGGTCGATGGTCTTGCGGCGGCGGGCCGGCATCCGGGCGCCGTCCTTGCCGGCGGCCTTCTGACCGGTCAGGTCGGTCTCGGTCAGGACCGCGAGCTTCAGGGCCGGGTCCACGAAGCCGTAGTCGATCGAGCCGCACGCCACGTGCACGACGGACGGGGCGATCTCCCCGAGCTCGGCCTCCAGGCGGGCCGCGATGCCCTCGCCGCCCAGCACCTCGACCGTACGGGCCGCCGGGCCGTGGGCCTCGGTGACGAAGACCGTGCGCCAGCCGTCGGCGAGCCAGCCCTTGGTGTCGGCGAGGGCCTTGGCGGTGTCGCCGCGGTAGGTGTCGGGGGCGTGCATGCCGAGCTTGAAAGTGTCGCCCGCCGCGTCGGCGGCAAACGTCCCCGCCAGCTCCTCGTCCGCCGCGAACGGCGACACCGACCACCACATCATGTCCAGCTCGCGCGCCCGGTCCCGGACGTCCGCGATGGACCACAGGGAGGCCGCGCCGACGTCGATGGGGGCCTCGCCACCGCCCGCGGTGGCGGCCCAGGACGCCTGCAGGAACTCCTGGCTGGTGGCCACGAGGTCGGCGGCACGCGTGCGTACCCGCTCCGGGTCGCAGACCAGGGTCATGGCGCCCTTGGGCAGCACGTCGAGCAGCAGCTCCATGTCGTCGACGAGGACGGGGGCCAGCGATTCCATGCCGTCCACCGCGATGCCCTCGGCGATCTTGCCCAGCAGCTCGCCCAGTTCGGGGTGCTGTTCGGCGAGGGCACGCGCGCGGGCGCGCACGTCGTCCGTCAGCAGCAGCTCGCGGCAGGGCGGCGCCCACAGGCCGTGCTCGGCGACCTCCAGGGAGCGCTGGTCGGCGACCTTGAAGTAGCGGATCTCCTCGATGTCGTCGCCCCAGAACTCGACCCGCAGGGGGTGTTCCTCGGTGGGCGGGAAGACATCGAGGATGCCGCCTCGTACGGCGAACTCGCCGCGCTTCTCGACGAGCTCCACGCGCGCGTACGCGGCGGCGGCCAGGGCTTCCACGACGTCGTTCAGGTCGGCGGTCCGGCCGGTCCTGAGGGCGACCGGCTCCAGGTCGCCGAGGCCCTTGACCTGCGGCTGGAGCACGGAGCGCACGGGCGAGACGACGACGGAGACCGGGCCGGTCTCGGGGTCGTCGGGGCTCGGGTGGGCGAGGCGGCGCAGCACGGCCAGCCGGCGGCCCACGGTGTCGCTGCGCGGGCTCAGCCGCTCGTGCGGGAGCGTCTCCCAGGAGGGGTACTCCACGACGCCGTCCGGCGGCAGCAGGGACCTGAGGGCGGCCGCCAGGTCCTCGGCCTCGCGGCCGGTCGCCGTCACCGCCAGCACCGTGCGGCCGGTCTCGCGGGCCAGCGCGGCCACCGCGAAGGGGCGGGCCGCCGGGGGGCCGACCAGGTCGACGTGCATGCGGCCCGCTCCCGCTGCGGCCTTGACGGCTTCCGCGAGGGCGGTGTCCTTGACGACGGCGTCGAGCAGACCGTGCAGGCTCATTCGGGGCGGCTTTCGTCCGGGGGTGGGCAACGCGAATCGCCCGACGCGCGCTGCGGGCCGGGGGTCCCTCCAGCGTACGTCGCGCTCCGCGGGGTCGCGGCCGCTGTGGAAAACGTCGATCACCGCCTGCCCGGCGCTGCGCCGGCGACGGCGAGGCTTGGGAGGAGTACGCGCTCATCAAAGCCCACAGCAGAACCCGGCGCCGCGGAGTCCCCCAAGACTCCCCGGCGCCGGGCGCTCCCCCGCAACCCCCGTGTGCGGTGGCCGTTCCCCCCGTATCCCCCGTATCCCCCCGTATCCCTATTCGGTGGCGATGGCGTTCAGGACGTTCATGCGGCCCGCGCGGAACGCCGGGATCAGGGCTGCGATCAGGCCGACGAAGGCCGAGCCGAGGAAGACGGCGATCAGGGTCGGCCAGGGGACCTCCAGGACCTTCAGGCCCTCCAGGGCGAGGAGCTTCTGGGCCGTGGCGCCCCATCCCATGCCCAGGCCGAGGCCCAGCAGGGCGCCGAAGAGGGCGATGACCACCGACTCCATGCGGATCATGCGGCGCAGCTGGCGGCGGGAGAGACCGATCGCGCGCATCAGGCCGATCTCACGGGTCCGCTCGACCACCGAGAGGGCCAGGGTGTTCACGACACCGAGGATCGCGACGATGATCGCCAGTGCCAGCAGGCCGTAGATCATGTTCAGCAGCTGGCCGATCTGGTCCTTCAGCGCCTGCTTGTAGTCGGTCTGGTCGCGCACCTTGTACTGCGGGTAGTCGTGCAGCGCGGTCTTCAGCGACTTGTACGCGGTGTCCTGCTGCCCGTCCTTGGCGGTGGCGAAGACCAGCTGGTCCAGCGGCATCTTGGCGGCCGGCACGTACTTGGCGAGCGTGGAAATGGCGGTGTACTTCGAGCCCGCGTCGATCAGTCCGTCGTTGCTGGTGATGGCGCGGACCGTCAGGTTCGCGGTGGCGCCGTCCTTGAAGGCGATCCTGATCTTCGAGCCCAGGTGGACGCCGTGGGCCTTGGCGAACTTCTCGTGCACGGACATCGAGTCGGGCAGATAGGCGTCCTTGAGGTTGCCCGCGACGGTCTTGACCCGCAGGTCGGTCGCGTACGTCGGGTCGGCCGCCGTGATGTCGGTGTCCTTGAGCGTCCTGCCGTCGGGCGTCGTGTAGTCGGCGGTCGTCGTCTTGTACTCGGTGACCCGGGACAGCCCCGGCGTCGACTTCACGGCCTGCGCGGCCTGCGCGGTGATCATCTGCCCGCTGTCGGACTGGATGATGAAGTCGGTGCCGACCGTCTTGTCGAGCTGGTCGGTGGCCGAGGCGACCATGGAGGAGCCGACCACCGAGAGGCAGGCGACCAGCGCGAGCCCGATCATCAGGGCCGCGCCGGTGGCACCCGTACGGCGCGGGTTGCGCAGCGCGTTGCGCTCGGCCATGCGCCCGACCGGGCCGAACATCCGCAACAGCACGGCGCCCAGGACGCGCACCACGCCGCCCGCGAGCAGCGGGCCGATGACGACGAACCCGATGAGCGTCAGGACCACACCGAGGCCCAGCCACAGCGAGCCGTCCTTCGCCTTGTCCACGCCCGCGGCCAGGTAGAGGCTGTAGCCGCCGGCGCCGGTCAGGACCAGGCCCACCAGGGCGCGGATCCGCCCGGCCCGCGCGTCGGCGGGGGCTCCGGCGTCGCGCAGCGCGGCCATCGGGGAGACCTTGCCGGCCCGGCGGGCGGGCAGGTAGGCGGCGAGGACGGTGACGACGACGCCGAGCAGCAGGCCGACCACCGGGGTCGTCCAGGCGACCGTCAGGTCGCTGGTGGACAGGTGCATCCCCATCCGGCCCATGAGCTTCATCAGGCCGACGGCGAGCCCGACGCCCGCGCCGACCCCCAGCACCGAGCCGAAGACGCCGAGCAGCGTCGCCTCGACCAGCACCGAGCGGTTGACCTGCTTGCGGGAGGAACCGATGGCCCGCATCAGGCCGATCTCGCGGGTGCGCTGGGCGACCAGCATCGAGAAGGTGTTGATGATCAGGAAGATGCCGACGAGGAAGGCGATCCCGGCGAAGCCGAGCATCGCGTACTTCATGACGTTCATGAAGCCCTCGACGCTCTTCTGGTTGGCGTCGGCGGTCTCCTTCGCGGTCTGCACCTTGTAGCCGGCGCCGAGGGCCGAGACCACGTTCGTCTTCAGCTGCGGGTCGGTCACACCGGAGGCGGCCGTGACGTTGACGTTGGTGTAGACACCGGTCCGGCCGACGAGCGTCTGCTGCGCGGTCCTCGTGTCGAGGTAGAAGATCGCCGCACCGGGGTTGGTGACCTGGAAGTCGGCGATGCCGGAGATCTTCGCGTGGTGCGTGCCGACCGCGCTGATCACACCGAGCTCGTCACCGAGCTTCAGGTGGTGCTTGTCGGCGGTGTCGGCGTCGACCATCACCTGGGCCGGGCCCTTGGGCGCAGTACCGGAGGAGATCTTCATGGTGCGGGCGTCGTTGCCGTTCCAGCTGCCGACGATGGTCGGGGCGCCGCTGGAGGGCGACAGGTTGTCCTTCTTGTCGTCGACGACGGTGACGGAGGTGGAGAAGACGGTCCCCTCCGCCGACTTCACGCCCTGCGCCTCGCGCACCTTGCCGACCACGGAGGCCGGCATGACCGGCGGCTTGCCGTTGTCGGAGGTGGTCGCACCGCTGTCCGAGGCGCCCTTGGCGCTGACCGTCACATCGGAGGAGGTCGCCTGGAACAGCTTGTCGAACGTGGTGTTCATGGTGTCGGTGAACACCAGCGTCCCGCAGACGAAGGCCACCGACAGCAGCACGGCGATCGCCGAGAGCGCCATGCGTCCCTTGTGCGCGAAGAAGTTGCGCATGGATGTCTTCAGGACGGTCATGACGTACGCCCCCGGGCGTCGAAGTCCTTCATGCGGTCGAGGACGGCTTCCGCGGTCGGCCTGTGCATCTCGTCGACGATCCGGCCGTCGGCGAGGTACAGCACGCGGTCCGCGTACGAGGCGGCGACGGGGTCGTGCGTGACCATGACGATGGTCTGCCCGAGCTCGTCGACGGAGCGGCGCAGGAAGCCCAGCACCTCGGCGCCCGCACGGGAGTCCAGGTTTCCGGTGGGCTCGTCACCGAAGATGATCTCGGGCCGGGCGGCCAGCGCACGGGCCACGGCGACGCGCTGCTGCTGGCCGCCGGAGAGCTGGGTGGGCCGGTGCCTGAGCCGGTCGGAGAGCCCGACCGTGTCGACGACCCGCGCCAGCCACTGCTTGTCGGGCTTGCGCCCGGCGATGTCCATGGGCAGCGTGATGTTCTCGATCGCGTTCAGCGTCGGCAGCAGGTTGAACGCCTGGAAGATGAACCCGATCCGGTCCCGGCGCAGCTGCGTGAGCTTCTTGTCCTTGAGTCCGGTGATCTCGGTCTCGTCCAGGTAGATCTGACCGGAGGTCACGGTGTCGAGGCCGGCGAGGCAGTGCATCAAGGTGGACTTGCCGGACCCCGAGGGGCCCATGATCGCGGTGAACTGCCCGCGGGCGATGTCCACGTCGACGTGGTCGAGGGCGACGACCCGGGTCTCCCCGGACCCGTACGCCTTGACGACCTGCCGCGCCCGCGCGGCAACGGCCGTACGCCCTCCAGTGCCCCCGTGCCTGGGAATGGTTACGGCCGAAGTCATGATGTGTCTCCTAAGTCGGTGCAACAGGTGAACCGCAAGAACTGGGTACGTCCATGAGTCTGGTCCGGCGAGGGGCCCGGCGCGCTGGTGCCCGGCACCCTCTTCCACCGGGGGTAAACCCCACCCCGCAGGTTCGGTGAACCGCCCCCCGACGGCGTAAAGCCAGGTTAAGGACGGCCCCGGGGCACTCTCGTCCTCCGGCGGTACGAACCCTCCCCGAGCCGTAGTACGGAGGAACCCCTAAGGGAGCTCCACCGACGGGTGGAGCCGATCTAGGGGTTCGGTCCACCCACCGGCCCACTCACAATCCACCCTGACGCGGCGTGAGGCTCAAGTGGGAGAGTGGTCGCGGCAGATAGATGCACGGGGAAGGAATCCGGTGGACCAGGGGGACACAGAGATACGGGCCTCGGTGGCGGACGAGCGGCCGAAGGACACACGCAGACGGGGAGCGGTCGTCGCCGCGCTGATGCTGGCGATGGCGCTCGCCGCCCTGGACGCCACCATCGTCTCCACGGCCGTCCCCCAGATCGTCGGCGACCTGGGCGGGTTCTCGGTCTTCTCCTGGCTCTTCTCCGGCTATCTGCTCGCCGTGACGGTGACGCTCCCCGTCTACGGCAAGCTCTCCGACACCTTCGGCCGCAAGCCGGTCCTGGTCGCGGGCGCCGCCGTCTTCCTGCTCGGCTCGCTGCTGTGCGCCGCGGCCTGGAACATGGGCGCGCTGATCGCCTTCCGCATCGTGCAGGGCCTGGGCGGCGGGGCGTTGCAGGGAACGGTGCAGACCCTCGCGGCCGACCTCTACCCGCTGAAGGAGCGGCCCAGGATCCAGGCCAGGCTCTCCACGGTCTGGGCGGTGTCGGCGGTGGCCGGCCCCGGGCTCGGCGGCGTCCTGGCGGCGTACGCCGACTGGCGCTGGATCTTCCTGGTCAACCTCCCCATCGGCGCACTGGCGTTGTGGCTGGTGGTCCGCCATCTCCACGAACCGGCGCGGGAGTCGGCCGGGCGCCCCCGTATCGACTGGGCGGGCGCGCTGGCGGTGTTCGCGTGCGGGGGCGTGCTGCTGACGGCACTGGTGCAGGGCGGGGTGGCCTGGCCCTGGCTGTCGGCACCGTCGATCGCCCTGTTCGGCACGGGACTTGCCCTCATCGCACTCGTGGTGGCGGTCGAGCGCCGGGCGGCCGAGCCGATCATCCCCGGCTGGGTGTGGCGCCGCCGTCCGATCGCCGCGGTGAACCTGGCGCTGGGCGCGCTCGGGTTCCTCATGGTGGCGCCGAGCGTGTTCCTGCCGACGTACGCGCAGTCCGTGCTCGGCCTGGCACCGGTGGCGGCCGGATTCGTGCTGTCCGTATGGACGTTGAGCTGGCCAGTTTCGGCGGCCCTGAGCCAGCACGTGTACCGCAGGATCGGCTTCCGCAACACGGCGATGCTCGGCATCGGGACGGCGGCGCTGATCCTGTTCGCGTTCCCGTTCCTGCCGTACCCGGGCTCGGCCTGGCAGCCGGCGCTGCTGATGCTGCTCCTCGGCGCCGCGCTCGGTCTGTTCCAGCTCCCGCTGATCGTGGGCGTGCAGTCGACGGTGCGGTGGTCGGAGCGCGGCACCACGACGGCGTCCGTCCTCTTCTGCCGCCAGACCGGCCAGACGATCGGCGCCTCGGTGTTCGGTGCGGTCGCCAACAGCGTGCTCGCCGCCCGCCTCGGCGGCGCGGGCGATCTGGACTCGGTGACGCGCGGCCTGGACGCGGGCGCGGTCGCGGAGGCGACCCGGCGCGCGATCGCGGACGCGGTGCACGCCGTGTACCTCGGGGCGGGGTGCGCCGCCGCCGCGGCCTTCGTGGTGCTGCTGCTCCTGGCGCCGAGGCGTTTCCCGGTGCTCGACGACTGACGTCCCGGGCATACACCAGGACCCGATCTGTAGCGTGTCCGGCCCGCCAAAGATCTGAGTTAATCGCGGTAACACCCGAGGTCAGCGAAGTAAGACGCGTACCGACCAATCAGTTTGCTGAAAACTCCCCACAACCCGGAACCGGCGAGTAGCGTGCGGGGACCGCACGCCCCCCACCTCCCTGCGGTCCTCCGCCAAGGACCCGAGCCACGCAAGGAACACGGGATGTCCTACGACTCGTCCCCGCGCTACCCGTACCGTCCGCCTCACGACCCCTCCCCGGCCTACGACTCCACCTATCCCTGGCAGCCGCCCCTCAGAGAGCCCGAACCGCCCCCGCGGCGCCGACCGTCCGAGCCCGCCCTCGGGCACCACAGCGATCTGCGGATCCTGCGCGGCGCCTACCGCTGGCAGCGCCGCACCGCCACCCTCACCGCGCTCGGCTACTTCACGCTGTTCCTGATCCTGTCGGCGTTCGCGCCGTCGTTCATGACGAGCGAGTTCGCCGACGGCCTGCCGACCGGGCTGATCCTCGCGCTGGCGCAGGTCCCGGTCACCTGGCTGGCGATCGCGCTCTACGAGCACACCGCCCGCCGCAACGTGGACCCGATCGCGGCCCGCATCCGCAAGCAGTCCGAGGTGGACGCCAAGCGGGAGGCGGCACGGTGACCGGATTCAGCGGCAACGCCCAGGCCATGTCCCTGGTCGCCTTCTCCGCGATCGCCACGATCACGCTGCTGCTGTGCGTGATGACGGGCCCGGACGGCGACGACCTCGACGAGTTCTACACCGGCTACGGCTCCCTCTCCCCCATGCGCAACGGCCTCGCCATCGCCGGCGACTACATCTCCGCGGCGAGCGTGCTGGGCACCGGCGGCGTCATCGCCCTGTGCGGCTACGACGGCATCGCACTGGCTCTCAGCACCGCCCTGTCCCTGATGCTGCTGATGTTCCTGCTGGCCGAACCCCTGCGCAACGCGGGCCGGTTCACCATGGGCGACGCCCTGGCGCGGCGCATGCCGGGACGCGGCGTGCGCATCACCGCGTGCCTGGTCACGATCGCCGCCCTGCTGCCGCTGATGCTGGTCCAGCTGGCCGGCACCGGCCAGCTTCTGGCCTTCATCCTGGGCTTCTCCGGCGACTCGCTGCAGACCGGCTGCATCATCGGGCTCGGCGCCCTGATGATCAGCTACGCCGCCATCGGCGGCATGAAGGGCACCGCCCTCATCCAGATCCTGAAGATCGTGATGCTTCTGGGTTCGGGCGCCGTGGTGGCCCTCCTGATGCTGCGGCGCTTCGACTGGGACCCGGGGGCCCTGTTCAACGCGGCCGCCGCGCAGAGCGGGGTCGGTTCCCGCTTCCTGCACTCCGGAGTGGAGTTCGCCGGCAGCTCCAGCCCCCGCCTGGACATGATCACCGCGGAGCTCACGGTCGTCATCGGCGGCGCCTGCCTGCCGCACGTCACCATGCGCATGTACACCGCGCGCAACGCCCGCCAGGTGCGGCGCTCGATGTCGTGGGCGGTCTCGGCGGTGGTGCTGTTCGTCCTCATCATGACGGTGGTCGGCTTCGGCGCGACCGCGCTGATCGGGCGCGCGGTGATCGCGCAGGCGGACCCCCAGGGCAACACGGCCTATCTGCTGGGCTCCCGCGCGGCCTTCGGCGCGCAGGTCTCCACGGCCGAGACGTTCCTGTTCACCACGGTGACCACGGCGATCTTCCTGACCCTGCTCGCCTCCGTGGCCGGCATGATCCTCGCCTGCGCCAACTCCCTCGCCCACGACGTCTTCGCCGCACGTGTGCAGGAGATGTCGGAGCGCCGGGAGATGACGCTGGCCCGGGTCTCGGCCCTCGCGGTGGGCGTCCCGGCGATCGTGCTGGCGACCCTGGTCCAGCACCGCAGCCTGCAGCCGCTGGTGACGCTCTCCTTCTGCCTCGGCGCCTCCGCGATCGCCCCGGCCCTGGTGTACAGCCTCTTCTGGCGCCGCTACACCCGTACGGGCCTGCTGTGGACGCTGATCGGCGGCACGGTCGCGGTCCTGCTCGTGATGCCGGGCACCAACCTGGTCTCCGGCTCGCCGATCTCGGCCTTCCCCGACGCGGACTTCAACTGGTTCCCGTTCACCACGACCGGCCTGCTGACGATCCCGCTGGGCTTCGCCTTCGGCTGGCTCGGCACCGTCGTCTCCGGCCGCAGGGCGTCGGAGGAGCAACGCCGGCAGTACGAAGCCGTGGAGGGGTGGATCCTGGCGGGCGCGGTGCGCAGGAGCGGCTGAGCGCCGGGTGACTGGCCGGGGCCTGCGCGCCCCGGCCATCACCCGCCGGGCGCCCTCACTCCTCCGGCGCCCTCACTCCCGTCACTCCCCCGACGCCGAACCCGTGAGCGCGGTGAGGCTGTTGCGTACGACGTCCATCTCCGCCTGCACGTCGCCGCACCGCTCCGCGTGCTCGTGCAGCACCTGCTCCGTCTCCCGGGTGATCTGCTCCTCGCGCAGCCGCGCCCCCGCGAGGATCTCGGCGGCACGCTCGCGCGCCTCCTCCTGGCACCGGCCGTCGTACTCCTGCGCCTCGGCGAACACCCGCTCCGCCTCGGCCAGTTCCGCCTCCGCGCGGGCCGTCCGCTCCGCGCCCCGGGCATCGCGCCCGGCCATGCGGTCGGACTCCAGCTGCTCCACCTCGGCCCACCGCTCGGCGCACTCCTTGGCCTGCTCGGTGAGCATCGCGGCCGTGCGCTGCCGCACCTCCCGCAGCGCGGACAGCGCCTCGCCGCGGCCCTCCTTCACCGCGCGCCGGGCGCCGACCCGGATCTCGTCCGCCTCGGCCTGCGCCGCCAGGAGCCGCTGGCGGGCCCGGTCCTCGGCCTCGCCGCGCACCGCGTCGGCATGCGCCTGTGCGGCGTCCCGCACGCCGTTCGCGTGCTCCTCGGCCGCCTCCCGGTGGCGCCGGGCCTCCTGCCGCGCCCGCTCCCGGACGGCCTCGGCCTCGTCCAGCACGCACTGGAACAGGCGCCGCGCGCCCTCCCCGAGGGTCTCGTACGACTGCGGGGCCAGCTGCGCCACCGACTCCTGCAGCAGCTCGGCCTCCACCTCCATGTCCCGGGCGAGCACGGTCAGCCGGGCCGCCCGCTCCCAGGCCGCGTCCCGGTCCCGGGAGAGCGCGTCGGCGAAGGCCTCGACCTGTTCGGGACAGTAGCCACGCCCCCGTACGACTCCGAAGCCGTGGGGCGAGACCGGTGTGCTGCTCATCCTGGAACCCCTCTCCGCCGAACTTTTCCGTCGAACGGACGCGAAATGATGATTTCGCGCACATCTTGATATATCGGACGGAAGTGTTCATAACGCGACACTCCGAGCGCCACTCGCGGTCACTCGCGACCGCAGGCAGTCGTACGCGGTCGCACGTGGTCGCACGCGAAAGGGCCGGGCCGGTCAGGACGACCGGCCCGGCCCCTCGGGGTCGGATCAGAAGGAGTCAGCGGCGCGGCGTCACAGCAGTCCGTCCCACATCTGCTCCAGCAGCACCGACCACCAGGTCTCCGGCGAGCCGAGCGCCGCCGGGTCGAGGGAGGCCAGCTGGGCCTGGAAGTCGACGGTCCAGCGGCCCGCCTGCTCCGGATTCAGCCCGAACCGCAGCCGCCACATCCGGCCGAGCAGCGCCAGGCACCGCTGGAGCTCGGGCAACCCCGAGTTCACGAACTGCGGCGGCACGGGCGCCCCGCCGGGCCCCGCCTCCACGGGCACGGCCACGATGTTCGCGGTGCCGTACTGCACACAGATCGCCCTGCCGAAGTCACTGCCCATGACGAGGTACGAACCCGCGTCCGCGGACGGCTGCACACCGCGCTCCTGCGCCAGTTCGGCGAGCGTCGGCACCGGCCGTCCCGGCTGGGCCTGCGCCCAGAAGAACGGGCCCATGTCCATCGGCAGCCCCGCCACCACCAGCGAGTGCGCCACCACCGGCGGCACGCCCTGCCGGGAGACGGCCGCCTGCTCGAACCGGAAGACCCCCGGCCCGAAGGCGCCCGCCAGCTCCTGGGCGATCCCCTCCGGCGGCATCGGCGGCGCCGCCTGCACCGGCGGCAGCGGCGCACGCACCGGCGCCGGGCGCGCGGGACCGTCCGCGACCTGGTGCAACTCGCCCTGGTGCGCGATCAGTTGCTGCATGCCCTGCTGCCGGCTCGCATGATCGGTGCCGTACGGCGCGATGGACGCGATCCGCGCCTGCGGCCACTGCTCCCGGATCATCCGCGCGCAGTAGGCGCCCGGCAGCTCGCACGACTCCAGCTCCGTGTGCAGCTCCAGCACCTGGTTCGGCGGCACGTTCATGCCGCGCAGCTCGTGGAAGATCTGCCACTCCGGATGCGGCGTGCCCGGCGCGGACCGACGGATCAGCTGCTGCTCGGAGCCGTCCTGCGCGCGGTAGCGGAGCACGGCCTGGTAGCCGGGTCCGACCGTCGGCTGTCCCTGCGCCGGCGGGTAGCCGTACGACGGCTGCTGCCCGGGCGGCGGCATCGCGCCGGGCGGCATGGGCGGCTGTACTCCCGGCGGCATACCCGGCGCCCCGGGCATCCCGGGGGCCTGCGGCGGCGGAGGCGTGCCGGGAGGACCCGCCGGAGGAGCACCGGGCCCGCCGACGGGCGGCGCGGCCAGCACGGTCTCCGCATGGTGAACGGCCCCGCCACGCCCGCCCGGCGACGCGCCCTGCGCACCGGGCGCGGGGGGCATGCCGGGGGCACCGGGGGGCTGGGGAGCGCCAGGAGCCCCGGGAGCATGCGGCATACCCGGGGCGCCCGGAGGCTGGGGAAGGCCACCGGCGGGACCCCGGCCCGGGTCGGCGAGCATCGTGGCGGCGTGGTGGACCGCGCCCGGGGGCGTACCGCCGGGGGTGTGGGGAGCGCCGGGCGGCGTGGGCGGCGTGCCGCCCGGGGCCTGCGGGGCTCCAGGACCTGGCGCGCCCTCCGGCCCGCCGGGACCCAGCGACGAGACCAGCTGCGTCGGCACGTACGCCCCGCCCGCGCCGGGTGCCGGCGGAGGCGCAGGTGTGCTCGCCGGCCGCGCACCCGGAGCCCCGGGCGCGCTCGGCGGCGGCGGCGTGGTCGAAGCACGGCGCGGCGGAGGCCCGGCCTTGCTCGTCGCGGCGTCGGCGATGTCCCCGGCGTTCGGCTGCAGCGGACGTCCCGGAGCGGCCGGCGGCTGAGGCGCACCAGGCGCCCCTCCGGGCCCCTGCGGGTAGCCGTACGTCGACGGGGGCGGGGGCGGCGGGGTCGCACCCGGCGCGGGAGCACCCAGCGGATAGCCGTACGTCGACGGCGGAGGCGGCGTGGCACCGGGCGCGGGAGCGCCCGGCGGAGGCGTGCCCGGAGGGGGCGTACCCGGCTGGGCCGGAGCCGCGGGCCCGTCCAGCGACGGCGACACCGTCGTCCGCGGCAGCCCGCTGCCGCCCGACATCAGCGCCGTCTTGGCGTCCGGCGGCGTGTCCGTGTCGTCGTCGCCCTCCCGCAGCTGCGGCGCGAACACGGTCGCCGGCAGCGGTACGGAACGGTCCTCACCGGAGTCCGCGTTGGTGTCGGTCCCGGCCCAGGGAGTCCCCCCGGCGGGCCCGCCCGGCGCCCCGGCACCGCCGCCGGCACCGGCCGCACCGCTCGCACCGGCCTCCGGCCATCCGGCAGCACCGCTCTGCGCGGCAGGCGCCGCGGGCGGAACGGGAGCCCCGGCCTGCGTCTCGGCCAGCCCTCCGTCACCCGAGGAAGCCGAGGAAGCCGCAGGAGCCGCAGGAGCCGCAGGAGCCGCGGCACCCGAAGCCGCCGCGCCCTGGCCCCCGCGCCGGTCCGGAATACCCAGCTTGTCCGCCGCCTCCTGCAGCCATTCCGGCGGACTCAGCAGGAAGGACGTCTGATTCAGATCCACCCGGGCCGAGGCGGCCGGCGCCGGCTCCGGGTCCTCGTCCGGGCGGCCGTACTCCTCCTCGTACCGGCGCACGACCTCGCCCACGGGCAGCGAGGGCCACAGGGTCGCCTCGCCGCTGTCGCGGGCGATCACCAGCCGCTGGCCGCCCCCGTCCGAACGCGGCCCGTCCGCCCGGTCCTCGGCCCACACCACGAACCCGAGCTCGAACTCCCGTACCCGCACCTCACGGTGCTGGTACGACGGCACGTCTCCGTTGATCCACTCCTCGGCGCGCTCCTGCGCCTGCGCGAAGGTCACCATCGGACGCTCACTCCCCCACCGAAGAGTCGGAAGACACCGGAACAGAACGCGCGAACCCGCCGTCGACCATCAGATTCGCCACCGTCTCCAGCTCCGGCGGATTGCCCGCGAGCCGCGCCAGGAACTGGTCGAAGTCCTCACCGCACGGCAGCAGCAGCCGCTCCACACGGTCCGCTGGCGCCACCGACGGATCGGCGTCCCGGGCGTCGTCGTAGGCGCAGAACCACACCGAGCCGACCCGCTCGCCCTTCACCTTCACGGCGAGCAGACCGCCCTGGACGAAACCGACGCCCAGATAGTCCTTGGTCAGATGGTCGCGCAGGCACTTGTTGACGTAGACGAGGTCGTTGACGGCCGCCTCCTCCCGCACCGTGAAGAACGGCTGGTCGATCAGCAGCCCCAGCTCGGCGTCGAGCGCCGCACCCACCGGGGCGCAGCCGCCCGCCGCCTTCAGGAACGAGCGGTAGGCACCCGGCAGCCGGTAGCCGAGGTCCTCCTCGACCTGCTGCACCTGGGCCTCCGTCACCGCCACCCCGGACTTCGGCAGCCCGAAGTGCGCCGGCCGCGTCTCCTGCAACGGCCGCGTGCCCCGCTTGTTCTGGTCGACGTACGACGTCGCTATCCCGCCGTGGTGCCGCAGCAGCGCCTTCACCTCGACCGGCACCAGCTCCAGCCGCCGCGAACCCACCACGTGATGCCACGTCCAGCCGTGCGGCGTCGCCACCGCGGGCACCGTGTCCCACAACTCGTGACCGGTCGCCGCCAGCGCCGCGTTCGCCGACACGTAGTCCGTCAGCCGCAGTTCGTCGACCCCGAAACCCTCCGGCGGCTCCGCGATCTCCGCGGCGGCACGCGCATAGGCCGAGAAGGAGGGGTAACCGCGCTCGTCGACGCGTACCCCTCTCGGGTGACGTGCGGCCCGCACCGGATCCGGGAAATGCACGACCTGCCCGGCATAGGCCGCGTTCGGCGGCGCGGCTTCTCCCCCGGCCTGGCGGCCGGGAGGTGCCCCCAGCCCGAGCCGACCTGTCGTCATGGCGGTTGCCCCCTGCGGCACTCTGGTACGACCCGCAGCAGCCGGCTCCACGCCGCCCACTGCGCCCCGTATCGACTGTCTCGTCCGTCTCGACTTGGCGTCTCGACCGTCACCGCGCCTGTCACCACGCGCCACCGCGCGTGTCACCACGCACCGACCGCATGGACCGCGGTGCCGACAGCCTATGCGGTACGACCGCACCGGTCACCGGGCACCGGTCAGCCGCCCTCCGCTTCCGTGACCTGCCGTCACCCCACCGTGACAGCCTGCCCAAACCCTGGCGTGTCGCGCCGCCCCAGCTTCCGCACCGGCCACGGCATTTGGCACTCTGTGACGTCCGGGGGAAGCTCGGGAGGGGATGACGATCATGAACGTGACGCAGACGGGACCGGACACCGCACCGCACACCGGTACCTCCGGCGACCCCCGCATCGGCTGGAGCGCCACCGACGCCCCCCACACCCCCGCCCTCCGCCACAGACGCGACGGCATACTCCCCACCGTCGCCGCCGCCCTCTCGGTACGCGGCGCCACCCTCACGGGCACCGCCGCCCGCGGCGACCAGCCGCCGCCCCTGCACCCCCTCGTCCAGGACTTCCTGGACACGCTCACCAGCGCCCAGCGCGACCGCTTCACCGGCCGCTGCGCCGAGACGATCCTCATCTCCCGCCACATAGCCTCCGCCGACGCCGCCCGCAGCAAGCGCGCCGCCCGCAAGCCCATGACCAACGGCGAGGCCCGCAAAGCCCTCAAGCAGGCCAAACTCACCACTCGCCGGATCCGCGAGGACGGTGACCCCCTGCACGGCGGATTCGCCGCCCCCTGCCGCGCCTGCACCGCGCTCAGCGCCCACTTCGGCGTCCGCGTCGTCGACCCCACCGCGGCGGAGGACTGACCCCCCTGACACGAACCCCCAGGACGGCCCACGGGCCGGGCACCACCTCAGCACCTCGACGATCGAAGGGCAGATGCACCCCGACCGCACCTCCACGCGCTTTCCCGTACCCGTCGACGCCGCCCTGCGCGCCGCCGGCTGGCAGCCCGGGCGCTGGGACATAAAGCAGGCCGAGATCTGGGCCGACACCCTTCGCGACCACGCCTCACCGGCGGGCCACCGGCACGCCGTCTTCCCGGCCGCCGTCGAGGCCTGGGCCGAGTTCGGCGGCCTCCACATCGCGCCGACCGGGCCCGGCCGCCAGGTCGCCCCCACCACGCTCCACGTCGACCCCCTGCACGGCCTGCACATGGCCCGCACCCTCGCCGACCTCGGCCGCGCCCTCGACACCGAAGTCAGCCCCATCGGCACCGAGACCGACCACCAGTCCCTCGTCGCCGTCGACGCCGAAGGCCGCGTCTACGCCCTCGATCACACGGGCGACTGGTACCTCGGCCCCGACATCGACCAGGCCCTCGCCGGCCTCGTCTCGGGCGTCGAACCGGTACGGCTCACCGCCGGCTGAACCAGCGCCCCGGAAGGGGCACGGGGAACCGCGCGCCCGGCCACGACGCCGCAGCAGCCGACGAACGACACACAGCGAACGGTGCATCGCGGCACCGCAGCACCGCACAACCGGCGCAGCCTCACGCCTCGGCCGGAATCACCGCCGACACCCGGTACCCCCCCGCGTCCGTCGGCCCCGACACGAACACGCCCCCCAGCGCGGTGACCCGCTCCTTCATCCCCACCAGTCCGTTGCCCCCCGACGGCAGCCGCGCCGAGGAAGCCGACGACACCTCGGGCGGCGGCTCGTTCTCCACCTGCATCGCGATCTCCGACACCCGGTGTGCCAGCCGCACATGCGTCTTCGCACCCGCCGCGTGCTTGTGGACGTTCGTCAACGCCTCCTGCACCACGCGGAACGCCGTCTGCTCGATCTCCGCCGCGTACAGACGCGTGTCCCCCTCGACCGACAGATCCACGACCATCCCCGCCGCCGCCGACTGCCCGATCAGCTCCTCCAGCTCGGACAGGGACGGCCCCTCCCCCTCGTCCGCGGCCCGCTCCGCCGCCACCGCCGCGGCGACCCCCACCGCCACCAGCGGCACCACCTGCTCGGCCCGGCGCACCTTGTCGCCGCTGCGCAGCACCCCGAGCATCTCCCGCAACTCGGTGAGCGCCTGCCGCCCCATGTCCCCGACCAGAGCGGCGTTCTTCACGGCCTTCTCCGGATCCTTACGGGCGACGGCCTGCAGCGCGGCCGCGTGCACCACCATCAGGCTCACCCGGTGCGCGACCACGTCGTGCATCTCCCGCGCGATCCGGGTCCGCTCCTCGCCCCGGGCCCACTCGGCCCGCTCCTCCGCCCGCTCCGCGAGCAGCTGCAACTCCCGCTCAAGACTGTCGGCCCGCTCCCGCAGACTCTCCATCAGCCGGCGCCGCGCGCCCACGTACAGGCCGAGCAGGAGGGGCGGCGCGGTCATGCCGATGGCGGTGGTGATGGCAGCGAACGGCACGAACCAGTCGCCGAGGTCCCAGGTCCCCCGCGCCATGTCCTGCCGCACCCGCACGAACATCACGATCAGCATGCCGACGAGCGACATCCCCGCCAGCGAGGCGATGATCCGGCGCGGCAGCTCGGAGGCGGCGAGCGTGTACAGGCCGACGATGCCCATCAGATAGCCCATCTGGGCCGGAGTGATGGCGATCGAGACCAGCACCACGGCGATCGGCCACTGCCGCCGGACGACCAGCGCCGAGCCGGCGAGCACCCCGAAGACGATGCCCGCGGCCACGGGGACGCCCGCGTCCCGCGCGAAGCGCACCCCTTCGAAGGCGCACTCCACCGCGGACGCCAGCGCAAGACCGACGTCCAGTGCCGCACTACGCCACCTGGCCCACCACCACGGCCCCTTCCGGCCCGCGGCGTGCTCTTCCCCCGTCGTGGTCATGGCTCCAGCCTACGGGCGGTGGCGCCCCGTTTTCCGGCGAGTTTCCGCGACTGGCCTACACCACACTGCGTGACCGACCGTGCACGAAACGACCCGCTTTCCCTCGAACTGCTGATTCGCACACCGTTCGACCCTGGAAGATCACATTCCACCTGGACGGTATGCCCATGGCACATTCACAGAACAAATACACCGACTTCGAGGGACTGAGGGAGCGGGCGGTCGCGCTCCGACGGGCGGGACTCAGCCGCCGCCAGATCCGCGACCGCCTGCACGTCGACAACAACGACATCCTCAACCGCCTCCTGGAGGGCGAGCCCCCTCCGGAATGGACGAAGCGCCCGAACGCGAAGGACGACCTGCGCGCGAAGGCACGGGAGTTGCGTCTGGAGGGCTGGACGTACGACCAGATCCAGGTCGAACTGGGCTGCTCGAAGAGCTCGATCTCGTTGTGGGTACGAGATCTGCCGAGGCCGGAGCGCAGGCGCAGCCGCGAGGAGGCAGCGGCGATCGCCAGGCGGGGCTGGGCGGCGAAGCTGCGGATCCGCGACGAGGAGCGCCGGGAGACCAAGAAGGCCGCCGAGCAGGCGATCGGCGACCTGACACCCCGTGAGCTGTTCCTGGTGGGCGTCGGTCTCTACTGGGCGGAGGGCGGCAAGGACAAGCCGTACGACCGGCGCGAGAGCGTGGCCTTCGTCAACAGCGACCCGAGCATGATCCAGGTCTACCTCGCATGGCTCGACCTCCTGGGCATCGAGCCGGAGCGGCTCCGATTCAACGTCATGATCCACGAGAACGCGGACGTTGCAGCCGCGGAGGAGTACTGGGCCGAGCTCGTCGGCGCCGGCCGCTCCGCGTTCAACAAGACGACCCTCAAAAGGCACAACCCCAGGACCGTCCGCAAGAACGTGGGCGACTCCTACCGGGGCTGCCTGGTGGTCAAAGTCCTGAAGGGCGCCGACTTGTACCGTCGCATCGAAGGGTCCTGGTACGGCATAGTGTTGTCCGTGTGCGAAGCCGATCAACCAAATCGGACATAGCGCGCAGACCATCCCGGGTCGTCTAAAGGCAGGACAAATGGTTTTGGTCCATTGAATGAGGGTTCGATTCCTTCCCCGGGAGCTCAGCAGCATTGGGTCCTGACAGCACTGTCAGGACCCACTCTCATGTCCCCCACGAAACGCCCCGGTATCCTGCGGATGTCCCCACCCGTCCAAAGCCGAAGGGCAACCCCGTGAGCGCCATTCGCCCGGCAGCCGTCGTCGTTCTCGCAGCGGGTGAGGGCACCCGTATGAAATCGGCCACACCCAAGGTCCTCCACGAGCTCTGCGGTCGCAGCCTGGTGGGCCATGTGCTCGCCGCAGCAGGCGAGTTGGAGCCCGAGAACCTCGTCGTCGTGGTCGGGCACGCGCGCGAGAAGGTCGGCGCCCATCTCGCCGAGATCGACCCCGCCGTACGCACCGCCGTGCAGGCGGAGCAGAACGGCACCGGTCACGCCGTGCGGATCGCGCTCGACGAACTCGGCGGCAGCGTCGACGGAATCGTCGTCGTCGTGTGCGGCGACACCCCTCTCCTCACCGGCGAGACCCTCCGCAGGCTCGCGGCCACGCACTCCTCGGACGGCAACGCCGTCACCGTGCTGAGCGCCGAGGTCCCGGACGCCACCGGCTACGGCCGCATCGTGCGCGACGACACGGGTGCCGTCACCGAGATCGTCGAGCACAAGGACGCCACCGAGACGCAGCGCTCCATCCGCGAGATCAACTCCGGTGTCTTCGCCTTCGACGGGCAGCTGCTCGCCGACGCGTTGAAGAAGGTCCGTACGGACAACAGTCAGGGCGAGGAGTACCTCACCGACGTCCTGGGGATCCTGCGCGAGGCCGGTCACCGCGTCGGGGCGTCCGTCGCCGGCGACCACCGTGAGATCGCCGGGATCAACAACCGGGTGCAGCTGAGCGAGGCCCGGCGGATCCTGAACGACCGGCTGCTCACCCGCGCCATGCTCGCCGGCGTCACGGTCGTCGACCCGGCGACCACGTGGGTCGACGTCACCGTCACCTTCGAGCAGGACTCGGTCGTCCACCCCGGAACGCAGCTGCACGGCACCACGCATCTGGGCGAGGGTGCGGAGGTCGGCCCCAACAGCCGTCTGAAGGACACCCGGGTCGAGGCGGGCGCCCGTGTGGACAACACGGTGGCCGACGGCGCCCATGTGGGCCCGGGCGCGACGGTGGGTCCCTACGCCTATCTGCGGCCCGGCACGCGGCTCGGCGCGAAGTCCAAGGTGGGTACGTACGTCGAGACGAAGAACGCCGCCATCGGCGAGGGCACGAAGGTTCCGCATCTGTCCTACGTCGGTGACGCGACGATCGGCGAGTACACCAACATCGGTGCCGCCAGCGTGTTCGTGAACTACGACGGGCAGGAGAAGCACCACACCACGGTGGGGTCGCATTGCCGTACGGGTTCGGACAACATGTTTGTGGCTCCTGTCACGGTCGGGGACGGCTCGTACACCGCTGCCGGGTCCGTGATCACGAAGGACGTGCCGCCCGGTTCGCTGGCCGTGGCCCGTGGCCAGCAGCGGAATATCGAGGGTTGGGTGGCTCGTAAGCGCCCGGGGAGTGCCGCGGCGAAGGCCGCCGAGGCGGCCTCCCGGCAGGACGAGAGCGGAGACTGACCGAATTCGGGTGCGTCAAACACGGCGTACCGTGATATCTGCACACACCCGTACCGCCACCAGCTGAGACACCTCGAACCGCCCCCAGCTGAAAACCTCTGAGGAGACAGTGCTGTGACCGGGATCAAGACGACCGGCGAGAAGAAGATGATGTTCTTCTCCGGCCGCGCCCACCCCGAGCTTGCCGAGGAGGTCGCCCAGCAGCTGGGTGTCGGGGTCGTCCCGACGAAGGCCTTCGACTTCGCGAACGGCGAGATCTATGTGCGTTATCAGGAGTCGGCGCGTGGTGCGGACTGCTTCCTGATCCAGAGCCACACGGCTCCGATCAACAAGTGGATCATGGAGCAGCTGATCATGATCGACGCGCTCAAGCGCGCGTCGGCCCGCTCCATCACGGTCATCGTGCCGTTCTACGGTTACGCGCGGCAGGACAAGAAGCACCGTGGCCGTGAACCGATTTCGGCGCGTCTGGTCGCGGACCTGATGAAGACCGCGGGTGCGCACCGGATCCTGACGGTGGATCTGCACACGGACCAGATCCAGGGCTTCTTCGACGGTCCGGTGGACCACCTCTTCGCGCTGCCGCTGCTCGCGGACTACGTGGGGGCGAAGGTCGACCGGAACAAGCTGACGGTGGTCTCGCCGGACGCGGGCCGGGTGCGGGTCGCGGACCGCTGGTGCGACCGTCTGGGCGCGCCGCTGGCGATCGTGCACAAGCGCCGGGACAAGGACGTCGCCAACCAGGTCACCGTGCACGAGGTGGTCGGTGAGGTGAAGGGCCGCGTGTGCGTCCTGGTCGACGACATGATCGACACGGGCGGCACGATCTGCGCGGCGGCGGACGCGCTGTTCGCGCACGGTGCGGAGGACGTCATCGTGACGGCGACGCACGGCGTGCTGTCGGGTCCGGCGGCGGACCGGCTGAAGAACTCGAAGGTGAGCGAGTTCGTGTTCACGAACACGCTGCCGACGCCGAGCGAGCTTGAGCTCGACAAGATCACGGTGCTGTCGATCGCGCCGACGATCGCGAGTGCGGTGCGTGAGGTGTTCGAGGACGGTTCGGTGACGAGCCTGTTCGACGAGCAGTAGAACCGCGGTGCAGTAAGGGTTCTGCACGGCAAAGATCCTTTTGGGTTCGGCCTCCCTCTCCGAGTAGACTGCTCCAGTTGCTCGGCGAGGGAGGCCGTACTCGTTTTTGCGAGGTACGGCTGTCCGTTATCGACGCGCTCTTCGTAGCAGGCCGTTCGTGGCCGGGTGACCACGTCCGTTCCTGATTTTCTACGAGGAGTGATCATGTCCGAGGTGAAGCTCACCGCCGAGACGCGCACCGAGTTCGGCAAGGGTGCCGCCCGTCGTATCCGTCGTGACAGCAAGGTTCCCGGTGTCCTTTACGGCCACGGCTCGGACCCGCTGCACCTGACCCTCCCGGGCCACGACCTGCTGCTGGCGCTGCGTACGCCGAACGTCCTGATCTCGCTGGACATCGACGGCAAGTCCAACGAGCTGGCGATCCCGAAGTCCGTGCAGCGTGACCCGATCAAGGGCTTCCTGGAGCACGTCGACCTGCAGCTGGTCAAGCGCGGCGAGACCGTCACGGTCGAGATCTACGTCCAGACCGAGGGCGAGCTGGCGCCGGGCGGCAACCTGCTGGAGCACGTCCTGAACGCGCTGCCGGTCGAGGCCGAGGCCACGCACATCCCCGAGTCCGTCACGGTGTCCATCGAGGGCCTGGAGGCCGGTGCCTCCATCCTCGCCAAGGACATCCCCCTGCCGTCCGGCACCAAGCTGGCCGTCGACGAGGACGCCGTCGTCCTGCAGGTCCTGGCCGCGCAGGCCGAGGAGGTCGCGGAGGGCGAGGAAGGCGAAGAGGCCGGCGAGGCCGTCGCCGAGGCCTGATCCTCACCTGCTTCATCGTTGGTCAGCCGCTGTTCCCGGTCGTTCACGGCCGGGAACAGCGGCTGGCTGCTTGGGGGTCCGGGGGTCTGCCCCCGGAAAGGCACAGCAAGGAGACATGGACGTGAGCACCCCCGTGGGCGGCCCCTGGCTGGTCGTCGGTCTGGGCAATCCCGGGCCCGAGTACGCCGCGAACCGGCACAACGTCGGGTTCATGGTGGCCGATCTGCTGGCCGAGCGGATCGGGGGGAGGTTCAAGCGGGCGGGCAAGGCGCAGGCGCAGGTCGTCGAGGGGCGGATCGGGCCGCCCGGGCCGGCGAACCGGCGGGTGATCCTCGCGAAGCCGATGTCGTACATGAACCTGTCGGGCGGGCCGGTGAACGCGCTGCGGGAGTTCTACAAGGTCCCGGTGGCGAACATCGTGGCGGTGCACGACGAGCTGGACATCGACTACGGGACCCTGCGGCTGAAGCTCGGCGGCGGGGACAACGGGCACAACGGCCTGAAGTCGATGACGAAGGCGATGAGCGCGGACTATCACCGGGTGCGGTTCGGCATCGGGCGGCCGCCGGGGCGGATGCAGGTGGCGGACTTCGTGCTGAAGGACTTCTCCGCGGCGGAGCGCAAGGAGCTGGACTACTTCGTGGACCGGGCGGCGGACGCCGTGGAGTGTCTGGTCATCGAGGGGCTGGAGCGGGCGCAAAGCACGTACAACACCTGACTTGTCGCCCAACGGAGTTGACCGTTCGCAGGGGCATGGCCAATGATCCCGGCCATGCCCGCCACAGCCAGCTCCTCCCGTCAGGTCTCCCGCCAGGCGTCGGTCGCCGCGTTGCAGTTCGGGCGGATCGCGGCGATGGGTACGGTCGCGGTGCTGATCCTGATCGCGGGGGTCTGGGCCTCGTGGCGGACCGCTCCGTACGTGATGCTCACCAAGGGGCGCGAGCACGGCACGATCGAGGTGACGCGGTGCGGGGACGACACCTGCACCGGCCCGTTCACGCCGGCCTCGGCGGGCTCGCCCGGCCCGGGCCGGGTCGTCATCGAGAAGACGGTCGCGGTGCGCAAGGGGCAGACGTACGCGGTGGTGGTGAAGCCGGGCGGCGACGAGGTGGTCCGGTCGGGTCCGGCCGGGATTCTGTACGCGTGGGTGCCGATGGGCGGGGCGCTGCTGCTCGCGTCGGTGGTCGTGGCGGGCGGGTTGCGGCGGACGCGGGTGGCGTGGGTGCTGGCGCTGGCGGGGACGGCGCTGCTGACGGCGGCGTTTGCGGCTGTCTGACGGCGGTGTTTGGGACTGTCTGACGGCTTTCGTCCCGTCCGGTGCCTGTGCGTGAACAGAGCGTTGTCTGTTCGTGATTGACCCTGGGTCAGTGGTGGCTGGATGCTGAGCCGCCCCCTCCACATCTTCCCGTCCACCACTCGAAGATGGAACTGCCCCATGCGTACCCTCATCCGCGCCGGTGCTCTGTCCGCCGTCGCCGCGGCCACGTTGTTCTCCGCCCCGGTCGCCGCTCACGCCACCGCCCCCGGTGACAACGGGACGGTGAAGATCCACGACGCGAAGACCGGCGACGAGTTGCGGCGCAACGAGCCGCACGTCTGCACGTTCTATCTGGACGCCTTCGGCTTCGACGGTGTCCAGCAGGTCGACTGGCACATCGATGCCTGGGCCCCGACCGCGCACAGCAAGGGCGAGACGGTGAAGACCGGCGCCATCACCCTCGACACCGAGGGCAACGGCCGCACGGAGGACCTGTCGCTGCCCGACGGCCACTACAAGCTGTTCTGGAACTTCGACGGCGAGAAGGGCTCCGCCAAGCACAAGGTGTTCTGGACGGACTGCGGTGACTCGCAGGGCGGTGGCGGCGGTACGACGGCCACGCCGTCGGCGCCCGAGTCGTCGGCGCCCGGCTCCGAGTCGTCCTCGCCGGCCGCGGAGACCTCTTCGCCCGCGGCCTCCCCGAGCGAGTCGGCCGGTGAGGCGCCGGCCGCCTCCTCGTCGCCGTCGGCTCAGGGCGGCAGCGGTTCGGGCGATCTCGCCGAGACCGGCAACAGCGCGCCGGTGGCCCTGCTCTCGGGCCTTGCGGCCACGTTGGTGGCGGGCGGCGGCTACCTGGTGGCGCGGCGGCGCCGGGCCTGAAGCTGACGGGAAAAAGGGTGCCCCCGAGCTCGTACGGAGCTCGGGGGCACCCCCATGTGGTGGGGTCTCAGCCGGTGTTGCGCAGGCCGGCCGCCACACCGTTGACCGTCAGGAGCAGGGCGCGGGCGAGCAGCGGGTCGGGCTCCTCGCCGGCGGCCGCGGCGTCGCGCTGGCGCTTGAGGAGCGTCACCTGGAGGTAGGAGATCGGGTCCAGGTAGGCGTCGCGGATGCCGAAGGTCTGCTTCAGCACCGGCTGCGCGTCGAGCAGTTCGTCCTCCCCGGTCACCCGCAGCACCTCGCGCACGGTCAGCTCGTGCTCGGCCTTGATGGTGTCGAAGACGTGCTTGAGCTCGTCCGGCACGAGGGTGTCGACGTAGTGCGCGGCGATCCGCAGGTCGGTCTTGGCCAGCGTCATCTCGACGTTGGAGATGAAGTTGCGGAAGAAGTGCCACTGTTCGTGCATCTCGTCGAGCACCGTGTCCAGACCGGCCTCACGCAGTGCCTTGAGGCCGGAGCCGACGCCGAACCAGCCGGGCACGATCTGCCGGGACTGGGTCCAGCCGAAGACCCACGGGATGGCGCGCAGTCCGTCGAGCGAGACGCCCGAGCCGGGGCGGCGGGAGGGCCGCGAGCCCAGGTGCAGGTCGGCGAGCTGGTCGACCGGCGTGGAGGCGAGGAAGTACGTCGGCAGGTCGGGGTCTTCGACGAGCTTGCGGTAGGCGTCGTGGGCGGCGTCGGAGACGACGTCCATGGCGGCGTCCCAGCGGGCGAGCGACTCGACGGACTGGCGCGGGGCGGTGTGCAGGGCGGATGCCTGCAGGGTCGCCGCGACGGTCAGCTCCAGGTTCTCCCTGGCCAGGGACGGCACGAGGTACTTGTCGGAGATGACCTCGCCCTGCTCGGTGACCTTGATCTCGCCCTCGAGGGTGCCCCAGGGCTGGGCGAGGATCGCGTCGTGGGAGGGGCCGCCGCCGCGGCCGACGGTGCCGCCGCGGCCGTGGAAGAGGCGCAGCCGGACGCCGTAGCGGTGCGCGACGTCACGCAGCCGGCGCTGCGCCCGGTGGATCTCCCACTGCGAGGTGGTGATGCCGCCGAACTTGGAGGAGTCGGAGTAGCCGAGCATGACCTCCTGGACGTCGCCCCGGAGCGCGACGAGGCGCCGGTAGGACGGGTCGGAGAGCATGTCCTCCAGGATCGTGTCGGCGGCCTTGAGCTCGTCGGTGGTCTCCAGCAGCGGCACGATGCCGATCTTCGCCCAGCCGGCGTGCAGGTCGAGCAGGCCCGCCTCGCGGGCGAGGACGGCCGCGGCGAACACGTCGTCGGCGCCCTGGCACATGGAGATGATGTACGACTCCACGACCTCGGGTCCGAAGACCTCCAGGGCCCTCTTCACGGTCTGGAAGACACCGAGGGTCTTCTCGCCGGCCGCGTCCACGGGCGCCGGGGTCGGCGCGAGCGGCCTGCGGGAGCGCAGCTCCTTGGCGAGCAGCTTGGCCCGGTACTCGCGGGGCATGTCGGTGTAGCGCCAGGACTCCTCGCCGAGGCGGTCGAAGAGCTGGCCGAGGGCGTGGTGGTGGGCGTCCGCGTGCTCGCGTACGTCCATGGTGGCGAGCTGCAGGCCGAAGGCGGCCAGGGTGCGGATGGTGCGGTTCATCCGGCCGTCGGCGAAGAGCCCGCCCCGGTGCTCGCGCAGGGAGCTCTGGATCAGGGTGAGGTCCTGGAGCAGCTCGCTCGTGCCGAGGTAGTCGCGGCCGGCCGCGTGCGGGATGCCCTTGGCCAGGCGCTGCTTGGTGTTCTCCAGCTTCTGCCGGATGCAGGTGGCCTTGAGCCGATAGGGCTCCTCGGCGTTCAGGCGCTTGTAGCGGGGGCTGATCTCGGGCAGCCGCCCGAGGTCGTCCTGGAGGGAGTCCAGGAGTTCCTGGGTGGCGCCGGTGTAGCGGATGGAGTTCGACAGGAAGTGCCGGAGCTCGTCGATCAGGTCCAGGGCGTCGTTGATGCCGTGCTCGTGCTGGAGGATCAGGACGTCCCAGGTCACCTGGGGGGTGACGTTCGGGTTGCCGTCGCGGTCGCCGCCGATCCAGGTGCCGAAGGTGAGGGGGCGGGTGTCGTCGGGGAGCCTGACGCCGACGCGCTCGAGCTCGGCGGTCAGGTCCTCGAGGACGTCGCCGACGGCGCCGGCGTGCAGTTCGTCGAGGTAGTAGATGGCGTTGCGGGCCTCGTCGGCGGGCTCCGGGCGTACGACGCGCAGTTCGTCGGTCTGCCAGACGAGGTCGATGTTCTCGGCCAGTCGGGTGTCGTGCCGGCGGCGGTCGGCCTCGATGACGGGGGTCTCCAGAAGCGCCGCGATGCGCCGGAGCTTGTTGAGGACCGAGCGGCGCGCCGCCTCGGTGGGGTGCGCCGTGAAGACGGGCCGGACGTTGAGGTGCCGGACGGTCTGGCGCAGGTGCTCCGGGTCGGCGTCCTTGAGCCGGTCGGCGGTGCGGGCGAGCAGCCCGCCCTCGGCGGCGCGGCGCTCGCGCAGCTCGCGGCCGCGGTGCACCTGCTCGGTGACGTTGGCCAGGTGGAAGTAGGTGGAGAAGGCGCGGACCAGCTTGGCCGCGGTCTGCAGTTCGGTGCCGCGCAGCAGTTCGGCGGCGGCCTCTCCGTCCTCGCGGGTGAGGCGGCGGACCTTCTCGACCAGCTCCAGGAGCTCGGGGCCCTCTTGCCGGACAAGGGTCTCGCCGAGGAGGTCTCCGAGCCGGCGGATGTCGGCGCGCAGCTCGCTGGTCGTCGTGGTCTGGTCGTCGGCACTGCTCACAGGTGCGGCTCCTTGCAGTGTTGAAGCTCGTCCAGGGGGGAACCCGGCGCCGGGGGCCGCGCGGCCATCGCCGCATACGGCCCTGACATCCGGGAAGAAATCAGAGCGGACCGCGCTGTCCGACCGACTCCAAGGATAGGTGTCCATGCGGACGCGCAGTATTTCGGGCTCTTGCCGCCGGGCGACTCGCTGCCATACTTACGACGCCGTAGGTTACGGAACCGTAGGGACGGCTGTAACGGAACCTGGGCACGGTTCCCCCAGCCGACCCGGCACCTGCATCAACCCTCGACCCCACAGGGGACGCCCATGACCACGAGCTCCGATGTGATCGACGACGCCCCGAAGGCGACCGACACCACCGATTCCTCCGCCACTCTGGGCGGCGAGAAGAAGCGGTCGATCGAGCAGATCGCACTGCTGCTTTTCATCGTCGTCCCCTTCCTGGCACTCGTCGCCGCGGTACCGCTGGCCTGGGGCTGGGGTGTGAGCGGGCTGGATCTCGGCCTGCTGGTCCTCTTCTACTACATCGGCTGTCACGGCATCACGATCGGTTTCCACCGGTACTTCACCCATGGCTCGTTCAAGGCGAAGCGGCCGCTCAGGATCGCGCTGGCGATCGCGGGCTCGCTGGCCGTGGAGGGCCCGATCGTGCGCTGGGTGGCGGACCACCGCAAGCACCACAAGTTCTCGGACGCGGAGGGCGACCCGCACTCTCCGTGGCGTTTCGGCGAGACCCTTCCGGCCCTGATGAAGGGCCTGTGGTGGGCGCACATCGCCTGGATGTTCGACGAGGAGCAGACGCCGCAGGAGAAGTACGCCCCGGACCTGATCAAGGATCCGGCGATCCGCGCAATCTCCCGGCAGTTCGTCTACTGGACGATCCTCTCGCTCGCCCTGCCCGCCGTGATCGGCGGTCTGGTCACCTGGTCCTGGTGGGGTGCTGTCACGGCGTTCTTCTGGGGTTCGCTCGTCCGGGTGGCCCTGCTGCACCACGTGACCTGGTCGATCAACTCGATCTGCCACGCGGTCGGCAAGCGCCCGTTCAAGTCGCGGGACCGCTCGGGCAACGTGTGGTGGCTGGCCGTGCTCTCCTGCGGCGAGTCCTGGCACAACCTGCACCACGCCGACCCGACCTCCGCGCGGCACGGTGTGGAGCGCTGGCAGCTGGACTCCTCGGCGCGCATCATCCGCTGGTGCGAGCAGCTCGGCTGGGCGTACGACGTGCGCTGGCCGTCACGCTCGCGTATCGATTCGCGCCGTAACACCGGCGAAGACGACTGCGGGCACCGGAAGGAGACGGCCGAGGCGGCATGATTGACGCCGTGGCGACCGATCCCAGCAGCACCCCGAGCAATGAGAAGCCGCGGCGGGCCCGCCGCACCCGGATGACGGGGGCGGAGCGCCGCCAGCAGTTGCTCGAGATCGGCCGCACCCTGTTCGCCGCCAAGGGCTTCGAGGGCACGTCGGTGGAGGAGATCGCGGCGAAGGCCGGGGTCTCCAAGCCGGTGGTCTACGAGCACTTCGGGGGCAAGGAGGGCCTGTACGCGGTGGTGGTGGACCGTGAGATGCGGCGCCTGCTGGACATGGTGACCGGCTCGCTGACCGCCGGCCATCCCCGTGAGCTGTGCGAGCAGGCGGCCTTCGCGCTCCTGGACTACATCGAGGAGTACACGGACGGTTTCCGCATCCTGGTCCGTGACTCGCCCATCCCGCAGTCGACCGGTTCCTTCGCCTCGCTGATCTCCGACATCGCGACGCAGGTGGAGGACATCCTGGGCCGGGAGTTCAAGAGCCGCGGCTTCGACCCCAAGCTCGCCCCGCTGTACGCGCAGGCGCTGGTCGGCATGGTCGCGCTGACCGGCCAGTGGTGGCTGGACGTCCGCCGCCCGAAGAAGGCGGAGGTCGCCGCGCATCTGGTGAACCTGGCGTGGCACGGCCTGGACGGGCTGGAGGCGAAGCCGCACCTGATAGGGCGCCGGAAGCACTGACTCCGGCGCCCAGGGTGGTGACAGGCTCAGTGCTTGAAGGTGTCCTTGCCCTTCTCCTTGGCCTGGCGTGCGTCGCCCTTCATCTGGTCGGCCTTGCCCTCGGCGGTCATCCGCTCGTTGCCGGCCATCCGGCCCATCGCTTCCTTGGCCTTGCCCTTCATCTGTTCCTTCTTGGCCCTGCTCTTCTCTTCCTTCGCCACGTCACTCACTCCCCGTGAGGTTCGCCGTCGGTCGGTCATGTCGACGGGTTGCCCCTCAACCGCCGCTCAAACAGAGGTCACCGGCTCCAGGAATTCCAGCCGGTTGCCCACGGGGTCGCTGGAGTGGAACCGCCGGTACCCCGGCAGGTTCTCGTCCCACTCCACCTGCGCCCCGTGGGCCCGGAGCCGGGCGCCGTAGCGCTCGATGCCGGTGACGCGCAGCCCCGGGTGGGCCTTCCTCGCGGGCCGGAAGGTCTCCTCGATCCCGAGGTGCAGCTGGACGGTTCCCGCCTGGAACCAGCACCCTCCCCGCGCCGCGAGCACGCGTGGCTTGGGGATCTCCGTCATCCCGAGGACACCGGCGTAGTACGCCCGCAGCCGGTCCTCGGAGCCGGGCGGCGCGGCCAGCTGGACATGGTCGACGGCAGTGATCACTCGGCTACGCCTCCTTGCGGGCGACGGCGAAGATACGGCGGAAGGGGAAGGCGGTGCCGTGCGCGGTGGCCGGATAGGCCTCGCGCAGCGCCGCCCGGTACTCGTCGAGGAACTCCTCCCGCGCGGCCGGTTCGGCGGCGAGGGCGGTGAGTACGGGACGCAGCCCGGTCCCCTTCACCCAGTCCAGCACCGGGTCCTCGCCGGTCAGGAGATGCACATAGGTCGTCTCCCACACGTCCGCCGTGCAGCCGAGGGCGGTCAGGCGCTCCAGGTAGCTCCCCGGCGCGAGGACGGCGTCACCGTGGCGCAGCAGGCCGCCGAGGCGGTCCTTCCAGCGGGCGGATTCGGCGAGCTCGCGCATCAGCCGGTGGCTGGGGGCTCCGAAGTTTCCGGGCACCTGGAAGGCGAAGGTGCCGCCCGGCGCCAGACCCGCGACCCACTCCCCGAACCGCTCGGCGTGCCCGGGGACCCACTGCAGGGTGGCGTTGCTGACGAGGAGGTCGTACGGCTGCGCGGGCGTCCAGGTGCGTACGTCGGCGGGGGCGAAGTCGAGGCGTCCGCCGCCGGGGGTCGGTCCGGCGTGCTCGGCGTCGGCCTTGTCCAGCATCTGGGGCGAGTTGTCGTATCCGGTGATGTGCGCGGTGGGCCAGCGTTCGGCGAGCAGGGCGGTGACGTTGCCGGGGCCGCAGCCGAGGTCGGCGATGCGGGGCGGGGTGCCGGGCAGGTCCGGGACGCGGGCGAGGAGGTCGGCGAAGGGGCGGGCGCGGTGGCCGGCGTGACGCAGGTACTGGGCGGGGTCCCAGGTGGGGGCGGCGGGCATGGATGGCCTCCTCGGCGTACTGGACTGATACCCAGCCTGGTCCTGCATTTACCTCGATGTCAAGAGACTTGATATCAAGAGACTTCACGTCGACACAACCACTACACTGATCGCCATGGAGGACGAGGTCGATCGGCTGGTCGCAGCGTGGCGCCGGGAGCGCCCTGACCTCGATGTGGAACCGCTCGAGGTACTCAGCCGGGTGAGCAGACTGGCCCGGCATCTGGACCGGGCACGCCGGCTGGCCTTCGCCGAGCACAGCCTGGAGCCCTGGGAGTTCGACGTGCTGACGGCGCTCAGGCGCGCGGGCTCGCCGTACCAGCTCTCGCCGGGGCAGCTGCTGACGCAGACCCTGGTCACCTCGGGCACGATGACGAACCGCATCGACCGCCTGGCGAAGAAGGGCCTGGTCGAGCGGCTGCCCGACCCCAGCGACCGGCGCGGGGTCCTGGTACGGCTGACGGACGAGGGCCGGGACAGGGCGGATCAGGCCCTGGCCGGCCTGCTCGACCAGGAGCGGGCGATCCTCGCCGAGCTCTCGCGGGCACAGCGCGGTGAACTGGCCGGTCTGCTACGCCAGCTGACCGCTCCGTTCGACAACATCCCCGGCTGAGCGCCTGTTGGGCGCGTCCTGCCGGGCGCGGGGCGGCGGCGCCGATCAGGCGCTGCTGCTCTCCTGCGGCATGATCCGCCCGGTGGGCCCCAGGTCCACGGGTCCGACGCCGGCCCGGCGCGCGAGCGCGACGGCGGCGAGGGTCGAGTGGACCCCCAGCTTCCCGAGGACGTTCTGCATGTGTGTGCGCACGGTGTGGGGCGAGAGGAACAGCCGCTCGGCGACGGCCTTCCTGCCGAGTCCCGCGACCATGCAGCGCAGCACCTCCCGCTCTCTCGGGGTGAGCGACTCCACCAGCCGCTCGCTCTCGGTACGGTGCTTGCGGGCGGCGGTCAGCTCCCGCAGGACACCGGTGAGCAGGGCGGGCGGCAGATGCGTCTCGTCGCGCAGGACGCCCCGGATGACATTGAGCAGCCGGGACAGCGAGCAGTCCTTGGCCACCCAGCCGGAGGCCCCGGCCTGCAGGGCGAGGGCGGCCCGGCGCGGATCGTCCTTCTCGGCCAGGACGACGATGCGGACGCCCTGCTGTGCGGTGCGCACACCGGCCACCAGCGAGATCCCGTCGACGAGTCCCTCCTCGTTGTTCTCCTGCACGGGCACGGCCGGCCGTATGCCCGGCACGTTTCCGCCCAGGTCGGAGTCGACGAGCAGGACGTCGAACCGGCGTCCCTCGGCCGCCGCGCGCTCCAGGCAGCGCAGCGCGGCGGGACCACTTCCGGCCGCGGACACATCGACGTCGGGCTCGGCCGCAAGTGCTGCGGCGAGCGACTCGGCGAAGATGCGATGGTCGTCCACTACCAGGACTCGGATGCGAACCACGAAACCCCCTTCCCCAAGCTCTCGAAGAGCAGGGGATACCCATCGGCGGGTGACCACACGGGCGCAGGTACGGCGCCCGAAGTGACCCCAGGCCGTCTGCGACCACCTGGGACCGGATCGGCACACCGCACGGCCGCCGCCGTGCGGAATCTGCTACCCCCACATCGGGCGTCGTACCCGACTGTCTCGCCCCCTGATCGGCACCGGCCCCCACCGGTGCTGTTCATCAGGGTACGGCCGGGGGCCAGGAGCGGAAGGTAATTTGCAGAACTGGCTGACCGCCGCGTTTATCGTGAGCCACATGTTTCGTCTGGAGACAGAAGTCGACAAGACCCGGTGCGATCTTCTCCGAAGGCGGCTGCGGGACACGAACACGGCGGCCTCGCCCGTCCTGCGCGCTCTGCGCGGAACCCCAGGTGAACGCGAAGTTCCGCTCCACCTCTGGGTGTTGGACGAAGACGGCGGCCTCGCGGCCGGGCTGGTCGGTCACACCTGGACGACGTGGCTGCACGTGGCCTATCTGTGGGTGGACGAGCGTCACCGGGGCGCGGGCCTCGGCGCGCGGCTGCTCGCGGAGGCGGAACAGCGCGCGCTGAAGGAGCGGGGCTGCACCTCGTGCCGGCTGGAGACCTGGGACTTCCAGGCGCCGGACTTCTACCGGAAACAGGGGTACGACGTGGTGTGCGTGATCCCCGACTACCCGCCGGGGATCACCGAGTACACCTTGACCAAGCGGCTCAGCTGAGCCTGCGCGCGCCCGCCGACGGCACCGCCTCGAAGACCCGCGGCGCCTTGAAGCCGGCCGCGGTGAAGGCCTCTTCGACGGCCTTGGTGATCGTGTCCACGTCGGACACCTCCGCCAGCACGATGGCCGAGCCGCCGAAGCCGCCGCCGGTCATCCGGGCGCCCAGCGCGCCGGAGGCCAGGGCGGTGTCGACGACCAGGTCCAGCTCCGGGCAGGAGATGCGGAAGTCGTCGCGCAGCGAGGCGTGACCGGCGACCAGGACCGGCCCGATCGCCCGGGTCTCGCCCGCCTGGAGCAGGGCGACGGTCTTCTCCACCCGCTGGTCCTCGGTGACGATGTGCCGGACCAGGCGGACCGCCTCCTCGTCGTCGCCCAGTTGCGCGAGCGCCGCGTCGAGCCCGTCGTAGGGGATGTCCCGCAGCGCGTCGACGCCCAGCCGCGCCGCACCCCGCTCGCAGCCCGCGCGCCGCTTGCCGTATTCGCCGTCGCTGTGGGCGTGCTTGACGCGGGTGTCCACCACCAGCAGCCGCAGGCCCTCCGCGGCCAGGTCGAACGGGATCTGCCGCTGTGACAGGTCCCGGGTGTCGAGGAACAGGGCGTGGCCCTGCTCGCAGCAGGCGGAGGCCGTCTGGTCCATGATCCCGGTGGGGGCGCCGACGTAGACGTTCTCGGCGCGCTGGCACAGCCGGGCCAGCTGCCAGCGCGGCAGGTCCAGGGCGAACAGGTCGCCCAGCGCCAGCGCGATCACCACCTCCAGGGCCGCCGACGACGACAGGCCCGCACCGGAGGGGACCGTCGAGGCGAGGTGGACGTCGGCGCCGGTGACCGGGTGGCCGGCCTCGCGCAGGGCCCAGACGACACCCGCCGGGTACGCCGTCCAGTTCCGGTCGCTCTGCGGCGCGAGGTCCTCCAGGCGCAGCTGGACGACACCGCCCTCGACGTCCGCCGAGTGCAGGCGCAGCACGCCGTCCTCGCGCCGCGAGACGGCCGCGACCGCGGTGTGCGGCAGCGCGAAGGGCATCACGAAGCCGTCGTTGTAGTCGGTGTGCTCACCGATGAGGTTGACCCGGCCCGGCGCCGACCAGACACCCTCGGGGGCGGTCCCGTACAGCTCCTCGAAAGCGTCCCGCACCTGCTGTGCCCCCACTAGTGCTCCCTTGTGATGCTCTGCGCGAACTCCCAGGCGTCCGCGACGATTTCGGCGAGATCCGCACGGGAGGGGTGCCAGCCCAGCCTCTCGCGGGCGGTGGCGGCCGACGCCACCAGGACCGCCGGGTCGCCGCCCCGGCGCGGGGCCACGACCTCCGGGATCGGGTGGCCGGTGACCCGGCGGACGGTCTCGACGACCTCGCGGACCGAGAAGCCGTTGCCGTTGCCCAGGTTGCAGATGAGGTGCTCGCCCGGGGTGGCGGCCTTCAGCGCGAGCAGATGGGCCTCGGCGAGGTCGGCGACGTGGATGTAGTCACGCACGCAGGTGCCGTCCGGCGTCGGGTAGTCGTCGCCGAAGACGGAGATCGCCTCGCGCCGGCCCTGGGCCACCTGGAGCACCAGCGGGATCAGGTGCGACTCGGGGTCGTGGCGCTCGCCCTGCCTGCCGTACGCGCCCGCCACGTTGAAGTAGCGCAGCGAGACCGCGCCCAGGCCGTGCGCCGCCGCCTCGCCGGTGATCATGTGGTCCACGGCGAGCTTCGAGGCGCCGTAGGGGTTGGTCGGCGAGGTGGGCGCCGACTCGGTGATCGGGACCTCCTTCGGCTCGCCGTAGGTGGCCGCCGTGGAGGAGAAGACGAGGGTGCGCACGCCCGCGTCGCGCATCGCGCCGAGCAGCGCCATGGTGCCGGTGACGTTGTTGTCCCAGTACTTCTCGGGCTTCACGACCGACTCGCCGACCTGCGAGAACGCGGCGAAGTGCAGGACGGCGCCGAAGGAGGCGTCCAGCCATTTGGCGGCGTCGCGGATGTCGCCCTCGATGAAGGCGGCACCGGCCGGGACGCCCTCCCGGAAGCCGGTGGAGAGGTTGTCGAGCACGACGACCTCATGGCCCGCCTCCAGCAGATGCTGGGCGACCACACTGCCGACGTAGCCCGCTCCGCCCGTCACCAGGTACTTACCGCTCATCAACTCGCTACCTCTCGCAGTCGCTCGGCCGCGCGCTCCGGCGGCACGTCGTTGATGAACACACTCATGCCGGACTCGGAACCCGCGAGGAACTTCAGCTTGCCGGAGGTTCGGCGGATGGTGAAAAGCTCGAGGTGGAGCGCGAAGTCGTCGCGGTTGACGCCCTCGAAGTCCTCCAGCGCGCCGAACGGGGCCTGGTGCCAGGCCGAGATGTACGGCGTCGGCGGCTCGTTCTCACCGAAGATCCGGTCGAAGCGCCTCAAGAGTTCCAGGTAGACCTTGGGGAACTCTGTGCGCGCCGCCTCGTCGAGCGCCAGCAGGTCGGGCACCCGGCGCCTGGGGTACAGGTGCACCTCGTACGGCCAGTGCGCGGCGTACGGCACGAAGGCCGCCCAGTGTTCACCCTCCAGGACGACCCGCTCGCCGGCGAGTTCACGCTCCAGGACGGCGTCGAAGAGGTTCTCGCCGCCGGCCGCCTCCTTGTGGGCCGCGAGTGAACGCAGCATCAGGGCGGTGCGAGGGGTGATGAAGGGGTAGGCGTAGATCTGGCCGTGCGGATGACCCAGCGTCACGCCGATCTCCGCGCCCCGGTTCTCGAAACAGAACACCTGCTCCACGGAGGGTAGATGCGACAGCTCGGACGTGCGGTCCGTCCACGCCTCCAGCACCAGTGCCGCCTGCTCCTCGTCGAGGTCGGCGAAGGACGCGTTGTGGTCGGAGGTGAAGCAGACCACCTCGCAGCGGCCCGAGTCGCCGGCCAGCGAGGGGAAGCGGTTCTCGAAGACCACCACGTCGTACGACGAGTCCGGGATCTCGCTCAGCCTGCCGTCCCGCGACGGGCACAGCGGGCACTCGTCGGCCGGCGGATGGTAGATGCGGCCCTGCCGGTGCGAGGCCACGGCGATCGAGTCGCCGAGCAGCGGGTCGCGGCGGATCTCGGAGGTCGTGACGGTCCGCTCCAGCGGGCGGTGGTCCACCGCCTCGCGCACCTGGTCGTCGCGCAGGTCGTAGTAGATCAACTCGCGACCGTCGGCCAGGCGGGTCGAGGTCTTCTTCACTGCGGACTCCCTATCCGAGCCACCAATCATCAAACATAACCGAACACATTGGAACACGGGCACCCACACCCGTCAACATCACAATCCAACAAAGAGCATCAACAGAAGTGTTCAATTACTGAACACAGAGGCGTAGGTTCCGCTCTGGATCAGTTCACGCAACGAAGCGAGTCTTTATGCAAACCCCCACAAATCCAGCCGTGCAGCTGGCCGCCGAGCTACGTCTCCCCACCAACGGGCTCGACTACACGATCCTGGGCATCTACTTCGCCGTGGTCCTGGGCATCGGCTTCGCGGCCCGCAGATCCGTCAAGACCAGCCTCGACTTCTTCCTCTCCGGACGGTCCCTGCCCGCCTGGATCACCGGACTCGCCTTCATCTCGGCGAACCTCGCCGCGACCGAGATCCTGGGCATGGCGGCGAACAGCGCGCAGTACGGCGCCTACACCGTGCACTGGTACTGGATCGGCGCCATCCCGGCCATGGTCTTCCTCGGCCTGGTCATGATGCCCTTCTACTACGGAAGCAAGGTGCGCTCGGTCCCCGAGATGCTGCTGCTGCGCTTCGACAAGTGGGCACACCTGCTGAGTTCGATCCTGTTCGCCTTCGCCGCCATTCTGATCGCCGGTGTGAACCTGTACGCCCTCGCCATCGTGGTCGAGGCCCTGCTGGGCTGGCCGCAGTGGGTGGCGATCGTGGTCGCCGGCGCCTTCGTGCTGGCGTACATCACGCTCGGCGGCCTCTCCTCCGCCATCTACAACGAGGTCCTGCAGTTCTTCGTGATCCTCGCGGCGCTGATCCCGATCGTGGTGCTGGGCCTGAAGAAGGTCGGCGGCTGGGGCGGTCTGACCGACAAGCTCACCGCGACGCACGGGGCGAACTTCACCACCGCGTGGGGCGGCACCGGCATCGGCAGCTCGAACCCGCTCGGCGCCAACTGGCTGACGATCGTCCTCGGCCTGGGCTTCGTGCTGTCCTTCGGCTACTGGACCACCAACTTCGCCGAGGTCCAGCGCGCCCTGTCCGCGAAGAACCTCTCCGCCGGTCAGCGCACCCCGCTGATCGCCGCGTACCCGAAGATCTTCATCGTCTTCCTGGTGATGATCCCGGGCCTGGTCGCCGCCGCGATCCTGCCGGGCTTCGGCACCACCAAGTCCGGTTACCAGTACAACGACGCCATTCCCTACCTGATGCAGGAACTGCTGCCCAACGGCGTCCTCGGCATCGCGGTCACCGGTCTGCTGGCCGCGTTCATGGCGGGCATGGCGGCCAACGTGTCGTCCTTCAACACGGTGTTCACCAACGACATCTGGGGCCGGTACATCGTCAAGGGCCGCGAGGACGCGTACTACGTCCGCTTCGGCCGCCTGATCACGGTGATCGGCGTCTGCGCCTCGGTCGGCACGGCCTTCCTGGCGTCGTCGTTCTCGAACATCATGAGCTACCTCCAGACGCTGTTCTCCTTCTTCAACGTGCCGATGTTCGTCGTCTTCATCGTCGGCATGTTCTGGAAGCGCGCGTCCGTGAAGTCCGGCTTCTGGGGCCTGCTCGCCGGCACCGTGGCCGCGATGGTGAACTACTTCGTGATCTACAAGCAGGGCATCATCGACATCCCTTCCGACCAGGGCGCCAACTTCGTCTCCGCGATCGTCGGCTTCGTCGCCGGCGCGGTCGTGATGTTCGTGGTCTCCCTGTTCACCAAGCCGAAGCCGGACGAGGAGCTCCAGGGCCTGGTCTACGGCACCCGCTCCCCCGGCATGGACGAACCGCCCGCCGAGGGCGACGACGCCTGGTACCGCAGGCCGGCCCTGCTGGGCTGGGGCGCGATCGTCATCGCCGCCGCCTGCTACATCCCGTTCTCGATCTGACGGCATCCGACTGAGGAGTTCGAACCACCATGACCGATCAGTCCGGAAACCCCGGATCCTCGGGATACTCCGAGAAGGACGTCCAGCGCGAGGTCACCGAGCTGCAGGGGAAGTCCGCGACCGCGGCCCGCATCTTCGACCTGCGCCGCATCATCGGCGGCCTGTTCGTGCTGTACGGCGTCATCGTCACCATCGCCGGCATCACCGACGACCAGGCCGCGATCGACAAGGCCCAGGGCGTCAACATCAACCTGTGGACCGGCATCGCCATGCTGCTCCTCGGGATCTTCTTCCTCGCCTGGCTGAAACTGCGGCCGACGCCGCCCCCGACCCCGGCCACCGAGCCGGAACCGGAGGACGATCCGTTCGCGCCGGGGAAGTGAACCCACCGGGGCCGCAGGCTACGACGCCTGCGGCCCCGGTTCCGTCTCCGCCGGAGGCGAGTGCGGCACCGGGCCGGCTCTGTCCAGCAGGCCCGTCCGGGCCGCCAGGGCCGCCGCCTCCAGACGGGAGCCGACGCCCAGCTTCATCAGCACGCGCTGCACATGGGTACGGGCGGTGGAGGGGGCGATGCCCATGCCGGCCGCGATCAGCCGGGTGTCCTCGCCGTCGGCGACCCGGACCAGGACCTCCACCTCCCGCGGGGTGAGCATCTGGAGCAGGCGCTGACCCTCGTCGTCGGGCTGGGCCGCGGGGTTGAGGAGTTCGCTGAACGCCCCCTGGAGCAGCTGCGGCGCCACCGCCGCCTCACCGGCCCGCGCCTTCATGATGGCGCGCTCGACACCCTCTATGCGCTCGTCGTGGCGCACGTAGCCCGAGGCGCCCGCGGCGAAGGCCGCCGCGATGCCGCGCGGGCTCGGCACCGGGCCCAGCACCAGCACCGCCACCTGCGGCCGCTCCCGTTTGATCTTCACCACCGGGTCGAAGATGCCCGGCTCCGCCGGTGTCGCGGTCCCCAGCAGACACACCTCCGGTGCGCGCGTGATCACCAGCTCCGCCGCCCCCGCGGCGGGCGCCGCCGCGGCGAGCACCCGGTGCCCCCGCAGCTTCAGCGCCGAGGCCAGCGCCTCGGCCAGCAGTCGGTGGTCGTCGACCACCATCAGCCGAACTCCCATCGAGCAACCCCCCAGTCCCCCCAGTGGATCACCATGGAATGCCCCCCGATGGATGCCCACTGGACCGCGCGGAGAGAAGCCCCCTCCCGGCTCCCCCGCTCTTCATGCCCCCGGAAGCTACACGCTTGTTCGACGAAGCGCTCCCCCTACCGGTGAGAAGTGCCCCGGATCGACGGAAATTCTGGCATTCGAGGACGATGCGCGGTACGCGCACGGCCCCGCCCCTGAGCAGGGACGGGGCCGTTTCGGCCGGGTGGCGCGCGGCGTCAGCCGGAGGTGCCGAAGGCGATCGCCAGGTACTCCTTGTCGCCCGTGGTCGACGGCTTGTCCGCGTAGACCCCGGACATGTACAGGTGGCCCTGGCTGTAAAGGAGTTCGGAGTACTCCGGTGACATACGGGTCTCCGCGTCCCGCACCTGCTCCGTCGCCGGGTTCTCCAGCAGCTTGGTCTCCTTGAACGAGCCGCCGTCGATGCTGACGATCTGGCCGCCCTTGTCGTACGGCGGGCGCTTGTACGCGATCACGTTGCCGCCGTCCATGCGCAGTGGCGTGATCGTGTAGCCGTCGCCCGCGTCCGCGCGCTGGCCGGTCTGCTTGCCGGTGGCCAGGTCGAAGGCGACGACCTCGTTGGTCTTGCTGTAGTCCCCGGTGCCGTCGTGCTCCTCGGTCGGGATGTACAGCCGGTCGTTGCCCACCGCGATGCCGGTGCACGACTCGATCCTCGTGATGCCGTCGCACTTGGCCGCGAACTGGGCGCCCGGCGCGGAGATCCGGGTGATCAGCTTGCCGGTCTTGTTGTCGATGGAGAAGAAGTCCGAGATGCCGCTGCCGTCGCCCGCGCTGTCGCCCACGTCCGCGGCGACCACCAGCGGGTCGGTCGACACGACGGAGGCGTACTCGATGCCCGGCGTCATCTTGTACTCCGTGATGACCTTCCCGGACTTGGGGTCGATGGTCTGGATGTGCAGCTCACGCTGGTCGTACGTGCCGCACTTGCGCACCGCGACCAGCTTCGCGCCGCCGCCGTACCCGGCGTCGTAGCAGGTGTCCGTCGGCTTCGGCGACCACAGCGACTTGCCGGAGGTGACGTCCCAGGCGGCGCCGCCGCTGGTGCTGCCCGCGGCGACGGTGTTCGCGCTGACCGTGACGTTGTCCAGACTGATGGGCCGGTCACCGGAGTTGACGGTGTGGGTCCACAGCTTCCGGCCCGCGTTCAGGTCGATCGCGGAGACCTGGCTGCACCCGGCCGAGCTGTTCTTCGGCGGCATCTTGGGCTGGTAGACGATGGCCGTCTTGTTGTCCGCCGTGGTGTGCGTGCTGGCCTCGCACACCGGGCCGGGCAGCTTGATGGTCCACAGCTTGCTGCCCTTGTCGGGGTCGTAGCCGTTGATCTCGGCGACGCCGGCCTTGACGTACGCCTTGTCGGTGAGCCACGACCCGGACACGACGGTGCTGTCGTCCACCTTGGGCTCCGGGACCTGGAACAGGACCCGGGAGGCGGGGTCGGAGGGCACCTTCTCATCGCCCTTGCCGGACGCGCCGCCGGTGCCGCCCTTGGCGTCCTTGCCGCCGGTGCCGCCGCTGGAACTGGCGGTGTCGTCCTTCTTGCCGTCGCTCTTGCCGGAGCTCGCGTACCAGATGCCGCCGCCGACGATCAGCGCGATCGCGACGACCGCCGCGACGATGATGACCAGCTGCGCGTTCATCCCCTTGCGGCCGCCGGGCTGCCCCGCCTGCGGCTGGAGCGGCACGGTCGGCTGCGGGTAGCCGTAACCGGGCTGCTGGCCATAGGGGTTGGGGGCCTGGCCGTACGGGTTCGGCTGCTGGCCGGGGTAGCCGTAGCCCGGCGGCGTCTGCGGAGGCTGCGGCGGCTGCTGGCCCTGCGGCGCCTGCGGGTAGCCGTAGCCGGGCTGCTGCCCGGGCGGCGGCGGGGGCGTCTGCGGGGCGCCGTATCCCGGCTGCTGCGGGGCGCCGAAGCCGGGCTGCTGCGGCGGCGTGGGCGGCGTCTGCGGCGGCTGCTGGGGCTTGTCCAGGGACGGCGGCGGGTCCTGCGGCGGGCCGAAACCGCCCTGCTGGGGCGGCTGGTTGGGCGGCGGGGGCGGGGGCTGGGTCATGACGTGAGTACCTCGGGGAGGGACGGCGGGAACGATACGGGCGGAGGAGGAGTCACTTGCCGTAGGCGAGCATCAACTTCTCCTTCGTGTCGTCATTGCCGTTCAGCCGGGTGGTGGAGAGGTAGAAGCGCCCGTCGACCCAGTCGAAGTCCTTGGAGAAGAAGCCGTTCTCGACCTCTGCGGCGCCGGAAGGGTTCTGCAGCAGCTTCACCGGCTTGTGGCCCGAACCGGCGGTCGCGATCGACACGACCTGGCCGCCCGCGTCGTACGAGGGCTCCACATAGGCGATGAGCTTGCCGCCCTCGGTCTTGACCGGCAGCATCGATTCGTCCGCCGGGGACTTCACCCGCCACTTCTCCTTGCCCGTGGCGAGGTTGATGGCGACGATCTCGTTCGCGCCGGTGGTCGCCTCGGTCGGCAGGTAGAGGGTGGTCGCGTCGGACGCCACGCCCTTGCAGCCCTGGAGGTCGCGGCTGAGGATCGCCCAGCCGCACTGGGGGGCGAACTTCTCGTCGAAGCCGACCTGCGACTTGAAGGTGCCGTTGGAGTTGAAGGTCGAGATGTTCCACGCCTTCTTGTCCTGGTTCGTGCTGTAGACCACCAGCGGGTCGACGGAGTAGGTCCGCGCGACCGTCCAGCCCTTGTCGAACTTCTGCGTCCACCTGGCCTTGCCGGTCTTCGGGTCGAGCTCCTGCATCTCGTCGTGCTCCTTCGACCCGGTGGCGTCGCAGGAGGACACGGCGATCAGCCTGCTGCCGCCCGCGAAGGCGGTCGGGAAGCAGGCGTCGCCGTACTTCTGCTTGTCGAAGAGCTTCTTGCCGGAGTCGATGTCGTACGCCACCCCGGACTGCGAGCGGCCCACCATCAGCGTCTTGCCCGTGACGGACAGCGAGACGGTGATGGTGCTGTCGAACAGCGCGCCGTCGGTGAGCTGGGTCTTCCAGCCCTTCGCGCCGGTGTTCAGGTCGACCTGCTGGAGCTGGTTGCACTTCGCGCGGTCGCTGGTGCCGCTCTCGTAGGCCACCACGACCTTGTCGTCGGACGACTGCTGCTTGGTGACCGCGCAGATCTTCTGCGGGAAGGTGATCGGGTCCCAAGTCGGGTTGCCGTCGCCGACGTTGTAGGCGACGAGCTCCTTGTACGCCGCCTTCACCGCCGTCTTGTCGGTGATCCACATGCCGGGGGCGTCGGCGCCCGAACCGGGCGTGTCCGGCGCCGTCTTGTACCAGAGCACCTTCGCCTCGCCGGGCCGGCGCCCGGAGTTGAGGTCCTCGGAGTCCGAGCCTCCGTCGCCGCTGCCGTCACCGGGGTTGACCGGGGCGCTGGCGGTGGGCTTCGGGTCGTCGCTCTTGTGCGCGACCGGCTTCTTGTCGTCGCCCCCGCCGCCGCTGGTCACGGCGAAGACGGTGCCGCCGATGACGGCCAGCGCGGCGACCGCCGCACCGATGGCGAGACCGGGCCTGCCCTTGAACGGGTTCTTGGAGCCGGAGCCGGGCGGCGGGGTGCCGGGCGCGCCCGGGAACTGCGGCTGCGGGTAGCCGTAACCGGGCTGCTGGCCGTACGGGCCGGGCTGCTGGGGCTGGCCGTAGGGACCGGGCTGTCCGTAGGGACCGGCCTGCTGGCCGTAGGGGCCGGGCTGGGCGTACGGGCCCGAGGGCTGTCCGTACGGGCCCGGCTGCTGGGGCGGCGGTGCCTGGGGGTAGCCGTAGCCGGGCTGGGGGGCGCCGGACGGCGGGGACTGCGGGGGCGGCGGCGTCTGGGGCGGACCCTGCGGCGGCGGCGGAGTCTGTGGAGCCCCGAAGCCGCCCTGCGGCTCCGGTTGTGGCGGCTGCGGCGGCTGGTTGGGCGGCTGAGTCATCAGCGCGTCTCCCCCTCGTTCACTGATTTTTAGCCACGCCCTGAGGTACGCGATGACCCAGAGTCGCACTCAGAAAGTTCTCAGACGGCTCTTTCTATCACTCGGGACCGACACCGCACCGGGCCGTCCCACCCCCTGTTCCCAAGGGAGGACCGGCCCGTGACGCCGCTGTTATGCGTCTTCACGCACCCTTCACGCGTCCTCGGCCAGTTCCAGCCAGCGCAGCTCCAGTTCCTCCCGCTCGCCCGTCAAGCCCCGCAGCTGCGCGTCCAGTTCGGCGACCTTCGCGAAGTCTGTGGCGTTCTCGGCGATCTGCGCGTGCAGCTTCGTCTCCCGCTCGGAGACCTTGTCGAGCTGCCGCTCGATCTTCTGGAGCTCCTTCTTGGCGGCGCGCTGGTCGGCGGCGTTCTTCTCGGGCCCGGCCTTCACCGCTGCCGGCGCGGCCGCGGCCACCGCCTCCTCCATCCGCTGCCGGCGCTCCAGGTACTCGTCGATGCCGCGCGGCAGCATCCGCAGGGTGGCGTCGCCGAGCAGGGCGAACACCCGGTCGGTGGTGCGCTCGACGAAGAACCGGTCGTGGGAGATGACGATCATCGATCCGGGCCAGCCGTCGAGGACGTCCTCCAGCTGGGTCAGGGTCTCGATGTCGAGGTCGTTGGTGGGTTCGTCGAGAAAGAGGACGTTGGGCTCGTCCATCAGCAGCCGCAGCAGCTGGAGCCTGCGCCGCTCACCGCCGGAGAGGTCCCCGACGGGCGTCCACTGCTTCTCCTTGTTGAAGCCGAACGTCTCGCACAGCTGCCCGGCCGTCATCTCCCGGCCCTTGCCGAGGTCGACGCGCTCGCGCACCTGCTGGACGGCCTCCAGGACCCGCAGCTGCGGGTCGAGTTCGGCGACCTCCTGGGAGAGGTAGGCGAGCTTGACCGTCCTGCCGACGGCGACCCGCCCGCCCGCGGGCTGCGCCTCGCCCTCGGTGCGGGCCGCCTCCGCCATCGCCCGCAGCAGGGAGGTCTTGCCGGCGCCGTTGACCCCGACGAGACCGATCCGGTCGCCGGGTCCGAGCTGCCAGGTGACGTGTTTGAGCAGCACCTTGGGCCCGGCCTGGACGGTGACGTCCTCGAGGTCGAAGACGGTCTTGCCGAGCCGCGTGGAGGCGAACCGCATCAGCTCGCTGCTGTCCCGGGGCGCCGGTACGTCCTTGATCAGCTCGTTGGCGGCCTCGACGCGGAAGCGGGGCTTGGACGTCCGGGCCGGGGCGCCGCGGCGCAGCCAGGCGAGCTCCTTGCGCACCAGGTTCTGCCGCTTGGTCTCCTCGGTGGCGGCGATGCGCTCGCGCTCGGCGCGGGCGAAGACGTAGTCGGAGTAGCCGCCCTCGTACTCGTAGACGGAACCGCGCTGCACGTCCCACATGCGCGTGCACACCTGGTCGAGGAACCACCGGTCGTGGGTGACGCACACGAGCGCGGAGCGCCGCTCGCGCAGATGCCGGGCGAGCCAGGCGATGCCCTCGACGTCGAGGTGGTTGGTGGGCTCGTCCAGGACGAGCAGGTCCTGCTCCTCGATGAGCAGCTTGGCGAGGGCGATACGGCGCCGCTCGCCACCGGACAGCGGTGCGATGACGGTGTCCAGGCCCTGCGGGAAGCCGGGCAGGTCGAGGCCGCCGAACAGGCCGGTGAGCACGTCGCGGATCTTGGCGTTGCCCGCCCACTCGTGGTCGGCCAGGTCCCGGATGACCTCGTGGCGGACGGTGGCCCGGGGGTCGAGGGAGTCGTGCTGCGTGAGCACGCCCGCGCGGAGCCCGCCGGAGTGGGTGACCCTCCCCGTGTCGGCCTCCTCCAGCTTGGCCAGCATCCGGATCAGGGTCGTCTTGCCGTCGCCGTTGCGCCCCACCACTCCGATCCGGTCGCCTTCGGAGACGCCGAGGGAGACGCCGTCGAGGAGGGCACGGGTGCCGTACACCTTGCTGACGTTCTCGACATTGACCAGATTGACGGCCATTTCTCTCCTGCCCCGGGGGTCGATCGACCTTCCAGGGTAGTCGGCGGGGCGGCCCGTCCCGCACGCGCGGCCGGTCGCCGCCGTCAGCCGCCCAGCACGGTCGCGCCCGGCGCCGGACCCGACGCCGTACGCACCGTCCGGCAGGTGCCGGACGCCGTCAGCGCCTGAGCGACCTTCGCCGCCGCCTCCCTGTCGCGGGCGAGGAAGGCCGTGGTCGGGCCGGAGCCCGAGACCAGCGCGGCCAGGGCGCCGGCGTCGCGGCCGGCCGCGAGGGTGTCGGCGAGTTCGGGGAAGAGGGAGAGGGCGGCGGGCTGGAGGTCGTTGGAGACGGCCGCGGCGAGCGCGTCCGGATCGCCCTTGGCCAGGGCCTCGACGATCTCCTCGGAGGCGACGGGCTCGGGGATGTCGAGCCCCTCCCCCAGCCGGTCGAACTCGCGGAAGACGGCCGGGGTGGACAGACCGCGGCCGGCCATCGCGAAGACCCAGTGGAAGGTGCCGCCGACCTCGAGCACGCGCAGCTTCTCGCCGCGCCCGGTACCCAGCGCCGCCCCGCCGACCAGGCTGAACGGCACGTCGCTGCCCAACTCGGCGCAGATGGAGAGCAGTTCGGCCCGGGACGCGCCCGTCCGCCAGAGCGTGTCGCAGGCCAGCAGAGCGCCCGCGCCGTCCGCGCTGCCGCCGGCCATGCCGCCCGCGACCGGGATGTCCTTGGCGATGTGGATGTGCACGTTCGGCTCCATGCCGCGCCGCTCGGCGAGCGCGAGGGCCGCGCGGGCCGCCAGGTTGGTGGCGTCCAGCGGCACCTGTTCGGCGTCGGGCCCTTCGCAGGTGACGCGCAGCCCGGCGGCGGGCGTCACGGTGACCTCGTCGTGGAGGCCGACCGCGAGGAAGATGTTGGCCAAGTCGTGGAAGCCGTCGGAGCGGGCGGCGCCCACCGCGAGCTGGACATTGACCTTGGCGGGGACGCGGACGGTGACGCTCACTGCTGACCGGGCTCCTTGTTTTCTGCGATACGGGCGAACTCCTCGACGGTCAGGGCCTCTCCGCGTGCCTGCGGCGACACCCCGGCGGCGACCAGGGCCGCCTCCGCCGCCGCGGCCGAGCCGGCCCAGCCGGCGAGCGCGGCCCGCAGCGTCTTGCGCCGCTGCGCGAACGCGGCGTCGACGACGGCGAACACCTCGCGCCGCTCGGCGGTCGTCTTGAGCGGCTCGGTCCTGCGGACGAGCGAGACGAGGCCGCTGTCGACGTTCGGGGCGGGCCAGAAGACGTTGCGCCCGATGGCGCCGGCCCGCTTGACCTCGGCGTACCAGTTGGCCTTCACGGACGGGACGCCGTACACCTTCGAACCGGGCGCGGCGGCGAGGCGGTCGGCGACCTCGGACTGGACCATGACCAGGGTGCGCTCGATGCTCGGGAAGGTCTCGAGCATGTGCAGCAGGACGGGCACGGCGACGTTGTACGGGAGGTTCGCGACCAGCGCGGTCGGGGCGGGCCCGGGCAGCTCGGTCACCTGCATCGCGTCGGAGTGCACCAACGCGAAGCGGTCCGCGCGCTCGGGCATCCGGGCCGCGACGGTGGCGGGCAGCGCCCCGGCGAGGACGTCGTCGATCTCGACGGCGACGACGCGGTCGGCGGCCTCCAGCAGCGCGAGTGTCAGGGAGCCGAGTCCCGGTCCGACCTCCACCACCACGTCGTGCGGCCGGACGCCCGCGGTCCGCACGATCCGCCGGACCGTGTTGGCGTCGATCACGAAGTTCTGACCGCGCTGCTTGGTCGGGCGGACGCCGAGGGCCGCCGCGAGTTCGCGGACGTCGGCGGGGCCCAGGAGGGCGTCGGAGGCGGGGCTGGTGCTCACGGCGACAAGGGTACGGGGCGGCGCCGGGCCGCCGCTCACCCGTGCAGCCGCGCCCCGCAGTGCGGCCAGGGGTTCGCCCCGCGGCGCACGTAAAGCTTCTTGGCGCGCAGCGTCTGCTCCTGCTCCGAGGCGTCCTGCGGCCGCCCGCTGCCGCCGAGGCCGCGCCAGGTCTGGGAGTCGAGCTGGTACAGGCCGCCGTACGTGCCCGAGGGGTCCACGGCGTTCGGCCGCCCGCCGGACTCGCACGCCGCGAGGCCGTGCCAGTCCAGGCCGTCGGCGCCGTGCACGGAGGTCGGCATGGGCCTGGTGCCCACCTTCACGACCTCGGGCCGCGGCTCGCGCACCACCTCCGCGTCGGTCCTGCGGGGCTTCTGCCGCACGCCGTTGACAGTGCGCAGGGAGTACGTGACCCGCCGCAGCCCCGGCTGCCCCGCCCGCTCGACGACCTCCGTGCCCTTGAACAGCGAGGAGTCCTCCGTGCGCTGCACCCGGTACGGGATCGCCTCCTCGCGGACCTCCTTGGTGCCCTTGATCCGCAGCACGGTGACGGTCTGCCCGTCGCGCGGGAAGCTGTCCGCCGGAACGGACGTGGTGTCCTGGCCGTGCAGGGTGATCCCGGCCTCCTCGACGGCCTCCCGCACGGTCGCCGCGTTCGTGCGGACCGTGCGGGCGCGGCCGTCGGCCATGACCGTCACGGAGCGCTCGGTGCGCACGTCGAGGGCGAGCCCGTGGCGCCCGATGGGCAGGGAGCGCGAAGTGGACAGGTACGCGCCCTCCGCCCGCACCCCGAACTGCTCCAGCGCCTCCTGCACCGTGTGCGCGGTCGTCCACACCTCGTGCCGGTGGCCGTCGAGGGTGAGCCGCAGGGGCCGGCCGTAGTGCACGGAGACCTCGTCACCGCTGGCCAGCTCGGTGCCGGGGGCCGGCACGACCACGTCGTGCGCCCCCACCTCGACGCTCTGCTGCGCGAGCAGCTCGGTCACGTCGTCCGCGAAGGTGTGCAGGGTGCGCGGCTTGCCGTCGACGGTCAGCTCGACCGCCTTGTCCTTGGCGACGAACGCGGTGGTGCCGCCGGCCAGGAAGGCGATGACCAGGGCCTGGGGCAGCAGCCGGCGCACCGTGCCGTCGGAACGCTCGCCGTAGCGCGGCTTGCGCCGGCGCGCACCCCGGCGAGCCGTTCCGGGCCGCGCGGCGGCCCCGGGCAGGTCCTCGCCCGCCGCTCTCACCGGCTGCCGTGGAAACGCCGCCGCGGTCACGTCGGCGGCGGGTTCGGGCAGCTCGTAGGCGGGCCGGTACGTGTCGTCGTACGCGCCGGGCATCCCGTACGCCAGCGTCTGCGCGCTGTGCACGTCGAATCCGCCGTACTCCGGCGGCCGGTGCGCCGGGTCGGACCCGTGCGCCTCGAACGTCCCGTACGCCTCGTGCGTCTCGTACGCCTCGTACGTCTCGTACTGCGACTTGCTCACGCCGACACGCTCCAGGGGCCGAGGGGTCCAGAGGGGTCCGGATAGGGCCACCAGAACCTAGCGGAGCGGGTGTCACTCTCCAAAGCGGCGCAACTACGGAACGTGGCGGCAGGGCCCGAGATGACGGCCTGCCGGTGTTATCGGAGGGTTATGAAACATCCACCCTCAGTAGCCGAAGGCGCGGGCCGTGTTCGCCGCGAGGGCTGTCGCCAGCGCGTCCTCGCCGATGCCGCGTACGGCCGCCATGGCGCGCACCGTGACCGGAATGAGATACGGGGCGTTGGGCCGTCCGCGGTACGGCGCCGGTGTCAGGAAGGGCGCGTCGGTCTCCACCAGGACCAGCTCCAGCGGCGCCACGGCCAGCGCGTCCCGCAGGTTCTGGGCGTTCTTGAAGGTGACGTTGCCGGCGAAGGACATGAAGTATCCGGCACGGGCGCACACTTCGGCCATTTCGGCGTCGCCGGAGTAGCAGTGGAACACCGTCCGCTCGGGTGCGCCCTCCTCCTTGAGGATGCGCAGCACGTCGGCGTGGGCGTCGCGGTCGTGGATGACCAGGGCCTTGCCGTGCCGCTTGGCGATCTCGATGTGGGCGCGGAAGGAGGCCTCCTGCGCCTCCTTGCCCTCGGGCCCGGTGCGGAAGTGGTCGAGTCCGGTCTCACCGACGCCCTTGACCTGCGGGAGGGCCGCCAGGCGGTCGATCTCGGCGAGCGCCTCCTCGAGCGCCGCCGTGCCACCCGCCTCACGCGCTCCCTGCCGGGACCAGCCGTCGGGATCTCCGTGCACGATGCGCGGCGCCTCGTTGGGGTGCAGCGCGACGGTCGCGTGGACGGCGTCGTACGACCCGGCCGTCTCGGCCGCCCACTGCGAGCCCCGCACGTCGCAGCCGACCTGCACGACCGTCGTCACACCCACCGAGGCAGCCTTCGCGAGCCCTTCCCGCACGGTGCCGGACTGCATGTCGAGATGGGTGTGGGAGTCGGCGACGGCCACCCGGAGGGGTTCCGGGAGCGGCGGGGCCGCGTTCTTCTCACGAGGGCCGGAGCTGTTCGAAGGCATGCCCCGATCCTACGAAAGGGGCATGTCCGCCCGGCCGCCGGAGCTGTCAGTCCGTCTTCCGCTGGAAGGGGTGCAGGAGATCGGACAGATGCCAGTGGTGGTCCGGCTGCTCTGGCCCGGCGGGTTTCGCGGACTCGGGGGTCGCGGCGGCCTCCGCGGTCCTGGCCTTCGTCGACTGCGGCTCGACCGGCCCGGCCGGCGGTGTGCGGTGGTACTGCCTCAGCTCCGCGTCACGGGCCGACGAGACCTGACCCGCCCGCATGATCCGTACGCTGTGGCCGTCGCAGTTGTAGCAGCTGGGCTTGGACAGCGGAGACGGGACGACCTGGCCGCCCGCCACATACATCACGAACTCGTGGCCCTCGGCGTCCTTGTGGTGTTCTATCTCGTACGACTGCTCCCAGCCGTGCCCGCAGCGCATGCACGCGAAGGAATACGACTCGTGCACGACCGCGGTCGCCGTGCCGCGGAGGCCGGACTGCCCTGCCATCTCACTCATGCCAGCTCCTCTTGTCCGCTGGACACAGGGACGGGTGCGTCCCTTCGACCAGTGGACGCTTCTACCGGCGCGAATGCATCAGGCCTGTCGACTGTTGGAGCCGATTTGGATTGTCCTTGCCATACCGGCCTCGGTCACGGGGCCTGCGCTTTGCCTTCCACGATAGTCCTTTGCGTGGCCGTGGGGCGCGCGCTCAGGGGAGATGCGCCCTGCTCAGGGGCGTGCCGAGGCGCGCCTCACGAACCACTCTGGGCAGCGGCGTTCTTCGCAGCCACAACCGCGTCGAATACCTCCCGCTTGGGCAGCCCGGCCTTCGCCGCGACGGCCGCGATCGCCTCCTTGCGCCGCTCCCCCGCGTCCTCGCGCACGCGCACCCGGCGCACCAGCTCGGCGGCGTCGAGCTCCTCCGGTCCCTTGTCGGGCGCCCCCTCGACGACCACGGTGATCTCGCCGCGCACCCCCTCGGCCGCCCACGCCGCCAGCTCGGCCAGAGCGCCCCGCCTGACCTCCTCGTACGTCTTGGTCAGTTCCCGGCAGACGGCGGCCCGCCGCTCGGCCCCGAACACCTCGGCCATCGCGGCGAGGGTGTCGTCGAGCCGGTGCGGGGCCTCGAAGTAGACGAGCGTGCGCCGCTCCGCGGCGACCTCCCGCAGCCGGGTCAGCCGCTCCCCGGCCTTGCGCGGCAGGAACCCCTCGAAGCAGAACCGGTCGACGGGCAGCCCGGACAGCGCGAGCGCGGTGAGCACGGCGGACGGGCCGGGAACGGCGGTGACCCGGACGTCCTTCTCGACGGCGGCCGCGACCAGCCGGTAGCCGGGGTCGGACACCGAGGGCATCCCGGCGTCCGTGACCAGCAGCACGCGCGCGCCGTTCACGAGCTCCTCGACCAGCTCGGGCGTACGGGCCGACTCGTTGCCCTCGAAGTACGACACGATCCGCCCCTTGGGCGTGACCCCCAGGGCCTGCGTCAGCCGCTTCAGACGCCGGGTGTCCTCGGCCGCGACCACGTCGGCCCCGGCCAGCTCCTCGGCCAGCCGGGGCGGAGCGTCCGCGACGTCGCCGATGGGGGTGCCCGCCAAGACAAGGGTTCCAGTCACGCCCCCATCCTCCCAGGACCCGGGCGGGGCGGACGCCCCGCCCGGGTCGCGCGGGACTCCCCGACCGGACGCATACCGGCCCGTTACCGCCCATGCACGGGACTCACACAGCACGGTTCCCTACGATGGCGCGGTGACCAGTACCGCGTCCTCCCCGGACACCCTGCAAGGCCAGGCCCCGCGAGACCAGCGGCCGTCGTGGCAGCAGCGGCTGCGCCGCTTCGGCTACACGGCGGGGCCCAGAAGCGACGTACGGGAGCGTCTGGTGCCGCCGTACGTCGCGCCCAGCCCGAGGCTGTGGAAGGTGCTGGGGGTGCCGCCGGCGCTCGCCGAGCGGATGGCGCGCTGGTCGGGCTGGGGCGGTCCGCTGCTGGTCACGCTGATGGCGGGCGTGATGCGGTTCTGGCACCTGGGCAGCCCGAAGGCGGTGATATTCGACGAGACGTACTACGCCAAGGACGCCTGGGCGCTCGTCCACCGCGGCTTCGAGGTCAACTGGGACAAGAACGCCAACGACCTGATCCTCCGGACGCACGGGCACGTGAAGATCCCGACCGACGCCGCGTACGTCGTGCATCCTCCGGTCGGCAAGTACGTCATCGGGCTCGGCGAACTGATCTTCGGTTTCGACCCGTTCGGCTGGCGGTTCATGACCGCGCTGCTCGGCACGCTGTCGGTGCTGCTGCTGTGCCGCATCGGGCGCCGCATCTTCCGCTCGACCTTCCTCGGCTGCCTGGCGGGCGCGCTCATGGCGGTGGACGGGCTGGCCTTCGTCATGGCCCGCACCTCGCTGCTCGACGGCGTGCTGATGTTCTTCGTGCTGGCCGCGTTCGGCTGCCTGGTCATCGATCGCGACAGGTCACGGGAGAAACTCGCCGCCGCGCTGCCGGTCGACGCGGACGGGCGCATCCGCCCGGACGCGCACACGGCGGAGACGACCCGCCTGGGCTGGCGCCCCTGGCGCTGGACGGCCGGCCTGCTGCTCGGCCTCGCCATCGGCACCAAGTGGAACGGCCTGTACATCCTGGCCGCCTTCTGCGTGATGGCGGTCCTGTGGGACGTCGGCTCGCGCAGGGTGGCCGGCGCGCGGCATCCGTACGGCGCGGTCCTCATGCGGGACACGGGCATCACCGCCCTGGCCATGGTGCCGGTCGCGATCGCCACCTACCTGCTCTCCTGGATCGGCTGGATCCTCTCGCCCACGGACGGCTCCGGCGGCTACTTCCGCAACTGGGCCGCCACCGACGGCAAGGGCGGCATGTGGACCTGGCTGTTCCCGGACTGGTGGCGCAGCCTGTGGCACTACGAGCACGAGGTCTACGAGTTCCACCGCCACCTGTCCTCTCCGCACACGTACATGTCCAACCCGTGGAGCTGGCTGATCGACGGCCGCCCGGTCTCGTACTTCTACGAGTCCCCCTCGCCCGGCACGGACGGCTGCCCCGCCGGCGCGGGCGGAAAGTGCGCCCGCGAGGTCCTGGCGATCGGCACCCCGCTGCTGTGGTGGGTGGCCTGCTTCGCGGTCCTGTACGTCCTGTGGCGCTGGTTCTTCCGCCGCGACTGGCGCGCGGGCGCGATCGCCTGCGGCATCGCGGCCGGCTACCTCCCCTGGTTTCTGTACCAGGAGCGGACGATCTTCTTCTTCTACGCGGTCGTCTTCGTCCCGTTCCTGTGTCTCGCGGTGGCGATGCTCCTCGGCGCGATCATCGGACCGCCCGGCTCCAGCGACACCCGCCGCGTGGCGGGAGCGACGGGCGCGGGTGTCCTGGTCCTGCTGATCGCCTGGAACTTCATCTACTTCTGGCCCCTGTACACGGGCACGGCGATCCCGATCGACCAGTGGCGCTCGCGGATGTGGCTGGACACGTGGGTGTAGCAGCCGTGTTCGGCTGGAATTCCAGAAGTCCGCGGCGGGCGCCGCGACTTGGCCGAGGGATGCGGCCGGGCTCGGTAAGCGCTAACAATCGGGGAACACCCGCCCCACACGCCACCTCCACCGCGTAATGTGCCGCTGCGGGATTCTTCTTGAACGTGTTCAGAAAGAATCCCGCACACCACTGGGGAACGGGGAGGGGGCCCTTTCATGGGCAAGGGGGTAAAGACCGCCGTCATCGGCAGTGTTTTCGCCGTGATGGTGGGGGGAGCCGGTTACGGCGCCTACAACATCATGTCCGCGCTGAACAGCGACACCGGAGGTCCGGGCGCGAGCGGGGAGTCCGTGAAGACCGGTCCGCCGAGCGGCGGCGAGATCAAGGACACGTCCGGGAAGTTCTTCGCCGCCTGGGAGAAGGGGCAGGCCGCCGAGGCGGCGACGTACACGAACAACGACGCGGCGGCCCAGCCGCTGCTGACCGCCTACGGCCAGGACGCGCACATCAAGGGTGTGAAGATCACGCCCGGCACCGCGCACGGCGCGACCGTGCCTTTCACGGTCAAGGCAACGGTGTCGTACGACGGGAAGTCCAGGCCGCTGACGTACCGGAGCGAGCTCACGGTGGTGCGCGGGCAGACCACCGGCCGGCCCCTGGTCGACTGGCGGCCGTCCGTCGTCCACCCGCAGCTGCAGAAGGGCGACACCCTGGTCACGGGCGAGTCGGCGAACCCCGAGATCGAGGCGGTGGACCGCGACGGCGCCGTCCTGACCAAGGACAAGTACCCCTCGCTCGGCCCGATCCTGGACGAACTGCGCGCCAAGTACGGCGACGACGCGGGCGGCACCCCCGGCGTCGAGCTCGCCATCCGGCACGACACCGAGGACTCGGCCGACACCACGCTGGTGACGCTGGCCAAGGGCAGGCCGGGCAAGCTGCGCACCACGCTCAGCGCGACCGCGCAGGCGGCGGCCGAGCAGGCGGTGAAGAAGTACTCCGAGTCGTCCGTGGTGGCCGTCAAGCCGAGCACCGGCGAGGTGCTGGCGGTCGCCAACCACCGCGACGACGGCTTCAACGCGGCCTTCCTGGGCAAGCTCGCCCCCGGCTCCACGATGAAGATCCTCAGCGCGGCCACGCTCATCGACAACGGCATCACCAGCATGAACGGCCCGGCCCCCTGCCCGAACGAGGCGGTGTGGCAGAGCCAGACCTTCCACAACCTCAAGAACATGGCCCCGAACGAGAAGGCCACTCTCGCCGACAGCTTCGCCCGCTCCTGCAACACGGCCTTCGTGAAGTACGCGGACGAGGTCAAGGTGGACTCCCTCACCAAGGAGGCCGAGAACCGCTTCGGCCTGGGCCAGGACGACTGGAAGACCGGCATCCCGTCCTTCGACGGCTCGGTCCCCGCCTCCGGCGGCCCGGACACGGCGGCCAACATGATCGGCCAGGGCCAGGTCCAGATGAGCCCGCTGAACATGGCGTCGGTCACGGCGACCGCGATGACGGGCCGCTTCCACCAGCCGGTCATCGTCTCCCCGAAGCTCGACGACCGCGAACTCGCCACCGCCCAGGGCCTGTCCGCGGGTACGGTCGCCCAGCTGCGCGCGATGATGAACCGCACCGCGACCAGCGGCACCGCGGCCGGCGTGATGGCGGGCCTGAACGGCAGCATCGGCGCGAAGACCGGCTCCGCCGAGGTCGACGGGCAGTCGAAGTCCAACAGCTGGTTCACGGGGTACCGCAACGACGTCGCGGCCGCGGCCATGACCCAGGACGGCGGTCACGGCATCGACGCGGCGGGCCCGATTGTCGCAGCTGTGCTACGGAGTGGCGGCTGAAGTCACCCGTTGAGGACGGGACTCTAGGCTGTTGCCGTCGTTGGATGGATGGGGGCTGAGCCAGGGCCCTGAGAGGGCCCTGGGGATCTTGCGGAGGATCGGGAGCAGTGGGTAACAGAAGGCGCGTCGAAGAGCGAGGCAAGACCAAACCCGCCGTGATCGGCGCAATGATCGCCGTGGTCGTCGTCGGCGTGGGCGTGGGCGCCTACGCGCTGACCGGCGGCTCGGCGGCCGACGACGGAACGACGACGTCCTCGTCCGCCGACGACAAGCCCAAGGTCAAGACCGGGCCGCTGTCGGCCCAGGAGGTCCGGTCGGCGTCCACGACGTTCCTCACGTCCTGGCAGACGGGCAAGGTGAGCCGGGCCGCCGCCGTCACCAGCGACCCGGCGGCGGCCACCAGCCTCCTCAGCGGCTACCTCACGAGCGCGCACATCAAGGACGTCACGCTCACCGCCGGTACCCGCACCGGCGACAAGGTCCCCTTCTCCGTCAAGGGCACGGTCTCCTACAAGGGCACCAACAAGCCGCTGGCGTACCAGAGTTCACTGACGGTCGTGCGTGACAGGACGACCGGCAAGCCGCGGGTCGACTGGCACTCCGCCGTCGTCCACCCCGACCTCAAGGACGGGGACACCCTGGTCACCGGCGAGTCGGGCACCCCGCCGGTCAAGGCCTACGACCGTGACGGCGGTGAGCTGACGACGGCCAAGTACGCCTCGCTCGGGCCGGTGCTGGACGGACTGCGCGAGAAGTACGGCAAGATCGCCGGCGGCAAGGCGGGCATCGAGCTGCGCGTGGTGCGCGGCAAGGCGTCCGACAAGGCCAAGCTCTCCGACAAGACGCTGCTGACGCTGAGCGAAGGCACGCCGGGCAAGGTCAGGACCACGCTGAGTCCGACGCTGGAGGCGGCGGCGGAGCAGCAGGTCGCCAAGAAGCCGAAGTCGTCGGTCGTCGTCATGCGCCCCTCGACGGGCGAGATCCTCGCCGTGGCGAACAACAGCCACAGCTTCAACGTCGCCTTCCAGGGCTCCCTGGCGCCCGGCTCCACGATGAAGGTCGTGACGTCGACGATGCTCTTCGAGAAGGACCTCGTCCACCCCGACGACTCGCACCCCTGCCCCAAGACGTACAAGCTGGCGGGCTGGACGTTCCACAACGACGACAACTCCGAGATCAAGAAGGGCACGTTCAAGCTGGCCTTCGGGGCCTCCTGCAACAACGCCTTCATCAACTTCGCGCCGAAGCTGTCCAACAGCGACCTCACCACGGAGGCCCAGCAGGTCTACGGCCTCGGCATGAACAACTGGGCCATCGGCGTCCCGTCCTTCGACGGCTCGGTCCCGGTGATGAGCGGCGCGCAGATGGGCGCCTCGCTGATCGGCCAGGGCGGGGTGCGCATGAACCCGCTGAACATGGCGTCGGTGTCGTCGACGGTGTCCTCCGGCAGCTTCCACCAGCCGTACCTGGTCTCCCCGTCGGTGGACCACCGCACGCTGGCGAAGGCCTCGCGCACGATGTCGGCGAAGACGCAGGCCGAGCTGAAGGACGTCATGTCCTACACGGCCCGGTACGGTACGGCGGCCCAGGCGATGTCGGGTCTGGGCTCGAGCTGCGGAGCCAAGACGGGTTCGGCCGAGGTCGACGGCCAGAAGAAGCCCAACGGCTGGTTCACCGCCTACTGCGGCGACCTCGCCGCGTCGGGCGTCGTCCAGGCGGGCGGCCACGGCGGCGACACGGCGGGCCCGATCGTGGCGGCGCTGCTGAAGATGGGCGGCTGATCAGCGGGTGACCGGCGCCGTGGCCATGTAGGTGCGGCGCAGGAACCGCAGCAGTGCCTTGCTGTCGAACTGCACCACCGACACGCCCTGCGGCGAGCGGAGTTCGACCACCGCCTGCACCCGCCCGCACGGCCAGACGCGTACGTCTCCGGCGCCGGCCGGGGCGCGCAGGCCCTGCTCCAGGAGCGAGCGCGAGAAGGTCCACTCATGTGTCCCGGGAAGGCCGACCCGTACCGAGCGCGGGTCGGTTTCGGGGTCGTAGCGCAGGACGACGGGGACCGCCTCGTCGTCGGGTATGGCCGCGTCCGTGACGATGTGGGCTCGTGCGTACTGTTCGACTACAGACATCGTGACGGCCCTCTCACGCTGCGTGACCGGTATGGAATCTGTCCGTCCATCCATTCCTAATGTCCCATATTTTCCCGATCACGCCCCCTGACGGCGGCACATCTCACATGCACTCGCGCACGAGGCACGAGCTTCTCGCTCTTGCAATTAGTTCGCAATAAGCATCTATCATCGAACGGTGCATGTGCCTGACGGATTCATCAACGCTCCCACCTCCGCCGTGACCGGCGTCGCCGCCGCGGGCGCGATCGCCGTGAGCCTGCGCGGCGCACGCCGTGAACTGGACGAACGGACGGCGCCGCTCGCCGGACTCGTGGCGGCGTTCATCTTCGCCGTGCAGATGCTGAACTTCCCCGTCGCGGCGGGGACCAGCGGCCATCTGCTCGGCGGGGCGCTCGCGGCGATCCTGGTCGGTCCCTACACGGGTGTGCTGTGCGTGTCCGTGGTCCTGCTGATGCAGGGCATCCTCTTCGCGGACGGCGGCCTCACCGCGCTCGGAGTGAACATCACGGACATGGCGATCGTCACCACGGTCGTCGGATACGCCGTCTTCCGCGGCCTGGTGAAGGTGCTTCCCCGCAGCCGCCGCTCGGTGACCGTGGCGTCGTTCGTCGCCGCACTGCTCTCCGTGCCGGCCGCCGCCGTCACCTTCACGTTCGTCTACGCGATCGGCGGCACCACCGACATCGCCATCGGCAAGGTCGCCACCGCGATGATCGGTGTGCACGTCCTGATCGGCATCGGCGAGGCGGCCATCACGGCCCTCACCGTGGGCGCCGTCGTCGCCGTACGCCCCGACCTGGTGCACGGCGCACGCGGGCTGCAGCAGCGGCTCAAGCTGCGGGTGAACGGCGAACTGGTCGACGCGCCCACCGCGGCGGCTCCCGCCACGGCCCGCACCTCCCGCCGGCGACTGTGGATCAGCGGCCTGGTGGCCTCCCTGGTCCTCGCGGGCTTCGTCAGCTTCTACGCCTCCGCCAGCCCCGACGGCCTGGAGAAGGTCGCCCGCGACAAGGGCATCGACAAGACGGCGGGGAAGCACGCGTCGTCAAACTCCCCGCTCGCCGGCTACGGGGTCAAGGACGTCGGGAACGCCCGCCTGTCCGGGGGGCTGGCGGGCGTGATCGGCGTCGGTGTGACCGTCGTCGCGGGCAGCGGCGTGTTCTGGGCGGTGCGCAGGCGCCGGAGCACGGACGTGTCGCCCACGGCCGTGGAGAACGTCTGACATGGGCGCGGTTGGGGGTACCTCCCACACGTTCGGTAGTGGGGGAGCGCACCGGCTCTATCGGCACGGGCACACGCCCGTGCACGCCCTGCCGCCGCACACCAAGCTGGCCGCGGCCTTCGCCTTCGTGGTGGTCGTCGTGTCGACGCCGCGCGAGGCGATGTGGGCGTTCGCGCTGTACGCCGTGCTGCTGGGCACGGTCGCCCGACTCGCGCGCGTGCCCGCAGGCTTCCTGCTCAAGCGGCTGCTGATCGAGGTGCCGTTCGTCGCGTTCGCCGTCCTGATGCCGTTCGTGGCCGAGGGCGAGCGCGTCGGCGTCCTGGGCCTGTCCCTGAGCGTGAACGGCCTGTGGGGCGCGTGGAACGTACTGGCCAAGGGCACCCTGGGCGTCGCCGCGTCGGTGCTGCTGGCCGCCACCACGGAACTGCGCGAACTCCTGCTGGGACTGCAGCGGCTGAGGCTCCCGCCGCTGCTGGTGCAGATCGCGTCCTTCATGATCCGCTACGGCGACGTCATCACCGGCGAGATGCGGCGGATGCGCATCTCGCGGGAGTCACGCGGGTTCGAGGCGCGCGGCGTGCGCCACTGGGGCGTGCTCGCGAAGTCGGCCGGCGCCCTGTTCATCCGCTCCTACGAGCGCGGGGAGCGGGTGCACCTCGCCATGGTCAGCCGTGGATACGCCGGTTCGATGCCGGTGATCGACGAGGTGACCGCGTCCCGGGCGCAGTGGTCGTACGCGCTCGCCCTCCCCTTCGCCGCCCTCGTCGTCTGCCTGCTGGGATGGACCCTGTGAGTACTCCTTCGCTCGAGGTCTCCGGCCTCGCCTTCGCCTATCCCGACGGCCATCAGGCCCTGTTCGGCGTGGACTTCTGCGTGGAGCGCGGTGAACGGGTCGCGCTGCTCGGCCCGAACGGCGCCGGCAAGACGACCCTGGTGCTGCACCTCAACGGCATCCTCACGGGCGGCGCGGGCACGGTGCGGGTCGCCGGACTGCCCGTCGGCAAGCGGCACATGGCCGAGATCCGGCGCCGGGTCGGCATCGTCTTCCAGGACCCGGACGACCAGCTGTTCATGCCGACGGTCCGCGAGGACGTGGCGTTCGGTCCCGCGGCGGCCGGGCTGAAGGGCCCCGAGCTGGAGGAGCGGGTCGACCGGGCGCTCACCCAGGTCGGCATGGCCGAGTTCAGGGACCGGCCCCCGCACCACCTCTCCTTCGGGCAGCGGCGCCGGGTGGCGGTGGCGACCGTGCTCGCGATGGAGCCGGAGATCCTGGTCCTGGACGAGCCCTCCTCCAACCTCGATCCGGCCTCCCGCCGCGAACTGGCCGACATCCTGCGCTCGCTGGACGTCACCGTCCTCATGGTCACGCACGACCTGCCGTACGCCCTGGAGCTGTGCCCGCGTTCCCTGATCCTGAGCGAGGGCGTGATCGCGGCGGACGGGAAGACGGGCGAACTCCTCTCCGACGAGGATCTGATGCGCGCCCACCGCCTGGAACTGCCGTTCGGCTTCGATCCGCGCTCCGTGACCATGGGCGCCGGCGGATCGCAGTGACCCGGGAATCGCAGGCTGCGTGCGGGCGTTGCCCCCACAGTCGCAGGTGAACCGGAGGGAAGTACGCGTGGATGTGAACGGTGCGGTGGCCGAGGGCTTCGAGCCGGTCCGGGAGGCGTTCGCCCGCAACTTCGAGACGCTGGGCGACCGGGGCGCGGCCGTCGCCGTCTACCGCGACGGGCACAAGGTCGTCGACCTGTGGGGCGGCACGAAGAACGTCGACGACACCGCCGGCGCCGACGGGACCCATCCCTGGGAGCACGGCACCGCCCAGATCGTGCGCTCGGCGACCAAGGGCGTCGCCGCCGCCGTACTCCTGCTGCTCCAGCAGCGCGGAGAGCTGGACCTGGACGCGCCGGTCGGCGAGTACTGGCCGGAGTTCAAGGCGGCGGGCAAGGAGCGGACGCGGGTGTGGCAGCTCCTCGCGCACCGCGCCGGCGTCCCCGCGCTCGACCGTCCGCTGACGCCCGCCGAGGCCGCCGACCCCGTGCTCGGCGCCGAGGCCGTCGCGGCGCAGGCACCGGAGTGGGAGCCGGGCACGGACCACGGGTACCACGCGCAGACGTACAGCTGGCTGACGGGCGAGCTGGTGCGGCGGGTCACCGGCCGCGGGATCGGCGAATGGATCGCGGACGAGATCGCCGGACCGGCCGGCGCGGACCTGTGGCTGGGACTGCCCGCGGCCCAGGCGTCGCGGGCCGGCCGCGTGGGCAAGGTCCACCCGCCCGCGGACCCGCCCGGCCTGAGAACCCGGCCCAAGCGCGCGGTCGCCGAGGCCTACGCCGACCCGGCGTCCCTCACCTGCCGGGCCTTCGCCGCGATCACCCCGACGCCCGACGAGAACGACCCCGCCTACCGCGCCGCCGCCCTGCCCGCCTCCAACGGCATCGCCACGGCGGAGGGCCTGGCCCGTTTCTACGCCTCCCTGATCGGCGAAGTGGACGGCGGTGCGCGGCTGTTCACCCCGGAGACGGTCGAGCTGGCCCGCGGCGAACGCAGCGCCGGGCCGGACCGCGTGCTCGTCGTGCCCACCCGGTTCGGCCTCGGCTACATGCTGCACGGGGCGACGTCCCCCCTGCTCTCCCCCACCTCCTTCGGCCACCCGGGCCGCGGCGGCGCCCTGGGCTTCGCCGACCCCGCCGCGGGCATCGCCTTCGGCTACGTCACGAACGGCTTCCGCAAGAGCGTGACGGCCGACCCGCGGGCGCAGGCGCTGGTTCGCGCGGTGCAAGGCGCCATATCGGCGTGAGCGGGCCGGTACGGCCGTGGCTCAGACGTTGATCGAGTGCGAGGTCCGCCCCGACGCCGAGTCGATCTCCCCGTGCGCCTTGGTCAGCAGCTGCATGGCGAGTTCGTTGAGCGCCCGTGCGCCCGCGATCTCCTCGCCCACCCGCGGCTGATTGGAATCTGAGGTGTGCCGGCTCGCGCGACCGTGGGCCCGTACCTCGCTGCCGTCGGACAGGCGCACCATCGCCACCGCCCGCGTGTGCTGGTCGTCCTCCTGGAATTCCAGCTCGACATGCCATCCCACTGTGGTGTGCATCATGACGATCACCTCCGGAAGACCTGCTTCCAGGGTGCTCCTCGCCGGGCCGCGGCGCCTACCCGGCGTGCAGCATCAGCCCGATCCCGGCGACCAGCAGTCCCGCCGCCGCGATCCGCGGCGCCCCGAACCGCTCCTTGAAGAAGACGGCGCCGATCGCCGCGCCGACGATGATCGAGGACTCGCGCAGGGCCGCGATCGGTGCCAGTTCGGCCCTGGTCTGGGCCCACAGGACGAGGCCGTACGCGAGCACGGAGAGGGCGGCGCCGAGCAGGCCGACGCCCGCGAACGGCCGTAGTACCGCGGTGAATCGGCCCCGCCACCGGTACAGCGCGTACGCGGGGAGCGCGATCCCCTCCACCGCCATCAGCCAGGCGATGTAGCCGAGGGAGGATCCGGAGGCGCGTACGCCGAGGCCGTCCACGACCGTGTAGCCGGCGATGGTCAGGCCGGTGGCGAGGGCCGCGCCGACCGCGGCCCAGTTCGGCCGGCGCCCGCGCAGTCCCCACAGGGCCACGCCGGTCAGCCCGGCGCAGGACAGGGCGATCCCCGCGGCCGCCCAGCCGTCCGGCACCTCGTGGGCGAACACGGCGGCGAGGAGCGTGACCACGAGCGGCGCGGTACCGCGGGCGATCGGGTACGCCTGCCCGAAGTCACCGAGCCGGAAGGACCGCATGAGCAGGACGTAGTACGCGAGATGGATGACGGCGGAGGCGCCGAGGTACGGCCAGGCGCCGGACGCCGGGAACGCCACGAACGGCACCATCGCCAGCCCGATGAGCATGCCGCCGCCGGCGATCAGCGTGAACCCGGCCAGCTTGTCGGTGATCTGATGGGCTATCGCGTTCCAGCTGGCGTGCGTGAACGCGGCGAACAGGACGGCCGCGGCGACCAGCGGGGTCACGAGGTGCGCTCACGCACGTCCACGAGGGCGGCACCGGCGTGGGCGACCAGGTCCTTGGGCTCCATGGGGAACACGGCGTGCGGGTTTCCGGCGGCGGCCCACACGACGTCGTGCTCCAGCAGCGAACGGTCCGCGAGGACCCGCGTCTTCGTCCGGTGCCCGAAGGGCGGTACGCCGCCGATGGCGTACCCGGTCGTCTCCCGGACGACCTCGGCCCTGGCCCGCGTCACCTTCTGCGCGCCGAGTGCCTCACGCACCCGCTCGAGGTCCACCCGCGAGGCCCCGTCCATCAGCACCAGCACCGGGACCCCGTCGGCCGCGAAGATCAGCGACTTGCAGATCTCGCTCAGCTCGCACCCGACCGCGGCGGCCGCCTCGGCGGCGGTCCGCGTCGCATCGGGGAAGCGCCGGATCCTGCTGTGCAGCTCGTCGAGCCCCAGCTCCTGCAGGGCGGCGGCGAAACGAGGATGGGCTCCGGAACTGTCAAAGGCATCGACGCTCGTCATGCACGGCACGCTAGCGGCCGGTGCACGGGACAGGCGACCGGGTTATGGCCGCCCGCCCCGTGCACCGGCGGAGCCTCAGGCCCCCACCAGCTCCCGGTCCTCGTCCGGATCGGTGTCCTTCGGCGAGCCCTGGGTGCGCAGGCCCTCGCCCTCCACGTCCACGTTGGGCAGGGCGCGGTCCAGCCACTTCGGGAGCCACCAGGCCCGCTTGCCGAGCAGGGCCAGCACGGCCGGGACGATGGCCATGCGGACGACGAAGGCGTCGAAGAAGACGGCGATCGCGAGGCCGAAGCCGATCATCTTGATCATGGATTCGCTGGAGCCGATGAAGCCGGCGAAGACCGCCATCATGATCACCGCCGCGGCCGTGACCACACGGGCACCGTGCTTGAAGCCGGTGACGACGGCCTGGCCCGGCCGCTCGCCGTGGACGTACGCCTCCCGCATCCGGGTCACGAGGAAGACCTCGTAGTCCATCGCGAGGCCGAAGACCACACCGACCATGAAGATCGGCATCATCGACATGACCGGGCCGGTCTCCTCCACGCCCAGCAGACCGGACAGCCAGCCCCACTGGAAGACGGCCACGACCGCGCCCAGGGCCGCCATCACCGACAGCAGGAAGCCGAGGGCGGCCTTCAGCGGGACCAGGATCGAGCGGAAGACGACGATCAGGAGGAGGAAGGCCAGGCCCACCACCAGCACCAGGTACGGGACCAGCGCGTCGTTCAGCTTCTGCGAGACGTCGATGTTCATCGCCGTCGAGCCGGTGACCAGCACCGTCGCGTCCGTGTCGGCCTTGATCCCCGCGCCCGCGTCACGGATGGAGTGGACCAGGTCCTCGGTCTTCGCCGACGACGGCTTGGAGTTCGGGATGACCGTGATCGTCGCGGTGTCGCCGGCCTTGTTGTACGTCGCCGGCGCGACCGTCACGACGTCCTTGAGTCCCTTGATGCCGTCGGTGACCTTGGCCACCGCGGCCTTGGGGCTGTCGCTGTCCCGCGCGTCGACCACGACCATCAGCGGGCCGTTGAAGCCGGGGCCGAAGCCCTCGGACAGCAGGTCGTACGCCCGGCGCTGGGTCGTCGACGTGGGCTGCGAACCGTCGTCGGGCAGGCCCAGCTCCAGCGAGGCCGCCGGGACCGCCGCGGCGCCCAGTCCGATCACGCCCAGCAGCAGGACCGCCACGGGACGGCGGACGACGAAGCTGGCCCAGCGGGTGCCCATGTTCGGCCGGCCCTCGGCCGCCTTCTTCGCCGCGCGCCCGCCGCCGAGCAGCTTGCTCTTCTGGCCGGCCGGCCTCACCTTCCGGCCCGCGAACCCGAGCAGCGCCGGGATCATGGTCAGCGCGATGAGGACAGCGACGGCGACCGTGCCCGCGGCGGCGACGCCCATCTTCGTCAGCATCGGGATGTTGACGACGGACAGTCCGACCAGCGCGATCAGCACCGTCAGGCCCGCGAAGACCACCGCCGAGCCCGCCGTGCCGACGGCCCGGCCGGCCGCATCCTCCCGTGCGCGGCCCTCGGCGAGTTCGGCGCGGTAGCGGGAGACGATGAACAGGGCGTAGTCGATGCCGACCGCGAGGCCGATCATCATGGCCAGGGTGGAGGTCGTCGAGCCGAGGTCCAGCGCCTTCGCCAGCGTCGTGATCGTCGAGACGCCGATGCCCACGCCGATGAGCGCCGTCAGCAGCGGCAGCCCGGCCGCTATCAGCGAGCCGAAGGTGATGACGAGGACGACGGCGGCGATCGCGATGCCGATGACCTCGGTGGCGCCGGTCTCGGGTGTCGTCTGGAGCGCGTCGCCGCCGATCTCGACGGTCAGCCCGGCGGACCGCGCGTCCTTCCCGGCCTGCTCAAGGGCGTTGCGTGAGGCGTCCTTCAGCTCCATGCCGGAGACCTTGTACTTCACCGACGTGTAGGCGATCGTGCCGTCCTTGCTGACGGCGTGCGCCTGGTAGGGGTCGGTGACGGAGACCACCTCGGAGCCGTCGGTCAGCTCCTTCACCGTCTTCTCGACGGCTGCCTTGTTGCCGGCGTCGGTCATCTTCTCGCCGGCGGGCGCCTTGAAGACGACGCGGCCGGTCGCGCCGTCGGCGCTCATCCCGGGAAAGCGCTGCTCCAGCAGGTCGAAGGCCTTCTGGGCCTCCGTGCCGGGAACGGAGAAGGAGGAGGAGCCCGCAGCGGGGGCACTGGCCGCGCCGACGCCCGCGAGCGTCAGCAGCGCCACCCAGAACAGGGCGACGAAGTGCCGTCGCCTGAAGGCGAACCGGCCGAGTTTGTAGAGGAACGTGGCCACGAGGGCGGACTCCGGTCAGGTCGTGGGGTCGATCAGGGCAGGGGTGATCAGCCCGGCGGGGAGGCAGGGATGACCGACCCGACGACTTGAGCGGTGACGTCAGGTACTCGTGATGGTGCGAAAGGTGTGAAAGGCGCGGGGCCCGTCAGGCGCCGAGGGCGGGGAGCACCACGGCGTCGATGTACGAAAGCAGGAAGTCCTGCGTGGGCGGCTGCTCGTCGATGAGGCTGCGCGCGGCGAACCCGCCGATCATCATGTGCATCACGAAGTCGATCGCCGGGTTGTCGGCACGCACCTCGCCGCGGCCGACCGCCCGCTGCAGCACGCGGCGGAACTCCGCCATCTCCGGCTCGATCAGATGCTCCTTGAACGCCTTCAGGAGATCCGGGTTGCCGTGCACGGCCATGGCCAGGCCCCGCATCAGCGCGGAGTTCTGCTCCATCTGGCAGTCGTCGGAGCGCAGCGTGAGGGCGTGCAGGTCACCCTTGAGCGAGCCGGTGTCGATGTCGGCGAAACCGCCGGGCTTGTCGTGCCGCACCGCCTTCGCGACCAGCTCGGCCTTGCCGCCCCACTGGCGGTAGAGCGTCGCCTTGCTGGACCGGGTGCGGGCGGCCACGGCGTCCATGGTGAGGGCGTCGTAGCCGACTTCCCTGAGCAGGTCGAGCACGGCCTCGTACAGCTCGGCCTCTCGCTCGGGCGTGATCCGACTGCGACGCGCCGTTGCGACCTCAGTCATGCCACTCACCTTCCGGCTCGGGGTGCGTCCTGTTCGTACTGCCTCGAAGATACCCCTGAACTCAGCGAAACGAAACCGTTTCGTACGTGTGGTGGGTCACGTATGTGAAGGACTCATAAGAAAGGCCCCGCAAGAAAGAACCCGCAAGACCCCTCGCACGAGTTGCCCGGCCCCATCCGGCGGAAAAGCATGGGGAGGTGAGCTATCTGCGCCTGCCGCACCTGAGCGGCGACCTGTTGTGCTTCGTGGCCGAGGACGACCTCTGGCTGTCCCCTCTCGACGGTCCGGGCCGCGCCTGGCGCCTCACCGTCGACCGTACGAAGATCGGCCATCCCCGCTTCTCGCCGGACGGCCGCCACATCGCGTACACGAGCTGGTGGAGCCTGGTCCCCGAGATCCACCTCGTGCCCGTCGAGGGCGGACCGGACCGGCAGCTCACCTACTGGGGATCACCGGACACGCAGGTGTGCGGCTGGAGTCCCGGCGGCGCGGACCGCGGGGGCACCATCCTCGCCGTCGCCTCCCACGGCGAGCCCTTCTCCTACTTCACCTGGGCCTACAAGGTCTCCCCCGACGGCGCCCCCGGCCGCAAGCTGCCCTGGGGCCCGGTCTCCGACATCCAGGTCGCCGACCTCGACGGGGAACGCAGGACGCTCCTGCTCACCGGCACCCCGCCCCATGAACCGGCCTCCTGGAAGCGCTACCGGGGCGGCGCCATGGGCCGCCTGTGGCTGCACGGCGAGCGTCTGCTGGCCGACCTGGAGGGCCATCTGTCCTCGCCCATGTTCACCGGCGGCCGGATCGCCTTCCTCTCCGACCACGAAGGCGTCGGCAACCTCTACTCCTGCGCCTACGACGGCTCCGACCTGCGCCGGCACACCGACCACGACGCCTTCTACGCCCGCCACGCCTCCAGCGACGGCACCCGGGTGGTGTACCAGTGCGCCGGCGACCTGTGGATCGTGGACGACCTCGCGGCCGACTCCGAACCGCGCCGCCTGGCCGTACGGCTCAGCGGGCCGCGCGCGGGCCGGCGCAGGTACCAGGTGCCGGCCGCCCAGCACGTGGACGGCATCTCGGTGGACGAGACGGGCCGGGCGAGTGCCGTCGTCGTCCGCGGCAGCCTGCACTGGCTCACGCACCGCGACGGCCCGGCCCGCACCATCACCGACACCCCGGGCGTACGGGTCCGGCTGCCGGAGATGCTCGGCTCGTCCGGGCAGGTGGCCTACGTGACGGACGCGGAGGGCGAGGACGCGATCGAGGTCGCCCACCTGCCGCGGGCGACGGGCCACCGCGAGCCGCGCCGGCTCGCCTCCGGAAAGCTCGGCCGGGTCCTGGAGCTGGTCTCCGACCCGGAGGGCGAGCGCCTCGCGATCGCCTCGCACGACGGGCGTCTGCTGCTGATCACCGTGTCGGCCGACGAGGCCGCCACCGAGGGCGCGGATCCAGCCGCCGCGGAGACGGACGGCGAGGTGACCGAGCTGATCCGGTCGGTCAACGGCCCGGTGCGCGACCTCGCCTTCTCGCCGGACGGCGCATGGCTGACCTGGTCGCACCCGGGCATCGGCCGCTCCCTCAGGCAGATCAAGATGGCCCGGATCCCGGGCACCGGCGAACGGCTGGTCGTCGACGTCACCGACGGCCGCTTCGAGGACGAGAACCCGGTGTTCACCCGCGACGGCCGCTATCTCGCCTTCCTGTCCTGGCGCGGCTTCGACCCCGTCTACGACGTCCACACCGGCGACCTCTCCTTCCCGCTCGGCTGCCGCCCCTACCTGGTGCCGCTGAACTCGGCGACCCCCTCCCCCTTCGCCCTGAACCCGGAGGGCCGCCCGGCCGCCGGGGGCCTGGACCCGGTGGAGGACGAGGGGGGCGGCGACAGCGCGGTGACCGTCGAGGTCGAGGGCCTGGAGAACCGGGTCACCCCCTTCCCGGTCACCGCCTCCAAGTACTCGGCGCTGCACCCGGTCGCGGGCGGCGGACTGGTCTGGCTGCGCTGGCCGATCTCGGGCGCGCTCGGCGAGACCTTCGCCAACCCGGACGACACCACCGGGCGGCCGACCCTGGAGCACTTCAGCATCAGCAAGGCGAAGAAGACCGAACTCGTCGACCACCTGGACTGGTTCGCGGTCAGCGGCGACGGCAGCCGGCTGGTCCTGGTCGACGAGGGCGACCTGCGGGCCACCCCCTCCAGCGAGTCCGGCGACGGCGACACGACGGTCTGGATCGACCTGCGCCGCATCCTGCACGAGGTCGACCCGGCCGCCGAGTGGCGCCAGTCGTACGAGGAGGCGGGACGCCTCATCCGCACCTACTTCTGGGAGCCGGGGATGGGCGGCGTCGACTGGGACGCGATCCTCGACCAGTACCGTCCGCTGGTCGAACGGGTCGCCTCCCCGGACGACTTCGCCGACCTCCTGCGCGAGGTGCTCGGCGAACTGGGCACCTCGCACGCCTACGTCACCGCCGCCCGCCGCAACGAGGGCCCGCCGCACTACCAGCGCCGGCAGGGTCTGCTGGGCGCCAACTTCGTCCGCCGGGACGAGGGCTGGGGGGTCAGGCGGATCCTGCCGGGCGACTCGTCGGACTCCAAGGCGCGCTCACCGCTGGCGGGCACGGGCATCAGGGAGGGCGCCGTGCTCACCCACGTCGACGGCCGCCCGGTGGACCCGGTGGCGGGCCCCGACCCGCTGCTGGCCGGCTCGGGCGGCACGACGGTGGAGCTGACGTTCCGGCCCGCGGAGGACGCCACGGGCCGCGCGCGCCGCGTGGCCGTCGTCCCGCTCGTCGACGAACGGCCGCTGCGCTACCAGGACTGGGTGGCCAAACGCCGGGCGGTGGTACGGGAGTTGAGCGGTGGCCGCTGCGGCTATCTGCACATCCCGGACATGGGCGGCTCCGGCTGGGCCCAGTTCAACCGGGACCTGCGGATGGAGATGTCGCGGGCCGCCCTGATCGTCGACGTACGCGGCAACGCGGGCGGGCACATCAGCGAACTGGTCGTGGAGAAGCTGACCCGCAAGATCCTGGGCTGGGACCTGACGCGGAACGCCCAGCCGGTGTCGTACGCCTCCAACGCCCCGCGAGGCCCGGTGGTCGCGCTCGCCGACGAGGCGACGTCCTCCGACGGAGACATGATCACCGCCGCCTTCAAACTACTCGGACTGGGCCCGGTGATCGGCCAGCGCACCTGGGGCGGGGTCGTCGGTATGACCGGCCGCCACGCCCTGGGCGACGGCACGGTGATCACCGTCCCGATGAACGCGGCCTGGTTCGACGCCTACGGCTGGGGTGTGGAGAACAAGGGCGTCACCCCGGACGTGGAGGTCCTGCGCACCCCGCTGGATTGGGCGGAGGGCCGCCATGTGGAGATGGACCACGCGGTCCAACTCGCCGTCGACCTGCTGGAGTCCAGCCCCGCGGCCACACCGCCGGACTACAGCGACGTACCGAACCGGTCCCGTCCGAAACTGCCGCCGCGGACACGTTCTTGAAGGGGTCGCGGGGAACCGCGCACAGAACCGGAGAATGGGGCGCCCCGAAAACTCAGGGCACCCCATTCTCATAGGCCGAAGCCGAGCGCAGCGCAGCTACACCTCGTAGTCCTGGTCGAGGCGCTCCCGCTCCTCGCGCTGGAGGCGCTCGGGCTCCTCGTCGCGCATGCGGTCACGGCCCTGCTGACCGCGCTGCTGGTCCTGCCGGCCCGGCTCGCGGCCGTGCTCGCGGCCGTGCTCGCGGCCCTGCTCGCGGCCCTGCTCGCGGCCCTGCTGGGCACGCTGCTTGGCCTGCTCCTGCATCCGCTCCGCCTTGTCCTGGAACTGGTCCTTCATACCCATGTGGGTTCACTCCCGTGTTGAGTGGGGGGTCAGGCCCTTGATCGGGCCTCGACCAGATTCACACGGGCGGACACGGAGCGCATTTCGATCAACTACGCTGCGTAGCGCGGGACTCCTCGTCCGCCTCCCCACCTGCGCCGACGAGTCCCGTGCGCATCCCTGTCAGCCGGTCCGCGAAGCGCTTCATCTCCCGCTGACCCACCGTCCCGATGATCCCGGGCAGGTACCCGCGCACCCCCTGCATGCCGCGCAGCCACCACTGTCCGTACACATGGCCGGCGCGCCGCTCGATGCCGGCCACGATCCGGTCGACCGCCGGGCCGAGCGGATACGTCTTGTTCGAGGGCCACGGCAGCCGCTGCCGCAGCTCCCGCATGACCTCCTCCTGGTCGGCGCCGCGCACCATGTCGGTGTCGGTCCAGGACAGATAGCCGACCCCGACCCGGACGCCCTTGTAGCCGACCTCGGCCCGCAGGCTGTGCGCGTACGCCTCCACACCGGACTTGGAGGCGCAGTACGCGGTCATCATCGGCGCCGGCGTGATGGCCGCGAGCGAGGCGATCTGCAGCAGATACCCCCGGCTCTCCATCAGAACCGGCAGGAAGGCACGGGCAGTTACCGCCGAGCCGATGAGGTTCACCTCGATCACCCGCCGCCAGGACTCCGGATCGGAGTCCACGAAGGGACCACCGGTCGCCACACCCGCGTTGGCGACGACGATGTCGACCTTCCCGAACCGGTTCTTGACCTCCTGCGCCACCCGGGCCATCGCCACATGGTCCGTCACGTCGGCGTGCCAGTGATCGCTCTCGCTGTGCAACCGTTCGGAGACCTGCTTGAGGGCGTCCGGCTCCAGTCCGACCAGCGCCACCTTGGCGCCGCGCGCGGACAGCTTGCGGGCGAGCAGCTCCCCGACCCCGCGCGCCGCCCCGGTGACGACGGCGACCTGCCCCTCCAGGCTGACCTTGCTCATGCGCCCTCCTTGATCGTTGCGTACGTCACCACGAGTTCCCTGATCCGGCCGGTCACCAGCTCCGGCGCCTCGACGGGCGTCATGTGCCCGAGCCCCGGCAGCTCGGTGCTGTCCACGCAGTTCGGCAGCGCGGCCACCAGGGCCCGCGCCTGCACGGGCGGGGTGAGCCGGTCGGCGGTCCCGACGACGACGGCCGTCGGCACCCTCAACGCCCGTACCCCGTGGTCCAGATCGAGCAGATCCAGCACCTGCGACCAGGCGTGCCGCACCTTGGTCGGGCACGCGTGCACGATCCGCGCGCACGCCTCCACCATGTGCGGCGCCGAACCCGGCCCCATCGTCCCGTACTTGAGGATGCGCCGCGCGACGGGCGTGACCGGCCCGAGCGGCGCCCGCGCGCCGAGAATGTGCTTGGTCAGCCAGGTCCGCAGCCGTCCCGGCCCGATCGGCACGACGGTCGACTCCGCGACCAGCCGCGACGATCCGGTGCTGCACAGCAGGACGGCTGCCGCGTGCTCCTGGAAGACGGCCCGCTCGGCCGCCGCCATCACCGTCATGCCGCCCATCGAGTGGCCGGCGATCACGGCCTTCTCGCCGGGAGCCAGCGTCTCCTTCAGTACGGCTTCGAAGTCGTCCGCGAGGGCGTCGGTGCTGCAGATCCGGCTCGCCGGGCTGCGTCCGTGACCGCGCTGGTCGTAGGCGATGACGCGGTGGTCGGTGGCGAGGTCCCGGATCTGCGCCGCCCAGAAGGCGGTTGAGCAGGTCCAGCCGTGGGCGAGGACGACGGCCGGGGCGCCCTCCGGCCCGTGCACCTCGACGTGGATCCGGGCGCCGTCGGCGGAGACGACCGTCAGCTCACGGGCGGGGGCGGGCGGGGCGTACGGGCCGGAGGCCATGGGGGTCCCCCCGCTCGAGCGAAGCCGAGAGCGGGGGCGCATCAGACGGCTCACGCGTCCACCTCCGCGGACTTCTCGGCGGACTCGGCCGGCGCCTTCTCGGCGTCGGCCTTCTTCGCGGGCACGTCCCCGGCGGACTCGGCGGGCGCGCGCAGGAGTTCGTACTCCGCGAGGTCCACCTGCCGCGTTGCCCGCCTGAACTCGGTCGTCGTACCGGGCCAGATGGTGGTGTTGCGGCCGCTCGCGTCGAGGTACCAGCTGGTGCAGCCGCCCGTGTTCCACACGGTGCGCTTCATCCGCTCCTGCACCCGGTGGTTCCACGCGGAGACCGCGCTCGGCCGGGCGTCCAGGGCCGCACGGCCGCCGAGGACGTCCAACTGCCGTACGTAGTCCGCCATGTAGTTGAGCTGGGACTCGATCATCAGGATCATCGACGAGTTCCCGAGCCCGGTGTTGGGCCCGATGATCGTCATCCAGTTGGGGAAGCCTGCCGCGGAGGCGCCGCGCAGGGCCTCCATGCCACCCTTCCAGGACTCGGCGAGCGTCCTGCCCTCCGCGCCCACCACCCGCTCGGCGATCGGCATGTCGGTGACGTGGAAGCCCGTACCGAAGATGATCGCGTCGACCTCGGCCTCGGTGCCGTCGGCGGCGACCACGGTCGACCCGCGGATCTCGCTCAGCCCGCTGGCCACCACGTCGACGTTGGGCTTGGCGAGCGCCGGGTAGTACGTGCTGCTCAGCAGGATCCGCTTGCAGCCGATGCGGTAGTCGGGGGTGAGCTTGGCGCGCAGGGCCGGGTCCTTGATGGCACGGGCCATGTTCTGCTTCGCCAGCTTCTCGACCAGACCGAGTTCGTTGGGGCGCTTGGTGAACGCCTGGACCTGCAACTCCCTGATCCCCCACAGCAGTCCGCGCCGGGCCTGGGTGGTGAAGGGCAGCGCCCGGTGCAGGACCCGCTCGGCGCCGCTGATGGCGCGGTCGACGCGGGGCATGACCCAGGGCGGGGTGCGCTGGAAGAGGGTGAGGCCGGCGACCTTCGGCTGGATGGCGGGCACGATCTGGATCGCCGACGCGCCCGTCCCCACCATCGCCACGCGCTTGCCGGTCAGGTCGTAGTCGTGGTCCCAGCGGGCGGAGTGGAAGACCTTGCCGGGGAAGGAGTCCAGGCCCGGGATCTCGGGGATCTTCGGGTCGGACAGCGGCCCGGTGGCGGAGACGACGACGTCCGCGGACAGCCGCCCGCTGCTGGTCTCGATGTCCCACCGCAGCTGCTCGGCGTCCCAGGTCATCATCTTCACTTCGGAGTCGAAGCGGATGTGCGGGCGCAGGTGGAAGACGTCCGCGACGTGCTCCAGGTAGGCGCGTATGTGCTCCTGCCCGGAGAAGGTGCGCGGCCAGTCGGGATTGGGCGCGAAGGAGAACGAGTAGAGGTGGGAGGGCACGTCGCAGGCGCACCCGGGATAGCTGTTGTCGCGCCAGGTGCCGCCCACGCTGCCGGCCCGCTCCAGCACGACGAAGTCGGTGATCCCTTCGCGCCGCAGCCGCACCGCGGCCCCCAGCCCTCCGAACCCGGACCCGATCACCGCCACCCGCACATGCTCGTGTTCGGCCATGCCGACGCCCTTTCCCGCGCGACTCCGCCAGTGAATACTGGCGCAATGGGGAGAGTAGAACAGTGACGTACTCATGGGTAGGGGGTGAGCCGGGAAAGTTACCGGCGGTACAACATAGGGTGCGATCGTGACCGAGAAGCGTGAGTACCGCATGGAGGAACTGGCCAGGGAAGCCGGCATCACAGTGCGCACCCTGCGCTTCTACCGCGAACGCAAGCTGATCCCGCCGCCCCGCCGCGAGGGCCGTATCGCCTGGTACGACGACCACCACCTGGCCCGCCTGCGCACGATCGCGGCACTGCTGGAACGCGGCCACACCCTCACCGGCATCGCGGAACTGTCGGAGGCCCTCGACCACGGCCGGGACGTCGCCGACCTCGTGGGCATCGCCCCCACCGAGGAGGAACCGGTCCGCCTGACCCCCGAGGAACTCGCCGCCCGCTTCGAGGGCGAGGTCACCGCGGAGAACCTCGCCGCCGCCCTGGACCTCGGCTACCTCGGCACCGACGGCGAGGAGATCGTCCACATCAGCCGCCGCCTCCTGGACGTCTCCTCGGCCCTGGTCCGCGAGGGCATCCCCCTGGCAGAGGTCCTGGCGGCCGGCGCCCGCGTCCGGGAACACGTGGACGAACTGGCCCAGATGTTCGCCGACCTGGTCCTGCACCACGCCGACGAGAAGGACCTCCAACGCCTGCGCCCACTGGCCCGCAGCGTGGTGGAGGCGGAGATGTCACTGGCGCTGGACCGGCAGCTGCAGAAGCGGGCCGAGAAGCCGGATCAGAACCATCGGAACTAGAGGTCGTACACCACGGTCACCGGCGCGTGGTCCGACCACCGCTCCTCGTGCGTGGCCGCCCGCTCGACGTACGCCTTGACGGCCTTGGCGGCGAGGCCCGGCGTCGAGACCTGGTAGTCGATCCTCCATCCCGAATCGTTGTCGAAGGCCCGCCCCCGGTACGACCACCACGTGTACGGCCCCTCGACCTCGGGATGCAGGCTGCGTACGACGTCGACGTAGCCACCGTCCGCCGGGTCGAAGACCCGTCCCAGCCACTCCCGCTCCTCCGGCAGGAAGCCGGAGTTCTTGGTGTTGCCGCGCCAGTTCTTGAGGTCGGCCTGCCGGTGGGCGATGTTCCAGTCGCCGCAGACGACGACCTCGCGGCCGTCGGCTGCTGCGCGCTCGCGCAGGGACCTCAGGTGGACGAGGAACTCGCCCATGAAGCGGACCTTCTCGTCCTGGCGCTCGGTGCCGACCTCGCCGGAGGGGAGGTAGAGCGAGGCGACCGTGACGCCCGGCAGGTCGACCTCGACGTAGCGGCCGCTGGTGTCGAACTCCGCGGAGGCGAAGCCGACCTGGATGCGGTCGGGCTCGCGGCGGGTGTAGAGGGAGACACCGGCGCGGCCCTTGGCGTCGGCCGGCGCGTGCACCACGTGCCAGCCGTCGGGCGTGCGCACGTGCTCGGGCAGCTGCTGCGGCTCGGCGCGCACCTCCTGGAGGCAGAGCACATCGGCGGAGGTGCCGGCGAGCCACTCCACGAAGCCCTTCTTCGCGGCGGCGCGCAGGCCATTGACGTTGACGGAGGTCACAGTGAGCACGCGGGAACGATACCGGCACACTGGACCGAGTCCGGAGTTCGAGAATGCATAGGTGTACGGTAAACGGAATGATCATACGTCGCGTCGCCTTCGACCACCCCGACGCCGTGAAGCTGAACGACGAGGTGCAGGCCGAGTACCACGTCCGCTACGGCGACGGCGGAGACGCCACCCCCCTGGACCCGGCGGACTTCGACCCGCCGAACGGCGTGTACTTCATCGCGTACGACGAGAACGACAGCCCCGTCGCCACCGGCGGCTGGCGCGCCCAGGACTCCAACGGCGAGGGCAACCTCGACGGCGACGCCGAACTCAAGCGGATGTTCGTGGTCGGGTCGGCGCGAGGCCGCGGCCTCGCCCGGCGCATCCTGACCGCCCTGGAGGACGACGCCCGCACGGCCGGCCGCGTCCGCATGGTCCTGGAGACGGGCACCAAGCAGCCGGAGGCCATCGCCCTGTACACCTCCAGTGGCTACGAGCCCTGCGAGAAGTTCGGCTACTACCGCTTCCACAAGGAGAGCCGCTGCTTCGCGAAGCCGCTCGGTTCCTGACGCGGGGGCGGCGGGCGTGAGGCGCCAACGCAAATGTCCCGCCCGATCTTCCGATCGTGCGGGACATTTGCCAACTCCCCCGGGTTTCCCCGAGTTTGTCGTTGCGGTGGACCTGAGGGGATTTGAACCCCTGGCCCCCTCGATGCGAACGAGGTGCGCTACCGGACTGCGCCACAGGCCCTTGCAACGAGTGAAACTCTAGCATCCCGATCCGGGTGCTTGAAAATCCGTTCCCGGCCGGCCGGAGGCTGCGGCACAGGTCGGGCCGGTGCTCTACTCGTTGGCGGCCTTCGGCCGCTCGCCGTCCTCGTACTGGTCGAACAACGGCGTACGGCCCCGCTCGCGTGCCCGCCGCGCGGAAGCCGCCCGGCGGGCGTCACTGCGCCCGTCGTCGTCCGCCCTCTCCTCCGCGGTGTCGGCCGGCTCCGCGGCCGCCTGCCGCTCGGCGCCGGCGTCCGCCTGCGCCTCCTGGTCCCGGGCGACGGGGCCCGATCGCGCCGAGCTCCATGCGTCCGGCGCCCCGAGGTCCACGTCCGAGGTGGCCCGCGGCGCGACCGGCGCGGTCACGTACGTCGGCAGCGGCACCGGCACCGGGTCCCAGCTGTCGCCGTGCCCGGGCCGCCGCTGCCGCTCACGCTGCTGGTCCACCCACTCGGCATGGTCCGTCTGCTCGACCAGGGCGCGCCGGTCGGCGGCGAGCGCGGACAGTCCGGGGTCGGCCTCCTGCTCCGGTCCGTCCTCGGGTTCGTCGGAGTCGGCCTCGACGCCGGCCGGGCGGCGGCGCGGCTGCCGGGCGCGCTCGTGCAGCCGCTGGGCCGCGACCTCGGCGCGGCGCCGGTCCATCTGGTAGGCGAAGCGCCGCCGTTCCTGCGAGCGCAGGTAGGCGATGTACGCGCTGAGCAGCACGGCGGGCACGCCTGGCGCCCAGAGGAAGGCGAGCCCGCCGACCGCGGCGACGACCGCGCCGAGCGTGAACGCGACGAAGAGCATCACCGTGGTGCGACGCCGACGCGCAAGCACCTTCGTACGCCGAGCGCGCGCCGCGGCCGCCTCCTCCGCGGGCGTGCGCCGGGCAGGGGGGACACGCTTGCGCGCCTGGGGCTGAGCCGGAGCTTGGGTCTGGGCCGGGCTCGGTGCGGGCGCGGGCGCTTCGGCGCGCGTCTGCTTGCGGGCCGGGGGCATGGCGAAGGCCCGGACGTCCACCGAGTCGGTGACCGCGCCCGGAGCTTCGGCGCCGGGCTCCCCCTCCTCGGTGGAGCGCGCCCGCAGGTCCTTGGCGTACCGGCGCTCCATACCCGCCCGTCCGGACAGCAGCCGGATGGCGGTGCTGAAGCGTTCCGTCGGACGGGCCTCGTTCAGCTCGTCCTGCCTACGGAGCCACATCGGCACCAAGTAGGCGGCCCAGGCCCCGACAATGACTGCGTAGATGAGGCCGCTGCTGCTCACGCCTCACACGGTAGAGGGGTTTGCGTGAGGCCATCTGCCAATTGCGCCGGTGTGTCGCACGATCTGGCTGATATTTCGAACTTTTTTTGTGACCGATGCGATCAGCACGCCACCGAGGCCGTGAATTTAATGCCTTGAGGTGGTCGCCTTCCGATCAATTTCGAACATCTATTCAATTTCCCGGGCCTGTGCGGGATTCTGCTGCGTACGTGCGCGCTGCCAGCGGTTGAGCAGCCCGTCGGGCACCTCTTCCGCGGTGAGCGCGAAGACGAGGTGGTCACGCCAGGCGCCGTCGATGTGGAGATAACGCGGCCTCAGACCCTCCTCACGGAATCCGAGTTTCTCCACGACCCGTCGGCTGGGCCCGTTCTCGGGGCGAATGCAGACCTCGATGCGGTGCAGTCCGACGGCTCGGAAACAGTGGTCCACGACCAGCGCCACGGACGTCGGCATCACTCCGCGGCCCGCCACCGACTCGTCCACCCAGTAGCCGATATGCCCCGAACACATGGAGCCCCACGTGATACCGGCGACCGTCAACTGCCCCACCAGACGGCCCTGATACTCGATGACGAACGGCAGCATCCGGCCCGAGTTCGCCTCGGAGCGAAGGTGCCGGACCATCTGACGGTAGGTCGGCCTGTGGGCGATCGGACCGGTCGGCGTGGGCGGCGGGATCGTCGCCTCCCAGGGCCGCAGCCAGTCCCGGTTGCGCCGGTTGACCTCGCGCCAGGCCCGCTGGTCGCGCAGCTTTATCGGCCGGAGGACGATGTCGCCGTCCGCCAGCACGACGGGCCAGGATGGGCTGTTCAGCTCGCACCCCCACTGGTGGCCGCGGGTCTGGGGTGGTCGCCGCCGCGGATCTGGTCGACAGCGTGCACCAGCAGGGGCTCCAGGACGGCCAGGCCGTCCTTCACCCCGCCGGTGGAACCCGGCAGATTGACGATCAGCGTGCGGCCCGCCACTCCGGCCAGGCCCCGGGAGAGCGCGGCGGTCGGCACCTTCTCCCGTCCGAACGCCCGGATCGCCTCCGCGATGCCCGGCACCTCGTGGTCGATCACCCCGCGGGTCGCCTCGGGGGTGCGGTCGGTGGGCGAGATGCCGGTGCCGCCGGTGGTGACGATCACGTCGTACCCGGCCTCGACGCCGGCCCGCAGCGCGGCCTCCACGGGGTCGCCGTCGGGCACGACCTCCGGCCCGTCGACGGCGAATCCGAAGCCCTTGAGGCCGGCCGCGATCGCGGGGCCGCCCTTGTCCTCGTAGACCCCGGCCGCGGCCCTGTTGGAGGCGGTGACCACCAGAGCTCGGTACGTCATGTCCGGCTCCAGTCGCCCGACTTGCCGCCCGTCTTCTCCTCCACCCGGACGTCCGTGATGACCGCTCCCTTGTCGACCGCCTTGACCATGTCGATCACGGTGAGCGCGGCGACGGAGACCGCGGTGAGCGCCTCCATCTCGACGCCCGTGCGGTCCGTGGTCTTCACGGTGGCCAGGATCTCCACGGCGTCGTCCGCGACCGACAGATCCAGTTTCACACCGGACACCGACAACGGGTGGCACAGCGGGATGAGGTCGGGGGTGCGCTTGGCGCCCATGATGCCCGCGATGCGCGCGGTGGCGAGGGCGTCGCCCTTGGGCACCCCCTCGCCGCGCAGCAGCTCGATCACGCGGGGCGAGACGAGGACCCGTCCGCTCGCGCGGGCGGTGCGCGCGGTCACGTCCTTCTCGGATACGTCGACCATGCGGGCGGCGCCCGCCTCGTCGATGTGCGTCAGTCGGTCCTGCGTACTCATGCTGTCTGGCGCTCCCGGTCACGGCCCTGGCGCGGTGCGGCGCGCGGGCCTGTTGTGCGCGACACGGTACCGCCAACCTGGGGCGCTCAGCCGAGCAGGACCACCTCGACCTCGGTGCCGGGTTCGACGGACTCCACGTCCTCGGGGACGACGATCAGCGCGTCGGCGTGTGCGAGGGCCGCGATCAGGTGGGATCCGGCGCCGCCGACCGGGGTCACCGAGCCGTCGGCGTACGTCGCCCGCAGGAACTGTCTGCGGCCCTTCGGCGAGGTCAGCGCCTTGCCGGTGGTCAGGGTCGCGCGGGTCGTCGGCCGGTGGACGTCGTCGAGTCCCATGAGGGTGCGGATCGCCGGGCGCACGAACAGTTCGAAGGAGACGTACGACGACACGGGGTTGCCCGGCAGGGCGAGCAGCGGGGTGTGGTCGGGGCCGATGGAGCCGAAGCCCTGGGGCTTGCCGGGCTGCATGGCGAGCTTGCGGAAGTCGATGCCGCTGCCGGCCTCGTCCTCGTCGCCGACGTGCGACAACGCCTCCTTGACGACGTCGTACGCCCCGACGCTCACCCCGCCCGTGGTGACCATGAGGTCGGCGCGCACCAGCTGGTCCTCGATGGTGGCGCGGAGGGTGTCGGCGTCGTCGGCGACGGCGCCCACGCGGTAGGCGATGGCGCCCGCGTCGGTCGCCGCGGCGGTGAGGGCGAAGCTGTTGGAGTCGTAGATCTGGCCGCTGCCCAGCTCCTCGTCGGGCTGGACCAGTTCGCTGCCGGTGGAGACGACGACCACGCGCGGGCGCGGGCGCACGCGCACCGTGCCGCGGCCGATCGCGGCGAGCAGGGCGATCTGCGGCGGACCGAGGACCGTGCCGGCCTCGAGGGCGCGGTCGCCGGCCTTCACGTCACTGCCCTTGGCGCGCACATGCGCGCGGGCCTCGGCCGGCCGGTACACGTGCACCTGGCCCTCGGCGCCCTCGGGGGCCAGGCTGCGGGCGCGCATGCCGCTGACCGGGCCCTCTCCGAGCCCTCCGTCGGTCCACTCCACCGGGACGACGGCCTCGGCGCCGGGCGGCAGGGGGGCGCCGGTCATGATGCGGGCGGCCTGGCCGGGTCCCACCCGGACCAGGTCGGCCTCGCCTGCCGCGACGTCCCCGACGACGTCCAGGACGGCGGGGAACTCCTCGCTCACACCCGCCACGTCCGCGACCCGCACCGCGTACCCGTCCATGGAGCTGTTGTCGAACGGAGGCAGCGAGAGCGGCACCGTGACGTCCTCGACCAGGACGCAGCCCAGGGCGTCGAGCAGCTGCAGATCGATCGGTTCCAGGGGGCGGACGGCGGTGAGGATGTCCTCCAGGTGCTCGTCCACCGACCAGAGGTGGTCCTGGCCGGTGGTGCGGGGCGCGGCGCTGCTCAACGTTGCTACATCTCCTCGGCTACGTAACTGCGAAGCCAGGTCCGGAAGTCCGGGCCCAGGTCTTCACGTTCGCACGCGAGTCTGACAATGGCACGCAGATAGTCGCCCCGGTCGCCGGTGTCATAGCGGCGGCCCTTGAAGACGACGCCGTGCACGGGACCGCCGGCCTTCTCGTCCTGCGAGAGCTGCTGCAGCGCGTCGGTCAGCTGGATCTCGCCGCCGCGGCCCGGCTCGGTCTTGCGCAGTATGTCGAAGACGGCCGGGTCGAGGACGTAGCGGCCGATGATCGCGTAGTTGGACGGGGCGTCCGCCGCGGCCGGCTTCTCGACCAGGTCGTGGACCTTGACGACGTCGCCGTCCTCGGTGGGGTCGACGGCCGCGCAGCCGTAGAGGTGGATCTGCTCGGGCGCGACCTCCATGAGTGCGATGACGCTGCCGCCGCGCTGTTCCTGCACCTCGACCATTCGCTTGAGCAGCGGGTCGCGCGGGTCGATCAGGTCGTCGCCGAGCAGTACGGCGAAGGGCTCCTGGCCGACGTGCGGGGCCGCGCACAGCACCGCGTGACCCAGTCCCCTGGGGTCGCCCTGCCGCACGTAGTGCATGGTCGCGAGGTCGCTGGACTCCTGGACCTTGGCGAGCCGGCCCGCGTCGCCCTTCTTCTGGAGGGCGGACTCGAGCTCGTAGTTGCGGTCGAAGTGGTCCTCGAGGGGACGTTTGTTGCGGCCCGTGATCATGAGGACGTCGTCGAGGCCCGCGGACACGGCCTCCTCGACCACGTACTGGATCGCCGGCTTGTCGACGACCGGCAGCATCTCCTTGGGAGTGGCTTTGGTGGCCGGCAGGAACCGGGTGCCGAGGCCTGCTGCGGGGATGACAGCCTTGCTGATCCTTGGGTGAGACTGGGTCATACCGGCACCCTATCCGGTGCCTTTGCTCGGAATCCGAGGCTCCGGTCAATTGGCTCTCATATGAGCGCATTAGGAAGGGTACGGGTGCCAGTCATGAGTCACGCCGGACGTGCGGCCGAGCCTGACAAGCGAACGTTGCGGCGGGAGCTCCTCGCGGTGAGGGGCAGGTTGACGGCGGATGACATCCAGGAGGCCGCGGCCGCACTGGCCGTGCGCGCACTGGAGCTGCCCGAACTGGCACGCGCCCGCACGGTGGCGGCGTACGTCTCCGTCGGCGGCGAGCCGGGCACGCTCGCGCTGCTGGACGCACTGCGCGCGCGTGATGTGCGGGTGCTGCTGCCCGCGTTGCTCCCGGACAACGACCTCGACTGGGGCGCCTACGCCGGTGAGAGCTCCCTCACGCGCGTCCGGCACGGCGGAAGGATGGCCCTTCTCGAGCCCTCCGGCGAGCGCCTGGGGCCGGACGCCGTGACCGGTGCGGACGTCGTGCTGCTGCCCGGACTCGCGGTCGACGCGCGCGGGATGCGGCTGGGGCGGGGCGGAGGCTCGTACGACCGCGTCCTCGCGCGGCTGGAGCGCGCGGGCGCGCATCCCGCGCTGGTGGTGCTGCTGTACGGCTCCGAGGTCGTGGAGCGCGTCCCCGAGGAGGAGCACGACCGGCCGGTGCACGCGGTGGTGACACCGTCGGGGGTGCGCCGCTTCCACGGCGCCGTATGACGGAGAAGGCCCTCCCACGCGCGCGTGGGAGGGCCTTCGTTCAGGTGCTCACGGTTTCAGCACCAGGCTGTCGCTCGTGTTCTTGTCGACGGACTGGGGCGAGAAGTTCCAGTCGAGCAGTTCGCCCTTGGCCCACTTGCCGGTCTGGTCGACGTAGTGGGCGCTGTAGGCGTGCCCCGAGGCGCCGGTGAGGTTGATCCACTTCGACTTGTCGAGGTCACCGAGGTTGACCACCATGCGCATCGACGGCACCCATACGACGCCGTAGCCGCCGGCGGCGTTCCAGCCGGAGGCGTTGACCGTCGCCTCGCCGCCGCTGAGCTTCCAGGGGCCGCGGTTCAGGATGTACTGCAGGAAGCCCGGGCCGTCGGTGCCGAGGGTCTGGTTCTTCAGGAACAGGCGGTGCAGCCGGCCCCAGCTCCAGGTGTCGATGTCCTTGCCGAGCTTGGCGGTCAGCTCCCAGCGGGCGTCGATCATCGCGCGCTTGAACAGGTCGTCGCGGTTGTCCGTCGCGCCCGGCCGGGTGCCCGTCTTCGGCGTGGTCCACCACTCGCTCTTCGGGTCGTTCATGAGCTTGCGGACGACCTCGAACCAGCGGTCGCCGCCGTCCGGTTGGGCCTGGTCGGCGTCGCGCTGGCCGCACTCGCGGACCTTCTGCGTGTCGTCCGCCGGCCCCGTGGTGCTGGCCGGGTCGACCCACAGGCACTGGCCCTTGACCCGCAGTTCCTTGGGCAGCTTGTTGCCGAAGGCGAGCTTGAGGACGTTGCGCCAGACCGCGTTGAAGTAGGCGGCCGCCGCCGAGTCGGCGTCCTGGGTGTAGTCCCAGCCCTCGAGCAGTTCCTGCGCCTGCTGGACGTCCTTGTCGCCGACGTCGATCTTCAGCAGGGTGGGCACCAGCAGCTTGGCGATCTCGCTGCTGTTGTCCAGCTGCATCTGGCGCATGTCGTCGGTGGACATCTTGCCGCCGCCCTTGATCTTCGACTCGATCAGGTCGGTGATGCGCTGGCTGCGGGTGCCGTAACCCCAGTCCGTGGTCAGCGTGTAGGGGTACTTGTCCTGATCTATCACGGCCTGGTTGGCGGTGACGATGTAGCCGCGCTCCGGGTTGTACTCGTACGGCAGCGCGGCCTTGGGGATGTACCCGGTCCACTTGTAGCCGGAGTCCCAGCCCGGCGCGGGGATCGAGCCGTCGTCCTTCTTCGCGCGCGTGGGGATCTTTCCGGGCAGCGTGTAGCCGATGTTGTCCTTGTCGGCGTAGATCAGGTTCTGCGAGGGCACGTCGAACTTGGCGGCCGCGGAGCGGAATTCGCTCCAGTTCGACGCCCTGTCCATGGCGAAGACGGCATCCATGGTGGTGCCCGGGTCGAGCGCGGTCCAGCGCAGTGCGACGCCGTAGCCGTCGCCGCGGTCGGGCGCCGCCGTGTCGACGGTGGCCTTCGTGCCGACGTTCACGAGTTCGTCGTCGCGGTCGGAGAGCAGGGGCATGCCGTCCGCGGTCTGGCGCACGACGATCGTCTTGGACTTGCCGCCCGCGACCTTGATGGTCTCCTCGCGGGACTTGAAGGCCTTCGTGGCGCCGTCGTAGAGGTAGCCGTCGCCGCTGAGCTTCTCCAGGTACAGGTCGGTGACGTCGACGCCGGAGTTGGTCATGCCCCAGGCGATGTCCTGGTTGTGGCCGATGACCACGCCGGGCATGCCCGCGAAGGTGTAACCGGTCACGTCGTACTGGCACTTGCTGGAGACGGTGCGGCAGTGCAGGCCCATCTGGTACCAGACGGACGGCAGCGAGGCCGACAGGTGCGGGTCGTTGGCGAGCAGCGGGTGGCCGGTGATGGTGTGGCTCCCGGCCACCACCCAGGAGTTGGAGCCGATGCCCTGGCCGTTCACGCCGACGGCCGTGGGCACGTTGTCCAGGACCTTGTAGAGGCCCGCCAGTTGGCTGTTGAGGGCCGAGCCCGACGAAGAGGTGGACGACGAGGTGGACGAGCCCGTCGTGCCGCTCGTGGACGTGCCGCTGCCGGACGAGGAGCCGTTCTGCTGGAACGCCCCGGCGACCTGGCTGTACTGGCCCTCCTGGACGATCGCCTTGTTGCGGCTGTAGGGATAGGCCGGGTACAGCTGCGCGATCTGCTTGGCGTCGAGCCGGCTGGTCATCAGGGCGCGGTCGATCTCGTCCTGCATGTTGCCGCGCAGGTCCCAGGCCATCGCCTTCAGCCAGGAGACCGAGTCGACGGGGGTCCACTTCGCGGGCTTGTAGTCGTTGGTGAAGCTCAGCGCCGCGTACTCAAGGGAGATGTCCTTGCCGTCCTTGCCCTGCAGATAGGCGTTGACACCCGCCGCGTAGGCCTGGAGGTACTTCTTGGTGGAGGCCGACAGCTCGGTGTCGTACTCCTTCTTCGCCACGCGGTCCCAGCCCAGGGTGCGCAGGAACTCGTCGTTCTTGACCTGGCCCTTGCCGAACATCTCCGACAGGCGCCCGGAGGTCATGTGCCGGCGCACGTCCATCTCGTAGAACCGGTCCTGTGCCTGGACGTAGCCCTGCGCCATGAACAGGTCCGCGTCCGAGGAGGCATAGATCTGCGGGATGCCGTTGCCGTCGCGCTTGACGTCGACGGGGCCTGACAGGCCGTGAAGGGTGAGGGAGCCCTTCGTCTGCGGGAACGACGCGCGAACGGTGCTGATGGACCAGTACGCCCCGTAGGCGACGCCGGCGATCAGTGCCAGGACCAGGACCAGCACGACCAATCGGGCTTTGCGCCCCTTCTTCCTGCCGGACTTGCCGGGCTTGTCACCCGTTGTGGCGGTGGTGTTCGGGGGCATCGCTGTCCTTGCTGTCCTAACGCGAGCGGCAGGCGGGCTGTGACGTCGAGTGAGCGCTGGAGCAACCATAGGCGCAGGGCCTTGGGGCCCTTGACGCGGAGTCGGGAACGCCCGAGGGCAGGCATTCGATCCTGCCAACCGGAGCGTCAAGAAATCGTCAAGAGTTAGGTAAGGTAACGAAGTAGTTGGATGCGGAGTCCCCCCGCTTCGTGTCCCATGAACGTGAGCCCACGCGCGGGATGCGCGCGGGCCGGCGAAGGGAACGGCCGCTGACAGTCCACCATCTCAACCAGCTACTGCTCGTCTGCTCGCTCGTCCTGCTCGTCGCCGTGGCAGCGGTCCGGATCTCCTCGCGCAGCGGGCTCCCCAGCCTGCTCGTGTACCTGGGGATAGGCGTCGCCATGGGCCAGGACGGCATCGGCGACATCCGCTTCGACAACGCCGAACTCACCCAGGTCATCGGCTACGCGGCCCTCGTGGTGATCCTCGCCGAGGGTGGCCTCAGCACGAAGTGGAAGGAGATCAAACCCGCCCTGCCGGCCGCCTCCGCCCTGGCCCTCGCCGGCGTCGCGGTGAGCGTCGGCGTCACCGCGGCGGGCGCGCACTACCTGGTCGGGCTGGAGTGGCGGCAGGCGCTCATCATCGGGGCGGTCGTCTCCTCGACGGACGCGGCGGCGGTCTTCTCGGTGCTGCGCAGAATCCCCCTGCCCGCGCGCGTGACGGGCACGCTGGAGGCGGAGTCCGGCTTCAACGACGCCCCGGTCGTCATCCTGGTCGTCGCCTTCTCCACGGCGGGCCCGGTCTCCCACTGGTGGGTGCTGCTCGGCGAGATAGCGCTGGAACTGGCCATCGGCGCGGCCATCGGGCTCGCGGTGGGCTGGCTCGGCGCCTGGGGCCTCAGACACGTGGCGCTGCCCGCCTCCGGCCTCTACCCCATCGCCGTCATGGCGATCGCCGTCATGGCGTACGCGGGCGGTGCGCTGGCGCACGGCAGCGGCTTCCTGGGCGTCTACCTCGCCGCGATGGTGCTGGGCAACGCGAAGCTGCCGCACTGGCCCGCCACCCGCGGGTTCGCCGAGGGGCTCGGCTGGATCGCCCAGATCGGCATGTTCGTCCTGCTCGGCCTGCTGGTCTCCCCGCACGAGCTCGGCGACGACATCGTGCCCGCACTCGTCATCGGCCTCGTGCTGACCATGGTGGCGCGCCCGCTGAGCGTGGTGCTGTGCCTGGCGCCCTTCCGGGTGCCGTGGCAGGAGCAGACCCTGATGTCCTGGGCCGGGCTGCGCGGCGCGGTCCCCATCATCCTGGCGACGATCCCGATGGTGCAGGGCGTCGACGCCAGCCACCGGATCTTCAACATCGTCTTCGTCCTGGTCGTCGCCTACACCCTGGTCCAGGGGCCGACCCTGCCGTGGCTCGCGCGCGTGCTGCGCCTGGGCGAGAGCGGCGGGGCCGCCGACCTCGGCATCGAGTCCGCTCCGCTGGAGCGGCTGCGCGGGCATCTGCTGTCCGTCGCGATCCCCGAGGGATCGCGGATGCACGGCGTCGAGGTGGCCGAGCTGCGGCTGCCGGCCGGGTCTGCCGTCACCCTCGTGGTCCGCGAGGGCACGTCGTTCGTCCCCATGCCGACGACGGTGCTGCGGCGCGGCGACGAACTGCTCGTGGTCGCCACCGATCCCGTACGGGACGCCGCGGAGCGGCGGCTGCGCTCGGTCGGGCACGGGGGCAAGCTGGCGGGATGGCTGGGGACGAACGGGACGTAGCTCTCGATGTTCCGTTTCGCGCGGTTTGCCCGTCCGGGAATCACAGGTGGCCGCTCGCGTGGTGCTCGTTTTCACAGGCGTATCGGGCGTTGATCCCTGTAGGATGAAGGCAACCTGATCGAACCAACTCTGCCTGACGCAGAGCTGACGCGACCGTATGGCGGCCGTGGCGCCCAACCCTGTGGGCGGCCTCCGGTATCTACCGCAGTCCGCACCAGAGGACAGCTCTCGGCGCCCCCGCACGGGCGTGCCACCAGGCGGCAGAAAGGCACGGGCCGTGGCATCCACGGTCACCCGACGGCCGGGCTACGGACAGCTGCTGCGCACCCGCGGCGCCTGGACGTTCCTGGTCCCCGGCTTCGCGGCGCGCCAGCCGTTCGCGATGCTCACCATCTCGATCGTGCTGCTCGTGCAGCACACCACCGGCTCCTACGGCGTCGCGGGCGCCGCGGCGGCCGTCACCGGTGTCTCCATGGCGCTGTGCGCGCCCTACGGCGGCCGTCTCGCCGACCGCTACGGGCAGCGCGCCGTGCTGCTCCCCGGCGTGCTGCTGCACGCGCTGTCCGGTCTGACCCTGACGGCGCTCGCGCTGATCCACGCACCCCTGTGGGCGCTGTTCGCGGCCGCCGTGCCGACCGGCGCCTCGGTGCCGCAGATCGGGCCCATGGTGCGCGCCCGCTGGGGCGTCAAGCTCCAGGGATCGCCGCTGATGAACACCGCGGCCGCCTTCGAGTCCGTCACGGACGAGCTGACCTTCGTCTTCGGTCCGCTGCTGGCCACCGCCCTGTGCACGACGGTCGCCCCCGCCGCGGGCCTGGTGACGGAGGCATCGCTGACCCTGCTCGGCGGGCTGCTGTTCGCCGCGTCGAAGGGCACGCAGCCCGCCGTCGCCGGCGCCCGGCACGCGCGCGTGGAGCACGTTTCCGCACTGCGCGTCCCCGGTGTGCGTGTGCTGGTCGTGGCCTTCCTCGGCATCGGCTCCGTCTTCGGCGGCATGCAGGTCTCGCTGGCCGCGTTCACCGAGTCGATCGGCGAGCCCGGCCTGAACGGCGTCCTGTACGGCGTCTTCGCCGCGGGCAACATGCTCTCCGGCATCGTCTGCGGCGCAGTCGCCTGGAAGGCGGCCCCGCGGCGGCGGCTCGTCGTCGGCTACGGCGCCCTCGCGCTGACCGCCTCCGGCCTGTGGACCGCGCACTCGGTGCCGCTGCTGGCCGGGCTCGGCCTGCTCGTCGGCATGTGCATCGCGCCCGCGCTGATCACCGGCTACACGCTGGTGGAGGACCTGGTCCCGGCCGGCGCCCGCACCGAGGCCTTCACCTGGCTGACCGGCGCGGTCGCGCTCGGCCAGGCGGTGGCCGTCACCGTCGCCGGACAGCTGGAGGACCGGCTCTGGGCCGGCGCCGGATTCCTGGTGCCGGCGGGCGGCACCGTGCTCGCGTTCGCGACCCTCGCGGCCCTGCGGTCCCGGCTGACGCCGCGGCCGCGCAACCTGACCGTCGCACGTGGCGTCGGTCACCGCGCGCCGGTGACGGTGGACTGATTCCCAGGAATACGTCACTATGGACCGTCGTTAGCACTCATTGAGTGAGAGTGCCAGGAGGAAGACAGTGCCGACCTACCAGTACCAGTGCACCGAATGCGGCGAGGGCCTCGAGGCGGTGCAGAAGTTCACCGATGACGCCCTCACCGAGTGCCCCAACTGCGGTGGCCGCCTGAAGAAGGTGTTCTCCGCCGTAGGCATCGTCTTCAAGGGCTCCGGCTTCTACCGCAACGACAGCCGCGGCTCCTCGTCGAGCACCGCGCCGGCGTCGAAGTCGTCGAAGTCCACCGAGTCGTCGTCCTCCTCGACGTCCTCTTCCTCGGACTCGTCCTCTTCGACCTCGGACTCGAAGTCGAAGTCGAAGCCGTCGAGCACCGGCGCCTCGTCCGGCAGCAGCGCAGCCTAGGACCCACCGGACTCGTCCCACGGGACCCCGCCGTCGTACGACGGTGGGGTCTTCGGTGTTTCCGGTGCCCTTCTCCGCCCGCCGACGGGGGCCGGATACTGTTCGGGCCATGGCGAACGCAGAGATCGGTGTAATCGGCGGCTCGGGCTTCTACTCGTTCCTCGACGACGTGACCGAGGTCCGGGTGGACACCCCGTACGGGCCACCAAGCGACTCCCTCTTCCTCGGTGAGGTCGCCGGCCGTCGGGTCGCGTTCCTGCCCCGCCACGGCCGCGGCCACCACCTGCCCCCGCACCGGATCAACTACCGCGCCAACCTGTGGGCGTTGCGTTCGGTCGGCGTGCGCCAGGTCCTCGGCCCGTGCGCGGTGGGCGGCCTGCGCGCGGAGTACGGGCCGGGCACGCTGCTCGTGCCGGACCAGCTGGTCGACCGTACGAAGACCCGCGCGGGGTCGTACTTCGACGGGATGCCGATGCCCGACGGCACGGTGCCGAACGTGGTGCACGTGTCCCTGGCCGACCCCTACTGCCCCGTCGGGCGCACGGCCGCTCTCAAGGCCGCGCGCGGACGGGACTGGGAGCCGGTGGACGGCGGCACGCTGGTCGTCGTCGAGGGCCCGCGCTTCTCGACCCGCGCGGAGTCGCTGTGGCACCAGGCGCAGGGCTGGTCGGTGGTGGGCATGACCGGCCACCCCGAGGCGGCGCTCGCCCGCGAACTGGAGCTCTGCTACACGTCGATGACCCTGGTCACCGACCTCGACGCGGGTGCCGAGACCGGTGAGGGCGTCTCGCACGACGAGGTGCTGCGAGTGTTCGCCGCGAACGTGGACCGGCTGCGGGGTGTGCTCTTCGACGCGGTGGCCGCGCTGCCGGCGACCGCGGACCGGGACTGTCTGTGCACCTCGGCGCTGGGCGGGATGGATCCGGGGTTCGCGCTGCCGTAGTCGCCGCGAAGGGACCGGAACTTCCCGTTCGGGTGTGGGAGTTGTCCACAACCCGTCGGTCATCCACCGGTCTCGGCGGAGATCGGCGCGACGCCTCATCGTGGGTCTGCGAGCCCGTTCCCGATGCAGGTGGTGATCCGCATGCCGATCTCTCCGCTCCCTCCGTCCCTCTCCCCCGCCCCGCCTCGTTCGCCCGGCACCGACACCCCCGCCACGTGCGAGGTCCCGCACTTCGCTCCCGTGCGGGTGCGCGGCGGGCGGTACCGGCTGCAGCGGCTGGTGCGGCACCGGAGGCGGGCGGTGGCCGCCGGGCTCGCGGTGACCGCGGCGGCGCTGGTGGCGGCGGGGCCACGGGATGCCGAGGGGCCGCGCGGCCACCCGGTCGCGGATCCCGTACGACGGCACCGGGCCGTCGAGACGGTGTCCGCGCCGGTACGGATCGCCGACGGCGCCACCGTCGCGCTGCTGCGGCCCGGCGACCGGGTGGACGTGGTCGCCGCCCCGGAGACGGCGGCGGGCGGCGACGCCCGCGTGGTCGCGCGCGGGGCGCGGGTGACAAAGGTGCCGGAGCCCCTGGACGAGGCGGCCGGCAGCGGCGCGCTCGTCGTGCTCTCGGTGCCTCGTCCGGCCGCCGCGCGCCTCGCCGGAGCGGGCGCGACGGCACGGTTGGCGGTGATTCTGTGTTGATCCTGTCAAGTCCCTCGTTCCAGCTACCCAATTGGACAGGGTGGCCGCGCGTTGACGTAGGTTGCGGAACTGTTTGTTCCTCAACATGTGCGTGCAACGAGAGGCCCCCAAGTGAGCGAGAAGAAGGACCCGAGCGTCTGGCAGGGCTTCAAAGCCTTCCTGATGCGCGGCAACGTGGTGGACCTGGCGGTCGCGGTGGTCATCGGCGCTGCCTTCACCAACATCGTGAACTCGCTGGTGAAGGGGATCATCAACCCGCTGGTCGGGGCGATCGGCACCAAGAACCTGGACAACTACCGCTCGTGCCTGAGCGGGACGTGCAAGGGCGACCAGGGCATCCAGCTGCTGTGGGGCTCGGTCCTCGGCGCCACCCTGACCTTCGTCATCACGGCGGCGGTCGTCTACTTCCTGATGGTGCTGCCGATGTCGAAGTACCTGGCCCGCCAGGAGGCCCGCAGGAAGGCGCGGGAGGGCGCGCACGAGGTGATGGAGGTGAGCGAGCTGGAGGTGCTCAAGGAGATCCGGGACGCGCTGGTCGCCCAGCGTGGGGCCGGGCACGACGAGCGCTAGCGCGGGCGGCCCGCAAGGGTCAGATGTGGTGGGGCGGCTTCTCGTCGAGGAAGCGCTTCAGGTCGGCGGCGGCATCGCCGTCCGAACCGGGCCGCTCGCCCCAGCCACGGTCCGTGTCGTCCGACGACTGCTGGTCCAGCGGGTCGTCGAAGATCAGCGCGGGCTTCGGGGCGCGCGGCTCGGGGGCGGGGGCGGAAGTCATGCCTCCAGGGTACGGGGACCGGAGCGGCCCACCGCCGGGTGCTACGAGTCGCCCCCTCCCACCTGGGCTTTCCCGTGTGCGCTCCGGCCGCGGACCGCTGGTGATCCCTTCGCAGGAATTTCCGCCGCCCATCTGGTGTGCTGGAAGGCATGACGAGCAGTTCCACTCCGCCGCAGGCACCCTCCGGCCCGCCGGCGGCCCACAGACCACTGCGCAGGCTCACGGCACGCGGGCGCGACGAGGCGCACCGCGTCGCCTCCGCCCTGGAGCTCTTCTTCGACCTGTGCTTCGTCGTGGCCATCGCCCAGGCCGGTGCCCAGCTGGTGCACGCCCTGGCCGACGGGCACGCGGCCGAAGGAATCCTCAACTACGTGATGATCTTCTTCGCCATCTGGTGGGCGTGGATGAACTTCACCTGGTTCGCCTCGGCGTACGACAACGACGACGCCCTCTACCGGGTCGTCACGCTGGTCCAGATCGCCGGCGTGCTCGTCCTGGCGGCGGGGATCTCACGAGCCTTCGACCAGCACGAGTTCCTGGGCGTCTGGCTGGGCTATGTGGTCATGCGGCTCGCCATGTCGGCGCAGTGGCTGCGCGTGGCGCGGTCGAGCCGGGGCGCCGAGCGGACGATGGCGCTGCGCTACGCCGTCGGCGTGCTGCTGTGCCAGATCGGCTGGCTGGGGCTGCTGGTCCTGCCCGAGGGCGCCCGGCCGTGGGTCTTCCTGGTGATGGCCCCGCTGGAGATGCTCGTGCCGCTGTACGCGGAGAAGGCCCACCCCACGTCCTGGCACCCGCACCACATCGCCGAGCGGTACGGCCTGTTCACGATCATCGTGCTCGGCGAGACCATCGCGGCGGCCACCGTCGCCGTGAAGTCGGGCCTGGACGAACACGACGCGCTGAGCGAGCTGCTGCCGATCGCCGCGGGCGGCCTGCTGATCATCTTCGCCGCCTGGTGGATCTACTTCGTGGTCCCCATCCACGGCCACCTGCGCTCCAACCGGCAGTCGTTCGTCTGGGGTTACGGCCACTACCTGATCTTCGCGTCGGGGGCCGCGATCGGGGCCGGCCTCGAGGTGGCCGTGGAGCAGGCGGTCGGCGAGGCGCACATCTCCACGCTGGCCGCGTCATCGGCCGTGACCCTCCCGACGGCGCTGTTCCTGCTCACCGTGTGGGCGCTGCACTCCCGCTTCTACAAGGTCGGTATCGCCCAGCAGCTGGTGCTGCCGTCCGCGTCGCTGCTGGTCATCGTCTGCACCTTCCTCGGCGACTGGGCGGTGCTCACGGCGGGACTGGTGTGCGGGCTGGCGGTGGCGACGGGCGTGACGCTGACGGCGCGCATGGTCACCCGGGAGCGCGGCGCGAGCGGGGCCGGCGGAGATCGGGCCACGACGCCCGTCGCGTGACGGGACCCTCCTCGCCCGCAGCCGCGCGAGACTGAGGGCATGACAATCGACGCTCTGACGGACGTCGCCGGGGTGCGGGTGGGCCATGCCACGCGCACCGGCGGCGGCTGGCTCACCGGCACCACGGTCGTGCTCGCGCCGGAAGGGGGCGCCGTGGCCGCCGTGGACGTACGGGGCGGCGGTCCCGGTACCAAGGAGACCGACGCGCTGGACCCGCGCAATCTCGTGAGCAAGATCGAGGCGGTCGTGCTGACCGGCGGCAGCGCCTACGGGCTCGACGCGGCGTCCGGCGTGATGGCCTGGCTGGAGGAGCGGGGGCGGGGGGTGCGGGTCGGACCGGACCCGGCGCACGTGGTGCCGGTGGTGCCCGCCGCCTGTGTCTTCGACCTGGGCCGGGGCGGGACGTTCTCCGCCCGGCCCGACGCGGCCACCGGACGGGCCGCGGTCGAGGCGGCAGCGGCGAGCGCGGCCGGGGCGGTCGTGGAGCAGGGGTGCGTGGGCGCCGGCACGGGTGCCGCCGTCGGGGCGCTGAAGGGCGGGGTCGGCAGCGCGAGCGTGCTGCTCGGCTCGGGGATCACGGTGGCCGCGCTGGTCGTGGCCAACGCGGCGGGTTCGGCGATGGATCCGGAAACGGGGGTGCTGTACGGGGAGTTGCTCCAGGGACGGGTGGACCGCCCGGAGGCGCGGGTGCACGAGGCCGCGCGCAGGCGCCTCGCCGAGTGCGCGGCGAGGAACGGGCGCCCCCCGATGAACACCACGCTCGCCGTGGTCGCCACCGACGCCGACCTGACGAAGGCGCAGGCACAGAAGCTGGCCGGCACGGCACACGACGGCATCGCACGCGCCGTCCGCCCGGTGCACCTGCTCAACGACGGGGACACGGTGTTCACGCTGGCGACGGGGGCCCACCCGCTCGACGCCGGGAACCCCCTGGCGCTGAACGAAGTCCTCGCAGCCGGCGCGGACATGGTGACCCGCGCGATCGTCCGCGCCGTGCGCGCCGCCGAGTCGGTGGAGGGGGCGGGCGGAGTGTGGCCGTCGTACGGGGAGTTGTACGGGAGCGGGTGAGCCGAAGCGGGGCGAGGGCGCCCCGCGATTGTCCGGGTTTTGTCACGTGATGGCGTTCACGGGAAACGGCGGGAACCTCACAGGCCCGCCGTTCCCTCTTTCTCCACGTACTGGAACGGATCACGCACATCACACGAACCTGGAGCAGCCCGTGACAACGCCGGACATAGCAGCGCGGCGCGCACTGGGGGCCTGTGCCGCCCTGATGGTCGGCGCCCTCACCCTCACCGCCTGCGGCGGCAACGCCAACGCCGACGCCAACACCTCGAGCGGCGGCGGGAGTTCGACGAAGACCTCGACGGCGAAGATCGTCATCTCGGCGAAGGACGGCTCGGACGCCGCCTCGATCAACACGACCGGGGTGAAGGTCAGCGACGGCAAGCTGACCACCGTGAAGATGACGGTGGCCGGGTCGGGTCAGGCCGTGCCGGGCTCGATCTCCGCGAACGGCGCGGCCTGGAAGCCGAACGCGCAGCTGGAGCGCGGGACCAAGTACCAGATCTCGGCGACCGCCAAGGACGCGAGCGGGCGGACGGCCGCGGCCAACTCCATCTTCACGACGGTCGCTTCGGCGAACAGCTTCATCGGCACGTACACCCCGGACAACGGCACCACGGTCGGCGTCGGGATGCCGGTGTCGTTCGGCTTCGACAAGGCGATCACCGACAAGAAGGCCGTGCAGTCGCACATCACGGTCAGCTCCAGCAGCGGGCAGAAGGTGGTGGGGCACTGGTTCGGGGCGCAGCGCCTCGACTTCCGGCCCGAGCAGTACTGGCAGGCCGGCTCCAAGGTCACGATGAAGATCGACCTGGACGGCGTGCAGGGCGCGAGCGGCCTCTACGGCGTGCAGAAGAAGACCGTCACCTTCACCGTCGGGCGTTCGCAGGTCTCCACGGTCGACGTGAACACCCAGACCATGACGGTGATGCGGGACGGCAAGGCCCTCAGGAAGGTGCCGATCTCGTCGGGCAGCCCGCAGCACACCACGTACAACGGGCAGATGGTGATCTCCGAGAAGTTCCGGCAGACGCGGATGAACAGCCAGACCGTCGGCCTCGGCGGCGAGTACGACATCGCGGACGTGCCGGACGCGATGCGGCTGACGACGTCGGGAACGTTCATTCACGGCAACTACTGGTACAACAAGGGCAATCCGCCCTTCGGCCGTGAGGGCACCAGCCACGGCTGCGTCGGACTCGCGGACGTACAGGGCGCACAGGGCGCCACTCCCGCCAAGTGGTTCTACGACAATTCACTCATCGGGGACGTAGTGGTCGTCAAGAACTCCCCCGACAAGACCGTCGCGCCCGACAACGGGCTCAACGGATGGAACCTGCCGTGGAGCGAATGGGTCGCGGGCAGCACCGCCTGAGCTGCGGATTCTCCAGGACCATGGGGCCATGCGGGAACCGCCCGCACGGCCCGGGCGTTTTCCGTGCGTACGTTTTCTCGGTTCCCGGACATGATGTCCGACCGAGGGGCTACGGTATGCACCCACAAGGTGACATGCAGCAACGCCGGGAGAAGCCTTGAGCGTTCCGTACGAGACGGCAGCGTACGAACCACCCGAGTCGCCCGAGTCTCCGGAGGAGCATCTCGCGCGACTCCTCGGCCGTGCGCTGAACAGCTTCGAGCTGCCTGACGAGACCATACGGCGGCTCGACTGCGCGCTGGCGCACGACGGTTCACTGCACTCCGCGCACCACAGCGCGGGACTGCACCGCGAGACCTACCGCCACACCTGGCTGCTCGCCGACGGCTCGGCGCTCACGCTGTGGGAGCTGGTGCACAACACCACGCCGGGCGGCCCCGCCCAGCACGAGGTGTACGTCGACGAGGAGGAGCTGCGCACCGCGACCGCGCGGCTGCCGCTGCCTCCGGACACGGTGGACTTCGAACTGCCCGTGACGGTGCAGCTGTCGCCGATCCCCGCACCCCGGCACGCGTACGTGCCGGACGACTCGGCGGATCACGCGCGCCGGCTGCTGCGCCGCGCGGAGAACGCGGACCGGCCGGGCGCGGAGACCTCCGCGCTCCTCGCCACCGCGTTCGCGCACCAGATCACGCAGGCCTTCGGGCGCCCGTGCCGGGCGGGCCGCGCCGGGCTCTGCTTCTCGCTCTACGAGCACGCCTTCCTGCTGCGGGACGGCGAGGAGGTCTCGCTCTGGGAGGTCGAGCACACGGCGACGCCCGACGGGCGGCACATGTGCGAGGTCTACGTCAGCGAGGAGGCGGCCCGGGACGCGATGGAGCGCCGGGCGGCCCAGGTCTCCTGAGGGCCGGGAACCCGGTCGCCGTGCGGCCGGTCAGCGACGTTTGCTGAGCTGCCGTACGAGACCGGCGAACGCGGCCTGCTCCGCCGGCGTCAGCTCGGTGTACTCCAGCGGCGGGGGCGACCGGCGCTGCAGCGGAAGGGCCCGCAGGCTGCCGACGACGGGCCACGGGACCGCACCGAAGTGGCCGCGGCGCGCGAGGCTGATCAGGCCGAAGATCCAGACGGCGGCGGCGAGGGCGAGTATCACCACGCCCATCGACTGAAGGACCGAGACGTGCTCATCAGGCATAGGCTCCAGTAGACACCACAGTCCGGGACTTTGGTCCCGGACCGTGACGTATCTCGCAGGTCGTACAGGTGCCGCACTTGCCTCTTCGCCGTAGTGATCAACTCACAGGGCGCCAAAGGGACATGCGGGGATCTTGCCGGTCAGGCGGCCACCGGCTGCTTCGAGCCGGCCGTGGCCGCGGCCGTGCCGTCCGCCGTACCGGCGGTCGTGGCCCCCGGTGCCGGCTTGCGCATGCCCTTCAGGACCACCACCAGTGCCGTGGTGACACAGGTGCCGACCGCGATGGCGATCAGGTAGAGGAAGGGGTTGCCGATCAGCGGGACCACGAAGATGCCGCCGTGCGGGGCGCGCAGGGTGGCGCCGAAGGCCATCGACAGGGCCCCGGTGATCGCGCCGCCCACCATCGCGGAGGGGATGACGCGCAGCGGGTCGGCCGCGGCGAAGGGGATCGCGCCCTCGGAGATGAAGGAGGCGCCGAGGACCCAGGCCGCCTTGCCGTTCTCGCGCTCGGTCTGCGTGAAGAGCTTGCCGCGGACCGTGGTGGCCAGCGCCATCGCGAGCGGCGGGACCATGCCGGCGGCCATGACCGCGGCCATGATCTTCATCGCGGAGTCGCTCGGGTTGGAGACCGCGATGCCGGCGGTGGCGAAGGTGTACGCGACCTTGTTGACGGGACCGCCGAGGTCGAAGCACATCATCAGGCCGAGCAGGGCGCCGAGCAGGACGGCGTTGGCGCCGGAGAGGCCGTTGAGCCAGTCGGTCATGGCCTTCTGGGCCGAGGCGATGGGTTTGCCGATCACGACGAACATCAGGAATCCGACGATCGCCGAGGAGATCAGCGGGATCACCACCACCGGCATGATGCCGCGCACCGCCGCCGGGATCCTGACCTTCTGGATGGCCATCACCACGCCACCGGCGATCAGACCGGCGGCGAGTCCGCCGAGGAAACCGGCGTTGATGGTGAGGGCGATCGAGCCGCCCACGAAGCCGGGGACGAGACCGGGCCGGTCGGCCATTCCGTAGGCGATGTAGCCCGCCAGGACCGGGACCAGGAAGGCGAACGCGACGCCGCCGATCTGGAAGAGCAGCGCGGCCCAGCTGTCGCCCTGGGTCCACACGAAGTGGTCCATGACCGACGGCGCCTTGTTGATCTTGTAGCCGCCGATCGCGAAGCCGAGGGCGATCAGCAGACCGCCCGCCGCGACGAACGGGACCATGTAACTCACGCCGGACATCAGCCACTTGCGCAGCTTGGTGCCGTAGCCCTCACCCGCCTCGCCGGCACGCTCGACCGGCGTGGAGGGCGCGGAGCCGGACGTGACCTCGCCGCGTTCCGCCTTCTCCCGGACCTCGGCGATGAGCTCGCCGGGGCGGTTGATGCCGGCCTTGACACCGACGTCGACGGTCGGCTTGCCGGCGAAGCGGTCCTTGTCGCGTACGGGGACGTCGTGCGCGAAGATCACGCCGTCCGCCGCCGCGATGACGGCCGGGTCGAGCCGGGTGAAGCCGGCCGAGCCCTGGGTCTCGACGGTGACCTCGGCGCCCGCCTCGCGGCCCGCGTTCTCCAGCGACTCGGCCGCCATGTACGTGTGGGCGATACCGGTCGGGCAGGAGGTGACGGCGACGATGCGGAAGGGCTGCGCGTCCGCGGCCGGGGCGCCCGGCACCGGGGCCGCAGCGTCCTCGACGCCCGCACCCGGCGCCGGGGCCGTGCTGCCCGCTGCGGCTTCGGAGGAGGCCGCCTCCGAAGCCGCAGCGGAGTCTTCGGGGCCGGCCGTCGCCGGTGCCTCGTCCCCGCGGATCAGCGCGGCGGCGGCGGCCGGGTCGCCGACCGCGCGCAGCGCGTCGGTGAACTCGGCGTTCATCAGCTGCCGGGCCAGCGACGACAGGATCGTGAGATGGGCGTCGTCGGCGCCTGCGGGCGCGGCGATCAGGAAGATCAGGTCGGCGGGACCGTCCGGGGCACCGAAGTCGATGCCCGGTGCGCTGCGCCCGAAGGCGAGCGTGGGCTCGGTGACGTGCTCGCTGCGGCAGTGCGGGATGCCGATTCCGCCGTCCAGGCCGGTGGGCATCTGCGCCTCGCGGGCGGCCACGTCGGCGAGGAAGCCGTCCAGGTCGGTCACCCGGCCCAGGGCGACCATGCGCTCGGCGAGGGCGCGCGCCGCCGCTTCCTTGGTGTCGGCGGACAGGTCGAGATCGACCAGGTCCGCGGTGATCATGTCACTCATCGCGGGCTCCTTAGCACGCGTATCGCCCGGTCAGACGTGTGGGCGGGGAGGGGGACGGGGGTGCTGCGGGGGGTTCGGGGGGTGGTCGCATCGGGGAGGGTCGGGAGGGGCACCGCGCGTGGGGTGGGCGCGGAGTCCGTGCGAAGGGTCATGACACCGGCTCCTCGAGTACGCGGTCGACGGGCACGTCGGACGTGACCGTCACCGCCGAGGGGTCCAGGTCGGCCGGGGTCGGCATCACGCTGCCCGGCAGCTGGACGGCCGCCGCGCCGTGCGCCACCGCTGAGGCGAGGGCCTCCGGGCCGCTGCCGCCCGCGATCAGGAAGCCGGCCAGCGAGGAGTCGCCGGCGCCGACGTTGCTGCGGACGGTGTCCACGCGCGCGCCGGCGAACCAGGCGCCCGCTTCGTCCACGAGCAGCTGCCCGTCGGCGCCCAGGCTGGCGAGGACGGCGCGCGCGCCCATCGTCCGCAGCTCCTCGGCCGCCTTCACCGCGTCGCCGACGGTCGCCAGCGGTCGCCCGACGGCCTCCGCGAGCTCCTCGGCGTTGGGCTTCACCACGTCGGGCCGCTCGCGCAGCGCCTCGAGCAGAGCGGGGCCGGAGGTGTCCAGCGCGATCCGGACGCCGGCGGCGTGCGCCCGCGCGACCAGGTCGGCGTACCAGGCGGGGGCGAGCCCGCGCGGCAGGCTGCCGCAGCAGGCGATCCAGGCCGCGTCGCGGGACTGCGTGCGCACCGTCTCCAGCAGCAGCTCCTGCTCCTCGGCGGACAGCTCCGGCCCCGGCGCGTTGATCTTCGTCAGGACGCCGTCGGCCTCCGCGAGCGCGATGTTGGAGCGGGTGGCCCCGGCGACCGGCACCGGCGCGACCTCGATGCCCTGCGCGTCGAGCAGGTCGGCGACGAGCGCGCCCGGCGCGCCGCCCAGCGGCAGGACCGCGACCGTGCGCTGCCCGGCGGCCGCGACGGCGCGCGAGACGTTGACGCCCTTGCCGCCCGGGTCCACCCGCTCGCCGGTGGCGCGGACGACCTCGCCGCGCTCCAGCGAGGGGACCTCGTACGTACGGTCCAGGGACGGGTTGGGGGTGACGGTGAGGATCATGCGCGCACTACTTCCGTGCCGCCGCGCTCGATGGCGGTGGCGTCCTGCGGGCTCAGCCCGCTGTCGGTGATCAGGAGGTCCACGTCGCTCAGGTCGCCGAAGCGGGCGAAGTGCTCCTGGCCGTGCTTGGAGGAGTCGGCGAGCAGCACGACGCGGCGGGCCGCGGCGAGGGCCGCGCGCTTCACCGCGGCCTCGGCGAGGTCGGGGGTGGTCAGGCCGTGGTCGGCGGAGTAGCCGTTGGCCGCCACGAACAGCACGTCCGCCCGGATCTCGCCGTACGCCCGCAGCGCCCAGGCGTCGACGGCGGCGCGCGTACGGTGCCGTACCCGGCCGCCGACGAGGTGGAGCTGGATGCCGGGGTGGTCCGCGAGGCGGGCCGCGATCGGCAGGCTGTGGGTGACGACGGTGAGCGAGGACTCCAGGGGGATGGCGGCCGCCAGGCGCGCCACGGTGGAGCCGGCGTCGAGGATCATCGTGCCTTCGACGGGCAGCTCCCCTACGGCGGCCTTGGCGATCCGGTCCTTCTCGTCGGCGGCCGTGCCCTCGCGCTCGGCGAGGTCCGGCTCGAAGTCGAGGCGCCCGACCGGTATGGCACCGCCGTGCACCCTGCGGACGAGCCCCGCGCGGTCGAGGGCCTTCAGGTCCCGGCGGATCGTCTCCGCGGTCACCTGGAACTCCTCGGCCAGCGACACCACGTCCACCCTGCCGCCGTCACGGGCGAGCCGGAGGATCTCCTGCTGCCGCTCCGGTGCGTACATGTCCGTTCGCCTCCGACCTGTGCCCGAACTTGTGGTTTCAGTCGGGAGGCTACGCCCGGATTTCTGGAATGTAAACAGGTTCGGGCATGAACGGGCATGAACGGGCATTCAGTCCGGCAACGACAAGGGCTACGGCAGGGCTAGGGCAGGGCAGGGCTCCGGCAGGGCTTCGGCACCCCGCGACCGCCGGCGCGGTCCGCGCACACGGAAGGGCCCGGCACCCCAGGTGCCGGGCCCTTTCCCCCGCCGTGGTCAGGAGACGAGCGCGGGCGCCTTCTCCTCCACCGGACCGGCCGCCTCGCTCCCCTCCGCATGCTGCGCGGACCGCTTCGGCAGGGCGAACATCAGCAGGAAGATCGCGCCCATGACGCCCGCGACCCAGCCCAGCGCGTGCTGGAAGGCGTTCACGAAGGCCGGCCCCACCTGGGCCCGCGTCAGGCGGTCGCCGATCTCGCCGAAGAACACCACCGACACGAGCCCGAGTCCGAGCGCATTGCCCATCTGCTGCACGGTGTTGATGAGCCCCGACGCCGACCCGGCGTGCTCACGCGGGACCTCCGACAGCACCGCGTCCGTCAGCGGGGCGACGATCAGGCCCATGCCGACGCCCATGACGACCAGCGGCAGCGCCATCTGCCAGGATGCGATCGAGGTGCCGTAGCGGCCGGACTCCCAGATGTAGAGCAGGACGCCCGCCGCCATCAGCAGCGCGCCCGCCTGAAGCACCCGGCGGCCGAAGCGCGGCACCAGCTGCTGCACGGACAGGCCCGCCGCCGTGGAGACCGCGATCGAGAACGGCACACCGGTCAGCCCCGCCCGCAGCGGGCTCCAGCCCAGGCCGATCTGCATGTACAGCGTCCACACCAGGAAGAACACACCGAGCGCGACCCCGAAGACGGTCTGGACGGCGATACCCGCCGCGAAGCTCTTCACGCGGAACAGGGAGAGCTCGACCAGCGGCGAGCCGTCCCGGACCGCCTTGCGCCGCTCGTACATCACCAGGGCCGCAAAGACGGCGAGCGCGCCGGCCATCGAGGCGTAGCCCCACAGCGGCCAGCCCAGCTCACGCCCCCGGGTCAGGGGGTAGAGCAGCATCGTCAAGCCGAGGGTGACCAGGACGACGCCGACCAGGTCCAGCTTCAGCGCCTTTGGGGCCTTCGACTCGGTGATGTAGCGGCTGCCCAGGACGAGGGCCGCGACGCCGACCGGCAGGTTGATGAGGAAGATCGGCCGCCACTGGAGGCCGAACAGGTTCCACTCCGTCAGCAGCGCGCCGAGCAGCGGACCCGAGACCGCCCCCAGCCCCACGATCGCGCCGAACAGGCCGAACACCTTGCCCCGTTCGTGCGCCGGGAAGGTGGTGTGCACGATCGACAGGACCTGCGGCACCATCATCGCCGCCATCGCACCCTGCAGGATGCGGGAGGCGACCAGCATCTCCGGGTTCGCGGCGAAGCCGCACAGCGCCGACGCGAGCGTGAAGCCTCCGATCCCTATGAGGAACAGCCGTTTGCGGCCGTGGATGTCGCCGAGCCGCCCACCGGTGATCAGACCGGCGGCGAACGCGAGCGCGTAGCCGGCGGTGATCCACTGGATCTGGCTGACGGACGCCCCGGCGTCGCGCTGGATGGACGGGATCGCGATGTTGACGATCGTGACGTCGACCAGGTCCATGAAGGCCGCGGTCATCACGATGGCGAGAGCGAACCAGCGGCGGCGGTCCGTCGTGCCGGCGGGGCTTTCCCCAAGGATTTCGGTGGAGGTCATGCATTTGAAGTTACGGCCCCAGTAGGACAGGTCATGTCCTAGTGAGGCACCATCCTCGAAATCGGCACGGCACAACCGACGACGGAGGAGACCCCATGACGACCGACACCCCGGCCCGGCTCCTCCAGCTCCTCTCCCTTCTGCAGACCCCGCGCGAATGGCCCGGCGGCGAGCTCGCCGACCGGCTCGGGGTGTCCCGGCGCACCGTGCGGCGCGATGTCGACCGGCTGCGTGAGCTGGGCTATCCGGTGCAGGCGACCATGGGCTCCGACGGCGGCTACCGGCTGGTCGCGGGCAAGGCGATGCCGCCGCTCGTGCTCGACGACGAGGAGGCGGTGGCGATCGCGGTCGGACTGCGGGCGGGCGCCGGACACGCCCTGGAGGGCGTGGACGAGGCGTCCGTACGGGCCCTGGCCAAGCTGGAGCAGGTGCTGCCCTCGCGCCTGCGCCACCGCGTCTCCACCCTTCAGGCCGCGACCACACCGCTGACCAGCGGGGACGGCGCGAGCATCGCACCCGAGACACTGACCGTGATGGCGTCCACGGTCGCCGGCCGGGAGCGGCTGCGGTTCGCCTACCGGGCCGGCGACGGCACCGAGTCGCGCCGTCTGACGGAGCCCCACCGGCTCGTCTCGACCGGGCGCCGCTGGTATCTCGTCGCCTACGACCTCGACCGCGGCGACTGGCGCACGTTCCGCGTCGACCGGGTGAGCGAGCCCTTCGCGACCGGCGCGCGGTTCGCCCCACGGGAACTGCCGACCGGCGACGCGGCGGAGTATCTGCGGCGTTCGATGCAGCGGCATCAGGAGTCGTACGACTTCGAGGTGACGTTCGCCGCGAGCGCGGAGGCGGTCGCTGCCCGGGTCCCGTCGTGGCTCGGCGCTCCCGAGCCTCTGGACGACGGCGCCTGCCGGCTGCGCGGGCGGACCGGCGACGCGGTGGAGTGGCTGGCGGCCCGGCTCGCCCTGCTGGGCTTCGACTTCACGGTCCGCCGGCCGGTGGAACTGGTCGATTGCGTACGGGAGTTGGGCGACCGCCTGACGCGGGCGGCGGGCGACTGAGCCCCGCCGGCACCACGCCCCACCGGACCCGCCCGCACCACACCCCTACCGGACCCGCCGTCGCTACTCCCCCACGAGCTCCGTCCACGGGAACGCCCGCAGTGCCGCCAGGTTGCGCAGTGCCAGGGTCGCCGGTCCCTCCGGTCCGCTCGCCGGGGCCGTGCCGGCCGCCCAGCTCTCGACGGCCACGCGTACGGCCGCGCCGGCGACGGCCGCGGCGAAGCGCAGCGCCGAGGAGCTCTTGGCGCCGGCCGCCTCCTCGCCAACGTTGTCGGACCCGTCCGCCGCGACCCGCTCCGTCAGCGCCTCGGCCAGCTCCGCCTCCGCGTCGTGGCAGACCTCCGCCCACACCTTGGCCAGCGCGGGGCTGGTGTCGGTCAGGCGGATCAGGGTGCGGACCAGTTCCCAGGAGGCCACGGAGACTCCCGCGCCCGGCGTCAGGGTGTGCCGTGCCGCGTGCTCCAGGACCTGGGGGAGGGGCAGCCCGTCCGGGGCCCCGGCGACCGCTTCCGTCCAGCGCCGGGCGCCTGCCGCGTAGAGGGGCGCGATGGCCTCCTCCTTCGACGCGAAGTAGCGGTAGAAGGTGCGCGGGGCGATCCCGGCCGCCTGGGCGATGTCCTCGGCGCGAGTGGCGCGCAGCCCCTGTCTGACGAACAGTCCCGCGGCCGCCCGGGCGATCTCCATACGGGTCGCGGCCTTGCGCCGCTCGGTGAGGGAGGTCTGCGCCGCCGGGGCGGAGCGGGAGTTCGGTGCGGGGGTGGGGCTGCTCACACCGGCAGGCTATGCCGCTGTGGCACAATCTGCCATCCGGCGGGCCACCCCGGGGTTCAGGTCCGGGGTGCCCCGCCCACCAGCATGCCCGCACAAGAGGAGCCGGGCCTCGGCACCCGGGGGGAAGGCGCCGAAGCCCGGCTCTGGGAAAGTCCCGGCGCCGGGGGGGATGTGCGTCGGGACGCGGTTCAGGGGGATGGGCCCGGGCCGAACTCCTGTGCCCAGAAGTCTTTTTCCCTTGGTTCCTACACTTGAAGCGGCGTTACAGCGCCATGTTTGCGCGGTCTTCCGCCACCGGGCGTGCGCGGCGCCGGGCGTAGTACGCCGCCCGGCGCTCCGACAGCCGCAAGCGCCCCCGCATGGCCTCAGGCCACCGCTTCGAAGCCGGTGTCGCGCGCCAGCTTCTTCAGCTCCAGCAGAGCGTGCTTCTCGATCTGGCGGATCCGCTCGCGGGTGAGGCCGTGTTCCTTGCCGACCTCCGTCAGCGTGCGCTCGCGGCCGTCGTCGATGCCGTAGCGCATCTTGATGATGGAGGCCGTGCGCGGGTCGAGGCGGCCGATGAGGTGGTCCAGCTCCTCGCTGCGCAGCAGCGTCAGCACGGACTGCTCAGGCGAGACCGCCGAGCTGTCCTCGAGCAGGTCGCCGAACTGGGTCTCGCCCTCGTCGTCCACCGGCATGTTCAGCGAGACCGGGTCGCGGGCCCAGTCCAGGACGTCGGTCACCCGGTCCGCGTTCGAGCCGAGCTCGGCGGCGATCTCCGCGTGCTCCGGGTCGCGGCCGTGCTCGCGGTTGAACTCCCGCTGCACACGGCGGATCCGGCCCAGCTCCTCCACCAGGTGGACGGGCAGGCGGATGGTGCGCGACTGGTCCGCTATCGAGCGGGTGATGGCCTGACGGATCCACCACGTCGCGTACGTGGAGAACTTGAAGCCCTTGCGGTAGTCGAACTTCTCGACCGCGCGCACCAGGCCGGCGTTGCCCTCCTGGATCAGGTCGAGCAGGGGCAGGCCGCTACGGGGGTAACGGCGGGCCACGGCCACGACCAGGCGGAGGTTGGAGCGGATGAAGATGTCCTTGGCCCGCTCTCCTTCGGCGACCAGGGCCTCGAGCTCCTCACGGGTGGCCTCGGCCTGGGACTCCTCGAACCCGTCGAGAACCTGTCGCGCGAACACACCCGCCTCGATGACCTGGGACAGCTCGACCTCCTTGGCGGCGTCGAGCAGCGGTGTGCGCGCTATCTCGTCGAGATACATCCCGACCAGGTCACGGTCGGCGATCTCGCCGGCGCGGGCGCGAACACTGCTTGCCGCGCCAGTCCCGCCGGTGGCGGACTGACGACGGGCGACGGCACGGGTTGCCATGCGTGCTCCCTTTCGATGGTGGGCTGGCGGGTGGTCCTTCGGACGCGGGCACTCGCCGTCGAGTACCTCTGAGCACCTTTCTCGGGTGCCCTGCATCCGTAGGAAACAACGACTGGAATCCGGACAGAATTCCCAACCCGGCCCCTCATTTTTCTGATCATGCAGTACCCTGTCCGGCCACAGGAGGAGGCCCGGTGGCGTCGAAGCATTCAGAGGTGCAGGTCAGGCCAGGAGCCGAAGCGGACCTCGAGGCCCTCACCGACATCTACAACCACTACGTGCGTGAGACGCCCATCACTTTCGACACCGCCGTCTTCACTTCCGAGGAGCGCCGCCCGTGGCTGCTCTCCCACCCTGAAGACGGCCCGTACCGCCTGATGGTTGCCACGGACGGTGACACACAGGAAATTCTGGGCTACGCCACATCCAGCCCTTATCGCACCAAGCCCGCCTACCGGACCTCGGTGGAGGTCACCGTCTACGTCGCCCCGCACGCGGGCCGCCGCGGCATCGGCACGCTGCTGTACAAGGCGCTCTTCGAGACCCTCGCGGGCGAAGACCTGCACCGCGCCTACGCGGGCATCGCACAGCCCAACGAAGCGTCCACGCGGCTGCACGAACGCTTCGGATTCCGCCATCTCGGCACCCACCGCGAGGTGGGCCGCAAGTTCGGGCGGTACTGGGACGTGGCCTGGTACGAGAAGGAGCTGTAGGACCGCGAGCGGTCTCAGCCGAACTGCACCGACCGCTTCGCGAGCCCCATCCAGAACCCGTCGATCACCGACTTCTGCGCGTCCAGCTCACCGGCCGCGTCCGCGGCGCCCATCGTCACGAAGAGCGGGGCGAAGTGCTCGGTGCGCGGGTGGGCGAGCCGGCCGGCCGGCGACTTGTGCAGGAAGTCGAGCAGCGCGTCCACGTCGCCGTCGTCCAGCATGCGGTGGCCCCAGTCGTCGAACTCGGCCGACCAGCCCGGCACTCCGGCGCCCACATGGCGCAGCGCGGCCAGGTTGTGGGTGAAGAAGCCGGAGCCGACGATCAGCACGCCCTCGTCGCGCAGCGGAGCGAGCCTGCGGCCGATCTCCATCAGCTTCACCGGGTCCAGGGTCGGCATGGAGATCTGCAGGACCGGGATGTCGGCGGCCGGGAACATCTCGACGAGCGGAACGTAGGCGCCGTGGTCCAGCCCCCGGTCCGGGATGTCCTGCACGGGCGTACCGGCGGCGCGCAGCAGTTTCCGTACGGACGCGGCGAGTTCGGGGGCGCCCGGCGCCCCGTACGTCACCCGGTAGTAGTGCTCGGGGAAGCCCCAGAAGTCGTAGACGAGCGGGACCGTCTCCACCGCGCCCAGTGCGAGGGGAGCCTCCTCCCAGTGGGCGGAGACCATCAGGATCGCCTTGGGGCGGGGCAGGCCGGCGGACCAGGCCGCGAGCTCACCGGGCCAGACCGGGTCGTCCGCGAGCGGCGGGGCGCCGTGGCTGAGATAGAGGGCGGGCATGCGCTCCTGAGTGGCGGCGGACATGACGGCGACTCCCTCCGGAGCAATTGCTTGAACTCTAAAACTTTCTACGGCAGAGCCTACGCTCCGTTTGTTTAAGTTTCAAGGAGAGCCTGGTTACAGTGGATGCATGAACACGGCACCCGCATCCGCACCGGCTCAGGAAGCGCCCTCCGGCAGGTCCCGCTGGCTCAGTGACGACGAGCAGCGCATCTGGCGTTCGTACCTGCACGCCACCACACTCCTCGAGGACCACCTCGACCGCCAGCTCCAGCGGGACGCGGGCATGCCGCACATCTACTACGGGCTGCTGGTCGGGCTCGCCGAGGCCCCGCGGCAGCGGCTGCGGATGACCGAGCTGGCGATGAAGTCGAAGATCACCCGCTCCCGGCTCTCGCACGCGATCGCACGCCTGGAGAAGAACGGCTGGGTGCGGCGCGAGGACTGCCCCTCCGACAAGCGGGGCCAGTTCGCGGTGCTGACGGACGCGGGCGCCGAGGTGCTGGCCCGCACCGCGCCGGGCCATGTCGCGGCCGTACGGCAGGCGGTGTTCGAGCGGCTCGCCCCCGAGCAGCTGAAGACCCTCGGCGAGATCATGCAGATCGTCGCCGAGGGTCTCGAGCCCGGCGATGCGGGCGCAGATCTGCCCTGGCTCCGCTGAGCCGCTCACTCAGCAGACCAGGGCAGATCCTGGGGGCCGTACGCGGGAGGCGTCCCCTTCCTCTCGCGTACGGGTGGTTCCGAAGGGGTACGGCCGGGCAGGCCTGGGTCAGTGGGCGACCACCGGCACGGCCAGCTCGTCCTCGATCTCGTCCGCGGAACCGGTCACGGTGCTCGCGCCCGGGGTACCGGCGTTGACGAGGGTCAGGACGATCGCGGCGGCGAGCACCAGCATGCCGACCGCGATCCAGATCGCGTTGGTGTAGCCGTGCACCGCGCCCTGCATCTGGACCAGCTGCGCTTGCGACTTGGAGGTCGCGCCGGCGACGTGGTCCTTGATGTACGCCGCCGTCGCGGACGCGGCGATCGTGTTCAGCAGAGCCGTACCGATCGCACCGCCCACCTGCTGCGAGGTGTTGACCATCGCGGAGGCGACACCGGCGTCACGGGGCTCGACGCCCAGGGTGGCCAGGGACATGGCCGGCATGAACGCCGTACCCATGCCGAGACCCAGCAGCAGCATCGCCGGCAGGATCGTCGAGGCGTACGACGAGCCGATCTCCAGCTGCGTCATCAGCAGCATGCCGACGGCGGCGACCAGGAAGCCGGGGCCCATCAGCGCCCGGGCCGGGACCCGGGTCATCAGCCGGGCGCCGATCTGGGTCGAGCCGATCATCATGCCCGCGATCATCGGCAGGAAGGCGAAGCCCGTCTTGATCGGCGAGTATCCGTTGATGACCTGCAGGTAGTAGGTCAGGAAGAGGAACGTGCCGAACATCGCGATGATGGCGATGCCGAGCGAGAGGTAGATGCCGCCGCGGTTGCGGTCGGTGACCACACGCAGGGGCAGCAGCGGAGCCTTGACCTTGGCCTCGGTGACGACGAACGCCGCCAGCAGCACCGCGGAGGCGATGAACAGGCCGATCGTCAGGGAGTCGCCCCAGCCGTCGGACTCGGCGCGGGTGAAGCCGTAGACGAGCGAGACCAGGCCGAGGGTGGAGAGCAGCACGCCGGGGATGTCGAGCGGGTTGCGGTTGCGGCCGCCCTCCGGCTCGCGGATGACGAAGTACGCGCCGAGCGCGGCGACGATGGCGAAGGGGATGTTCACGAAGAACGTCCAGCGCCAGTCCAGGTACTCGGTGAGCACGCCGCCGAGGATGAAGCCGACGGCGCCGCCGCCACCGGCGATCGCGCCGTAGATGCCGAACGCCTTGGCGCGCTCCTTGGCGTCCGTGAACATCACGGCGAGCAGGGAGAGCGCGGCGGGCGCGAGCATGGCGCCGAAGACGCCCTGGAGGGCGCGGGCACCGAACATCATGGCGCCGGACTGGGCCGCTCCGCCCAGCGCGGAGGCGGCTGCGAAGCCGGCCAGGCCGATGACGAAGGCGCGCTTGCGGCCCCACAGGTCGGCGATCCGGCCGCCGAACAGGAGCAGGCCGCCGAAGGCGAGGGCGTAGGCCGTGACGACCCACTGCCGGTTGCCGTCCGAGATGCCCAGGTCGGCCTGGGCGGAGGGCAGGGCGATGTTCACGATGGTCGCGTCGAGCACGACCATCAGCTGCGCGAGCGCTATGAAGACGAGCGCTTTCCAGCGGTTGGCGTCACCGGTCTGCTCGACCGGTCCGCGAGCCTTTGAGGCTGTTTCAGACATGGGAGTACCCACTTCGGGACTTCGTGACGGAAAAAAGGTGTCTTACGGGGACGGCTCGCCTACCGAGACGGCCGGTGAGTTTCGTGAGTGTCGACTCGCTGGGAGTCCTGAACTAATCGGTGCAGGGCCGGCGGAGATCCTCCACGGTGACGGGTGCGCCCGGCAGGACGGATGGGGCCGGGGCCCGTAGTCCGTCCAGGAACAGCTGCAGGTGGCGGTGTACGAAGCGGTCGTTGACGACGCAGTCCGTGCCGGCCGGGGGCCGGCTGAGCTGCGCCACGACGATCATCAGGTCGCCGACCCCGACATCGGGGCGCAGCCGGCCGGCCCGCTTGGCGCGGTCCATGAGCTCCGCCACGAGCTGCTCGCAGCGCTCGCGCGCCGCTTCCAGGTCGGGGTGGTTCTGGTCGAAGGTGGTCTGGATCATCGGGCACAGGGCGCTGATCCGCTCGTCGGCGGCGGTGTGCACGAAGCGCTCCAGTGCCTCGAAGGCGTCCCCGGTCTCCGCGAGCGCGAACTCGGCCGCCTCGGCCGTGCGGTCCATGACGGAGCAGACGACCTCGCGGACGAGTGCGTCGCGGTCGGGGAAGTTGCGGTACACCGTGGCGTTGCCGACACCGGCCCGGCGGGCGATCTCGTCGAGCGGCACGTCGGGGCCGAACTCGGTGAACATCTCGCGGGCGGCGGCGACGATCCGCTCCCGGTTGCGCAGGGCGTCGGCGCGCGGCCGGGTCACCTTCCGCTGCAGGGGGGTCGCGGTCTGCACGGCGTACTCCTCGGTTCGGTGATCGTGGCGATCCGGGGAGCCAGTCCCCGTTTCGCTCGTACGCATGGTTAAACGGGGAGAGGTTCCCCGGTTATTTCCCGACCCTGCAGAGAATTTCTGTGACCTGGGTCACATCTCCGTTTCGAGCCCCCTCCTCGTCCGGACGCCCCACGTTCGGCCCATCCAGCGAGCGCCCGCGCAGCCCCCGAATCAGGGTGATCGAAAGGGCGCAGCCTGAGACCGGCGGCTGCCAGGACGAAGGGCCCGCGCATGCAGCTCAGCCGTCGGATACGGCCCCGCCGCGCGGCAGCCCTCGCGACCGTGGCCGCCCTGATCCTCACGGTCGTCACCTCGGCGGGCAGCGGGCGTCCGGCGGCACGCTCCACGGCGGCCGGAGCGGGACCGGTCGCGCCGGCCCGCACCGCGAAGCTCGGCCCCTGCATGATCGACGGCGGCCGCACCGTCCAGCTCTCGGAGGGCGTACCGACCGGCACCGGCTACTCCCGCTCCACCGGCACCGTCCATGCCCTGACCCTGATGGTCGACTTCTCCGACGCACCCGGCCCGGGCAGCGCCCTCGACCGCTTCCACGAGTTCTTCCCCAGGACCCGGCAGTGGTTCCGCACCGCCTCCTACGGCCGCCTCGACTACCGCCCCGAGACCCCGATCCCGCACTGGCTGCGCATGCCGAAGCCGTTCAAGGCGTACGACATAGAACGCGGCGCCCCCTTCGACGAGGGCTACCGCCAGCTCGTCCAGGACATCGTGAGCGCCGCCGACCCGCAGGTGGACTTCCGCGAGTACGACTTCCTGAACGTGCTGGTGACGCCCAACGCCGGCCCGTCCGCCCTGGACACGGTCCTGTCGGTGACCTTCGCGGGCAACGCGGACGCCCCGGTCGCCGACGGCGTCCCGGTCGCCAACGCCTCCTTCGTCTACTCCCGCCAGGACGACGGCTCCGGCAACTACGCCAGCACCGGCTACCGGGTGCTGCCGCACGAGAACGGCCATGTCTTCGGCCTGCCCGACCTCTACACCCAGGAGGGCGGGGGCGCGGTCGGGCACTGGGACATCATGAGCGAGGACTGGGGGGCCGACAACGATCTGCTCGGCTGGCACAAGTGGAAACTCGGCTGGCTGGACGCCTCCCAGGTGAGCTGCGCGGCGGCCACCGGCACGACGGAGTACACGCTGACGCCCCTGGAGCGCCCCGGGGGCCCGAAGCTGGTCTTCGTGCCCGTCAGCCCCCGGACGGTCTATGCCGTCGAGGTGCGCGTCCACGCGGGCAACGACGCGGCCGTGTGCCGGCCGGGCGTCCTGATCTACAAGGTCGACTCCCGGGTGGACACCGGCATGGGCCCGGTCAAGGTGTTCGACGCCCGGCGCGACAGCGGCGGCTGCACCCGCAGCCCCAACGTCCAGGCGGAACTCTCGGACGCCCCCTTCACCCCGGGCGAGACCTTCAAGGACCCCAGGCGGCACATCCGGATCACGGTCATGGGGACCGGCCGGCCGGGGAGCTACCGGGTGCAGGTGGTGAGGGGGTAGGCCGGGAGTGCGAGGGCCGGTCCGCGCACTACCGTGGGCGTGCCCCGACCGCCGTACCGGAGATCCGATGCCCGCGAAGCCCACGACGGACGCCGACGCCGCGTCCTCGGCCGTACCGGCTGATTCCTCCGCCGCGGACCCGGCCGCCTCATCCGCCGCCGTACCGGCCGAGGCGGTCACGCCCCTCGTCCGCGGGATCGCCGTGCTGCTGCGGCTGACCGAGGCGGGCGGGACGCTGAGCCCGAGCGGGCTCGAACGAGCCACGGGCCTCGCCCGCTCCACCGTCGACCGGATCGCCGCCACCCTCGCCCGCATGGGCTACGTCCGCCTCGACGGCCGGGACGTGGTGCTGGCTCCCCGCCTGATGGAACTGGGCAACGCCTACCTCTCCGCCCTGCGCCTGCCCGCGCTGCTCGACGCGCGCGCCGACGCCCTCGCCGACGAGCTGGACGAGTCGGTGTCGCTGGCGGTCGCCGACCGCGACGGCATCCGCTTCATCCACCAGGCCACCCGCCGCCGCGCGATGTCCCTCAGCTTCCGCATCGGCGACCTGCTCCCGGCCGAACGCACCGCGCCGGGCCCGCTGTTCGCGACGCTGTGGACGCAGCAGGAGTGGCGGGCGTGGCGGAAGCGCCGGTCGGCGGACCCGGAGAACCGGGCCTTCCCCGCCGTACCGCCTCTTCAACACGGCTTCGCCGACGGGGAGTTCGAGCGGCGATGCGCGGCGGCGGCCGCGGACGGCTGGGCGCTGGACGACCAGTTGATCGAACCGGGGCTGGTCGCCGTGTCGGTGCCGGTGCGGGATCCGCGGACGGGACGGATCGTGTGCGCGGCGAACGTGGTGAGCCACACCAGCCGGCACACGGCGGCGGGCCTGCGCGACACGCTGCTGCCGCGGCTGCGCGAGGCGGTGCGGGCCATGGAGGACGACCTGCGCGAGGTGCCGCCCGCGCAGCCGGCCGCCGCGCCCATGGGGCTCGCGGCCTGGACCGGGGCGTCGAAGCAGGAACTGGGCCGGGAGTTCGTGGAATCCCTGGCACGCGGCCTGACCGTGCTGACGTCGTTCGGCGAGGGACGCGCCGGACTGACCCTGACGGAGGTCGCGAGGGCGACGGGTCTGGCCCGCGCGACGGCCCGCCGGGCGCTGATCACGTACGAGCACCTGGGGCTGGTGCGCGCGCGGGGCCGCGTCTTCGAACTGACCCCGCGTGTCCTCGCGCTCGGCTTTCCGCCCCTGTCCCGTACCTCCCTGCCCGAGATCGCGGCCCCGCACCTGGCCGAACTCGCCGGACGCGTCCACGAGTCGGCCTCGCTCGCGGTGCTGTCGGGGGACGACATCCAGTACACGGCGCGGGTCGCCACGAGCCGCATCATGAGCGTGAACATCACACTCGGCACGCGGCTGCCGGCGTACGCGACGTCGATGGGCCGCGTCCTGCTGGCGGACCTGCCCCTGGCCGACCGCCCCCTCCCCCTCACCCTGCGCCCGTTCACCCCGCACACCCTGACCGACCCGGACGCGCTCGCCCGCCTCCTCGACGACGTACGCACCCGGGGCCACTCCCTCGTCGACGAGGAACTGGAGGAGGGCCTGCGCTCGATCGCGGTCCCGGTCCACGGCCGCGGGGGCCGGGTGGTCGCCGCACTGAACGTGGCCATGCACGCGGCCCGCCACACCGTCGAGGAATGCGAGCGGGACATCCTGCCGGAGCTGCGCGCCGCGGCGGACCGGATCGAGGGGGATCTGCGGGTGGCGGGGCGGTTCACCCGGGTGCCGGTGTCCTGACCGCCACCCGGAGCTACGCCGCCGCCGGCGGCACCACCGCTGCGAGGATCTCCTGCACCCGGTCCGCGATGTCCGCACGGTCGTCGAGGACCCAGGAGATGTGCTGGGCACCGAAGAAGGCCGAGACCAGGACGCGGGCCGTGGCCTCCGGCGAGGCGCCGGCGGGGAGGTGTCCCTCGGTCCGGGCCTGGCGCAGCCAGGCGGTGAGGGACTCGGTGTAGCCGAGATAGGGCATGGGCATCTCGGCGCCGATCAGCGAGCGTTCGATCTGGAGGCGGGCGCCCGCCTGGACCATGGTGTCGTCGCGGAAGGCGACGGCGGTGCGCTCCAGCAGCTCCGACACCGCCCGCAGCGGCGGCAGTTCGCCCTCCTCCACCTCCTGCCCGATGACGCCGAGCAGGTGGTAGAACTCATCGGCCACCGCCTGGGCGAGCGCCTCCTTGTTGGCGAAGTGGAAGTAGACCGCCCCCTTGGTCACACCCGCGAGTTCGGCCACGTCCTGCACGGTCACCGCGGGAAAGCCCTTGGTGGCGAACGCCTTTGCCGCCGCGTCGAGCACCTGCCCGCGGGTGCGTACGGCACGCTCCTGCTTCAGGCCCGTGTCCCGGTGGCGGGGGGCGGAGTCCCGGGCAGGCCGGGACCTGGAGGCGCTGCGTTCCACGGCCATGGCGTCCATCCTTTGTTCCTTGAAATATACCTTCGAGAATGTATTGTAAGTCGCGGCTCGATGAGCGGAAGCCTCGTGCCGATGTTGCTGTCTGCGTGAATGCATTCACTGGGGGTTCAGACCATGCATCAGCCTGCCGTCATACCTGTCACCACGGCCGTTTCCGGCGGCTCCGTCCTGTCCGGGAAGCTGCCTCTCAGCTATCTGCAGGCCGTCCCGCGGCACATGGTGCACCGCGCCGCCATCGCCGAGGTCTTCCTCACCGACGCGGTCCGCACGGGCGAGCACAGCTTCCTGGTCGCCGCCCAGTGGCCGCGCGACCACGCCCTCTACTCCCCCGGCACGGACGGCACCAGCGACCCGCTGCTGTTCATGGAGACGATCCGCCAGGCACTGGTCTACCTCGCCCACGCCCACTACGGCGTCCCGCTCACCCACCGGTTCATCGGCTTCGGGTCGGAGTTCGAGATCACCGACCCGTCCGCCCTGCGCGTCGGCGGTGAGCCCGCCCCCCTGGTGCTCGAAGCACAGTGGATGTGGGTCGGCAACCGCCCGCCGCACCGCTTCGGCATGCGTCTCGAGGTCGTCCTCACCGTGGGCGGCCGCGCCTGCGGCCGCGGTGCGCTGCACGTCGTCGCCGTGGACGACAAGCGGTACGCGATGCTGCGCGGCCGGGGCGCCAAGCCGCGCGGCGTGGCGGTGACCGGACCGGCTCCCCGCACGCTGCAGCGGGTGCACCCCTCCGCGGTGGGCCGGCTGCGCGCCAAGGACAGCGTGCTGGTGCGCGAACGCACCGAGGGGCCCTGGCAGTTGCTCATCGACGTGGAGCACCCGATCTTCTTCGACCACCCCAGCGACCACGTGCCGCTGATGGTCACTCTGGAGGGCTTCCGCCAGCTCGGCCACCTGCTGCTGCACCCCGGCGGCCCGGTCCCCGGCACCGGCCACACCCTGCTCGGCATGGAGGCCGACTGCCTGGCCTTCGGCGAGCTGGACCAGCCCATCGACCTGGTGGTCCGCGAGCGCGTCCCGGACCCCGGCACCGGCCGGACACGCCTCACCCTGGACGCCGTGCAGGGTGACACCCCGCTCGCCACCTGCCGCACCACATGGGCGGCCGTGGCTCACCGCGCCGCCGTCTCGCTGACGGCCTGACCGCCCTCCCCCGCCGAAGCCGCGTCCCACAACTCGCACACCCGCTCGGCCAGACCCCGCCGCTCCAGATCGGGCGCCGTGCAGTAGGCACCCACCAGGATCACGGCGGCGAGGTCGGCCAGCGAGGCCGTTGTCGGCTCCTCGCCCAGGGCACGCAGGTCCGCCAGCAGCCCGGGGGGTTCGGGTGCCGTGGGAGCCTCGTCCAGCACCAGCCGCAGCGCCGCGTTGAAGCGCACGTCCGACTCGACGCGTCCGGCCAGTTCGCAGCACAGGGCGCGCAGCCGCTCGCGCGCCGGGAGGTCCGCGTCCGCGTGCCGGGCGAGGATCTCGGCCGCCACCTCGTCGAGGTGGCTGGTCAGAGCCCGGGCCAGGTGCTCCTTGGAGGCGAAGTGGCCGTAGAGCGCGCCCTTGGTCAGTCCGGTGCGCGCGGCCACGTGCTGCAGGTTGGCGCGCGGGTAGCCATGGCGGACGAACTCGGCCGCAGCGGCGTCGAGGACCAGCTCATGAGTGCGGAGCGAGCGCGCCTGCTTCGCCATCGTGCGTCCCTTCGGTCGTAGCGGGAGGTGGGGGCGGCCAGGTTCTCAAAACAATACCTTCTTGAACGCACTTTTTTGGTACCGGATCCCGACAAGGAGCAAAGACATGCCCTCGACCTCCACTCTGCACACGGTCGCCGAACACGCCCGCCGCGCCGACACGGACGGCGCACTGGCCGCGGTGGTCGTCGCCGACCTGACCTCCGCCGGGCTGGCCCGCCACTTCGTGCCGCGCAGATGGGGCGGCACGGAGGGTGAGTTCACCTCCCTGTTCGACGAGGTGGCGGCCGTCGCCGAGGCCTGCACCTCCGCCGCATGGGTCGGCATGCTCTGGGCCGCGCACGGGCGCTTCGCCGCGCTGCTCCCCGAGGACGGGCAGCGCGAGGTGTGGGGAGCCTCGCCCGACGTGCGGATCTCGGCGGCGCTGACGCCACCGGCCGGACGGGCCGAACCGGTCGGCGGCGGCTGGCGGTTGACGGGCACGTGGGGGTGCGTCAGCGGGATCGGCAGCGCGCAGTGGGTGCTCGTGGCGGCCCCGGCGGCACAGGCGGTGCGCGTCTTCGCCGTGCCGGCCGAGGCGGTGGAGGTGCTCGACACCTGGGACGCCACCGGGTTGCGCGGCACGGGCAGTCACACCGCCGTGGTGCGGGACGCCTTCGTTCCGCACCACCGCTCCTTCCCGCTGCCCGAGTTGATGCGCGGCGGCGACGCTGCGGGCCTGGCCCGCTGCCACTCCGTCCCCGCCCAGCTGGCCGGCGGCCTGATGTTCTGCGCCCCGGCGCTGGGCGCCGCCCGCCGCGCGCTGGCGCTGTGGTCCGAGTGGGCGGCGGCCAAGGCGCCCGGCGGCGGGCGCCCGCACCACGACAGCGCAGCGGTGCGCGAGACGCTCGCCGTCACCTCCGCGCACATCGACGCGGCGGAGCTGCTGCTGCGGCGGGCGGCCCGCCGCGCCGACACCGAGGCCGTCGACGCGGCCCTCGTCGCCGGCAACCAGCGGGACGCCGCCGTGGCCGCCGGACTGCTCGCCGGCGCGGTCGACCGGCTCTTCCGCAGCGGCGGCCACCTCCGCGACGGCGGCGGCGATCTCAACCGGCTGTGGCGCGACGTGCACACGGTGGCCTCGCACGGCGTGCTGCGCCTGGAGCCGGTGGCCGCCGCCTACGCCTCGGCCACGCTCGCCGCCGACGCGCCGGCCCGCACCAGCGCCGCCTCCCGCTCCAGGTAGAAGCCGATCTTCCAGTCGAGGTAGCGCAGCGTGGCGGCGAAGTCCGCGGCCCGGGCACGCAGCACCTCCCGGTGATCCTGCAGCAGTTCGCGACGGGCGGCGATCGTCGAGTCGCCCGCCCGGTACAGCTCGACGTAGTGGTTCATGGCGGCCGGCGACATCCCGGTGCTGCGCAGGTGGTTGAGGAACTCCAGCCAGCGCAGATGGACCGGGCTGTAGGCCCGCACGCCGTACGGGTCCTCCGCGGCGCCCTCGATCAGTCCCTGGTCCTCGTACCAGCGCAGCGTCCCGGCGTCGAGGCCGCTGATGCGGACCACCTCCTCCAGGGAGTAGGTCTCCGTGTGCGGGGCGGCGTACGCGGTGGGGCGGTTGTCATGGGTGCGGGCTTGGGTCGTGGACATCGGTGGTCCTCCCGTTCAGTGGCGCCAGGACGTGGCGGCGCGGTGCGTGGTCAGGGCGGGGCGGTGCCAGGTGGGTACGGACCGGACGGGCGCGGGCTCCTCCGCGGCAGGCGTCCGCCGGGCCAGTTCCATCAATACGGCGGTGGCCGCGGCGAGTTCCTCCGCGGTCGGCTCGCCGCGCAGCACGCGCACGACGAACTCCTCGGTGCGGTTGCTCATACCGGCTGGTTCCCGTGCTTGCGGGAGGGCAGCTCGGCGTGCTTGGCGCGGAGCGCGGCGAGCGAGCGGATCAGCACCGCGCGGGTGTCGCGCGGGTCGATCACGTCGTCGACGAGACCGCGCTCGGCGGCGTAATAGGGGTGCATCAGCTCCGACTTGTACTCCGCGATGCGCCGCGCCCGCACCGCCTCGGGGTCGTCGGCGGCGGCGATCTCCCGGCGGAAGACGACGTTCGCGGCGCCCTCGGCGCCCATCACGGCGATCTCGTTGGTGGGCCAGGCCAGCGCCAGGTCGGCGCCGATGGAGCGGGAGTCCATCACGATGTACGCGCCGCCGTACGCCTTGCGCAGCACCAGCGAGATCCGCGGCACGGTCGCGTTGCAGTACGCGTAGAGCAGCTTGGCCCCGTGCCGGATGATGCCGGCGTGCTCCTGGCCGACCCCGGGCAGGAATCCGGGCACGTCGACCAGCGTCACCAGCGGGATGCTGAACGCGTCGCAGAACTGCACGAACCGCGCGCCCTTCTCGGAGGCGGCGATGTCCAGCACCCCGGCGGTCGCCGACGGCTGATTGGCGACGACGCCGACGACGTGCCCGTCCAGCCGGGCCAGCGCGCACACCAGGTTGGCCGCCCACCCGGGCTGCACCTCGAAGAAGTCGCCGTCGTCGACGATCTCCTCGATCGCCGCCCGCATGTCGTACGCCTGGTTCGGCTCGGCCGGCACCAGGTCGAGCAGCAGGTCGCAACGCCGCTCCGGATCGTCCGACGGCTCCTCGTGGGGCGGCAGTTCGCGGTTGTTGGAGGGCAGCAGCGACAGCAGATGGCGTACGTCCTCCAGGCAGCTCGCCTCGTCGTCGTAGGCCGCGGCGGCCACGCCGGAGACCGTGGCGTGCACGTCGGCGCCGCCGAGCCCGTCGTGGGAGACCTGCTCACCGGTCACCGCCTTGACCACGTCCGGGCCGGTGATGAACATCTGCGAGATGCCGCGCACCATGAACACGAAGTCGGTCAGGGCGGGCGAGTAGGCGGCACCGCCGGCGCACGGCCCGAGCATCACGCTGATCTGGGGCAGCACCCCGGAGGCGGCGACGTTCCGGGTGAAGATCCCGCCGTAGCCGGCGAGCGCCGAAACACCTTCCTGGATCCGGGCCCCGGCCCCGTCGTTGAGGCTGACCAGCGGCGCCCCGGCGGCGAGCGCCAGGTCCATCACCTTGTGGATCTTGGTCGCGTGCGCCTCGCCGAGTGCGCCGCCGAAGATGCGGAAGTCGTGGGCGTAGACGAAGACGGTACGGCCGTGGACGGTCCCCCAGCCGGTGACGACACCGTCCGTGTAGGGCCGCCGCGCCTCCAGCCCGAACCCGGTGGCGCGGTGCCGGCGCAGGGCCTCGATCTCGGTGAACGACCCCTTGTCCAGGAGCAGTTCGACGCGCTCACGGGCGGTCAGCTTGCCGCGCGCGTGCTGCTGGTCGCTCGCGCCGGGGCCGGGCCCCTCGTGCGCGAGCTCACATATGAGCTCCAGTTCGGCCAGGCGGGAGCGGGTGGTGTCGGGCGGGGGCTGCGGGAGGGCGCGTTCTTCCATGACGGTCATGCGATCCATCATGGAGCATTTAAATTCCTTCGTGAAGGTTTTTTAACGGGGCTTTGCCCGGCGTCCGGCCGGACATGCGGAAGCCCCGCGCCCCGGAGGGGGCGCGGGGAACCGCGCGACCGGCCACGACGGACGTGGGGCCTGGAACCGGCGGGCCGCCGAGCGCCTACGCCTTGGCTCCGTCCCGCTTGGTCACCCGCCGCAGCAGCAGCCCCGTGGCCGCGGCCGTGGTCAGCAGCATCACCACGCTGATCACGAAGCTGGTGTCGAAGCCCTGCTGGAAGTGCGACGTGTCCGCGATGAGGGCACCGAACGCCGCCACTGCGATGCAACTGCCCACCTGCCGGAAGGTGTTGAGCACCGCGGCCGCCGTGCCCGCCCGCTCGCCGTCGATGTTCTCCAGGATGGCCGCCGTCAGCGACGGCACCGCGAGCCCGCCGCCCAGGCCGATCGGGACCAGCAGCAGCACGGGGACCAGGTACGACGTGTGGTCGGTGACCGTCAGCATCAGCAGCGATCCGGCGGTCATGACCAGCTGACCGATCGTCATCGGCACCCACGCACCCTTGCGCGCCGCCAGCTTGACGCCCGCCATGTTGACGATGGAGATCAGCGCGCACATCGGGATGAACATCGCGCCGGTGCTGACCGGAGAGGCGCCGCGCACCTGCTGGAAGTACATGCCGAGCAGGAAGATGGCGCCGTAGAACACCGCGTTGATGCTGAAGCCGGCCGCCAGGCAGACGACCACCGTGCGGGACTTGAAGATGCTCAGTGGCACCATCGGGCGCTCCCGGCGCGACTGCGTCCACACGAACACGGCGGTCGCCACGGCGGCCAGCGCCAGCGTGCCCAGCACGTCCGGGCTGCCCCAGCCCGCGCGTCCGCCCTCGATCACGGCGTACGTCAGACCGGCCAGGGACGCCACCACGGAGAGCTGGCCGACCAGGTCGACCGGGGCCTCACGGCGCGGCGAGGCCTGGATACGGGTCAGCAGGGCGAGGCCGAGGGCACCGACGGGGAGGTTCAGGTAGAACACCGCACGCCAGCTCAGTCCGCTGGTGAGCATGCCGCCGACGACCGGACCGACGGCGACCGCGACGGAGCCGGCGGCCGTCCAGATCGCGATGGCCCGCGCCCGCTTGCCCGGGTCGGAGTAGGTCTGCCGGATCAGCGCGAGCGAGGCCGGCACCATCAGCGCCGCGGCGCCGCCCTGCACCATGCGGGCACCGATCAGCGTGCCCAGATTGGGCGCGACGCCGCAGGCCAGGGAGGCCACGGTGAAGGCGGCCAGGCCCCAGGCGTAGGCGCGGGTGGCACCGATCCGGTCCGAGAAGGTACCGGCCGACAGCATGAACGCCGCGAACATCAGCGTGTAGCCGTCGACGATCCACTGCAGGTCGGCCATGGAGCCGCGCAGGCTGTGGGAGATGGCCGGCAGGGCCACGTTGACGACCGAGCCGTCGAGGGAGATGACGAAGAAGGCGAGCAGCGCCGCCGCGAGGACGGTGGTGGTGGAGGACCGCTGCGGGGCGGACGGCTCACCGGCCGGTACGACCGGGGTCCGGTCGGTCCGGTCGGTCCGCGCGGACCGGGTCAGGATGGCCATGGGAACTCTCCTTGGAAAAAGCCGGGTTGGCGGGGGGGGGAGGGAGGAGGAGCGGGGGCGAAGCAGGGGGCGGAGCGCGGTCAGGCGTCGGCCGGCGCGGCGCGGCGGCGGCTGAGTTCGGCGAACTCGGGGTTCGTACCGAGCACTCCGCCCTCACCCCAGCGGTTCTGAGGGATCTCCTGGATGTAGACGGTGATCTTGTCGAGGGGCGCCCCGATGACGCGGTGCACCGTGGCGGTGAGCTCCTCGACGAGCTCCTGGCACTTCTCGTCGGTCTGGTTGGGCCACGTGGTCATGGAGAGGATGGGCATGGCGAAGCTCCTTGGGGCGTAAGGGACTTGGGCGCACGAGAGTTGGGTGTACGAGGTGGACGTACGGGTGCCGGTCGCATGGGGGCCGTGCGTACGGGTGCCGGTCACATGGGCCGGGCGTACGGGTGCCGGGTGTACGGGACTCTCGGCTGTGCGGGGTCTTGCGGGTGTGTTTTGCGGGCGGGCGAAGCTCAGGTCCGCGCCTGGTGACGTGCGGTGCGCGGAGGGGCCGGAACGTCGGGCGGGCGGCTGGTCGGGCGAGCCGGGCGGGCGGGCTGGTCCGGCGGGCGGGTCGGACGAGCCGGTCGGGCCGGTCGGTCGGCCTGGTCGGCGGCTACAGCCCGGCCGACGCCCCGCCGTCCAGAGTGAGCGCGGCGCCCGCGATGTGACGGGCGGCCGGCGAGAGAAGGAAGGCGGTCAGCCGGGCGACGTCGGCCGGCTCCGCGAGCCTGCCGAGCGGGGTCCCGGCGGCGACCTGGGCGCTGACCTCATCGGCGGAGGCGCCAGTGCGGTCGCCGATCGCCTTGGCGATCTCGTTCCACAGCGGGGTGCGCACGGCGCCGGGGTCGAGCACGTTGACCCGGACGCCCTTGCGGCCCAGGTCCTTCGAGACCGCCTTCGCGAAGGCCGCGAGGGCGGCGTTGACCGCGCTGTTCACCGGGAAGAGCGGGTCGGGGTCCTTGCGGAAGACCCCGCTGACCAGCACGACCGACCCGCCGCCGGCCGCTGCCAGCGGGCCGGCCAGTGCCCGGGTGAGCCGGACCGCGCCCATGAGCTTGCCGTTGAAGGTGGCCTGCCACATCGCGTCGGTGGCCTCCTCCAGTGGGGCCAGTGGGCCGTCGCCGGCCGTGTGCACCAGCCCGTCGACCCGGCCGAGCTCGGCGACCAGGGCGGCGGCCGTGATGTCCACGGAGGCGGCGGAGTTGATGTCGGTCTCGTACGGGACCAGCCGGCCGGCGCCACCGGTGCAGGCGTCGATCTCGGTCCTGGTCCGCTCCAGGCGGTCCGCGTCCCGGCCGAGCAGCACGACAGTGGCGTCGGACCGGGCCAGCTCCTCGACCACGGCCGAACCCATGCCGCCGGTGGCGCCGCTGACGACGATGACGGGGGCGGTGGTGTGCACGGCTTCCTCAATTCCCGGGACTGTGCCCCTGGTTGACGGTTCATCAGGCCATGCCGGCGACCCGGGTGAAGCGGGTGCGGCTTGGTGATGAAGAAGGTAGCCGGGTTCGGGAGCGGGCGCAACCATCTAGTTGGTTTTTGAGAACCATCCAGTTGGTTTCAGCTCTCCGGCCAGCAAAAAGGGAGCCCGGACGATTCCGAACTCCCTTGTCCCGCAAGGCGGAAGGGCCTCGCTCTGCGCGGCCCTCGGAGGCCGGCGCCCCTCAGACCGACCCCTGCAGCACGTTGTCGATGATCGAGTGCCCGTGCGCGACGACACTCGCCCGCAGCAGCGCCCAGCCCGACTCGGTGTCGCCGTCGGGCCCCAGCATCAGCCGGCGCTGCTGCGGCACGATGAAAGGCCACGACGCCACACCGATCAGGGCGATGAGTGCCCGGGCGGCCGCCGTGGGGTCGTCGATGCCGAGGGCGAGGCTGAGCGCGGCCGTCTTGTGGACGTAGTACGCCTCGCGCTCCTTCTCGTCCGGGATCGGCTTGTCCCGGTAGTGCAGCCCCTCCCAGGCCAGCAGCCGCACCAGGTCGGACTGGCGGTGGTAGTCGAAGACCTCGCCGACGTAGGAGCGCAGCCCCTCCTCCGTGGTGGGGATGGGGACGGCCGCGGACATGTGCGCGTAGACCTTGGTCATCACGGCGGCGAACAGGGCTTCCTTGTTGCCGAAGTATGCATAGATCCGCTGCTTGTTGACGCCGGAACGCTCCGCGATGCGATCCACGCGCGCACCCGCGAGACCGTGCTCGGAGAACTCCACCTCGGCGGCCTCCAGAAGCTTGGCGCGGGTCTGCTGTCCCTTGGGTGTCTCAGCCATGCCATGAGCCTAGTCCACCCGGAAACCAACTGGATAGTTCTAAAAAACCAACTAGATGGTTGCGTCCACGTCCAAGGTGCTCTACGTTCTTCACATCGGCCCCGCCACCCCGGAGAAACCGGCGCGGAAGAGGCGGCAGGCCCCGCACGTCAGCTGTACCTGTTTCGACGCTCCTCCCGTCCGCGGCCACCCTCGGGTACGGCCGCCCCATCAAGGAGAAACGCATGTCAGCCACGGCCGCCCCCCGTACCCTGCTGCTCGTCGGTGACCGTTTTGTCGGATTCGCCGCACAAGATGACGTCCTCACGGTCACGCAGTTCACCGACGAGATGCACCTCGGGGTGTACTCCTGGGACACCCTCCCGATCCGGGTCCGCGCCGGCCAGGGCGTCACCCGCCGCGAGTGGGAGCTCGTCCGCGAACAGGCCCTGCTCCTCGGCCTCGCCGAGCGGCTGGAGTTCGACTTCCGGGAGCCGGCGCTGGCCGGCCGCGGCGAGGCCCACAAACACCGAAGCTGCAACACCCTCATAGCCGACCTCAGGCGGGACGGCGAGGACCTGTTCTCCGCGACCCTGCGCGTCCACAACGACAACGAGCTGCTCATCGACCACCAGACCGGCGAGCACGTCCAGGGCATGGTGGTCGTCGAGGCCGCACGGCAGATGTTCCTCGCGGTCAGCGAGCGCTACCACGCCTCGCGCCATCGCGACCGGTCGTACTACTACGTCATCGAGTCGCTCAACACCGACTTCGAGAACTTCCTCTTCCCGCTCGACGCCACCATCGTCTACCACACCCTGCGCGCCGAACTCGACGACCCGGGCCGGCTCTCCTTCGCCGCGGAGATCTCCCTGCACCAGGCCGGTCGCCGCGCCTCGATCACGACCGTCACCTACACGGCCTTCGACGCGCCGGTCATCGAGGCGAAGGAGCATCGCAGGGCGCAGTACGCCGTCGAGCACACCGTACGGACCGCACAGCAGGCGGCCGCGGCGGCGGGGGCCGCGGCCACCGGGCAGCCGGTACTGGTCGGCGCCTGAGTCGGCGCCCGCTCAACTCCCCACGTACGCACATCACTTGCAGAACCACACTCACCACTTCACGCAGCGACACCCACATTCAAGGAGAACCGCCATGTCCGCTTCCGCCGCCCTCATCACCGCCACCGAGCTGTTCGCCAAGCCCGAGCAGATCGACGCCGTCGCCGAGGCCTGGCAGCGCCACAACGACGCGTCCCGCTTCGAGGGCCGCATCCTCTACCGCGGCCTGGAGAGCAACTCGGTCCTCGAACTCGCCCCCATGGACGGCTTCGAGCACATGGAGGAGCTGCGGGCCGACTGGTGGAAGCTGTGGGAAGCCGTGGGCCCGCTGGGCGAGGGCGACTTCCGCCGGCAGTTCCTGCAGTTCGTCGAGGCGCCCAAGCCGGCCGCCGGCGCCCTGCCCGACACCCGGTACGTGCAGATGCGGCACGTCGAGGTCGTGCCGCGCGTCTACCGGCAGTACCGCGCCTGGCGCGAGGAGACCATCTTCGACGTCGTGCGCACCTCGGACGAGGTGAAGAGCTTCCAGGCCTTCCACTCGCTGGCCAGCACCGAGCCCGGCGTGATGTTCGTGTCCGGCTTCGACGCGGACCCGGCGACGTACATGGAGGCCTTCACCTCCCCGCGCTACCAGCAGATCGTCCGCGAGGCCGGCGACACCTACATCACCGGGGGCGACAACGGCCTGTACACCCGCATCTACGAGCGCGTCACCGCCGCCTGACCCCTCGCCCCTCCCCCGACGGCCGGCCGCGTGACCCCTCCTGCAAGGCGTCCCGCGGCCGGCCGTTCGCATCCGGACCCAACCGGCTCACAGAAACCGACCACCGGCCCACCGGCCTCGACCGGCCTTCGTCCGGCCCGTGCGACCGACCGGCCACCCTCTCTGTCTCGACCTGCCTCAACCGGCTTCGAACCGGCGAAGGAGCACCCGCCATGACCATCTCACCCGTGGCCGCCGCACCCGTCGCGGCCGCCCCCATGACCCGGACCTACGACCTGAGCGTCACCACACAGGGCCCGCTGTACCCGCCCAGCGAGATCGTGGACGAGAACGGCGACTTCGTCGTCATCGGCCGCGTCAACCGCCCCGGCGCCGACGGCACCACCGTCTCCGAGTGGGGCGGCGCCGTGGTCTCCCCGGACAGCCCGCTGCCGCCGCTGGGGCAGAACCTGCCGTACGGCATCGTCCGCGAGCTCGACCTCGCGGACCCCACCGGCCCGGACGCCCAGGTCCAGCTCTACACGCTGCCCCTCCCCCTGCCCTGCAACAACTACCCGATGCTCTTCGCCCCCGAGCAGCGCCCCGACGCGCACGACGTGCGGCGACCCAGCTATCCGCTGCACGGCGCGCCGATCCCGGACCTGCGCGAGGAGGACGGACCGAAGGTGCGCGAGCCGATCACGCTGGGCCAATGGGCCAAGGCACGGGGCCAGTTGGAGGTCCAGGTGCCGGCGCACCGGCGCACCGCCGACTTCTCCTTCGCCTTCACCGGCCTGATCCCGGACAGCCTCTACACGGTCATGTCGCTGCGCGAGCACGACCTCGACCCGGCGGGCCCGACCCGCCCCGGCCCGCTCGGCGTGCCGAACGCCTTCATCAGCGACAGCAACGGCATGGCCCACTACCGGGCGACCCTGCCCAACCCCTTCCCGGCTCCGGGCACCCTCGGCGCGAACCGGGTGATCAACGTGGTCGTGCTCTGGATGAGCTACCAGCAGAACTACGGCGGCGCCATCGGCCACTTCGGCCTCGGCGGCGACATCCACGCCCAGCTGAAGCTGCAGGGCCCGAGCTTCGGCGAGTTCACCACCACCCCGGCCAACTGACCTGTCCCCTCGCACCGTTCGAAGGAGAGACCCACCATGGACGACAACAACCCGATCGGCATCATCGCGACCGGCTCCTACCTGCCCGCCACCGTCGTCGACAACGACGAGGTCGGCGCGGCGGCGGGAGTGACCGCGGAGTGGATCGAACGCAAGACGGGCATACGGCGACGGCACCGCGCAGCGGCCCACGAGGCGACTTCGGATCTGGCGGCGCACGCGGCCCGGCAGGCGCTCGCCCAGGCAGGCCTGGAGGCCGACCAGATCGCGTACGTCGTGGTCGCCACCTCCACCCCGGACCATCCCCAGCCGGCCACGGCGGCGATCGTGACCGACCTCATCGGGGCCCGCCGGGCCGCGGCCTTCGACGTCAACTCCGTGTGCAGCGGCTTCATGTTCGCGCTGACGGCGGCCGAGCGCATGCTGCGCGCCGAACCGGTGAGCGCCGGGCAGGGACCGTACGCCCTGGTGATCGGTGCGGACGTCTACTCCCGCATCCTGGACCCGGCGGACCGCAAGACGGCCATCCTGTTCGGGGACGGGGCCGGGGCGGTGGTGCTCGGCCCGGTGCCGGCGGCCACCGGCGGCATCACCACCAGCCTGACCACGCGCGGCGACCAGCACCGGCTGATCAGCGTGCCGGCGGGCGGCAGCAGGCGGCCGGCGTCGGCGGACACGCTGGCCGAGGGCGCGCACTGGTTCACGATGGACGGGCGCGGGGTGCGCGGTTTCGTGCAGGAGAACCTGCCCGGTGCGGTCCGTACGCTGCTGGCCAAGGCGGACGTACCGCCCCGCGCGGTCCGCCACTTCGTGCCGCACCAGGCCAACGGCGTGATGCTGGCCGAGGTCTGGCCCGAGCTCGGCCTGGACTCGGCCCGCATGCACCTGGCCTTGGCCCTGCACGGCAACACGGGCGCCGCCTCCGTCCCGATCACCCTCGATCTGGCGCACCGACGGGGCCTGTTCACGGAGGGCGACCTGACCGTCCTGTCCGCCTTCGGCGGTGGCATGTCGGTGGGCTCGGCCCTGCTCCGCTGGGCCCCGACCCGGCACGCCCGCCCGGCGAGGATCCCCCGGCACACGACCGCCCCGACGGCACCGCTGCCGGAGCCGGCACTGGCCGGGGCGAGGTAGCGCGGCGGTACGGCCACACCCCCGAAGCCCTCATGGCAAGCAGCGGAGACACGAACGAAGACCCCCGAGCCACCAGGAGATACGACGATGCCAACACCGAAGACCCTGCCGAAACCGACCCAGTTCACGACGCCGGCCGCAACTCCGCCGACAACACCGAGGCAGGCCCTCCCCCGCCTCCATGTCCTCTCCAACGGCACCCTGGCCTCCGTCCGCCGCGACGGCAACCGGTACCTGCTGAGCACCGGGCCGGAGCCGAAGAGGCCCGTCCTACGGCTCGCGGGAGACGCCGACGACGCCGGGCTGGAGCCGCACATCTGCCGGAGCATCGACTGAGCGCAGACGAGTTCGGGGACGGGAGCCTGAGCCCGACCGTCCCCGAACCGACCGTTCATTCCCCGGCTTTCACCCGTAGCCCCTCAGCCCAGCGGCAGGGCGCACTCCCCCGAGCAGGCGTCGGAGTGCTCGTCCCGGCCCATGGACCAGCAGGCGAGCGCGCATCCGGAGACGGCGGCCACGACCGGCTCCGCGCGCCGGGCGAGATAGGCCAGTACGGCGGGAGCGTCACCGACGCCCCGAGGGTGCCCGACGCAGTCGAGCATGGGGAAGTCGGAGGGATGGTCACCGTAGGCGTAGCAGTCGCGCGGGCTGACGCCCGGGTACTCGGCGAGCATGCGCAGCACGACCGCGCGCTTGCCCTCGCCGATCACGGGTTCGGCCACGTCGCCGGTGTAGCGGCCGCCGATCACGAGGGGCGAGGTGCACAGGACGTGCCGGGCGCCGACCCGTTCGGCGACCGGATCGAGACACGGCGCGAAGGACCCCGAGACGAGCACGACCTCGGCGCCGGCGGCACGGTGCCGGTCCAGTTCGGCGACGGTGGACGCGATGAAGAACCCCGGGTCGGCCGCCGCGAGCGAGAACCACTCCCGCCCGAGCTCGGCCATCTCGGCCGCGCTCTCACCGGCGTACGAGCGGTAGTAGGCCCGGTTGACGTCCTCTCGGGGCGCTCCCGCGGCGGACTGCCGCCGCAACTCGCCCGCGATACGCCGATACCGCTCCTCCCCCTCCTCCCCGTACCGTCGCACCAGCTGGAACCGCAGAAACTCGAACATGCTCTTGCAGTCGATCAACGTCTCGTCGACGTCGCAGAACACGAGATAGGCAGGCCGATGCCCACCGCCTGCCGGCACGCCCGTGCCGATACCTGCCACCACCGTCATTCCGATGACCTCCCCCTTGGGGCCCGACGCGATACCGGACCTCGAAAACATTCCTTCGAGAAGGTATCACCAAGCCCGGGACTGCGGGGAGGATTCGACGACGGGCCGGCCACCCGCCCACTGACCTGCCCCCAGCGCCCAACCCGACCAACCGCCCAGCCCCCACAGCGCCAGCCGCTACACTGTGGTCGGTGGCACAGCTGCAGGTCAGCCCTGCCGCCGCAACAACGCCTTCGTAGCTCAGGGGATAGAGCACCGCTCTCCTAAAGCGGGTGTCGCAGGTTCGAATCCTGCCGGGGGCACCAGGCCAGAGGGGCCTCACCTACGAACTTTCGTAGGTGAGGCCCCTCTGGCATCTACGGCTGACATCGACGAGCGCGGTCACTGACGACCGGGGGCGCCTCCTGAGCAGGCGGTCCATGTGGCTCACGGCCTCACGTTGGGCGTCCTGAACGACGTGCGCACGTAGAGGGGCGGCATCGGCCCCCAAGGCCACAAGGTAGCTCTCGGGGACCGACGACCGCGGTCTCGTCAGATCGCCCTTCGGGCCCCCGTGCTCATCACATGCGCCGGGCGCTCCTGCGCGCCAAGAATTCCGCGGCGACCCCGACCAGCAGAGCAAGGCTCAAGCCCAAGACCCCTGCGTTGATGACCGAGGGACCCTGGGACCATGCCCAGGCGCAGCCGACCGCGAAGGCCACGGCTACGGCGATGCGCCCGGGAGTTCCGCTGACCGCAAGCAGTGGAGTCTGCCCAGCCATGCGCCGACGGTACTTGAGTACGACGATCACCGCGGCAACCAGCACCAGGATGGTCGGTCCTGCAAAGCTGTCCATAACCTACGTGTGCCCTCTCTGTTTCTCCGCAGCGTACGGCGGACCTACTTGCAGTATCCGCCCTTGTACTCGTACGGGAGGAAGGTCGGCACCTTCACCTCAACGCACTTGCCGTCGGAGCCCGCGTTCCAAGCCACCCGGGATATGTTCGCCGCGTTCAGGATGCCGTAGGCATCGAACGGCGGCGGAGCGGCCGCGAACAACACGGCCACGAACCCGGCGTTGGAGGCGAGGTGGGCTGTCTCCTTCTTGTTGAAGTAGACCGTTCCGCTGATGATCCCCCACGTCCACTTCGGGTCGGCGACGATGGGGTACGCGGCGTTCGCCCCGGGTTCTACGACCTGGGTGACGGTGTCTCCCTCGACCCGGTAGGACGTCGGCACCGGCGCGCCGTTCGCGTCCTTCGCCCAAGGCGTCTCCAGCCCACCGGTGATCTTTCCGGAGGCGTCGAAGACGACCAAGCCGCCCTCGGCGGTCTGCCGTATCGTGGCGCCCTCCGGCAGAGTCAGCTTGAACGACTGCTGCCGCGGAGCGTTGGCGTCTTCCAGGGTGAAGAGCGCGCGGAAGCCGCCGTCTGTCGTCGCCTGCGCGGCAGTGGAGACCGAGTCATCGCGGCCGGCGAAGACGGCCGTGCCGCTTGTGCTTGAGGCTTCCTTCTCGCCAACTCCGGGAAGGGCAAGCTTGATGGTGTCCTCTCCCTTGGTCGCGCTGATCGGATCGTCCGCGCGGGTCGGAAGTGTCACCTGGGCGCCCTCTGCAGCAAGAGTGCCCGAGCCCTTGAGGATCTCCTGCGTGCCCGTCGCCTTCTCGATCACCGTCGATGGTGTCGCAGTGCGCGATGGCGTGTCAGCCATGGCGCCGGGCGCAGTGAACATGGTCAGTGCCGCCGCCCCAGCAATGAGCGTCAGGTTTCTAACTCTCGATCTGTACAAAGCAGTTCCCCCAGTGTTTTGGTCTGAGCCGACCTCGTCGGCCGGGGGATCCTCACACAGTTGATCAGGGGCTCACAAGATCATCACTTCGCGGCTGCCGTCTTCGCGTTAGCGGCACACATGACTCATTACCTGCATATGACACTCTCATGGTGAACCTCGGGCAATTTGCCCCACTTCGCCGGGCGCCTCCGCGCGGGCCGAACAACCCTTGTGAAGTCCGCCACTTGGCTGGAATTGTGCGCACGGCGTCAGTAAGTGTTCCCCCGGTCCGCGCCCGCCCGACGTCGGGAGGCACACGGCCGGTGGCAGTGCAGTACCGCAGCGAAGTGTGTGTGGGTCGACGACGGATGGGATGGGAGCTGGGGATGGCGGTGGTTGTTGTGGTGTGCTTGCGCTCCGATCACCGCGAGCAGAGCACAAGCACTTCAGCGGCTACGAGTGGCGGGGTCGGTCGGTCCGCGTGAAGACGCCGGTGATCGTGTGCCCTGGGACGAGGTAGCGGTCGGTGTGAGGCAGTGACACTTCCACGAGACGTCCCTCGTACAGCATCCAAAGACCGAAGCAGTCGTCCTCTTCGTCCTGGATGAGCACCTGCACCGAGTACGGGTCGGGCCAGGGCAATGACTCCAGATGGGCCAGCAGCCAGTGCCAATTCAGTCGCATGAACTCCACGGCCCAAGCGTCGAACCAACTCCGCCCGGCGGTCTGTATGACCTTCAGTGACCGATCTCTGCAGAGCTACGGATCAGAAGGGGTGTCGCTCTCCGTGGGCGTCGAGAGCATCGGTGTAGCGCTGTAGCTTCGCCCCGAGTTCCTCCTGGAGGAGGCTTGCCGCTTGGCGGGCCTCCTCCAGATCGCCGACCGCGCAGAGTTCGACGAGTTCGGCTACGTCGGCGGAGAGGATCCTGAGGGTGTCGCCCTGGACCAGGACTCCAGGAAAGCGACGGCCAGGCAGGCGCACCACAGCGTCGTTGCCGGCATCAGTGAACAGCTCGGCTTCCACTCGTTCCATCGGGACCCCGTCTCAGTTTCCGTCTCATTCAGCTTGGTTCAGGACCGTTCGCAGCGGACCCGAGGCCGACGCCGGTAGCGCTCCCGGACAGCGGCGAACGCAGCTGAACGCCCCTGAGCGACGCCCACCATCCCACCACCACAGTTGGAAAGCGTGTTGGTACAAGGCTTGGAGGTGAGTGACAGGCGTAAAGCGTGTGCCGGCGCACGCCCCATGGTCGAGGATGCCGCCATGACCAGCGACCTGGTGGCGTTCCTCAAGGCGCGCCTGGACGAGGACGCCGACCTGGCTCGGCGCTGTGAAAGGGCCGGATTCTCCGCAGAATGGACCGCGCACGGTGCCGCAGTCGACTTCGGCCGAGGGGATCTCACCAGCTTCCCCACAGCGATCGCTCAGCACGTGGCCCTGCACGACCCCGTCCGCGTGCTGCGCGAAGTCGAGGCCAAGCAACGCGTGCTGAACCGGCACACGCTCAGTCCGGCCGAAGACGACCCCGAGCGACCTTAGGACGACCGCGACGACTGCCAGTTCGACGGCGACCTCTGGCCGTGCGACGACCTACTCGATCTTGCCTTCACCTACCAGGAGCACCCCGACTTTCCCGAGCGCTACAAGCCGAACCGGGTAACCGAGGAACGGAACGACCGCACCACAAGCGCACCGGATAATGCGGGGAACAGCGGGGAATCACGGTGAAGACAACCGAGCCCCTCGAAGCCGTACGTCCGCCGTTCACCCAGGTCAGCGCCAAGATCAGCCGAAAATGACCGCAGCTTCCCAAGCTGATGTCCTTGGACGCCCTACGGCACCTGGTCACAGGGTCCACCTCAGGGGGATGAGATGAGTTCTCTGACGATCACGTGGACGCTGTGCGATCACGGATGGGCCTTCGTCAAGGTCAGTGACGATCGAGGCGAGGCGGAGGCCATTGCTTCATACGTCACTGACGGACCCGAGCAATTCCTGTATGCCGTGGCCAGGCTGGTTTTGGGTGACGAAGACACACGCGCCGAGTTGGAGGGGGAACCTCAGGTGTACCGGTGGCTCTTCCACCGGGAGGGGTCCGCGGTCGATGTTCGCCTGGTCAGGGTCGACGACGACCGGGCGCCGGACAGCTCAGGGACGGTTCTTTGGTCAGGTCGCCACGCGGTTGCGGCACTCGCACGGTCGGCCGTCCGGGCCTTCGACCGGATCGACTACGAGCAGGGCGAGGAGGCCTACGCGTCTCAGTGGGGCCGGCCGTTCCCCCGAACCGAACTCGAAGGCCTGCGAACCGCGATGCGCAGGCACCTCAAAACCACAACGAGTCCTGACATCACCAAATGACATCAACGACAGCGGACATGGGCACCCCGGGACAGTCATGCACGAGACATCGACCCAAGGGCGAGCCCTCCAGACGACCGGGTTGATCGAACTCCTAAAGCGGGTGTCGCAGGTTCGAATCCTGCCGGGGGCACAGTGTCTGACCAGCGCGGCAGTATCCGCCCCAACGGGGCAGGCTTCCAGGTCCGGGTCTACGCCGGGCGTGACCCGCTCACGAAGAAGGACATCTACCTCCACGAGCAGGCCGACACGGAGGCCGAGGCCGAGAAGGCCCGCACGAAGCTCCTCCACCAGGTCGACGAGAACCGCCACCCCAAGACGCAGGTGACCATGTCGTTCCTGCTCGACCGGTGGCTCGGGGTCGCGGAGCTCGACGAGACGTCGTACGAGCGGGTCGAGGGCATCATCCGCAACTACCTCAAGCCCACGTTCGGCGACCTCAAGGCCGGCAAGTTGACCGCCGAGATGCTGGAGTTGTTCTACGCCCGCCTCCGGCAGTGCCAGGAACAGTGCGAAGGCCGGCGCAACGGCAAGACCGAACCCAAGACGAAGCGAAAGCACGTCTGCGAGCCGCTCGCCGCGAACTCCGTCCGCAAGATTCACTTCATCCTGCGCCCGGCTCTCAACCGCGGCCTGCGCTGGGGCTACGTGACGACGAACGTCGCGGCCCTCGCCGAACCTCCATCCCAACCCAAGCCGAACCCCGACCCGCCCACTCCCGAAGAGGCGGTCCTGGCTCTGAACACCGCCTGGCAGCGGGACTTGGACTGGGGAACGTTCCTGTTCATGACGATGGTCACCGGCTCACGCCGCGGCGAGATGTGTGCCCTGCGCTGGTCGGACATCAACCTCGACCGCCTCGAACTCTTCGTGAAGCACTCCAACAACGGTCGCAGAATCAAGGACACCAAGACCCACCAGCGCCGTAAGCAGGCCATCGACGTGATCACGCGTTCCGTCCTGGCCGCCCACCGAGCCCGCGCCGAGGAACGCCGCAAGGCGCTCGGCGGCGACTCGCCCGCGACGCCTTCGTGTTCTCCGGTGAAGCCGACAGTTCCGCCCCGCTCGTGCCGTCGAGCGTCAGCCAGCGTTACCGCCGCCTCGCGGAGGAACTGAAGGTTCACACCCACCGCTTGAAGGACCTGCGTGCGTACAACGTGACCGAGCTCCTGGGCGCGGGTGCCGACGTACGAACGGTCGCCGGCCGTGTTGGGCACGGCGGAGGAGGAGCGACAACCCTCAAGCACTACGCGGCTTTCCTGGCCACCTCCGACCGCCAGGCCGTCCACGCGGTCGTGGGTCCCATCGGCCGGACCATCAAGGTGGAAGCGGCTCCGCCGCGCGAGCTCGCTCCCTGGGAAGTGATCGCGAGGCATCTCGCGGACGCCATCAAGGACGGCACGATGCTCCCCGGCGAGGACGTGCCCACGGTCGGCGACGTCGCGCAGGCCTACGGTGTCTCGGTCGGTACCGCGCACCGAGCCTTCAACCAGCTGAAGATGGACGGCCTGGTGCAGCTGCGGACTTGTCCGCTTCGGCAGCGTGGCTGAACAGGTTCGTGAGCGCCGTTCCTGCCCAGGGGCGACCCATTTGCCGAATTTGGGCCTCGTAGCCGCGGGCCAGGGCGGCCATCAGTGGACCGTCACCGCTTTGAACCTCCGCGGCCCCGTTGCACAGACCTGCCCAGCAGAGTGACGCGCACCGAGCGGGACCCACATGAGCGCTTCGTCCCGGCGCCGTGGTGGAGCCGCTTCCCCGAGTTCGGTGAGCGTCCGCCGCGCTTCGTCGGGCTGTGCCCGTGTGATGTAGCACTTCACCAGGGCCCAGCGCGGGGGAGGTTGTGACCTGCGGAAACGCGAATCGCAGAGCGGTTGGCCCGGGAAATCGGGGCTGCCGTACCTCCCTGCTGTACAGCGGTACAGATCTACTCGGAGCTGTATCTGTGCCCGCCCCGCGAAAGGTCCCCCGAATGGGTTGCAGGAGGCGCGTTGGGCAGCGCCCAGAGCGTTTCCGAAGTCTTCAGCCGGGATAGTAAAAGCGGCTCTGCGGACGCGAAGCCCGAGCCCGCCCCCCTGGGCCCGAAACCTGCGTGAGCACGACCTACGCGCGCCCATGGTGACGTCATGAAAAGACCCCGGCAGGCCGAGCGCTTTCGCGTGTCGCGCAGTCGACTGCTGCTCTCGGCGGCCCGATCCTTGTTGGCCGTGATCCTGTCGGTGGTTGTCTATTATCTGGTGCCGCTGGACAAGGGGCTCGACATCGGTACGGCGATCGCCCTGACGGTAAGTCTCCTGCTTTTCGCCGGCGTGCTCGCCTGGCAGGTCCGGACCGTCACGAGATCCGACTATCCCCGGCTACGTGCCATCGAGACCCTGGCCACCGCCGGGCCGATCTTCCTGATCATCTTCGCGGCAGCGTACGTGCTCCTGTCCAAGAACCAAGCCGACTCGTTCCCGGAGACGTTGGGGCGCACCAATGCCTTGTACTTCACCGTCACCGTGTTCGCCACGGTCGGCTTCGGCGACATCACCCCGGTCACCACGACGGCACGGGTTCTGACCATGGTGCAGATGCTGGTCGACGTGATTCTGGTGGGAATGATCGCGCGGATCCTCCTCGGCGCTGTCCGGATCGCAGAAGACGCCCGGTCGGCCGACCACGGCGAGTCATCGGCCTCGGAAGACTCCGGTTGATCAAGGGCAACGCGTCGGAGTTACCCGCATGGGCGGCGTTGAAATGCCCGCGTGGGAACAGCGTGCCAGGCTCGGAACCATGCCGCTCGCATCAGGTGGCAGGGCATTCCAGGCTCGCAGAAAGCAGCCGGTGAGACCTCCGACGAGGTCCGCATCGCGAGGAGGCAATGCGCATGCCGGAGGCCAAGACGGGACCTGAGGCCGCGTCACCGCCGGACCCGCTGACACTCCTTCGGAGCCGCGCGTACCTGGTGCTTCTCGTGATGGCCGCGCTGATCGGCGTGCCGGTGTCCGCGGCGGCGTTCGGCTTCCTGGCACTGGTCGGCGAACTGCAGCCCAAGATCTACACGGATCTGCCCAAGTCACTCGGGTTCGACGGAACGCCACCGTGGTGGCCGCTGCCGCTGCTCGCCGTGGGGGGACTGCTTGCGGGACTGACGGTTCAGTACCTGCCGGGACACGGCGGCCATGAACCGACAGCCGGGTTCAAGGCCCGCGGCGCGCCCACACCCATCGAGCTGCCCGGCATCTTCTTCGCCGCCCTGGCGACGCTCGCTTCGCAGCTGTCCTCGGACCCGAGTCCCCTCTCCTGGCGCTCGGCGGCGGGCTTGCCGCCGGCGCCGTCCGCATGGTCAAGCGGGACCCCCCGGAGCAGGTGACCGCGGTGTTGGGCGCGGCGGGCAGCTTCGCGGCCGTCAGCTCGCTGCTGGGATCACCCCTGCTGGGAGCGTTCCTCCTGATGGAAGCCTCGGGGTTGGGTGGGCCGATGATGGCGCTGGTGTTGGTGCCCGGTCTGCTGGCTGCGGGCATCGGCGCACTCATCTTCGTCGGACTGGGATCCTGGACCGGGCTGGGCACCTACTCGCTGGCACTGCACGACGTCCCCAAGGCCACGACCCCGACCGCGGCGGAATTCGGCTGGGCTCTGGTCATCGGACTGTCAGCCGCAGTCGTGGGCGTGGGTATCCGATGGCTCGCCGTCCGGCTGAAGACGCACATCGAGAGGCGACGGGTGCCCGCCACGGTGGTCATGGGCCTGGTCGTGGCGGGGCTGGCGATCGGCTACGCGGAGGGCACCGACAAAGCAGCGACCGACGTGTTGTATTCGGGGCAGACGGCGCTGGACCCGCTCCTCACGCACAGCGCCGCCTATTCGGTCGGGGCGTTGTTGCTGCTGGTGCTGTGCAAGGGCCTGGCCTATTGCGCATCGCTCAGCAGTTTCAGGGGAGGCCCGATCTTTCCCGCGATGTTCGTGGGTCGGCGGGCGGCATCCTGTTCTCCCACGTGCCTGGGCTGACCCTGGTCGCGGGGTTCGCGATGGGTATCGGAGCGATGAGCGCCGCAATGCTGAGACTTCCGCTGGTCTCCGTCCTGCTCGCCACCCTGCTGATCGGCGCACAGGGGCTCACCGTCATGCCGCTGGTGATCGTCGCGGTCGTGGTCTCATACGTCGCGACGGCGAGGCTCACACCTCCTCCTGCCCCGGAGCCGGGGCAGGAACCGGAGCCCCGTAGGCAGTAGCCGTGAACTCGCCGAGAGACTCCCGCACGTCCGCTCGCTGCGAGCCTGGGGTGCCGGCCGGGTCGTCTGTGACAGGGCGAGGCGAAGCTTATGAACGGTCGGGGCCTGGACCCGGAAACCAGACCGCGGTGTGTATCGCCTCGCTGGTCGCCGCACCGGCTCGGTGCGTTCTCAACCTCGGCGCGAGGGATGCCAGGGATCCGATCAGCATGCGCACAGAACAGGCGCAGGCACCCACACGGCCATCGCTCCCGTCGGGCACCGCCCGCATCGCCGCGGCCGTGGGCAAGATCCGCGAGGCTGCTCGCCCTGCCCCGGACGGCAATAGCGATATGTGAAATCCAAATATGGGCGACCGGAGTCACCCATACCGGGTGGTGTATCCGCCCCGGAGCTGGCGCAGGCTGGAATCCGTAGCACTTAGGAGGATGCAATGAATGCCATGAATCTGGCCTACGACTATCCCCTGCTGGGCGCATTCTGGACAGTCGCGCTGATCACGCTGGGCGTCATCTGGCTGGTGCTTCTCTTCCGCGTCATAGGCGATATCTTCCGTGACCGTCACATGCACGGCCTGGCGAAGACGGCCTGGCTGTTCTGCGTGATCGTTGTTCCGTTCCTCGGCGTCTTCGTATACGTGATGGCACGGGGCGGGACCATGGCGGAGAACGAGATGAGCCGCGGACATCCGGAGACCGGGCGCTCCGCCCAGGCCCAGATGCAGAGCAGTGCCGACGCAGAGCAGAGCACCGCTGCCGAACTGAACGCGCTCTCGGATCTGCGGACTCGGGGCGACATATCGGTGGAGGAGTACGACCACGCCAGGGAGGAACTCCTGCATCACTGACGGCAAAAGGGCGTGCACCGACTGGACCGAGCGCGCCCTTTTCTTGCGAGGAGAGGGATTGCCGTGAGCACCGATTTCGACCATATGGGGCCGGTCGATTACCTGGTAGTGGAGTTTCCGGGTAGTCGCATGACGGGTGAGGGACTGCCGCTGTTGGTTGACCTCGTCGACCGGGGCATTATCCGGATCATCGACTTCATGTTCATCAAGAAGGAATCCGACGGGTCCGTCAAGGCTATGGAAATCTCCGATCTGGCCGTGCATGGAAAGCCCGATCTGACCGTTTTCGAAGGTGTCTCTTCAGGGCTGCTCGACATGGACGACCTCGAGGAGGCCGCCTCCGTCCTCTCGCCCGGCGACTCCGCAGGAGTACTGGTGTACGAGAACCTCTGGGCCGCGCCGTTCGCCGAGGCCCTCCGGCACGGGGGTGCGCAGCTGGTAGCCGGCGGCCGGATCCCGGTCCAGGCCGTCCTGGCGGCACTCGAAACCGTCGAGGAGGTCCCCACCTGAACGGCCGGCCCAAACCTGGGCTCCCTGCCGAGCCCGTGGCCGCTGGTCGGCTCATCTCCGCAGTCAGAAACCTCAAGGAGGGCAAGATGCCTGGTCTCATCCGTGGAGTCGCGCGGACCGCCGCAGTCGCCGGAACCGCGACTGTCGTCTCCAATCGCGTATCCCGACGTCAGCAGGGCCGCTGGGCCCAGCAGAGCAATCAGGAATCAGCGGCTGTCCAGCCGCCGGCCGAAGACACGTCCACCAAGATGGACAAGCTCAAAGAGCTCGGTGAGCTGAAGTCCCAAGGGGTCCTCACCGAATCTGAGTTCGAGAGCGAAAAGCGCAAGATCCTCGACTCCTGACAGAAAGGACGTCAAGGGGTGGCGGCCTGGCACGCGGCCACGGCAGCGCCCGATTGGTGATCACTTCCGATCAGCGGTTGAGTGGAAGGTGTCGCCCGATCACCCCGCCCGTCCTCCGCACCGCAGGCTGACGCCTTCCGGTGACCCGATGCTCGCCGTCAGGTTCGCCGTCCCGCCGGTGCCCAGGATTGTCGTGCACCGCCCTGCGCTGCTGGAGCGTCTGACGGCAGGGGCACGGGGACCGCTCACGCTCGTCAACGGCCCGGCCGGCGCGGGCAAGACGGTGCTCGCCGCCCAGTGGGTCACCGGGGGCATGGCGTCGCGTGCCACTGCATGGCTGGCCGCCGAGCCCGGTGACCCTCCCGGCGCCTTCTGGGCCTACGTCCTGGAAGCGTTCCACCGGCACGGAGTACTGCTGCCGATCGACGTGGGCAGCCCCACGCGCGCCGAGGGTGTGGACCAAGCACTCCTGGTGCGTCTCGCGGCAGCGTTGGCCGAGCGGCGGGAGCCTGTGGTCCTGGTGCTCGACCAGTTCGACGCGGTGCACGCACCCGAGATCGCCGAAGGGCTGCAGTTCGTGCTCCGGCACGCCTCGGACGGTCTGCGCCTCGTCCTCACCAGCCGGACGGATTCGCTGCTGCCGGTGTACCGCTACCGGGCAACGGGCGAGATCACCGAGATACGGCACGCTGACCTGAGGTTCACCGAAGAGGACGCCGACAGGCTCCTGCGCGAGCACGGCCTGGAACTCACGAAGGACGGCATCCGGCTGCTGGTCGAACGCACCGAGGGATGGGCGGCGGGCTTGCGCCTGTGCGCCCTGGCCATGCAGCACAGCGCCGATCCCCAGGCATTCGTCCGCGGGTTCGCCACCGACCGCACCACGATCGCCGGCTACCTGCTCAAAGAGGTACTCGACGCGCAGCCGCCACTCACCCAGGACCTGCTGCTCCGTGTCTCCATCACCGATCGCGTCCACCCCGGCCTGGCGGACGCGCTGACCGGCCGCGACGACGCCGAGAAAAGGCTGGCAGAGCTGGCCGGCGCCAACGCCTTCCTGGAACAGGTCGGCGAATCGGCCTGGTACCGGCTGCATCCTTTGTTCGCCGAGGTCCTGCAGGCGCATCTGCGCCAACGCCTGCCCGGCCTGGAGCCCCGGTTGAGGACACGGGCGGCGCACTGGCTCGCCGGGACCGGGCGACTGACCGAGGCCGTGGTGCAGGCCGCCGCCGCCGGTGACTGGCAGTTCGCCGCAGGGCAGTTGATCGACAACCTGGCGATCGGCCGGCTCTTCACCGGCTTGGAGACGCACCGGCTGCGCCGTGCGTTCGCCGCCATGCCGGCCGACCAGACCGGTGCCGCTCCGGCACTGGTCGAAGCGGCATGCCGACTGGCCGACCAGGACCTCGCCGGCTGCACAGCCGCACTGCGACGCGCGGACCCGTACGTGATCGACACTTCGGTACCGGCGCCGCGCCTCGGCCTTGCCTTCGTCCGGGTCCTGGCCGGGCGGCAGTCCGGCGACCTGGCGGCCACCGAGCAGGCGGCCGCCGACGCCGACCGTCTACTGCCCGAAATTCCCCCGCCCCTGATCGGTCGGCATCCCGAGATACGCGCCATGGCACTGGCCGCGCTCGGCTCGGCGGAACTCGGTGCCGGGCACCTGGACCGAGCAGCTTCCTCTCTCACCGCCGCCGCGGAGGCATGCGGGCAGCCGGGGATCGACCCCCCGCTCTGCGATGCGCTGGCGTCACTGGCCATGGCCGAGCTGTTGCGGGGACAGTTGCGGAAGGCGGAGGCGCACGCACACGGTTCGCTCGCCGCCGCCGACCGCTCCGCGCTTCCGCCGGAGCACCGGCCCGGCATCGATCACCTCGTCCTCGCGGGCGTCTCGGCCGAGCACGACGACCTCACGGCCGCTCGGACCCATCTCGACCGGGCGACCATGAGCGAACGACCGTTGCCGGAGCCCGTCGCGGCAGTTGAGGCCGCCGTCATCGGGGCCAGGCTGGCGACGGCCGAGGGCGACTGGGAGGGCGCGCTCGCCGCAGTCCAAGCCGCCGGCTCGGCCGCGGCGCCCCAGCACCGCTACGAGTGGGCGGTGGACGAGCTGACCATCGCCGAGTCCTCCGCTCACCTGGCGCACGGGGACGCGGCCGCGGCCCTGGACGTACTCGACGCCGTGAGCTCCGACCGGCCGGAGCACGCCGTGGCCCGGGCCCGCGCACTCCTGGCGGCGGGAGACAGCGACGGCGTGACGGAGTCCCTGGTCGGCCTGCCGGCCGATGAGACCGTCACGCCGTCGCTCCGGGCCCAGGCGTGCCTGATCCGGGCGCAGGTGGCCGCGACGGACGCTTCCACCGGCTCCACCGAGGAGGCGCACCGTCTCCTGCGGGAGGCACTCGGGCTCGCCCGGCCGGAGGAGCTGCGGCGTGTGTTCGTCGAGAGCGGTCCTTGGATACGCCGCATGCTTCGCCAGGACCCGCAACTGACGGGGGCGCACGGCTGGTTGCCCGCCCGGGTCCTGGGCTTCTCGCGAGCGGGGAGCCACGAGCAACTGCCCGTCGCGGCGTCGCTGAGCGAGCGCGAGAGAGAAGTGCTGGGCAAGGCGGCTCAGCTGCTGTCCACGGAGGAGATCGCGGCCGAGCTGCACATCTCCGCCAACACGGCCAAGACACATTTCAAGAGCATCTACCGCAAGCTCTCTGTCACCCGGCGCAGTGAGGCCGTCCGCCGGGCCCGGGACCTCGGAGTGCTGTGACCGGGCATCTATGCCCGGCAGCCCTGGGACGGTCGCCCGAACCGGGCGATGCGAGCGCGGCGTTCGAGCCCGAGGATGAGAGGGGAAGCCAGGCAGCCCTCGACACGCTGCTCCGCGAGAAGGGGGTGCTCACATGCGTTACGAGTTCCGCATCGCCGGTGTGGTGCCGGACGCACTCACCGAGACCTTTCCCGAGCTCGACACCATTCCGGCACCCGAGAACACCCGCTTCTTCGGCACAGTGACCGACGAGGCTCACCTCTACGGTCTGCTGATCCGCTTCCAGTCCTTGGGTCTGCGCGTGCTCGAGATGCGCGAGCTGCCCGGCTGAAAGCCCGACGACGGCCACCGGCCGCCGGCGCGTTCGGTCGGCTCGCGGTAGCGACCACCGGCCGCCAGCAGGGGCGCCCCGCCCGGTCTGCCCTATTAATAGTCCTTTTCGGGTGATGTCGGGCCGGTCGTCACGAGCGACAGTGCAGGTAGAGCGTCCACCGAAAACCTGAGGGTCGTACGCAACCGGTGAGACAGCGGAGGAGTCGAAATGTCGTCCAGGGGCAGTCAGATCAAGACCATCGAGACACAACGAGCCCCGGAGCAGCTCAAACAGATCGACTGGGCCATGCTCATCGGTCTGAACATGCTGCTGGGGGTGGTTGTCCACGCCTTTGCCGGTGCCTTGGCGATCGTCAAGGACGTCCTGCGAAAGGCGCCCGTAGAGCCGTCGGCGACAGGGTCTCCGCGAACCGAGTCGCCCGCAGAAGCGCAGGCCACATGGGGCAGCTGGCTCCTCCTGACAGGGCTGGTCATGACGCTGGGAGGGATCTTCCGCTTCGCGCGAGCCCTCGCGGACGGCTTCAAGAGCATTCTGCAGCAGGAGCGCAACGCCACATAGACCCGAAAGTTCGACGAGGAAACACTCATGACCAGTCATGTCACCAGAGCTCACTCGGGCGCCACCCCCCGAAGGACCACCAGTCTCGCGTTCGCGGCGATCATCGTCACCCGCGGGCGGGTCTCCTCATCGTGGCGGACTTCCTCTATCTGCGTTCTCGTGGCCATGGACGCCTTCGTCATCCGGGCGCTCCGCGTCGCACCTAGGCACTCCGATGCCGAGGCATGAGGGACCGGAGACGCGTTGTAAGTGGAGGCGCCCATCTCATTCGGCGGGGCCGGAGTAGCGCCTCCCGCTGTGACAGCGACCCGGGCGGTAGGCGCTCGACGTCAAAGGCAAGGCCCACGACCTCGGCGATCTCTGTGCCGACGGCGCGTGGTCCCGAGTATCGGAGCAGTCGATCCGTTCCTGACGGCCATGGCCAGCGCTCTGCCCGTCGCCCCCCACATCCTGGAGCATCCGCAATGAACGACAACCATCTCTCCAACGACGAGACACGGCACCTCACTCCGCAGGATCGGGTCGCCCGTGGCAAGGCCGCGCGGGCAGACGTACCCCGGTCCAGCCACGCCGAGTTCGTGCCTCCGCCGAAGCGCACGGACCCGGTGGAGATCATCGAGAAGCAGTCCGCGACGCGGGTGCCGGAACTCGTACCGATCCGCTACGGCAGGATGAGCGAGGCGCCGTTCCGCTTCTACCGCGGGGCCGCCTCCATCATGGCCGCGGACCTCGCGGAGACGCCGCGCAGCGGGTTCAGGGTGCAGTGCTGCGGTGATGCGCACCTGCTGAACTTCCGGTTGCTGGCCTCGCCGGAACGCCGCCTGATGTTCGACATCAACGACTTCGACGAGACGCTGCCCGGACCGTGGGAATGGGACGTCAAGCGGCTGTCGGCCAGCTTTGTCATCGCGGGCCGGGCGAACGGCTTCAGCGCCAAGGAGCGGGCATCGGTGGTCCAGGCAGCCGTGCAGTCCTACCGCGAGCGCATGCGTGCCTTCGCGGGGATGGGCAATCTCGACGTCTGGTACACCCGCTTCGACGCGGACGACCTGCAGCAGCAGTTCGCCCCGCTGCTGAGCGCCGGGGTGCGCGATCGCTGGGAGAAGACCCGGGAGCGGGCCCGTGCGCATGACACGCTGCAGGTCTTCGACAAGCTCACTCACTTCATCGACGGAAAGCGTCAGATCGCTCCCGATCCTCCGCTGCTGGTACGGCTCCAGGATCTGCTGCCGGACACCGAACGCGGCGAGCTGGAGAAGGAGCTCAGCCGGCTGATCGAGCGCTATGGCCAGACCCTGGAGACGGACCGCCGGTTCCTGCTGGGGAGCTATCGCTTCGCCGACGTGGCCCGCAAGGTGGTCGGTGTGGGCAGTGTGGGAACCCGCTGCTGGATCATCCTGCTGCTCGGCAAGGACGACGAGGATCCCCTGTTCCTCCAGGCCAAGGAAGCCGACGAGTCGGTTCTGGCGCCTTACGTCGGCAGCAGTACGTTCACCACCCAGGGCGAGCGCGTCGTCGCCGGCCAGCGGCTCATGCAGGCCACCAGCGACATCTTCCTGGGCTGGGAACACGTCCAGGGCATGGACGGCAAACAACGGGACTTCTACATACGCCAGTTGCGGGACTGGAAGGGAATCGCCGTGGCCGAGAACATGTCGCCGAAGAGGATGGCCCTGTTCGGCCGGCTGTGCGGTGCCACGCTGGCCCGCGCCCACGCCAGGTCCGGCGACAGGATCGCGATCGCCGCATACCTGGGCGGCGGCGACGCCTTCGACCGCGCGCTGGCGACGTTCGCCGAGCTGTACGCCGACCAGAACGAGAAAGACCACCAGGCCCTGGTCGACGCCATCCAAGCCGGACGGGTCCCGGCCGAAGCAGCCTGACGGCTGCAGGACCATACCTGGCTCGATTGTCTGCGGGAAGCGGTACACGCGCGGCCAATGGTGGGATCCGGACGCCGCCGGGGCGGTCGACTTCGCGGATCACACCACCGCATGGCTGCAGGATCGGAAGTCCGCCGACCGTACCCATCAGCGGAACGGGCAGCGGCCGAAATCATCCTTTCGCGGCCCATCGGGAGCGAGCTGGCGTCGTTAGGGCCGGGGACGCGCCAGCTTCGTATGCGGCTGCACCGGAGGGCCTCCGGGGGACCGCGTCAGAAGGCTCCCGGGTGACGTCGGCGAGCGTCCCTTGAATGCTTCAGCTTCTGCCTCCGCTTCTGCCATGTACTTCCGGCATCCGTCGTACCCAGGCGGCGCCCCACCCCGTCAGCGCCACCCGCAACCCGCCGTCTCGTGTTCCTCGGCGTCCTCGTGGGAGACGTTCATGTCCTGGTGGCGGGCGTGGTCGACCGCGTGGGGCAGGGCGGTGCGGATGACTTCGGGGAGGGGGCTGACGCCGGCGGGCCACTGGACCAGGCAGCGGGCGACCTCGCGGAGCTTGACGTTGGTGTGCTGGGAGATGTGCTTCAGCACTTCCCAGCCCTGGTCGGGGCGCAGGCCCGCCACGGTGATGACCACGCCGATCGCCTGGTCGACGAGGGCGTGGGAGTCCACCGCCTGACGAAGCTGCTCCACTTCCAGCTGCAGGGACGCCACGTCGTCCGCGTCCTCGTCTGCTCCGATCATGCTTCGAAGCCTCCGCGCCTCGGGGGCCCGGGCGACAGCCGTGTGGCGAACTCCCTGGCCGTACGCCGTTCAGAATGCGAAAAGCGCCTGATCAGCGCGTACATGCCTGCGCGGATGACGGGAATCAGACGGCTATGGAGAAGTTGACGTTCGAGAGCGACGACCTGGGCGTGACGGAGGATTTCCTCAGTCGCGCCTACGCCAGGATGCGCATCGGCAGCACCACGCCCGACGCCAGCCGCGCCCTCATCACCCGCACCGGCATCGACGCGGTGAGCATCGACGAGACCGACCTGTCCTTCGAGATGAGTTACTCGGTCACGCCGCTCGGCAAGATCTGCCTGTGCGTCATGCACGACGGCACCGTGCGCGATCACGGCTTCCAGGGGGTTCAGGACGACTTCGGCCCCGGCGACGTGGTGATGTTCGCGCCGCCCGACCGGCCGTACGCCGGGCGGATCTGCAACGCGCGCTACACCATCACGATGCTCGAGCCCGCCCTGCTGTCCCAGGTGGCCGGCGAGCGGGGCGAGCCGCCGGTCCGGCTGACCGGGCACCGGCCGCATACGACAGCGGTCGCGCAGCAGTTGGGCCGCACCATCGCCTATCTGCGGGACCAGGTGCTCGCCGACCCGGCGGTGGCCGACCAGCCGTTGGTGGCGTCCACCGCCGCGCAGCACCTGGCGGCCAGCGTCCTGTCCGCCTTCCCCAACACCGCGCTCCCCGACGACGCGGGTGCCGACGGGCGCGACGAGCGCGACGCACACCCGTTGATCCTGCGCCGCGCCCTCGCCTACATCGACGATCACGCCGACCAGCCGGTCACCGTGTCCGAGATCGCCGGGGCCGCGCATGTCACCACCCGGGCCCTGCAGTACGCGTTCCGGCGCCACCTGGACACCACCCCGCTCGCGCACCTCCGCCGGGTGCGGCTCGCGCAGGCGCACCGGGATCTGGTGGCGGGCGATCCCACCGCCGGGATCACTGTCACGGAGATCGCCGCCCGCTGGGGCTTTCACCACCCCGGCCGCTTCGCGTCCCTCTACCGCGGCACCTACCGCCGCGCTCCCCACCAGACGCTGAACGGCAGTTGAGCCGGCGTCTGCCCTCGGCCCCGCCCCGCCCGGCGCCTGTTGCGCGCACCGCGAGCCGTAGGATTTCACCCATGGTCATCGCTACCGTCCGCGAGTGGTACGACGAGGAGGGCTGGGGCGTGCTCGACTCGCCCGAGACGCCCGGGGGCTGCTTCGGCCACTTCGCCCACATCCAAATGACGGGGTTCCGCACTCTGTCTGCCGGGCAGCAGGTGGAGCTCGTCTGGGAGGCCCCGGGCTTCCAGCAGGACGGCTACGACTACCGCGCCCTGAGCATCGTCCCGCGGTCCGCCTGACGGCTACTCCCGGGCCGGCAGCGGTTCCGGCCGGCGGACCGGCGACGTCGTCGGGTCGCCGTGAATCGACGTTTATCCAGATGAGGCGACGGCGCCCGCGGTGGTGAGATGGCGCGATGAACGGTGATGCGGTCGTCGACCGCGGGCGGTATCCGGATGTCGTGACGCCCTGGGAGCGGGAGGAGTGGCGCGCCGCCGCCCTCGACTGGGTGAGCGACGTCCTCGACGCCCACGGGCTGCGCGAGACCGGGCCCCGGCGGGTGCGGCTGCGGCCCTGGTCGGTGCTGGTGCGGCTGTCGGTCGAAGGCGCCGGCCCCGTGTGGTTCAAGGCCGGCCCGCCCGCCGGCCGCTTCGAGGCAGGGCTCACCGAGGCGCTGTCCGAATGGGTTCCGGAGCATGTGCTGAAGCCGCTCGCCGTCGACGCCGGCCGGGGCTGGTCGCTGCTTCCCGACGGGGGGCCGCTGCTGGCGGACGTACTGAGGGACGGGCCGGACGGTCCCCGTACCTGGGAGGCGCTGCTGGGCCGGTACGCCTGCCTGCAGCGCTCCCTGCTGCCGTACGCCGGGAAGATCGAGGCCCTCGGGGTGCCCGGCGCCCGTACGGCCACGCTGCCGCGCGTCTTCGACCGGCTCGTGGCGGAGAACGGCGCGCTGACGGAGGCCGACCGTGCCGTGCTGAACGGACTGCGGCCCCGCGTCGCGGAGTGGTGCGAGGAGCTCGCCGGTCTCGGCATCGCTGACTCCCTCGACCACGCGGACGTGCACGCGGGGCAGGTCTTCGTGCCGAGCCCGGGGCGCTTCACCTTCTTCGACTGGGGGGACGCCGCCGTCTCGCACCCGTTCTGCAGTTTCGTGGTGCCCGCCGGGCACGCCGCCGAACGCTACGGCCCCGGCGTACTGCCCCGCCTGCGCGACGCCTATCTCGAACCCTGGACCGGCGGCGGCCGCACCGCCCGGGACCTCCGCCGCGCCCTCCGCCTGGCCTGGCGGCTCGGGGCGATCGGTCGGGCCGTCGCCTGGGGGCGGCTCTTCCCGGGAGCGGCGGACGCCACGGACCTGGCCGGCGACGCCCAGGCCGCCGGCTCGCTGCTGCGGCTCCGGGACGAGCCGGCCGTGTAGCCGAGGCGCCACCCGGCCAGGAGGGCATCAGCACGGACGACGTCTCGGTGAAGGCCGACGCCGCCGTGTACCTCACCTCCGGCGCCGCTACGACTCCTGCAGCGCCGGCGTCGGCCCGGGTTCAGGAGTCCGCCGGGCGGCAGCGGCCAGCGTCAGGGTCACCCCGAGCGACGCGAGCGCCATCACGGTCATCGCCGCGGCGGGCGAGGTGAGCCCGGCCACCGAGCCCGCCACGGCCGCGGCCACGCCTTGCATCGTCAGCATCCCGGACGAGTGCAACCCCAGGGCGTGGCCGCTCAGTTCGTCCGGGGTCAGCGCCATCAGCCGCTCCTGCTGGACGAGGCCGGCGCCGAAGCCGACGGAGGCCAGGGCCGCCGCGAGGGCGGCGACGGGCAGTGCCGGGTGCAGCACGAAGAACACGTACGGCGTGGCCAGCAGCAGGAGCAGCGGCGTGGCGAGCCGGGGCCGGAGCGCGGGTGGCACGAGGCGGCCCACCGTCACGTCACCGGCGAACATGCCCAGCGCCCCGCAGGCGAACAGCGTGCCCGCGGCGTGCGGGGCGTAGGGGACGTAGAGGGACTCGCAGCCGACGACCAGGCCGTTGGGCAGCCACAGGCCGAGGTAGGTGAGGCGGCGCGGGCGGGAGGACCACAGCAGGGAGTTGGTGCGCCAGGTCTCGGCGGCGGACGGGCGGCCGGAGGAGCGCGGTGGGCGGGCGGTCAGACCCAGGCGGATGCCGAGGGCCGAAGTGGCGTACAGCGCCGCCGAGATGAGCAGGCAGGTGCGCGCGGGCAGCACCGTCAGCAGGGCCCCGCCGGTCGCGAACCCGGTGATCTGCACGAGCCCGGAGAGCATGTTGAAGACCGAACGCCCCAGCAGATAGCCGTCCTTGGCCAGGATCTCGTTCAGCAGCCCCCAGCGCACCCCTCCGCCGAGCGACGCGACCAGCCCCAGCAGGAGGACGACGCCGAAGACGCCCGCGACGGGCAGTCCGGGCAGCGCGAGGAGTGCCGTACCGGCCGCGAAGGCGCAGCCGATGCCGGTCAGCGCCGCCCGCGGGGGCAGCCGGTCGGAGCCCGACAACAGGAAGGTGGCCCCGAGCACCTGCGCCAGCTGCGGCCCGAACATGCTCACCGCCGACAGCAGCGGGGACCCGGTGATCCCGTAGACCAGGGTGCCGAGCGCCAGACCGCCGATCGTCTGGGCCGCGCCCTGGGCGGCGGAGGCGAGGAAGAGCGGGGTGAACTCCGGTGTGCGGAACAGTTCTCGGTAGCTGCGCATGCCGGGAGTCTGGGCACCCGGAAACCCGGCCGATAATGTTTCGCGCACACGCGAAAGGTGCACGCCCGCGAAAGATGCACGCCCCGCGAAAGGTGAAGAGCCATGGGCTGGTGGCAGATCAGCGCCGACACCCTCGCCCGCAGCCGGTTCGTCCTCTCCCCGCTCGCGGAGACCTTCGCCTGCCTGAAGCTCCTGCACGCGGGCGTGGGCGCGCACCCGGGCGAACAGGCCTGGCTGCGGGATCACCTGCCCGGCTACCGGCGCCGCCTCGCGGCCGATCCGGTCGGCGCGGCGGTCGTGCGCGCGGGGCTGGGGCGGGAGTGGATCGCGGACTTCCTCACGCCCACGCCGAGGGACGGGGAGACCTTCGCGGAGGGGGCCGCCCGCGTCCGCGCGGCCCGCCCGGAGGAGGCCCGCGCGCATCTCCTCGTCTCCCTCGCCGGCGTGCCGCTCCCGGCGGAACTCGACCGGGAGGACCTGCCCGGGCGGGCGGCTGACCTGCTGGAGTTCGTGTGGGAGACGGCCGTGGGACCCGACTGGCCCCGGCGCAGGCGCATCCTCCAGGCCGACGTGACCGCCCGCACCGCGCAGTTCGGGCAGGGCGGCTGGGCGGCCGTGCTGGAGGGGCTGCGGCCGGGGCGGACGCGCTGGCTCGGCGAGAACCGGCTGCAGGTCAACCCGCAGGAGTATCCGCCGCGCGACCTCTCCGGCGCCGAGCTGGTCTTCGTGCCGGTCACCCCGCAGCGGCACGGCTGGGTGTCCTGGGAGGGGCACGAGCGGTACGCCGCCGTGTATCCGTGTGTGGGCGCCCTGGCCGGCGGCGCCCGGGACGTCGTGCCGGAGTCGCTCGGCGCCCTGCTCGGCCCCGCCCGCGCCGGCGTCCTCGTCCTGCTCGCCTCCCCCATGAGCACAACCCAGCTGACCGCCGTGACGCGTCAGGGCCTCGGCTCGGTGGGCCGGCATCTGAAGGTGCTGCTGGACGCGGGGCTGGTGGAGCGGCGACGGGCGGGCCGCTCGGTCCTCTATTCCCGTACGGCGGCGGGCGACGTCCTGACCGGGGCGCAGAACCGGCACGACACGTACCGGAGTTAGCATCCGCTCATGACGACTGCAGACAGCAACGGTGCCGCACCCCTCGACGTGGAGATCGGCGCCCTCCAGGGCGGCTCCGCCGGCCTCTCCCAGTACGCGGGCAAGGCCGTCCTCATCGTGAACGTGGCCTCCAAGTGCGGGCTGACCCCGCAGTACACCGGGCTCGAGCGCCTCCACGAGCGCTACGCCGGCCAGGGCTTCACGGTCCTCGGCGTGCCCTGCAACCAGTTCATGGGCCAGGAGCCCGGCAGCGCCGAGGAGATCGCCGAGTTCTGCTCGGCGACGTACGGCGTGAGCTTCCCCATGACCGAGAAGGTCGAGGTGAACGGCGAGGGCCGGCACCCGCTCTACGACCGCCTGAACGGCTTCGCCGACGCCGAGGGGCACACCGGCGACATCCGCTGGAACTTCGAGAAGTTCCTGATCGGACGGGACGGCAAGGTCGTCGCGCGCTTCTCCCCGCAGACCGAGCCGGAGGCGGCGGAGCTCGTGGCGGCGGTCGAGAGCGCCCTCGCCTGACGGCAGCGGCGAACCGGCCGGGGGCGCCGCGCGGTCACTTCAGCTCGTCGGGGCAGGGCGTGCCGCGCGGCAGCTGGTACGGCGCTCCCAGCCGGTACAGCCCCGCCTTCGGGGCCACCAGGATCGTCCACTTGTCCCCCTTGTCGTCCTCCTCCGTCTGCATCAGGCAGCCGTTGACGTTGTCGAAGGACTTGGGCATGCCGTCGGCGCGGTGCTTGGAGGCGGCCGTCTCCTTCGGCGGCTTGACGCCCTTGCCCTTGGCGTCGACCAGGCCGAGCCAGGGCGAGTAGGGGACCCGGATGAGGACGCGGCCGGGCTTCTTGACCTCGATGGTCAGCTCGCCCTGCTCCGCGCGGTCGACGATCGCGGGCGGATCGGCCAGCGGCACGGGGTCGGTGACCCGGAACAGCTGCCAGTTGGCGTCGCCCCAGATCTGCTTCAGATACGGCATGCCCCGCTGGACGAGCTCCCGCTCCCGCTCACCGCCGTCGCCGTCCGGCTCGCCCTTGGGCAGCACGACGTAGTGGACGGCCCAGCGCTGCAGCCACTCGTGGTAGTTCGCCGAGTTGAGCGTGTCGTCGTAGAAGAGGGGGTTGCGCTCCATGTCGGCCTGCCGGTTCCAGCCCCGCGCCAGATTGACGTACGGGGCGAGCGCGGAGGCCTCGCGGTGGGAGCGGGCCGGGACCACCTCGACGCGGCCCTTCTCGGCGCCGACGTCCTGCAGCTCGCTGACGAGCGGCGCCAGCTCGCGCGCCCAGGACGCGGCCGGGGTGGTGTGGACGACGTCGTCGACGGCCTTGAAGCCGATCCAGAAGGTGAAGCCGAGGAAGGCCAGCACGGCGACGTACCACTCCCGCGAACGCGGGATCTGGAACGGGAGCGCGGCCACCAGGACGACCCCCGCGAACAGCATCGCCAGGCGCGTGATGTTGGAGCCGATCTGCGAGCTGACCAGCCACACCGCGAGGACCGACAGGCCGTAGACCGCGGAGGTCAGACGGACGGTCGTCCAGTGCTTGGGGACGAGCGCGAAGATGACGATCGAGCACAGGAGCGGCAGGATCACCGAGCCGAACGTCATCGGCTGGGTGCCGGAGAAGGGGAACAGCCAGGCCGAGACGGCCACGACCGCGCTGGGCGCGATGCCCAGGGCCCAGGCTCCCGGACGCCGCTTCTGGAGGAAGAGGGCCACCGCGACCAGGCCCACGAACAGGCCGGCGACCGGGGACGACATCGTCGCCAGCGCGGCCAGGGGCGCGGCGCACAGGGCCTTCGCCCAGCGCTTGTAGCGCCACTTGTGCGGCCAGCAGAAGACGACGGCCACCGCGCCGAGCGCGAACATCGTGCCCAGCCCGAAGGTCACCCGGCCCGAGGCCGCGTTGCACAGGAACGCGAAGACGCCCGCGAGCGACGCCCACAGCGGGTTCTTCACCGACCGGCTGCGGATGAGGATCATCGTGAGCAGTCCGGCCGAGACGGTCCCCGCGATCATCATCGTCGTACGGACGCCGAGCACCGACATCAGATACGGCGACACCATGCTGTACGACACCGGGTGCATGCCGCCGTACCAGGCGAGGTTGTACGCGGAGTCCGGGTGCCGGCCGACGAACTCGGCCCAGGCGTCCTGCGCGGCCAGGTCGCCGCCGCTGTTCGCGGAGGTGAAGAACCAGACGATGTGCAAAATCCCGGCCAGGGCCGTGATCGACAGTACGGGGTGACGCAGCAGACGCTCACGCAGGGCGAGGACGGCGGCTCTCACGCGTGACGGAGCGCCCTCTGCGCCGCCCGTCGTACGGGCCGTGTCACGGCTGTCCGTACGGGGTTCGGGCACACGTATTCGCGAGCCGGTTCCCCGGCCCGGATCGGCGTCGTCGGCGCGTGTCGGCTCCGCAGTGGCCACCTGAAGGCACTCCCCGTGGTGTCCCGTCTTCTGTTCTGGGACGTATCCCGTTGCCCGCCCGTTCGCGGCAGCGTCCCCGGGGATTTCCCGGTCGCCTCCCGTGAGCGACGGCATGCCCCGTTTCGTGACGCTAGCACGCACCCCGCCGGGAGGCGCCCTGGTGGGCATCCCGACGGGGTGTGGAGGTCCCGTGACCGGATCAGGCGACGCGCTTCAGCTTCGCACCGAAGCCGGGCTCCGTGAGGTCCTTCTGCAGTGCGACCGGCACCTTGACCGCGCCGCTCGTGCCGTCGCCCACGGTGAGCGTGCCCACCTTGGTGCCGGCCTTCGCGGAGTGCGGTACGTCGTCGGCGTCGAAGGACAGCTTCACCTTCAGGCCCGCCCAGCCGACCGCCGGGACGTCCTTGGTGAGCACGATCGGGGTGTGGCCGCCGAGCTGGTCGTCCACGTATCCGACCACGTCGCCCTTCTTGAGGATCTTCTTCGAGGTCAGCGCGTCCTGGGCACCGATCATCGCGGTCTTGCTGACCGCGTTGACGGTGTCGATGATCGGCGCCGTGTGCTGGCCGAGGATCGCGCCGACGACGGTGACCGTCTCGCCGCCGACCTGCTTGGTGGCGGCGAACAGGAGGTTGCCGCCGGCCTTGGTGGTCGTGCCCGTCTTGATGCCGAGCGCGCCGTTGTAGGGGACCAGGGCGTTGTAGTTGCGCCACTTGTGGCCGGACGGGTCGACCCAGTTGGGCAGCTTGGTGATGTCCATCAGGGCCGGGATCTTCACCAGCTCGTTGCCGAGCTTCACCTGGTCCTCGGCGGTGGAGACGGTGGACTCCTTCAGACCGGAGGCGTCGGTGTACGTCGTGTTCTTCATCCCGAGGTCCTTGGCGGTGTCGTTCATCTTCTTGATGAACGCCGCCTCGGTGCCCGCGTCCCAACGGGCCAGCAGGCGCGCGATGTTGTTCGCGGAGGGGATCATGATGGCCGACAGGGCCTGCTTCTCGGTGAGCGTGTCGCCCTGCTTGACCGTGTTGAGGGTGGACTCGCCGTCCTTGTCGTAACCGCCCTCCTTCTCCGCCGTCGCGTCGACCGTGATCTTCGCGCCCTCCGAGCCCGACTTGAGCGGGTGGTCCTTGAGGACGATGTACGCGGTCATCGCCTTGGCGACGGAGCCGATGGCGACGGGGGTCTGCTTGCCGAAGTTCCCCATCGTGCCGATGCCGTTGACGTCCATCCAGCCCTGGCCCTCACTCGGCCACGGGAGGTCGGCCTTGCTGCCGTCGAAGGTGTAGGAGTCGTCGGCGGTCAGTGCGAGGGTGGGCGTGGGCAGCGGGCGCACGGCCTGCACGATCGCAAAGACGATCACCAGAAGCAGGACCAGCGGGGTCCAGATCTTGACCCGGCGGACGATCGTCCGGACCGGGGTCTGCGGGGGCGGAGGCGTGTTCGTCAGCTCGGCCAGCAGGTCCAGCGGCGGCTTCGGCGGCAGCGGCTGCTGAGCCGTGCGCTCGGGACCGACCTGCGGGATCGCGGCGGTGGCGTCCGCGGGCTTCTTCGCGGACGGATCGTCGAGGGGCTTGAGCGCGACGAACTTGCTGGTGCGCTCCGCCTCCGGCGTCTTGGCCGGCTTCGGCTTCGGCTCGGTCGGCTTGCTCGGCTCGTCCTGAGCCTTTTCGGGGGCCTTGGCCGCGCCGCCGAGCTTGAGCATCGTGGTGGGCTGATCGACCTGCGGCTTGGCCGGCCGCTTGAAGACGGCGGTCGGCTGATCCACGTGCTTGGCCCCGGCGGCTTTCCCGCCCTTGCCGTCGCCGTCCTCTACGGGAGCGTCCTCGGGGCTGTCGTCAACGGGGCTGTCGTCATCGGGTTCCGCGGAGTCGGCCGGAGCGGCGTCCTCGGGGGCCTCGGCTTCCTCGGCTTCCTCCGAAGAGTCACCCTCGCCCTCGGGAACAGCGTCCTCGACGACCTCGGCGTCGGCGTCGGCGTCATCGGCGGCGGTACCGGCGTCTCCGTCAGCCTCCGACTCCGACTCCGACTCCGCCGACTCGGTCTCCCCGTCCCCGTCGCCGTCCCCGTCGCCGGAGGCGTCCTCCGCGTCGTCCGACGTCTCGGAGTCCGCGGAATCGCCCGTTCCGGCGCCCTCAGACGCCTTCTCCGGGCCTGGCGCGTCCTCGGCGTCCTTGGAGTCGCCCGAGCGGACCCAGGCCGCCACAGCGGCGCGCAGGCGGGCGTCGCGCGACGCGTCGGGCGCGTCACTGTCCGTCGCTGCGTGCTCCTCGGGACCGTCAGCGGCGTCCGCGCCTTCAGCGGAAACGTCTCCGCCGTCCGCGGCACCCTTCCCGGACTCCTCGTCGGCCTCCGGCTCGGACTCCAGCTCCCGTACGGAGCCGGCCTCGGGCTTCAGGTCCCGTACGGAAAAGACCTTCGTCGCCGTGTCCACGCCGCCGGAAGCCCCGGCCTTTCCGGACGCCGGACCGCCGGAGGCCTCCGCGTCCCGGGCCACCGCCAGACGTGGATCGCGTGCTTCCGTGCGGGCTTCGGGAACCGGCCCCGTGCTCCCCGACGTCGCTTCTGCCGACGACTCGCGCTTCTTGGACCTGTCGGGGGACTCGCCCGCCACCGATGCCTCCTCCATGCCGCACGCTCGCCGTGCGCCTACCGAACCGTGAACCGCCGCCCGGACACCGGTCAAACGCGCTGTCCGAACCATGTACCAGTGTCCTGTGTGCGGGCTTAACCCCTGCGGTAGACGAGAACGACATACCTACCGGTTCCCTCACAAAGAGGTCACGCACCCTCGACAGACCAATGTGAGAGGGGTCACCCTGTCTTTCATCCACGCGGGGAGGCATGGATGGGCAGGAGCCGCAGAACAATTCCGGAGGAGCTTCTGCTGCTGGCACTGGACCCGACCACGGGTACCACTGCACAGCCGCAGTCGCTCGACCTCGGTCTGGCCGGAGCGCAGCTAGTGGAGCTGGCGCTGGCCGGACGGATAGCCCCAGACGGGGATCGTATCGCCGTGGTAGCCCCACGGCCGACTGGAGATCCAACGTTGGACTGCGCGTTGGAGTTGCTGCGTAGGCGCGGCGCTCCCGTGCGGGCAGTGAACTGGATTGGCGGACCCCGTCTCGGGCTGCGCCAGACCTATCTCTCTCATCTGGAGCGGTGCGGCATGGTGCATGCCGTGGCGGGCCAGATGTGCGGAGTGCTGCCGACGACGCGGTACCAGGCGACGGACACCGAAATCAGCCGGGAGATCAGGGCCCGGCTGGATTCCGCGATCCGTACCGGCGTACCGCCCGACCCGCGGACCGCGGCGCTCGCCGCCCTGGCCCACGCGGTCGGCCTCGGCAAGCACCTGTATCCGGGCAACGAGGGACGGTCCTCGCGTTCCCGGCTGCGGGATCTGATCAGGCACGACCCCATGGGCGGCCTCGTGGCACACGCCGTGATGGACGTCCAGAACGGCGTGGCGGCCCAGCCGCGCCGCAGCCCGGCCGCACCGCCCGGCCGTCAGGCCGCGGTACCGGCCAGGTCAGCGCCGGAACCCGCTCGTGGCGTTCCGATGCAGCCGCGCCGCGGCTCCATGGCGCGCGTCGTGGCGCACTGAGCCGCAGCACCACGACGAGCGACAGGAACCGCAACCGCAGCACCACGCACCGCCGAGCGCCGCACCGAGCCTGAACAGGCAGTCCCCAAGACCCGGTACGGGAGCCGCTGGCCGCGCGGGGCCGCGGGACCGTCATGCCACATCCGCCCCTGCGGATGACGTGACGGTTCCGCCGCCCCGCGCGGCCGCATGTGCGGACAGGGCGGCGAACTGGCGCGTATGCAGCGCATATCCGACTGTTTCCCAGCGGTGGCGCGCGCCTTGGTGGCAGTCTGCTCAACAGCAGATACGCAAAGTGGCTAGTCGAGGCACGCAGCCGGAGGTGCACGTCCCGTGGCGTCCAATGTCAATCCCACCGTCAGGCGGCGCCGGCTGGGCCAGGAGCTGCGCCGGCTCCGTGAGCTCAAGGGCATGACGGCCGAGGAAGTGGCGGAGCGGCTTCTGGTGTCGCAGTCGAAGATCAGCCGGCTGGAGAACGGCCGGCGCAGCATCAGCCAACGTGACGTCCGTGACCTGTGCGGGGTCTACGAGGTGGAGGACCACCGGATCGTCGACTCGCTCATGCAGATGGCCAAGGACAGCCGCCAGCAAGGCTGGTGGCACTCCTTCGGCGACATTCCCTACAGCGTGTACATCGGCCTGGAGACGGACGCGGCGAGCCTTCGGGTCTACGACCCCCAGGTCGTCCCGGGCCTGCTGCAGACCCGGCAGTACGCGGAGGCGCTGATCGCGGGAGCGCTCCCCGAGACCGCGGCCGCCGACATCGAGAAGCGTGTCCAGGTGCGGCTGCGCCGGCAGGAACGAATCACCGCCCCGGAGAACCCGCTGCGGCTGTGGACGGTGATGGACGAGGCGGCGCTTCGGCGCGTGGTGGGCAACCGCTCCCTGATGCGCGACCAGTTGGAGCACCTCGTGGAGCAGTCCCAGCTGCCGCACGTCACCGTGCAGGTGATCCCGTTCGACATGGGGGCGCATCCCGGCCTCAACGGCCAGTACGCGATCCTCGAGTTCCCGGACGCGGCCGACTCCAGCGTCGTCTACATCGAGGGCGTCACCAGCGACCTGTACCTGGAGAAGGCCAACGACGTGCAGAAATACAGCGTGATGTACGAGCACCTGCGCGCCCAGGCCCTGAATCCGGACCAGTCCCGGCAGTTCATCGCGGACATCGCAAAGGAATATGCCCGCTGAAGCGCCGCACCGTACACCTTCCCCGGGTCGAATTGGAAGACCCACCTGGAATATGCCACCCGGTCGAGCGAATAGTCGCTTCGCATGCCGAGGTTCGCGAGTAGCGTCGATCACGCCACCACACACCAGAGGTTGGCGCAAACCGCGCTGTGGATCCGGAGTCGGATCCGTCGTGCGGTGACAGCAACTCAACAACTGGCACTTCGGAGCAAAAATGGCAATTCGTCAGGGCGGCACGCACACGTGGACCAAGTCCTCGTACTCCACCGGCAACGGCGCGTGCGTCGAGATCAAGTCACCGGTCCGCGCGGCCATGGCCGTCCGGGACTCCAAGGTCCCCGAGGGCCCCGTACTGGCCTTCCCGGCCGACGCCTGGAACACTTTCGTCGGCTCGATCAAGGCGTAAGGGGAGGATCTTTCTGATCCTCGGCCCGAGTTCACGTTCCACAACTGCACAAGCACCACAGGAAGAGCCCTCTCGTCCAGCTTCGCCGTCCTTGCCGAGGGGGCTCGGCTTGTGCCCGGCCGCACCGGCCGTCCGCTACCTCAGACGGTCCACGTACTTGTCCGTCCCCGGCACGGTCGGGACGAACGGCGCCACCAGCTCCACCCTCCCCAGTCCGGCCTCCCGCACCGGCGCGTCCAGGTCCGCGAAATACGCCTCCCAGCACTCGCGCGGATCCGCCTGCAGAAACCACAGCAGGGTCAGCCTCGTGTCCACGCCCTCGACCTGCTTCACGTACGTCATGCGATCGCCGGGCAGCGGTGTCGGCCGGAAGACGGTCACCATCGCTGCCGGTGAGCCCGCCACCCGCTTCGGCAGATGCCGCGAGCGCAGCCAGTCCAGCAACTCGGCGCGCTGTTCGGCCGATTCGGCGTCGATCACCTCCACGACCAGACCCGCGTAGGGATGGTCGAGGGCGTGGAAGTCGCGCGGCCCGGCCGCCCCGTCCCGGTAGACCGTCGCCTCGTGGTCCTGGAACGCCGTGAAGACGTGCGTACGGTCCTGGTAGACGCGGGCGTCGCGGTTGAGGCGCTTGTTGATGGCCACGGTCCACTTCATGTGGTCGTCGTAGCGGCCGTCCGTGATCCAGTACGTGGAGATGTAGCAGCCCGCGGTCACCGGACTGGCGATCGCCGACTGCTCCGGATAGCGCAGCAGTTGGAGGTCCCGGGTCGCCACCCAGCGGCGTCCGGCGTACATCCAGGGCATGGCCATCGCGCCGGCGTAGTAGTGGTCGTCCTCGTACCAGCGGTTGTACGCGTACTCGTGCCCGGGGTGGGGCTCGACCATGGTGATCAGGGCATGGCCCGGACGGACCCCGTACGGCCCCACGGCGGCCAGTTCCGCGTACGTCCCGCTGCGGGTGCCGGTCTCCTCGGACATGGGCGTTCCCCTTCCTTCGTCGGCCGCTCGCCCATACTCTGACGCTCCGTCAGAAAATGCGCCAGGGTCAGGGCGGAGGTCAGTCATGTCACTGCTAACGGGCAGAACGGTCGTCGTGTCGGGGGTCGGCGCCGGGCTCGGTCATCAGGTCGCGGCGGCGGTCGTACGGGACGGCGGGAACGCGGTGCTCGGGGCGCGCACCGAGGCCAACCTCGCCAAGAGCGCCGCCGACATCGATCCGGACGGGGCGCACACGGCGTACCGGCCGACCGACATCACGGACGAGGCACAGTGCGAGCAGCTCGCGGCGCTCGCGCGGGAACGGTTCGGGCGGATCGACGCGATCGTCCATGTGGCGGCCTGGGACAGCTACTTCGGCGGCGTGGAGGACGCGGACTTCACCACCTGGCAGTCGGTGATCGACGTGAACCTGCTGGGCTCGCTGCGGATGACCCGGGCCTGTCTGCCGGCGCTCAAGGAGCGCGGCGGTTCGGTGGTGTTCATCGGCACGCAGTCGTCGGTGGCGGCGCCCAGCCAGGTGCGGCAGGCGGCGTACGCGGCCTCGAAGGGCGCGCTGACGAGCGCCATGTACTCCCTCGCCCGCGAGCTCGGCCCGCACCGCATCCGGGTCAACACCGTGCTGCCGGGCTGGATGTGGGGGCCGCCGGTGCAGGCGTACGTACGGTTCACCGCCCACACCGAGGGGGCGCCCGAGCCCGACGTGCTCCGGCGGCTCACCGAGCGGATGGCGCTGCCGGACCTGGCGACGGACGGGGACGTGGCCGACGCCGCGGTCTTCCTCGCATCGGACCGGGCGCGGGCCATCACCGGGCAGTCGCTGCTGGTCAACGCGGGGGAGCTGATGCGCTGAGGGCGCTGTCCGGGCATTTCCGTTTGTTCATGTGAGTGAACAGAGGTCAGCAAGACGAACATCTTTACTTGCTCTTGACCCTACGTCCGCTTGTCGTGTCCGCGCTACCGCACCCACGATGAGCGGGCACTTCGCGGCCTCTCCCGGCTTCCCACGCCCCTACCCCGCTCAGGCGAAGTGCCAACCAACTGAGCGCGGTTCACAAGGCGGACCCTGGAAGGGGGGCACATGAACAGTCTCGACTGGGTCGTGCTCATCGGCTACTTCGGCGTGATGGTGGCCATCGGCATCTGGTCGCACAAGCAAGTGGGCAACGTCAGCGACTTCTTCACGGCCGGCGGGAAGATGCCGTGGTGGCTGTCCGGCATCTCGCACCACATGTCGGGCTACAGCGCGGTCCTGTTCACGGGCTACGCGGGCATCGCGTACACCTACGGTGTGACGTCCTTCGTCACGTGGTCCTTCCCGATCGCACTGGGCATCGCCATCGGCTCGAAACTGTTCGCGCCGCGCATCAACCGGCTGCGCTCACGACTCCACGTGGCCTCGCCCCTCGAGTACCTGAAGAACCGCTACGACCTCAAGACCCAGCAGGCGCTGGTCTGGTCGGGCATGCTGCTGAAGATCGTGGACGTCGGCGCGAAGTGGGCGGCGATCGCGACCCTGCTGTCGGTCTTCACCGGCATCTCGCTCAACCAGGGCATCCTCATCACCGGCGCGATCACCGCCGTCTACTGCACCATCGGCGGGCTGTGGGCGGACGCACTGACCGAACTGGGCCAGTTCATCATCCAGTTGCTGGCGGGCGTCGCGATGTTCGTGGCCGTGGTGCTGAAGCTGAACGACAAGGGCATCGGCCTCTTCGACGCCTTCGACCAGCCGGCCCTGCACGGCCACGGCAAGCCGCTGGTGGGCCCGTACGGCACGGTCTTCCTGCTGGCGTTCCTCTTCATCAAGCTCTTCGAGTACAACGGCGGCATGCTCAACCAGGCCCAGCGCTACATGGCGACCGGCAGCGCCCGGGAGGCCGAGCGCTCGGCGCGGCTGTCCGCGGTGCTGTGGCTGGTCTGGCCGGTCGTCCTCTTCTTCCCGATGTGGGTGTCGCCGCTGCTGGTGCACGCGCAGAAGCCGGACGGCTCCGACTCCTACGGCCTGATGACCGAACAGCTGTTGCCACACGGCCTGTTGGGTCTGGTGATCGTGGGCTTCTTCTCCCACACGATGGCCATGTGCTCCTCCGACGCCAACGCGATCGCTGCGGTGTTCACCCGGGACGTGGCGCCGGTGGTGTCCGAGAAGGCCCGGGCCTGGGGCGAGCGTTCCGGCCTGATCGCGGCCCGGGTGACCACGGTGCTCTTCCTCGGTCTGTCGATGGCGGTGGCGACGCAGGTCAACTCCCCCGCCTTCAAGGACATCATCACCGTCGTCATCAAGTGGGTCGCGGGGCTCATGGGCCCGATAGCCATCCCGATGATGCTGGGCCTGCTGCGCCCCTTCCGCCGCTCCGGCCCGACGGCGGCGCTCGTCAGCTGGTCGATGGGTCTGCTGGCCTTCTGGCTGGTGAACTACCCCATCAACTGGAGCGTCGACGGCGGCGTCCCGCTCCAGTACCAGGTGTCGATCCCGCTGGCCGTCTCGCTGGTGCTGTACATCCTCGTCGGCCACCTGAAGCCGGAGGACACCCCGGAGCGGCTGGCGGTCATCGAGCGGATCAACACGGACGACGACAGCGCGGCGGCCGCCGTGCCGGTGCCGGCGGGCGAGGTGGAGGACGTCACGGGACGTACTCCTGTGAAGGACTGACGCTCCGTCATCATTCGTGGAGGACCCGGGCCGTGGTTCAGGCCCGGGTCCTCACGCGTTCTTCCGTACGGGCAGACTGACCGTATGACGCCACCCGACTTCAAGGCCGACCTGCTGCGCTATCTGCGGGACGCCCGCAGCGCCCTGCTCTGGAAGCTCGAGGGCCTCTCCGAGTACGACGTCCGCCGCCCGCTGACGCCGACCGGCACCAATCTCCTGGGCCTGGTCAAGCATGTGACGTTCGTCGAACTGGGCTACCTGGGCGACACGTTCGGCCGCCCGTCCGGCGTGCCGAGCCCCTGGGCCGCGCCCGCCTGCACCGACGACCCGAACGCCGACATGTGGGCCACCGCCGACGAGTTGCGGGAGGACGTCGTCGCCCGCTACCGCGAGGCGTGGGCGCACGCCGACGCGACCGTGGAGGCGCTGCCCCTCGACGCACAGGGCCATGTGCCGTGGTGGCCGAGCGACAACGACATGACCCTGCATCACGCCCTGGTGCGCGTCCTCGCCGACACGCAACGGCACGCCGGGCACGCCGACATCCTGCGCGAGACCCTCGACGGGGCCGTGGGCATGCGGGACGACAACTCCAGCCTGCCGACGGACGACGCGGCGTGGTGGAAGGAGTACCGCGACCGGCTCGAGCGCACGGCCGAGGAGGCGGCGCGCAAGGCGCAGTAGCCGCAGCCGCAGCCGCAGAGAAGTTGACGCTTCAGGCCCGCGGATACCGGGCGAGCCACCCCGGCGACGAGCCGGCCGGACCGTGCAGGGCCGGGCCCTGGGTCATCTCCATGGCGAAGTCGTCGGCGAGTTCCAGGAGGGTGGGACGGCCTTCCAGCTCGGCGAGCCAGCCCGGCGGGAGGGCCGTCTCGCCGTGCAGGGCGCCCAGGAGACCGCCGGTGAGGGCGGCCGTCGCGCCCGAGGGCCCGTCGTGGTTGACGGCGAGGCACAGGCCGTGGCGAACGTCCTCGCCCACGAGCGCGCAGTACACGGCGGCGGCCAGCACGCCTTCCGCCGTACCGTCACCGGCCAGCTCGGCGACCCGCGCCGGCGTGGGCATCCCCTGCCGTACCGCGCCGAGCGCGTGCTGGAGCGCGTCCGAGACCGGCTGATGCCCCGGGCGAGCGGCGAGCAGGGCGAGCGCCCGCTGCACGGCGCCGTCGAGGCTCTCGCCGCGGGCCAGGCCGTGCACGATCACGGCGTACGCCCCCGCCGAGAGGTGAGCCGCCGGATGCCCGTGGGTCTGGGCCGCGCACTCCACCGCGAGCTGGACCACCAGCTGCGGCTCCCAGCCGACCAGCAGCCCGAAGGGCGCGGACCGGGCGGTCGCCTCGGGCCCGGCCTCCCCCGGGTTCTTGGGCGCGTCCAGGGTCCCCATGTTCTCGTCGCCGAACCCGAGCAGCAGCGACCGGGTGGGATCCCGCCGGGCGTAGAGCCACTCCTCGCGCGCCAGCCAGCCGTCGTCCTTGCGGCGCTCGTCGGGCCCCCAGTCGCGCTGGGTGGCCGCCCAGCGCAGATACGCCCGGTGCAGATCGGTCGGCGGATGCCAGGCGCCGGTGTCGCGGCGGACCTGGGCCCGGATCAGCCCGTCCACGCTGAACAGGGTGAGCTGGGTGAGATGGGTCACGGCGCCGCGTCTGCCGTAGGCGAAGGCGAGGTCGACGACGCCCTCGGCGCCGTACTCGTCCCGGATCGCGTCGAGTTCCAGCCCGTCCACGGGCGCGCCCAGCGCGTCGCCGACAGCGGCCCCGAGCAGCGTCCCGCGCACCCGGCTCCGGAAGTCCTGCTGCTCGGCACGGCCCCACACGGCCCCAGCCGTCGCGTTCACCAGGGCCTCCCTCCGGCACCGTCCGACGCATGACAGCTCAGCACTGTAATCGAACGAGGACGGTGGGTTTAGGGGGTGGTCTGGTATGCGAAATGCGCTACGGATGGTCCCGAACGGTCCTGAGTGATCCGGAGTGGTCAGGTGTCGCTCGCGGCGGACCCGGGCCCGGTCCGGGTCACTCGCGGTCGGCCGGCACAGGGAGAATGGCTGTCATGACCACAACCACCCCCCGCAACGCCCTCTCCCTGTCCGCCGCCCTCCTGACAGCCACCGTCGCCCTCTACATCGCTCTGGTCGCCTTCGGGAACATCACCGACTTCGGCACCAACCAGGCGTTCGTGCAGCACGTCCTGGCCATGGACACCACGTTCAAGGACGACGACCTGATGTGGCGGGCCGTCACCAGCAAGGGGCTGCAGAACACCGCCTACGTCGCCATCATCGTCTGGGAGACCGTCGCCGCACTGGTCCTCGTCTACGGCACCTGGCTCTGGGCCCGGCGCGACCACGCGCGTGCCCGTGCCGTGTCGACCTACGGCCTGCTGATGCTGCTGCTGCTCTTCGGTGCCGGCTTCATCGCGGTCGGCGGCGAGTGGTTCTCCATGTGGCAGTCGAAGACCTGGAACGGACTCGACGCGGCGCTGCGGGTGTTCGTGCTGAGCGGGGTCGTCCTGATCGTCGTGCAGCTGACCGGCCGGCGGGGCGAGGACTGACCCCCGGGCCTACTTGACGACGGCCACCTTCGTACCGGCCGTCCCGAACGTCCACATCGCCGCCCCGTCCGCCGTCCGCATCCGGATGCCGCCCGTCGGTGTCCCGGAGGCGGGCGGCGGCGAGGAGCCGTCCACGGCGTTGGAGAAGGCGATGTTGGAGCCGGACCGCACGGTGAAGTACACGATGTGCTCGATCTTCACGCCGTCCGAGCCGGTGATGGGGCCCTCGGAACGCGTGCCGACCGTGTAGGTCCCGGGCTCCGGGGCGACGGTCCCGGGCCAGACGGCGAAGGTGCGCCGGGCCGCGTCGCTCGCGTCGACCAGCCAGACCGTCTTCCGCCCGAGCGAGTAGACGATGCGGCGCCCGGTGCCGGAGCCGTCCGGCACCGCGACCGGTCCCTTGGACTGCGCGGGCTTCGGATGCGCCGGCGCCGACGTGCTGGGCCTGGCCGCGACCGCGTGCGGTTTCGGTCCCTTGTCGGCCTGCACGGCCAGGACCGTGACCGCGGCTATCGCTCCCACCGTCAGGCCGGTCACCCAGACCTTCGAGGCTGGCACGGCACGCATCTCCTCGGTTACAGGACCCCTCGGACCCGATGGAACAGGGGTCCGATCATCGTACTGTGGCGCCCTCGCTGCTCCGTCCGGGACGGCTCAGTCCAGTACGGGCTCAGTCCAGTACGGGCTCAGTCCAGTACGGGCAGCAGTTCCGGGAGGTGTCCGTCGGACGCCGCCGCGGCCCGCTGCCGTTCCTCCGGGACCTCGCCGTACAGCGTCGTACGCGGCCTCGCAGGGCGGCCGGCCGCCTCCGCCACCGCGATCAGGTCCCGCACCGACTTGTAGGAGCCGTAGGAGGAGCCCGCCATGCGGGAGATCGTCTCCTCCATGAGGGTCCCGCCCAGGTCGTTGGCGCCGGAGCGGAGCATCTCCGCGGCGCCCTCCGTGCCCAGCTTCACCCAGCTCGTCTGGATGTTGGGGATGTGCGGATGCAGAAGCAGGCGGGCCATCGCCGTCACGGCCCGGTTGTCCCGCATCGTCGGGCCCGGGCGGGCGATCCCCGCCAGGTAGACCGGCGCGTTGGTGTGGATGAAGGGCAGCGTCACGAACTCGGTGAAGCCGCCGGTCTGTTGCTGAATACGCGCGAGCGTCCTCAAATGCCCCAGCCAGTGGCGGGGCTGGTCCACATGGCCGTACATCATCGTCGACGACGAGCGGATGCCCAGCTCGTGCGCCGTCGTGATCACCTCGATCCAGGTCGCCGTCGGCAGCTTGCCCTTGGTCAGGATCCAGCGGACCTCGTCGTCGAGGATCTCCGCCGCCGTGCCGGGGATCGAGCCGAGGCCCGCCTCCTTGGCGGCGCTCAGCCACTCCCTGACGGACAGGCCGGTGCGGGTCGCGCCGTTGACGACCTCCATCGGGGAGAAGGCGTGGACGTGCATCCCGGGCACGCGCTCCTTGACCGCCTTCGCGATGTCGAAGTACGCCGTGCCCGGCAGGTCCGGGTGGATGCCGCCCTGCATGCACACCTCCACCGCGCCCACCTCCCACGCCTGCTGGGCGCGGTCGGCGACCTGGTCCAGGGAGAGGGTGTAGGCGTCGGCGTCGGTGCGGCGCTGGGCGAAGGCGCAGAAGCGGCATCCCGTGTAGCAGACGTTGGTGAAGTTGATGTTGCGCGTGACGATGTACGTCACGTCGTCGCCGGCCACCGACTTGCGTACGTCGTCCGCGACTTGGCACAGCGCGTCCAGCGCCGGGCCGTCCGCGTGCAGCAGCGCGAGGGCCTCGTCGTCCGTCAGCCGTGTCGGGTCGTCGGCCGCCGTCGCCAGGGCCTGGCGGACGTCGGTGTCGATGCGCTCGGGGGCCATGCCGGGGGCGGCCGCTGCGCGCAGTTCGGCCCAGTCGCCGTAGACCTCGTCGAAGTCGTCCCGGCGATCGGAGGTTCGGCCCTCGGTGTCGATCGACGTGTGCAGATCCGTACGGCCGGACGGGACGAACACCTCCTCCGGCTCCTGCCAGGCGTGGCCCTCGACGACGGCGTCCGGCCGGGCGAGGCCCGTCTCCGCGTCGGCCAGGGCGCTGACGTGCGGGCGCAGGCGCGGGTCCAGCCAGGGTTCGCCGCGGCGCACGAACTCCGGGTAGACGCAGAGGCGTTCACGCAGTTCGAAGCCGGCCGCCGCGGACTTCGCGGCCAGCTCCTCGATCTGCGGCCAGGGGCGCTCGGGGTTGACGTGGTCGATGGTCAGCGGGGACACCCCGCCCCAGTCGTCGATGCCGGCGCCGATCAGCCGCTCGTACTCGGAGTCGACGAGGTTGGGCGGGGCCTGCAGACAGGCGCTCGGGCCCATGATGTGCCGGGCGACGGCCACCGTCGCGACCAGCTCGTCCAGTTCGGCGTCCGGCATGCCGCGCATCGCGGTGTCCGGCTTGGCGCGGAAGTTCTGGATGATCAGTTCCTGGATGCCGTGGTACGCCCGAGACACCTTCCGCAGTGCGAACAGCGACTCGGCCCGCTCCTCGTGACTCTCCCCGATGCCGATGAGGATGCCGGAGGTGAAGGGGACGGAGGAACGCCCCGCGTCCTCCAGCACCCGCAGGCGGACGGCCGGTTCCTTGTCCGGGGAGCCGTAATGGGGGCCGCCGGGCTCGGACCACAGGCGGGTCGCGGTCGTCTCCAGCATCATGCCCATCGACGGGGCGACCGGCTTCAGCCGCTGGAAGTCCGTCCACGACATGACGCCCGGGTTGAGGTGGGGCAGCAGGCCGGTCTCCTCCAGGATGCGGATGGAGATGGCGCGGACGTAGGCGATGGTGTCGTCGTAGCCGTGCGCGTCGAGCCACTCGCGCGCCTCGGGCCAGCGGTCCTCGGGCTTGTCGCCCAGGGTGATCAGGGCTTCCTTGCAGCCGAGCGCGGCGCCCTTGCGGGCGATGTCGAGAACCTCGTCCGGCGACATGAACATCCCGTGCCCGGCGCGGCGCAGCTTGCCGGGCACGGTGACGAAGGTGCAGTAGTGGCACTTGTCCCGGCACAGCCGGGTGAGGGGGACGAAGACGCTCTTCGAGTACGTGATGACACCGGGGCGGCCCGCCGCCTCCAGGCCCGCGTCACGGACCCGGGCCGCGGACGCGGCGAGGTCCTGGAGATCCTCACCGCGGGCCTGGAGCAGCACGGCCGCCTCGGCGACGTCGAGCGCGACGCCGTCCCGGGCGCGTTTGAGGGCGCGACGCATGGAGTTCCCGGTCGGGCCGGTGCCGCCGGGGCGGTCGGAAGAGCCGGTTCCGGAGCTCACGGAAGTCGTCATCCTTCGAGCATACGGTCGAGCTGATCAGCGCCGGGAAGTCAGCCCAGGAAGGCTTCGTAGTCGTCCAGCACCCGCAGCACCTCCGCCTCCCCCGCCGGCGGCAGCTGGACCACGACCTCCTCGATGCCCAGGTCCGCGTAGTGCGCGAGCTTGCCGGGGCTCGGGTAGACGGCGTACGGGACGATCTGCAGGGCGTCCGGGTCGCGGCCCGCGTCCGCCCAGGCCGACCGCAGCACCGGCAGCGACTCGGTGAGGCCGCCCCCGCCGATCGGCATCCAGCCGTCGGCGTACGCACAGATGTGGGAGAAGAGCTTGGGGCCGGCCGCCCCGCCGACGAAGGTGCGCGGGCCGACGACCGGGCCGCGCGGCTTCTGCGCCGGCTTGGGGTGAACGTGGGAGGCCCGCACGCTGCCGAACTCGCCCTCGTACGCGGTCGGTTCCTCCGACCACAGGGCGCTCATCAGCGCCATCCGGTCGCGCACCAGGTCGCGCCGGGTCCTCCACTCCACGCCGTGGTCGGCGGCCTCCTCGACGTTCCAGCCGAAGCCGAGGCCGAGGGTGAAGCGGCCGCCGGAGAGGTGGTCGAGGGTCGCGATCTGCTTGGCGAGGGCGATCGGGTCGTGCTGCGCGACCAGCGTGATGCCGGTGCCGAGGCCGAGCCGCTCGGTGACCGCGGCCGCCTGGCCGAGCGCGACGAAGGGGTCGAGGGTGCGGCCGTACTCGGGCGGCAGCTCGCCGCCCGCCGGGTACGGGGTCGTCCGCTCCACCGGGATGTGGGTGTGCTCGGGCAGGTACAGCCCCGCGAATCCGCGCCGTTCCAGCTCACGGGCGAGCCGGACGGGGGTGACGGTCTCGTCGGTGAGGAAGATCGTGACAGCGATACGCATGAGCCATCTGTACCCGGCGGGGCCACAGATGTCCATACCGACCAGTCGGCCCTGTTTTCACGGAGAACGCTGGAAGAACTTCCGAATCCATGTACATGTCATATCGTCGAGCCCCGATCCCCTTTCCGTTCACGGAAGTTCACACCCGGACACGAAGGTGGCTCGTATGTGTGAGGACGCCCACGGCATCGGACGACGCGCCCTGTTCGTGACGGGCACGGCCGCGGCGCTTACGTTGGGAAGCGTGAGCTTCGCGGCGGCCGACGGCCAGGACCAGGGAACCCCGACGACAGCGACGATTCGCGGCACTTTGCCCACCGGTTCGCCGGACTTCGTGTACGTACCCGTCGAAGTCCCCTCCGGTGTACGGGAGATCAAGGTCGCCTACACCTACGACAAGCCGTCCGTCCCGGCCGGCACCCAGGGCAACGCCCTCGACATCGGCATCTTCGACGAGCGCGGCACCGAGCCCGGCGGCCGGGGCTTCCGCGGCTGGTCGGGCGGCGCGCGCTCGGAGTTCTTCATCCGCGCGGACGACGCCACGCCGGGGTACGTGCCGGGGCCGGTGCGGGAGGGCACCTGGCATGTGGCGCTGGGGCCGTACACGGTCGCCCCGCAGGGGCTGTCGTACGAACTCACGGTCACGCTGACGTACGGGGAGCCGGGCCGGACGCCGGCGCCCGTGTACCCGCCGGAGCGGGCGAGAGGGCGCGGCCGCGCCTGGTACCGGGGCGACTGCCACCTCCACTCCTGGTACTCCGACGGGCGCCGCACGCCCGCCGAGATCGCGGCCCTCGCGCGGGCGGCCGGGCTCGACTTCATCAACTCCTCGGACCACAACACCCATACCTCGCACCCCCATTGGGCCACCGAGGCGGGCGAGGACCTGCTGATCCTGCTCGGCGAGGAGATCACGACGCGCAACGGCCACGTCGTCGCGCTCGGCACCGAGCCCGGCACCTTCGTCGACTGGCGCTACCGGGCCCGCGACAACCGCTTCGGCAGGTACGCCCGGCAGATCCGGCGGGCCGGCGGCCTGGTGGTGCCGGCCCATCCGCACGCCACCTGCATCGGGTGCGGCTGGAAGTTCGGGTTCGGCGAGGCGGACGCGATCGAGGTGTGGAACGGGCCGTACACGCCGGACGACGAGGTGGCGCTCGCGGAGTGGGACAACCTGCTGGTCGCGTCCGTGCGCGAGGGCCGCGAGTGGATTCCGGCCATGGGCAACAGCGACGCGCACCGCGACCCGGACGCCGTCGGCCTCCCGCAGACCGTCGTCCTCGCCGACGACCTGACCCGCACCGCGATCCAGGACGGCATCCGCGCGGGCCGCTCCTACGTCGCCGAGTCCAAGAACATCTCGCTGACCTTCACGGCAAGCGGGGACAAGGGGCAGCACGCCGGGATCGGCGAACGCCTGGAGGTCGCCGCCGACACCCCCGTCACGGTCCGCGTGGAGGCCACCGGCGCCCCGCGCTGCACGATCCGCATCGTCACCGACCAGGGCGTCCTGTTCACCGGCGACCCGCTCCCCGTCGCAGGCTCGGGCACGGCGGAATGGCACACGACCGCGGCCTACGCCGCCTACGTGCGGGCGGAATTGCGGCACGAGACGGCGGCGGGGCCGGTGCCGGGGGCCCTGGCGGCGTTCAGCAACCCGATCTTCCTGGGGCGGCGCTAGTGCCCGTGGCGAGAGTCCCGTCGTCCTCGGGCGTCTGCTGAACCGGAGCAGGGGCGGCCAGGTCCACGACCACCGCCGCGTGGTCCGACGGCCACACGCCGTCGACCGGGCCGTCGCCCGCCCGCTGCACGTGCCGGACGGTGCCGATGCCGTCGGGGCCGGCCGGGGCGCCGACGTGGACGTAGTCGATGCGCGTGCTCGGGCCGAGGCCCGGGTGCACGTAATCGTTCGCCGTGTCCCAGGTGGCGGACGGGGCGGCCGGGTCGGCGTACTCCCAGGCGTCGAAGAAGACCTGGCCCGGCACGACGGGGGCGGTACGGAAGCCGCCGAAGAGGCGGATCTCGTCGGAGTCGGGCACGGCGTTGAAGTCCCCGGTGACGACGGGCGGGAAGTCCGTGCCGCCGCGGTGGGCGGCGACGAACTCGGCCAGGGCGGTGACCTGGGTACGGCGCACGGCCGAGGCGTGCAGCGGCGACGACAGGTGGACGGTGAAGAACGGCACCGGGTGGCCGGGGGCGTCCAGGCGGGCGTAGAGGGCGAGGCGCCCGTCGTCCAGTTCCTCGGGCGCGGGCAGCCGCAGCACCTCACGCTCCACGACCGGCCAGCGGCTGAGTACCGCGTTGCCGATCTCGACGCCCGGCTCGCCTATCCGCCGCTGCCAGCGCTCGGAGGCGGGCGAGGCGGCCCAGGTCCAGTGCAGGCCGAGCTCGCCGGCGAGCCACTCGGCGAGGTTCTCGCCGTCGGCGGACCACACCTCCTGCAGCCCCACGACGTCGGGCTGCAGCTCCCGCAGCCCTGCGAGAATGGCCTTCTGCCGCTCGGCCCAGGGGCCGAAGCGCCACCACAGGTTCCAGGTCACCACCCGCATGACGCCACCGTCTTTCGTGCAGGAACGTTCGAAGTTCCGCCGTTCGTCCGATCCCCCGAGAGCAACATTGAAGAGCATCGGGACCGCGCAGCGACAGGAGAACCGAAAACATGCCCCGCCACTCGGAGACCAAGTACCGCGCCGTCACGGCGTTCCAGCGCCGTCTCAACGCGGTCATGCGCAGGCTGCCGGGCCACACGCTCCTGGAGACGACCGGCCGCACCTCCGGGCTGCCGCGCCGGACGCCCGTCGGGGGGCGGCGGGTCGGGGACTCGTTCTGGCTGGTCTCCGAGTTCGGGGAGCGGTCGCAGTACGTGCGCAACATCAAGGCGGACCCGCGGGTGCGGGTCCGCCTTCGTGGTCGCTGGTACACCGGCACGGCCCATCTCCTGCCGGACGACGACCCGGTCGCACGGCTGCGCACCCTGCCCCGGATGAACAGCCTGGCCGTGCGGGTGGTCGGGGCGGCGCTGCTGACCGTGCGGGTCGATCTGGATCGGTGACGGCGGCGCCGGCCGGGGTCAGCCCGGCCAGACGATGGCCTGCACCTCGCTGTAGGCGTGCAGGGCGTACGAGCCGACGTCGCGGCCGACACCGCTCCTTTTGAACCCTCCGAACGGCGCCTCCATGTTGCGTCCGACGGTGTTCACGCCGACCCCGCCGGCCCGCAGCCGCCTGGCCACGCGGAAGGCGCGGGCCACGTCCCCGGACCACACGTAGTCGATGAGCCCGTAGTCGCTGTCGTTGGCGAGGGCGACGCCCTCGTCCTCGTCGTCGAAGGGGACGACAACGACCACCGGGCCGAAGATCTCCTCGCGGGCCACCCGCATGTCGTTGGTGCAGTCGGCGAGGAGGGTGGGGGCGACGTAGAACCCGCGCTCGGACGGGGGACGTTCGCCGCCCGTGACCACCACCGCGCCTTCCTTGCGGCCCAGTTCGACGTAGGACTCCACCCCGTCGCGGTGCGCCGCGGAGATCACCGGGCCGACCACCGTGTCCGGTTCCCTCGGGTTCCCCACCTTCAACCGGCTTGCATAGGCGGCGACTTGCTCGACCAGGCGGTCGTAGACGCCCCGTTGTGCCAGCACCCGCGTCGGTGCCGTGCAGATCTGGCCGCTGTAGAAGGAGAAGGTGGTGCCGATCCCCGTCACCGCCGACGCCAGGTCCGCGTCGTCGAGGACGAGGGCCGCGCCCTTGCCGCCCAGCTCCATCAGCTGGCGTTTCATGTCCCGGCCGCACACCGCGGCGATGCGCTGCCCGACCGCGGTGGAGCCGGTGAAGCTGACCATGTCGACGTCGGCCGACTCCACCGCCGCCTCGCCGACCGAGGCCGACTGCCCGCAGACCACGTTCACCACGCCCGGCGGTACGCCCGCGGCCTCCAGGGCCTCCGCCATCCGGTACACCGACAGCGGGTCCTGCGGAGCCGGCTTCACGACCACCGTGTTGCCCATGGCCAGCGCGGGAGCGATCTTGCCCGCCGGGTTCGCCCACGGGTTGTTGTACGACGTGATGCAGGTGACGACACCGACCGGCTGGCGCACGGCCAGCGCGCCCATCACGCCCGCCTTCCCCATCGGTCCAGCCTCGTTGATCTGCGGCGCGATCGCCCACTCGGCGGGTTCCACGCGCGCGTACCGCCGGAACCGGGCCATGCCCACCCCGACCTGCATCGCGCGCGCCGTCCCGGTGGTGGCGCCGGTCTCCGCCCGCGCCAGTTCGGCGTACGGCGCGAAGTGGGTGCCGATGATGTCCGCCGCGCGGCCGAGGACCGCGGCCCGTTCCGCGGGCGGGGTCCTCGACCACGGTCCGAGGGCCTCGCGGGCCGCGGCACACGCCGCGGCCACCTGATCCCGCGACGCCTCCGGCGCCCAGCCGACGGTCTCCTCGGTCGCCGGGTCGGTGACGGCGTAGTGGCCGCCGCCGGGTTCGACCCACTCACCGCCGACGAACAGCCGCTGCCCGTCGGCCACTTGGCTCACCGGGTGCTCACCGTCGTCGTGTCCCGCCCGGACCTGAGCACCGTGCCCGGTACGGCCCCGCTCACCACGTCGTCCCGGATCGCCTCGACCCCGTTGACCCACACGGCCCGCACCCCGAGCGCCTTGGCGTCCAGGCGCGGACTGTCACCCGGCAGGTCGTGCACCAGGGTGGCCTGGCCCGCGTCGACCCGTTCCGGGTCGAAGAGCACCAGGTCCGCATGGAAGCCCTCCCGCACCCGGCCCCGCTCGCGCAGCCCGAACAGCCGCGCCGGGTCGTCGGTCAGCATCTTCACGGCCTGCTCCAGACCGACCAGCTTGCGGCGGCGCAGACAGTCGCCGAGGAACCTCGTCGTGTACGGCGCCCCGCACATGCGGTCCAGGTGCGCGCCCGCGTCGGACCCGCCGAGCAGGACGTCCTCGTGCTGCCAGGTCTCGGCCCGCAGCGCCCAGGACGCCGGATCGTTGTCGGTGGGCATCGGCCACAGGACCGTACGCAGGTCGTCGGCGGCGCAGATCTCGACCAGGCAGTGGAAGGGGTCGAGCCCCCGCTCCTGCGCGATGTCCCGCACCACCCGCCCGGACAGTCCGGCGTTGGCCTCGCTGTAGGTGTCGCCGATGACGTACCGCCCGAAGTTCGCGAGCCGCCGGAAGACGCCTGCCTCCTTCGACTGGGCGCGCCGCAGCATCTCGGCCCTTACGTCCGCGTCCCGCAGCCTGGCGATCCGCTCCGGGACGGGCAGTCCCAGGACCGGCCCCCAGCCGGGTATCAGGTTCAGCGCGCAGAACGTGCCGAGCGACATGTTCATCGGCGTCAGGATCGGCATGGTCAGCGCGACGACGCGGCCGCCCGCCTTGCGCGCCCGTTCGCTCGCGAACAGCTGCCGGGGCACCCGCTCGGGGACGGCCGCGTCCACGGTCAGCACGTTCCAGTTCAGGGGCCGCCCGGCCGTGGCGCTCATCTCCACGAGCAGATCGATCTCCGCGTCGCTGAACTGGTCCAGGCAGCCCGCGACGATCGCCTCGATCTGCGTCCCCTCGTGCTCGCCGACGGCCTTCGAGAGCGCGAGCAGCTCGGCCGGTTCGGCGTGCCGGGAGGCGACGGGCTGCCCGTCGCCGTCGGAGTGGGTGGAGGACTGGGTGGTGGAGAACCCCCAGGCACCGGCGTCCATGGCCTCGTGCAGCAGCCGTACGATCTCGGCGAGTTGCTCCTCACTGGGCTGCCCGCCGACCGCGTCCGGCCCCATCACATGCCGCCGCAGCGCACAGTGGCCCACCATGAAACCGGCGTTGACGGCGATCCTCCCTTCGAGGGCATCCAGGTACTCCCCGAAGGTGTGCCAGCTCCAGGGCGCCCCCTCCTCCAGCGCCACCAGCGACATGCCCTCCACCTTGGACATCATCCGCCGGGTGTAGTCGGCGTCCTCGGGCCGGGACGGATTCAAGGGGGCGAGCGTGAAGCCGCAGTTGCCCGCGGCCACGGTCGTCACCCCGTGGTTGAGAGAGGGCGTCGCGTACGGATCCCAGAACAGCTGGGCGTCGTAGTGCGTGTGCGGATCGACGAACCCGGGCGCGAGGACGAGCCCGGACGCGTCCTCGGTGGTGCGCGACTCCTCGGTGACACTTCCTATGACGGCGATGCGGCCATCCCGTATGCCGACGTCGGCGACAAGTGCGGGCTCCCCGGTCCCGTCAACAACCGTCGCCCCTTTGATGACGTGATCGAGCATGAACCTGGCCTCCTCAGGCCTCCGTTGCGCTGGAGTTTTTGGGGGCGCGGGGAACGGCGCGACCAGCCACAGACGACCCGCACCCCGCAACGGCGATCACACGGCAGACCGGAACCGGGACGTCCGATGCACCGGATCCGTGTCGATCTTCGGAATCACGTGCTCCCCGATCAGCCGGATCGTCTGCAGCGTCTCCTCCTTCGGCACCCCCACCGGCAGCCCGAAGCTCAGCTGGTCCGCCCCGGCCTGCTCCCACCGCTTGCACTGCGTGAGCACCTCGTCCGGGTCGCCGCAGATCAGCAACTCCTCCTCGATCAGCAGCTCCACGAACTCCGGGGTGTACTCGGGCAGCGTCTCCGGCCACACCGGGAACCCCTCGGGCCGCGGGAAGGTGTCGTGGTACCGGAACACCAGCGAGGGCAGATAGTGCAGTCCGCCGTGCACGGCGATGTCGATCGCCTCCGCGTGCGTCGGCGCACAGATCGCCGTCGTCGTCACCATCACGTTGTCGTTGACGAAGTCCCCGATGGGCTCCGCGTTCACGACCGCCGTCTTGTACTGCTCCAGCACCCACTCCATGTCGGAGACCTTCTGGATGCTGAACCCAAGCACCCCGAGGCCCTTCCTCGCGGCCATCGCGTACGACGGCGGCGACCCGGCGGCGTACCACATGGCGGGGTGCGACTTCCCGTACGGCTTGGGCAGGACCTTGCGCGGCGGCAGCTGCCAGTGCTTGCCCTGGAAGCCCACGTACTCGTCCTGGAGCCACATCTTCGGGAACTCGGCGATCGTCTCCTCCCAGATCTCCTTCGTGTAGTTCATGTCGGTCACGCCCGGTATGAACCCGAGGATCTCGTGCGAGCCGGCCCCGCGGCCGCTGCCGAACTCGAAGCGGTTCTCGGTGAGGTGGTCGAGCATCGCGACCTTCTCGGCCACCTTCACCGGGTGGTTGACCTGGGCGAGCGGGTTGAAGATCCCGGAGCCGAGGTGGATGCGGTCCGTGGCGTGCGCCAGGTACCCGAGGAAGACGTCGTTGGCGGAGAGGTGCGAGTACTCCTCCAGGAAGTGGTGCTCGGACGCCCAGGCGTACTTGAAGCCCGACCTGTCCGCCTGGATGACGTACTCGGTCTCCTCCATCAGCGCCTTGTGTTCGGCGAGCGGGTCGGTCTCGGCGCGCTTGCCCACGTATCCCTGTACAAAGAGCCCGAATTCCAAGGCGGGTCACCATCCCTACGTTCCTGACGCACCGTCAGATTCTCTGCCGCCGAACTGTTGCACCGCCCGCATGCACCGTCAATAGCTGACGGCCAGTCAGATGTGGGTCAGACGACCGACACCCCCGCCAGCCAGCCCCCGTCGATCACGAACGGCTGCCCGGTGATGTAGGAGGAGTCGTCGCTGGTGAGGAAGAGGGCCAGGCGGGCCACCTCCTCCGGCCGCCCGATCCGGCCGAGCGGCACGAGCTTGCGGTACAACTCGTCCAGCGCCCGGCTCATGCCCTCCACGTCCGCCGTCGGGTCCAGCTGGGCGGGGTTGGACATCGCGGTGTCGATCGCGCCGGGGCACATCGCGTTGACCCGGATGCGCCGGTCGGCGAGTTCCAGCGCGGCGACGCGGGTGAGGCCGAGGATGGCGTGCTTGGTGGCGGCGTAGGAGCCCACGGCGGCCATGCCGGTCACGGCCGTGTAGGAGGCGGTGTTGACGATCGTGCCGCCGTCCTCCATCACCGGCGCCACCGTCTTCATGCCGAGGAAACAGCCGACCTGGTTGACCTGCACGACCTGCATGAACTCGTCGAGGGGGGTGTCGAGCAGGGAGTTGAAGCGCAGGATGCCGGCGTTGTTGACCAGGCCGTCGATCCGGCCGAAGGCGTTCTTGACCGTGCCGACCGCCGACCGCCACTCCTCCTCCCGGCTCACGTCCAGGTGGACGTAGCGGGCGCCCAGCTCCTCGGCGAGCGCCCCGCCCTGTTCGTCCAGGACGTCGGCGACCACGACCTCGGCCCCCTCCGCTCTGAACAGACGGACCTCCTGCTCCCCCTGTCCGCGCGCCGCCCCGGTGACGATCACGACGCGTCCGTCCAGCTTGCCCATGCCGTACTCCTCAGAGGTGGGGCGCCACGTCGGCGCCGAACGCGGCCATCTGGTCGGTGAGTTCGCTCCGGCTGCGGCAGCGGAACCGCACCTGGATCTGGTGCACGCCCATCGCGCGGTACGCCCGCAGGGACTCCGCGAGCCGGTCCGGGGAGCCGGCCAGGGTGCGCCGTCCGACGTCCCAGCCGGGCGCGCCGACGTACAGCGGCTCGGTGATGGCGCCGACGGTGATCGGGTCCTCGACACCGGCCTCGGCGCGCAGCCGTTTCAGCGTGCTGATCTGCTGGGGCAGGCGGTCGCGCGGATCGCCCTGCGGCAGCCAGCCGTCGCCCTTGAGGGCGGCCCGGCGCACGGCGGCGGGCGAGGAGCCGCCGACCCAGACGGGGACCCTCTCCTGGGCGGGCCTCGGTCGCTGGCCCAGGTCCTCGAAGTCGTAGACCTTGCCGTGGTGTTCGGGGAACTCCTGCGGGCCGAGCGCGGCGCGCAGGGCGTCGATGGACTCGTCAAGCACGGCGCCGCGCCGCTCGAAGTCGGCGCCGAGGACCTCGAACTCCTCCCGTACGTGCCCGGCTCCGACGCCGAGGATCATCCGGCCCGCGCTGAGGTGGTCGAGGGTCGCGTACTGCTTGGCGGTCAGCAGGGGGTGCCGCAGCCCCACGACGGCGACGTGGCTGAGCAGCCGCACGCGCTCGGTCACGCTCGCGAGGAAGGCGAGGGTGGCCACGGGGTCGTACCAGACGGTGCTCATGGCGGCGGCCAGACGGCGCGGGATGGCGACGTGGTCGCAGCTGGCGACGTAGTCGAAACCGGCGCGCTCGGCGGTTCGGGCGATCTCCACCAGGTCCCCGGGCCCGGCCCCGGCCTCCCAGTCCTCCGCATAGATCGTGCTCTGGGACTGGACGGGCAGCTGGATGCCGTAGACGAGGCCGGCGCTCACCGCGCCCCGCTCCACAGTCCGTCCGCGGTCAGGCCCAGCAGCTCGATGGCGTTGCCCCGGACGATCCGCTCCACCACGTCCGGTGCCAGGTGGCCCATCTGCGCCTCGCCGACCTCGCGGGACTTGGGCCAGGTGGAGTCGGAGTGCGGGTAGTCGGTCTCGTACAGGACGTTGGCCAGGCCGATGGCGTCGAGGTTCTTCAGCCCGAAGGCGTCGTCGAAGAAGCAGCCGTAGACGTGCTCGGCGAAGAGTTCGGACGGCGGGCGGTGGACCTTGTCGGCGACCCCGCCCCAGCCGCGGTTCTCCTCCCAGACGACGTCGGCACGCTCCAGGATGTACGGGATCCACCCGATCTGGCCCTCGGCGTACATGACCTTCAGATTCGGGAAGCGCTCGAACTTGCCGCTCATCAGCCAGTCGACCATGGAGAAGCAGCAGTTGGCGAAGGTGATGGTCGAACCGACCGCGGGCGGGGCGTCCTTGGAGGTCGAGGGCATACGGCTGCTGGAGCCGATGTGCATGGCGACGACCGTGCCGGTCTCGTCGCAGGCGGCGAGGAAGGGGTCCCAGTCGTCGCCGTGGATCGAGGGCAGGCCCAGGTACGGCGGTATCTCGGAGAAGGCGACCGCGCGGACCCCGCGGGCCGCGTTGCGCCGCACCTCGGCGGCCGCGAGTTCGGCGTCCCACAGGGGTATGAGCGTGAGGGGTATCAGCCGGCCCCGGGCCTCGGGGCCGCACCACTCCTCCACCATCCAGTCGTTGTACGCCCGCACGCACAGCAGCCCGAGTTCGCGGTCCTTGGCCTCGGTGAAGGTCTGGCCGCAGAAGCGCGGGAAGGTCGGGAAGCAGACGGCGGACTGGACGTGGTTGACGTCCATGTCGGCGAGGCGCTGCGGGACGTCGTAGGAGCCGGGCCGCATCTGCTCGTAGGTGATGATCTCGAGCTTGATCTCGTCCCTGCTGTAGCCGACCGCCGTGTCCAGGCGGGTGAGGGGGCGGTGCAGGTCCTCGTAGACCCACCAGTCGCCGATCGGGCCGTCGTCGCCGGGCGCGCCCATCACCGGCCTGAACCGCCCGCCCAGGAAGGACATTTCCTTCAGCGGGGCGCGCACGATGCGGGGCCCGGTGTCCTGGTACTTCTTCGGCAGGCGGCTGGTCCAGACGTCGGCGGGCTCCACGGTGTGGTCGTCGACGGAGATGATCAGGGGAAACGTGGCCTGGGTGCCGGGTTGGGTGTCCATGGCGGCCACGGTAGCGCTGATCTGACGGTCCGTCAGCTATGCGGTTGCGTGGATCTTTCCGCTCGGGTCTGTCCGGAAGTGTGCGAAGACCCGGTGAGGGCCTTGTGACATCCCGCGCGTCTGTCGGTGAGCGCACCCTCCACAGCTGACGCATCCGCCATGGACAAGGCAGACTGACGGAGTTGCTCGATGGGTCTGGGGGAAACGGCGATGGACGGTGTACCGCGAGTGCCGGAACAGAGGCGTGCCGGCTCCTCGGCGGAGCCTGCCGCGCTGAGCTTCGCCGTGCTCGGTCCGGTGCGGGCCCGGCGCGGCGAGGAGGCCGTCGGCACCGGCTCCCCGCAGCAACGCGCCCTGCTCGCCGCCCTGCTGCTGCGCGAGGGCCGCACCGCGACCGCGGCGGAGCTGATCGACGCCCTGTGGGGCGAGGAGCCGCCGTCGCAGGCGCTCGCGGCGCTGCGGACGTACGCCTCCCGGCTGCGCAAGGTGCTGGACCCCGGGGTCCTGGTCAGCGAGTCGGGCGGCTACGCGGTGCGCGGGCTCGGCGAGGGCGCGCTGGACCTGGCGGTGGCACAGGAGCTGGCGGCCCAGGCGGAGAAGGCGCGCGGCGCCGGGGACCTGTGCCGTGCGCGTTCCATGCTGGGCCGCGCGCTCGCGCTGTGGGACGGCGAGGCGCTGGCCGGGGTGCCGGGCCCGTACGCGGAGGCGCAGCGGGTCCGCCTCGAGGAGTGGCGGCTGCAACTCCTGGAGTCCCGCCTCGACATGGACCTGGAGCAGGGCTGCCACGCGGAGGCCGTCTCGGAGCTGACCGCGCTGACCGCCGAGCACCCCCTGCGCGAGCGGCTGCGCGAGCTGCTGATGCTGGCGCTGTACCGCAGCGGCCGGCAGGCGGAGGCCCTGGCGGTCTACACGGACACCCGGCAGCTGCTGGCCGACGAGCTGGGCGTGGACCCGCGGCCCGGTCTGCGCGAACTCCAGCAGCGGATCCTGCGGGCGGACGAGGGCCTCGCGGAACCGCCCTCCCCGGCGGCCGAACCGGCCTCGGCGCCGGTGCGTCCCGCCCAACTCCCGGCGACCGTTCCCGACTTCACCGGCCGTTCGGCGTTCGTGGCCGAGCTGGGCGAGGTGCTGGCCTCGGCCGAGGGCCGCGTCATGGCCGTCTCGGCGGTCGCGGGCATCGGCGGCGTGGGCAAGACGACGCTCGCCGTGCACGTCGCCCACCAGGCCCGGGCCGCCTTCCCGGACGGGCAGCTGTACGTCGACCTCCAGGGCGCCGGGGCGGCTTCGGCGGAGCCGGAGACCGTACTGGGCTCCTTCCTGCGCGCGCTCGGCACGGTGGACTCCGCGATCCCGGACTCCCTGGAGGAGCGCGCGGCGCTGTACCGCTCGGTCCTGGACGGCCGCCGCGTGCTGGTGCTGCTGGACAACGCCCGGGACGCGGCCCAGGTGCGGCCCCTGCTGCCCGGCACCGAGGGCTGCGCGGCCCTGGTGACGTCGCGGGTGCGGATGGTGGACCTGGCCGGCGCGCACCTGGTGGACCTGGACGTGATGTCGCCGGACGAGGCGCTGTCGCTGTTCACGAAGATCGTGGGCGAGGAGCGGGTGGCGTCCGAGCGGGAGGCCGCCCTGGACGTCGTCGCGGCCTGCGGCTTCCTCCCGCTGGCCATCCGTATCGCGGCCTCCCGGCTGGCCGCCCGCCGTACCTGGACCGTCTCGGTCCTCGCGGCGAAGCTGGCGGACGAGCGCCGCCGCCTGGACGAGCTCCAGGCCGGCGACCTCGCGGTCAAGGCGACCTTCGAACTCGGCTACGGCGCGCTGGAGCCGCCCCAGGCACGGGCGTTCCGGCTGCTGGGCCTCGCGGACGGCCCGGACATCTCGCTCGCGGCAGCCGCGGCGGTCCTGGACCTGCCGCCGGAGGAGACGGAGGACCTGCTGGAGTCCCTCGTCGACACCTCCCTGCTGGAGTCGGCGGCGCCCGGCCGCTACCGCTACCACGATCTGGTCCGGCTCTACGCGCGTGCGTGCGCCGAGCGCGACGAGTGGCCGCCGGGTGAGCGCGCGGCGGCCATGACCCGGCTCCTGGACTTCTACCTGGCCACGGCGGCCGGGGTGTACGCGATGGAGCGGCCGGGCGACCGGCTGGTGGACCACCTGGCGCCGACGGCGTACCCGGGCCTCGGGTTCGGGGACCGGCACGAGGCGCAGGACTGGCTGTACGCGGAGGCGGTCTGCCTGCTGGCCTGCGCCGCGCAGTCCGCGGGACGGGCCGAGACCCTCCCCCGCGCCATCGACCTGCTCTGGGCCGCGCACGACCTGTCCGAGTCGGGCGCCAACTCCAAGGGCTACGAGGCGACCGCGAAGGCCCTGCTGGAGTCGGCCCGGCGCCACGGCGACCCACGGGCCGAGGCGCGCGCGCTGACGACGCTGGTCAACGTCCATCACGTCAGCGGCCGTTTCGAGCAGGCGGGCCAGGAGGCCGAGCGCGCCACGCTCCTCGCCCAGCAGGCGGGCGACCTCCTGCCGGTCTGCTGGGCGAGCAACGCGCGCGGCATCATCGCGCTCTACCAGAGCCGTCACCAGGACGGCGAGGCGCACCTCTCGCAGGCCATCGAGCACTTCCGCACGCTGGGCGACCGCCCCGGCGAGGCCAGCGCCCTGTGCAACCTCTCCCGCATCCACCTCGCCACCGGGCGCACGGGCAGCGCGGTCGCCCTCGCCCGGGAGGGCATCGAGATCTACGACGCCATGGGCAACTCCATGCGCGGCGCCAACGCCCGGTACGCGCTCGGCCTGGCGCTCACCCAGAGCGGCGAGCTGGACACCGCGGCCGAGCGGCTGCACGAGGCGCTGGAGGTGTTCCGGGACAGCCGGCAGCGCCTGTGGGAGGGCATGAGCCTGTTCCGCCTGGCCGAGGTCGACCTCGCCGCCCGGCGCCCCGCACAGGCCGCCGCGAACGCCGAGATGGCGCTGACCGTGCTGCGCGGCATCGGCGGCGAGTGGCGCCGGGGCAACGTCCTGACCGTCCTCGGCCGCGCCCTCGGCGGCATCGGCCAGACCGGCCGCGCGCAGGTCTGCTGGCGTGAAGCCATGGGGATCTACGAGGAGTTGGGCTCGCCGGAGGCCGCGGAGGTGCGGGCCCTGCTGACGCCCGTGCAGGCGGCCTGACGACCGCGCCGAGGCGTTCATCGTTCGTTTATCGCCGCACGCCATGCTGGACGCAGTCGATCCGTCGCGTCGGGGGGCAGACGGGTCACTGCTGAGGGGCCTCCCACCAGGGAACTAGTGTGAGCGCCCCGGAAGGGCCCGTCCGGCCACCCTCGGGGGAGTGACCGGGCGGGCCCTGCCGATCCATCCATGTGATCCGCCTTGAAGGGGAGTTGACGACCATGAGCGACAAGCTCAAGCCGGCCGATCTGCACGCCACCGGCACCACCGACGGCGAGGTGACGACCCAGGACCTGCACGCCACGGACGAGCCCGTGACGACGGACGACCTGCACGCCACCGACGAGCCCGTCGAGACCAAGGACCTGCACGCCACCTCGGAGCCGTTCAAGCCGGCCGAGTAGGGCTCCCCGCAAGGGGATCGGCCGCGGCGGCGCGGAGGGGAGCCGCCGCGGTCGTCGCATGCCCGGAACAGGGCTAGCGCGTCCGGCCGCGCAGCTCCCCCTTGACCACCTTGCCGCTCGCGTTGCGCGGCAGCTCCGCCAGGAACTCCACCTGCCGCGGCACCTTGTAGTTGGCCATCTCCCGCCGGGCCCAGGCGATCAGGTCGTCGCCCGTGAGCACCGAGCCGGCCCGTCTGACGACATAGGCCCTGCCGACCTCGCCCAGCCGCGGATCCGGTACGCCGACGACCGCGACGTCCGCCACCGCCGGGTGCAGGCCGAGCAGTTGCTCTATCTCCGCCGGGTAGGCGTTGAAGCCGCCGACGATGAACATGTCCTTGATGCGGTCGGTGATGCGCAGGTTGCCGTCCTCGTCCAGCACGCCCACGTCCCCGGTGCGCAGCCAGCCGTCCTCCGTCAGCGTCCGCTCCGTGGCCGCCGCGTCCTCGTAGTAGCCGCGCATGACGTTGAAGCCGCGCACCAGGACCTCGCCCGGCCGCCCGTCCGGCGCCTCCACCCGTACCTCCGTGCCCGGGATGGCCCGCCCGGACGTGGAGGCGATGACCGCCGGGGAGTCGCCGCGCCGGCACATCGTCACGATGCCGCTGGCCTCCGAGAGGCCGTACGCCGTCAGGACCGTCTCCACGCCCAGCTCCCCGCGCAGCCGCTCCACCAGCTGCAGGGGCACCACCGCGGCGCCCGTCACCACCAGCCGCAGCGCGGAGAGGTCGTGGGTGTCGCGGGCGGGGTGGTCCAGCAGGGACTGGTGCAGGGTCGGCGGGCCGGGCAGCACCGACACCCGCTCCGAGGCGATGTTCGCCAGCACCGTCTCGATGCTGAAGACCGGCTGGGGGATCATCGTCGCGCCGCGCATCAGACAGGCCAGCACGCCGGCCTTGTAGCCGAAGGTGTGGAAGAAGGGGTTCACGATCAGATAGCGGTCGCCCCGCCTGAGCCCGGCGAGATCGCACCAGATCTCGTACGCCCTGAGCGTCTGCGCGTGCGTGATCACCGCACCCTTGGGGCGGCCCGTCGTGCCGGAGGTGAAGACGATGTCCGACGGCTGGGAGCCGTCCACCTCCGCCTCGCGCGCCCGCACCTCCGCCCCGCTCACCGCGTCGCCGCCGGCCAGGAAGTCCTTCCACGTGCGGAAGTCGGCGGGCGCGTCGTCGGAGAGCACCACCACCTGTTCCAGGTCCGGCAGCCCAGGACCCCGGGCGATCTCCCGCCGCAGCGAGGCCACGTACGACGTGCCCAGGAACGTGCCGGTCACGAACAGCAGCCGCGCCCCGCTGCGCCGCAGCACATCGGCCGCCTCGCCGCCCTTGAAGCGGGTGTTCAGCGGTACCAGCACCGCTCCGGCCGACACCGCGCCGAGCGCCGCCACGATCCAGTCCAGCGAGTTCGGGGCCCAGATGGCGACCCGGTCGCCGGGCGCGACCCCGCCCGCCATGCAGGCCGCCGCCGACCGCTCGACGCGGGCGCCGAGTTCGGCGTACGAGATCCTTGTGCGCCCGTCCACCACCGCCTCGACGTCCGCGTACCGACCGGCCGCGGACCGGACGAGCTCCGGGACGCTCCCCCACTCCAAGTCACCGCGCACCACGACCTCCAGACCCACTAGCTGACTACCCGTCAGATTAGCTGTAGCCTGACGCCCTGTCAGCAGCCGCTTCAGCATGCGGAGGTGCGCGCAGCATGTCGTCAGGCATCGGCCTCAAGGACGCCACCGCGATCGTCGGCATAGGTCAGACACCCTTCGCCAAGAACCTTCCGGACGACGAGAGAACCCTGGCCTGCCGTGCCGTTCTCGCCGCCCTCGACGACGCGGGCATCGATCCCGGCGAGGTCGACGCCCTCGCCTCGTACACCATGGAGGAGACGGACGAGGTCGAGCTGGCGAAGGCGGCCGGCTTCGGCGACCTCACCTTCTTCAGCAAGGTCGGTTACGGCGGCGGCGGTTCGTGCGCCACCGTCGCGCACCTGGCCACCGCCATCGCCACCGGCCAGGCGAGCGTCGGCGTCGCCTGGCGCTCCCGCAAGCGCGGCAGCGGACCGCGGCCCTGGCGCAACACCACGGTCCAACTGCCCACGCCCGCCCAGTGGACGCGGCCCTACGGCCTGCTGCGCCCCGTCGACGAGATCGCCATGCTCGCCCGCCGCTACATGCACGAGTTCGGCGCCACCCGGGACCATCTGTTCAACGTCGCCCTCGCCTGCCGCAACCGGGCCAACCAGAACCCCGCCGCGATCATGTACGACAGGCCCCTGACCCGCGAGATGTACATGACCTCCCGCTGGATCAGCGAGCCGCTGTGCCTCTTCGACAACTGCCTGGAGACGGACGGGGCGCTGGCCTGTGTGGTTGTCTCCGCGGAACGGGCGCGCGACTGCCGCCACACCCCCGTCCACGTCCACTCCGCCGCCCAGGGCCTGCCCGCGCAGCACCACGGCATGGTCAACTACTGGAACGACGACCCGCTCACGGGCCCCGCCTGGGCAGCCGCCCGGCACCTGTGGAAGCACGCCGACTTCACGCCCCAGGACGTGGACGTCGCCCAGATCTACGACGCGTTCACGGCGCTCATACCGCTCTCCCTGGAGGGCTACGGCTTCTGCGGCCGGGGCGAGGGCGGCGCGTTCACCGAGCAGGGCGCCCTGGAGATCGGCGGCCGGCTGCCGGTGAACACCGGGGGCGGCGGGCTCAGCGAGGCGTACGTCCACGGCTTCAACCTCATCAACGAAGGCGTCAAGCAGCTCCGCGGCACCAGCACCGCGCAGGTTCCCGGCGCCGCCACCTGCCTCGTCACCGCCGGCGAGGGCGTCCCCACCTCCGCGCTGCTCCTGAGGAGTTGATCCACGGTGCTCTCCCCCGTCACCGACACCGACGGCGCCCCCTTCTGGGACTACGCGCGCCGGGGCGAACTCCGCGTCCAGGCCTGCGCCTCCTGCGGCGAGCTCCGCTTCCCGCCCCGCCCCTGCTGCCCGCACTGCCACTCCTTCGCATGCGAGTGGCGCAGGGTCCTGGGCCAGGGCCGCATCTGGTCCTACGTCGTCCCGCACCCGCCCCTGCTGCCCGACTACGCCGAGCAGGCGCCGTACAACGTCGTCGTCGTCGAACTCGTCGAGGCGCCGCGCATCCGGCTGGTCGGCAACCTGGTAGCCGAGGCCGGCGCACGGCTCGACTCCGTGCCGCCCGAGCGCATCCGCATCGGTGCCAGGGTGCAGGTCGTGTTCGGCGCGGACGGGCTGCCGCAGTGGGTCCTGGAGCGCTCATGACGACGGCCGTGCGGCTCACCGCCGACAAGGACACCGGCGTCGCGGTCGTCACCCTCGACCGCCCGGACCGGCTCAACGCCATCGACCTCACCATGCGGGACGAACTGCGCGAGCTCTGGCGGGAGTTGCGGTTCGACGACTCCGTACGGGCCGTCGTCCTGACCGGAGCGGGCGAGCGGGCGTTCTGCACCGGCCTGGACCGGGACGCCGTCGTACCGCAGCCCGGCTCCCCCTACATGGCGGACGATCCGCTCCTGCACGTCGGCCCGAAGTCCAACGACCTCTGGAAGCCGGTGATCGCAGCCGTGCGGGGCATGGCCTGCGGGGGCGCCTTCTACCTGCTGGGCGAGTGCGACTTCCTCGTCGCCGACACCACCGCCTCCTTCTTCGACCCGCACACCACCTACGGCATGGTCAGCGCCTACGAGTCGGTGCTGGCGGCCCTGCGGATGCCGTACGGGGAGGCCGCCCGGATGATGCTCATGGGCACGGCCGAGCGGATCTCCGCCGAGCGCGCCCACGACATCGGCCTCGTCTCCGAACTCACCGCGCCCGGCGAGGCGTTGGCGGCGGCGACGTCCTGCGCCGCGGTGATCGCCGGATATCCGGCCGAGGGCGTGCAGGGCACCGTACGGGCCCTGTGGGCCGCCAGGGAGCAGGCGATCGCGGCCGGGTTCGCCCAGGCGCCGCACCTGATCGCGCTGGGCAACCTGCCGGGTGACCGGCAGACGGAGCTGTTCACCGAGCGGCGGAGAACGTTCCGCACGCGCTGACGTCAGCTCACCGGCCGGGCCAGGTCGTCCAGGTCGCAGTGGTCGACCCGGGCGGCGCTCCCGCTCACGTACTCGCGCACCGCCACCGTCCCGCCCGCCGGCACGGACACCTGGTCGAGCCGGGTGTCGACGGCGCCGCCCTTCGCGTCCTTGAACGTGACGTCGACCGAGAAGGTGCCCGAGGTGCCGTTCGGGTTGGTGACCTCGACGATCGCGTACGGCTCCTTGACGGTCGCGCAGCTCACCAGCCTGGTGGTCGCGTCCTGGAGCGGCGTCGCGCTGGGCGTGGAGGAGACTCCCGAACCGCCGGAGCCGGTGCTGCCGTAGTCGTCATCGTCGTAGTAGGTGTGCCGGTGCGACGACGAGCTGTCGTGATTCTGCGAGGAGCTGCTGCAGCCGCCCCCGCTGCTCCCGTGACTCTTGCCGATGCCGTGGTGACCGTGTCCGGTGAACCCGGTCAGCGAGAGGACCACGAATCCCAGTACCGCCGTGAACTTGAGCCTGCGCCCCCGTAGATGCATGCCGTGACCCTATCGATGACCTGTCACGACCATGTCACCGCGTGGCAGCCATCGCGTCCCCGGCGTAGCGTCTGCCTGGGACGGCCGCCGTCTGGACCCTTCCGTGAACCCGTTCGACGGCCGTCACCGAACTTCTATGTGGTGCGGGCCGTCCCGGTGCCTTTCTCCGCGTCCAGCGCGTACACGCACCGGTCCTTGCTGCACGCGTACACGACGCCGTCCCTGACCACCGGCGAGCCGGTGATCTCGCCGCCGGTCGCGAGCTTCCAGCGCAGCCGCCCGTCGTCGGCCTTCAGCGTGTACAGCAGATGGTCGGTCGAGCCGAAGTGGATACGGCCCTCGGCGACCGCCGGGGCGCCCACGATGTCGCCGCCCGACTGGAAGCGCCACTTGGGCGTGCCGGTGACCGCGTCCAGGGTGTACAGCCCCTTGCCGCTGCCCACATGCACATGGCCCGCCGCCACCAGGACCGGCTCGGTCGAGGCACGGGACTCGGTGGCGATGCGCCACCGGTCGCGGCCGTCGGTGGCGTCGAGGGCGTAGACCGTGCCGAGGTAGTCGGCGAGATAGATGCCGCCGCCGGTCACCGCGGGACCCGGCACGAAGGTGGGCGGGCTGAGGAAGACCGCCGGGGCCTCGAAGTGCCAGCGCACCCGGCCGCTCGCCGCGTCGATCGCCAGGACCCGGCTGCCGGCGCAGACGTACACATGGCCGTCCGGCGCGTACGTGACCCGCAGCGGCACTCCGCCGCAGGAGGCCGCGTCGCCGATCGGGTACGACCAGCGCTCGTCGCCGGTGCGGGCGTCCAGGGCGCGCAGCCGGGCGTCCTGCCAGACGTAGACCGTGCCGTCGTGCACCGCGGGCCCGGCCTCGGGCGACTCGAAGTCGGTCTGGGCGCCGGTGAGCTCCCACAGCTTCTGGCCGCCGGACGCCTCCCAGGCCTGGACGCCGCCGCCGCGCGTGCCGGTGACGACCGTGCCCCGGTCGGCCTGGAGCGAGTAGACCCAGGCGTCGGTGGACAGCCGCCACAGGTCCGCGCCCTCGCGGCAGTCCAGGGCGAACAGCGTGGGCCCGTCGGAGGCGTGGATCCGGCCGTCCGCGATCGCCATCGACCAGGCGACGTCCCGCGTCTTGAAGCGCCGGCGGCCGGTGGCCACGTCCAGGGCGTGCACCTCGAAGGAGGTGACGTAGACGAGGTCGCCGGCGACCGAGGGGGTGCCCCACACGTCGTTCGACATGCGGAAGCGCCAGGGGCGCCAGCCCGCCGGGGCCTCGGGGGGCGAGGACTGCAGCGACGTGGGGACGACGGGGTCGGCGCCGTTGACGCCGGGGCGCGGCTTGGACCAGGAGCCGGCCAGCGCCGCCTCGGGAGGGGGCGCCTTCACGGCGGCGGCACGGACGTCGGAGACCCGCGGCCCGGGCCCGATGGGCACCTGGGCGCCGGCCAGCCGGACCGGTCCGGTGTCGGGGACGCCGACGGGCACCGGCACCACGGGGTCGTGCGCGGGCAACGGCGGCACGCCTCCGGGCCGCGCGCCGCCTCCGCTGCGGCCGCCGCCCTGCGTACCGGGCTTGACCGCCGGGCGTCCGTTGCGCCGCCCCTCGATGAGGGCGACCGCCTTCTCCGGCAGCCAGGCCGAGGCCGTACCGCTGTCGTCGGAGCCCGAGCCGAAGAGGTGGGGGGCCAGCTGGGCCTGGAGGTCGGCCGGGTTGGGGCGGCCCGTGGCCTCCATCTGCATGCAGGACTCGATCAGCGGGCGCAGCTCGTCGGGCAGGCCCTCCAGGTCCGGGCCCTCCCTGAGCAGCATGAAGACCGTCTCGACCGGGTTGGCGCCGTGGAAGGGCGGGTGCCCGGTCGCGGCGAAGACGAGCATCGAGCCCAGCGAGAAGACGTCGCTCGCGCCGGTCACGCTGCGCGAGTCCTTGGCCTGCTCCGGCGACATGTAGGCGGGCGTGCCCACCGCCACGTTCGTCATCGTCAGGCGTGTGTTCGAGACGCCGGAGGCGATACCGAAGTCGATGACCCGGGGGCCGTCCTCCACGACGAGCACGTTCGAGGGCTTCAGGTCCCGGTGCACCAGCCCGGCGCCGTGGATCGACTGCAGCGCCTCGGCGACACCGGCCGCCAGCCAGCGCACCGCCTGGGCCGGGAGCGGCCCGCAGTCGTTCACTATTTCCTCGAGCGAGGGCGCGGGCACGTAGGCGGTGGCCAGCCACGGCACGGCCGCGCGGGCGTCGGCGTCGACCACGGCCGCCGTGTAGAAGCCGGAGACCGCACGGGCGGCCTCGACCTCGCGCGAGAAGCGGACGCGGAACAGCTGGTCCTCGGCGAGCTCCGTACGGACGGTCTTGATCGCCACACGCCGGCCGGACGCCGAGCGCGCGAGATAGACCAGCCCCATGCCGCCGGCACCGAGCCGTCCCAGCACCTCGAACGGACCGATACGCCGCGGATCGTGCTGTGTCAGCTGATCCACCACTTGCCTGCCACCTCCCCGTCCGGGCCGCGCCGCCAACTTTGCACGCGACCCCGTGCAGCGTCTCACCACCGCACCGCCATGGCGGCACGCACCCCGATTCTTCCTGTCCCGGGTACTGGTTGCGAACCCGGGGCCAAGTCGGGATGTCTCACCCCAAATCGGTATGTTTCACCGCTCGGTCTGTCTCAGTCGTTCCAGTACGGCGAACGACGCCCCTTGATTGTCGGTGACGACGGCCACCCTTCCGTACGACGTCTCGAATGGTGGCGCCTGGATCCGTCCGCCGAGACGGCTCACGGTACCGACAGCGGCCTCGCAGTCGTCGACGCCGAAGTGGACCAGGAAGTGCGGCGGCATCTCGGCCGGGAAGACGTCCGCGACGGGCGCCCGGCCGAAGTCGGGCTCCGCGTCCGGCCCGAACAGGGCCTCGTGGAAGAGCTCGCCGTAGAAGACGTTGGCGGCCTCGGTGTCGCGGGCGTAGAGCTCGGCCCAGACGAAGGTGCCGGGCTCGTGCCGCCGGCCGAAGCCCGGATGACCGGCCGGCTCCCAGAGGCCGAAGACGGCACCTTCGGCGTCGGTGACCAGCGCGGTCGTGCCCAGCTCCGCGAGCGGCACGGGCGCCGTCACGACCTGGCCGCCCGCGGCGTGGATCCGGTCGGCCAGCCCCTCGGCGTCGGGCGTCGCGAAGTACACCGTCCACACGGTCGGCAGCCGCCCGTCCGTCTTGCGCGCGAGCCCGGCCACCGCCTCCCCCTCCTGCCGGGCCCAGCAGGAACCGGGCACCTCGGGCCGGTCCTCGAAGGTCCACCCGAAGAGCTCACCGTAGAACCGCCTGCCCGCGTCCACATCGGGAAGCTGTGCGTCCACCCAGCACGGGACGCCCTCCGTGTACGCGGCTGCCCTGTTTTCGGCCATAGCGCCAAAGTAACGGCGGCCCACTCGGCCCGCAGACCAGGCACACCCACCCCTGCGTCCTCATGCACCCCATTTGCAGTCGGCCGAATCGCGCTCCGATCACCCCTCGGTAAGCTGACGACATGACAGGACAAGTGCGTACCGTCGACGGCCGCGTGGCCGGCCGGCGTGGGCAGGCGACCCGGCAGAAGCTGCTCGACTGCCTCAGCGAGATGCTCAGCTCCTCCCCCTACCGGGACGTCAAAGTCATCGATGTCGCCCGGAAGGCGGGCACTTCGCCCGCCACCTTCTACCAGTACTTCCCGGACGTCGAAGGCGCCGTCCTGGAGATCGCCGAGCAAATGGCCACCGAGGGAGCCGGGTTGACCGAGTTGCTCGAGGGCCGGTCGTGGGTCGGCAAGGCCGGCTGGCAGACCGCGCAGGAACTCGTGGACGGTTTCCTGGAGTTCTGGCGCAAGAACGACGCGATCCTGCGCGTGGTCGACCTCGGTGCGGCCGAGGGCGACAAGCGCTTCTACAAGATCCGCATGAAGATCCTGAACTCCGTGAACAACTCCCTCGCGGATTCGGTCGCCGAACTCCAGTCCAAGGGCCGCGTCGACAAGGACGTGAACCCGGCCGCGGTGGCCGGTTCACTGGTCGCGATGCTCGCGGCCGTCGCCTCGCACCAGAAGGGCTTCCAGACCTGGGGCGTCAAGCAGGCCGAACTCAAGCCGAATCTGGCGCTGTTGGTGCACCTGGGTGTGACCGGCAAGAAGCCGACGAAGTAGCGGCTCCTCCCCTTTTTCCAGTATCCAGGCCCCCCAAGTCCTGTCTGGCAGGCGGTGGTTCACGGTCGAAGCCGTGGATCACCGCCTGTTGTGCTGTGCGGGCAGCGGCCGGTCCTTCACCACGTGCTTCATCACCAGCGTGGAGGTGAGCCGCTGCACCCCGGGCAGCGTGGCCAGCCGATCGTCGTACAGCCGCTGGTAGCCCGCGAGGTCGGCGGCGACGACCCGCAGCAGATAGTCCGGCTCCCCGAACAGCCGCTGCGCCTCCACCACCTCGGCCACCTCGCCGAGCGCCCGCTCGAACTCGGCGACGGTCTCCCGGTCCTCCTGCCGCATGGAGACGAAGACCAGCGCCTCGAAGGTCAGCCCCACGGCGGCCGGATCCACCACGGCCCGGTAGCCGCTGATCGCCCCGGACCGCTCCAGCTCACGCAGCCGCCGGTGGCACGGCGAGACGCTGAGCCGCACCCGCCCGGCCAGTTCGGTCACGGTCAGCCGCCCGTCCTGCTGAAGCTCGGCAAGAATTTCCCTGTCCACGTCGTCCATGGGCCAGATTTTTCCACCGAGCACGCGATCATGGGCAAACTTCGGGAACACTTTCGGGCCGTTCGCGCCTAATGTCCCCCTCATGTCCTCGGGAACCCTGCTCTCCTTCCTCGCCCTCGACCTGCTCCTGGTGTGCGTGCCGGGCGCCGACTGGGCGTATGTGATCGCGGCCGGCGTGCGCGGCCGGCCGGTGACGCGGGCGGTGGCGGGTCTGGTCGCCGGGTACGCACTGCACACGGTGCTCGCGGTCGCCGGTCTCGCCGTCCTGGTCGCGCGCTCGCCCGGGCTGCTCACGGCGCTGACGGTCGCGGGGGCCGGGTACCTGGTGTGGCTGGGCTGGAGCGTGCTGCGCCGTCCGGCGGCACCGGCGGCGGACGCCGAGGAGCGGTCCGGCGGGCTCTTCCTGCGCGGTGCCACGATCAGCGGCCTCAACCCCAAGGGCCTGCTGCTCTACCTCTCGCTCCTGCCGCAGTTCCTCACCACGACCGGCGACCACCTGCCCGTACCGGCCCAGACGGCGGCCCTCGGCCTGCTCCACATGGCGTGCTGCGCGGCCGTCTACCTCACGGTCGGCCTCGGCGCCCGCGCCGTCCTGGGCGCCCGCCCGACCGCCGCCCGCGCCGTCACCCGCACGTCGGGGGCGGCGATGCTGGGGATCGGCGCGTTCCTTCTGGTGCAGCGGCTGGCGACACTCTGAACAGAAGGCACCCGGTCTACGTAGATATGGGGAGATACGCCTTCATGCCTCACGAAAGGAGAGGCAGTCATGAACTTCCTGAAGCGTGCCGCCCTCGGTCTGGCCTCGGTCGCCCTGCTCACCGGTGCCACGACCCTCGCTGCCGCCCCGGCCTTCGCGGGCCAGCCGAACCAGTCCTGCGAGGACCAGCCCACTCGACCGGGCAACGCCTCGTCGGCCCCCGGATCCGCCTTCAACCCGGACGGGACCGCCGGCACCAAGTACGCCGGCGAACAGCCCCAGAACTCCACCAACCCCATGTCAGTGTCCCAGTACGACGTCGCCTGCACCCAGGTCTCGACCCACTGACCCCCACTCACCTGCGGGAGATGCGGAACACCCGTATCTCCCGCTCCACCCGTTCCTGATAGGCGGCGTACGGCGGCCAGAAGGCCAGCGCGGTCTTCCACACCGCCGCACGCTCCTCCCCCTGCAGCAACCGGGCCCGCACCGGGATGTCCGCGCCCTTCCAGCTGATCTCGGCGTCGGGGTGGGCGAGGAGGTTGTGGGTCCAGGCCGGGTGGTCCGTGCGGCCGAAGTTGGAGCCGACGAGGATCCAGGTGCGGCCGCCGTCCTCGGGCATGCACGCGAGGGGCGTACGGCGGGTCAGCCCGCTGCGGGCACCCGTGCACGTGAGGATCACGCCCGGGAGCATCCGGGCGCTGAGGAGCACCCTGCCGCGGGTGAGCCGGTGGACGGCGCGGTCCAGCGCCGGGACCACGTGCGGGGCGACCTTCGCGAAGCCGCGCGTCGAGGAGATCTTCTGCACCGCGCGCTCGCCGATCACACCGTCACCTCCCGGCCCTCGAAGAGCCGTGCCGCGTCCGCGGCGTGCGCCCGCAGCCGGTGCACCGGCCCGAGGAGCAGGTCGTCGCCGGCGGCCCGCTTGAAGTACAGATGGGCCTCGTGCTCCCAGGTGAACCCGATGCCGCCGTGCAGCTGGATCCCCTCGGCGGCCGCGGTCCGCAGGGCCTCCAGCGCCTGCGCGAGGGCGAGCCCGCCCACGTATTCGCCGTGGGCGGTGGCCCAGGCGGCGTAGTAGGCCGCCGAGCGTGCCGCCTGCACCCGCACGTACACGTCGGCCAGCCGGTGCTTGACCGCCTGGAAGGACCCGATCGCCCGCCCGAACTGCTCCCGCTGCCGCACGTACTCCACGGTTCGCTCCAGTGCCCGGTCGGCCGCCCCGACGGCCTCGCAGGCGAGGGCGGCGGCGGCCGTGTCCCCGGTGCGGGCGAGCGCCCCGAGCACGTCGGCGCCCTCGTCCCCGAGCAACTCGGCCTCCACGTCGCGCAGTTGGACACGCGCCAGGGACCGGGTGGCGTCCAGCGCGGTCTGCCGGGTCCGCACGGCTCCGTCCGCGTCCCCCGGCACGAGGAAGAGCAGGGTCCGCGAGCGGGCGAAGCCCCCGGTGTGCGCGGCGACCAGCAGCAGGCCCGCGCTGTGCCCGTCGAGCACCTGCTCGGCCTGCCCGTACAGCCGCCACCGCTCCCCCGCACGCCGGGCCTGCACGCCGCCGGCACGTCCGCCGCCCGCCCACTCCCCGCCGTTGTCGCCGGTCAGGGCGAGGGCGGTGGCGAGCGCGGCGCCGGGGACCGCGAGCGTGGCCGTGAGGGCGCCCGAGGCCAGCCGGGGCAGCAGCGCGGCGCGCTGGGCGCCGGTGCCGAGGGCGAGGATCAGGGGCGCGGCGAGGACGGTGGTGGCGAGGAAGGGGGAGGGGGCGAGCGCGCGGCCCGTCTCCTCCGCCGCCAGGGCGAGTTCGGTCACCGTGCAGCCGACACCGCCGTACGCCTCCGGGAGGGCGAGTCCGGGCAGGCCGAGCCGGTCGGCCAGCGCCGCCCACAGAGCCGGGTCGTGTCCGGCCGGGGTGTCGAGGGCGGCGCGCAGCTCCTCGGGTCCGCAGCGTTTGTGGAGCAGTTCGCGCAGGGTGCGGCGGATCTCGTCCTGCTCCGCGGTGAAGCCGGCGTCCATGGCCTTCCCCTCTTCCCTACGCATCTGACGGTCCGTCATATTAGGAGGGCCGAAGCGATATGCCCAGGGGCAGGAGGCCGTTCATGAGTCGCGGGAGCCGGAAAGTCGCCGTGGTCGGTGTGGCCCTGTCGGACTGCGGGCGGGTGGACGAGGCGACGCCGTACGCCCTGCACGCCCAGGCGGCCCGCCGTGCGCTGGCCGACGCGGGGCTCGGCCGCGAGGTGGTGGACGGCTTCGCCTCCGCCGGGCTCGGCACGCTGGCGCCCGTCGAGGTGGCCGAGTACCTGGGCCTGCGCCCCACCTGGGTCGACTCCACCTCCGTGGGCGGCTCCACCTGGGAGGTGATGGCGGCGCACGCGGCGGACGCGATAGCGGCGGGGCACGCGAACGCCGTGCTCCTGGTCTACGGCTCCACCGCGCGCGCGGACGTCAAGGCGGGCCGGCGCACCGGGAACCTGTCCTTCGGCGCCCGCGGCCCGCTCCAGTTCGAGGTGCCGTACGGCCACACGCTGATCGCCAAGTACGCCATGGCCGCGCGCCGCCACATGATCGAACACGGCACGACGATCGAGCAGTTGGCGGAGGTGGCCGTGCAGGCGCGGGCGAACGCCGCCCTCAACCCGGACGCGATGTTCCGCGACCCGGTCACCGTCGACGACGTGCTCTCCGGCCCGATGATCGCGGACCCCTTCACCAAGCTGCACTGCTGCATCCGCTCGGACGGCGGGGCGGCGGTGCTGCTCGCGGCCGAGGAGTTCGTACGGGACTGCCGCACGGCCCCCGTCTGGGTGCTCGGCACCGGGGAGCACGTCTCGCACGCCGCGATGTCGGAGTGGCGGGACTTCACGGTCTCCCCGGCGGCGGTGAGCGGGCGGCTGGCGTTCGAGCGGGCGGGCGTGCGGCCCGGCGAGATGGACTTCGCGCAGCTCTACGACGCCTTCACGTACATGACGCTGGTGACGCTGGAGGACCTGGGGTTCTGTGCGAAGGGCGAGGGCGGGGCGTTCGTGGAGAAGGGACGGCTGCGGGTCGAGGGCGGGGAGCTGCCGGTGAACACGGACGGGGGCGGCCTGTCTGCCCAGCACCCGGGGATGCGCGGCCTGTTCCTGCTGGTGGAGGCGGTGCGGCAGCTGCGCGGCGAGGCCGGGGCGCGTCAAGTGCGGGCGCACGACGGCGAGTTGCCGAGGCTGGGCGTGGCGTCCGGCACGGGCGGCTGGTTCTGCTCCTCGGGGACCGTGGTGCTGGGCCGGTGAGGCGCCCGTCGGTCAGCCGGTGACGTCGACGGACGCCGTGTCGTTGCTCGCGTCGGGATCGTGCCGCCCCGACCTGCCCCGCAGGTCGGCCGGGTCGGACCGGTTGGGCCGCTTGTCCTCCAGGCGCACGCTGCCCGCGCCTGGTTCGCCCAGACGCAGGGTGAACTCGAAGGTGCGGGTCCTGCCCGGTTCCAGGCGCGCGACGTCGCAGGTGTACGCGGACCCGTCGTCGGTGCAGTACGGCTCGAAGTCACCGTCGTCGATCTCCGTCATGGGCTGCTCGAGGACCGCGGCGCCCGGGGGCAGGTCGAAGATCAGCCGGGTGGAGTCGCCGGGGTCGCCCGGACCGTCGTTCCGGACGACGAGGCGGACCTTGCGGGTGTCGCCCGGGTCGCCGTGCAGGTCCGCGCCGGAGACCGCGTAGTCGGCGCGGGCGGCGAGCAGGACGTCGACATGGTCCTCCGCCCTGGTGAAGCGACCGGAAGGCGTCTTCACCGCCTCGGCCCGCAGGGCCGGCCCGTCCCCGTGCCCACCCCCCTTGGAGATGGTCTGGTAGGGGCCCGGTCCCGCCTCCAGCGGCCAGACCATGCGGCCGAAGGAGCCGTACATCGCCGCCCCGGAGGCGCGCAGGCGCAGGCCGGGCCGGACGGTGACGCTCCTGCCGGGCGCGATCCGCACGCCCGGGAAGCCGCACACCGCCTGGCTGCCGTGCTGCAGGTCCGGGTACCGGCAGTTGGCGTAGCGCCGCACGAACTCGAGATCTCCGGCGTCGACGGCGAGGGCCAGCCCACGCACGGGCACGTCGCCGGTGTTGCGGACGACCACCGGCGACGTCACCTCGGAGCCGGGACGAACCCCCGTGGCGGGTGCGGGAGTCAGCAGCTCCAGCACCGGCTCCCCCACGATCACCCGCGTCCGCGCGGTGAGCCTGCGGCCCTGCGTCGTGACGTACGACAACCGGAGGAGCCCGGCGTCACCGGCCTTGCTGCCCTTCGCCGCGACCGGGGCGAACACGTCCGTGGTCAGGCCGTTGAGGCTCGCGGCCGGACCCTCGCAGACGACGTGAGCGGCGCTCCCCGTGCAATGCGGGCTGCTTGCGCGCAGCCGCACGGCGCGCCGCGAGCTCGGCGCGACGTCCACGGTCAGCCGCCGGGCACCCGGAGTGTAGGGCCCCGGGCCGTCGACACGCAGGGGGAAGACCTTCTTGCCGCCGTTCGCCGGAACGTAGAAGATCTCGGGTGCGGAGAGGGAGAACACCTTCTCGTCGCCGGCGCAGGCGGTGAGGCCACCGAGCAGCAGCAGGACACCGGCAAGGACCGCGGTCCTGAAGTGCCGTGTGCGATCCACCGGTTCGCCCCGCCTCTCCCTCGAAGAACTCCGCAGGCCGGGCTCAACGTACCGGGCGAACCCCCTTCGGCGTATGGAGGAACCGACATGGCCCTGACCCGCGAAGAACGCGAGGCGTTTCTCGCCGAGCCGCACATCGCCGCGCTGGCGGTGGACGCGGGGGAGGGACGCGCCCCGCTGACCGTGCCGATCTGGTACCAGTACGAGCCCGGCGGCAGCGTGTGGATCATGACGGGCAAGGTGTCCCGCAAGAACGAGCTGATCGCCGCCGCGGGCCGCTTCTGCCTCATGGTCGACCGGCTGGAGCCCACCATCCGGTATGTGTCCGTGGAAGGCCCGGTGACGGCGACCGAACCCGCCACCGTCGAACAGCTCAGGGAGATGTCGGCGCGCTACCTTCCCGCCGGGAAGGTCGACGGCTACGTGGACTTCGCCTGGAAGAACCACGGCGAGCAGGTCGTCGTCCGGATGCGGCCCGAGCGCTGGGTGTCGTCGGACCTCGGTACGGTCTGAGCCGCGCCGCAGGTGACAATCGGCGCATGGGAACGGATCTGCACGCACTGCTGAGGTCGCTTCGGGTGTGGGACCCGGAGGTGACGGCGCTGCCGCCCTTCGACCCGGCGGCCGCCCCCGCCGCGCCACTGCCCCTGTTCACCACCTGGTTCGCCGAGGCGGTGGCGGCCGGCCAGCGGGAGCCGCACACGATGTCGCTGGCCACGTCGGACGCGGCGGGCCTGCCGGACGTGCGGATCGTGATGCTGCACGGCGCGGACGAGGACGGCTGGTCGTTCGCCACCCACGCGAGCAGCCACAAGGGCGCGCAGCTGGCGGTCCGCCCGCATGCCGCCCTCGCCTTCTACTGGCCCGTGCTGGGCCGCCAGGTCCGCCTCCGCGGCCCGGTCACCGCCGCACCGGCGCAGGATTCCCAGGGCGATCTGCACGCCCGCTCCACCGGCGCACTGGCCGCCGCGCTGACGGGCCGGCAGAGCGAAGTCCTCGGCTCGCTGGAGGAGTTGGCGCAGATGTCGCAGGCGGCCTGGGACCAGGCTCGGCGGGAACCGGACGCACCGGTCCCGACCTGGACCCTGTACCGCCTGGACCCGGACACCGTGGAGTTCTTCCAGGGCGACGAGCGGCGGCGGCACGTACGGCTGAACTACCGGCGTTCGCACGAGGGTTGGGAGCGCGAGCTGCTGTGGCCGTAGGGCTCAGCCGGTGAAGCGGTACACCGCGAAGTCCGCCACCGGCCGGTATCCGATCCGCCGGTACAGGGCGTTGCTGGTCGGGTTGGTGAGGTCCGTGAAGAGCACGACCTCGTCCGCCCCGGCCGCCTGCGCGGCCAGGCTGACCTCGGCCGTGACCGCTGCGGCGTAGCCGCGGCCGCGCAGTGGGGCCGGGGTGTAGACGGGTGCCACGCGGATCTGGCCGGCCACCATGGGGGTGGTGCCGGCCATGGAGAGCGGGCTGCCGCCGGTGTCCTCCCAGAGCGTGAGCCCGCCGGAGGCGATGCGCGCGTCGGCCCAGCTCTCCGCGCGCGAGGGCACCTCCAGACCGATGACCGTCGTGAACTCGCGGTGCCAGCGCACCAGTTGCTCCCGGTCCGCCGCCCCGGCGACCCTCGCCCGCCCGGCCGGCCACGGCTGCGGAACCGTGAGCGTGCCCAGCCGGTACAGCCGGTTGCGCTCGTGCAGCGCCGCCGTCGCGCCCGTGTGCCGCTGCCAGGCGCGGGCCAGCGCGGCGGCCGTGGTGCTCTCGCCGGAGACGCCCGGCAGGGGGCGGCCCAGGCCGGCCAGGTGGACGGCGAGCGAGTCGGCCTCCCCTGAGGCGAGGGGCGTGACCTGGAGCGGGTAGGGCGGGGTGCGGAAGTAGGCCGCCCGGACCGTGCCCGCGCGCTCCAGCACGCCGAACCAGGGCGCCTCGTCGCCGTACATGTCCGGTCCGCGCGTGCGCAGACCCTCGGTCACCGTCAGCGGGACGGTGTGCAGGGCGGGCCTGGAGCGCAGGAACTCCCCCGCGCGGGCGAGGAATTCGGGCAGGTCGTCGATGAGGTGCCAATCGTCGGGGCGCATGCTTCATGATCCCGCACGGCGGTCCTGGGCGCCTTCCTGTTTCGGAGCCCTCGCCGGGGCCTACGGGATCCCCGGCTCCGGATCCGTCGCCAGCCGGCCGTGCAGATGGACGTCCCGGAAGGTGTCGTAGCGCCCCGACTCGAACATCGCGCCGCGCAGGGTCCCTTCGTACCGGTAGCCGCACCGCTCGGCGACCCGGCACGAGATCTCGTGGCCGAGCGCGTGGGCGAGTTCGAGCCGGTGCAGCGCCAGTTCGGTCAGCGCCCATCGGGAGGCCACGGCCAGGGCGCCGACCGCGACGCCCCGCCCCCGGGCCTCGGGCAGCACCCAGTAGCCGACGCGGGCCACGCGCTGAACGGTGTCGATGGCATTGACGCCGACATGGCCCAGCACCGTCCCGCTCGCGGTGGCGACGACGCAGTACGACGCCGCGCTCCCCTCCGCCGTCAGCCGTGTCTTCGAGCGCAGGGAATCCCGGGCGCTGCGGGCATCGGTGATCGGCCTGTGGGGGGTGTTCCAGCGCCGGAACTCCGGGTCGGTGATCCCGCGCAGCCAGGCCGCGACATCGGCGTCGGACTCCGCGTCCCAACCGCGCAGCCGGATGCCGGGACCGTGCAGTTCGGGCAGGACCGCGGTGAGGTGCTCGCCGGTGGAGGCCACCGGCCCATTCAAACCCGTACGGCTCGTCCGCGCACCGGCATTGACCGCGTCAGCCGCGCGGGCGGAACACCGGCGCCCCCTCCCGGAAGGCGACCTCCAGCTCCATCCCCGCCGACAGCCCGTCCTCCACCGGCCCCACGACCTCCGTCATCATCCGCGGCCCCTCCGCGAGGTCGACCACGGCGGCGACGTACGGAGTCCGCTCCCCGAAGGGCGGCAGGTCGTTCCTGTGGACCACGGACCAGGTGTAGAGCACGGCCCGGCCGCTCGCCCGCTCCCACGCGACGTCCTCGCTCCAGCAGAAGGGGCAGAACTCCCGCGGGTAGTGGTGCGCCCGCCCGCACGCCCCGCACCGGCGGATCAGCAGCCGGCCCTCGGCCGCCGCGTCCCAGTACGTCCGCGTGAAGGCGTCGGCCTCGGGCACGTCGAAGTGGGGAGCGCTCATCCGAAGAGCCCCAGAGCGCTGTCCAGCGACCAGGTCTGCCACGACATCGCGAACAGCGCGACCACCGACATCAGGGCCATCATCGAGTTCTGCCCCTGCTCGGCCACCTCGTGGATCATGAGCGTGAAGTAGAGGACGTTCAGGAGCAGTCCGCCGACCAGCGCGACCGGTGTCAGGAACCCGGCGACCAGCCCGAGGCCGATCGCCAGCTCCGCGTAGACCACCACGTACGCCATCGTCCGGGGCCGCGGCGCCACCATGACCTCGAAGCCGGACCGTACCGCCTCCCAGCGGTGCTTCGCGGCGATCGACGCCGCCCACGCGATGCCGGTGCCGCGTTCGAACCAGGCCTTGCGGTCCTTGTGCCGCCAGCTCTCCAGCCACCACAGCCCGAGGCCGATGCGCAGCACGGCCAGCCACTCAGCGCCACTGAGCCAGATCGAGTCCATGAATCTGACGGTACGTCAGATGAGGGTTTCCCGGAACCCTGCGCGTCGGCGGACGGTAAGTCGGTCGCCCAGGTGGTACTGCGCTGGCTGACCCAGCGCGGCGTCATCGCCATCCCCAAGTCCGTGCGCGCCGAGCGCATGGCCGAGAACATCGACATCTTCGACTTCCGGCTCACCGACGAGCAGATGGCCCAGATCGCCGCCCTCGACACCGGCAGCTCGCTGTTCTTCGATCACCACGACCCCGAGATCGTCACCTGGCTCGCCGAGCGCCGCCTGGACGCCTGACCCGCCATCAACGGTGCGCTGCCCAGCCTCGACGACCACCACACCGTGAAGCTGTGCATCCTCCGTGAATCCGGGCAGATTGTTGGCAATATTGTTTGCACTCCCTCTACCTTCACAGACGCAGGCCGAGCATCCTTGAGGGAGTCGAATCGTGAAACACAGGGCAGTCAGTCGCAGGACCGTGGTCATGGGCATCGGAGCCGCCGCGGGCGTCGCCACGGTGGGCGGCGTCGCGCTCGACGCGCAGGCGTCGGGCGACGCGAAGTCCTCGTCCTCCGCGGGTGGCCTGGTCTTCGATCCGGACGCGTACACCAGGCTGACGACGACCGTCACGGACACCGACGGCGACGAGCACCAGGTGACGTACCACTTCTGGAAGGCGATCACCTATGTCGCCGACCCCGTGGACGCGACGTACCAGTCGCTCATCGTCAGCGCCCCGGTCGAGATCGACGGCGCGACGGTCGACCCCGCGAACGCGCCGATCCTGCTGGCGAACTCCATCGGCGGCTACATGCCCTCCTCCGTCGCGGACGCCACCGGTGTCGGCGCCGGGGGCATGTCCGGCGGCGGCGCCCCCGGCGGCGGTGCGCCCAGCGGGAGCGCCGCACCGAGCGCCTCCGCGTCCGCGCCGGGCGCGAACGGGAACACCAACGCCACCGGCGGCGCCACCGCCTCCAACCAGCTCCTGGCGCTGGCCGCCGGCTACGTCGTCGTCGAGCCGGGCGCCCGCGGGCGCAGCCTCAAGAGCTCCTCCGGCGAGTACTACGGCACCGCCCCGGCCGCGATCGTCGACCTCAAGGCGGCGGTGCGCTACATCAAGCACAACCGGGGCCGCATCCCCGGCGACGTGGACCGGATCGTCTCCGCCGGGACCAGCGCGGGCGGCGCCCTGTCGTCGCTGCTCGGCGCGTCCGGCGACAGCCCGGTCTACGAGAAGTACCTCAAGGAACTGGGCGCCGCCGACGCCTCCGACGCGGTCTTCGCGGTCGGCGCCTGGTGCCCGATCACCGACCTGGAGCACGCCGACGGCGCCTACGAGTGGAACTGGGGCACCAGCGCGCTGAGCACGGGCAGGCAGGTGGACCAGACGGTCTCCAAGGCGCTCAAGGCCCAGTTCGCCGAATACCAGGCGCAGTTGAGGCTGCGCGGCCTGAACGGCTTCGGCCCGCTGACCGCCCGCAACTACGACACGTACCTGGTCGAGCAGTACCTGGAGCCGTCGGCGACCCGGTACCTCGCCGCCCTGTCGGACACCGACCGCACGGCATATCTGGCCAAGAACACCTTCATCTCCTGGAAGAACGGCAGGGCGTCCTTCACCTGGGAGGACTTCCTCACCCACGTCGGCGCCCGGAAGAAGACGGTCCCGGCCTTCGACGCCTTCGACCTGTCGGCCGGCGAGAACAACGAGTTCGGCGCCGGCACCACCGGGAACCGGCACTTCACGGCGTACGGCGCGAAGAACGACACCCCCGGGCTCGGCACCAGGCGGGTCGCCGCCGACATCCCCGAGAAGCTGCACCTGATGAACCCGATGTACCACCTGGTGGAGAAGGTCAACGGCCGCCGCTCCAAGCACTGGTGGATCCGCCTCGGCACCAACGACTCCGACACCTCGCACGTGATCTCCGCGAACCTCGCGGCCCGCCTGGACGACCTCGGTGACGACGTGGACCACCTCTACTACTGGGACCAGGGCCACGGCGCCAACACCGACCCGGGCGACTTCATCACCTGGATCGCCAAGGTGACGGGCCACCGCGCCAGGTCCGGGAAGTAGGACGGGGCGGGTGGGGCCGCCCGCCGAACCACCACAACGAGGTGGCCTACGTCACAAGCCCCACCCACTCCTCCTACACCCGTGATCAATCCGAAACCAATTCCGGTCTTGACCGAGACCCATCAACCGGGTGCGTGATTACGCTCGCGCACATGGCCGACTCCATACCGTCCCCAACCCCCACGGACCGCCCCGTCTACATCATCGGCGGCGGCCCGGCAGGACTCTCCGTCGCGCACACGCTGCGGGTCCGGGGCATACGCGCCGTCGTCCTGGAGAAGTCCGACCGCGTGGGCGCGGCCTGGCGGCGCCACTACGACAGGCTCCGCCTGCACACCACCCGGCGCCTGTCGGCCCTTCCGGGGCTGCCCATACCGCGCCGCTTCGGGCGCTGGGTGGCCCGGGACGACATGGTGCGCTACCTGGAGAAGTACGCCGAGGCCCACGCGCTGGAGATCGTCACCGGCGTCGAGGTCTCCCGCGTCGAACGCTCCCCCGACGGCACCGGCTGGCTGCTGCACGCCACCGGCGGGCGCGAACTGACCGGGGCCGCCGTGGTCGTGGCCACCGGGTACAACCACACGCCCTACGTCCCGGACTGGCCCGGTCGGGAGACATACCGGGGCGAGTTTCTGCACGCCGGCGAGTACCGCAACTCGGCTCGCTATGCCGGTCGCGACGTGCTGGTCGTCGGCGTCGGCAACACTGGTGCCGAGATAGCCGTCGACCTTGTGGAGGGCGGGGCCTCGCGGGTACGGGTATCAGTCCGAACGGTTCCGCACATCGTGCGCAGATCCACCGCGGGATGGCCCGCACAGCGCACGAGCATCCTGGTGCGGCGGCTGCCGGTAGGACTGGTCGACCGGCTCGCCAGGCCTGTGGCGAAGCTCAGCGTGCCGGACCTGTCGGCCCATGGGCTACCGCGTCCTGACACCGGTCTGTACAGCAGAGTCAAGGAGGGGGCGATCCCGGTCCTCGACGTCGGCCTCATCGACGCCGTGCGCGAGGGCCGCGTCGAGATCGTGGCCGCCGTCGACGGCTTCGAGGACGACAAGGTGATCCTCGCCGACAGCAACCGTGTCTCTGCGGACGCCGTCATCGCCGCCACCGGATACGTCCGTGGGCTCGAAGACCTCGTCGGCCACCTCGGCGTACTGGACGCCTCGGGCAGGCCGGTAGTCCAAGGCGCCCGCACCTCCAAGCACGCGCCCGGCCTCTACTTCCAGGGCTACACCAACCCGATCAGCGGCAATCTCCGCGAGGTGGCGATCGATGCGGAGAAGATCGCGAAGTCCGTTGCCCGGAACGACGACGGAAGGCTCTCCCGTCTTCCGTGAGATCCGAGGTGCCCCTCCGTCGTAGTCGGCACCACAGCCGGTCTCGCCGCCGACGACCAGACAGAGGACGGGCGGGCAGTCACCGACAAACAGGATGACAGTTCATCAGAAAGCCTGATGAGGGCCTGGTTCAACCCCGCAGCGACAGTGCGGCGGCTTAAATGTCTTGCGCCACATGGATGACCCCGGCGGTACGCCACATACCCCGGGGCCCGGCCAGTCGCGGAAGGACTGACATGACCAAGCGTACGCACTTGCCCGTCCCAAACACCTCGGGCCGGGAAGTGGTCGCCCTGGGATACAAGCGCTGTTCTACCGAGGAGCAGCTCAAGGGGTACGGCCTCGAGGTCCAGCACGATGTTCTTCGGGCCTGGGAAGCGGAAGATCCCCGCCGCACTCTCCTCGAGGTCTTCTCGGACGTGGGAGTCAGCGGTTCTCTCGACCAGCGCCCGGACATGCTTCGCCTGGAACAGCGAGCCCGGGATGGGCAGGCCGACCGTATCGTGGTTGCCAATGTGGCTCGTGTGGGCCGTACCGCACGAGCCGCCTTCAACTGGGCTTGGCGCATGCAGGACATCGGCGTCCACTTCATCTCCGTCGAGGAGGGCATCGACACCAGTACCGAACTGGGCTGGGCACTGTTCCAGCAGTACGTGTTCTTCTCCGAGACGGAGTGGAACCGCATCCGCCAACGCACGCTGGACGGGCGTAACAAGAAGATCGAACACGGAGGTTGGCCAGGCGGGCCCGCACCGTACGGGTACAGGATCGGGGGCAAGGGGCAGAAGGGCTCGTTCCTGGTCATCAACGAGGACGAAGCTCGCGTCATCCTCAAGGCCGTCTCTCTCCTTGTCGACGACAGGATGAGCTTCGAGGGGGCCTCCGCCGAGCTGAACCGGCTGATGATGTATACGCGCAGCGGTAAGCCCTGGACCTGCACGAATCTCTACCAGCGGATGCACGCGGAAACCTTCGACGGTTGCACCACGTACCGCAAGACCGGCCGCGGTGACCGCAAGAAGGCCACCAAGCTGCGCGAGGACGGCACGCCCGTCTACGGCAAGCCAGTGCGTATCGCCGTTCCAGAGGTCCTCACACCCTGCCGGAACATGGAGCTGAAGGACGCCCTCAAGGGCCGCTCACTGGACACGCCGCAGAACGTGGCTCGCATCTACGCGCTGAGCGGCCACATCGCCAGCGGCTGCGGAAGGGTCTACGTCGGCGGCGGCCGGGTGAAGCACCGCAGTTACTATTGCCAGGGCCAGCGCCCTGAAGTCGTCATGGAGAACGGCAGGGCTGCGAAGAAGCCGGGATGCGACTGTACGAACCTGGACGCCGCCGAAGTCGAAGCAACCGTTTGGAACAAGGTCACGGGACTTCTCCGAGACGAAGGCCGGATGACAGCCCTGGCCGACCGGTGGGTCGATATCCGCCCCGGCAGCCAGAACAAGTACGCCGAGCGGGAGCAAAGCCTCAGGGCGCTTATCGAAGAGCAGAAACAGCTGATCGCCGGCACCGTCCCCCAGTACATCAAGGCCGGAATGGACCCGGAGGTGGCAGCGGCCGCAGTGAGGGAATTGCAGAAGGAAGTGGACGGCTGGGAGGTTCAACTCGCAGAGGTACGGCACTGGCAGGCCGAGCATGCCCAGGTCCGAATCCAAGCCAACGCCGTTGCCGCCCTTGCTCGTTCTTCCCGGAAGCAGCTGGCGGATCTGAGCCAGGCCGAGAAGCGAGAGATCTTTGACATGTTCCGGATCGTGGTTATCCCTGACACACATCGTTTCGTCAAGCGTTCCGGGGCGTCGTGCAAGGTCACCAACTGGCATCACGAAAGCGGCATCCCTGTGCCGCCGGACGTGACCGAGGCCCAGTGGAAAGAGGCGCGGGAAGTCATCACTCAGTTCCACGGACCGCGGCACTTCTCGATGACCAAACTCGATCTGCGGGCGGCTCTCAACGGCATGTTGCACCGGCTTCGCCACGGCATGGAATGGTCACAGCTGGCGGACCGGGGCGACCCGGAGGCGCTCCGGCAGCGACAGGGGGTCTGGTTCCGTAGCGGGGCCTGGCAGACACTCATGCGTCACCTGGCGGCCTCCGGACCTGGCACAGAGGTCTACCGCCACCCGTTGATCCCGCCTCTTCAGGTGGCCGGGGAGATCCGTACCGGTGTCCTGGCCTTGATGGGGGCCGCAGAGAACGATCTGACCGAACTTACGAATGGCGAGTCAGTCTCCAGCCCCCTCAACGACGATCTCCGCGAGATGGCGATCACAGTGGAGCGGATCGCGAAGGCCGTGGCCAAGGACAGCGCAGGGACGCTCTCGCGGCTTCCGGTGAGGTAGAGACCCCCAACTGATCGCAGCAGCGCTCCCGTTACGCATGCGCCAGATGTGACGGGAGCGTTGAAGCGTGCCGCCCTGCGGGGCCAGAATCTGAACACTGCTCACTTTCTGGCTCCACACTCTCTCCACCCGGAGGATGCACGTGGCACGCGAAAGACAGCACAACCCCCGCCCTGTGACCCGGCGTTCACTGCTCGGCGGTGCGGCCGCCGCCGGGGCCGTCACCCTCACCGGCACCGCCGCCGGCCCTGCGGCCGCGGCCGGCTCGCGGACCGTGGACGTCGCGATTGTCGGCGGCGGGCTCGCCGGACTCACGGCGGCCCGCGACCTGGTGGCAGGCGGGAAGACCGTGGCCGTCCTGGAGGCCCGCGACCGCGTGGGCGGCCGGGTCGTCAACCTGCCGCTGCCGGGCGGCGGTTTCACCGAGGGCGGCGGCGAGTTCATCGGCCCCACCCAGGACCGCATCAAGGCCCTCGCCGACTCGCTGGGCGTGGCGACCTTCCCGACCTACAACACCGGCAAGAACCTCCTCTACAAGGACGGCACGAGGACCCCGTACGCCACCGACGGCATCCTCGGCTCGGTGCCGCCGATCGACGCGGCGGGCCTCGCCAACGCCGCGATCGTGCAGGCGTCCCTCGACGACATGGCCAAGCAGATCCCGCTGGACGCGCCGTGGACCGCGCCGAAGGCCGCCGAGTGGGACAAGCAGACCTTCGAGAGCTGGCTGAACGCCAACGCGATCGTCCCGTCGGCCAAGTTCCTGCTGGACGTGGCCTGTACGTCGGTCTTCTCGGCGCAGCCCCGCGAACTCTCCCTGCTCTTCGTCCTCTTCTACATCGCCGCCGCCGGCAACGAGTCGAACGTCGGCAGCCTGGAGCGCCTGACCGACACGGCGAACGGCGCCCAGGAGTCCCGCTTCGTCGGCGGATCCCAGCAGGTGCCGGTCAAGCTGGCCGCCACCCTCGGCGACCGCGTGGTGCTGAGCGCGCCGGTGCGCTCGATCAGGCAGTCCGGCGGCACGTACCTCGTCACGGCCGACGGCATCACGGTGACCGCGAAGAAGGTCGTCGTCGCCGTACCGCCGCCGCTCGCGGCCCGCATCTCCTACGAACCCCTGCTCCCGGCCGCCCGCGACCAGTTGAGCCAGCGCCTGCCGATGGGCTCCATCGGGAAGGCGATCGCCGTCTACGACAGCCCCTTCTGGCGGGCCGACGGCCTCAACGGCCAGGTCGTCAGCGACTCCGGCGTGGTCCGCTCGACCTTCGACAACTCCCCGCCGGACACCTCCTACGGCGCCCTGATGGGCTTCATCGAGGCCGACGAGATGCGGGCCTACGACGCCGCGAGCACCGACGAGGTCAGGGCCGCCGTCCTGAAGGACTACGCCAACTACTTCGGCGACAAGGCCAAGTCGCCCACCGCCTTCGTCCTCCAGCGCTGGGACAACGAGGGCTTCTCCCGCGGCGGCCCGGTCGCCTACGCCCCGCCCGGCGTGCTCACCGAGTACGGCGCCTCCCTGCGCAAGCCGGTCGGCGGCATCCACTGGGCGGGCACCGAGACCTCCACGCACTGGAACGGATTCATGGACGGAGCGGTGCGCTCGGGCGAGCGGGTGGCGAAGGAAGTGCTGGCGGAGTTGTAGCCGGCCGCAACCATTTGCGGCCCGACCCGTTCCTGACTGGGCGTCAGTTCAGTAATCTGACAGAGCGTCAGTTATTTGCTGTCACACAGGAGCGGGCGGACCGATGCTTGGATCAACCCACGGCACCCTCACCACCGACTCCCGCCGGGCCCGGGTCATCGCCTGCGGCGAGCAACCCGGGCCCGCCGTCCACGGCCGGCCCGCGGACGTCGACGACCTCGACGTCGGCGGGCGGCCGCTGTACGCCGACGTACCCGACCTCGACCGGTTCTTCCGTCCCGAGTCCGTCGCCGTGATCGGCGCCTCGGACACCGAGGGGCGGCCCAACACCGGCATCACCCGTCAGCTGGTGGCGTGGGCGGAGCGGGTCGGGGCGCGGCTGCACCCCGTGCACCCCAGCCGCCCGTCCGTCTTCGGCATCCCCTGCACACCCTCGGTCGCCGAGCTGCCCGAGCAGGTCGACCTGGCCGTCCTGCTGCTCGCCGACCCCTTCGCCGTGATCGAGGAACTGGCCGAGGCCAAGGTGAGGTTCGCGGTCGTCTTCGCCTCCGGGTTCGCCGAGACCGGCGCCGAGGGCGCGGCCGCGCAGGAGCGGCTCGCCGCCTCCGTGGCCCGCTCCGGGATGAGGCTGCTGGGGCCCAACACCAACCTCAACGCCTTCGAGCGTTTCCGGGACGACCTCGACGGGCCGGCCATCGCGCTGATCACCCAGTCCGGACACCAGGGCCGCCCCGTCTTCTCCCTCCAGGAGCTCGGCATCCGCCTCTCCCACTGGGCGCCCACCGGCAACGAGGCAGACCTTGAGACCGCCGACTTCATCTCCTACTTCGCCGAGCGGCCCGAGGTCGGCGCCATCGCCTGCTACGTGGAGGGGCTGAAGGACGGCCGGTCGTTCCTGCTCGCCGCCGACCGGGCCGCCCGGCGGGGGGTGCCCGTCGTCGCCGTCAAGGTGGGACGCACCGAGACCGGCGCCCGCACGGCCGCCTCCCACACCGGCAAGCTGACCGGCGCGGACACGGTGGTGGACGCGGCGATGCGGCAGTTCGGGGTGATCCGGGTGGACGGACTGGACGAACTCCAGGACACCGCCGCCCTGCTGGCCCGCGCCCGGCCGCCGCGCGCCGAGGGCGTCGTCGTCTACTCGATCTCCGGCGGCACCGGTGCCCACTTCGCCGACCTGGCGACGGAGGCGGGACTGCGGCTGCCGGTGCTGTCCGAGGCGAAGCAGACAGAGCTGCACCAGTGGATACCCGAGTACCTGAGCGTGGCCAACCCCGTCGACAACGGCGGGCACCCGGTGGGCGACCACCGCGGCCGGAAGATCATCGACGCGATCCTCGACGACCCCGGGGTGGGCGTCCTGATCTGCCCGATCACCGGCCCCTTCCCACCGCTCAGCGACCGTCTGGTGCGGGACCTGGTGGACGCGGCCGAGCGGACGGACAAGCTGGTCTGCGTGGTCTGGGGATCTCCCGTGGGCACCGAACCGGCCTACCGGGAGATCCTGTTGGGCTCCTCCCGGGTCGCCACCTTCCGTACCGTCGCGAACTGCATCACCGCGGTGCGCGCCTACCTCGACCACCACCGCTTCGTCGCCGGCTACCGCTCGCCCTTCGACGAGGCCCCCCGCACCACCTCCCCCTCCTTCCGCAAGGCGCAGGCCCTGATGTGCCCGGGCCGGCAGCTCAGCGAGCACGCGGCGAAGCAGCTCCTGCGGGCGTACGGCATCCGTGTCCCGCGCGAGCAGCTGGTGACCAGCGCGGCGGCGGCCGTCCGCGCGGCGAGCCTGGTCGGCTACCCGGTGGTGATGAAGGCGTCCGGCGCGCAGATCGCCCACAAGACCGAACTGGGGCTGGTGAAGATCGGGCTCACCTCGGCCAGCCAGGTCCGCGACGCCTACCGCGAGTTGACGGACATCGCCCGCTACGAGGGGGTGGCCCTGGACGGCGTCCTGGTGTGCCAGATGGTGGAGCGGGGCGTGGAGATGGTCGTCGGTGTCACGCACGACGAGCTGTTCGGGCCGACGGTGACGGTCGGGCTCGGCGGGGTGCTGGTGGAGGTCCTGCGGGACGTCGCCGTCCGCGTGCCGCCGTTCGGCGAGGACCAGGCCCGGGACATGCTCGGCGACCTGCGCGGGCGGGCCCTGCTCGACGGGGTGCGCGGACGCCCGCCGGCCGATCTCGACGCCCTCGTCGAGGTCGTGCTGCGGGTGCAGCGCATGGCCCTCGAACTCGGGGACGACCTCGCCGAGCTCGACATCAACCCGCTCATGGTGCTGCCGCAGGGGCAGGGAGCCGTGGCCCTGGACGCGCTGGCGGTGTGCCGGTGAACGAGCAGACGTGGGTGCTGCACGAGACCGCGGGCCGGGTCGCGTACATCACGCTCAACAGGCCGGAGGCCCTCAACGCCCTCACCCCCGGGCAGCGCGACCGCGTCATCGCCCTGCTCGCGGACGCCTCGGCCGACCCGGACGTACGGGCCGTGGTCCTCACCGGCACGGGCCGCGGCTTCTGCGCGGGGGCCGATCTGCGGGGCGGCGGGGGCTCGGGCGAGCGGGTCGCGGGCGATGTGGCCCGCACCCTGCGCCTCGGCGCCCAGCGGCTGGTCGCCGCCGTCCTCGACTGCGAGAAACCGGTGCTGGCCGCCGTGAACGGCACGGCGGCCGGACTCGGTGCCCATCTCGCCCTCGCCTGCGACCTGGTACTGGCCGCCGAATCGGCGCGTTTCATCGAGGTGTTCGTACGGCGCGGCCTGGTACCGGACGGCGGCGGGGCGTACCTCCTGCCGCGTCTGATCGGCCCCCAGAAGGCCAAGGAGCTGATGTTCTTCGGTGACGCGCTCTGCGCCGCCGACGCCGAGCGCCTGGGGCTGGTCAACCGGGTCGTCGCGGACGGGGAGCTCGACAAGACGGCCCGCGAGTGGGCCGCGCGGCTGGCCGCCGGGCCCACCCGCGCCCTCGCCCTCACCAAGCAGCTCGTCAACGCCTCGCTCGACTCCGACCGCGCCACCGCCTTCGCCGCCGAGGCGGCCGCGCAGGAGATCAACATGACGACCGAGGACGCGCGGGAGGGCGTACGCAGCTTCGTGCAGCGCACCACCCCCGAGTACAGGGGCCGCTGACCCTTCCCATCTGACGCACCGTCAGCTTCAATGGAGAACGTGATGGGACACGCAGGGGCGGCCGCAGCAGCCGTCCGCTACCTCAGGTCGGCCGGGGCTCCGGTCCCCGTGGACGCTCTGCCGCGACCGGAACTGAGATGCGTGGGCGAGGACGAGCGGGCGCCGGTCGACCCGGCCGAGTTCCGGCGCGTCCTCGGCAGCTTCGCGACGGGCGTCACCGTCGTCACCGCCCCGGCGGCCCCCGGCGAGGACGCCCCCGCCGGCTTCGCCTGCCAGTCGTTCTCGTCCCTCTCCCTCGACCCGCCGCTGATCGCCTTCATGGTCGGCCGTACGTCGACGACCTGGCCGCGCATCGCCCGTGCGGGCGTCTTCTGCGTCAACGTCCTCGCCGGCCACCAGGGCGGACTGTGCCGGTCCTTCGCGGTGAGCGGCGCGGACAAGTTCGCGGGCGTCGCCCACGACGCGGCACCGGTCTCCGGCTCCCCGCGCCTGGCCGGCGTGCTCGCGTGGATCGACTGCACGATCCACGCGGTGCACACCGGAGGCGACCATCTCATCGTGGTGGGCCGGGTGGACGCGCTGGGCGCCGGCGACGAGGACGGGGAGCCGCTGCTCTTCCACAAGGGCCGGTTCGTCCAGGCCGGTTCCTCTACGCCGTCGCCGTGACCGCCGCGGGCACGGGCGCCGGCCTGCGCCGGATCACCAGCGCCATCAGCGCCGCCGCCGCGCACAGGGCGCCGGAGGCGTACCAGACCATGTCGTAGGAGCCGAAGACGTCACGGGCCACGCCCCCGAGGAAGGCCACGAGCGCGGCGCCGACCTGGTGGGAGGCGAGCACCCAGCCGAAGACGATGGCACTGTCGTCGCCGAACTGCTCGCGGCACAGGGCGACGGTCGGCGGGACGGTGGCGACCCAGTCGAGGCCGTAGAAGACGATGAAGAACAGCATCGGCGGGTGGACCGACGGCGCCAGCAGCATCGGCAGGAACAGCAGCGAGATGCCGCGCAGGGCGTAGTAGACGGCCAGCAGGCGGCGCGGTTCGAAGCGGTCGGTGAACCAGCCGGAGGCGATCGTGCCGACGACGTCGAAGACGCCGATGACCGCGAGCAGCGAGGCCGCCGCCGTGACGGGCATGCCGTGGTCGTGGGCGGCGGGCACGAAGTGGGTCTGGATCAGGCCGTTGGTGGAGGCACCGCAGATCGCGAAGGTCCCGGCGAGCAGCCAGAAGGTGCCGGTGCGGGAGGCCTTCACCAGGACGTTGATCGTTCGGCGGGCGGCGCCCTGCGCGGGCGGGGGCTTCTCCACGAACTCCTGCGCGCCGTACGGCTTCAGGCCCACGTCCGCCGGGTGGTCGCGCAGCAGCAGCCAGACGAAAGGGACCACCGCGAGGGCGGCGAGGGCAACCGTGACGGCCGCCGGCCGCCAGTCGTGCTTCTCGACGATCCAGGACAGTACGGGCAGGAAGATCAGCTGTCCGGAGGCCGAGGCGGCGGTGAGGATGCCCGTCACCAGGCCCCGGCGCTCGGTGAACCAGCGGTTGGTGACCGTGGCGGCGAAGGCCAGGGCCATCGAGCCGCTGCCGAGGCCCACCAGCAGCCCCCAGCAGAGCATCAGCTGCCAGGCCGCCGTCATCCACACGGTCAGGCCGGAGCCGACCGCGATCACGGTCAGGGCCACGGCGACGACCTTGCGGATGCCGAAGCGGTCCATCAGGGCCGCCGCGAACGGGGCGGTGAGGCCGTAGAGCGCGAGGTTGACGGAGACCGCCGCGCCGATGGTGCCGCGCGACCAGCCGAACTCCTGGTGCAGCGGGTCGATCAGCAGCCCGGGAAGGGAACGGAAGGCGGCCGCGCCGATGATCGTCACGAAGGTGACGGCGGCGACGAACCAGGCCATGTGCAGTGACGTTCTGCGGCTCCGCCGCGGGCGCGGCCTCTTGCTGGTCGGGGTGTCCTCTGCGGCGGCTGCGGCCTCGGTTGTCTGGGTCACGACATAGAGCATCCAGGCCGGAAGCGATCGCAACCACTGGCCCGAAGGACAGCATTCGTTAGAATCGGGCCATGGATACGGTCATGGACACCGCCACGGAGTTCCGCCCGCACCGCGTCGTCGTCCTCGCCATGGACGGACTGCTCCCCTTCGAGCTGGGCATCCCGCACCGCATCTTCGGGCGCCCCAAGGACGCGGCGGGGCGCCGGCTGTACGAGGTCATGACCTGCTCGGTCCGGCCGCCGGGCCCGGTGCGGACCGACGCCGACTTCTCGATCACGGTCGCGCACGGCCCGGAACTGCTGGCCACCGCCGACACCGTGGTCGTCCCGGCGTCGTACGAACTCGGCCCGGTCTTCGAGGAGGGCGTGCTCACCGCCGAGCTGGCCGCCGCCCTCGCTCACATCCGGCCCGGCACCCGGCTCGCCTCGATCTGCACCGGCGTGTTCGTCCTCGCCGCCGCCGGCTACCTGGACGGCCGGCCCGCGACCACGCACTGGGCGGAGACCGACCAGCTCCAGCGCCTCTTCCCGAAGATCGACGTCGACCCGGACGTGCTGTTCATCGACGACGGCGACGTCCTGACCTCCGCGGGCGTCGCGGCCGGCATCGACCTGTGCCTGCACATGGTGCGCCGCGACCACGGCACGGCGGTCGCCAACGAGGTGGCCCGCCGCACGGTCGTGCCGCCGCACCGGGACGGCGGGCAGGCGCAGTACATCGAACGCCCCGTGCCCGAGCCCCAGTTGGCCACCACCACCGGCGCCCGCGCCTGGGCGCTCGGCCGGCTGCACGAGCCGCTCCAGCTGCGCGACATGGCGGCCCAGGAGTCCATGTCCGTACGCACCTTCACGCGTCGTTTCCGCGAGGAGGTCGGCGTCAGCCCCGGCCAGTGGCTGACCCAGCAGCGCGTGGAGCGGGCGCGGCACCTGCTGGAGTCCAGTGACCTGTCCGTGGACCAGGTGGCGCAGCAGGCCGGGTTCGGCACGGCGCAGTCGATGCGGCAGCACCTCCAGACGGCGCTCGGGGTCACCCCCACCGCCTACCGCCGCACCTTCCGGACCGGCGTCAGGATGTGAGGGCCACCGGCGTCAGAACGTGAGCACCCCGCGCGCGACCCGCCCCGCCTCCGCGTCGGCCACGGCCTTCTCGAAGTCCTCCACGGGATAGGTCTCCGTCACCAGCTCGTCCAGCAGCAGCCGCCCGGCCCGGTACAGCTCGGCGTAGAGGGCGATGTCCCGCTGCGGCCGTGAGGACCCGTACCGGCAGCCCAGGATGGACTTGTCGAGGTACATGGAGGAGACGAGGAAGGACGCCTCCGCGGTCGCCGGCGGGACTCCGAGCAGCACCGCCTGGCCGTGCCGGTCCAGCAGGTCGACCGCCTGCCGGATCAGCTCCACCCGCCCGACGCACTCGAAGGCGTGGTCGGCCCCCGTGGGCAGGATGTCCTTCACCCCGTCCGTCGACGTCAGGAAGTGCGTCGCCCCGAACTGCCGGGCCACCGCCTCCTTCGCCGGGTTCGCGTCGACGGCGACGATCGGCATCGCCCCCGCGATCCGGGCGCCCTGGATGACGTTGAGCCCGATGCCGCCGGTGCCGATGACGAGGACCGACTCCCCGCGGTCCACCCGCGCCCGGTTGAGCACGGCCCCCACCCCGGTCAGCACCCCGCACCCGATCAGGGCGGCGGACGGCAGCGGGATGTCCTTGGGGATCCGGACCGCCTGCACCGCCTTCACCACGGTCCGCTCCGCGAACGCGGAGTTCGAGGCGAACTGGTACACCGGCCGCCCGTCCCGCGAGAACGGCCGCCCCGGCCGCCCGATCGCCTGCCGGCACATCGTCGGCCGCCCGCGGTCGCACTCCGCGCACGTACCGCAGTTGGCGAGCGTGGACAGGGCCACATGGTCGCCGGGCACGACATGCGTGACCCCGGCGCCGACGGCCTCGACCACGCCCGCCCCCTCGTGCCCCAGCACCACGGGGACGGGGAAGGGGATGGTCCCGTCCACCACGGACAGATCGCTGTGGCACAGCCCGGCCGCCGAGATCGCGACCAGCACCTCCCCCGGTCCCGGGTCCCGCACCTCCAGGTCGTCCACGACCTCGACCCGCTTGCCGTCGAACAGCACTCCGCGCATCAGGCGACTCCCTTGGGCTCCCTCGGCAGGCCGAGCACGCGCTCGGCGATGATCGTGCGCTGAACCTGGTCCGAGCCGCCGTAGATGGTGTCGGCCCGGGAGAAGAAGAACAGGTGCTGCAACGCGTCGAGTTCGTACGGCGCCGCGGACGACCAGTCGGCCGGCCCGACCGCGGCGGCCGCCCCGCGCACCTCCATGGCCAGCTCCCCGAGCCGCTGGTGCCAGCCGCCCCACAGCAGCTTCGCCGCGCTGGGCGCCCCGGCGTCCCGCGAACTCCCCAGTGTCCGCAGGGCGTTCCATCGCATGGCCCGCAGCTCGGCCCACTGCCGCACCAGCCGCTCCCGTACGACGGGGTCGGCGACGGCCCCCGACTTCACGGCCGCCTCGACGACCCGCCCCAACTCGGCCGCGAACCCGATCTGCTGGGCGAGCGTGGACACCCCCCGCTCGAACCCCAGGAGGCTCATGGCGACCTGCCAGCCGCCCCCCAGGCCACCCACGACATGCTCCGCACGCGCACAAGCCCCGTCGAAGAAGACCTCGTTGAAGTCGCTCGTCCCGGTCATCTGCCGGATCGGCCGCACCTCGATGCGCCCGGGCTGGTCCATCGGCACGAGCAGGAAGCTCAGCCCGCGGTGCCGCGTCGATCCGGGCTCGGTCCGCGCCAGCACGAAGCACCAGTCGGCCTCATGGGCGAGAGAGGTCCAGATCTTCTGCCCGCTGATCCGGTACGTCCCGTCCGGGCCCCGTTCGGCCTTGGTCCGGATCCCGGCGAGATCCGATCCCGCCCCGGGCTCGCTGTACCCCTGGCACCACAGCTCCCGCCCCCTCGCGATCTCCGGCAGGAAACGCGCCTTCTGCTCGTCCGTCCCGTGCGCCAGCAGCGTCGGCGCGAGCAGGTTCTCCCCGATGTGGCCGGACCGCGGCGGCGCGGCCGACCGCGCGTACTCCTCGGCCCAGACCACCTGCTGAGTGAGCGAGGCGGTCCGGTTCCCGAACCCCGCCTCCCCCCACCCGATCCCGACCCACCCGTCCACGCCAAGGGTCTGTTCCCAGCTCCGCCGGTCCTTCGCGCCCGAGGCATGAACCCCGAGCCACTCCCGCACTTCACAGCGAAACGCCTCGTCCTCACCACTGAACCCGAAATCCACGGAGACTCCCTAGCTGCAAGGCTTTTAGGGGCGCGGGGAACTGCGCGACAAGCCACACCAGACCCGCACCCGCCACACAACAGAACCCCCAACCCCCTAGGCGTTGGGCCGCTCCCCCCGCACCGCCGCCCTCTCCATCGCCGCCAGCCGCTCAAGCATCGGCATCGGATCCACTCCCACGGACCCCGGCAGGAACTCCGCGATCGTCTCCGGCGTCCAGGAACCCCCTTCCGCGAAAGCTGAACGCAGTTCGTACGGCTGGGCCCACACCGCCAGCTTCGCCCCGGCGATCGTGTACACCTGCCCCGTCACCCCGTACTCCTTGGCCCGCTCCGACAGCAGATAGACCACGAGAGCCGCCACGTCCTCCGGCTCCCCCATCTCCGCGAGCTCCGTCGGGACGTTCGCCGACATCCGCGTACGGGCGACAGGCGCCACGGCGTTGGCCGTCACCCCGTACTTGTGCAGGCCGAGCGCGGCGCTCCGCACCAGCGAGATGATCCCGCCCTTCGCCGCGCTGTAGTTGGCCTGCGACACCGACCCCTGGTGGTTGCCGCTGGTGAACCCGATCAGCGTCCCCGCCCGCTGCTTCCGCATCACCGCCGAGGCGGCCCGGAACACGGTGAACGTCCCCTTCAGATGCGTGGCGACGACCGGGTCCCACTCCTCCTCGGACATGTTGAACAGCATCCGCTCACGCAGGATCCCGGCGACGCACACGACCCCGTCGAGCCGCCCGTACGAAGCCAGCGCGGCATCCACCACCCGCTGCCCGCCGGCCATGGTGGAGATGTCGTCGGCGACGGCGACCGCCTCCCCGCCCGCCGCCTCGATCTCCTTGACGACGGCCTCGGCGATCTCGCTGGCCGGGGAGGCGCCGTCGACGGAGACGCCGTAGTCGTTGACCACGACCCTCGCGCCCTCGGCCGCCGCGGCCAGTGCGACCGCCCGCCCGATGCCCCGCCCGGCGCCCGTCACGGCGACGACCTTGCCTGCCAAGAAGTTCCCCACGTCCGGCCCCTTCCCGCGGTTTCTGACGGACCGTTAGATTTTATGACCCGTCAGATACCTGGAGACAAGCCCCCGGGGAGGACCGATGTCGTTGCCGGATTCGTTCCACGAGATCGCCAAGCGCGTGAACAACTGGGGCCGTTGGGGCTCCGACGACGAGATCGGCACGCTCAACCTGATCACCGACGAGGTCGTGCGCGAGGCCGCCGCGGCCGTCCGCACGGGCCGTCGCGTCCCGCTCGCCCTGCCCCTGAGGCAGGACGGCGTGCAGACCGGGATGATCCCGGGCCGGGTCAACCCCCTGCACACGATGGTGCAGATCAACCAGGAGCTGTTCGGTCCCGGCACGGTCGCCTGCAGTGACGACGCCGTGACCATGGGCCTCCAGGCGGCCACCCACTGGGACGCGCTGCCCCACGTCTCGCACTCGGGACGGCTCTACAACGGCCGCCCGGCCGGCACCGTCACGGCGCACGGCGGCGCCGAGTTCGCCGGCATCGACAAGGCGCGGCACATCGTCTCGCGCGGGGTGCTGCTGGACGTGGCCCGTGCGCGGGGCGTGGACCGGCTGGCGGGCGGGCACGCGGTCACCCCCGAGGACCTGGATGCCGCGGAGGAGTTCGGCGGTACCCGCGTGCGGGCCGGCGACATCGTCCTCGTACGGACCGGGCAGATCCAGGTCTGCCTCGCCGGGGACAGGGAGGCGTACGGCTACCCCTCACCGGGCCTCTCGGTCCGCACGCCGGAGTGGTTCCACGCGCGCGATGTCGCCGCCGTGGCCAACGACACCCTCACCTTCGAGATCTTCCCTCCCGAGATCGAGGATCTGTGGCTGCCCGTGCACGCGCTCGACCTGGTGGAGATGGGCATGCTGCAGGGCCAGAACTGGAATCTCGAAGAGTTGTCCACAGCCTGTGGAGAAGCTGGCCGGTACGCGTTCCTGCTCTCGGCGATGCCCGAGCCGTTCGTCGGCGCCACGGGAACCCCCGTGGCGCCGGTCGCCGTCCTGTAAGGACATACGGCCGGCGGCGCACCTCCCACTCTCTGCTGCACTCGAGCGGGAAGGACCCCCACCGTCCCGAGCGCGGCACCACGCACCGCCGACCGACTTCGGCGCACCCCGCCGATTCCGCCTGGCCCTTGGGCGGAACCGGCGCCGAACCGCGACCCGCGCTCGACGAGGGCTCCCGTCACCGAAGCCCTTGCCGTCCCCTCACGGCGACCCGCAGACCAATAGGGTGATCAAACGGACACGCTGCGTCAACACCCCTACGGGGATTTATTACTTAAGCCCTGATTTGCCATGGGCGCGCACAGAAGCACGTCCCGGCGCATCGCACCCGGCCGGACCTGACAGGACAGCGGTCTTTGCGACCGTGCACCGACCTGACCGGATTCCCCGCTTCCGTGCGCCGGTCACACCGCCTCGAACGCCAGCCCCTCGTACAACGGCGCCCCACCCATGCAGGACTCCGCCTCCTGGCGGGACTGTGCGCAGCGGTCGAGTTCGCACCAGATGCGCTTGCCGGCACCCTCGGGGCTCCAGCCCCAGCGGTCGGCGAGACCGTCGACGAGGGCGAGGCCGCGGCCGCCGGTCGCGTCACCGTCGGCGCAGCGGGGCACGGGGGCCCGGTCACTGCTGTCGGCCACCTCCAGGCGGACGGTGGCCGACTCACCGGCCACACCGGGCAGGGACAGGCGCAGGACGGCCGGACAGCCGGTGTGCACCACGGCGTTGGTGACCAGTTCGGAGACGAGCAGGATCAGCGTCTCGGCGAGCGGCTCGTCGGCCTCTATGCCGGACCCGGCGAGACGCGAACGGGCCCACTTTCGGGCTCGCCCCACCTCCGCAGGGTCGGGCCGGACTTCCAGCTGCACCTGAAGCACCTGCACCGCTCACACCATCCGAACCGGCGGACACATGACCCCGTGCCACGTCCGCGCCGCGACGAGGGCCACGATCGTAGCCATTTTCTGCATGGCCAGAACAACGGCCAGTACAGAGCCCAGAGCAGGGGTCACGGAACGTGAATCCCTTAAACGACAGCATGGTTGACGTACAGTCACGCCAACAAGCGCTTCGGGCATATTCCAGCGCGAAGGAGTACCCGTGCGGCATACTGTGCGACGCTCACCGCGAGGAGTCGAACAGGCCTGTTTGGGCATCACCCCGGGGGCGACACCGGCACGGCACGCGCTCGGAACGACTCGCATCCCACAGAAGGTACCGGAGCGGGGCGCCGACTCCAGGACGTGACGGGTCACGCATAGGACACAACCCGATATCAACGCTCCGTAATTCCGGTATGCCACAATCCGCGACATCTGCGAGGTCGGATTCCGTGACATCGCAGGCCCGTGCCGGTCATACGGCCAGATCGGCCGCGAGCAGCTCCTCACTCTCCGTAGCGTCACCGCCACGTTGCGCCCGGACCCAGGCCCGCTTCAGATGCAGGTGGACCTCGCTCTCCCAGGTGAAGCCCATGCCGCCGTGCACCTGGAGGCAGTCGCGGGCGCCGCGCTCGGCGGCCTCGTCCGCGAGCAGCCGGGCCGCGGCGATGTCGGCCCGGTCGGCGGTGACGGCTGCCGCGTAGACCGCGGCGCGGGCGACCTCGGCCCGCACCAGCATCTGCGCGCACAGGTGCTTGACCGCCTGGAAGGCCCCGATCGGCTGCCCGAACTGCTCGCGCGTCCGGGCGTGTTGCACGGCCAGCTCACACACCCGCGTGGCCGTGCCGAGCTGCTCGGCGGAGGTCAGCAGAACGGCGACGGGGTCGGTGCGTGCCGGCGCGGGGACCCGGTGCAGGGGCGTGAGCGGGTCCACCGACTTCATCGGTACGGCCCCCTCGGCGCCCCGCCGCACGACGTCGGCCTCGTCCAGCCACTCCACGAGCCGCCCGTCGGCGGCGGCCACGACGACCTCCCCTTCCGCCGCGCCCGGGACCTCCCCGGCGGCGAGGTGCGTGGCGATCAGCGGCCCGGGCACCAACGCCCGCCCGGCCTCCTCGAACACCAACACAGCCTCGGGCAGACCGAGTCCGGCTCCTCCGTCTGCTTCGGACATGCGCAGCGAAAAGAACCCCAGCTCACCGAGTTCCCGCCAGAAATCCCGATCCAGACGGTGCTGTGAATCGCCGGTCCGTGCAGTGCCGTTCAGGGGCGCGGGGCTGTATCGATCTGCGGCTCCGCCGCGGGGCGCGACCAGCCACGACGAACCGTTGGCCGCGCGACGACCGATCGCAGCCCGCACAGCGCCGCGCAACGCCCGCTGAACCTCCGTCAATTGAAACCGCACCGCTCACCTCCCCTTCGGCAGCCCGAGCACCCGCTCGCCCACGATGTTCCGCTGAATCTGCGAAGTCCCCGCCGCGATCGTGTACGACAGCGACGACAGCCGGTCGGGCATCCACGGCCGGTCCAGGTCCAGGGAGTCCGGCCCCAGCACCTCCGCCGCGGCGTCGTACAACTCCTGCCGAGCATGCGAGTAACGCAGCTTGAACACCGAACCCCCCACCCCCGGCACCCCGCCGGAGGCCTCCGCCTCGCTGACGTTCCACTGCGTCAGCCGCCACAGCGCCCGGAACTCCGCGTTGAGCCTGCCGAGCCGCCGCCGGAGCACGGGGTCGTCCCAGCGGCCGTTGCCGCGGGCCTCGGCTGCGAGTTCGCCCAGCACGCGCCGGCAGGCGACCACCTCGCCCACGAACGCCGTGCCGCGCTCGAAGGACAGCGTCACCATGGTCACGCGCCAGCCGTCGTTCTCCTCGCCGACCCGGTTCGCGACCGGCACCCGCACGTCGTCGAGGAACACCTCGGCGAACTCGGCCGACCCGGCCAGCGTCCGCAGCGGCCGTACGGTGATCCCCGGGGCGTCCATGGGCATCGCGAGCCAGCTGATGCCCCGGTGCTTCGGCGCCGCGGGATCGGTGCGGACCAACAGCTCGCACCAGTCGGCCACTTCGGCGTGCGAGGTCCAGATCTTCGACCCGCGCACCACGTAGTCGTCGCCGTCCCGCCACGCGCGCGTGCGCAGTGCCGCGAGGTCGGAGCCGGCGTCCGGTTCGCTGAAGCCCTGGCACCAGACCTCCTCACCGCGCAGCACCGGCGGCAGCCAGCGCGCCCGCTGCTCCGGCGTCCCCTCGGCCGCGATCGTCGGACCCGCGTGCAGCAGCCCGACGAAGTTCGCCCCCACGTAGGGCGCTCCGGCCTGCTCGGTCTCCTCCAGGAAGATCAGCCGGATGGTCGGCGAGGCGTCCCAGTGGACGTCGGCGTACCCGGCCTCGTACAGCATCCGCTGCCAGCCGAGGTCGTACGCCCTGCGCGCGGGCCAGTCCTGCGGGGACGGCTTGTCCGGCAGCGTCGGCAGCGCCTTGCCGAGCCACTCCCGCAGCCGCGCCCGGAACTCCTCCTCCTGCGGGGTGTACGACAGGTCCACTAGCGGTCCAGGTCGAGATCGAGGCCGAGCATGCGGATGGCGTTGCCCCGCATCAGCTTGTAGACCGTCTCGTCGTCGAGCCCCTTCACATGGTCGAGGGCGATCTCCTTGGTGTGCGGGAAGGTCGAGTCGACGTGCGGGTAGTCCGTCTCGAAGGTGGCGTTGTCGCGCCCGACCACGTCCAGCGAGGCGACCCCGTGCTTGTCGCGGAAGAAGCAGCAGAACATCTGCCGGTAGTAGTACGTCGACGGCGGATCGGGCACCAGGTCCCGGACCCCGCCCCAGGCGCGGTGCTCCTCCCACACGTCGTCGGCACGCTCCAGGGCGTACGGGATCCAGCCCATCTGCCCTTCGGAGTAGGCGAGTTTGAGGCGCGGGAACTTCACGAGGACCCCGCTGAACAGGTAGTCCATCATCGAGGCCATGGCGTTGTTGAAGCTCAGCGACGCCTGGACGGCGGGCGGCGCGTCCGGGGACGCGGCCGGCATCTGGGAGCTGCTGCCGATGTGCATGTTGACGACCGTGCCGGTCTCCTGGCAGACCGCGAAGAACGGGTCCCAGTAGCCCGAGTGGATGGACGGCAGGCCGAGGTAGGTGGGGATCTCGGAGAAGGTCACCGCTCTGACGCCACGCGCGGCGTTGCGCCTGATCTCCGCGACCGCCAGCTCCACGTCCCACAGCGGGATCAGGCACAGCGGGATGAGCCGGCCGCCGCTGTCGCCGCACCACTCCTCGACCATCCAGTCGTTGTAGGCGCGCACACAGGCCAGCGCGACCTCCTTGTCGTGCGCCTCGGCGAAGGTCTGCCCGCAGAAGCGCGGGAAGGAGGGGAAGCAGAGGCTGGCCTCGACGTGGTTGAGGTCCATGTCCTCCAGCCGGGCCTTGGGGTCCCAGCAGCCGCGCCGCATCTCCTCCCGGGTGATCCCCTCCAGGGTCATCTCGTCGCGGTCGAAGCCGACGGCGGCGATGTTGCGCTTGTACGGGAACTTCAGGTCCTCGTAGATCCACCAGTCGGTCGGCTGGCCCTCCGGGTCCATCGTGATCTGGTACTTGCCGGCGACGTAGGCGAGTTCGCCGATGCCCGCGGTCAGGGGCTGCGGGCCCCGTTCGCGGTACTTCGCCGGAAGCCACGTCTCGAAGAGGTGGGCGGGTTCGATCACATGGTCGTCGACGCTGATGATGCGGGGCAGTTCGGTCATGGGTCCCCTCCGCCTGACGCGACTGTTTTCTGATGGACCGTCAGATCTGTTCGCCAAGCAGGCTAGCCCCGCACCCCTGGACCGACAAGGCGCCGAGCCCTACGCTCTGCGCACGATCTGACAGCCCGTCAGCTCAATCGAGGGGGCCGCCGTGACCGACACCGCCCACGCACTGAGCGCGTCCCGCACCCTCTGGGACCTGCTCGCCCGCCGCGCCGACCTCACCCCCGGCCGCCCGGTCCTCCTCCAGGACGACCGCTCCCTGAGCTTCGGCGAGCTGCGCACGGGGGCCGAGCGCGTGGCGGCGGGCCTGTACGACATGGGCGTACGCCCCGGCACGGTGGTCGCCTGGCAGCTGCCGACCCGTCTGGAGACGGCCCTGCTGACCTTCGCGCTGGCCCGCCTCGGCGCCGTGCAGACACCGATCATCCCCTTCTACCGGGACCGCGAGGTCGCCTTCGCCCTGCGCGAGTCCAAGGCCGAGTACTTCGCCGTCCCCGGCGAGTGGCGCGGCTTCGACCACACCGCGATGGCACGGCGGCTGGACGCCAAGGGCGTCTTCGAGGCGTACGACGACCTGCCCGAAGGGGACCCGTCCGTGCTGCCCGCCCCGCCCGCCGAGGGCACCTCCGTGCGCTGGATCTACTGGACCTCGGGCACCACCTCCGACCCCAAGGGCGTACTGCACACCGACCGTTCGCTGATCGCGGGCGGCTCGTGCCTCGCGCACGCGCTGCACCTGTCGGAGGACGACGTGGGCTCGATGGCCTTCCCCTACGCGCACATCGCCGGGCCCGACTACACGGTGATGCTGCTGCTGTACGGCTTCCCCGCGGTGATGTTCGAGCAGTTCGCGCTGCCGGACGCGCTGGAGGGCTACCGCAGGCACCGCGTGACGGTCGCGGGCGGCTCGACGGCGTTCTACTCGATGTTCCTCGCCGAGCAGCGCAAGCAGCCGGACACCAAGGTCATTCCCTCGCTACGGCTCCTCGCGGGCGGCGGGGCGCCCAAGCCGCCGGAGGTGTACCACGCCGTCGTACGCGAGATGGGGGTGCAGCTCACGCACGGCTACGGCATGACCGAGGTGCCGATGATCACCATGGGGGCGCCGGACGACACCGCGGAGAACCTGGCGACGACGGAGGGCCGGCCGCCGGAGGGCATGGAGATACGGATCGCCGGCGGGGAGGTCCGGCTGCGCGGGGAGGCCGTGTGCCAGGGCTATCTGGACCCCGCGCAGACCGCGGAGGCCTTCGACGCGGAGGGGTTCCTGCGCACCGGTGACCTGGGGCGGGTGACGGAGAGCGGGCATCTGGTGCTCACCGGGCGGCTCAAGGACGTGATCATCCGCAAGGGCGAGAACATCTCGGCGAAGGAGATCGAGGACCTGCTGGCGGCCCACCCGGCCGTCGGGGACGTCGCCGTGATCGGGCTGCCGGACGCCGAGCGCGGGGAGCGGGTCTGCGCCGTGGTGGAGCGGCGGCCCGGAGCCGGGGACCCGCCCCTGGAGGAGCTGACGTCGTATCTGCGCGCGGAAGGGCTGTCGGTGCACAAGCTCCCGGAGCAGCTGGAGGTGGTGGACGCCCTTCCGCGCAACGACACCTTGCGCAAGGTGCTCAAGTACAAGCTGCGGGAGCGCTACTCCGGGACCGTGAAGTAGCGGGCGAACGCCGGGACGATCTCCGACTCGCCGACCCTGCCGTCGCCGTCGGCGTCGAGCACGGCGGCGCTCGCACCCGCGACGTCCTCGCCCGCGCCGAGGATTCTCAGCACGCGCGCGGTGTCCTCGACCGTGGCCGCGCCGTCACCGTCGGTGTCCGCGATGGCGAGGGCCGCGTGCAGGAAGGGCCGGGCGATCTCGGCGAACCGGTCGGGGTTGTCGCGCAGCCGCTTGACCGCGCCGTTCACGAACTCCTCGCGGGTGATGCGCTGGTCGCCGTCGCGGTCCGCCATGCCGGCCATGCCCTGCCAGAACGCCTCGGCGCCGGCGTACAGCGCCTGGCCCTTGTCGGAGCGGGCCGCGACATCGAACTCGGCGAGCAGCGCCTTGGCCGCCACGTTGAAGTCCTCGCGGTCGATATAGCCGTTGCCGTCCTGGTCGAAGGTGGCGAACCGGGCCGCGATCCTGCGCTCGTACTCGCTGCTGACCATGTCTTTCGGGCCGCCTCACGTCACGTCGGGTGCATCTGCACGGGAGCGTACGACGCAGCGGGCCCTTCGGGCTGCGGAAAGCGACGCTTGTGCCAAGACCGAGGGAATTTTGGGACAACGATGTGGCAGAAGCCCCCGGTGCTTGCTAAGCCGAGAGCGGGCCCGCCTCCTCGGAGACGGCGTCGTCCACGTCGGCGTACACGTCGAACAGACGGCGCACGCCGAGGGCGCCGAGGACACGGTTGACATGGGAGCCGTCGACCGCGCCCCGCGCCGGGAGTATCAGCCGCAGGCTGCCCTGGCAGGAGCGGATCAGACGGCGGGCGGCGATGAGCACGCCGACGCCGCTGGAGTCGCAGAAGAAGACCTCGGAGAGATCGAGGACCAGGCTGTGGCGGCCGTCGGCCACGACGTCGTGCACCCGCTGCCGCAGCACCGGCGACGTGACCAGGTCCAGCTCGCCCGACACATTGAGCACGGTCCATTCGCCCTGCTCGCCACCGATCACATAGAACGCCACCACCATGCCCTTCGTTCGCCGGACCCCCACTCAACCGGAAGCCACCCCTTCGCTTCCTTGCAGCGCGGCTGCCCAGCCGCCGTTCCCTGAAACACAGCGCCAGAAACGAAAAGCGATCGGAAACGGCTTGTTTTGTTCGCCTTCGATCCTGTTCGATCAGATGTGAACCGGGTAGGCGGAACTCGCACTATCACCTCCGGCCGCCCGGGGGGCGCCCAATGGCACAAAGGGGCGTGCGCCGTCGGACGTGCCGACTACATTCGAGGAGACGATGGACGCAGGCTGGGTCGAGGCAGACACACGGGTGAGGGGGCCGCATGGCGAAGAAGGACGTACCGCCCCGCTGGGACCGCAAGATGCAGCAGCGGCTCGCACGCGGTGAGGCGGCCGCCCTCGGCGAGCTCTACGACCGGTTCGCCTCGCTCGTCCACGGCCTCGCCCACCGCGTCCTCGGTGACGAGCGTGCCGCGGACACCATCACCCGCGAGGTGTTCGTGCACGTGTGGGAGCACCCCGAGTCCTACGACCCGAGGCAGGGCCCCCTGCGCTCCTGGGTCGCCACGCTGACCCACCGCCTCGCCGTGCAGCGGCTGCGCGCCACCGAGACCGCCGCCATGGCCCAGGGCTCCGGCGGCTCCGCCGAGGAGCTGGAGCGCAGGGTCCGCCGCGCCTCGATCGCCGCCCGCGCCGACTACATCGTCCAGTCCATGCCCGTCCCGCTGCGCGCCGCCCTGGAGCTGGCCTACTTCCAGCGCCGCGACTACCGCCAGACCGCGGCCGACCTCGGCGTCACCGAGGACGAGGCCCGCCGCCGGCTCCGCCTGGGCCTGCAGCTGCTGTCCACCGCCCACGACGCCGGCGCACCCGGGGCCCCGCCCGGCTACGGGGGTGCCGCGTGAACGACGCAGGCGACGCCGACCGCTTCGAGTCCGGTGGCTTCGAGGGCAAGGACGACAAGGAGGAGCAGGGCAGCAGGACCGGGCGGCAGCGGGAGCCCGGCGTCCCGGGCGGCCCCGCGAACGGCGGTGGCACCGGCAAGGACCCCGACCGGCCGCCCCGCATACCCATGCCCCGTTCCTCCGTGGAAGACGGGTGCCGGCCGCTGCCCGCGCCGGCGAACCTGGACGACCCGCCACCGCGGCCCGTCCCCCTCGTGCTGGAGCACCCGGTGCTGAAGTCGCTCCTCGGCGCCTGGGCGCTGGCCGCCTGCTCGCCGGAGGAGACGGCGGCCGTGGAGGAGCACCTGGGCGAGTGCGGCACCTGTGCCGAGGAGGCGCTGCGGCTGCGCGAGGCGGTCGGCCTGCTGCACCCGCAGGAGACCCTCGACCTGGACCCGGCCCTGCGCACCCGCGTCCTGGACGGCTGCCTCGACCGGCGCCCGCCGCGCATCCCGGTCCCCGGGTGGGCGGCTCCGTACGACGCCGAGACCGCCCGCCTGGACGCACTGCTCCAGGACATCGGGGACGCCGAGTGGCACGCGCCCGTACGGCTGCGCTGGTTCGACGGCGAGGGCCCGGCGAGCCGCCGTACGACCGTCGCCGGCGTCATCGCCCACCTGCTGTCGGTCGACGGCCTGGTCGCGGTCGCCCTCGGCCTGGACGACCCGCTGGGCGAGGCCGCCGCGGAGGGCCCCTCGCCCCGGACCCGCACGGAGACGTACTGGCGCACCGCGCACGTCCCGCCCGGCCGCTCCATCCGGGCACCCTGGCGGGAGCAGACCCACGACCTCGTCCGCACGGTGGCCTTCGCGGGCGGCGGCACCGGCTCCGCACGCCTCGCGGTCTCCTACGGCGACTTCGAACTGCCGCTGCACGACGCGATGGTGGACCGGGCCTTCGAGTGCTGGGTGCACGCGGAGGACATCGCCGAGGCCGTCGACTACCCCTACGGCCCGCCCGCCCCGCGCCATCTGCACCGCATGATCGACCTCGCGGCCCGCGTGCTGCCCGCCGCGCTGGCCCAGCGCCGCCGGACGGGGCTGGCCTCGCCCACCCACGGACGCCACCTCGTCCCCGCCGGTGAGCCCGGCCGCAGCCTGCGCCTGGAGATCGAGGGCTCGGGCGGCGGCGAGTGGCTGATCCCCCTCGACTCCCCCGCGGCGGTGGGCTCCGCCGAGCACGAGGTCGCCCATATCGCCCTGGACGGCGTGGAGTTCTGCCGCCTGGCCGCCGGGCATGTGCCTCCGGCGGATGCGGCGGTCGGTCAGGTCGGTGACAAGGCGGCGATCAGGGATGTGCTGTTCGCTGCGGCGTCCTTGAGCCGTTTGTAGTGCGCCGCGTGCGGGGGTGGGTGCGGTTTCGTCGGCGGGTGCGGGTGCGTCGTGGCTTGCCGCGCAGTTCCCCGCGCCCCTGAAGACACTTGCGGTGCAGCCCCCTAGGGGCGCGGGGAACTGCGCGAGCAACCACCGACAACCCGCACCCGCCGGCGAACCAGAACGCCCCCGAGCGACTAGGCGAACACGACAGTCCGGCGCCCGTTCAGCAGAATGCGACGCTCCGCATGCCACTTCACGGCCCGCGCCAGCGCCTGGCACTCCACGTCCCGCCCCACGGCCACCAACTGATCCGGCGTGACGTCGTGCCCCACCCGCTCGACCTCCTGCTCGATGATCGGCCCCTCGTCGAGGTCGGCGGTCACATAGTGCGCCGTGGCCCCGATCAGCTTGACCCCCCGGGCGTGAGCCTGGTGGTACGGCTTCGCGCCCTTGAAGCTCGGCAGGAACGAGTGGTGGATGTTGATGATCTTCCCGCTCAACTGCTTGCACAGGTCGTCGGAGAGCACCTGCATGTACCGGGCCAGCACGACCAGCTCGACGTCGTTCTCGCGAACGATCGACAGCACCTGCGCCTCCGCGTCGGCCTTGGTCTCCTTGGTCACCGGAATGTGGTGGAAGGGGATCTCGTACGAGCCCACGAGCTCGGCGAAGTCGGTGTGGTTGGACACCACGGCGGCGATCTCCACCGGCAGCGCACCGATCCGCGCCCGGAACAGCAGGTCGTTCAGGCAGTGCCCGAACTTGCTGACCATGAGGACGATCCGCATGTTCTCGTCGGCCCGGCTGATCTGCCAGTCCATGTGGAAGGCGTCGCCGATGGCCGCGAAACTCGCGCGCAGCTTGTCCACCGTCACCGGGGTCTCCGCCGAGAAGTGGACGCGCATGAAGAACAGACCCGTGTCATGGTCGCCGAACTGCTGGCTGTCCTCGATGTTGCAGCCGGTCATGAAGAGGTAGCTCGACACGGCGTGCACGATGCCCTGCTTGTCGGGGCAGGAGAGCGTGAGGACGTACTGGTCACTGGCCGCCGCGGCTCGGGTGGACTGCTCGTTCATGCAGGACAGGGTCCCATACGCGGGCCCGCGGGCGGGCCCTGGTCCGCTAGGCGGACCGCGTCATGATCCGCAGCACCTCGAGGGTGCGCGGCGGGGTGTCCGGGTCCTCGCCGTCGGCCGTCGCCATCCGCACGTGCGCGTCCCGGGCCGCCCGGACCGCCTCCGGCCAGCCCTGGTTCTCGAAGTACGCGGAGACCTGGGCGTCCGGCCCGACCTGGTGCATGATCCGCAGCACCCGCAGCACGGCGGTGTCGACGAGGGCCGCCTCCTGGGAGTCCCGGAAGATCGTGCCGACGTACTTCTCGGCGGACCAGTTGTCCAGCCAGGTGTCCTCGACCAGGCGGTAGACGGCGTCGGTCACGTCCCCGTACCCGTCGACACCGGCCAGCCAGACCTCCCGCTGGAACACGGGGTCGGAGAGCATGTGCAGCGCGGAGCGCACATTGCTGCGCCAGCGCCACCACGGCATGTCGTTGAGTGGCATGCCGCCCATGGTGGGGGAGCGACGGCCACGGCGGGAAGAGTTCTCCGGAGCTTGCACGGTCATCGATCGTACGTTCTTCCGCTCGGGCGCCTCATCGCCCCCTGCATTTCACCTCGACGCCACCGTTCGATAACCGAGGGTCACCCCCGGGTTGGCGATGTGGCGGAAGCGTGTGGGTACATGACCGGTCGGCGACGCACCCGCAACACCATCCGTCCTCTGCACACCAGGCCGCGCAGAGCCACCGTGCTGTCGGCGGTGGCGTTGGCCGCGTGTGCGTCGCTCGCCGCCGGATGCGGGGTCATCCCCGGTGCCACGGGGGGCGCCGGGGACGGCCCGATCACGGTCATGACCTGGGCCCCGGAGCAGACCGGCGCGACCAACAAGCCCGGCATGCCCGCCTTCGCCCGGGCCTACGCCCGCTGGGTCAACGCGCACGGCGGCATCGCCGGCCACCAGCTCAAGGTCCTGACCTGCAACGACCACAACGACAGCGTGGCCGCCGCGCAGTGCGCGACCACCGCCGTCAAGAACGACGTCGTCGCGGTCGTCGGCTCCTACAGCCAGTACGGCGACTCCTATCTGCCGACGCTGGAGAGCGCCGGCATCCCCTACATAGGCGGCTACGGCGTCACCACCGCCGAGTTCACCAGCCCGCTGTCCTACCCCGTCAACGGCGGCCAGCCCGCCCTGCTGGCGGGTCTCGGCAAGGAACTCGCCGGCGGCTGCGGCCCCGTGGCGCTGATACGGCCCGACAGCATCGCGGGCGACGAACTGCCAGCCATGCTCGACTCCGGCCTCAAGGCGGGCGCGCACCCGGCCGCGGCCGACCAGCGGGCTGCGGACGACACCACCGAGTACTCGTGGCCCGCGCAGAAGGCGCTGAAGACCACCACGACCGACCCGGCGAAGAAGGGGTGCGTGATCCCCGCGCTCGGGGACCGCACCGACACCTTCATGGACTCCTTCCGGCGCGACCGCGAGGAGTATCCCGCGGTGAAGACCGCCGCCACGCTCGACAGCGTCGACCAGACGGTGATCAACGAGTCCGGCGGGCAGTCCGGACCGTACGAGGGGTCGTACGTCACCGGCTGGTACCCGGTGGCGAACGACAAGCGCTGGGACCCCATGAAGAAGGTGATCCGGGAGCACGCCTTCGGCGACAACCGCATCGACCCCGCGGACGCCGGGGTGCAGACGACCTGGATCGCGTACACGGTGTTCAAGGCCGCCGTCGAGTCGCTGGGCAAGGGCGACGTCACCGCCGACACCGTACGCAAGGCCCTCGACGACGGGCTGAAGGTCACCACGGGCGGTCTCACGCCGACGCTGCACTGGGCCGACGAGAGCCGGCTGGCCGCCATCGGCTTCCCGCGCCTGGTCAACGCCGACGTGACGCTTCAGGTGGTGCGCCAGGGCCAGCTCGTGGCGGCGGACAAGGGGTTCGTCAACGCGACCGGGACGCTGGAGGGCGCGGACGTGCACTGAGGTGCACGTCCGCGCCCTCGGCGCGGGTCCCGCCCCGCCGGTCAGAGCTGGGTCGGCTGGCGCTGGGTGAGACCGTACGACTTGGCGATGGCGTTCCACAGCCCGGCCGCCTGCGCCTTCTGCTGGCTCGCCGTGCCGCTCGCGCGGTTGCCGGCCTGGGTCTGGCCGCTCGGGCGGGCCTGGCCCTTCTTGCAGCCCCTCTTGCCGCCGACCTGGTCGGCCCAGGCCGCGTAGTGGTTGTCGGCGGCTGCCGACGCCTGCCACGCCTTGGTCAGCGCGGTGGTCAGCGCCGCGTGGTTCGGGAGCTTGTCGACGGACAGACCGGACAGCCGGGTGACCAGCTGGTTGCGCTGCTTCGCCGCGGAACGCAGGTCCGTGGACGCCTGGCCCAGGTTCGTGCACCCCTTGACGTCGGCCACCGCCCGGATCACCGAGGCCCGGCTGTCGCCGCTGTCGGCGAGCAGCTTGTCCAGGTCGACGGCCTGCTGCTTGGCCGGGTCGGCGGCGGGCGAGGCGGACCCGTCCGTCGCCGGGGCCGTGGCGGAGACCGTCTGGTTCTTGTCCTTGCCGCCGCTCCCGCCACCGCCGAGCAGCGCACCGGCGCCGACACCGAGGACGACGATGCCGATGCCGACGGCCGCGATGAGCGGTATTCGCGACCCGCCCCGGCCGCCGCCGCGCCTGCCCCGGCCCTCGTCGCCTGGCGGGGCGTACGCGGGCTGCTGGGGACGGCCGTAGCCGGGCTGCTGGGGCTGCTCGAAGCGCGGCATCTGCTGGGTGGCCGCGGCCGGGCTCTCGCCGCCGGGCCCGCTGCGGAAGAGGTTGTCGAACTCGGCGGGTGGCTGCCGGTCCTCGCCGTGCGCCATGCCGTACGGCGCTCCGCCGGGCTGGTCGGTCACCGGGGCGATGTACTGCGTGGCCTCGGCGTCGGGCCCGGACGCGGGCGGCATCGGCCCGGCACCGGGCTGCTGCGCGCGCCCCAGGAACTGCGTCGCCTCGGAGGCGGCCGGTGCGCCGCCCACCTCGGGCGGCAGTGCTCCCGGTCCGACGGGGGGTATGTACTGCGTCGCCCCTTCGTCGGCCGGCGCGGCCATCGGCGGGATGAACTGCGTGGCGCCCTCGTCGGCCGCGGGCGGCAGCGGCCCGCCGTACGCACCGGCGGCGTGAGATCCGTAGGGGCCCGGGTCGGCGGGCGGCAGAGGGGCCCCGTGGTCCTGGGCGGTGTACCCGTCGGCGGGCGGCAGGGGCGCGGAGTGGCGGCCGCCCTGCCGGGGCGGCGGAAGGGCCGCGCCGGGGGCGCCGTAGGACGGGCTCTGCGGCGGCAGCGCCGCCGACGGGCCGGGCGCGGGCGCTCTCCACTGGTCCGCCTGCGGCTCATGCTGCTCGGGCGCGGTCCACGACTGGGTCTGCGGCTCTCCCCAGCCCTCGCCCGGCGCCGGGCTCTGCTGCTCGCCGGGGCCCCAGGGCGTGCCCCAGGCCTGTCCGCCGGTCGGGGCTCCGGCCTGCGGGCCGCCGTACGAGCCGGTGGCGTCGTGCGAGCCGCTGTGCCGGCCGTTGTACGGGCCTGCCGGGGCCGGTGCGCCCAGCATGCCCGGCAGCAGCGGTTCGCTCCCGTCCGAGGGCAGCACGATGCCTTCGCGCGCTTCGCGCTGCGAGGGCTCCTCGCCCTGTCCACTCTGCGTCACCGGGACTCCTACGAATGGGGGACCTTCGGAATCGTCGGCTCACGCTACCGGGTCCCCCGAGCCGGGTGCCACGCAGCTCTGGGCCCAACCTCCTTACCTGTGACTGCCGTAACAAAACCGGTCTACAGAGCGCTGCATTTGTCCACTTTTCGGGGCTCGCACGGCGCTCAGGCCGCCGCCTGCACGTCCATGCGCGCCCCGAACTCCCTTACCACCGGCTCTTCCTGATACGGCTCCAGCCGCTGCTGGAAGTCCTCGAGGTACTCGGCGCCCCGGTTGGAGCGCAGGGTCTCGAGGAGGTCCACGGCCTTCAGCCCGGTGGTGCAGGCCTGCTCGACCTCGCGCTGCTGCACCAGCGCCGTGGCCAGCAGGACATAGCCGATGGCCCGCCTGCGCGCCTTCGTCTCGGGGAGCCGGTCCAGTGCCTCCTGCGCCTGCCGTGCCGCCGCGTCGGCCTGTCCGAGGTCCCGGTGGCAGTGCGCCAACTCGTCGGCGAGATACGCCTCGTCGAAGTGCGTGATCCACGCCGGGTCGTCCCCGGACGCGGAGTCGGCGGCCTCGAGCGCCGTGACCGCCCGCCCCGACGCCCCGGCGGTCGCGCGCGCGTCGCCCATCAGCGCGTGCCCGCGCGCCTCCGCCGCATGGAACATGGCCTCCGCGCGCGGGGTCACGCGCCCCCGCGCCCCTTCCTGCGCCGCCCGCGCCAACTGCGCGATCTCACGCGGGTTTCCGAGCTGCGCGGCGAGGTGGCTCATGGAGGCGGCCAGCACGTATCCGCCGTAGCCCCGGTCGCCCGCCGCCTGTGCGAGGCGCAGGGCCTGGATGTAGTAGCGCTGGGCCAGCCCGGGCTGGCCGGTGTCGACGGCCATGTAGCCCGCGAGCTCGGTCAGCCGGGCCACCGCGGCGAACAGGTCGCGCCCGACCGCCTCCCGGTACGACCCCGCCAGCAGCCCCGAGACGACGCTGTTGAGGTAGTGCACGACGACCGGGCGCACATGCCCGCTGCCGTACTGGTGGTCCAGGTCGGTGAGCGCCTGCGTCATCGCGCGCACGGCGGCCACGTCCGACTGCCCCACCCGCGGCCCCGCCGAGCGCGAGACCTGCGAGTCGGGCGCGGAGATCAGCCAGTCACGGCTGGGCTCGACGAGCGCGGAGGCGGCGACGGACGAGCCGGACAGGAAGTCCCGGCGTCCCACGTCGCTGCGCCACAGCTCGCAGACCTGCTCGATGGCTCCCAGCACCGTCGGCGAGAACTGGAGGCCGACGCCCGAGGCGAGGTTCTTGCCGTTGGCCATGCCGATCTCGTCGATCGTGACCGTGCGGCCCAGCTTGCGGCCCAGCGCCTCCGCGATGATCGCGGGGGCGCGTCCGCGCGGCTGCTGGCCGCGCAGCCAGCGGGCCACGGACGTCTTGTCGTAGCGCAGGTCGAGACCGTGCTCGGCACCGCACATGTTGACCCGGCGGGCGAGCCCGGCGTTCGAGCACCCCGCCTCCTGGATGAGCGCCTGCAACCGTTCGTTCGGCTGTCGCGCGACGAGAGGCCTTGCGGCCATGGCGTACCCCCTGGGAACAACCCCTGAAGCGAAAAGATCCGGCCGTGAAGATCAATGCCCCGGTGCCATACGTAAAATGCGAGGCTTGCGCGGATTGCCGGGGTAAAGGCAGTTGCCGACCCCGCATGTGGTTACCCAGATCACCGCGGGGTTCCTCCTGCGCGCCCCCACCCATGCATCCATGCGCCCCAGCCGTGGAATCGATGCTCCTCCCCCGCGCGCGGTACGGCCGTAACCCGAGGTGGGTGCGGGAGTTGAGTTCATCGTGGAAGAGACGATCGCGGGAACCGAAGCCGCTCAGATTCCGAAGCAGCGCGGCGATTCGCTGCTGGAGACCGCCGTACGCTACGCCGAGGAGCGCCACTGGGACGTCTTCCCCGGCACCTGGCTCGAGGCCGTCGACGGGGTGCAGCACTGCTCCTGCTCCGAGCCCGCGTGCGCCGTGCCCGGCGCGCATCCGGCGCGCGAGGACTGGGCGACGCTGGCCACGGGCAGCGCGACCGTCGCCCGCCGGATGTGGCAGAAGCAGCCGACGGCGTCGATCCTGCTGCCGACGGGCCGTACGTTCGACGCGATCGAGGTGGCGGAGAGCGCGGGCTTCCTGGCCCTCGCGCGCATGGAGCGCATGGAGTTGACGCTCGGCCCCGTGACGGTCACCCCGAACCGGCGCATGCACTTCTTCGTCCTGCCCGGCGCGGCCGTGAAGGTGCCGGAACTGGTGCGCAAGCTGGGCTGGTCGCCGGCCTCGCTGGACCTGGTCGCGCTCGGCGAGGGGGCGTACGTGGCCGCGCCGCCCACCCGCTTCGGCTCGCGCGGCGCCGTGCAGTGGGCCTGCCGCCCGACCCCCGCCAACCGCTGGCTGCCCGACGCCGAGGAGCTGATCTCCCCCCTCGCCTACGCCTGCGGACGCGACCGCTGATCCTCCCGCCCGGCGACGACCCCCTAGGGTTTCCCGCATGACAGAGGGAAACGAGGTCGGGATCGCCGCCGTGCGCGTGCGAGGGCTCTGGAAGCGGTTCGGGCAGCAGGTCGCCGTCGCCGGGATCGATCTCGACCTGCCGGCGGGGAAGTTCATCGGGCTGGTCGGGCCCAACGGTGCCGGGAAGACCACCACTCTCTCCATGGTGACGGGGTTGCTGCGGCCCGATCAGGGGAGCGTGGAGGTCGTCGGGCACGACGTGTGGCAGGACCCCGCGGCGGTGAAGGCACGGATCGGGGTGCTGCCGGAGGGGCTCCGGCTCTTCGAACGGCTCTCCGGACGTGAACTCCTCGGCTACAGCGGGCGGTTGCGCGGACTGCCCGGCGCCGAGGTCGACAAGCGGGCCACCCAGCTGCTCGACGTGCTCGACCTGGCCGGCGCCCAGCACAAGCTCGTCGTCGACTACTCGACGGGCATGCGCAAGAAGATCGGCCTCGCGGCCGCGCTCCTCCACAATCCCGAAGTGCTCTTCCTGGACGAGCCGTTCGAGGGCGTCGACCCGGTGTCCGCCCAGATCATCCGCGGGGTGCTCGAGCGGTACACCGCCTCGGGCGCCACCGTCGTCTTCTCCTCCCACGTCATGGAGCTCGTGGAGTCCCTGTGCGACTGGGTGGCCGTCCTGGCCGCCGGCCGCATCCGCGCCCAGGGCACCCTCACCGAGGTGCGCGGGGAGGCGGCCTCGCTCCAGCAGGCGTTCCTCGAACTCGTCGGCGCGGGCGGCCGCGACACCGGCTCCAACCTCGACTGGCTGGGCGGCGGGGCACGATGACGACCGAAGCGAACATCACCCCCGTCGTCGTACGGCTGAAGCTGTCGCTGCTGCGCAACGGCCTCAAGCAGTCCGGCGGGCGGCGGGCCGCCTACGTCGTGTCGGCCGTGGTCGTGGTGCTCTTCGGGGCGCTGCAGTTGCTGGGGCTGATCGCCCTGCGCGGGAACGCGCACGCCCTGTCCGTGGTCACGCTGCTGGTGGCCGTCCTGGCGCTGGGCTGGGCCGTGATGCCGCTGTTCTTCCCGAGCGGCGACGAGACCCTCGACCCGACCCGGCTGGTGATGCTGCCGCTGCGGCCCCGGCCGCTGGTGCGGGCTCTGCTCGCGGCCTCCCTGGTGGGCATCGGGCCGCTGTTCACCCTGCTCCTGCTGACCGGTTCGGTGGTCGCGGTCGCGCACGGCGGCGCGGCGTACGCCGTCGGCGTCGTGGCGGTCGTCCTCGCGCTGCTGGTGTGCGTGGCCCTGGCGCGGGCCGTCGCCGCCGCGAACATCCGGCTGCTGACCAGCCGCAAGGGCCGTGATCTGGCGGTGCTGAGCGGGCTGGTCATCGCGATCGGGGCGCAGCTGGTCAACTTCGGCGCCCAGCACCTGGGTTCGTCGGGACTCTCGCAGCTCGACCCGGTGGCCGACGTACTGGAATGGGTGCCGCCGGCGTCGGCGATCGGTGCGGTCCGTTCGGTGAGCGAGGGCTCGTACGGAGCCGCGGCCGCACAACTGGCCCTGAGCGCCGCCGCGTTGTTCGCGCTGATCGCCGTATGGTCGCGCCATCTGACGAAGTTGATGACCTACCCCGACGGCTCCACCCTCCAGGCCGCCACCGACCGGCCCGTCGGCCGTGGGCGCTCGGCCGGCGGCCTCGCCCGGCTGCTGCCGGCCGGCCGCACCGGCACGGTCATGGAGCGCAGCCTGCGCTACGTCTGGCGCGATCCCAAGACCAAGGCCGCCTGGGTCACCTCGCTGGCGATCGGCGTCATCGTGCCGGTGTTCAACGCGCTGCAGGGCACCGGCTCGATCTACTTCGCGTGCTTCGCCGCCGGGATGCTCGGCATCCAGATGTACAACCAGTTCGGGCAGGACACCTCCGCGTTCTGGATGGTCGCCACGACCATCTCCTCCCCGCACGACGCCTACGTCGAGCTGCGCGGGCGGGCCCTGGCCCTGCTGGTGATCACCCTGCCGTACGCGACCCTCGTCACCGTCCTGACCACCGCGATGCTCGGCGGCTGGCCCCGCCTGCCCGAGGTGCTCGGCCTCTCCTTCGCCCTCCTCGGCGCGATGCTCGCGACCGGCGCCTGGACCTCCGCCCGCTTCCCGTACTCCATCCCGCAGGAGGGCTACAAGAACGTCGCCCCCGGCCAGACCGGCCTCGCCGTGATCTCCATCCTGGGCGGCATGATCTCCGCGGCCCTGCTGTGCTCCCCCGTCATCGTCGCGGCGATCTGGGTCAACATCGCGAAGAACGGCGACCAGTGGGGCTGGCTCCTCCTCCCCCTGGGCGCCGCCTACGGTGCCACGATCACCTGGTCCGGCCTCCGCCTGGCAGCCCCCCGCACGGCGTCCCGCCTGCCGGAGATCCTGACGGCGGTGAGCAAGGGCTGACCTTTTCGGCACACAAGGACCTGCAGGTCTTCAGGGGCGCGGGGAACGGCGCGAGAAACCACGACGCACCCGCACCCGCCGACACACACGGGCCCCCACCCCACTAGGCGCCCCCAGCCCCCCGCACCGCATCGAGAAACGGCTCAATCGCGGCCCGCCATCCCTCCGGCTGGTCGTAATGCACAAGATGCCCCGCATCGGCAACCTCCGCATACTCCCCCCGCGGCAGCACCCGCACCATCTCCTGCGCCTCGGCCCGCCCCAGCTCCCCGTCCAGCCCCCGCACCACCAGCGCGGCGCACCGCACCTGCGCCAGCTCCTCCCAGTGCGCGTCGTACACCCACGTCTCACGCGACTTCAGCATCTGATCGGGCACGAACACCGGCCGCCAGCCGTCGGCGGACTCGTGCATCACCTCGGCGTAGAACTCCCCCCGCGCCGCGTTGGGCCGCTCCACCCACGGATCGTCCTCGCCGAACCACTTCCGTACGTCGGCCAGCGTGGCGAACGGCACCGGCCACGCCTCGAACCACTCCGACCACTCCCGCTGCGAGGCGGCACCCAGCGCCGACGCCCGCATGTCGCAGATGATCACGCCCTGCACCAGGTCGGGCCGGGCCGCGGCCAGCTGCCAGGCGGTCAGCGCGCCCATGGCGTGGCCGATGAGGACGGCCGGGGCGAGGCCGAGCTGTTCCAGGGCGGCCTCGGCGTCCTGGACGTAGGCCTCACGCGTGAAGGCGGCCCGCGGGGGCTTGTCGCTCTGGCCGTGACCACGCTGGTCGAGCGCGACCGCGCGGTGCCGCTCGGAGAGCCAGCGGGCCGTGGAGGCCCAGTGCGAGGCGCGGCCCATCAGGCCGTGCAATAACAGCACGCCCGGGGTGTCCTCGCCCGGTGTGCCGTCCGCCGGGTCGGTCTTGGGCGGGTCGCCGAACTCCCAGGCCGCGAGGCGTACACCGCCCGCCCCGGTCACGTCGATGCGTCGCGCCATGGTTCTGGTACCCCCCTGGCTCCGTGAACCGCGTCCTGCCGTCGCCTGCGGATGACCGGTCCCTGTGCGCCACTCCCCAGCGCACATCCCGCGTGACCGCCCACCGCAGGCTATCGAATGACTATTCGAAAATGCTGTATCTGCGAGCAACACCCCTCGTACGAGTGACCTCCCCCAAGGCATGATCGCCGCCGCCGAGGGGAGATCTTCTGCGGGGAGCGGACCGCTCGGGGAAAACGGTCCGTGGGGATGACCCTGGGAGCTCGGGGCTCCGGGTCAGCACAGGGGAGGACAGGCCCCGGCGCCATGCGGCGCCGGGGCCCTCCACACGTCTGCGGCACATCCTCCCGCCCCCTCAGGTCATATGCCTCACGCGACAGCCTTGCACGCGAAACGTCCGGGCGCTTGCGATTTCGGCCACCGGTCCGTGGCCTCGAAGCGATGGCCGCGAAATCCGCACGGCACCTCAATTTCCCTTGGGGCAACGGAGGTTGACGAGTGACCGCGGGCCGGCCGGACTCAGCGCTTGGCGACGAACACGTGGGAGGCCACGTCCGCCTCAAGCTCGGCCGCCTCACCGCCGCTGCCCACCAGCACGCCGCCCGCCGACTCCGTCACGCTGACCACCGAACCGGGCTGCACGCCCGCCCGCCGCAGCGTGTACATCAGCTGCGCGTCCGTCTGGATCGGCTCGCCGATGCGGCGCACCACGACCGTCTTGCCGTCGGCACCCGGGTCGAGGTCCGCCAGCGACACCATGCCCTCGTCCAGGAACGGGAGGGCGCCGTCCTTCTCGCCCAGCTCCTCCAGGCCCGGGATCGGGTTGCCGTACGGCGACTCGGTCGGGTGGCGCAGCAGCTCCAGCACGCGCCGCTCCACGGCCTCGCTCATCACGTGCTCCCAGCGGCACGCCTCGGCGTGCACCTGCTCCCACTCCAGACCGATCACATCGACGAGCAGACACTCGGCGAGGCGGTGCTTGCGCATCACGCGCGTGGCGAGCCGGCGCCCCTCGTCCGTGAGCTCCAGGTGACGGTCGGTGGCGACGGACACCAGGCCGTCACGCTCCATCCGCGCCACCGTCTGGCTGACGGTCGGCCCGCTCTGGTCCAGGCGCTCGGCGATCCGGGCCCGCATGGGCACCACACCTTCCTCCTCCAGCTCGAGGATGGTGCGGAGATACATCTCCGTGGTGTCGATCAGTCCGGACATACATGCCCCTCGGTGAGATCTGCCGGAAGCAACGACAGCTTCCCGGCGCGTGCGCTGGCCCTGGAGCCAATTCTGACGCATACCACTGACAACCGTGCCGCGCCGTTGAAACCAGGGCCTCCCGCCCCGTGCGCCACAGGGCCCCCACCACCGTATTGACACGGCACTGGTCCAGACCGCACGGTGATCCGCGACACAGACACCCGACGCCTTACCGGAAGGGCCCGCATGAGCGACGGCAAACTGGCCGACCAGTTCTTCGACGCCGCGATCGACCTCCTGCGCCGGGTCCGGGACGAGGAGGCGGAGTCCATCACGGCGGCCGGAACGCTGCTCGCCGACACGGTCACGGAGGGCGGACGGCTCTTCGCCTTCGGCGCCGGGCACTCCTCGCTCGCCGCGCAGGACGTCGTCTACCGCGCGGGCGGCCTCGCCCTGATGAACCTGCTCACCGTGCCGGGCGTCGTCGGCGTCGACGTCCGGCCCGCCACGCTGGGCTCCGCCCTGGAGCGCGTGGACGGCCTCGCGAGCGTGGTGCTCGACTGCTCCCCGCTGCGCGCCGGCGACGCGCTGGTGATCATCTCGCTCTCCGGCCGCAACGCCCTCCCCGTGGAGATGGCGATGAAGGCGCGCGACCTGGGTGTGAAGGTCATCGGCGTGACCTCGGTGGCGTACGCGACGGAGACCCGTTCCCGGCACGCCTCGGGCACCTACCTGCGCGACCACTGCGACATCGTCCTGGACTCCAAGATCGCCATCGGCGACGCGACCCTCACCCTGGACACCGTCCCGGCCCCCTTCGCCCCGGCGTCCACCGTCGTCACCAGCGCGATCCTCCAGTCGGTCATGGCCACGGCGGCCGGCGCCCTCGCCTCCCGCGGCATCGAGCCCCCGCTCCTGCGTTCGGGCAACGTGGACGGCGGCCACGAGTGGAACGCCCAGGTGATGAAGGAGTACGGCGACCGGATCTTCTACCAGCAGTAAGCGCCACCCGCACGCACGCGGGTCCTAGGGCCTGTCGTGCCCCAGGACCTCCGCCAGATCCAGCGCCGCCGCGATCCGTACGGCCACGTCCTCCGCGTACACCGCGTCGGACCGCTCGAAGGGACTCCGCCCACCCCCGCGCAGAAACGTCACGACACCGAACGAACGCCCGCGGCTCCGCAGCACCGCGCACAACGCGTGCACCGTGTCCGCGGGCCACTGCCGCGCCACCGCCCACTCCCGCGCCTGCTCGGCCGGCACCGCGCCCACGGTCGCCCGCACGGACCCCGTCCGCTCCACGCACTGCAGCGCCGGATGCCCCTGCGCATACCGCACCGGCAGCCCCGCCTGCCCGGTGAGCAGGCTCGGCCCCGGCGCCCCGGAGGGCGTCGCGGCGACCCGCACCAGCCGTACGGGGCCCCCCTCCCCGTCGGCCACGGCACCACCGGCGACCCGGTCGATCAGCGCGTGGTCGGCGAACCCGGCGAGCGCGAAATCGAGATGGACGGTCGCCGCCTCCCGCGGATCCTCGCTCTCCGCGGCCGCACGCGCCGCCCGGTGCAGCTGATTCGCCCGGAACCGCAGCTGCGCAGCCTCCTGCTCCCCCTGCTTGCCCGCGGTCACGTCCACGAAGAGCCAGGCGACGCCCAGCGGCACCGGCTCCTCCGCCAGCGGCGAGGCAAGCCGTACGAAGCCGCAGCGCCAGCACCGCCGCTGCTCGCCCTCCGCCGTCCGCACACTCACCCAGATCTCGGCCGGCGCGGGCGGCGCACCCTCCGCGAGCACATGCGTGAGCGCGCTCTCCAGCTCCTCCACGCCCTGGGCGAGCAGCTCGCCCAGCGGGCGGCCCAGCGCGGAAGTACGCCCTATGCCGAGCGCACGCGCGGCGTGCGCGTTCACCACGGCCGGCCGCAGGTCGGCGTCGACCAGCACCACACCCCAGCTCGCGTCCTCGAACAGCGCCTCGCTCAGCGCGATCGACCGCTCCAGGTCGATCTGCGCGTGCACCTCGCTGAAGGCGCAGTACACGCCCGCGGGCTTGCCGTCGGGCCCGCGCACCGCGGCGGACTGCGTGCGCACCAGCACCCGTCCGCCGTCCTTCGTCAGCAGCGCGAACTCGTGCACCTGCCGTCCGGGGGCCTCCATGGCGGACATCAGCCGCTCCTCGACCTCCGCGGCGTCCGCCTCCCGCACGGCCCAACCGGCGAACCCGTGCCGGCCCACGGCCTCGGCCGCGGTCCATCCCAGAATCCGCTCGGCCTCGCGGTTCCAGTGGGTCACGACACCGCCGGCGTCGAAGGCACACAGTGCCGCGTCCATTCCGTCGAGCAGCGCGGCCAGCAGATCGGAGCCGTCAGGGCCCACCGGACCTACCGGCTCGGGCTCGTCCGGCCCCAGCTCATCGGTGGTCCCACTACGCCGGGAAGCACTCACCTGGACCCCCTGCCAAGCTGCGTCCGCACCAACAGCGCGTCGGTTCGCTCACTTGCAATCATCCAACCTGAACGTGACACAGCACACACCGAGTTCCCCAAGATTGAAGGAATCGTTGCAACGCCCGCCACTCCTATGATCCGGCGTCCACCAGCCGAAGATCAATCCACAGGTCGTCCTCGCCGTCCAGCACATACCGCTCGACCTCGACGAATCCCTGCTTTTCGGCAAAGCGCAGGCCGTCCTCATTGACCGCCAGAACGCACGTCTCGATCACGCCTGCCCCCTGCACGCGCGCGTACTCGAGCCCTTTCTCGTAGAGAGCCGTCCCGAACCCGCGCCCGCGGAATGCAGGCAGCACGCGCGCGATGACCGTCGCCACCGCGTCCGCGCCCCCGGGCGGCCGCACCGTCGAACACCCGACGAGCTCGTCACCGACGTAGGCGTTCTCCAGCCGGTACCGTCCGGCGCGCTCCCGCACCTCGTCGAGGGACATCGCCGCGGGCGGCACGATCACGTTGTGCACATGCCGCCACTCCTCGAGCATGGCCTCCCCGGCCACCGCCTCCATACGGAGCTCAGTCACGAGGACCCTCTCCGCGCCGCGCGTACACCTCGATCTCGATCTTCATCCGGGGATCCGCGAGCCCGACGACCATCATCGTCGCCGCCGGCCGCACGTCCCCGAACACCCTCCGCAGGACCGGCCAGCACGGCTCGAAGTCGTCCCGCTCGGGCAGCAGATACCGCACCCGCACGACATCGGCGAAGCCGCACCCCGCCTCCGTGAGCGCCGTCCCGATGTTCCATATGCACTGCTCGGCCTGCTCGACCACGTCGTCGGAGATGGTCATGGTCGTGTAGTCGAACCCGGTGGTCCCGGAGACATGCACCCACTCCCCGTCCACCACGGCCCGTGCGTACCCGATCTGCTCCTCGAAGGTCGACCCACTGAGGATCGCGCGTCGCTGCGTCATGCGCGAAACGCTAGGTCACGGGCCTGAGCCAAAAAAGAGGTTGATCGTGCGCGGAGCGGTTCTTAGGGTGTGGCGTACACGAGAAGGGAGGTGGTTCGGCAGATGTATGAATACCGGACGCGTGAGGTGGCTGCGGGCTAGCGGCTCGTCACCACATCCAGTGCGGTGCCGGACCAGCACGTGAGAGAAACGTGCAGCCGGCCCAATCCCAGCAGTCACCCGACCCGCGAGCTCGCCGGTACGTCCGGCCGGCTCCCCCGCCGTGAGGCAGGGGAACCCGAGCTCGCGGGTCGTCTGCGTTGCCAGGGGTTCGCATCGCTCAGCGGGCGATGTCCTCGTACCCCTCGATCTCCTGCGGACTCCGCGACGACGGACCCACATACCGGGCCGACGGCCGCACCAGCCGTCCCGTCCGCTTCTGCTCCAGGATGTGCGCCGACCAGCCGGCCGTGCGGGCGCAGGTGAACATGGACGTGAACATGTGGGCCGGGACCTCGGCGAAGTCGAGGACGATCGCCGCCCAGAACTCGACGTTGGTCGCGAGGACCCGGTCCGGGCGGCGGGCGTGCAGCTCCTCCAGAGCCGCCTTCTCCAGCGCCTCGGCCACCTGGAAGCGCGGCGCGCCCAGCTCGCGGGCCGTGCGCCGCAGCACGCGCGCGCGGGGGTCCTCGGCGCGGTAGACGCGGTGCCCGAAGCCCATCAGGCGCTCGCCCCTGTCCAGTGCCTGCTTCACGTATGCCTCGGCGTCCCCGGTCCGCTCGATCTCCTCGATCATGCCGAGCACGCGCGAGGGTGCGCCGCCGTGCAGCGGCCCGGACATCGCTCCTACTGCGCCGGAGAGCGCGGCGGCGACGTCCGCGCCGGTCGACGCGATCACCCGCGCCGTGAAGGTGGAGGCGTTCATGCCGTGCTCGGCGGCGGAGGTCCAGTAGGCGTCGACGGCCGCGACGTGCTTGGGGTCGGGCTCGCCGCGCCAGCGGATCATGAAGCGCTCGGTGATCGAGTGGGCCTTGTCGATCTCCCGCTGCGGGACCATGGGCCGGCCCTGGCCGCGGGCGGACTGGGCGACGTAGGAGAGCGCCATGACGGCCGCTCTGGCCAGGTCCGCGCGGGCCTGATCGGCGTCGATGTCCAGCAGTGGTTTCAGGCCCCACACCGGCGCCAGCATGGCCAGCGCCGACTGCACGTCGACGCGGATGTCGCCGGAGTGCACGGGGATCGGGAACGGTTCGGCGGGCGGCAGGCCGGGGTTGAAGGCGCCGTCGACGAGCAGCCCCCAGACGTTGCCGAACGAGACGTGACCGACCAGGTCCTCGATGTCGACGCCGCGGTAGCGAAGGGCGCCGCCCTCCTTGTCCGGTTCGGCGATCTCCGTCTCGAACGCGACGACTCCCTCGAGTCCGGGTACGAAGTCGGACATCAGGCGGCTCCTCGTGATGTGTACGGCGGATATGCACGACTCAAAGGGCGGCCCGCCGCCGGATCCCCGGCCGCTCGTGCGACTCGTGGTCCTGGGTGGCCACGGGTGTGATGCCCCGTGCGGCTGGTCGCTCAACCAGAACGGACCAGCACGATATCTCCGAGTGCCAGTTTTGGGGAGACTTCGCGGCACTGAGTGCCACGTACGACTCTCCCATCATGACGGACACCCCGCGGGACGGCACGCGCGCATACGGCAAGATGACCGCGTGACCGACCGAGACGCCGTCCCCTTCGACCCCGCCGCGATGCGCAGGCAGTACCGGGCCGAGGGTCTCGCCGAGACCGACCTGCCCGCGACCCCGGTGGCCCAGTTCGCCAGCTGGTTCGAGCAGGCCGCGACCGAGGCCCACCTCTTCGAGCCGAACGCCATGGTCGTCTCCACGGCGAACGCGGAGGGCCGCCCCAGCTCGCGCACCGTGCTGCTGAAGAGCTTCGACGAGCGGGGCTTCGTCTTCTACACCAACTACGGCTCCCGCAAGGCCGCCGACCTCGCGGAGAACCCGTACGTCTCGCTGCTCTTCCCCTGGCACCCGATGGCCCGCCAGGTCATCGTCTCGGGCGTCGCCCGCCGCACCGGCCGCGACGAGACGGCCGCCTACTTCCGCACCCGCCCGCACGGGTCGCAGCTCGGTGCCTGGGCCAGCGCGCAGTCGAGCGTGATCGCCGGCCGCGCGGAACTCGACGCCGCGTACGCCGAGCTGGCCGACCGCTACCCCGAGGGTGAGAAGGTCCCGGTCCCGCCGCACTGGGGCGGCTTCCGGGTCGCTCCGGAGTCGGTGGAGTTCTGGCAGGGCCGCGAGAACCGGCTGCACGACCGGTTGCGCTACGTGGCACAGGCGGCCGGCGGCTGGCGGCTGGAGCGGCTCAGTCCCTGAGGTCCTCCCCGGGCCCGTCTCGGCCGAGCACCTCGTCCAGCAACGACGCCCACTGCGCCACCACCCGCTCCCGTCGCCCGCCGTCGTCCGTGAGCAGGTTCGCGAGGCCGAGGCCGCGGGCCATGTCCAGGAGGCCCTGGACGGTTTCGCGGACGCCGTGGCGGGACTCGTCGGCGGCCAGGAGGTCGACGGCTATGCGGTGGGTCTCGCGGCCGACGCGGGCCTCGAGTTCGGTGACGCGGGGGCGCAGCTGCTCCTCGTTGGAGGCGGCGACCCACAGGTGGAGGGCGGCCCGGAACAGGGGGCCCGTGTAGAGGTCGACGAGGGCGGTGACCACGGCTCGCCGGTCGCCGGACGCGCCGTGGGGGAAGAGGGCGCGCATCGCCGTGGAGCGTTCCTCGGCGACGTACTCGACGGCTGCGGTGAAGAGGTCCTCGCGGGTCGGGAAGTGGTGCTGGGCGGCGCCGCGGGAGACGCCGGCGCGTTCGGCCACGACGGAGACCGTGGAGCCCGCCCAGCCGCGCTCGGCGAGGCAGGCCACGGCGGCCTCCAGGAGCCGCTGCCGGGTGGCCCGGCTGCGGTCCTGCTTGGGCACGCGGTCGACCGAGGTCATGGCAGCCGTCTCACAGCGTCCATCGCGCATCGTCCGATCTCATCGCGTCTGGTCTCATCGCGTCCGGTCTCATCGCGTCGGGTCTCATCGCGTCGGGTCTCATCGCGTCGGGTCTCATCGCGTCCGGTCTCACAGGACCCACGTCGGGTCCCGTCGTTCCAGGAAGGCGGTCATCCCCTCGCGGGCCTGCGGGGAGGCGAACAGCCGGGCCGAGAGCGCGGTGAGATCGGCCGCGTCACGGTCGAATGTCTCGAGCACCTTAGCCGTGAGCAGCTGTTTCGTCTCGGCCAGCCCCTGAGGGGCGGACCGGCGCAGACCGTCGAGGATCGGGGCCAGGGCTTCGTCGACGTCCTCGCCTGCGACCGTCACCAGGCCGATGCGGGCGGCCTCGGCGGCGTCGAAGCGCTCGCCGGTGAGGTAGTAGCGGGCCAGCGCCCGGGGGTCGGTGCGGGGCAGCAGGGGCAGCGAGATCACCGCGGGGGCAACCCCGATCCGGACCTCGGTGAAGGCGAAGGTCGAGGTGCCGGAGGCCGCCGCGATGTCGCACGCCGCGAGCAGGCCGAGACCGCCCGCCCGTACGTGCCCGGTGACCCGGGCGACGACGGGTTTGGGCAGGGCGACGATCTGCCGGAGCACGCCCACGAGGGCGTCCGGGTGCGGCGGGTCGCGCAGGTCGGCGCCCGCGCTGAAGGTGTTGCCGGTGTGGGTGAGGACGATCGCGCGTACGTCGCCGTCCTTGGCGCAGTCCGTCAGCGCGTCGGCGAGCTCTCCCACGAGTGCCGCCGAGAGCGCGTTGCGGTTGGCCGTGGAGTCGAGGCTGAGTGTCTCGACGCCACGTGCGCGCGTGCGTCCGATCAGGGTCACGTCTGCTCCTTCAGGGCCCGCAGTTCGCGGCGCAGGATCTTCCCGGAGGCGGCCCGTGGGATGCCGTCGATGAAGGTGACCTGGCGGACGCGCTTGTAGGGGGAGACGCGTTCGGCGACGTACATCATGACCTCTGACTCGGAGAGGCCGGCCGCGTTCGGCTGGCGCACCACGTACGCGTGCGGGACTTCGTTGTGGTCCTCGTTGTAGACGCCGATGACGGCGGCGTCGGCGATGCCGGGGTGGGTCAGCAGGAGGGCCTCGAGTTCGGCGGGGGCCACCTGGAAGCCCTTGTACTTGATGAGTTCCTTGACCCGGTCGACGACGAACAGCCAGCCGTCGTCGTCGACATGGCCGACGTCCCCGGTGTGCAGCCAGCCGTCGGGGTCGATCATCTGGGCGGTGGCGTCGGGGCGGCCGAGGTAGCCCTTCATGACCTGGGGGCCGCGGATGAGGATCTCGCCGGACTCGCCTGCGGGGAGGTCCTTGTCGGGGTCGTCGAGGGAGACGATGCGCATCTCGGTGCCGGCGATGAGCTTGCCGACGGTTCCGGGCGGCGCGTCGCGCATGGCCTCCAGCGGTACGACGTGGGTGCCGGGCGACAGCTCGGTCATGCCGTAGGCCTGGCCGACGGGCGGCAGGCCGAGGCGGTGGGAGCAGGCGGCGGCGAGGGCGGCGTCCAGGGGCGCGGCGGCGCTGACGATGTGGGTCAGCGACGACAGGTCGTACTGGGCGACCAGCGGGTGCTTGGCGAGGGCCAGGACGATGGGCGGGGCCACGAACAGGCCGGTGATGCGGTGGTTCTGGATGGCCGCGAGGAAGGTCTCCAGCTCGAAGCGCGGCAGCACGACGACCGTGGCGCCCTGCCTGAGGGGTGCGTTCATCAGGGCGGTGAGGCCGTAGATGTGGAAGAAGGGCAGGACGGCGAGGATGCGGTCGCCGGGGCCTGCCGGGATGAGCGGTTCGAGCTGGGCGAGGTTGGTGGCGATCTGGCGGTGAGTGAGCATCACGCCCTTGGGGATGCCGGTGGTGCCGGAGGAGTACGGCAGGGCGGCGACGTCCTCGGCGGGGTCGATGGCGACCTGCGGCTCGGGGGCGGCGGAGGCCAGCATGTCGATCAGCGACCGGTGTCCGGGCGCGCTGTCGCAGACGAAGATCTCCTCGACGCCGCCCGCGAGTTCGGCCGCCCGGCGGGCGGTGTCCAGCAGCGGCGACACGGTGATGATCCACCGGGCCGACGAGTCCTTGAGCTGCTTGCCGAACTCCTCGGCGGTGGCCAGCGGGTGCACGGTGGTGACGGCGGCACCCGCGCGCGTGGCGGCGTAGAAGGCGGTCGGGAAGGCGACGGTGTTGGGGCTGTGCAGGGCCAGCACGTCGCCTTTGCGTACGCCCGCCTCGGCGAGCGCGGCGGCGATGCGCCGGTGGAAGCGGTCGAGTTGTTCGTACGACAGGGTGGTGCCGTCGGTCCCGTCGATCAGGGCGGGCGCGTCTCCGAATTCGGCGGCCCGGCCCAGGACCGCCTCGTGGATGGGGAGTTCGACGGGCGGGACGTCGGCGTACTCGCTGCGGAACACGGTTCCTCCAAGGCGGCGGCCTAGTACGACTTGGGCAGACCCAGGGTCTGGTGGGAGACGTAGTTGAGAATCATCTCCCGGCTCACCGGAGCAATACGAGCCACGCGTGATGCGGTTATCAACGATGCGAGCCCGAATTCGCGGGTGAGGCCGTTGCCGCCGAGGGTGTGCACGGACTGGTCGACCGCCCGCACGCACGCCTCGCCCGCCGCGTATTTGGCCATGTTGGCGGCCTCACCTGCGCCGATGTCGTCCCCGGCGTCGTAGAGGTGGGCGGCCTTCTGCATCATCAGGCGGGCGAGTTCGAGGTCGATGTGCGCCTGCGCGAGGGGGTGTGCGATGGCCTGGTGGGCGCCGATGGGGGTCTTCCAGACCTGGCGGTCGCGCGCGTACTCGATGGCGCGGGAGAGGGCGTAGCGGCCCATGCCGATCGCGAAGGCGGCCGTCATGATGCGTTCGGGGTTGAGTCCGGCGAAGAGCTGCAGCAGGCCCGCGTCCTCGTCGCCTACGAGGGCGTCGGCGGGCAGCCGGACGTCGTCGAGGGTCAGCTCGAACTGCTTCTCCACGGCGCCGAGTTCCATGTCGATGGCGCGCCGGGTGAAGCCCTCGGCGTCGCGCGGGACGATGAACAGGCACGGCTTGAGGTTGCCGGTGCGGGCGTCCGCGGTGCGGCCGACGATGAGGGTGGCGTCCGCGATGTCGACGCCGGAGATGAAGACCTTGCGGCCGGTGAGCAGCCAGTCGCCGGTGTCGGGGTCGCGGCGGGCGGTGGTGGTGATGCGGTGGGAGTTGGAGCCGGCGTCGGGTTCGGTGATGCCGAAGGCCATGGTGCGGGTGCCGTCGGCGAGGCCCGGCAGCCACGCCTGCTGCTGGCTCTCGGTGCCGAAGCGGGCGATGACGGTGCCGCAGATCGCCGGGGACACGATCATCATCAGCAGGGGGCAGCCGGCCGCGCCCAGCTCCTCCAGCACGATGGAGAGTTCGGCGATGCCGCCGCCTCCACCGCCGTATGCCTCCGGCAGGTTGACGCCGAGGTAGCCGAGCTTGGCGGCCTCGGCCCAGAGGGCTTCGCGGTCGTAGTCGCGGCCGTGGCGTTTGCCGAGGGCGGCGACGGCCGAGCGGAGGGCTTTGTGCTCCGCGGTTTCGATCGTGGACATGTGACTCCTTCGTCGTGGCTGGCCGCGCTCGCGCGGCGGTGGCCGCAAATGAATACAGCCCCGCGCCCCTAGGTCTCCTGCACCACCGCCAGCAAGGAACCGACCGTGACCTGCTGGCCGGGCACGACATGCAGGGCGCTCAGCGTGCCGGTGGCCGGCGCCGCGATCTTGTGCTGCATCTTCATGGCCTCCAGCCACAGCAGGGGCTCTCCGGCCTGTACGGCCGCCCCCGCGGCCAGGCCGTCGGCGATCTTCACGACGGTGCCGGGCATGGGGGCCAGCAGGGTGCCGGGGGCGTGCTGGGCGGTGGGGTCGGAGAAGCGGGGCAGGGCGGTCAGGGCGGTGGCGTTGACGTACACCTGGTCGCCGTACCGCGTGACCTCGAACCTCCGCTGCACGCCGTCCGCTTCGAGGACGACGAGGCCGGGCGTGGCCCGCACCACCCGTACGCCGTCCGCCTCCAGGCCCGCCCGGGTGTGCCGGTAGCTGACCTCGTGCTCCTCGCCCGCCGTCGTGTACCGCTTCACCTGCGGCTGGGAGGGCAGGTTGCGGTAGCCGCCGAAGCGGGAGACGCGGGTCTGTGCGTCGGCGAGGGCCGCGGCGAGTGCAACTAGAGGTGGTCGCGCAGCGACTCCGTTGAGGGCGGTGGCGGGAGACGGGTGGGCGTACGGGTCCGGGTCCGGGGCGGTCAGTTCGGCGAGGTGGCGGTCGTAGAAGCCCGTGTCCATGCCGGCGCCGGTGAACTCCTTGTGCCGCAGGGAGCGGACGAGGAGGTCGCGGTTGGTGACCGGGCCGTGGATCGTGGCCCGTTCCAGGGCGCCCGACAGCCTGCGGACGGCCTCCGCGCGCGTGGGGGCGTGGGCGATCACCTTGGCGAGCATGGGGTCGTAGTGGACGCCGATGCCGTCGCCGTCGCCGTAGCCGGTGTCCAGGCGGACGTCGCCGGGGACGGTGAGGCGGTGCAGGGTGCCGGTCTGCGGGGCCCAGTCCGCCGCCGGGTCCTCGGCGTACAGGCGGGCCTCGATCGCATGGCCACGCGCGCGTGGAGGACCGGATTCGAGAGCGTGGCCTTCGGCGACGCGGATCTGCTCGGCCACCAGGTCGAGGCCGAACACCGCTTCCGTGACGGGGTGTTCGACCTGGAGGCGGGTGTTCATCTCCAGGAAGTGGGCGCTGCCCGCCGAGGAGACGAGGAACTCGACGGTTCCGGCTCCGACGTAGTCGACGGCGCGGGCGGCGCGTACCGCAAGCGAGTGCAGTTCGTCCCTGAGCTCGTCGGAGAGGCCGGGCGCGGGCGCCTCCTCGATCACCTTCTGGTGGCGCCGTTGCAGGGAGCAGTCGCGGGTGCCCAGCGCCCACACCGTGCCGTGGGTGTCGGCGAGGACCTGCACCTCGACGTGCCGGCCGCCCTCCACGTAGGGCTCGACGAAGACCGCGCCGTCGCCGAAGGCGCTCGCGGCCTCGGCGCGGGCGCCCTCCAGCGCCCCGTCGAGGTCGGCGAGGCGGCGCACGATGCGCATGCCGCGCCCGCCGCCGCCCGCGGCGGCCTTCACCAGTACCGGCAGGTCGGACTCGGTGACCCGGTCCCGGTCCAGGGACGGGATGCCCATCAGCTGCTTGGCCCGGGTCTTGGACGCCATCGCCTCGATCGCCTCGGGCGGCGGGCCGATCCACACCAGCCCGGCGTCGATCACGGCGCGCGCGAAGTCGGCGTTCTCGGAGAGGAAGCCGTAGCCGGGGTGGACGGCGTCCGCCCCGGCGGCGACGGCCGCCTTCACGATCAGGTCGCCGCGCAGATACGTCTCCGTGGGCGCGGCGCCCGGCAGCCGTACGGCCGTGTCGGCCACGCGCGCGTGGAGCGCGTTCTCGTCGGCGTCCGAGTGCACGGCGACGGTCCGGATGCCCAGCTCCCGGCAGGTCCGGAAGATCCGGCAGGCGATCTCGCCGCGGTTGGCGACGAGCACTGAAGTGATCACAGAAGCTCCTGTTGTCATCACGTGACCCCTCACATCCGGAAGACGCCGAAGCCGCCGCGCGCGCCCTCGTAGGGCGCCGTGTGGACGGCCGACAGGCACAGGCCGAGGACGGTGCGGGTGTCGCGCGGGTCGATGACGCCGTCGTCGTACAGCCGCCCGGACAGGAACTTCGGCAGCGACTCGGACTCGATCTGCTGCTCCACCATGGCGCGCAGCCCGGCGTCCGCCTCGTCGTCGTACGGCCGGCCCTTCGCGGCCGCCGACTGGCGGGCCACGATCGACAGGACGCCGGCGAGCTGCTGCGGGCCCATGACGGCCGACTTGGCGCTGGGCCACGCGAACAGGAAGCGCGGGTCGTAGGCCCGCCCGCACATGCCGTAGTGACCGGCGCCGTACGAGGCGCCCATCAGCACCGACAGGTGCGGGACCCGGCTGTTGCTGACCGCGTTGATCATCATCGCGCCGTGCTTGATGATGCCGCCCTGCTCGTACTCCTTGCCGACCATGTAGCCGGTGGTGTTGTGCAGGAAGAGCAGCGGGATGTCGCGCTGGTTGGCGAGCTGGATGAACTGGGCGGCCTTCTGCGACTCCTCGCTGAAGAGCACCCCCTGGGCGTTGGCGAGGATTCCGACGGGATAGCCGTGCAGGGCGGCCCACCCCGTGGTGAGGCTGGTCCCGTACATCGGCTTGAACTCGTCGAAGTCGGAGGCGTCGACGATCCGGGCGATCACCTCGCGCGGGTCGAAGGGGATCTTGAGGTCCCCGGGGACGATGCCGAGCAGCTCCTCCTCGTCGTACTTGGGGGGTGCGGCGGGCCCCGGATCCTCGTACGCCTTGCGATGGTTGAGGCGGGCCACGACCCGCCGCGCCTGCCGCAGGGCGTCCGGCTCGTCCACGGCGAAGTAGTCCGCGAGGCCCGACACGCGCGCGTGCATCTCGGCGCCGCCCAGCGACTCGTCGTCGCTCTCCTCGCCGGTCGCCATCTTGACCAGGGGCGGACCGCCGAGGAAGACCTTCGCGCGCTCCTTGACCATGATCACGTGGTCGGACATGCCGGGGATGTACGCGCCTCCGGCGGTCGAGTTCCCGAAGACGACGGCGACGGTGGGGATTCCGGCGGCGGAGAGCCGGGTCAGGTCGCGGAAGATGGCGCCGCCCGGGATGAAGATCTCCTTCTGGGACGGCAGATCGGCGCCTCCCGACTCCACCAGGCTGATGCAGGGCAGCCGGTTGGCGAGCGCGATGTCGTTCGCGCGCAGGGCCTTCTTCAGCGACCAGGGGTTGCTTGCGCCGCCGCGGACGGTCGGGTCGTTGGCCGTGATCAGGCACTCCACGCCCTCGACGACCCCGATGCCGGTGACGAGCGAGGCGCCCACGGCGTAGTCGCTCCCCCAGGCGGCGAGCGGCGACAGCTCCAGGAACGGCGTGTCCGGGTCGAGGAGCAGCTCGATGCGCTCGCGGGCGAGCAGCTTGCCCCGCCCCCGGTGCCGCTCGACGTACTTCTCGCCGCCGCCGGCGAGCGCCTTGGCGTGCTCGGCGTCGAGGTCGGCGAGCTTTTCGAGCATGGTCTCGCGGTTGGCCCGGTAGTCGGAACCGGCCGTGTCCAGGCCCGAGTTGATCACCGTCACAGCAGGTCCTCCCTCAAAGCAGGTCCTCCGGGATGTCCAGATGGCGGGAGCGCAGCCATTCGCCGAGCGCCTTGGCCTGCGGGTCGAAGCGGTGCTGGGCGGCGACGCCCGCGCCGAGGATGCCCTCGACGACGAAGTTCAGCGCGCGCAGATTCGGCAGGACATGCCGTTCGACGCCCAACTCGGCCGTCTCCGGAAGCAGTTCACGGAAACGGTCGACGGTCAGGGTGTGCACCAGCCATCGCCAGGCCTCGTCGGACCGCACCCACACCCCGACGTTGGCGTTCCCGCCCTTGTCCCCGCTGCGGGCGCCCGCGACGAGGCCGAGAGGCACGCGGCGGGTACGCGGTTGCGGCAGCGGCTCGGGCGCTTCCGGCTCCGGCAGGTCTTCGAGTACGAGGCTGTCGTGGGCCGGCGGTACGGGAATCCGTCGCCCGTCGTCGAGCACGGCTTCGTGCCCGACCTCGCCCTGGGGGACGTACACGGCGTCGAAGACCCCGTAGGGCGCGCCCTTTCCGGGTGGCGCGAGCACGTGGAAGCCGGGGTAGCCGGCCAGCGCCAGCTCGATGGCGGCCCCGCTCAGCGGCCGGCCGACGACCGCCTGGTCCGCATCCCGTACGACGAGCCGGAGCACGGCACTCGCGGTCTCCTCGGTCTCGGCGTCGGACTTGTCGGTGCGGACGAGGTCCCAACGCACCTCGGCAGGCGGCGACTTGGCGAGCGCATCCGTCATCTGCTCGCGCACGAGCGCCGCCTTGGCCTCGATGTCGAGGCCGGTGAGGACGAAGGCGACCTCGTTGCGGAAGCCGCCGAGCCGGTTGAGGCCGACCTTGAGGGTCGGCGGCGGGGCCTCGCCGCGTACGCCGTCGATGCGGACGCGGTCGGGCCCGTCCTGGGTGAGCCGGATCGTGTCGAGGCGGGCGGTGACGTCGGGGCCGGCGTACCGGGCGCCGCCGGTCTCGTACAGGAGCTGCGCGGTCACCGTGCCGACGTCGACGAAGCCGCCGGTGCCGGGGTGTTTGGTGATGACGCAGCTGCCGTCCTCGTGGACCTCGGCGAGTGGGAAACCGGGCCGTCGGACGTCGCCCGCCCGCTCCTTGAAGAACGCGTAGTTGCCGCCGGTGGCCTGCGTCCCGCACTCCAGGACGTGCCCGGCGACGACGGCCCCCGCGAGCCGGTCGTACTCCCCCGGCTGCCAGCCGAAGTGCGCGGCGGCGGGCCCGGTGACCAGCGCCGCGTCCGTGACCCGGCCGGTGACGACGACGTCCGCGCCCGCCCGCAGGCACTCGGCGATCCCGAACCCGCCGAGGTAGGCGTGGGCGGCGAGGCTGCCCGGGTGGGCGGCGGTGAGGTCGTCGCCCTCGACGTGCGCGACGCGGACGGGGACGCCGAGGCGGTCGGCCAGCTTCCTCACGGCGTCGGCGAGTCCGGACGGATTGAGGCCGCCGGCGTTGGTGACGAGGCGGACGCCGCGCTCCTGGGCGAGCCCGAGGCACTCCTCCAGCTGGCGCAGGAAGGTGCGGGCGTAGCCGGCGGCGGGATCCTTCAGCCGGTCCCGTCCCAGGATCAGCATGGTCAGCTCGGCGAGGTAGTCGCCGGTCAGGACGTCGAGTTCGCCGCCGGTGAGCATCTCGCGCATGGCGTCGAAGCGGTCGCCGTAGAAGCCGGAGGCGTTGCCGATGCGCAGGGGCGTCATGCGGTGCCTCCCTTCGGCGGACGGCCATCACCCGGAGGCCCGGCGAAGGCCTGGGCGATGTCCAGCCACTGGTCGGCGTCCTCACCCACGGCTTCGAGGGCGAGGTCGGACCGGTGGGCGCGCTGGGTGACCAGGAGGCAGAAGTCGAGGGCGGGGCCGGTGACGCGGTTGTCGGCGTCCTCGGGCCCGTACACCCACAACTCACCTGAAGGAGCCGCCAGTTCGACCCTGAACTCCTCGAACGGCACGGGCAGTCCGCGCACGCCGAAGGCGAAGTCGCGGGTACGGACGCCGAGCCGGACGATGTGCCGGAGCCGGTCGGTGGGGGTGCGCTCCACGCCCAGCGCCTCCGCCACGTCTCCCCCGTGGGCCCAGGTCTCCATGAGGCGGGCGGTGGCCATGGAGGCGGTGGCCATGGGCGGGCCGTACCAGGGGAATCGGGCGCCGTCCGGCGCGGCCCGCAGCGCGTCGGCGAGCGCCGTGCGCCCGGCGCGCCAGTCCGCGAGCAGCCGCGCGGGCGGTTTGGCGGCGCCCTCCGCCGCGCCGTTGTCCACGAAGTCGCCGGGCTGGGCGAGCGCCTTCTCGACCTCGCGGGAGAAGGCGTCCTGGTCCGTCACGGCCAACACGGAGTGGTGGTCGGTCCAGGCGAGGTGCGCGATCTGGTGCGCGACGGTCCAGCCGGGTGCGGGGGTCGCGAGCGCCCACTGCTCCGGGCTCAACTCGGCCACGATGCGGTCGAGTTCCTCGCTCTCCGCGCAGAGATCGTCGATCACGGGCGTCGGGTCAGCCATGGGGCGAGCATGGCAGCGGCACCAGAAACAATCAAGCGTGCTTGCATTAATTTGTTTTTCCACAGGCTGTCACCTGTGCGCAGTCGTATGGCTACGCTCAGTGAGTGGAGGTGGTGGCCGTGCATATTCGCGAACTTGATCCCAGCGGGTCTCCCCTGGACTACTACGGCTACGAGCTGCGGCGGGCGCGCGAGGCAGCGGGCCTGACCCAGCAGGCGCTCGGTTCGATCGTGTTCTGCACGGGGTCCCTGATCGGCCAGATCGAGACAACGGTGCGGGTGCCCACGCGGGAGTTCTCCGAGCGGGTGGATGCGGCACTGGGGACGGACGGGACGTTCTCGCGTCTGGTGGGGTTGGTGCTGCGCAGCCAGTTGCCGAGCTGGTTTCAGCCGTATGCGGAGATGGAGGCGAGGGCGGCGTACATCTCCGTCTATCAAGCACAGGTGGTCTACGGGCTTCTCCAGACGCGAGCCTACGCGCAGGCGCTGCTAGGAGTCCGCGAGGAAAGCACCGCCGACGCCCTGGTGGCCGCACGGCTGGATCGTCAGCGCATCCTGGACAGGCCTGAACCGCCGGTGACGTGGGTGGTGCTGAGCGAGGCGGCACTGCATCAGGAGGTGGGCGGCCGCGAGGTCATGCGGGATCAGCTGGCCCATCTGTTGACCCTGCAACAGCGCAGGTGGCTGGACATCCAGGTGCTTCCGTTCGAGGCGGGTGCGCACACGGGGCTGATGGGCTCGTTCAACTTGCTGCGCTTCGAAAACGACCCGGCCATCGTCTACACCGAGGACTTCGTCCAGGGGCACATGACGGCCAATCCGCCCGCTATCAGGGAGGGTTCCGCCCGTTACGATCATCTACAGGCTGCGGCGCTTCCCCCAAGGGATTCAGCCACCCTGATCGCCCGCGTGATGGAGGAACGATATGGGAACCGATCCGGCCCTGATAGACGCGCAGTGGCGTAAGTCCTCGTACAGCGGCGACACCGGAGGCGATTGCGTCGAGGTCGCCGACCTCCGTCCCCGCATAGCCATCCGGGACTCCAAGCATCCCGCCGGAGGCGTGGTCACCGTCTCCTCCGGTGCCTTCTCCGTGTTCCTGCGCGCCCTCCGCTGAAAAATCGGACGCGCCGGCCCGCAGCCGGCAGTACGGTCCTCCGGTGATCGATGAAGACGGTTACTTCGGAGAGCCCGTTGCCGCGGGGTACGACGAGTCGTCGGCCGAGATGTTCGCGGCGGAGGTCGTGGGGCCGGCCGTAGACCTGCTGGCGGAGTTGGCCGGGGGCGGGCGGGCCCTTGAACTGGGCGTCGGTACGGGGCGGATCGCGTTGCCCCTGTCGGCCCGCGGAGTCGAGGTGCACGGGATCGACATGTCCCGCGCGATGGTGGAGCGGCTGCGGGCCAAGCCCGGCGGTGACGCGATCGGCGTGACCATCGGGGACTTCGCGACGGCCGAGGTGGACGGCGGGTTCTCGCTCGCCTACCTGGTCTTCAACACGATCTCGAACCTCACCACCCAGGACTCCCAGGTCGACTGCTTCCGCAATGTCGCGGGCCATCTGGAGCCCGGTGGCCGCTTCGTCGTCGAGGTCGGGGTTCCCGATCTGCGGCGCCTGCCGCCCGGGCAGAACGCCGTGCCGTTCCACGTGAGCGAGGGCCGCCTGGGCTTCGACGAGTACGACGTGGCGACGCAGGCGATGACCTCGCACCATGTCCGGGTGAAGGACGGCCGCACCGAGTACCTCGCCGTCCCGTTCCGCTACGTCTGGCCGTCCGAACTCGACCTCATGGCCCGGCTGGCCGGGATGCGGCTGGTCCACCGGTGGGACAGTTGGACCCGGGAGCCCTTCACCGGTGAGAGCCGGCAGCACGTGTCGGTCTGGGAGAAGCCGGCCGACTGAGCCGCCGGCGCCGCCCCGCCCGGCCGGTCAGACCTCCGGAGGAATCGGCACCTTGCGGCGCCCCACCTGCGTCCGCACCGCGCCCATGCTCGCCGCGATGACCATGGCGATCGCGGCCGCCTGCACGGCGGACAGGGCCTGGCCGAGGATCAGGAAGCCCGCGGTCGCGGCGAGGGCGGGTTCCAGGCTCATCATGATCGCGAAGGTGGAGGCGGGGAGGCTGCGCAGCGCGAGCAGTTCGAAGGTGTACGGCAGGACGGAGGAGAGGATCGCGACCGACGAGCCCAGGGCGATCGTCGTCGGATCGGCGAGCTTGGAGCCCGATTCCGCGACCCCCAGCGGCAGCATCAGCAGCGCTCCGACCGCCATGGCCAGCGCGAGCCCGTCGGCCTGCGGGAACCGCCGGCCCGTACGCGCGCTGAAGATGATGTAGGTCGCCCACATGGCGCCCGCCCCCAGCGCGAAGGCGACGCCGACCGGGTCGAGGCCACCGAAGCCCCCGCCGCCGCTGAGGAGAACGACACCGCCCAGCGCGAGCGCGGCCCAGACCGCGTTGAGCGCGCGGCGGGAGGCGAGGACGGAGAGCGCGAGCGGGCCGAGGACCTCCAGGGTGACCGCGGCACCGAGCGGGATGCGGTCGACCGCCTGGTAGAAGAGGCCGTTCATCGCGCCCATCGCGACGCCGAAGACGACGACGGTTCCCCAGTCGGCGCGCGAGTGGCCGCGCAGACGCGGCCGGCACACCACCAGCAGGACGACGGCCGCCGCGATCAACCGCAGGGTGACGACGCCGAGCGCCCCGGCCCGCGGCATCAGGCTCACCGCCAGCGCCGCACCGAACTGCACCGAGAACCCGGCCCCGAGCACCAGCCCGACCGGACCGAGGGAGCCCCCGCGACCCGGGGTGCCGGAAGGGTGCACCGCGGAGGGCGAGGACGTGGTGGTGTTACTGGGCGTGGTCACGGGCGGTCCAGGTGCTCGGCTCGAGGTTCGTGCATCAGGGTGCACTGTCAAGTCCAGGGTAATGGACTCGGTCAGGCGTGTGAACCTGTTTTGCCACTGTCCCGCATCATGGACTCGGACGGCGACCCGGACGACGGCTCAGTTGCCGGGCCAGGGCTCCTCGTCCCGGAAGAGGGGACGCCCGTCGGGGAGGACGGCGGGCCACGAACCGTAGGGCTCGTAGGTCTCTGTCGGCGTCTGCGCCGGCGCCTGCCAGGCCCCGTATCCCTCGTACGCGTACGTCGGCTGCTCCGCCGACAGCGGCAGCTTCAGCTCCGCCGTGTCCAGCACCGCGTTGTTCTGCGAGCGGTGCAGCCGGGCGTACGCCCCGCCCCATGCGAGCAGCTCCTCGTGGCGGCCCGTCTCCACGATCCGGCCGCGGTCGACGACCAGGATGCGGTCGGCGTCCGGGGCGAGGTTGAGGTCGTGGGTGATCATGATCGTCGTACGGCCAGCCATCAGGCGGCGCAGCGGCTTGACCACCCGGCGGGCGGCCATGGCGTCGAGGCCGGTCGTCGGCTCGTCGAGCACCAGCACGGGCGCGTCGCGCAGGATCGCGCGGGCGATCGCGAGGCGCTGGAGCTGACCGCCGGACAGACGCGCCGAGTTGGGGTCGACCCTGGTGTCGTAGCCCTCCGGGAGCCGGACGATGAAGTCGTGCGCGTCGGCCGCCCGCGCCGCCTCCTCGATGGCCTGCTCGCTGGCGCCGGGGCGGCCGCAGGCGATGTTGGCGCGGACGGTGTCGTGCAGGACGAGCGTCTCCTGCGGGAGCAGGGTGACGTACTCGCGCAGCCGGGCCAGCGGGAAGTCGCGCAGGGGGACGCCGTCGAGCAGCACCTCTCCCGCGTCCGGGTCGTAGAAGCGGAGCAGCAGCTTGGAGACCGTCGACTTGCCCGCGCCGCTCGGGCCGGTGACGATCACCAGCTCGCCGGGGGCGACCGTGAAGGACAGGTCCCGCAGGGCGACGGTGTCGGCGCCGGGGTAGCTGAAGGAGACGCCCCGCATCTCGACGGTGCCGTCGGGGCGACCGGCTCCGGTGTCGTGGCGCGGGTCGGTGACGGACGGCTCGGCGTCCAGGATCTCGATCAGCCGCTCCGCGCCCGCCGTCGCCGCGGTGACCGTGAGACCGAGCTGCGCCAGGCCGCGCACCGGCGGGTAGAGGTAGCCGAGGAAGGCGGCGAAGGCGAGGAGCTGGCCGAGGGTCATACGGCCGGTGGAGATCTCCCAGGCGCCGATGCCGATCACCGCGAGCACGCACACCGTCTCGATGACCTGCACGAGCTGCTCGTACGCCTCGTTGAGGCGGGTGGAGCGGACCGAGGCGCGGAACCAGGCGGTCGCCTCCTCGTGCAGCCGCCGGCGCTCGGCGTCCCGGCGGTCGTACGCCTGGGTGAGCACGATGTTGGACAGCGACTCCTCGACCACGGAGGTGATGGCGCCGTCCGCGACGCGGCCCTCCCGGGACACGTCCTTGATGGAGCCCGAGAAACGGCGGGCCGCCAGCCAGAACAGCGGCGCGAGGACGAAGGTGGCGGCGGCCAGGTCCCAGCGCAGCCAGAAGGCGGCGGCCGCGTAGAAGACGGCGGAGAAGGCGGCCGACGCGGCGCCGACCAGGCCGGAGACGACCATGGTCTCGATGGCTTCCACGTCGCCGGTCAGACGGGACAACAGGTCGCCCTGGCGGTGGCCTTGGAAGAAGTGCGGCGGCAACTGCTGTACGTGGTCGAAGACATGCTCGCGCAGTCTCATCACGAAGCGCTCGGTGACCCAGGCGGCGAGCGAGTTGCCGGCGTACGCGACGACCGCGCCGACGACCGCCACCCCCAGCCACTTCGCGGCCGGGGTCCAGAACGCGGCGAGCGATCCCTTCTGCAGGGCGTTGTCGGTGAGGTCGCCGAAGACCAGGATGGCCTCGGTCTCGGCGAGCGCGGCGAGCACGGTGCACGCCCAGACGGCCAGGAGCCATTTCCTCAGACCTCTGGTCAGCGGCCAGAAACGACGGAAAGCGATGCGGGCGGGAATGGTGGGAGTGTCCTCGTATTCGAGTTCCTCATACTCGAGTTCCTCGTCCACTTCCGTATTCATTTCACAGCCCTCCGCCCCGTAAATTCCTGAATTCGATGAAGCGAAGAGGGCCGACGGCGTGGACGTCGGCCCTCTGGCTCATCAGTTGTCGTCGCCGGGGATGGGCTTCGGCACCGGCGGCTTGGGGTGCTTCTTCTTCGGCTTCGGCTTCGGCGGCGGGGGAAGCTGCTTCGACCTGGGCTTGGGGGGCAGCGGGGCAAGCTTCTTGAGGCTCATTCCGACTCCTTGGGATCGTGCATTGCTGGAGGGGCGAGAATTCTCTGCAAATACCGCGGATACGGACGGGATTTCTTTCCGGATCGTCATCCGGGATCTTCCGCCGCCCGACAACGAAGAACCTACACGCCACACATCTCAAGGAACGGCAAAGTCGGCCGGGTAACGGCAAACAGCGGCTGTGAATACCTTGGAGATTCCTGAGCGGCCCCCGCCGAAGCTGAGAGTTCTCTTATGAAGCTGAGAGCCGGCTTATGAAACCCCGTCGTCCAGCGCCGCCGCCAGCACCTCCGCCAGATGCCGTCCGCGCACGCCGGCCAGCTGCTCCAGCTGGGTCCGGCAGGAGAAGCCGTCCGCGAGGACGACCGTCCCGTCCGCCGCGCCCCGGACCGCGGGCAGCAACTGGTCCTCCGCGCATGCCTTCGACACCTCGTAATGCCCCTTCTCGAAGCCGAAGTTGCCCGCGAGTCCGCAGCAGCCGCCCGCCAGCTCCCCGGTGAGACCGGCCGCTTCGCGCAGCCGGCGGTCGGCGGCGTCGCCGAGGACGGCGTGCTGGTGGCAGTGGGTCTGGCCGGTGGCCGGGCGGTTCACGGACGGCGGCACCCAGCCCGGGGCGTACCGCTCCAGCGCCTCGGCGAAGGTCAGGACCGAGGCGGCGAGCCGGGCCGCGCGCGGGTCGCCGGCCAGGAGCTCGGGCAGATCGGTGCGCAGGGCTGCGGCGCAGCTCGGCTCCAGGACGACCACCGGGGCGTCGGTCTCCAGGACCGGTTCCATCAGGTCCAGCGTGCGGCGCATGACTTTGCGGGCGCGGTCCAGCTGGCCCGTCGAGACGTACGTCAGGCCGCAGCACACCCGCCCGCGCCCTCGCAGCAGGGACAGCGGATCGAGGGCGACCGTCCGGCCGTCGCCCACAGGCGCCTTCGCGAGGTGCACGGTGGGCGGGACCGCCACCCGCAGCCCGGCCGCCTCCAGCACCCGTACGGCCGCGCGCCCCACGGACGGCGAGAGGTGCTCGGTGAAGGTGTCCGGCCAAAGGATCACCAGGTCACGCCCGTCGGCCGACCCGCCGTGCCGTCGGATCCACCACCGCCCGAACGTCTCCGCCGCCACCCGCGGGATGCGCCGCTCGGGCGCGATCCCGCCGAGCCGTTTGGCGAGCGACGCCAACGGCCGTACGGAGGCGAGGGTGTTGACGACCCGCGCGGTGCGCGTACGGGCCACCCAGCGCAGCCACACCGGCAGCCGTCCCATGCTGTGGTGGGCGGCCGGGCGGCGCCGGCCCTCGTAGTGGTGGTGCAGGAACTCCGCCTTGTACGTGGCCATGTCGACCTCGACCGGGCAGTCGGAGCGGCACCCCTTGCAGGACAGGCACAGATCCAGCGCGTCCCGCACCTCGGTGGACCGCCAGCCGTCGGTCACCAGCTCACCGGCGAGCATCTCGTGCAGCAGGCGGGCCCGCCCGCGCGTGGAGTGCTCCTCCTCGCCGGTCGCCCGGAAGGACGGGCACATCACGGACGAGCCGGCCGCCGGTGCCGTACGGCACTTCGCGACCCCGACGCAGCGCCGCACCGCCGCCGAGAAGTCGCCGCCGTCGGCGGGGTAGCCGAAGGCCACCTCGACCGGCTTCCGGGGCAGCACGGAGAAGCGCAGGTTGGTGTCCAGAGGCGAAGGGCGCACCAGCATCCCGGGGTTGAGGAGGTCGTCCGGGTCCCAGACCCCCTTGGCGCGCTCGAAGAGGGCGACCAGCTCGGGGCCGTACATCTTGGGCAGCAGTTCGGCCCGCGCCTGCCCGTCGCCGTGCTCCCCGGACAGCGAACCGCCGTGTGCGGCGACCAGTTCGGCCAGTTCCTCGGAGAAGCGGCGGAAGCGGCCGACGCCCGCCTCGGTCAGCAGGTCGAAGTCGATGCGGACGTGGATGCAGCCGTCCCCGAAGTGCCCGTACGGAGTGCCGCGCAGTCCGTGGGAGGTCAGCAGCTTCCGGAAGTCCCGCAGATAGGCGCCGAGTCGGGCGGGCGGCACCGCGCAGTCCTCCCAGCCCGGCCATGCCTCGCTGCCGTCCGGCATCCGGGTCGCCGTACCGCTCGCGTCCTCCCGGATCCGCCACAGCGCCCGCTGCCCGGCGGGATCGGTGACGATCAGCGAGTCCAGGACGTCGGCGGCCCGTACGATCGCCTCCGCACGTGCGCGTGCCTCCGCCTGCGACTCCCCTCCCGTCTCCACGAACAGCCAGGCCCCGCCCCGCGGCAGGGAGGCCGTGGAAGGCACCAGGTCGGCCGCCATCCCCTCCACCGTGAGCGGCCCGTGCTCCAGAAGTCCCGCCGCGGCATGGGCCGCCGCGCTCTCGTCGGCGTACGCGAGCACCGCCAGCGCACGCGCGCGCGGTGCCTCCACGAGCCGTACGACCGCCTCGGTCAGCACGCCCAGCGTGCCCTCGCTGCCGCAGAAGGAACGGGCGACGTCGGCGCCCTTCTCCGGGAGCAGTGCGTCCAGCGCGTACCCGGAGATACGGCGGGGCAGCTCCGGGAAACCTGTCCGCAGCCGCGCCAACTCCCCTTCCACCAGGGCCCGCAGGCCCTCGGGCGCGCCGGCCCACTCCCGCCCGAGCCGCAGCCGCTCCCCGCGCGCGGTGACCACGTCCAGCTCCCGCACGCTGTCCGCCGTGGTCCCCCAGGCCACCGAGTGCGAACCGCACGAGTTGTTGCCGATCATCCCGCCCAGCGTGCACCGGCTGTGCGTGGACGGGTCGGGTCCGAACCGCAGCCCGTGCGGCGCGGCGGCCTCCTGGAGCCGGTCGAGGACGAGCCCCGGCTGTACGACGGCCGTACGCGCCTGCGGGTCGACCGACAGCAGCCGGTTCATGTGACGGGTGAAGTCCAGCACCACACCGGTGCCGGTGGCCTGCCCGGCGATCGACGTGCCGCCGCCCCGCGCCACGACCGGCACCCTGCGCTCCCGGCACACCGCCAGCACGGCCGCCACGTCGTCGGCGTCCCTGGGCGCCACCACCCCCAGCGGAACCCGCCGGTAGTTGGAGGCGTCCATCGTGACCAGCGCCCGGGAGGTGACGTCGAAGCCGACGTCACCACGGACGGCCCTGCGCAGTTCGGCCTGGAGATCCGTCATGCTCCCAGCATGCATCCGGCGACCGACAGTCACGATGCCTCTGTCCACAGGCGTCTCGCCGCGTCCCCGCCGAAACCCGTGAACGGATCCAGAACCTTCCCAATTCGATCACGAACTCCCATATAGTGACCGTCAGTTGGGCAACAGGTGTCGCTTCGCACGCAGGAACGACAGCTATTTCCCTGGAACGACAGCTCTCTCCAGGAACGACAGCGGAACCCGATCAAGGACGACCGAGGCCCCTACCGAGGACCCGATTCATGACCGCCCCCCACGTGCCCGGCGAACGCCCCACCTTCCGCACCGTCGCACCCGCCCCGCTGCTCACGGCCCTCCTGGCCGCGCTCGCGGTCGCCGGCGCGGTCGCCCGCGTCCCCGAACGGGACCGCGCCCCGCTCGCGCTCGGCGCCGGCACGGGCGCGCTGCTGCTGTGCGCCGCCGTCGCGCTCGCCGTGTACGCGCTCCAGCGGGCCCGGATCGCCCGCCGCCGCCTGGAGGAGGTCACCCAGGACGCCGGCCGGCTGCTGCAGGACCGGATCCGGCAGAGCGCGCAGTTCGACCAGGAGCGGGTGCGCCTGACCGAGGAACTGACCCACGAGCGGGCCCGCCACGTGGCGGAGCTCACCCAGGAACGGGTGCGGCTGACCGCGGCGTTCGAGCAGGACCGCGCCCGCCTCACCGCCGAGAACGCCCGCCTGGCCGAGCAGGCCCGCCGGGCCGGCCATGAACGCGCCGCCGCGGTCTCCGCCACCGCCAACGCGGCGGGCCGCATGCAGGCGCTGGCCACCGGCATGCTCGCCGACCTGCGCGCCATGGAGGAGCGGCACGAGGACGAGGACGTCCTCGCCGACCTGCTCCACCTCGACCACCGCACCGCGCAGGCGGGCCGGCTCGCCGACTCCGTCGCCGTCCTCGCCGGCGCCCGCTCCGGCCGCCGCTGGGCGCGCCCCATCTCGATGGAGTCGATCCTGCGCGGCGCGATGGGCCGCATCGGCGGCTACCAGCGCGTGCGCGTGCACTCCGCCAGCGAGGCCGCCGTCGCCGGGCACGCCGCCGAGGGCGTCATGCACGCGCTCGCCGAACTCCTCGACAACGCCGCGAACTTCTCGCCGCCGACCGCCGAGGTGCACGTCTACGTCGAGGAGGTCCCGGCCGGCGTCATCGTGTCCGTCGAGGACAGCGGCCTGGTCATGGGCGAGGTGCAGCTGCGCCGCGCCGAACAGGCGGTCTCCGGCGACGAGGCGGGGCTGGGCGGTCTCACGGGCACCCGGCTCGGCCTCGCGGTCGTCGGCCGGCTCGCCCGCAAGTACGGCCTCAAGGTGTCCTTCCGCCCGTCCGCGCGCGGCGGCACCGGCGTCCTCGTGCTCGTCCCGCAGGACATCCTCGTACCGGAGCAGTACGCCCCGCAGCCCCAGGACGCGCTCCCCCTCCCGGAGCCACGGGCCGACCGCCCGGAGCCGGCGCCCGCGCCCGCGCATCCGGAACCGGCCGACAGGCGCCCGGAGCCGGTCGACGAGCACCCGCGGAGGTCGTACGAGCCCCGGCACACCACGCCGCACCAGGACACCGGCGCCGATCCCGAGGCCGACCACGTCCGCGCCCACCACCACGAGTCCGCCGGCCCGGGCGGCGACGCGCCCGCCTCGGGCCTGCCCAAGCGCCGCCGGGGCCGCGCGCTCGCCGAGGCCGAGCGGGAGCGGGAGCGCGTACGCGCGCGTGCGGCCGATTCCGGCATCACCGGGCCGGGTCCCGCGCCCGTCCCCCTGGACGACCCCCTCAGCCGTGCCGCCCGTTTCAGCAGCTTCCGCCGGGCCGTGCGCGGCTCCCTGTCCGACCAGGGCGTACCGGCGCCGGACGAGGACACCGCCGCACCCGCGGCCGCATCGTCAGCCACCCCTCACCCGCACCCGGACCCGGAAGGCAACTCCACGTCATGACCGGCACGACCACCGCCGACGCGAAGCTCACCTGGCTCATCGAGGGCCTCCTGGAGCGCACGCCGGGCGCGCGGCACGCGCTCGTGCTGTCCCGGGACGGCCTCAAGCTGTGCCGGACACCGGAGCTCACCGTCGACCAGGCCGACCAGCTCGCCGCGATCGCCGCCGGAATCCAGTCGCTGTCGCACGGCGCCTCGGTGGAGTTCGGAGACGGCACCGGAGGCGTGCGCTCGGCGATGACCGAGTTCTACGGAGGGGTGCTGTTCATCGTGGAGGCGGGCGAAGGCGCGCACCTGGCCGTGGTGACCACGGAGGACGCCGACGCCGGGCTCGTCGGTCACAACATGAGCGAGCTGGTGGAACAGCTCGGCGCCCATCTGACCGCGCAGCCCCGGACCTCATGAGCCGCCCCGGCAGGGACGACTCACCCGACCGCCTCTACACCCTCACCCAAGGCCGCGCCCGCTCCGCGCCCGACAGCCCCTTCGACCTGGTGACCCTGGTGGTCGCCGAGTGCGATCCGGCGCCCGGCATGCAGTCGGAACACGCGGCTATCCTGCGGCTCACCCAACTCCCGACGGCTGTGGTCGAGTTGGCGGCCGAGCTGAAGCTCCCCGTGAGCATCACCAAGATTCTGCTCGCCGACCTCCTCGCGGCGGGCCGCGTCAGCGCCCGCCACCCGCGCAAGGCCGCCGTCCCCGATCCCGACGTCCTGGAACAGGTGCTCGTTGGACTCCGCAACCTCTGACGCGCGTATCCCGCTGCACGTCACGGCCGAGAACGGCCTGAAGATCGTGGTCGTAGGCGGCTTCGGCGCCGGCAAGACGACCCTCATCCGCTCGGTCAGCGAGATCCGCCCCCTCAACACGGAGGAGACGATGACCCGGGCGGGCGAGCACGTCGACGACATCAGCGAGGTGCGCGAGAAGAAGGCCACCACCGTCGCCTTCGACTTCGGCCGCATCACGCTCGACGCCCGCAACGTGCTGTACCTCTTCGGCGCGCCGGGCCAGGAGCGCTTCTGGTTCCTCTGGGACCGCCTGTTCTCCGGCACGCTCGGCGCGGTCGTGCTGGTCGACACCCGCCGTATCGACGACTCCTGGTACGCCATCGACCGGCTGGAACACCACGGCACGCCGTTCATCGTGGCCTGCAACGACTTCGGCGGCCCGGCCTACGCCCCGCAGCAGATCCGCGAGGCGCTCGACCTCGACCCGCAGGTGCCGCTGCTCGACTGCGACGCCCGTTCCCGCGCCTCCGGCAAGCAGGTCCTGATCACGCTGGTGGAACACGTCGCCAACCGGCACGCGGCCCAAAACCACCGCCCCCCACAGGAGTTGGCACTGTGACCGCCCCCACCGCCCCCGTACCGCTCGGCGGACCCAGGTTCCAGACCGAACCCGCGCAGCTGTACCGGGAGATGCGGCGCGAGCACGGTGCCGTCACCCCGGTCGTGCTGGACGGCGGCGTACCGGCCTGGCTGGTGCTCGGCTACCGCGAGCTGCACCAGGTCACCGGCGATCCCGTGCTGTTCAGCCGGGACTCCGACCTGTGGAACCAGTGGGACCGCATCCCCGACGACTGGCCCCTGCTGCCGATGATCGGCCGCAGGCAGCCCTCGATCCTCTACACGGTCGGGGAACGCCACCGTGAGCGCGCCTCGATGATCAGCGGCGCGCTGGAAGCGGTCAGCCCCTTCGAACTGCGCGGCTACGCCGAGAAGTTCGCCGACGAGCTGGTCGACGCGTTCAGCACCCGCGGCGAGGCGGACGTCGTCGCCGACTACGCCATGCTGCTGCCCGTGCGCGTCCTGGCCCGCCTCTTCGGCTTCCCGGACGAGCAGGGCCCGGGCCTGGTGACGGCGCTCAACGACATGATCGACGGGCGCGAGCGGGCGATCGCGGGACAGACCCATCTGGCCACGTCCATGGCGCAGTTGCTGGCGGAGCGGCGGGCGGCGCCGGCCGACGACGTGGTGTCGCGGATGCTCGCCGACCCGGGCGGCTTCAGCGAGGAGGAGATCGCCCAGGACCTGATGGTGATGATGGCGGCGGGCCACCAGCCCACCGCCGACTGGATCGGCAACTCCCTGCGGCTGATGCTCACCGACGACCGGTTCGCGGCCTCCCTGTTCGGCGGCCGCAACAGCGTCGCCGACGCCATGAACGAGGTCCTGTGGGAGGACACGCCCACACAGAACGTGGCCGGCCGCTGGGCCGCCCGCGACACCCAGCTCGGCGGCCGCCGCATCCGCGCCGGCGACCTGCTGCTGCTCGGCCTCCAGGGCGCCAACTCCGACCCCCAGGTGCGCACCGACGGCTCCGCGCTCACCGGCGGCAACAGCGCGCACTTCTCCTTCGGGCACGGCGAGCACCGGTGCCCGTTCCCGGCGCAGGAGGTCGCCGAGGTCATCGCGCGCACCGCCATCGAGGTCGTACTGGACCGCCTGCCCGACATCGACCTCGCCGTACCGGCCGGGTCCCTGACGCGTCGGCCCTCGCCCTGGCTGCGAGGGCTGACCGAACTGCCCGTGCGGTTCGCCCCGACCCCGGCCCTGGGAGGCACCCCCGTATGACGACGAGCGGCACCGAAGAGACCCGTACGACCGACCGGACCCGTACAGCCGACGAGACCCGTACAGCCGACGAGACCCGTACGGCCGACGAGACCCGTATCGCGCTCGACCCCTTCGTCGGCGACCTGGACGGCGAGAGCACGAGGCTGCGCGCCGCGGGCCCGCTGGCCGCCGTGGAGCTCCCCGGCGGAGTGCCCGTCTGGGCCGTCACCCACCACGCCGAGGCGAAGCAACTCCTCACCGATCCGCGGCTGGTGAAGGACATCGAGGTCTGGGGTGCCTGGCGGCGCGGCGAGATACCCGCCGACTGGCCGCTGATCGGGCTCGCCAACCCGGGCCGCTCCATGCTCACCGTGGACGGCGCCGACCACCGCCGGATGCGGACGCTGGTCGCGCAGGCGCTCACCCCGCGCCGGGTGGAGCGGATGCGGGAGCGGATCACCGAGCTGACCGAGGGCCTGCTGGACCGGCTGCCCGCGGACGCGGGCACCGTCGTGGACCTCAAGGCGGCCTTCGCCTACCCCCTGCCCATGTACGTCATCGCCGACCTGATGGGCATCGAGGAGGCGCGGCTGCCCCGGCTGAAGGAGCTGTTCGAGAAGTTCTTCTCCACGCAGACCCCGCCGGCCGAGGTCCTCGCCACGCTCACCGAACTCGCGGGCATCATGGCCGACACGGTCGCCGCCAAGCGCGCCGAGCCCGGCGACGACCTCACCTCCGCGCTGATCCTCGCCTCGGAGGACGGCGACCACCTCACCGACCAGGAGATCGTCTCCACGCTCCAGCTGATGGTCGCGGCGGGCCACGAGACGACGATCTCCCTCATCGTCAACGCCGTGCTCAACCTGTCACTCCATCCGGACCAGCGAACGCTCGTGCTGTCCGGCGAGGCGGACTGGTCGTCGGTGATCGAGGAGACGCTCCGGCACTCCACCCCCACCTCGCACGTCCTGATCCGCTTCGCCACCGAGGACGTCCAGGTCGGCGACAAGGTGCTGCCCGCGGGCGACGCGCTGATCGTCTCGTACGCCGCGATCGGCCGCGACGAGCAGGCCCACGGCCCGACGGCCGGCGACTTCGACATCACCCGCACCTCGGCCAACCGCCACATCAGCTTCGGCCACGGCCCCCACGTCTGCCCCGGCGCGGCACTGTCCCGGCTGGAGGCCGGCGTGGCCCTCCCGGCCCTCTACGCCCGCTTCCCCGGCCTGGACCTCGCGGTCCCGGCGGCCGAGCTCCGCCACAAGCCGGTGGTGACGCAGAACGACCTGTTCGAGCTGCCGGTACGGCTGTCGCCGCCGAGCTGATCGCACAGATCCACGGGCCGGAGGAGTCGTCTCATCCGACGGACACGTTTCCGGCGGGTTTCACCGACGGGATACCCTCCGGCTCGTGGCTGAGATTCAGATTCCCGCTGACATCAAGCCCGCGGACGGACGTTTCGGCGCGGGTCCCTCCAAAGTGCGGACGGAGGCCCTGGACGCCCTCGCCGCGACAGGCACCTCTCTGCTCGGCACGTCCCACCGCCAGGCCCCGGTGAAGAACCTGGTCGGCAAGGTGCGCGAAGGCATCTCCGACCTGTTCCAGCTGCCCGAGGGCTACGAGGTGGTCCTCGGCAACGGCGGCTCGACGGCGTTCTGGGACATCGCCACCCACGGCCTGATCGAGAACAAGTCGCAGCACCTCAACTTCGGCGAGTTCAGCTCCAAGTTCGCCAAGGCCGCCAAGCTGGCGCCCTGGCTGGCCGAGCCCACCGTGATCGCCTCCGACCCCGGCACCCACCCGGAGCCGCGGGCCGAGGCGGGCGTCGACGTCTACGCCTTCACGCACAACGAGACCTCGACCGGTGTCGCCATGCCGATCAAGCGCGTGGCCGGTGCCGACGAGGGCGCCCTGGTCCTGGTCGACGCCACGTCCGGCGCCGGCGGCCTGCCGGTGGACGTGTCGGAGACGGACGTCTACTACTTCGCCCCGCAGAAGTCCTTCGCCTCCGACGGCGGCCTGTGGATCGGCGTCTTCTCCCCGGCCGCGATCGAGCGCGCCGAGCGGGTGCACGCGTCCGGCCGTCACGTCCCGGAGTTCTTCTCGCTCCCGACGGCGATCGACAACTCCCGCAAGAACCAGACGTACAACACCCCGGCTCTCGCCACGCTCTTCCTGCTGAACCAGCAGCTGGAGTGGATCAACGGCCAGGGCGGACTGGCCTGGTCCACCGCGCGCACCAAGGACTCCTCCACCCGCCTCTACACCTGGGCCGAGGACCTCAAGTACGCGAGCCCCTTCGTGGCCGACCCGGCCAAGCGCTCCCAGGTCATCGGCACCATCGACTTCGCCGACGAGGTCGACGCGGCCGCCGTCGCCAAGGTCCTGCGCGCCAACGGCATCGTCGACACCGAGCCCTACCGCAAGCTCGGACGCAACCAGCTCCGCGTCGCGATGTTCCCGGCGATCGACCCGGCGGACGTCGAGGCCCTGACGAAGTGCGTCGACTACGTGATCGAGAAGCTGTAGTCGTCACCCGTACGACACCCGTACGACGGTGAAGGGCGCCCGGTGACACCCACCCGGCGCCCTTCTCTCATCCCGCCGTGCAGCTCACGCTCGGCACCGCGCCCCCGCCCGGCGCCGCCCCGAAGCCGAAGCTCGTCGAACCTCCCGCCGCCACACCGCCGTTGTGGGCGGCGTTCGTCGCCGTCACCGTCCGGCCGGTCTGCGTGTACGAGGCGTTCCACATGGAGCCGACCTGCTGGGAGCCGTCGAAGGTCCAGGTGACCTTCCAGGACGTGAGGGGGCCCGTGCCGGTGTTGGTGACCTTCACGTCCGCGTTGAAGCCGCTGCCCCAGTCGCTGCTGACGGTGTAGGCGGCGCTGCATGCGGCCGTGCTGCCGCCGCCCCCGCCGCCGCCCCCGCCGCCCGTGCCCGTACCGGGGAACAGCGGTGCCTTGACGCTCGCCAGGTAGCCGTCCTTCACGGTGTCCACGGTCTGCCAGTCGTCCTTCAGGATCCCGCCCGTGTCACCCGAGTTGGGGTTCCACGACCAGAAGGTCCACTGGAAGGAGTCGGCGCCGTAGGTCGAGGTCGGCCGCAGGTAACTCACCAGCGCGGTGAGCCACTTCTGGTCCACCGTGGACGCCAGCGTGGTACCGAACTCGCCCACCCAGACCGGCGCGATGTTCTGCTTGAAGATGTAGCCCCAGTACTTGTCCCACACGCCCGGCATGTTGGCGGGGAAGGACGGATCGCTGAACCAGGGCTGCTGCGCCACGCTGGTCGCGTAGTCGTGGGCGGAGTACACGACCCGGTTCGCCACGTCGAGTTGCACCGGGTACTGGCCCACGCCCATGAGGTTGCCGCCCCACCAGCCGGAGACGCCGTTGTACGTCTGCACGCCCTCGACGAAGATCAGCAGGTCGGAGTTGACGGACAGCACCGCGTCGCCGGCCCGTTGCGCGGCCAGGCGCCAGTCGGTGGCCGCGTCGCCGCAGCCCCAACAGGCCGGATCGTGGGGTTCGTTGTGCAGGTCGATGCCGATGACGGTGTCCTGGCCCCGGTAACGCGCCGCCAGGGCCTTGAGATCGGCGATCCACGTCGACTCGGGGACGGCCGAGGTGTACCAGAGCGCCGACTGCCCGCCGGAGTCCGGCCGGTGCCGGTCGAGGATGACCTTCAGGCCGTCCTGGCCGGCGTACGCGACGATCTTGTCCATGACCTGGAGGGAGTCGAGGCCCTGCAGGTCCGCGTTCTTGCCGCTGCTGAAGTCGATGCTGTTGGGGACGGTGCCGGGCTTGAAGATGTCGTCGCTGTAGGGGAGCCGGATGGTGTTGTAGCCCAGCGACCTCATCTGGTCGATCATGGACTTGTAGTCGCGGGACCACAGGCCGTGGACCACGTGGTTGCCGGTCTCGAAGCCGAACCAGTTGATCCCGGCGATCCGGACCGGCTGCCCGGCCGCGTCGAGGATCTGACGGCCGCTGGTGTGCCAGTACCCGGCCCCGGGCGCCTCGGCCGCGTCCGCCGTGGTGACACCTGACCCGGCCAGCGGTAACACGAGCGCCACGGCAACGGCGCACAGCACTCTTCGCAGGCTGCGGAACATGTCGCTGCTTCCTCTCGGGAGGCGCGGGCCCGGAACGAGTGGGAGCGCTCCCACAACCCGGCACCTCCATGGAAGCCGTAGCTACATGAACACGTCAAGCATGCTGCGGGTGTTCAGTTGCGCCGCAGCAGACGGCGGAAGCCGAAGATGACGGCCGCCGCCGCGGCGACGGCCAGCGCGCCGATCTTGACGTTGCCGGACGTGACGCCCCCGCCGTTGTCCGAGCTCGCCGAACCACCGCCCGAGGAGGGCGACTTGGAGCCGCCCTTCGCTCCCGGGGCGTCCTCCACCTGCACCGGGCTGTCGGAGCCCTCGCTGCCGTACAGGAGCCGGGTCCCGTCGATCGAGTAGGTGACGGACTCGCCCTGCCCCTGGAGCGGCACGTTCAGCCGGCCCGCTCGCTTGATCCTCCCGCCGTTCCAGTCGTAGTAGATCCCGCCGAAGTAGCCGCGTACGGCGAGCTGTTGGTCATCGGGCGAGATGGCCGCGTCGGTGGCCCAGAGGTCGACGGCGGCGACGGGCCGGAAGATGTTCGCACCGGAGGTGGAGAGCTTGGCCGGCCCCTCGTAGAGGTGCCCGCCGTCCTCGTTCTTGTCGATGATGTACGGTCGGCCGCTCTTCGGGTCGACGACCAGCGACTCGGCGTTGCGCGGCCCGTCCGCGTACTTCACGACGTACTGCGTGGCCCGGATCGTCTGGTCGACCAGCTTCTTCGGCTCGGGCAGCCGGTAGATCCACACGTAGGGCCATGTGCCGCCGAGGTTGTCACCGATGTCGCCGACGTAGATCTGGTGGTCCGGGCCGATGGAGATGGCCTCGACGTCGCGGGGCCGGCCGACGCCGCTCAGCGTGACGCGGGCGACCGTCTTCCCGGTCGAACTGTCCACCGCGTAGATGTACGGGCCGTCGTCGCTGTCGTTGTGCGTCCAGTAGATCCCGGGGTGCAGACGGGAGGCGGCGAGGCCGCTGGACTCGGTGATGCGCGGGTCCTTGATGGTGAACCCCCGGCCCCCGTCGTCGGCCGCGGCGGGCAGGGCGAAGACGCCCACGAGCAGAACTCCGGCGAGGAGGGCGAACGGTCGGCGCATGCACCAAGCCTGCCATCCCGCCGAACGGTTGACCGCCCGCACCGGGTTCCCGACGCGCCCCGCCGTGGCAGGGCTCACACCACACCCGTCCCATTGATCCCCCGCGCATCGTCCATCATGAGCGGATGCTCAGGTTCATGCCGGTCGGCGACTCGATGACGATCGGGAGCGCGGGCGAACACACCTGGCGGTACCGGATGTGGCGGCACCTGCGTGACACGTACGGTGGCCCGTTCACCGTCGTCGGCCCGCGCGAGACGCTCTACGACAAGGCGACGGACGCGCCGACGTCGTACGACTACGCCGATCCCGCCTTCCCCTGCGGCCATCTGGCCGGCTGGGGCGAGGGCTGGCAGCACATGGTGCCGCTGATCGGCGAGGCGGTGCGCTCCTGCCGCGCGGACGTGCTGCTGGTCTCGCTGGGCCTGATCGACCTCGGCTTCTACACCGACGCGGACCAGACGGCGGACAACGCACGGCGGTTCGTGGCGGAGGCGAGGGCGGCCGGGCCGCGCGTGCGGATCGTCGTGCTGCCGGTGATCCCGAACGTCCGCGCCGCCGCCGACGCCCCCTTCGCCGCCCAGGTGGCGCGCTTCAACGAGCTGCTGGCGAAGGCGCTCGCCGACCTGGACGAGCCCCGCTCCCCCCTGCTGCTGGCCTCGCCCCCGCCCTCGTACGACATCAACCTCGACACCTACGACGGCACGCACCCGAACGCGAGCGGCGAGCACAAGATCGCCGCGGCCTTCGCCGACGCGATGCACCAGGCGTGGGGAGTGGGCGAGCCCTACGAGCTCTGAGCCCTTTCCCCTTGCCTAGAGCGCACTCGACGCCGTTGGCTGGGTGGTCATGAAGTACACGCAACTCGGACGCACGGGACTCAAGGTCAGCCGACTGGTCCTCGGCACGATGAACTTCGGACCGCAGACGGACGAGGCCGACAGCCACGCGATCATGGACGCGGCGCTGGCGGCCGGCATCAACTTCTTCGACACCGCCAACCCGCAATTTTCATACCGAACTGCATCGTAGCGTGCCGCCAGCGCGCACGCGGGACCACAGAGAGCACCGACCGCCGCCCCCAACTCGCCCTGCACGCAGAGCAGGAGGCACCGGTCCACATGCAGATTTGTTACTTCACCATGCGAAAGCTTCGGGGGACGGTCCCGGCCCCGGGAAGATCTCGTCGAGAGCCGCAAGAAGCTCCGCGCCCAGGTCCAGTTCGAGGGCGCGCAGAGCCGAGTCAAGCTGCTCCTGCGTGCGCGGGCCGACGATCGGTCCTGTCACGCCGGGACGGGTGAGCAGCCAGGCCAGGGCGGCCTCGCCCGGTTCGATGCCGTGCTTGTCGAGCAGGTTCTCGTACGCCTGGATCTGCTCTCGCGTGCGGGCGTCCTTGAGGGCGTCGGCGGCCCGTCCGCTCGCCCGGCGCCCCTCCGTGGCCTCCTTCTTGAGGACTCCGCCGAGCAGCCCGCCGTGCAGCGGCGACCACGGGATGACACCGAGGCCGTAGTCCTGCGCGGCAGGGATGACCTCCATCTCGGCGCGGCGCTCGGCGAGGTTGTAGAGGCACTGCTCGCTGACGAGCCCGACCCGGCCGTGTGTCTTCGCGATCTCATTGGCCTGGGCGATCTTGTAGCCGGGGAAGTTCGAGGAACCGGCGTACAGGATTTTCCCCTGTTGGATCAAGACGTCGATCGCCTGCCAGATCTCCTCGAACGGCGTCGACCGGTCGATGTGATGGAACTGGTAGACGTCGATGTAGTCGGTCTGGAGCCGCTTGAGGGAAGCGTCCACGGCGCGGCGGATGTTCACGGCGCTGAGCCGGTCATGGTTGGGCCAGGCCGGTCCGTCGGCGCCCATGTTCCCGTAGACCTTGGTGGCCAGGACCGTCTTGTCACGATGCCCGCCGCCCTTGGCGAACCAGGTACCGACGATCTCCTCGGTGCGCCCCTTGTTCTCGCCCCACCCGTACACATTTGCAGTGTCAACGAAATTCAGCCCCGCATCGAGCGCCGCATCCATGATGGTGTGGCTGGTGACTTCATCCGCCTGAGGGCCGAAGTTCATCGTGCCGAGCACGATGCGACTGACCTTGAGTCCGGTACGTCCCAGCTGCGTGTATTCCATGGACGCCAAGCGAACCCCTTCGAGTCCACTTCATGCAAGACGTCCGGCGGGCGGCGGGTACGCCTGCCTCAGGCGCCCTCGTCGATGTGCCGGTACAGCGTGGCGTGTGAGACGCCCAGGGCCTTGGCGATGGCATTGACGCTCTCGCCCTTGACCCGTCTGGCGCGGGCGACCGTGAGCATGTCGTCGTTCGTGACACCGGGCCGTCCACCGGTACGCCCCTGCGCCCTGGCCGCGTCCAGCCCGGCACGGGTGCGCTCCTTGATGAGGCTGCGCTCGAACTCGGCCATCGCTTCGACGACCTGGAGCATGAGGCGGCCGTCGGCCGTGCCGGGGTCGATGCTGGCCAGTGCACCCGTAAGCACATGGAAGCCGATGTCCCGCTCTCGAGGGGTGTCGACCATGGACACGAGGTCGATGAGCGACCGGGCGAAGCGGTCCAGCTTTCACACGCACAAGGTGTCGCTGGCACGGGCGTAGTCGAGTGCTACGTGCAACTCCGGCCGATCGGCGTGCTTGCCGCTGGCCTTGTCCTCGAAGATGCGGGCGCAGCCTGCGTCGGCGAGCGCGTCGCGCTGGAGCTGCGTCTCTTGGTCGCCGGTGGAGACTCGGGCGTACCCGATGAGCTGGCCAGTGGTTTCTGAGACGCTCGTTTCTGATCACGCGCTGTGCCTTGTCGGTCGCGGTGGTACCGACGCATGCCGTCTGCCTGTGCGTCGCTGTGATCTCGCGGGCCCGCTGGTAAGCGCAGCCTGCCAGTCACCCGCGCGGGCGCACAGCCATTCGCCGGCCGCGGCACGGGCCAGCCTTGGCGATGGCGGAAAGGGGTGGGGTACGACCCCCGGAAGGGTCTATGCTCGACCGCCGAGTCTTACCGGCTGAGATCGCGCCACGGTTTCAGGGTTGATCAAGCTCTCACGACTTTGTGCAGGAACATCCTCAACATGGCCTCCATGTGCATTACTGCGCCCTCGACTTCGGGCCAGATCTCTGCTGTAAGCGCATCTCTTGGGGTTTGGTGAATCTCGCCGCTCCATCTGGCCGCCAGCCTCATGACCTCATTCATTGCTTCGATGAATTCATCGTGCAGAAATTTGGGCCCACTCTCCTCCTTCCATGACGGCACTGCGGCGCGAAATCGGAGGAGCTGAACCGTGAGCTGGTCAAGGTGCGTCAGCGTGTCGTGCCGCAGTCGTTGAAGCTCATCTGTGTCACCGGGGGCATTCCCCCTTTCCACTACGTGGTTCCAGACCTGCTTGACAGTCTCGGAGAGTCGCGCCATGTTCACGTACATCTCGCTCGCGGCGCGTTGACGTGGAGAGTCCGCCTGGTGGGCAACGGTGATCGAGTACTTGTCGCCGAATACCGTCTCTTCAACTGTCTGGAGATCGGCGTTGAACTGAAGTCCTACGTGCTGCCCCTGCTGGTCGAAGCTGCTTTCATCCACTGAGCGCCCCAAGCATCGCGGCGATCTGACTCCCGATGCCCGTGGCCAGGCTGCCCATCTCGAGCACTCGCCGCAGCCGTCCTCCCGTCTCAGCGGTGTCGCCAGACGCTGCTGCATTGCGCGCGGACTCCAGCTCCGCCTGTACCTCGGGAGGCAGGAGCGGCTCCGTCTGGTGAGCGTGCGCCAGGACGTTTTCCAGCCCCGCAGCAATGTCGGCCATCGAGGCCGACGATCCAACGATCATGTTCTCAGCGTTGTGCTGAACGCCGACAGTCTGGTTGTACTGGTTGAAGGTTGCCACGCGGTCACGGTACGGCGCACGCGGCACTCTGAGCAACGCGTTCACAGTCTCAACTCCCGTACTCTGCTACCTCGTTCGAGTTGGAGGGATTACTCTCTCCTACGGCGATGCGACAGGCGAAAGCTACAGCCGCCCCTGCTGCTTACCTCTTTGTCGTTGGGCGGCTTCTGGCTTCGCAGTTCGCCAGCGGTCTGCGTGCTGGTCGGCCGCAGGCCGCCAGAGGTCAGACGGCTGACGCACTTACAAAGGCCGACAGGGCCCCGCGTTCGAGGCCCTCTCGGTTCCTCTCGCGCTTCGGCTTCGTCAGTCCTCGCTGCGAACCGCCGCGATGTTGCGTACGCGCTGCTTGAAGTCCAACGGGATCAGAACCTGAACCCGTCCGACGGGGTGCTGCCACATGCCGTCATGGCCGTCCACGGACATGGCCTGCACGGCCGTCATCCCCCGAATCGACTCGGCATGGATGATGGCCTTGACCCCTGCGGCACGGAGCTCCTTGCCCTTCTCATGCTGAGTCGACAGCTTGCTCCACCGCTCCCGGTAGGTCTCTCCGGTCGGGATCTCCTCCCAGGTATCCGGTCGTGTGGGCTGAGCGATGAGCTGCTCGCGTCGCGCTTCCAGCCGCTTGTACGTCTCGCGGTACTCCTGTTTGCCCAGCTCGCTGGAGTAGAGGCCCGCCTCGCGGTCCTCCCGCAGGTCCGCCAAGGCACGGTTCACTTCGACGATGTCGCGCGTGTAGTCCACCCCCGGGCGGAAGGCTTTCCGGACGATCTCGACGTCCCCGGCGGCCAGCAGGAACGCCTCCTCCACGGCGTCCTCCAGCGTGTGCGCCGCGATGCCCTTGCTTCCGGTCGGGCACGGCTTGTGGGTGGTCCGCGAGGCGCAGCGGTAGTAGGGCCAGTTGCGACCGGGACCGAGATACGCGGGTTCCCCGCAGGTGCAGAAGGCGACCCGCAGCAGGGGTGACCCGCCCTTGCGGTTTCCGTTGCGCTTACTGGTGTTCTCGTCCAGCTTCTTGTTGGCCACCCCCCACTCCTCCTGCGTGATCAAGGGCTCCGCACGCTGAAGAGGCCGGCCGTCCGCGTCCCGGACGACTCGCGTCCGCTTCACCTTCTTCCCATCAACCATCACCTCCTCACTCACTTCCATCTGCCCCAGGACACAGCGGGAGCGCACCACCTGGGACGTGTTCGCTGCGGTCCAGCGGCTCCCCTTCGGGGTCTTACCGCTCCGGATCATCTGGGCGTCCAGGGAGGTCGGGGTCTTGGACGTGTCCTCGTTGAGTGATTGCGCGATGCTGTTCGCCGATTCGCCCTCGATGAGCCGGCGAACGATCTCGCGGAGCGTCCCGGCTGTGTCCGTCCCGTAGTCGTCCGGCACCAGCTTCCACCCCTCACCGCTCTCCTGCTTCTCCTCGCGATACCCGTACGGAGTGCGGCCACCGCGCCAGCGCCCCTCCTTCACCAGGTGGTTGTAGGACGACTTCGCACGCGCCTTGATGGCTTCGAGCTCACCCTCCGCGAAGGACGCGATCAGGCTGAGGAGGAGCTTCCCCACCTGCGTGTTGAGGTTGATCCCCTCCTCGACGGTCGCGACCTCCTTGCCGTTCTTCTCGCACCACTCCAGGAGGGTGTGCACGTGCAGCACGCGCCGCGAGAGTCGGTCGATCTTCAGCGCGCAGAGGATGTCGTACTCGTCGGCACGCGACTCCTCCATCGCAATCCGGTGCTCGATCGCGCTGACCTCCTTCCCGATGGTCGAAGGCAGCCACTTGCCGAACTCCGGACGCTTCCACGGCTCCACCCCGCCGGACACGTCGATGTCCTCGACCCATCCCACGACGACATGCCCCTCTTGGTCGGCCCATCGCTGGATGGACCGACGCTGACGCTCCGGCGATGTGGTCTCGTCCGACACCCTCGACAGACGAACCACGCCCAGAACTCTCGCCATGCTCGTTCCCCCTCCCCCCTGCGGCACGCTTCGTGCACGAGAGGTGACAGTATGTGATTGGAATCATGGCGTCAAAATTGATCTCTGGACACCGCCAACGTGTACGGCTGGGGCGAGAACAAGGGCCGTACCGAGGAGATCATCGGGAACTGGTTCGCCAAGGGCGGCGACCGGCGCGACAAGGTCGTCCTCGCCACCAAGGTGTACGCCAACATGGCCGCCGACGGTGAGGCGTGGCCCAACCACGACAAGCTCTCCGCCCTGAACATCCGGCGCGCGGTCGACGCCAGCCTGAAGCGGCTGCGGACCGACCACATCGACGTCTACCAGTTCCACCACGTCGACCGGCGGACTCCCTTCGAGGAGATCTGGCAGGCGATCGACGTGCTGGTGCAGCAGGGCAAGATCCTCTACGTCGGGTCCTCCAACTTCCCCGGCTACAAGATCGCCCAGGCCAACGAGATCGCCGCGCGGCGCGGCGGCACCATCGGCCTCGTCAGCGAGCAGTGCCTGTACAACCTCGCCGAGCGGCGCGCGGAGATGGAGGTCATCCCGGCCGCGCAGGAGTACGGCCTGGGTGTCATCCCCTGGTCGCCGCTGCACGGCGGACTGCTCGGCGGCGTCATCAAGAAGGAGGTCGAGGGCGGGCGCCGGGCGAGCGGCCGGGCCGCGGACGCCCTCGCCAACACCACCATCCGCGCCCAGATCCAGGCGTACGAGGACCTGCTCGACAAGCACGGGCTGGAGCCCGGTGAGGCCGCTCTCGCCTGGCTGCTGACCCGGCCCGGCGTGACCGGCCCGATCGTCGGCCCGCGCACGGCCGAGCAGCTCGACTCCGCCCTGCGCGCGGCCGAGCTGGAGCTGAGCGGGGAACTCCTGTCCGGGCTGGACGAGATCTTCCCGGGTCCGGGACCGTCCCCGGAGGCCTTCGCCTGGTAGCGGACCGGCGGCGGTCGGCTACCTCCCGATCGCCGCCGCGAACGCCACCACGACGAACAACAGCACAAGCGCACCGGCCATGATCCGGTTCCGGGTCTTCGGGTCCACGCCATCGAGCGTAACCGGCTCCGCGAAGTGCCCGGCGGGCGGCTGCCTCGTAGCGCGGCCGCTCCCGCGCCGGCGCGGGACGGAACTATCCGGCGCCGCCGAGCTTCCAGCGGGAGATCGCCTCGTAACGCGGCTGCTCGCCCGGTACTCCCGACTTCGGCAGGTTGCTGCGGACCAGGGCCAGGTCCGTCACCGTCCAGGTGGGGCCGGTGAAGTCCGCGAGGGGGGTCAGGTACGGGCGGACGTCCACCGCGTCGCGGCTGCGGGCCAGTGTCAGGTGGGCCTTGTAGCGGCGGTGATCTCCCATCGGGACGCCCGCCTTGCGGGCCGCCGCCTCCGCGCGGTCCGCGAGCAGGCGCAGGGCCGGCAGGTCACCCTCCGCGCCGGCCCACAGCGCCCGTCCGTGCCCGAACTGGCCGCCGCCGCGGACGGCCAGGGCGAAGGGCCCGGTCCGGTGCGCGGCGCGCTCCAGGCGGGCCGACAGCTCCGGTACGGCCTCGTCGTCGACCTCGCCGTAGAACGCGAGCGTGAAGTGCCAGCCGGGGCGGCCGGTCCAGCGCAGCCGCTCCGCGCCGGGCAGTGCGCGCAACCGGTCGACTTCCGCGGCGAGTTCCCGCACGACGTCCTCGGGCGGCAGCACGGCGGCGAAGAGTCTCATGCGCACCACCCTGCCACCACGAGGACATGGAGATCACCGCACCGGCCACTCCACTGTGACCCCCGGGCCGGCTCCGTCGTCACGCGGCGGGCGCCAGCTGCTCCCGCACCTCGCGCGGTACGAACCGCACGTGCGGATGGCCCCGGTTCCAGCCGACCGAGAGGCGGAGGTTGCCGACGCGGGCCAGGACCAGGCCGATCGCGATCGCCGCGGCCGCGGCGATCGCGCCGCCGACGGCGAGGCCCGCGCGGACGCCGTACGCGTCCGTGATCCACCCGGCGATCGGCGCACCGATCGGCGTACCGCCCATGAACACCATCATGTAGAGGGACATCACCCGCCCTCGCATGGCCGGGTCGGTGCTCACCTGGACACTGGTGTTGGCGGTGACGTTGACCGTCATGCCGAACATCCCGATCGGGGCCATGATCAGGGCGAACAGCCACAGCGACGGCGCCGCGGCCGCCACCAGCTCCAGCCCGCCGAAGACCACCGCGGCCGCGATCATCACCCGCATCCGGGCCGTGCCGCGCCGGGCCGCGAGCAGCGCGCCCGCCAGCGAGCCGACCGCCATCAGCGTGTTGAAGAGGCTGTACGCACCGGCGCCGGCGTGGAAGACGTCGTCGGCGAAGGCGGACAGGTACACGGGGAAGTTGAAACCGAAGGTGCCGATGAAGCCGACCAGGACGATGGTCCAGATCAGCTCGGGGCGTCCGGCGACATAGCGCAGGCCCTCCCGCAGCTGCCCCTTGCCGCGCGGGCTGCGCTCCACGACGTGCAGCTCACGCGAGCGCATCGCCAGCAGTCCGCCGATGGTGGCGACGAACGACAGGCCGTTGAAGAGGAACGCCCAGCCGGTGCCCACGCCGGTGATCATCAGGCCGGCGACGGCGGGCCCGATCAGCCGGGCCGACTGGAAGTTGGCGGAGTTCAGGCTGACCGCGTTCTGCAGCTGGTCCGTGCCGACCATCTCGGAGACGAAGGACTGGCGGGCCGGGTTGTCGACGACCGTGGCGAGACCGACCGCGAAGGCGGCGACGTACACGTGCCAGACCTGGACGTCCCCGGAGAGCGTCAGGACGGAGAGCGCGACGGCGGTGACGCCCATCGCGGCCTGTGTGAACAGCAGTGTGCGCCGCTTGGGCAGCCGGTCGACGAGGACGCCGCCGTAGAGACCGAAGAGCAGCATCGGCAGGAACTGCAGTGCCGTCGTGACGCCGACGGCCGTGGCGGAGCCGGTGAGGCTGAGGACCAGCCAGTCCTGCGCGATGCGCTGCATCCAGGTGCCGATGTTGGAGACGACCTGGCCGACGAAGAACAGCCGGTAGTTGCGGACCTTCAGCGAGGCGAACATCGAGGACTTGCGGGCGGGTCGGGGGGTGGGCGGTGAGTAGTGGGTGGTCGGTGCGGGGGCGGAGTCTGCTCCGGGTCCCGAACTCAAAAGGGACACCTCCTCGTTGTGGCTTACAGATGCGCGAGCTTCTCCAGCACGGGGGCGGCGGCGCGCAGTTTCGCCCACTCGTCCTCGTCCAGGCCCTCTACCAGGTTGGCCAGGAAGGCGTTCCGCTTGGCGCGGCTCTCCGCGAGCATCGCCTCGGCCTGCTCGGTCTGGGTGACGACCTTCTGGCGCCGGTCCTCGGGGTGCGGCTCCAGCCGGACCAGCCCCTTGGCCTCGAGCAGCGCGACGATGCGGGTCATCGACGGCGGCTGCACGTGCTCCTTGCGGGCGAGTTCGCCCGGGGTGGCCGTACCGCAGCGGGCCAGGGTGCCCAGCACCGACATCTCGGTGGGGCTCAGCGACTCGTCGACCCGCTGGTGCTTGAGCCGGCGGGACAGCCGCATCACAGCTGAGCGCAGGGAGTTCACGGCGGCAGCGTCGTCGCCATGGGTGAGGTCCGACATATCTTTAGAGTAACTCATTACTCTCTCTAAACAAGCTGGCGGGGCACCTGGATTCCGTGACTCCGGCCACGGGAAACGGGCGTCCGCGGGCTGCGCCCGGTAAACACAGCATCACCCGTACGAGTGAGTCGGTGGCGGAAAGTGAACATCTCAGCGAGTCCGCCCGCGACCCTCGTGTTCATGGGGACCAGCGTGCTCAGCCTGCGGATCGACGGGGAGCTGCTCGAACGGCTCCGGGACCACGCCGCCAAAAGAGGAATGAGCGTCCAGGACTATGTGGTCCGGACGCTCATTCGGGACGACTTCGACGAACGGTTCCACACCGCCGTAGAGGCGACGGAGAAGTTCTACGGGGTCACGTGAGCGCGGCTCACGTCAGGCCGAGGGCCGGCATCAGGTAGTAGAAGGCGAAGACCGCGGAGACGACGTACATCGCCACCGGGATCTCCCTGGCCCGCCCGGCCGCGAGGCGCAGCACCACGAAGGTGATGAAGCCCATGCCGATGCCGTTGGTGATCGAGTAGGTGAACGGCATCATCACCATCGTCACGAAGGCGGGGACGGCGACGGTGTAGTCGGCCCAGTCGATCTCCTTGACCGAGCCGGCCAGGATCAGGAAGCCCACCGCGAGCAGGGCCGGGGTGGCCGCCTGGGACGGGACCATGGTGGCGATCGGGGTGAGGAACAGCGCCACGGCGAAGAGCCCGCCGGTGACGACGTTCGCGAAGCCGGTGCGCGCGCCCTCGCCGACACCGGCCGTGGACTCCACGAAGCAGGTGGTGGCCGAGGAGGAGCTGGCGCCGCCCACCGCGACCGCGATGCCGTCGACGAAGAGGACCTTGTTGATGCCGGGCATCTGACCCTGGGCGTCGGTCAGCTTGGCCTCGTCGCTGACGCCCATGATCGTGCCCATCGCGTCGAAGAAGCACGACAGCAGCACCGTGAAGACGAACAGGACGCCCGTCAGCACGCCGACGTGGGAGAAGCCGCCGAACAGACTGACCTTCCCGATCAGGCCGAAGTCCGGGGTGGCGACGGGGTTGCCGGGCCACTTGGGCGTCGTCAGACCCCAGCTCGGGATCTTCGCGACCGCGTTGATGATCACCGCGACGACCGTCATCGCGACGATCGAGATCAGGATCGCGCCCGGGACCTTGCGGACGATCAGCGCGAGGGTGAGCAGGGCGCCCAGGATGAAGACGAGCACCGGCCAGCCGTTGAGGTGGCCGGTGGCGCCGAGCTGGAGCGGCACGGTGGTCTGCGCGGCGTCCGGGATGCGGGAGACGAAGCCGGAGTCGACCAGACCGATCAGCATGATGAACAGGCCGATACCGATGGCGATCGCCTTGCGCAGGCTGTAGGGGACCGCGCTCATCACGCGCTCGCGCAGCCCGGTGGCGACCAGCAGCATCACCACGAAGCCGGCCAGGACCACCATGCCCATCGCGTCCGGCCAGGACATCCGGGGCGCGAGCTGGAGCGCGACGACCGAGTTCACGCCGAGGCCGGCGGCGAGCGCGATCGGGACGTTGCCGACGACACCCATGAGGAGCGTGGTGAAGGCGGCGGTCAACGCGGTCGCGGTCACGAGCTGACCGTTGTCCAGGTGATGCCCGTACACGTCCTTCGCGCTGCCCAGGATGATCGGGTTCAGCACGACGATGTAGGCCATCGCGAAGAAGGTGGCGAAACCGCCGCGGATCTCACGCGGGATCGAGCTGCCCCGCTCCGAGATCTTGAAGTAGCGGTCGAGCGGGCCGTTGGCGGGCGCCTGTCCCGACTGGTCGGGGGCGGGGACCTTGGCGGGAGCCGAGGTGGGCATTGGATGTTCCTACGAGCAGAAGTGGACAGACGCAAACAGTTTCAGTATGAACATATGAAAGCCGTAAACGCTATCTCCGCGCGTAGACCTGATCGCCTCGTAAGCTGTCCCCCATGGCGAAGTGGACACCGAAGCACGAGGCGCCGGAGCCCCTGGAGGGCCCCGTCGTCGCCACCATCACGGGCGGCACGATCCTCTGGTTCGTCCTCTTCCTGGCACAGCTCCCCTTCTACGGCTGGTTCGCGGACCACGGGCACACGTGGTGGCTGTGGACCTGCCTGACCGGAGGCGTGCTCGGGCTGTACGGCGTCTGGTTCGTCAGGAAGCGGGACGCGGCGATCAAGCGCGCGGCGGCACCGGAGTCGTCGTCCGCCGAGTGAGCCGTCCGCGGGCGACGCGTACTACCACCGCACGAGGCGACTCCTCCCCTGGTCGGATCTTCCGGTCACTCGGCGGGTGAAGCCGCATACCGGCACGTACCGTCGGATGCATGCAGCACATCGACGCGGGCGCCGAGCTCGACCCTGTGCACCCCGTACCCGTCCCGGTCAGCACGCACGGCCTGAGTGCGGCCGAGGTCGCGGAGCGGGTCGCGCGCGGGCAGGTCAACGACGTTCCGGTGCGCAGCAGCCGGTCGATGGGCGAGATCGTCCGGGCGAACGTCTTCACCCGGTTCAACGCCATCATCGGTGTGCTCTGGCTGATCACGTTCTTCGTCGCGCCCATCCAGGACAGCCTCTTCGGCTTCGTCATCCTCGCCAACACCGGCATCGGCATCGTCCAGGAGTGGCGGGCGAAGAAGACCCTCGACTCCCTCGCCGTGATCGGGGAGACCCGGCCGACGGTCCGGCGCGACGGCACCTCGGCCGCGGTGAGCACCTCCGAGATCGTGCTGGACGACCTGCTGGAGATCGGGCCCGGGGACAAGGCCGTGGTCGACGGGGTGTGCGTCGAGGCCGACGGGCTGGAGATCGACGAGTCCCTGCTCACCGGTGAGGCCGACCCCGTGGTCAAGAGGCCCGGGAGCCCCGTCATGTCGGGCAGCTTCGTCGTGGCCGGCGGCGGCGCCTTCAAGGCCACCAAGGTGGGCCGCGAGGCCTACGCCGCCCAACTGGCCGAAGAAGCCTCCCGGTTCACCCTCGTCCACTCCGAACTGCGCTCCGGCATCTCCACGATCCTCAAGTACGTGACCTGGATGATGATCCCGACCGCGATCGGCCTGGTCATCAGCCAGTTCGTGGTCAAACAGCACGGGTTCAGGGACTCCGTCGCGCGCACCGTGGGCGGGATCGTGCCGATGGTCCCGGAGGGCCTGGTCCTGCTGACCTCCGTGGCCTTCGCGATAGGCGTGATCCGGCTTGGCCGAAAACAGTGCCTGGTCCAGGAACTTCCCGCCATCGAGGGACTCGCCCGCGTCGACACCGTCTGCCTCGACAAGACCGGCACCCTCACCGAGGGCGGCATGGACGTCACCGAGGTCCGGCCGCTCCAGGGCGCCGAGGAGTCGTACGTGGGCAAGGTGCTCGGCGCGCTCGGCGAGGCCGACCCGCGTCCCAACGCCTCGCTCCAGGCGATCATCGACGCCTACCCGGGCGTCGAGGGCTGGCGCTGCACGGAGTCCCTGCCCTTCTCCTCCGCCCGCAAGTACAGCGGCGCCACCTTCAGCGAGGGCGACGGCGAGTCCGGTACGTGGCTCCTGGGGGCGCCCGACGTGCTGCTGGCCGACGACGACCCGGTCCTCGCGGAGACCGGCCGGCTCAACGAGCAGGGGCTGCGGGTGCTGCTGCTGGCCCGGGCCGGACGCGGCCTCGACGACCCCGAGCCCGCGCGCGGAGCCAGGCCCACCGCTCTGGTCGTCCTCGAACAGCGGCTGCGGCCCGACGCCGCCGACACCCTGCGTTACTTCGCCGAGCAGGACGTCCACGCCAAGGTCATCTCCGGCGACAACGCCGTCTCCGTGGGTGCGGTGGCCGGAAAGCTGGGCCTGACCGGGCAGACCGTCGACGCCCGCCGCCTCCCCTCGGAGCCTGCGGAGATGGCGCGGGCGCTGGACGAGGGCACGGTGTTCGGGCGGGTCACGCCGCAGCAGAAGCGGGAGATGGTGGCCGCGCTGCAGTCCCGCGGCCATACGGTCGCGATGACCGGCGACGGCGTGAACGACGTACTGGCCCTGAAGGACGCCGACATCGGTGTCTCCATGGGCTCGGGCTCGGAGGCCACGCGCGCGGTGGCGCAGATCGTGCTGCTCGACAACAGCTTCGCGACCCTGCCGTCGGTGGTGGCCGAGGGCCGGCGGGTCATCGGCAACATCACGCGGGTGGCGACGCTCTTCCTCGTGAAGACGGTCTACTCGGTGCTGCTCGCGCTGCTGGTGGTGTGCTGGCAGGTGGAGTACCCCTTCCTGCCCCGCCATCTGACCCTGTTGTCCACCCTGACGATCGGCATCCCGGCCTTCTTCCTCGCCCTGGCCCCGAACAAGGAGCGGGCCCGCCCGCACTTCGTACGCCGGGTCATGCGGTACGCGATCCCGGGCGGTGTGGTGGCCGGCGTGGCGACCTTCGTCACCTATCTGATGGCCCGCCACCACTACACGGGCCCGGGCCAGCTGGACGCCGAGACCAGCGCGGCGACCCTGACCCTCTTCCTGATCTCGATGTGGGTCCTGGCGATCATCGCCCGCCCCTACACCTGGTGGCGCGTCGCCCTCGTCGCCGCGATGGGCGTGGCCTTCCTCTTCGTCCTCATGGTCCCGTCGCTCCAGCACTTCTTCGCCCTGAAACTGGTGGGCGTGACGATGCCCTGGCTCGCGGTCGCGGTGGCGGCGGTGGCGGCGGCCGCCCTGGAACTCCTGTGGAGATGGGTCGACCGCCGCTTTCCCGCTTAGCGCCCGGCTTCAGCCGGTGGCGCCGATGTCACTTGTGGACTGCGCGCCCGCCGTGGCCGGTCGCGCAGTTCCCCGCGCCCCCTGGGGGTGCGTGCCTTACTGAACGTCGACGTAGTCACCCGCGGCGCTGACCGCCGGGGTCGTCGTCGTACCCGCGAAGCTGTAGCGGTAGTAGCCGTCGACCGTGGCCGTGGTCGTCGTCTTGAGGGTGCCGGTCGTGCTGGTGTTGATGGTCTTCAGCGTGGTGTAGGTGCTGGAGTCCTTCTTGCGGAACTGCAGCTTCACCGGCTGGGTGCTGTAGCCGTGGTACAGGTTGTCCTCCCAGTTGGCACGGGAGAGCTTGCCGGTGACCGTGATGGTCTTGCCCTTGGCCACCGGCTCGGGCGAGGCGTTGACCGTCAGCTGGGAGTTGCGCTGGACCAGCGTGGAGCCGAGGCCGCCCTGCAGGGAGTAGTCGTTGGTGCTGTACTGCAGCGCGATCGCACCGGCCGACCACTGGCCCGCCTCGGAGTTGATCAGGTCGCCCGCGGCCGGGTAGATGTCGATCTTGCCCGTGCAGCTGGCGGTGGTGGCCGAGGTGACCGTGCAGGTGGCCGGGGCGTCGCCGCCGAGCAGGTTCTCCGGGCTCGTGATCGAGCCCTTGTAGATGACCGGGCCGCTGTCGAAGTCGTCCGACCCGACGACGTAGCCCGAGCCGTGGGTCAGCGTGTAGCTGACCGTGGTGGAGACATGGTTCGTGGTGCCGACCTTGACCGCCGTGGCGATCTTGAGGTTGGAGAAGGTGACGCCGAGGTCGGTGGAGGCGTCGGCCGTGCTGAACGCGGTCCGGCCGGAGTTACCGGCGAGGATCTTCGCGGTCTCGGCCCCGTACGACGGCGCGGAGCCGGCGGCGTGGGCGGCCGGCAGGGCCAGGGCGGAGAGGGCCAGGGCGCCGGAGACGGCGGCCACGGTGGCACGTATGCGCATGCGTTCCCCAAGTGGAGAGTTGATCAGTGAACCTCTTGGTTCAGGTGAGCAGATCTGCGACGCATGTGTTTGGTTGTACGACCGGTGAAACATTTGTACGGGACTTGGTGAAGCACGGTCGGGACCGCCTCAGTCGAACCAGCGGTCCCGGGCCAGCTCCTCCGTGCGGGACGGGTCTTCCAGCAGCGCCGCCACCTCGAAGCGGCGCGGCCACTGACCGGCCGACCAGGCAAGGCCCGCGGCCACGCCTTCCAGGGTGGCGGCGTGGAGGGTGCCGTCCGCGGTGAGGCGCCAGTCCAGCTCCACGCCGTCGACGACCAGTTCCTCGTGCTCGACGTACGTCGCGGGGGTCCGCGCGCCGAGGAGGACGCGGACCGGGCCGGGTACGTCGTGCTCGGCGCCCTCGGAGTTCACCTCACCGGTGACGGACTCGCTCAGGCGCCGCACCTGGAAGAGCTCGGCCAGTTCGGCGGCGCGGGCCGGGCGTACCGGCAGCAGGGGGACGCCCTGGGTGAAGGGCAGCAGGTCGGGCGAGTCGACGACGACGGCGTCGGCGGCGTCCACCACCTCGACCCGGCCGTCCACGACGGCCCGCAGATCGTCCGGCAGGGTCACCTGCTCGGGGTCCAGGTCGGCCAACGCGCCGTACAGGGCGTGCAGTTGGGCGGCGGTGACCGTCCTGTCGGGGTCGGCCAGCCGGTCCAGGAGCTCGGCGGCGCCGCCCGGCTCGTCCAGCAGCGAGGACACGGACGTCCGTACGCCGAGCGCCCGCAACACCTGCTCGTCCTCGAACCCGGTCGCGTCGGCCTCGTCGTAGAGACCGCGCAGCAGCGGGTCGCCGCCGGAGGCCAGCAGTCCGGCGGGGCGGCGGCCGTCGAGCACCGGGTGCCCGCGCAACCACCAGGCGGTGTACGGCCGTACGACCTCGTGCGTGCCGTCGGGCAGCAGGATCCGCACCGGCTGGATGAGGGCGTCGCGCAGCGGCGGCTGCGCGAGCAGGGCCAGCGCCTGCGGCCACTTGTCGTCGTCGACGAGATCCAGGTCCCGTACGGCGATCAGCTCGGTGGCGACGGGCGGCACGGGCGTGTCCGGGAACCGGTCGAGGACGTCCTCGCTCCACACGTCGACGGCGTCCAGCAGCCCGGGGTCGTCGGGCTCGGCGAAGTCTCCCTCGCGGGGCTCCAGTTCGTCCGGGTCGAGGACCACGTCGGTGGCCCGTACGAGCGCGAAGTCGGCGAGCACGCCACAGGCGGCCAGCGGCTGCCGCCCCCATCTCTCGGCCAGTTCCACGTCGACGGTGGCGAGTTCGCCGTCCCTCATGACCTGGTGGAAGGGGCTGCCGGGGAGGACCAGTTCACCGGCGGGAGCCGGCTCCCCGTCCTCGTCGGGCAGGGCGAGTGCGCCCAGCCAGGGCTCGTCGCCGGGGTCCAGAGCCGCGTCCCGCACGAGCGCGAGGACCGTGTCGGCCAGCTCCTCGGCGTCGGGCGCGTCCTGCTCCCAGTCCAGCCCGCCGTCGTCGTCGAGGGAGGCGGCGACGGCCGCACGCACCTGGGGTGTGGTGAGCACGGCGCGGGGCGTGGCGGGGAGCGCGCCGAGCTTCTCCAGCAGGGGGTGCGCCGCGTCCGGGTGGGCGACCTTCAGCCCGAGCCGGGCGAGCGTCTCCGGGTCGATGCGCGCGGCGTCGTCCTGCGTCGGCAGCAGCACCTGCCGGGGGCCGATGGTGGTCCGCCCGTCGGCGAGCGGCACCGGCAGCCCGGAAAGCCGGTCCGGGTCGACCCCGGCGAGGCTGTCGTAGAGCCGCCGCCACCAGCCGGGGTCCTTCTCCAGGCCGGCCAGCCGGTCGACGGCGTCGGTGAGCGGAACGCGGGCGACGCCCAGGGTCCGCAGCTCCACCCGTCGTTCCAGCCCGGCGGGCAGCAGGGTCGGCAGCACCTCGGCGAGCACGCGCACGGTGTCCGCACCCGCCCCCTCGACGACCTCGGCGTCACGGGGCCGGAGGGACTCGGGGAGATCGGAGTCCTCGTCGTCGCCGGAACCGGGGACGGCGGCGGGCGGCAGGACGGCCGGGAGGGCGGGCGGGAGAAACGCAGTGCGCGGCAGCCGTTCGAGGATCGCCTGCCGCAGCGCCCCGTCCAGCTCGCCCTTGCCCAGCGGACCGGGGACGAGGCCGATGACGCCCTCGGTCACCGGGCTCCACCCGGCGAGGAGTTCGGCGTACGCGTCCGCCGCGCGCTGAACGAGGAAGTCGCTGAGGGGGCCGGGCGCGACGTGCCGGCGCGTGGTGTCGAGGGGGAAGGAGGCGATGAGGAGGGCAGGGGCGCCCAGGGGCTCGTCGCTAGGCGTCGGGGCGTGCACGACGGGGCTGGTGCGCGGGCGGTCGGGGCTGCCGTCGGGGGCGGCGGGCACGGCCCAGGTGACGGACCAGTGGGGGCGCAGCCGTTCCTCCACGGGCCGGTCGGCGAGGAGGTCCGGGGTGAGCGGGCCGTGCGCGGAGGACGTACGCCAGCGCGTGGTGCCGTGCCGCGTGTCCTCCACGACGGTGAAGGGCCCGTCGGCGCTGCGGCCCAGCGTGCGCGGGGCGTCGCCGTTGATCTCGATCACGACTTCCTCCAGGCCGGGAAGGGCCAGGAGGAGGGCGTCGTCCACGGCGCCGAGGAGGCGTTCGGCGAGGTCGGCGGCGGCCGTGTCGCGCAGCGGGAGGATGACGGCGGTGTCGTACGGGGCGGGGGCGGTGCCCTCGGCGGCGAACGGCAGCCGCAGGAGCGGGACATGTCCGTCCCGGCGCCGGATCTCGTCACCCAGCTCCGGGTTGTTCCGTGCGGTCTCGGCAGCCAGCTCCCGGGCCTCCGCCAGCGACCAGCGGACGCCGCCGTGGCGGCCGACCACCGCGGGCTCGTCGGTGACGGCGAGCACGGCGGCGAAGCCGACGCCGTAGCGGCCGATCGCCGTCTCCCGGGCGTCGCGCTTCGCGGAGGCGCGGAGGGTGGCCAGCGACTCGACGCCGGCCGCGTCCAGGGGGGCGCCGGTGTTGGCGGCGACCAGGACGCCGTCGCGGAGGGTGAGGCGGAGGCGGCCGGGGACGCCGGCCCGGGCCGCGGCGTCCGCGGCGTTCTGGGCGAGCTCGACGACGAGCCGGTCGCGGTACCCGCCGAGGACGAGGTCCTCCTCGGCGTTGGCGTCCTCGCGGAACCGGGCGGGGCTGGCGGCCCAGGCGTCGAGCACACCCCGCCTGAGACGGGCGGTCCCGAAAGCGTCCGCACCCTCGGCTGCGGGCCGCACGAACTTGCTCACGTTGCTTCTCCTCATCGGCCCTCGACGTGAGCACGAAGGTACCGCGACTCGGCTGAGTTCATTTCAGCCCGTCCGGGGGGCGCAGCACCGAGGGACGCGCACCCCCACAGACCGCAGACCTACGAGTGCCCCAGCTCCGCCGTGGACTCGTCGGAGACGACCGGCACGGAACCGGAGTCCGCCGCCGGCCGCAGCGGGAACGGATCCACCCGCGTCTCGTCGATCACGGGCGCGGGCGGCTGCGGCGGCTTCGGCATGACCGCCGCCTCGGAGTGCCCCCCGCAGCCGTAGGCGAGGGAGACGATCCGCCCGTCGGCGGGCGAGAACTCGTTGGCGCAGACACCGAACGCCTGGCCCAGCGAGCCGCCGATCGGCTGGAGGAAGCCGCAGCTGACGCAGGACGCGGGCGCCGCCTGCGCCATCGGCGTCTTCGCGCCGTACGCCTCCTCCCAGCGGTCCGCGGCGACGTGCAGCCCGTAGCGGGACAGGACCCGGGAGCGGCGCATGCCCAGTTCCTCGGCGACGGCCGCGATCGAGCCGCGGGTGGGAACGATGGGCAGGCTCGCGGGGGCGCCCGAGGTCACCTCCGCGTCCTCCGCCTCCACCAGCTCGGCCATCTCCTCGGAGACGGGGGAGTCCGGCGCCGGCTGGTCCTCGCCGGAGTACCCCGGCTCCAGCCGGAGGTCCTCCGCGTCCGTCGGCAGCAGATCGCCCGGCCCCATGTCGCCGGGCCGCAGCCGCTCGCTCCACGGCACCCACTCGGGCGCGAGCAGCGCGTCCGGGCCGGGCAGCAGCACGACCTCGTCCAGCGTGACGAACTTGGCCCGGGAGGCGCGCGCGACCGTCACGGCCCAGCGCCAGCCCCGGTACCCGAGCTCCTTGCACTCGAAGAAGTGCGTGACAACGCGGTCGCCCTCGGACTCCAGCCCCGCGTGCTCGCCCACCACCCCTGGTGCGGCGGCCTCCTCGGCTGCGGCGCGGGCGAGGTCGACGGCCTCGGCGCACAGGCGGTCAGGGGTGCGGCTTCGCGTTGTCGCTGCGCTCACAGGTATCGCTTCTCTCCTACGCCGTCACTCGGGTGCGCCGGCCTGAAGGCGGCGGGTGCGGACGGAGCGGACCGAGGGACCGCGTCGACGTCCACGCCCGATCGCACTCGGGCGCACCTCATGCATCCATTCTGCTGGATGTCTTCAAGGCGCGCGGCCGAGAACGTTCGCCACGACGCGCTACGCACGCTACCTTCTCGCGACCGCTCGGCCTACACCGACGGGACGTTTCCCGTGCCGGAAACCGCCCGCGGGCCGATCAACTCGCCAAGTACGCGCCCATACGCGCGGTAACCGCACTACACATGGGTTTCTCGGGGCACTATGGCGGAGTGGCAGCCGCAAGGACTCCTCCTGGGGCCACCGGAGTCGGTGGGATCAAGGGCAGCAGTCGTGGTCGCGGTTCGGGCCGGTTCGGCGGGTCCGTCCGCGCGGTCGGCCGCGCCCTGCACTTCCCGGTGACCGGAACCGCCCGCGGCATCAGGAAGGCGACCCATGCCCACGGCGCCGGGGAATCCGGCCTCGGCAAACTGATCGAACTGCACGCGGTGAACGGCGCGGGCGACGTCATGATCACCGTCGCCCTCGCCTCGACCGTCTTCTTCTCCGTGCCGACCGACGAGGCCCGCGGGCGCGTCGCGCTGTATCTCGCGATCACCATGGCGCCGTTCACGGTCCTGGCCCCGGTGATCGGCCCGCTCCTGGACCGCCTGCCGCACGGCCGCCGTGCCGCGATGGCGGGATCGATGCTGGCCCGCGCGCTGCTCGCGCTGATCATCTCCGGCGCCGTCGCCACCGGCAGCCTGGAGCTGTATCCGGCCGCGCTCGGCGTACTCGTCGCGTCCAAGGCGTACGGCGTCGTGCGCAGTGCCGTGGTGCCCCGGCTGCTGCCACCCCGCTTCTCCCTGGTGAAGGCCAACTCCCGGGTCACGCTCGGCGGCCTCCTCGCCACGGGTGTCGCGGCCCCGATCGGGGCGGGGCTGCATGCGATAGGACCGCGCTGGCCGCTCTACGGCGCCTTCGTGATCTACATCTGGGGCATGTTCCTGTCCTTCTCGCTGCCGCCGAAGGTCGACTCCGCCAAGGGTGAGGACATCGCGCTGCTCGCCTCCGACGAGGAGCATCTGCACGGGCCGCACCGCAAGCCGCTCAAGCGCCCCGGCCTGAGAACCGTGGGCAGCGCGGTCACCCATGCGCTCGGCGCCAACGCCGCCCTGCGCTGGCTGTCCGGATTCCTGACCTTCTTCCTCGCCTTCCTGCTGCGCGAGCACCCGCTGACCGGCTCCAGCGCGGCCGTGTCGCTGGGCATGGTGGCCGTCGCGGCGGGCGCCGGGAACGCGCTCGGCACGGCCGTCGGGTCGTGGCTGAAACAGCGGGCGCCGGAGATCATCATCGTGACGGTCCTCGCGATCGTGCTGGGCGCGGCGATCGTCGCGGCTATCTTCTTCGGCGCGTTCCTGGTGGCCTGTCTGGCCGCGGTCGCCGGGTTCTCGCAGGCCCTGGCCAAGCTGTCCCTGGACGCGCTGATCCAGCGGGACGTGCCCGAGCTGGTGCGCACGTCGGCCTTCGCACGCTCGGAGACCATGCTGCAGATGGCGTGGGTGCTGGGTGGCGCGATCGGCATCGTGATGCCGCTCAACGGCACGGCGGGCCTGTGCCTGGCCGCCGCGGTGCTCGCGCTGGGCCTGTTCGGCACGGCCCGCGGTCTGCTCGGCTCGGCCCGGCACGGCGGCGCCGCGAAGCCACGCGTGGCGTAACACAGGGGCACGCCGTACCCCACGTAAAGGAGTGGCCCAAGGCGCCAGATAGCCTTCCGCCATGACCTCGATGCCACGCGGCGGAGCCGCAGATGTCACCGCCGCGGTGCGACGCCGCCGCGCCGTCGCCGCCGCCGGCGCCGTATCCGCCGGACTGCTCGTGCTGTCGGCGTGCGACAAGCCGACGCCGCTGTCCACGATCACCGTCGGCCGCTCCTCCGTGAGCTCGGAGGCCTCCTGCGGTGGCGAGGGCAAGACCCTGCAGACCGCCGACCTGACCAAATGCCTGCAGGACAAGGACGTCAAGTCCATCAAGGTCGACCCCGACGAGACCGTCCGCTTCGGCGTCGACCCGAAGATCGCGGACAAGCGCTGGACGATCCTGATGAACGGTCAGCCGCTGACCGAGGACAGCGACAAGACCTACCGCACCATCCCGGGCAGCGTCTTCTTCAACGCGCAGTACGGCGCCCAGGGCAACTCCACCGTGGTCTCCATCAAGGCGGGCGACGGCAAGAAGGGCGGCAGCGCGGTCACCGGCCTGTGGAACTTCAAGTTCAAGAAGAACGACTGACGGCGTCGCCCATGGCCTCCCTCCATGTCCTCGTGGCCACCGCGGTCCCCGTCGAACGGGACGCGGTCGCCGAGGCGTTCGCGGGGGACGGCCACACCGTGATCGCGGCCGGGGTGGGCCCCGCCCTCGCCGCCGCGTCCACGGCCACCGCCCTCACCACCGCCGCCCTGGAAGGCAGCCCCTACGGCCTGGTGGTCTCCGCCGGGATCGCCGGCGGCTTCCAGCCCGAGGCCCCGGTCGGCTCCCTCGTCGTCGCCGACGAGATCACCGCGGCCGATCTGGGCGCCGAGACGGCGGAGGGATTCGTACCGGTCACCGAACTCGGCTTCGGGACCGTCACCCACCGTCCGCCGAATGCACTCGTACGAGACCTCGTGGCCGCGACGGGCGCACGCGCCGGAGCCGTACTGACCGTCTCCACCGTGACGGGGACCGCCGAGCGCGCCGCCGCCCTGCGCGCCCGCCACCCACGGGCCCTGGCCGAGGCCATGGAGGGCTTCGGGGTGGCCGAGGCGGCCGCCGCGCACGGCGTGCCCGTGCTGGAGATCCGCGCGGTGTCCAATCCCGTCGGCCCGCGCGACCGCGCCGCCTGGCGCATCGGTGACGCCCTGACCGCGCTGACCGGGGCCTTCGGGAAGCTGGCGCCCGTCCTCAGGAGTTGGAACCCGTATGACCAGTGAGCAGCCCCTGCAGATCGCCTACTCGCCCTGCCCGAACGACACCTTCGTCTTCGACGCCCTCGCCCACGGCCGCGTGCCGGGGGCGCCCGCGCTCGACGTGACGTTCGCGGACATCGACATCACCAACGGCATGGCCGAGCGCGGCGAGTTCGACGTACTGAAGGTGTCGTACGCCGTGCTGCCCTACGTCCTCGGCGAGTACACGCTGCTGCCCTGCGGGGGTGCGCTGGGCCGGGGCTGCGGGCCGCTGGTGCTGACCCGGGAGGCGGGGGCCGACCTCAACGGCCGCACCGTCGCGGTGCCGAGCGAGAAGTCGACCGCCTACCTGCTCTTCCGCCTCTGGGCCGCGGACACGGTCCCCGGCGGGGTCGGCGAGATCGTCGTCATGCCGTTCCACGAGATCATGCCGGCCGTGCGGGACGGGAAGGTCGACGCGGGCCTCGTCATCCACGAGGCGCGCTTCACGTACCAGAACTACGGGCTGCACAAGCTCGCGGACATGGGCGAGCACTGGGAGAACACGACCGGGCTGCCGATCCCGCTGGGCGCGATCATCGCGAAGCGCTCACTGGGCGCCGAGACCCTGACGGGCCTGGCCGACGCGATCCGCACCTCCGTGCGCGCCGCCTGGGACGACCCCGAGGCCGGCCGCACCTACGTCATGGAGCACGCCCAGGAGATGGACCCGGCCGTCGCCGACCAGCACATCGGCCTGTACGTCAACGAGTTCACCGCCGACCTCGGCGAGAACGGCTATGCGGCGGTACGGGGACTGCTGACTCGTGCGGCGGCCGAGGAGCTGGTACCGCCCCTCGGCCCGGATGCGCTGGAATTCCCGTAAACGGGCGCTTATACGTCGAGTTGGTCGGCGACCGCGCGCAGCAGACCGGCGATCTTCTTGCCCGAGGTCTTCTCGGGGTAGCGGCCCTTCTCGAGCATGGGCGTGATGTTCTCCAGGAGGGTCGTCAAATCCTGCACGATGGAGGCGAGTTCGTCGGGCTTCTTACGGGTCGCGGCCGCGACCGAGGGGGTCGGGTCCAGAACGGTGACCGAAAGCGCCTGGTCACCGCGCTGCCCGGCGACAACACCGAACTCCACGCGCTGACCCGGCTTGAGTGCCTCCACTCCGGCGGGCAGGACCGAGGAATGGACGAAGACGTCACCGCCGTCGTCACGGGAGAGAAAGCCGAAGCCCTTCTCGCTGTTGAACCACTTGACTTTGCCGGTAGGCACGTCTGTCCTCGTCCTCGTACTCGTCGGAAAACTGCTTCGGAAACTGCTCTTGATAGCAGTGGGGCGGGCCGTCGCGGACCCGCCGGTACCAAGGCTAATGCTCTTCAGGCCGGTGACAAGACGTCGCCGGGTTGTTCCTTCGGGCAGGGAACTACCCTGGTCCGGTGCGTGACAAAACCCAAACGAATTCCGCCGAGCCCGGTGACCGACTGATCCGTGCCGGTGTCATCGTGTTCTTCCTCGGTGCGGTGGCCACACTCGTCACAGTGGCTCCGCTGTTCCTCCATGCGAAGCCATTTCCGAGCTACATGTTCGGACTCTGCATGCTCATGGGGGTCGGCTTCCTCATCGCGGGCGCCGGGCTGCTCAGGTCGATCGCGGCCGGCCGCCGTCAGGCCCGCGCCGGGCGGTAGTCCGCGAGCCACTCCGGGAACCCCGTGAGGTCGTCGAGCACGACGTCCGCGCCGGCCGCCCTCAACTCCTCGGCGCTGCACGGCCCCGTCGCCACGGCCAGGGACAGCGCCTCGGCCTTGCGCGCGCCGCGCACGTCGCCGAGGTGGTCGCCGACGTAGACGCTCGCGCCGTGCTCGCGCAGCGCCTCCGCCTTCTGCTCGGCCCACAGGTTGCCCACGACCTCGTCGGGGTGGATGCCCAGGTGCTCCAGGTGCAGCTTGGCGTTGGGCTCGTACTTGGCGGTGACGACGATCGCGCGTCCGCCGGCCGCCCTGACGGCGTCCACGGCCGCACGGGCGCCGGGCATCTCGGGCGTCGCGGCGATGGCGATCGAGGGGTACATCGCGCGGTACAGGTCGGCGATCTCCGCCAGCCGGTCCTCGGGGAACCAGTTGATCAGCTCCTCGGCGAGCGGCGGCCCGAGCCGGGTGACCGCGAGGTCGGCGTCGATGTAGGTCCCCGTCCGCTCCGACAGCGCCTGGTAGCAGGCGCGGATGCCGGGGCGGGAGTCGATGAGGGTCATGTCGAGGTCGAAGCCGACGGTCAGGGCGGGGGCAGTCGTAGAGGCCATATCGGCCATTGTGCCCAGGCGGCATGACGAAAAGGCATCCGGCAGGTGTGACCTACATCTTTCCCGCGGGACGGCGGATTCCGCCTTCCCGCGGTGCCGCGGCTTCCGTTTCTCCCGCGGGCTACAGCCTGCGCTGCGAGCGCCACACCACGTACAGCGCCGACAGCACCGCCGCGCCGCGCACCACCCACGGCCAGGTCCCGGCGATCGCGTCGTTCATGTGGCCCTGGGCGATGGGGGTGCCCCAGCGGCCGTCGTTCCTGCCCCACAGCCACACGAGCCCGCCGGCGATCGCGAGGCCCGGCATGCCGACGACCGCCCACTTCGACTCGTTCGGGGTGAGCCGGCGTGAGGCGTAGGCGATGAGCCAACCGAACAGCAGGGCGAACCAGTTGCCGAGGATCGCGCCGGCGACGAGCAGCCCGGCGGCGATCAGCAGCAGCGGGTTGCTCCAGCCGCCGACCGGGAGCGGGATACGGCGGCGACGGGCCACGGGGGCCTCGACGACCACGTCCTCCTCCACGGCCTTCCCGGTGGCCGGCGCCGCCTCCTTCTCCGCCTTCTCCGGCCTCTCCGGCTCCTTGGGCGGCGGTGGCCTGAGCAGCTCCGGGATCTCCACCCCGCCGGTGAACCCGGGCACGCTCTCGCCGAACGGAGTCGTCTCGACCCGCCACCAGTCGGGCTGGATCGCGCTGCCGCCGAGCTCGGCGGCGCTCGCCACGTGCGGCGGCGCGGGGCCGTCGTCGGCGGCGGGCGGCTCGGGCCGCGGGCGCGGCACGGCCCGGCGCAGGCTCTTCGGCAGCCGCCTGCCGCCGTCCGCCGGTTCGTCGTCCCGCTGCACCGGCACATGGGCGGGGGCCGGCGCCGGCGCGGCGGACGTGCCTCCCCCTGCGGCGGCACCCCTGGCCGCGGCGACCACCTCGTCGGGGCTGCCGAGCCGGGAGAGGATGCGGCGCACCGCGGCGGGGCTGTCGACGGTCGTCTTCGCCCGCCGCCGGTCGATCTCGTTGCGCAGCTCCGACACCAGCCGCATCCGTGCGGCCGACGGCAGCTGCCGCTGCTGCGCCACGTCACCGACGCGGCTCAGATACTCGTAGACGACCTTGTCGCTCTCGATCCCCAACGAAGTCCCCTCCGGGGTCGGGCCGTTGAAAACCCCGTGGGACGACGGTAGCGCAGGCCGGAGGCGGCCAGCCCTCGCAGGCACGCCCGCTGCGGCACAGGGCAGCCGCTAACGTGGGGCAGATGAGCACCCCGGCCCCGCGTTCCCTCGCTGAGGCACTCCGGCTAAGGGACGACGCCTCCCTGGCGGAGCTGCTGCGCAGCCGTCCCGACCTCATCACGCCCGTGCCCACCGATCTCACCCAGCTGGCGACGCGGGCCGGGACGCGTGCCTCGGTCGTGCGGGCTCTGGAGCGGCTGGACCGGTTCGCGCTCCAGACGGCCCAGGCGCTGGCGGTGGCCGCGGACCCGTGCGGGTACGGCGACCTGCTCGGGCTGATGGGCGGCGACGAGGGCGAGGCGGCGGTCCAGGCGGCGCTCCCCCGCGCCCTGGGCACCCTGCGCGAACAGGCCCTGGTGTGGGGCGGCGACGACCGGCTGCGGCTGGTGCGCACGGCCCGGGAGCTGCTCGCGCCGTCGCCGCAGCACCCGTCGCCGACCGGGCTCGGGCCGACGGTGCAGGAGGCGGCGGCGGGCATGTCGCCGGGGCGGATCCAGGAGATCGTCGCCACGGCCGGGCTGCCCTCGACGCACGACTCGGTCTCCGCCCTCGCCGCCCTCACCGGCCTGTTCGGCGACCGCACGCGGATGACGGCGCTGCTGGCGGGGGCGTCCGCGGAGTCGCGCGAGGTGCTGGACCGGCTGGTGTGGGGGCCGCCGTACGGGCAGGTCACCGCCGATCCGGCGCCCCGGCTGCGCTGGCTGCTCGACCGCGGGCTGCTGCTGCCGACGGCGCCCGGCACGGTCGTACTGCCGCGCGAGGTGGCCCTGCATCTGCGCGGCGGCCGGGCGCACCGCACCACCGAGCCGCTGCCGCCCGGTCTGGAGGTGACCGGCACGCACCGTCCACAGGTTGTGGACGCGACCGCGGCCGGGCAGGCGTACACGACGCTGGCGACGGTGGAGGAGCTGCTGAAGGACTGGCACGAGGGCGGGCCGGCGGTGCTGCGGGCCGGCGGCCTGAGCGTGCGCGACCTCAAGCGCACCGCCGTCGCGCTCGACGTCACCGAGCCCGTCGCCGCGTTCTGGGTCGAACTCGCCTACGCGGCGGGGCTGCTGGCCTCCGACGGGGAGGCCGACGAGCGGTACGCGGCCACCCCCTTCTACGACGAGTGGCTGGAGCTGCCGCCCGCCGAGCGCTGGGCGCAGCTCGCCGAGACCTGGCTGAAGGCGACCCGGACGGCGGGCGTGGTCGGCGGGCGGGACGCGAAGGACCGTACGTTGTCGGCGCTCGGGCCGGGGCTCGACCGAAGCGCCGCGCCGGAGGTGCGCCACCGGGTGCTGACCCTGCTGGCCGGGCTGCCGGAAGGGGCGTCGCCGTCCGCCGAGTCGGTGCTGGCCCGGCTGCGCTGGGAGCGGCCGCTGCGCGGGCCCCAGCAGGACGACGACCTGCGCGGGCGGCTCGCACGATGGACGCTGTCGGAGGCGGAGACGCTCGGTGTGACGGGACGCGGCGCGCTGTCGGAGCACGGGCGCGCGCTGCTGGGGGCGCCCGCGCGCAGACCCTCCCCGGAGCCGTCCGCCGGCCCCGCCGCGTCGGGTCCCGGCGACAAGCTCCCCGTCCATCACGTGCACGTCACCCTGGAGGCCCTCTCCCCCGCCGAGCAGGCCACCGCCTCCGCCGCGGCCGCCCGTCTGCTCGCCCCGCTGCTGCCCGAGCCCCTCGACCACGTCCTGCTCCAGGCCGACCTGACGGCGGTCGCGCCCGGCCCGCTGCGGCGCCCGCTGGCCGACACGCTGGGCGTGCTCGCGGACGTGGAGTCGAAGGGCGGGGCGACGGTCTACCGCTTCACGCCGGGTTCCGTACGCCGGGCCCTGGACGCCGGGCGCGCCGCCTCCGACCTGCACGCCTTCCTGGCCGCGCACTCCCGCACGCCCGTCCCCCAGCCGCTGACGTATCTGATCGACGACGTGGCCCGCAGGCACGGGCATCTGCGGGTGGGGGCGGCCTCGGCGTACGTGCGCTGCGACGACGACGCGATGCTGAACGAGATCATCGCCGACAAGCGTGCCGCGGGCCTGCGCCTGCGCCGCCTCGCCCCCACCGTCCTCGCCACCCAGGCCGACCCGGCGGCCCTCCTCGACGGGCTGCGCGCGATGGGCTACGCGCCGGCCGCCGAATCGGCGGAGGGCGACGTCCTGATCACCCGCGCCGACGCCCACCGCACCCCGCCCCGCACCGCCCCCGAGCCGGTCCCGGACGGCCCGCCCACCCCCGACGCCACGCTCCTCACGGCCGCGATCCGCGCGATCCGGGCCGGTGACCGGGCCTCCACGACACCGCGCAAGCAGCCCCCTTCGGCGGGCGGCGAGCTCCCGCGCACCAGCTCCGCCGAGACCCTCGCCACCATGCAGGCCGCCGCCCTCACCGGCGAGGCCGTCTGGATCGGCTACGTCAACGCCGAGGGCACCGCCAGTCAGCGCGTCATCGCGCCCATCCGCGTCGAGGGCGGCTTCGTGACGGCCTACGACCACACGGCCGACGAGGTACGGACGTATCCGCTGCACCGGGTGACGGGCGTGGCGGAACTCGCGGAGGACTGATCCCGGACCGGTCACGACCCGCGGTGATCAGCGGGCCATAGGGCACACTGGACGTTTGGCCTCACCTTTTGGCCGGAAGAAGGGGCGCCCCGCGTGAACGGTCCACTCATCGTCCAGTCCGACAAGACCCTGCTGCTCGAGGTCGACCACGAGCAGGCCGGCGAGTGCCGCCGTGCCATCGCGGTCTTCGCTGAGCTGGAGCGGGCGCCCGAGCACATCCACACCTACCGGGTGACGCCGCTGGGCCTGTGGAACGCGCGCGCGGCCGGTCACGACGCCGAGCAGGTCGTGGACGCGCTGGTGACCTACAGCCGCTATCCCGTGCCGCACGCCCTGCTGGTCGACATCGCCGACACGATGGACCGCTACGGCCGCCTCACGCTCTCCAAGCACCCCACGCACGGCCTGGTCCTGACCACCACCGACCGGCCGGTGCTGGAGGAGATCCTGCGCTCGAAGCGGGTCGCGCCGCTGGTCGGCGCCCGCATCGACCCCGACACCGTCGCCGTGCACCCCTCCGAGCGCGGGCAGATCAAGCAGACGCTGCTCAAGCTGGGCTGGCCCGCCGAGGACCTCGCGGGGTACGTGGACGGCGAGGCGCACCCGATCGAGCTGAACGAGGACGGGTGGGCGCTGCGCCCGTACCAGAAGCAGGCCGTGGAGAACTTCTGGCACGGCGGCTCCGGGGTCGTGGTGCTGCCCTGCGGCGCCGGCAAGACGCTGGTGGGCGCCGGCTCCATGGCGCAGGCCAAGTCGACCACCCTGATCCTCGTCACCAACACCGTCTCCGCCCGGCAGTGGAAGCACGAGCTGGTGAAGCGGACCTCGCTGACCGAGGAGGAGATCGGTGAGTACAGCGGGACGCGGAAGGAGATCCGCCCGGTCACCATCGCCACGTACCAGGTGCTGACCACGCGGCGGAAGGGCGTCTACCCGCACCTGGAGCTCTTCGACTCCCGCGACTGGGGCCTCATCGTCTACGACGAGGTGCACCTGCTGCCCGCGCCGGTCTTCAAGTTCACCGCGGACCTCCAGGCCCGGCGCCGGCTGGGGCTGACCGCGACGCTGGTGCGGGAGGACGGGCGGGAGTCCGACGTCTTCTCCCTCATCGGCCCCAAGCGGTTCGACGCGCCGTGGAAGGAGATCGAGGCGCAGGGGTACATCGCGCCCGCCGACTGCGTGGAGGTGCGGGTCAACCTCACCGACTCCGAGCGGCTCGCCTACGCCACCGCCGAGGCCGAGGAGAAGTACCGCTACTGCGCGACGACGGAGACCAAGCGCAGGGTGACGGAGGCGATCGTGCGCAAGTTCGCCGGTCAGCAGATCCTCGTCATCGGCCAGTACATCGACCAACTCGACGAGCTGGGCGAGCACTTGAACGCGCCGGTCATCAAGGGCGAGACCTCCAACGCGCAGCGCGAGAAGCTCTTCGACGCCTTCCGGGAGGGCGAGATCAGCGTGCTGGTGGTGTCCAAGGTCGCGAACTTCTCGATCGACCTGCCGGAGGCGACGGTCGCCGTCCAGGTGTCGGGCACCTTCGGCTCACGTCAGGAGGAGGCCCAGCGTCTGGGCCGGGTGCTGCGCCCGAAGGCCGACGGCCACCAGGCCCACTTCTACTCCGTGGTCGCCCGCGACACCCTCGACCAGGACTTCGCCGCCCACCGCCAGCGCTTCCTGGCGGAACAGGGGTATGCGTACCGGATCGTGGACGCGGACGAGATCCTGTCGGGCGAGGGACGAGAGGGATAAGGGGCCGCCGTCACTTACGGCGTACGCCCGCTTCCTCGCCGTACTCGCCGAGGATCACGACGTCGAACGCGGCGCCCACGAACACCTTCACCGCACGCAGCGCGTCGCCCAAGCGGTGACGGTGGCTGCCGAGGACGGGTGTCGCGCCGGGCGGGCGACCGGGGGCCGGGGTGATGGTTGCTGCACTCATGTCTCCATGGTCCGTCGCGAGGCATAAGGAGAACATCGGCCTCCGGTCCGAACCTCCTTCGCCGCGGCGTACGACTCCGGGCAGGGCCCTCCCTCCGGGGTACGACGGGGGCGTCCCCTAGGGGGTGGAAAAACCGTTGGCTCCCACCTGGGCCGCCCGTCTAGAATCGCCGCTCTTGCCCGCCTCCCCCGTGGAGCGCTGCCGCCCGGACGGAAACCGGCCGGCTCTCTCAGCCACCTGCTCGTAGGTCCCCGGAGGCACCCCCTTGTCCACGCCCGCCGACGACCCCCTCGAACCACTCTCCCGAGAGCGCTCCCACCTCGCCTCCTCGCGCGCCGCGCTGCGCGCCATGCGCGAGGACGTCGAGTCGCTCGACATCAGCGACGTCACCGCGAACTGGGTCAACGCCGAGGTGCTGGCCCGCCAGATCGACGAACGCATCAAGGCGCTGGCCGACCTCAGCGACACCCCGCTGTTCTTCGGCCGCCTCGACTACCTGCACGCCCCCGGCGCCGAGCAGGCCGAGGGGGCGGAGGGCGAACGCTTCTACATCGGGCGCCGGCACGTGCACGACCACGACGGCGACCCGATGGTCATCGACTGGCGCGCGCCCGTCTCGCAGCCGTTCTACCGGGCGTCCAAGAAGGACCCGCTGGACGTCTCGCTGCGCCGCCGCTTCGGCTACACACGCGGCGAGATCACGGCCTACGAGGACGAGCACCTCTCCGACCCGGCCGAGGCAGCCCGCACCAGCAAGCTGCTCCAGCAGGAGATCGAGCGGCCGCGCGTCGGCCCCATGCGCGACATCGTGGCGACGATCCAGCCCGAGCAGGACGAGATCGTCCGCAGCGGGCTGGGCGGCACGGTCTGCGTGCAGGGCGGCCCCGGCACCGGCAAGACGGCGGTCGGCCTGCACCGGGTCGCCTACCTCCTCTACGCCCACCGGGAACGTCTCGCCCGCACCGGCACCCTGGTCATCGGCCCGAACCGCTCCTTCCTGCACTACATCGAGCAAGTTCTGCCCGCACTGGGCGAGTTGACCGTGCAGCAGGCCACCGTCGACGACCTGGTGGCGGGCACCGTGGAAGTGCGGGGCACCGACGACGCGTCCGCCGCGACCGTCAAGGGCGACGCGAGAATGGCCGAGGTGCTGCGCCGGGCCGTCCTCTCGCACGTCACCCCGCCCACCGAGCCGGTCGTGGTGGTGCGCGGCTCACGCCGCTGGCGCGTGCCCGCGTACGAACTGGAGGACATCGTCCGCGAGTTGCAGGGCCGCGGCATCCGCTACGGCGCCGCCCGCGAGGCCCTCCCGCAGCGCATCGCGCACGCCGTGCTGGTGCAGATGGAGCGCTCGGGCGAGGCGCCCGACGACCGGGTGCAGGACGCGGTGGCCCGCAACGCCGCGGTGAAGGCGGCCGTCAAGCAGATCTGGCCGCCGGTCGACCCGGCCAAGCTCGTGCTGCGCCTGCTCACGGACGCGGACTTCCTCGCCGCGCACGCGGACGGCGTGCTCACCGGCGACGAGCAGAAGACGATCCTGTGGGCGAAGCCGGCGCGGTCGGTGAAGTCGGCCAGGTTCTCGTCCGCGGACGCGGTGCTGGTCGACGAGGCGACGGACCTCGTACAGCGCACGCACTCCCTCGGTCATGTGGTGCTGGACGAGGCGCAGGACCTCTCGCCCATGCAGTACCGCGCGGTCGGCCGCCGCTGCACCACCGGTTCGGCGACCGTCCTGGGCGACCTGGCGCAGGGCACCACGCCCTGGGCGACGCGGAGTTGGGACGAGGCGCTGGCCCACCTCGGCAAGTCGGAGGGCGTCGTCGAGGAGCTGACGGCCGGCTTCCGCGTCCCGACGGACGTCATCGCCTACGCCTCCCGGCTGCTCCCGCACATCGCCCCCGGCCTGGCCCCGGTCGCCTCGGTCCGGGAGAACCCGGGCTTCTTCGACCTCCGCGCGTCCACCGGCACCGCCGAAGTGGTCGCCGCCTGCGAGGAGTTGCTCCGCAACGAGGGCTCGACGGGCCTGATCGCGGCGGACGCCCGTATCCCGGCGATCGCGGAGGCGCTGTCCGCGGCGGGCATCGGTCACCTGGCCCCCGGTGAGGAGACGACGGAGGAGACCCGTCTCACCCTGGTCCCGGCGTCGCTGGCCAAGGGCCTGGAGTACGACTACGTGGTCCTCGACGAACCGCAGGCCGTGGTCGACGGGGAGCCGGACGAGCGCACGGGCCTGCGCCGTCTGTACGTTGCACTGACTCGAGCGGTGTCGGGGTTGATCGTGACGCATTCGGCACCGTTGCCGACGCAACTGGCGGGCTGAGGCGGCGAGTGGGGTGCCCCTTTGTGCCGGTTACCGAGTACGGGCCGTCGAGGAGCTGGTCGCGCAGTTCCCCGCGCCCCTGGGGGGGGACCACTCACCGCGTGTCCAGTACCTGCCGCCACTCCCGCACCGCCTCCGCCGACACCGGCCCTTCCCAGCCCCCCGGCCGCGCCGCCCCGCCGATGTGGAACGCCTCGACACCCGCCGCCTTGAGCTGGGGCACGTGTTCCAGGCGGAGCCCGCCGCCGACCATGATCTGCGGCTCGTAGCCCGGCTCCCCGCGCCGCGCCGCCTCGGCGAGCAGCACGGGGAGGCCGTCGTCCACGCCCGCGGCCGAACCGGCGGTGAGGTACGCGTCGAGGCCCGGCAGCCCGTCGAGCTGCTTGCGCAGGGCGTCCCGGTCCGCGGCGCGGTCGATGGCCCGGTGGAAGGTCCACGGGCAGCCGTCCAGTTCGCCCACGAGGCGCTCCACGGTGGAGAGGTCGACGGCGCCGCACGCGTCGAGGAACCCGAGCACGAACTCCTCGGCACCCGCGGCCCGCATCCGCCCCGCCGTCTCCAGCAGCCGCTCGGCATCCCCCGCCGCGAACCCGTCCGCCAGCCGCAGCATCACCCGCAGCGAGATGTCGACGGCGGCGCGGATCCGGGCGAAGGTCTCGACCGACGGGGTCAGCCCGTCGGCCGCCATGTCGGTGACCAGCTCGAGGCGGTCCGCGCCTCCGGCCTGGGCGGCGACCGCGTCCTCGACTCCGAGGGCGATCACCTCCAGGACTGCACGCTTGCTCATGGGGCCCCATTCGTCGACTCGGCGGGCGGTACAGGTCTAGTCCAATTCACAGCCTAGCCCGTGCCCCCGCCGGTCCACGACGCCCCGGCGTCACCCGAAGATGTTCAGCTCCGCCGCCTCCACGCCCACCAGCTCGAACTCGGCCTCCTTCACGGGCCGCCCCGAGTAGAGCCGTACGAGGTCGGCGGCGGCGCCGATGAAACGGGCCGGGGGCCGCGAGGCGGCCAGGTCACCGAGGCGCTGCGGCTCGTCCACGTCGTCCAGGTCGGCGTGCAGCGGCAGATGCCCCTTCTCCCGGGTGATCCGCACGAGCAGGCTGAGCGCGTCCGGCAGCCCGGGCCCCGCGTACGCCCCCGGCTCCCCGAAGGTGTCGCGCACGTCACCGGCGTGCACCCACTCCCCCAGCGCGACCATGTCCAGCACACCGCCCGCCTCGGCGATCACCGGCCCCGCCTCGGTCATCCCGCGCTCCAGCTCGTCGACGACCTGCGCGTTGGTCCACTCGGCGCGCTCGGCGATGTCGCGGTCGTTGCACTCGGGCGAGAACACCCCCTTCTCGTACCGGCTCTCCACCACCCTCATCAGCGCGGACGAGCAGTGCGCGAGCACATCCCGCACCGACCACCCGGGACAGGCGGCGGTCGGCAGCGCGAAGTCGTCGTCCGGCCGCGCCCGCAGCAGCGGCACCAGCGCGTCCCGCTCGGTGATCAGCAGCCGCCCGGGCAGTTCGGGGTCACGTACCTCGGCAGTAGTCATGAGAGCCACGCTAGGGGGCACGGTCGATCGACGGGAGTACCGAACCCCTGGCTACGGCCCGGAATTCATCGGCGCGGGAGAATGGGCGCATGGCCGATCTCGACGCCCTGCGTTTTCGCTGGACCCGCGCGCTGGAAGGAGCCCGTGCCGCCGGTGCCGGCCCCGACCCGGCCCCGTACGCCGACAATCTCCTGGCCCGCTGGCAGGAGCCGCAGCGGCACTACCACACGCTCACACACCTGACGGCGGTGCTGGAGCACGTGGACGTGCTGGCCCCGTACGCGGCCGACCCGGACGTCGTGCGCCTCGCGGCCTGGTTCCACGACGCGGTCTACCTGCCCGACCGCTCCGAGAACGAGGAGCGCTCCGCCCGCCTCGCCGAGCGCGCCCTGGCCGAGGCCGGGGTGCCGGAGCACAAGACCGCCGAGGTGGCCCGTCTGGTCCGGCTCACCGTCACCCACGACCCGGCCGACGACGACCGGGACGGCCAGGTCCTGTGCGACGCCGACCTCGCGATCCTCGCCGCGCCCCCGTCGGCGTACGCCGCCTACACGGCCGCCGTCCGCGAGGAGTACCACTTCGTGCCGAACGACGCCTTCCGGACGGGCCGCGCCGCGGTCCTGCGCCAACTCCTGGATCTTCCACGGCTGTTCAGGACGCCCCACGGACAGGCGGAATGGGAGGCGACGGCGCGCTGGAACATCGGCGCGGAGCTGGAAATCCTGTCGCTTCCCGAGGACCCGGCGCCCTAGTCTGCGGCCTATGCGTGCATGGGGCGGGACCAGGGTGCAGGAGGCCGTCGAGGGCTGCGTCGCGGTGCTGCGGACCGCGGTGGACCGGGACTGGCGGGCGGTGCGGGCCGGCCGGCTGGAGTGGAGCTGCCACGAGACGGCGTTCCACATCGCCGAGGACCTCATCGCGTACGCCGCCAACCTGGCCGGACGCGCCCAGGACGACTACGTCCCCTTCGACATCACGCTCGACGAGGGCACCGACAACACGGGCCTGCTCCAGGTGATCGAGGCGACGGGCGCCCTCTTCGCCGCCACCATCCGCACGACCCCGCGCGAGGTCCGCGCCTTCCACCCGTACCCGTTCCGCAGCGCGAACCGCGAGGGCTTCGCCGCGATGGGCATCGCCGAGGTCCTCGCCCACACGCACGACATCGCCGAGGGCCTGGGCCTGCCCTACGAACCGCCCGGCGACCTGCCCGAGTTCGTCCTCACCCACATCTTCCCGCACGTCCAGCCGGGCCCCGACCACTGGCGCACCTTGCTGTGGGCCACCGGCCGCGGCGACCTGCCCGGCCGCGCCCCGGTCACCGAATGGCGCTGGAACAACAACCTCGTCATCCCGACCGACCGCCTCACCCTGCAGGGCATCACGCCCGCGGCCGCGCACGACCTGGTCATGGACGGCGACGGCGGCTTCGAGTGGATCGAGGGCGGTCCCTTCGAGGGCACCCGCGAGGCCGCCGGCTTCATGCTGAAGGCGTACGAAGGGGGCGTGCACCGGCCGGAGTTCGGCGTGTTCGCACTCGTACGGCGCGAGGACGGCCGCGCGGTCGGCGGCATGGGCTTCCACGGCCGGCCCGACGAGGAGGGCCGGGTCGAGATCGGCTACGACCTCGCCGAGCCCGCCCGCGGCAACGGCTACGCGACCGAGGCCCTGCGGGCCCTGTCCGACTGGGCCTTCGCCCGGGACGGCGTACGCACCCTCTTCGCGACGATCGACCGCGCCAACCACCCCTCCCGGGCGGTCGTCACCCGCGCCGGCTTCCGGCAGGTGAGCGAGGACGAGGAAGGGCTCGCCTACGAACTGCGGCGCTAGGGCCGCCCCTTGGGCCGCCGCAGCCCCGCCCCCGTCAGCAGCCGCACCACCTCACGGCTGCTGACCTCCACCGCCCCGGCCTGCACCGCGTCCGCGTACCGGTGGGAGGGGATGTCGTAGTGGTCGCGCTCGAAGGCACGTCTGGGGACGCCCAACTTCTCGGCGAAGACGTGCAGTTCGTCGTAGGAGAGATCGCTGACCAGGTGGGACCACATCCGGCCGTGGCCCGGCCAGGTGGGCGGGTCGATGTAGACCGTCATGAGGCGGTCGTCCCGCCGGTGGCCCGGGCCAGCGATCCCAGCGCCGCGACCTTCACGCCCGCCTTGTGGCAGACCCAGTGCGGATCGGGGCCCAGCTCCGGTTCGATCTCCAGGGCGTGCGGGTCGCCGCCGCCGCAGGCCGGGCACAGCGGCCAGCGGCCGTACGTCTCCAGCAGGGCGTCCTGGACGTCCTGCGCGATGAGGCCCGCCACGTAGTCCGCGCCCTCCGGCCACTGCTCGACCCACCAGCGCCGCTGCACGACGGACTCCTCGACCATCGACACCACGTCCGAGGCCGTGACGTCACCGGCGGCCAGATCGGCGAGGACGAGGGCGCGTGCGGCGTGCAGGGTCTGTTCCAGGGGACTGATGGGGTGCATGTCCCCATTGTGCGCACTCTTGACCGCGAGACCGAGCCGAAAATATCTTTCATACGTGACCCAGAACGTGAAGGAAATTTTCGCCACCGAGGGATCGGGCACGCCGGGCGCGGCGCCCCCGGCACCCCCCGCACCGGCCGCGCTCGCCGCGAAGGTGCGCACCCTCGGGCCCTCCATGACCCGCTCCATGCAGCGGGTCGCCGAGGCCGTCGCCGGCGACCCGGCCGGCTGCGCGGCCCTCACGGTCACCGGCCTCGCCGAGCTCACCGGCACCAGCGAGGCCACGGTCGTGCGGACGGCCAGACTGCTCGGCTACCCCGGATACCGCGATCTGCGGCTCGCCCTCGCCGGACTGGCCGCCCAGCAGCAGTCCGGGCGGGCGCCCGCCATCACCACCGACATAGCGGTCGACGACCCCATAGCCGACGTCGTGGCGAAACTCGCCTACGACGAGCAGCAGACCCTCGCGGACACGGCGGCCGGACTCGACACCGTGCAGCTCGCGGCCGCGGTGAGCGCGGCGGCGTCTGCGCGCCGGATCGACGTCTACGGCATCGGGGCGTCGGGCCTTGTCGCCCAGGACCTCGTGCAGAAGCTGCTGCGGATCGGGCTGCTGGCCCACGCGCACAGCGACCCGCACCTCGCCGTGACCAACGCGGTGCAGCTGCGCGGGGGCGACGTCGCCATCGCCATCACGCACTCGGGGTCGACCGGGGACGTCATCGAGCCGTTGCGGGTCGCCTTCGAGCACGGGGCGACGACGGTGGCGATCACCGGCCGGCCGGACGGGGCGGTCACCCAGTACTCCGATCACGTGCTGACGACGTCCACCGCCCGTGAGAGTGAGTTGCGCCCCGCGGCGATGTCGTCCCGGACGAGCCAGCTCCTCGTCGTGGACTGCCTGTTCGTGGGGGTGGCACAGCGCACTTACGAGACGGCGGGACCCGCACTTGCCGCGTCCTACGAGGCGCTGGCGCATCGGCACAGGCGGTAGACCGTAGAACCGGAGGCTGTGGATCGTCTGCGGGCCCATGTGGCTGGTCGCGCCCACGCGGCGGCAGCCGCACATCCAAGCAAGCCCCGCGCCCCTCAAAGACCCTCACCGGACCGTACGTCGAAAGAGCCGCGCCCCTATGACCTCCACATCCAGCCCCCGTGAACTCCGAGCCGAGTTGGAAGCCCTGACCACCGAGGCGTTCCGGCCCGAACTCGCCGACATCGACCAGCTGCCCACCCTCGACATCGCCCGCCTCATGAACGGGGAGGACGCCACCGTGCCCACGGCGGTGGCGCGGCGGCTGCCCGAGATCGCCGCCGCCATCGACGCCGTCGCGGAGCGGATGGCGCGCGGGGGGCGGCTGGTCTACGCCGGGGCCGGGACGGCCGGGCGGCTCGGGGTGCTGGACGCCTCCGAGTGCCCGCCGACCTTCAACACCGATCCGGACCAGGTCGTGGGCCTGATCGCGGGCGGGCCCGAGGCGATGGTGACCTCCGTCGAGGGCGCCGAGGACTCCGCGCGACTGGCCCGGGACGACCTCGACGCGCTCGGCCTCCTCGCCGCCGACACCGTGGTCGGCGTCTCCGCCTCCGGCCGTACCCCGTACGCCATCGCCGCCGTCGAACACGCCCGCGCGCTGGGCGCGTTGACCATCGGCCTGTCCTGCAACGCCGGCAGCGCGCTCGGCGCGGCCGCCGAGCACGGCCTGGAGATCGTCGTCGGGCCCGAACTGCTCACCGGGTCCACCCGCCTCAAGGCGGGCACGGCCCAGAAGCTCGTGCTCAACATGCTCTCGACGATCACGATGATCCGGCTCGGCAAGACATACGGGAACCTGATGGTCGACGTACGCGCCTCGAACGAGAAGCTGCGCGCCCGCTCCCGCCGTATCGTCGCCCTCGCCACGGGGGCGTCGGACGACGACATCGAGCGGGCCCTCACCGCCACCGGCGGCGAGGTGAAGGACGCGATCCTGGCCCTCCTGGCCGACGTCGACGGACCGACGGCGGCCCGCCTGCTGGCGGACTCCGACGGCCATCTACGGGCCGCACTGGCGGCCGCGGCGGCCGGCTGAACCGTAGGGCTTCGGCGGGCGCGCCCTCAGCACGGCAGCCGGCCCTGGCTGTTGGCCTTCCGGACACGCGCCCGCATCACCTCCTCGGGCGACGCGGCCTCGGCCGACTCCGGCGGGCAGTCCCACTCGCGCCCTCCGGCGACGGGCCGCAACTGCACCCGGCCGCCGACATGCCCCATCACCTCCCCGACCCGCCCGTCCCGTGCGTCCACGGCGTGCGCGCCGACCGGCGGCCGCTCCCCGCGCAGCACGGACGCCAGCCGCTCGGCGGTACGGGTGTTGCAGCGGCCGAGGTCGACGAGGGCGAACGGCTCGTCGCTCGCGCCGGTGACGGGGTCGACGGTGAGGGAGGGCAGGACGACGCCGACACCCACGAGGGCGCTCCGCAGGGTTTCGACGACTTCTTCGGTCGGTCGCACGGTGCTCGTACCTCCACGCTGAGTTTGCTGTTCGCAACACAGCGTGTCCGTCACGGCTCTAACCTGGCCATACGTTCTTTACAACAACCTCGTCTGTCGGACAGGGAGTTGCACATGCCGGGCCCCAAGGACCTCGACCCGTCGTCGTCACCACGAGCACTGCTGGGCGCGGAGCTGCGCCACGCACGCGAGAAGGCCGGCCTGAGCCAGGAGGAGCTGGGGATACGGCTGTTCGTGAGCGGGTCGTTCGTGGGGCAGCTGGAGGCGGGAACGCGGCGGATGCAGCCGGAGTATGCACGGCTGCTGGACGAGGCCCTGGGCACGGAGGACTTCTTCGTGCGGAACTGTGGGGCGGTGGCCAAGTCCCGGTACCCGGAGCATTTCGCCGAGGCGGCGGAGGCGGAGCTGATGGCGACGGCGATCCGCCAGTACGCGCCGATGCTGATCCCCGGGCTGCTGCAGACGCCCGCGTACGCACGGGCCGTGAACCGCGCCTACGACCCCACAGCGCCGGAGGAGACCATCGACGAGTGGGTGGACGGCCGGATCGTGCGGACACGCCTGCTGGACGATCCAACAAGGCCGTTGTTGTGGGCGGTGCTCGACGAAGCGGCGTTGCGCCGGGAGACCGGCGGCCGGGCGGTGATGGCGGAAGCCTTGCGCCACGTCGTGTCCCTGGCCCGCAAGGGCCGAGCCATCGTGCAAGTGCTGCCCTTCAGCGCGGGGGCGCACAAGGCGATGGCAGGCCCACTTCGACTGATGGACTTCGAGGAGGCCCCCGCGCTGGTCTACTTCGAGGGGCCCGGCACCGGGCGGCTGGAGGACGACCCTGCCACCGTCGCCCGGCAGAGGTTCACGTTCGAACTCCTCACGGCCTCCGCCCTCTCGCCGCAGAAGTCCCTGGCCCTGATCGAGGCAGTGGCGCAGGATTACGCCCATGAGGAACTCACCTGACCTGAGCACAGCGATCTGGCGCAAGTCGACGTACAGCGGCGGCGGCGGCAACGAGTGCCTCGAAACAGCCGACTGTCACAGCCTGGTGCCCGTCCGGGACTCCAAAACCCCCCAAGGCCCGGTACTCACCTTCCGCCCGCGGAGCTGGACCGCATTCGTCGAGAGCCTCAAGCGCACCGCACACTGATACCCATGAACCACGCCCAGCTGACCGCCCTGGGCCGTGCCCTCCGTCTGCTCGGGGAGCACGGCGAAGCCCTCACCGCCGACACGCCGGACGGCAAACTGCACGAGGTCAAGGCGGACCTCCGCCGCGCGCTGGAGCTGCTGGACGACAGCGTCACCGGCGCCGCGCCCGCGACCCGCTGTCCCGAGCATCCGAACGGGCCGGTGGACGAGAACGCGCACGACCTCTGCCTGCTCTGCGAGACCCGGCGCAGGGCGGCCCGCAGGGCCGAGTACAACGGCGGCCCCCTCCCCTCGCACCGCGAACGGACGGCGCCGTCGCGCTACGGCGTCAGCGCCGACCGTCCTCAGCCCCAGCAGCGCTGGCTGCCGGAGGCGTGGAACGGGCAGACGTGGCAGCTGTGCGGCACGCCGAGGCGGGACCGGCGCGAGGCGGAGCTGTACCTCACCGCCCAGCGCCGCGGCCCGCGCCCGGCGATGGCGTACCGGCTGGTGCACGAGTTCACCGACTACGAGGTGCTGCGGATGTGGGGCACGCCGGTGAAGGTCGACATCGAGCCGCTGGGGAACCTGTAGCGGCGCCGCGTCACTTCAGCAGCGGCAGTTCCGTGAACTCGTGGCCCTCCCACAGCCGCCGTGCCGTCTCCTCCGGGTACGGGACGACCTCCGGGACCGCGTCGAGCACCTGGACCAGGCGCTTCCGGTCGTCGTAGGCGGGCCAGCCCGGGTCGCCGGTGCGGGCGAACGCCGTCCAGGAACTCCGGAAACGCGCCGACAGCGACTCCGCCTCGGCAGGAACCGCGCCGCCGGGGAACAGGAGCATCCCCAGGTCCGCCTCGAACGTGCCGAAGAGCAGCGGGATGTCCAGGCCGTGGCACGCGCCGAGACCGCCCGGGGCCGGCCAGGCCAGCTCGTAGACGTGGGCGGGGCCGCCGCCCGCGAGCTGCGCCTCGGCCAGGCGCAGGGACGGGACGTTGAACAGCCAGTCGGTCTGGACGCGCTCGAACAGCTCGCCCGGCGTCGCCTCCGGGAAGGCCGCGCGGTACGCCCGCTCCCCGTCCGCCCCCGGCCCGAAGGTCCGCAGCGCCCAGGACGCCTGCTCCTCGCCGATGGTGCCCAGCAGCCCGCCGATGGCGAGGAACAGCCGGAACTCGTCCCGGTTGTGCCCGACGAGGAGGTCCACGTCCCGCCCCGCGCCCGCGGCCAGCGCCTGCCAGGGGGTGCACGGCAGCACCTCGCCGTCGACCACCGGGGAGAACGGCGTGGAGGTCGGTGCCACGCGGCCCCACCGGTCCCCGTAGGACGTCATCTTCGCGCTCAACGCCTCGCTCGCCGAGGTCAGTTGGCGGGGGTCTACGGTGGCCAGGTCGGCCGCCGTCGGGCGCAGTCCCGCCTCCTCGGCGATGGCGGAGGCGATGTCGCGGGCCAGCTCGTCGGAGAAGTACGTCCCGGGCACGCTCTGTGCGACCGCCCGCCGGAAGAGCCCGCGCGCGGCGGGCATGGCCAGCAGCGACGCCACCGACCCGGCACCGGCCGACTCGCCGAACACGGTGACCTGTCCGGGGTCGCCGCCGAACGCCGTGACGTTGTCCCGCACCCATTCCAGGGCGGCCACCTGGTCGAGCAGACCGCGGTTGGCGGGCGCCCCGTCGATCCGGGCGAACCCCTCGATGCCCACGCGGTAGTTGAGCGTCACGACGACCACATCGCCGTCGCGCGCGATGCGCTGTGCGTCGTAGCCGGGGCTGCCCGCGTGGCCGATCTTGTACGCCCCGCCGTAGATCCACACCATCACCGGACGCCGCGCGGCCGGATCGGCCTCCGGTGTCCAGACGTTGACGGTCAGCCAGTCGTCGCCCTCGAGCATCTCCTGGACGGCCTTGCGGCCCTGGATGCCGGACTCCTGCGGCGGTGGGGGCCCGAAGGCGTACGCCTCCCGGGTCCCCTCCCATGCCCGCACGGGCCGCGGCGCGGCGAACCGGGCCTCCCCGACGGGGGGTTGGGCGAACGGTATCCCGCGGAACACCGTCAGCCCGTCCTCCCGCCGCCCACGCACCGCACCGGCGGCGGTACGCACGACTGTCGTCATCTTCGGCTCCTCGTCGGGTCGGTTTCCTGAGTTGACCTCCGCAACAAGAATGTCACCCGGGAGAGCCGGGCAGCCGTCGGCTTCGCGACAGGTGTCAGCTCAGCGACTTGAGCGCCGCCGCGTCGTAGGGCTTCAGCTCCGAGATGCGTCCGTCGAGGACCTTCGCCGCCCACTCGGGATCCTGGAGCAGCGCGCGCCCGACGGCGACGAGGTCGTACTCCTCGCGCTCCAGCCGGTCCAGCAGGTCGTCGATGCCGCGCACCCCGGATCCCTCACCGGCGAAGGCGCGGATGAAGTCGCCGTCGAGGCCGACCGAGCCGACCGTGATGGCGGTCTTACCCGTCAGCTTCTTGGTCCAGCCGGCCAGGTTGAGGTCGGAGCCGTCGAACTCGGGCAGCCAGTAGCGGCGCGTGGAGGCGTGGAAGGCGTCGACGCCGGCGGCGGCCAGCGGCGCGAGGATGGCCTCCAGCTCCTCCGGGGTCTCGGCGAGACGGGCGTCGTAGGCCTCCTGCTTCCACTGCGAGTAGCGGAAGAGGATCGGGAACTCGGGCGAGACCGCCTCCCGCACCGCCGCGACGATCTCCTCCGCGAACTTCGTACGGGCCACACGGTCGCCGCCGTAGGCGTCCGTGCGGCGGTTGGTGCCCGCCCACAGGAACTGGTCGAGGAGGTAGCCGTGGGCGCCGTGCAGCTCCACGCCGTCGAAGCCGATGCGCTCGGCGGCGGCCGCGGCCTCGGCGAACGCGCCGATCACGGCGTCGAGGTCGGTCCGGTCCATCGCCTTGCCGGTGGCCTCGTCGGCGCCGATGCGCAGACCCGAGGGGCCGACGGCGGGTGCGTCCGCGAACGGCGGCTGGCCCTGCTCGCGGACCATGCCGATGTGCCACAGCTGCGGGACGATCGTGCCGCCCCCCGCGTGCACCGCCTCGGCCACCTTGGCCCAGCCCGCCAGCTGCTCCTCGCCGTGGAAGCGCGGGACTCGGTCACTCTGCCCGGCCGAGTCGTGCCCGACGTAGGTGCCCTCGGTGACGATCAGGCCGACACCCGCGGCGGCACGGCGCGCGTAGTACGACAGCACGTCATCGCCGGGCACGCCGCCCGGGGAGAACATGCGCGTCATCGGCGCCATGACGATGCGGTTGGGGACAGTGAGGCCGTTGATCGTGGTGGGCCGGGAGAGGATCTCGGCGGCGCGGGAGGTGGCGGGGGCGGTCACGTGGGGTACTCCTCGAGGCTGGGCTAACCGTTCGGTATGTGCGCACGCATTGTTGCACTACCTTAAGCAACCGCCTATGCGCTGCTTCACATTCCCGGACGGCCTGAAGCGCCCGCGTGACGCCGGGCACACGAAAGGGCGGCACCCCCTGCCGGAGCAGGAAGTGCCGCCCTCCGTAAGGACGTTGATCGGCCGGGGCCGGAACCCCGGGGTCGATCAGAAGTCCATGTCACCGCCCGGCATACCGCCACCGGCGGGCGCGGCGGCCTTCTCCGGCTTGTCGGCGATGACGGCCTCGGTGGTGAGGAAGAGCGCGGCGATGGAGGCGGCGTTCTGCAGGGCAGAGCGGGTCACCTTCGCCGGGTCGATGATGCCTTCCTTGACCAGGTCGACGTACTCGCCGGTCGCGGCGTTCAGGCCGTGGCCCGGGGTCAGGTTGCGCACCTTCTCCACCACGACACCGCCCTCGAGGCCGGCGTTGACGGCGATCTGCTTCAGCGGGGCCTCGAGCGCGATGCGCACGGCGTTGGCGCCGGTCGCCTCGTCACCCTCGAGGTCCAGCTTCTCGAAGACGGTGGACGCCTGGATGAGCGCGACGCCACCACCGGCGACGATGCCCTCCTCGACGGCGGCCTTCGCGTTGCGGACGGCGTCCTCGATGCGGTGCTTGCGCTCCTTGAGCTCCACCTCGGTGGCGGCACCGGCCTTGATGACCGCGACACCGCCGGCGAGCTTCGCCAGGCGCTCCTGCAGCTTCTCGCGGTCGTAGTCCGAGTCGCTGTTCTCGATCTCGGCGCGGATCTGGTTCACACGGCCCTGCACCTGCTCCGTGGAACCGGCACCGTCGACGATCGTGGTCTCGTCCTTGGTGATGACCACCTTGCGGGCGCGGCCCAGCAGGTCCAGGGAGGTGTTCTCGAGCTTGAGACCGACCTCCTCGGAGATGACCTCGCCGCCGGTGAGGATGGCGATGTCGTTCAGCATCGCCTTGCGGCGGTCGCCGAAGCCCGGGGCCTTGACGGCGACGGACTTGAAGGTGCCGCGGATCTTGTTGACGACCAGGGTCGACAGGGCCTCGCCCTCGACGTCCTCGGCGATGATCAGCAGCGGCTTGCCCGACTGCATGACCTTCTCCAGGAGCGGGAGCAGGTCCTTGACGGAACCGATCTTGGAGTTGGCGATCAGGATGTACGGGTCGTCGAGCGACGCCTCCATCCGCTCCATGTCGGTGGCGAAGTACGCCGAGATGTAGCCCTTGTCGAAGCGCATACCCTCGGTGAGCTCCAGCTCCAGACCGAAGGTCTGGGACTCCTCGACGGTGATGACGCCTTCCTTGCCGACCTTGTCCATGGCCTCGGCGATGAGCTCGCCGATCTGGGTGTCGGCGGCGGAGATGGAGGCCGTCGAAGCGATCTGCTCCTTGGTCTCGACGTCCTTCGCCTGCTCCAGCAGGGCACCGGAGACGGCCTCGACGGCCTTCTCGATACCGCGCTTGAGGGCCATCGGGTTGGCGCCGGCGGCTACGTTGCGCAGGCCCTCCTTGACCAGGGCCTGGGCGAGAACGGTCGCCGTGGTCGTACCGTCACCGGCGACGTCGTCCGTCTTCTTGGCGACTTCCTTGACCAGCTCGGCGCCGATCTTCTCGTACGGGTCCTCGAGCTCGATCTCCTTGGCGATGGAGACACCATCGTTGGTGATCGTGGGGGCGCCCCACTTCTTCTCGAGGACGACGTTGCGGCCCTTGGGGCCGAGCGTCACCTTGACGGCGTCCGCGAGCTGGTTCATGCCGCGCTCGAGGCCGCGCCGCGCCTCCTCGTCGAACGCGATGATCTTGGCCATGTGAAGTGGTCCCTCCAGGACTGGGGGTGATTCCTTCGGACCGCGCCCGCGCCCGCGACGGACGGCACGCATGCCTCGTGGTTCCTTGCCCCACCCGGCCTGCGGGCCTCACCGACCCGGTCCATCTTTGTCACTCTCACCTTCAGAGTGCTAACGCCAATGATTAGCACTCGACCCATGCGAGTGCAAGCGCCTCCCGGGGACTGGGCGGGCGTCCCTTGGGCCGGGCGGGGTCTCCGGGCGGACGGCCTCCGCGCCTCCGAGCGTCCGGACCCGGGCATGCCGAAGGGTCCGCACCCAGGGCGCGGACCCTTCGATCAAGAACGGAAGAACGTCGCTGCGATTGACCCGGCGCGTGCTTCAGCTGGTCGCCAGTCGGACCATGTCCGCCTGCGGCCCCTTCTGGCCCTGCGAGATCTCGAAATCGACCCGCTGACCCTCTTCCAGGGTGCGGTATCCGTCCATCTGAATCGCGCTGTAGTGGACGAAAACATCCGCACCACCGTCGACCGCGATGAAGCCGTACCCCTTCTCCGCGTTGAACCACTTGACGGTGCCCTGAGCCATGCCTAACTCCCCTATTACTGGCCCTTGCACGGACCCGCGCTTCGCGGATCCGGGTCAGACCTCACCCCCCACGGTTGGGGGCGTGCGCCGGAACGCGTCGACCGCGGCTGAATGTATCTGTCCAACTGCCGTCTGCAACAGGTCAATCGGACGAGAAATCCGGGCACGACCGGTCGGGAATTTACCGAGAATTCATCAGAATTCAGGGCAAGTCGGGCCCCATAAAAGGAGCATAAGACACAAAAAACCTGCACACTTTGGCGACTTCTCGCTGCCCGAGAAGTCAGAAGCCATATGCATCCGGCATGCAGATCCGAGCCGGTTCCCCAACTGTACCGTGCTCAACCATGCAGAATTGCCCCCTCCGCTTCTCTCACGGAGGGGGCAATTCGATGAACTCTTCGTAACCGACCTTACCGACGGTAATAATCGGGGCGCGCGACCTGTTCTTCAGCCTCCGGCGACGGCCGGGATGATCGAGACTCCGGCGCCGTCCGGAGTGGCCGTCTCAAGACCCTGCTCGAAACGCACGTCGTCGTCGTTCACATAGACGTTGACGAAGCGGCGCAGCTTGCCCTGATCGTCGAGCACACGGGCGGCAATTCCCGTGTGGTTCTTCTCCAGATCGGCGATGACATCGGCGAGGGTCGCACCTTCGGCGACGACCTCGGCCTGCCCACCGGTGTAGGTGCGCAGAATGGTAGGGATACGAACCTTGACGCTCACGTGAAACCTCCGGTCAGCTACAACGCCCGTCAGGGGCGCGGGGAACTGCGCGACCGGCCCCCACCGGCCCGCAGACGAACAACTACCTACTCGGCGAGCCCGGCCTCACGGAACGACTCGAGGTTCGGACGAATGGTCGCGGTCAGCCCTGTGCCGGCCACCGCGTCCAGCGTCTTGAGACCGTCGCCCGTGTTGAGAACAACGGTCGTCAGCGTCGGATCCAGCACACCGTTCTCGATGAGCTTCTTCGTGACGCCCACCGTGACGCCCCCGGCGGTCTCCGCGAAGATCCCCTCAGTCCGGGCGAGCAGCCGAATCGCGTCGACGACCTGCTCGTCGTTCACGTCCTCCACCGCACCACCGGTACGCCGCGCGATGTCCAGCACGTACGGACCGTCGGCGGGGTTGCCGATCGCCAGCGACTTGGCGATGGTGTTCGGCTTCTGCGGGCGGACCACGTCGTGCCCCGCCTTGTACGCCGTCGACACCGGCGAGCAGCCCTCGGCCTGGGCGCCGAAGATCTTGTACGGCCTGTCCTCGACGAGCCCGAGCTTGATCAGCTCCTGCAGACCCTTGTCGATCTTCGTGAGCTGCGAGCCGGAGGCGATCGGGATCACCAGCTGGTCCGGCAGCCGCCAGCCGAGCTGCTCGCAGATCTCGTACGCCAGGGTCTTGGAACCCTCCGCGTAGTACGGCCGCAGGTTGACGTTGACGAAGCCCCAGCCCTCGCCGGCCGGGTCGCCGATCAGCTCGGAGCAGAAACGGTTCACGTCGTCGTAGTTGCCCTCGATGCCGACGAGCTCGCCGCCGTAGACCGCGGCCATGACGACCTTGCCCTGCTCCAGGTCGTGCGGGATGAACACGCAGGAGCGGAAGCCGGCGCGGGCCGCCGCGGCGCCCACGGCGCCGGCCAGGTTGCCCGTGGAGGAGCAGGAGAGGGTGGTGAAGCCGAAGACGCGCGCCGCCTCCAGGGCCTGCGCGACGACGCGGTCCTTGAAGGAGTGCGTCGGGTTGCCGGAGTCGTCCTTGACGTACAGGCCGCCGGTCACGCCCAGCTCGCGGGCGAGGTTGTCGGCCTTGACGAGCTTGGTCCAGCCGGGGTTGATGTTCGGCTTGTCCGCCACGTCCGCCGGGACGGGCAGCAGGGGCGCGTAGCGCCAGATGTTCGCGGGGCCCGCCTCGATCCGCTTGCGGAGCTCTTCGGCGTCGTAGGCCGAGAAGTCGTACGCGATCTCGAGCGGGCCGAAACACTCCTCGCACGCGAAGACCGGTCCGAGGGGCACCCGGTGTCCGCACTCGCGGCAGCTGAGGGCGGCGGCGGGGCCGAGGTCGACGTTCGTGGAGTCGGTGGTGCTTGCAGCAGTCTGCGCAGCCATGGAGGCGAGGCCCTTTCTCCTCATCTTCCTCACGACGCATCTCGCCGTGAGACGGATTTGGCACCTTCCCTAGCCGGGGAGCCTCGCGGAACGATCAGCACTGATCAACGAGTACCGGCTGGAGGGTTGCCGGGGCTTCAACGGGCCGTTTCCCTCTGCCCCTCTGGATGAGCTGTATGCGGTTGTGAACGGCGGTGACCCCGGACATGTGATGGTCATCGGCGTTGTTCAAGACTGTAACCGACGGCCAGGACAGTTGAGAGAGCCGTCCGTAACGCGAGACAACAGTGAGGAGCCGCCGACCGTGCTGGAAGAAGTCGAGCGCTGGCTGCGCACCCGCTCCTGGTCCGTGGCCGACCGCCCGCTCCACCGAATACTGGCCGCCAAACAGCGCACGGGCCAGTCGGTCTCCGTCGTCCTGCCCGCGCTGAACGAGGAGGAGACGGTCGGCGACATCGTCGCGATCATCCGTCACGACCTCATGCAGCAGGTCCCGCTGGTCGACGAGATCGTCGTCGTCGACTCGGGGTCCACCGACCGCACCTCCGAGGTGGCAGCGGCGGCGGGCGCGCGGGTGGAGCACCGGGACGAGATCCTGCCGCGCATCCCGGCCGTGCCCGGCAAGGGCGAGGTCCTGTGGCGTTCCCTGCTCGTCACGAGCGGGGACGTCGTCTGCTTCATCGACGCCGACCTGAAGGAGTTCTCCTCCGACTTCGTCTCCGGGATCGTGGGCCCGCTGCTCACCGACCCGGAGGTCGATCTGGTCAAGGGCATGTACGACCGCCCGCTCGCCGGGGCGGCGGGCCAGGGCGGCCGGGTCACCGAGCTGATGGCGCGTCCGCTGCTGAACATGCACTGGCCGCAGCTGGCGGGCTTCGTCCAGCCGCTCGGCGGGGAGTACGCGGCCCGCCGCAGCCTGCTGGAACAGCTCCCCTTCCCGGTCGGCTACGGCGTCGAGCTGGGCATGCTGGTCGACGCCCTGCACCTGGTGGGCCTCGACGCGCTCGCCCAGGTCGACGTCGGGGTGCGCAAGCACCGGCACCAGGACGGGCAGGCGCTGGGCCGCATGGCCGCAGCGATCTACCGCACGGCGCAGCTGAGGCTGGCCCGCGGTCATCTCGTCCGGCCGTCGCTGACCCAGTTCGAGCGGGGCGAGGACGGTTTCGAGCCGCGGACCTACTCCGTGGACACCGAGGAACGCCCGCCGATGGCGGAGATCGCCGAGTACGCCGAGCGCCGGGTCGCCTGAGCCGGCCGGTCACCAGACGTATACGGTCCACCCGCGAGGGGCAAGCAAACGTTTGAGCGTTTCCGGGCCGGGCTAGGTTGTGGCTTATGGCTTCCACGAACGGCGCTGCTCATCAGGTGCTGGTCGCGTCCAACCGCGGACCGGTCTCGTACGAGGTGCAGGACGACGGCTCACTGTCCGCCAAGCGGGGCGGCGGCGGGCTGGTCTCCGGCCTGTCCGCCATCGGCCCGGACACGGACGTCCTGTGGGTGTGCTCGGCCCTGTCCGACGGCGACCGGGAGGCGGTGCGGCGCGGGGTCGGCGAAGACGGCGTACGGATGCTGGACATCCCCGCCGGCGTGCACGCGGACGCCTACAACGGCATCGCGAACTCGGTGCTCTGGTTCGTCCACCACCTGCTCTACCAGACCCCGCTGGAGCCGGTCTTCGACGCGGAGTTCCGCCGGCAGTGGGCGTCGTACGAGACCTACAACCGGGCCTTCGCCGAGGCGCTCGCCGAGGAGGCCGCCGAGGGCGCGGCCGTACTGGTGCAGGACTACCACCTGTGCCTGGTGCCGGGGATGCTGCGGGAGTTGCGCCCGGACCTGAGGATCGGGCACTTCTCCCACACGCCGTGGGCGCCGGCGGAGTACTTCCGGCTGCTGCCGGACGACATCGCCGAGCAGGTGCTGCGCGGCATGCTGGGCGCCGACCGCCTCGGCTTCCTCACCCGGCGCTGGGCGGACGCGTTCACGGCCTGCTGCACGGCCCTGGTGGGCGGACTCGGGGGCACGGAGGTCGGCGTGCACGGACTCGGCGCGGACGCGGACTTCCTGCGGCAGCGCGCGCACGAGGCCGACGTGGCCGAGCGGATGGCCGCACTCAGGAGCGAGATCGGTGAGGGCCGCAGGACGGTCGTGCGGGTCGACCGCACCGAGCTGTCGAAGAACATCGTGCGCGGGCTGCTGGCGTTCCGGCACCTGCTCGACGACCGGCCCGAGTGGCGCGAGCGCGTCGTGCACGTGGCGTTCGCGTACCCGTCGCGGCAGGACCTCGCCGTGTACCGGGACTACACGGCCGAGGTGCAGCGGGTCGCCGAGGAGATCAACTCCCGGTACGGGACGCCCGGCTGGACCCCGGTCGTGCTGCACGTCCAGGACGACTTCGCGCGCTCGCTGGCCGCCTACCGGCTGGCCGACGTCGCCCTCGTCAACCCGATCCGGGACGGCATGAACCTCGTCGCGAAGGAGATGCCGGTGGTCTCCGACGAGGGATGCGTGCTGGTGCTCTCGCGGGAGGCGGGCGCCCACGCGGAGCTGGGCGAGGACGCGATCACCGTGAACCCGTACGACATCGTGGAGACGGCGAACGCGCTGCACGAGGCGCTGACCATGCCCGCCGGGGAGCGGGCCGAGCGGACGAAGCGGCTGGCGGCAGCGGCGACCGCGCTGCCGCCCGCGCAGTGGTTCCTGGACCAGCTGAACGCGTTGAGGGGTCAGGCGAGTTGAGCCGCGAGTCCGCGTAGCAGCCGCACGACCCCCGCCGGGCCGTCCACCACGATGTCCGCGCGCTCCCGCAGCTCGGTGACCTCGTCGCTACCGCTGCACACCAGCAGGCCCGGGACGCCGTCGGCGCGCAGCCGGTCGACGGCGGAGAAGGCGGGCAGGTCGCCGAGGTCGTCGCCGGCGTAGAGGACGGCCGAGGCGCCGGTCTCGCGGACGTACTCCAGCAGGGCCACGCCCTTGTCCATGCCCGGCGGGCGCAGTTCCAGGACCAGGCGGCCGGGCTCGACGATCAGGCCGTGGCGCGTGGCGAGGTCGGTGAGGGGTGCGCGCAGCGCCTCGAAGGCGGCCTGGGGGTCGGCGGCGCGGCGGGTGTGGACCGCGACGGCGCGGCCCTTCTCCTCGATCCAGGTGCCCTGCCACGCGCCCTCGCGGTCGAGCACCCCGGGCAGCTCGGCCCGGACGGCGGCGACGCCGGGGTGCGGGGCGGGGGCGCTGACCTCGCCGCTGACGGCGTCCCAGCGCTCGGCGCCGTAGTGGCCGAGGACGATCAGGTGCTCCAGGCCGGGGACGCCCGCGAAGCCGCCGTGCCGGACGGCGACGCCGGCCGGGCGGCCGGTGACGACCGCCACGGAGGCGACCTTCGGGGCGAGGGCGGCGAGCGCCGACACCGCCTCCGGGTGCGCGCGGGCCTGTTCGGGGTCCGCCACGATCGGGGCGAGTGTGCCGTCGAAGTCGAGTCCGACCACCGTCTTGCCGGGACCGGCGAGGATCGCGGCGAGTCCGTCGCGGCCGGCCCGGGTGGCAGGCGTCGGCAGGGGGTCCATGGAGTGCGTCGAGTCCGTGTCCGTAGGGGTGCCCATACGGCGACCTTAGCCGGGGGTGCCCCCTTCAGCGTTCCGCCCGTCTTTGTTCCCTGACCCGCCGCAGCCTGTTCACCGTCACCGGATCGTGGGCGAGCGCCCTCTTGTCGTCCAGGAGGGCGTTCAGCAGCTGGTAGTAGCGGACGGGGGCCAGGCCCAGCTCCTCGCGGATGGCGCGCTCCTTCGCGCCCGGCCCCGAAAAGCCCCTGCGCTCCAGGGCGAGAACGGCCTGCTCGCGGTCGTCCAGTTGCTCCTGCTCCATGCCCTGCACCGTAGCCCCCGGCACTGACAGCGCCTACTGCGCGCTCTCCGCCATGGACGCCGTCGACTGCAGCTGCGTGAGGGTGGCCTCGGGGCTGCCGTTCGGGGCGACCGCCTTGCCTATGTCCTTCTTGACGGCCGCGGCGACCTGCGCCCAGGAGGTGTTGCCGACCGGGTAGAGCTCGGACAGCGGAAGCTGGTCGAGGAACGGCTTGAGGTCGGCGTCCCGCTTGTCCGCGCTCATGACCTCGGATGCGGAGGTGGTGACCGGCAGCAGGTCGTACTCGCGGGAGAACGCGAGCACGTTCTTGGTGCTGTAGACGAAGTCGAGGAAGTCACCGACCTGCTGGGCGTGGCCGTTCTTCTTGAAGGCCATCATCCAGTCGGCGACGCCCATCGCGTTCTTGCTCTCGCCGTCGGCGCCGGGCATCGGCACCATGCCGAACTTCACACCCTTCTTCGCGGCGATCTTCATCAGCGAGGGGTGGCCGTTGAGCATGCCGACGTCGCCGTTGGCGAAGGCCGCGAAGGCGGCTGCGCGGTTGAGCCTGCCGGGCGCGACGGGACCGGTCAGTCCCTTGTCGACCAGGTCGTCCTTGAGCCAGTCGAAGGTGTGGACGTTCTGCGCGGAGTCGATGCCGTAGGTGCCGACGTCGTCGGTGTAGCCACCGCCGCCGCTCAGCAGCCACTGCATCGTCTCGGCCTGCGCCTCCTCGGGGCCGAGCGGCAGCGCGTACGGGTACTTCACGCCCTGCTGCTTGAGCGCCCTGGCGTCGGAGGCGAGTTCGGTCCAGGTCTTCGGCGGGGTGAGACCGGCGCGCTTGAAGAGGGTCTTGTTGTAGAAGAGCAGCCGCGTGGAGGCAGCGAACGGCATCCCGTACTGCACGCCCTTGACCTGGCCCGCGGTGGCGAGCTGGGAGGCGAGGTCGGCCTGCGCGGTGATGGAGAGCAGGTCGTCGGCCGTGTAGAGCAGGTCCTTGTCGGCGTAGTCGGCGTACGCGCCGATCTGCGCCATGTCGGGCTCCTTGCCGGCGTCGACCAGCTCCTTGACCTTGCGGTCGACGTCGTTCCAGGAGTAGACGCTGACCTCGACCTTCACGTCGGGGTGCTTGCTCTCGTACTCCTTGACAAGGTTGTCCCAGTACTTCTGGGAGCTGTTGGCGGCGGAGTCGCCGTAGTCCGCGGCGACCAGTCTCAGGGTGACGTCCCCCGATCCGCCGGTGAGGCCGCAGCCACCGAGGACCGCCGTCATGCCCAGAGCGGACACCGCCGCGATCATTCCTGTCCTACGCCGCTGCACTGCTTGTGACCCCAACCCTGCTGTCTCGCTGTTCAATATGTGGACACGACAGGTCTACACCACGTGAGTGGACTAGACCTCTTGCGGGTCCTGGGGCCACACTGTCCCCCGTGAGACATGTCATCGCCCTCGACGTGGGCGGCACCGGGATGAAGGCCGCACTGGTGGCGGCCGACGGCGAGCTGCTGCATCAGGCCCGCCGGGCGACCGGGCGCGAGCGCGGGCCGGACGCGGTCGTCGAGACCATCCTCGACTTCGCCGCCGAGCTCAGCGCGTACGGCGCCGGCCGCTTCGGCGAGCCCGCGGCCGCGGCCGGCGTCGCCGTCCCCGGCATCGTCGACGCCGACCGGGGCATCGCCTCCTACTCGGCCAACCTCGGCTGGCGCGACGTCCCCCTGCGCGACCGGCTGTCCGCACGGCTCGGCGTCCCGGTCGCCCTCGGCCACGACGTGCGCACCGGCGGCCTCGCGGAGGGCCGGATCGGGGCGGGCAAGGGCGCCGACCGCTTCCTGTTCATCCCCCTCGGCACCGGCATCGCGGGCGCCATCGGGATCGCGGGCCGGGTGGAGGCGGGGGCGCACGGCTTCGCCGGCGAGATCGGCCACATCGTCGTGCGGCCGGGGGGCAGCCCCTGTCCGTGCGGGCAGACCGGCTGCCTGGAGCGGTACGCCTCCGCGGCGGCCGTCAGCGAGGCGTGGGCTGCGGCCTGCGGCGACCCCGACGCGGACGCCGCGGACTGCGCGAAGGCCGTCGCGTCCGGTGACCCGAACGCCGTCCGGGTCTGGCAGGACGCGATCGACGCCCTGGCCGACGGCCTGGTCACCGCCCTCACCCTGCTGGACCCGCGCACCCTCATCATCGGTGGCGGCCTCGCGGAGGCGGGGGAGACCCTGTTCACGCCTCTGCGGGACGCCGTCCGGCAGCGGGTCACCTTCCAAAAACTGCCGTCGATCGTCCCCGCGGCACTGGGGGACACGGCGGGTTGTCTCGGTGCCGGCCTCATGGCCTGGGACCTCCTCACTACAACTGACCGCACGGAGGTAACCACCTGATGGCAGCTGCCCCAGGGGCGCGGGGAACTGCGCGACCAGCCACGACGCACCCGCAGGTACTCACCGGCGGCCGGGTGGTACTGCCCACCGGCACGGTGACCGACGGCCGCGTCGCCGTCGACGGCACCCGCATCGCCGCCGCGGCTCCCGAGAACTCCCAGGTCATCGACGTCAGCGGCCACTACGTGGTGCCCGGCTTCGTCGACATCCACAACCACGGCGGCGGCGGAGCCTCCTTCACCTCGGGCACGGTCGAGGAGGTCCTCAAGGGCATTCACACCCACCGGCTGCACGGCACGACCACGCTCGTCGCCTCGACGGTCACCGGCGACATGGACTTCCTCGCCCAGCGGGCGGGGCTGCTGAGCGAGCTCGCGGAGCAGGGGGACATCGCCGGCATCCACTTCGAGGGGCCGTTCATCTCGCCGTGCCGCAAGGGCGCCCACTCGGAGGTGCTGCTGCGCGACCCGGACCCGGCGGAGGTGCGCAAGCTGATCGACGCGGCACGCGGCAGGGCCAAGATGGTCACGCTGGCCACCGAACTGCCGGGCGGCATCGACTCGGTGCGTCTGCTGGCCGAGCACGGCGTGATCGCGGCGGTCGGGCACACGGACGCGACGTACGAGCAGACGGCGGCGGCGATCGAGGCCGGTGCCACGGTCGCGACGCACCTGTTCAACGCGATGCCGCAGATCGGCCACCGGGCGCCCGGCCCGATCGCGGCCCTTCTGGAGGACGAGCGCGTCACGGTCGAGCTGATCAACGACGGCACGCATCTGCACCCGGCCTCCCTCCAGCTGGCGTTCCATCACGCGGGCGCGAACCGGGTCGCCTTCATCACAGACGCGATGGACGCGGCCGGTTTCGTCGACGGCAGGTACATGCTCGGCCCGCTGGAGGTCGAGGTCAGCGACGGTGTGGCGCGGCTGGTGGAGGGCGGTTCGATCGCGGGCTCGACGCTCACCATGGACCGGGCGTTCAAGCGGGCGGTGACCGTGGACCGGCTGCCGGTGCGGGACGTGGTCGCGGCGATGTCGGCCAACCCGGCGAAGCTGCTCGGCATGTACGACACCGTCGGCTCGCTGGAGCCCGGAAAGGACGCCGACCTGGTGGTCCTCGACGAGCACTTCGACCTCAAGGGCGTGATGCGCCGGGGCGAATGGGTGATCGATCCGCAACTGGGGTGATCTGTCCCGCTGTTGAGGGCGGCGGTTGTCCTGGGAGACTGGGACGGCCGCCGTCCGTTTGGCATGATCACCTTCCGGACGGACAGATCCATCTTCGGGGGGAGGTCGGCACGGGTGATTCTCACGGTCACGCTGAACACCGCTCTCGACATCACGTACCGCGTGCCGGCGCTCAAGCCGCACGCCACCCACCGGGTCACCGAGGCGATCGAACGGCCCGGCGGCAAGGGCGTGAACGTGGCGCGGGTGCTCGCGGCGCTGGGACACGAGGTGACGGTCACCGGCTTCACGGGCGGCGCCACGGGCCGCACGGTCCAGGACGGGCTGACCGCCACGCCGGGGCTGGTGGACGCGCTCGTACCGGTCGAGGGCCGGACGCGGCGCACGATCGCGGTGGTGGACGAACGGACCGGCGACACGACCCAGCTCAACGAACCCGGCCCCACCATCGCGCCCGCCGAGTGGAGCGCCTTCCAGGAGGCCTACGAGGACCTGCTCGCGACGGCGTCCGCGGTGGCACTGTGCGGCAGCCTGCCGCCGGGCGTGCCGGTGGGTGCGTACGCGGGCCTGGTACGGGCCGCCAAGGCGGCCGCCGTCCCCGTCCTCCTGGACACCAGCGGTGAGCCACTGCGCCGGGGGGTCGCGGCCCGCCCGGACATCGTGAAGCCGAACGCCGACGAACTGGCCGAACTCACCGGCTCCCACGAGCCCTCGCGCGCCACCCAGGACGCACGCCGCCGTGGCGCCCGCGCGGTGGTCGCGTCCCTGGGCACGCAGGGCCTGCTGGCGGTGACCCCCGAGGGCCGCTGGCGAGCCACTCCCCCGGCCCGCCTCCACGGCAACCCCACCGGAGCCGGCGACTCAGCAGTAGCCGGCCTCCTCTCGGCCCTGGTGGACCAACTCCCCTGGCCCACCCGCCTCTCCCGCGCGGTGGCGCTGTCGGCGGCGACGGTCCTGTCGACGGTGGCCGGCGACTTCGACCGGGCGGCGTACGAGGAACTGGTGGGGCGAGTGACGGTGACGCAGGAGGTCAGCGCGGCGTGACGCCCGAGAGGCTCAACTGCTGGAGTCGACCCAGCCCTTGACCAGCCACATCTGGTCCAGCAGAGCGTCACACTGGTTGCCCTGCTCGCAGGAGAGCTTGACGGTGTTCGTGCCCTTGTTGAGCTGTACCCAGTTGTAGGTCTTCGTCCAGCCCTTTTCGTAGTCGCCCCCGCCGGCGCCGGCCCAGTTCTTCAGGTCGACGGGCGTCTTGGACGCCGTGCCGTTGACCGTGAGAGTGGCGGTGCCGTCCTTGCCCGGCACGCTGTACCCGACGTACACGCTGTACTTGCCGGACTTGGGGATGCCGTTGACCGTCCACGTGACCGAAGCGCCGACCGCGTTGAAGCCGGTCACGTACACCCCGCCGTCCGCCTTCGCGCCCTTGACGTCCGACGCCGTGGTGGTGCCGCCGTCCAGGCGCAGGGCCTTCGCGTCGATCGTCGGCAGGTCCTGCTCGGCGGCGGCGCTGTTGCTGTTGGACGGGCTCGGCTGCGAGCTCTGTGAGGTGGACGGGGCGCCGGAGGAGCTGCCGCTCGCCTTGTCCTTCTGGGAGTCGCCGCCCATCATCGCCACGCCGATGCCGATCACGACCGCGGCGACCACCGCGATCGCGCCGATCAGCAGGCCCTTGGTGTTGGGGCCGCCGCTGCGGCCGCCGCCCGTGTGGGAGGGCTGCTGCACCGGGGCCGTGGGGGCTCCGCCGCCCGGCAGGGTCTCCGGCGCCGCGTAGTGGGCGCTCGGCGAGCCGTAGGCGGTCGGCTGCTGCGGGACCTGGCCGTAGGCGGCCGTCTGCTGGCCGTACTGCCGCTGGCCGACCGCACGCACCCTGTTGACGGAGTTCGGGTAGCCGTAGCCACCGCCGGACGGCGGCTGGGCTCCGTTGGCCTGCCCGTCGGCGTAGAGGTAGCCGAACGGGTCGTCGTCCTCGGGCGTACTGGCGCCGTTGTTGCCGGACGTCATCCCTTGGTACTCCTCAGCAGGTGCGGGTCGGGTGCGATCGGTGGGGTCAGAATGGCGAGCCTACCCGCTCCCGGTGGCCCAAACGGGTGACTCGGATCGCATCGCCTCGCTGACCTGGTGATCAACCCGCGCGTCTGTGCTGTTTGGGACGAGATCGTTTCTCTACGTACATCCGCTCGTCGGCAGACTTCAACACTTCGTCCGCAGTCATTCCACAGTGCGCCCACCCGATGCCGAAGCTGGCGCCCACCCGCATGGCCCGGCCGTCGATCCGGATCGGCTGGATGATCTCGCTGCGCAGCCGGACCGCGAGGTCCTGCGCGTCGGCCCGCCCCAGCCCGTCGGCCAGCACCACGAACTCGTCACCGCCGAGCCGCGCCACCGTGTCGCCGTCGCGCACGCCGCGCGACAGCCGCCGGGCGACCTCGATGAGCACCGCGTCACCGGCGTTGTGCCCGAACCGGTCGTTGATCGACTTGAAGCCGTCGAGGTCGCAGAAGAGGACCGCGAGCCCCTTGGTGCCGTCGTCGTGGTCGTTCGCCGGCGCGGCGGTGTGCACATGGTGGTCGAAGCCGTCGAACACCTCGACACCGCCGCCCGGCCGGAAGTCGAAGCCGTGGCCGTTCGCGTCGAAGGCCGGGTGGCCGTAGGCCGCGTCCAGGGACTCCAGCGCACCGGGATGCGTGGGGCGATGACACAGGCGCGAGGACAGCCGCGTACGCAGCTCGGCGGAGTTCGGCAGGCCGGTGAGCGAGTCGTGCGAGGCGCGGTGGGCGAGCTGCAGCTCGCGGCGCTTGCGCTCCTCGATGTCCTCGACGTGCGTGAGGAGAAAACGGGGGCCGTCCGCGGCGTCGGCGACGACGCTGTTGCGCAGCGACACCCAGAGGTAGGTGCCGTCACGGCGCCCGAGCCTGAGCTCGGCCCGCCCGCCCTCGGCGGACGTCCGCAGCAGCGTGCCGATGTCCTCGGGGTGGACCAGGTCGGAGAAGGAGTAGCGGCGCATCGCGGAGGCGGGGCGGCCGAGCAGCCGGCACAGCGCGTCGTTGGTGCGCAGGATCCGGCCGTGCTGGTCGCCGCCCATCTCGGCGATGGCCATGCCGGAGGGGGCGTACTCGAACGCCTGACGGAAGCTCTCCTCGCTGGCGCGCAGCGCCTGCTGTTCGCGTTCGAGCCTGACCAGTGCGCGCTGCATGTTGGCGCGCAGGCGCGCGTTGCTGATCGCGATGGCCGCCTGGAACGCGTACATCTGGAGCGCTTCCCGTCCCCACGCGCCCGGCCTGCGGCCGTTGCGCGGCCGGTCCACGGACAGGACGCCGATCAGCTCGCCGCATGAGCCGCCCGGGCCGCCGGGCGTGTACATGGGGGCGAACAGCCGGTCGGAGGGGTGCCACTCGTCCTCGAAGCGGGGCGCGGGCCCGTCGGTGTACCACTGCGGGACGTCGTCGTCGTCGAGGACCCAGCCCTCGGTGTGCGGTATGAAGACCAGGTCGCCCCAGTGCTCGCCCATGCTCAGCCGGCGCTCCCAGGACTCCCGGGAGCCGACACGGCCCGTGATGAGCGCCTCCGCCGCCGCGTTGCCCGCGAAGGCGGCGACCACGAGGTCGCTGTCGGGGCGGACGAGGTTGACGCACGCCAGCTCGTAACCGAGACCTTTGACCACGCCTTCCGCGACCGTCTGCAGTGTGTCCGCCAGGCTTCGGGCCGTGTTCATGTCAGCCATGACCTCGTGCAGTTGCCGCAGAGTCGCAAGGCGGACGTACGGCTCCGACTCGGTCTCCATGCTCGCCCTCCCCCCGAGACCTCGCAGTGAATCAAGGGTTCTCATCGGCGTATCGTTCCTGGCAGCTTCCCAGCCACTGAATCACAGCGCGCTGCCCACTCGGTACACAGGGTCAACAATTAGTGGCCCTTGTGACTCAAGTCACAGCCAAAGATGAACAATTGAGTGGTGTTTCTGCGTTTTCCCTGTGCGTTTACCGAACGCAAACTTTGTGACTATGTGGGAATGACGCACAAGCGTACGCGCTCGGTCACAACTCCTTCCCGGGCTCGGTCGGCGGACCTAGGTCCGTTCTCGGACCGGGGCCCGATGCGGCCCGCGCGGAGCGGAGATTAGCGTTTCCCGTGTGCCGAACACTTCCCTTGCCGCATTCCCGATCACTGCTCAGTCCGCCTCCGGGCATGCTGAGGGGGTGAGCAACGACGAGTTCCGCGCGGCGATGTCCCGACTGGCCGCGGGCGTGGTCCTGGTGACGGCCCAGGAGCCGCCGCTGGACCCCGACGACCCGTCGGCGCCGGGTGGCGAGGACGTCGGCATGACGGCGACGTCCTTCATGTCGGTCTCCCTGGACCCGCCCCTGGTGATGGTCAGCCTGCGCACGGGCGCCCGCATGGACGACCTGCTCGACGAACAGCCCCTGTGGGGGGTCTCGGTGCTCTCCGAGAGCCAGCGCCACATCGCCGGCCGCTTCGCCATGAAGGGCCGCATCAGCGACCGCCTGCTCTTCGAGGACATCCCCTACGCCCGCGGCGAGGTGTCCGGCGCGCCCCTGGTGCGCGGCGCCCTGGCCGTACTGGAGTGCCGCACCGAGCAGCGGGTCGTGGCCGGCGACCACACCCTGGTGATCGGCCGGGTGCTGACGGCGTCGGTGCCGAGCGCGGACGGCGGCCCGCTGGCCTACTTCCGCGGCCGCTACCGGCAGTTGAGCTGACGCATACTCCCCTGACGTGCAAATTCCGTGGCACGCGCGCGTGGATGCCGCCTAGGGTGCGCGCATGACGACCACCGGTCCCCGCCTCGAGGAGATCACCCCTCACAATCTCGAGGCCGCGCTCGGCATCCGCATCCGTCCCGACCAGGAACACGCGGTCGAGCCGGTGGCGCACTCGCTCGCCGAGGCGTACGTCCGCCCGCCCGGGGTTGCCTGGCCCCGCCTGATCGTCGACGGCGACCGCCCGGTCGGCTTCCTGATGGCCTTCCTCGACATCGACTGGCACGGCGACGGCACCGTCCACCGCTCCGGCCTGTGGCGGCTCAACATCGCCGCCGGTGAACAGGGTCGCGGCTACGGCCGGTTCGCCGTCGAGTCCGTCGCCGCCGAGATCCGCCGGCGCGGCGGGAAGCGGTGTTATGTCACATGGCACCCCGGCCCCGACGGCCCGGAGGGCTTCTACCTGGGACTCGGCTTCCAGGTCACCGGGGAACAGAGCGGAGGCCAGACGGTAGGCGTCCTGGAGCTGCACTAGCGGAGCCCGGCTAGACGAGCTCCACGTCCAGCGCGGCGACCCGCTCCGGGTCCGTCACGATCTCGATCACGGCGATGCGGTCCCGTACGAAGGTGAAGGCGAGGGTCCGGTCGAGACGGTCCTCCAGGAAGACCGCGAGGCCGGTGGCGCCGCCCACCAGCGCGGGACGCGCCACGTACGCGAAGTGGGCGAAGCTCGCCGCGCCCCTGGCCACGCCCTGCGCACCCGAGGTGACGCCGACGTCGGTGCGCGCGACGACGTCCGGGTCGAGCAGTTCGACCAGCGCCTCGAAGTCGCCCTCCCGCGCCGCCGCCAGGAACGCGTTCACGACCTCCCGCTGCCGCGCCAGGTCGCGGTCGGGCACGTCCGCGCCCTGCACCCGGCGGCGCGCCCTGCTGGCCAGCTGCCGCGCCGCCACCGGGCTGCGCCCGACGATGTCCCCGACCTCCTCGTAGGGCACCGCGAACAGGTCGTGCAGGACGAACGCCAGCCGCTCGGCGGGCGACAGCGTCTCCAGCACGACGAGCAGCGCGACGCCCACGGAGTCCGCGAGCAGCGCGTCCTGCTCGGGCCCCGCGACGGCGGCGTCCGCCACGCGATCGGTGGTCTCCAGCGGCTCCTCCGCACGGGATTTGCGGGAGCGCAGCATGTCCAGGCAGACCCGGCCGACCACCGTGGTCAGCCAGCCCCCGAGGTTCTCGACCTGCCGGGTGTCGGAACGGCTCAGCCGGAACCATGCCTCCTGCACGGCGTCGTCCGCCTCCGCGCCCGAGCCGAGCATGCGGTAGGCGACGGCACGCAGATGACTTCGGTGGGATTCGAATCGGCGGGCGAGGAATTCGTTCTCCGCCGCATTACGCGCGCCGTCCCCGCCGGGAATTCCGTTCTCGTTCATCGCCACAGCTCCTCGCCCGCCGTTCCCCTGCCGACGACTTGACGAACGGGAGGCCGCGGATGTGACAAAGGACGTACCACGACAGCCGGTGGGAGTTCGCTTTCAGCTCCAGTCCCGCCCGGACCGCCCCCGTTTCGTGTCCGAGCGCTGCTTCTTCTGCCGCAGCCGCCGCTCGTTGATCCCGCGCGGGATCCGGGTCGCCCGGCGCGGCTTGGGCGGCGGGGCCGTCGCCTCGGCGAGCAGCGACGCGAGGCGGACCGCGGCGGTCTCACGGTTGCGCCACTGCGAACGGTGCTCGGAGGCGCGGACGGACACGACGCCGTCGACGAGCCGGCCGGACAGCCGCTCCAGGGCCCGCCGCTTCCACGTCTCGGGCAGCGCCTCCGTGTTCGCCAGGTCGAAGCGCAGCTCCACCTGCGAGTCGCTGGTGTTGACGTGCTGGCCGCCGGGCCCCGACGACCGCGAGAAACGCCACATGAGCTCGGCCTCGGGGAGCGAGACCGAGCCGCGGATGACATAGGGACCGGACATGCCCCCATCGTCGCGCGGCTGACCCGCACACGTCACGCGATTATCGTTCGCCGCAAGTTCGGTAAAGAAAGTAAAGAGAGGCGGAACCTTCTGTACCCCTGCTGGCGTTCATACAGGTAGCTGTAGCTTCGTGCCGTACTGCCCGTGCGGCACGTACTGCCGTACACATACGAGGGAAAGGACTCCCAACCATGGCTGTAAGCCTGTCCAAGGGTGGCAACGTCTCGCTCACCAAGGAGGCTCCGGGCCTGACCGCCGTCACCGTGGGCCTCGGCTGGGACGTCCGCACGACCACCGGCACGGACTTCGACCTCGACGCCTCCGCCATCGCGGTCAACACGCAGGGCAAGGTCTACTCGGACGGCCACTTCGTGTTCTTCAACAACAAGCAGACCCCGGACAGCACCATCGTCCACACCGGCGACAACCGCACCGGTGAGGGCGAGGGCGACGACGAGGCGATCAACGTCAACCTGGCCGGCCTCCCGGCCGACATCGACAAGATCGTCTTCCCGGTCTCGATCTACGACGCGGAGAACCGCTCGCAGAACTTCGGCCAGGTCCGCAACGCGTACATCCGCATCATCAACCAGGCCGGCGGCACCGAGATCGCGCGCTACGACCTCTCGGAGGACGCGGCGACGGAGACGGCCATGGTCTTCGGCGAGCTGTACCGCAACGGCGCGGAGTGGAAGTTCCGCGCGGTGGGCCAGGGCTACGCCTCGGGCCTGGTGGGCATCGCCCAGGACTTCGGCGTGAACGTCTGACGCACGCTGCACCGAGCGGGAGCCCCCGGCCGTACGGCCGGGGGCTCCCGCGTTTCAGCCCTTGAGGTGCGGCACGAAGTTCGCCCACGCGGCGGGGGCGAAGGCCAGGCGGGGGCCGGAGGTGTGCTTGGAGTCGCGGACGTGGACGGTTCCGGGGGCGGTAGCTATTTCGACGCAGGAGTTGCCGTCGTTGCCGCTGCTGTAACTGCTCTTGAACCACGCCAGGTCGGGGACGTCCCCGGCAGCAGACTTGCGGATCATGTCTCTCCCAGCAGTTGCTCGACGAAGGCCAACGACTCCCCTGGTGAGAGAGCCTGCGCCCGGATGGTGCCATACCGCAGTTCAAGGATGCGGAGCTGCTTCGGATCCGATGTCGGGCGGCCGTTGGAGCGCCCTACGGCTGTACCGTCCGGGAACTTCAGCACCTCGATGCTCCCGTCCAAGCCGGAATGGACCTCGCAGTTCAACGGCATGACCTGAAGCACGACGTTGTGCAGCTGCCCCACCTCCAGGAGATGTTCGAGCTGCCCTCGCCACACCATTGTGCCTCCGAGGGGACGGCGCAGTGCAGCCTCTTCCAGCACGAAGTGCAGGGCCGGGGCCGGGTCGCGCTGGAAAACCGACCGTCTGGCCAGACGGGCAGTCACCATGCGTTCCACGTCGTCCGGCGAGTAGGGCGGCTGGGCCGCGGAGATCACGGCCCTGGCGTGATCCGGCGTCTGCAACAGGCCGTTGACGCTGCTGCACTCGTAGACACCGATCTCCACCGCCAGCGCCTCCAACTTGGCCAGTTCCCGAACCCTCTTCGGATACCGGACCTTCCTCACGTCCTCCTTCATGGCGGCGATGAGCCCACCCGCGCCCAGCACCTCGTCCGCCCTGTCCAGATACTCGAGCCGGGGAATCCGCTTCCCGCCCTCGACCTTGTAGACCAGGTCCTCGCCGTACCCGACGGCCTCGCCGAACTCGGCGGCCCGCATCCCCACCGCCTCGCGCCGCAGCTTCAGCTGGCGACCGACCGTCGCGATCACGGCCACGCCCCACTCGTCGTCCGGGTCGACCTCCCAACCCGGCTCGACAGCCTCGCCGTCCACACTCATCCCGCACCCCTCCGCCGCACGTTCGTACCCGCGACGCCCCCTACCCGTACGGCTGTTGCCGACAGCCCGGACAGCACCGGACAAGCTCCGGACAGTCACCGTACGTACCTGACTCGTCACTGTTCACAGTAGGCACGCAGCGCCACGCTGAGTGACGTGAATCAAGAAACCGCCGTCATCCGGAACTTCACGGTCCAGCTCTCCCCCACACCACGCGGGGCCCGCCTGGGCCGGCTGCTGGCCACGGAGCAACTTCGCATCTGGGGGCTGCCGTTGGACCCGGCGGAGCACGTCGTGGCCGAGCTGGCGGCGAACGCGGCCACGCACGGCCGCGTACCGGGACGTGACTTCCGCCTCACGCTCTACGTCGTCGCAGACACCCTCCGCATCGAGGTCACGGACACCCGGGGTGACCGTCTGCCGCAGCCCCAACCCCCGTCCGCGGAACCCGAGTCAGGCCGCGGCCTCGTGCTCGTGGACGCACTCGCGGACAAGTGGGGCGTTGCGCCGGGCCTGCCCCCACGCAAGACGGTGTGGGCCGAAGTAGCCCTCCCACCGGCCCCCGGAAATCCGCGCTTCGGTGCCACGGACGGCCTGGTCCAAGGACCACGACGGTGAAAGGACCAGGACCAAACCCCACCCCTCCTCCCGCCTCCGAGACGCCTCTCACCCGCCCCGGTGAACATCGCCAACTCAGCTGGATTTCGGCCCGGTTGCTTGCTCCACGCTCGCCGCAACACAACCGCAAACATGCAACGGCCCTCGCAGGGACTGGCATCCCGATGCGAGGGCCTGACCACCGAGGAAGGCAACAACTTCCTGATGGACACCGAAAACCCTAGCGCGCACCCGCACGCCCAGTCCCGTATCACGGGTAAAAACCACCCCCACGCGGGTGGTCTCGTCCACGACAACGCTCGCCACACCTCCCGCTTCACGGTGATCGGCAACCACCTCGCCCAGCACCCGGAGCTGTCGGCTCTCGCCATCGGACTGGCCGTGTACATCCAGTCGCTCCCGGCCGGCGCCCGCGTGGACATCAAGACCCTCGCCGCCCGCTTCCCCGAGGGCACCACCCGCATCGCCGCCGCCCTGCGCGAGCTGGAGGCCCACGGCTACCTGCGCCGCACCCGCGAACGCGTCGGCCACGGCCGCCTCGTCACCCGCACGGTCTCCTGCAACCGGCCGGGCCACGACAGGGGCGCCGACTCGTCCCGTCCCCTCGGGACGCCCCGCCCGAAGAAGACGGCGCCCAAGCCCCTCCCGCCGGTACCAAGCCCCTCCTGCCCCTCCCCCACCCTCATCCAGCAGGCCACGGACCTCGTGGCGGACCTCCGCCGCCACGACAGACGCCTGCTGCTCGCCGAGCGCGACGCAGCCCACCTGGCCCCCGGCGTCGCCGCGTGGCTGGAGCGCGACGTGCCCGCTGCCGCCGTACGCGAAGCCCTGACCACAGACCTTCCACGAGAATCCCTCTGCCGCCCGGCCGCCCTCCTGGCCCACCGCCTCGCGACCCAACTACCGCCCCCACCGCCGTTCCGCGCCCCGGCCCCACCACCGCCCGCCGACCGTCACCCCCTCCGCAACTGCGACGGCTGCGACCGCGCCTTCCGCGCTCCCACGCCCGGCCGGTGCGGTGACTGCCGATCCGATCTACCGGAGGCCGCCTAGCATGGACGTGACGATCCTTGCCCCTGGGCAGAGACGAGGAGCGAGCGCCATGACCATCGCCTCGGACAACGCGCGACAGGGCGTCTCCCACCTGTACCGGGCCATGCGGGACTTTGTTCAGTCGATGGACGACGCGTTGCCCGGAAAATTCGAGATCACCAAGAATGGGATCGTTCACGACATGATGTCGCCGGGAGGGCCCCACGAGGTCACGGCTGCCCACGTCAGCCGCCGTCTGGAGAAAGTCATGCCGGACGAGTTGCTGGCGCACAACGGCACACCTGATGTGGAGGACGAGCCGGAAGGCATCATGCGACACCCGGATGTGATGGTGATCGCATGGGCCAACCTGAACGTCGAGGGATCCATCGACCCCCGTGCCGTCATCGCCGCCATCGAGGTCGTCTCCCGGTCCAACCCGGACAACGATTGGGTCGGCAAGTTGCGCGACTATCCCTTGATCGGCATCCCCACCTACGCGATCTTCGACCCTCGTACTGGCGAGGGCGCAGTCCTGACCGACATCCACCCCACGCCCGACGGCCCGCGCTACGCCACCCGCAAGGACTTCGTCTACGGCGAGGACGTCACCATCGCCGACTGGACGATCTCCACGGCCGACCTGCCGCGCTACCAGAACGAAGGCACCGGTCACGAGCCATCCGCGTAGGCCGGCTCGATACGCGGTGACCCCTGTTCCCCCGGTGGGTGACGTTGGTCACAGCGGAATCGGGGGCCGGGCAGCGAGTGCAGCCACGGGTGACGACCCGAGTGTGTCCTGAACAGGCGGGCGGACACGGCGCAACGGCGACTGTGACACTCGATCCCGCCGGTGCGCTGGAGCAGGTGGATGCCGGGGAGTGGGCCCTCGTACAACCCTTCCCGCCGCGGATCCTGCGAAGTCGCACCATGCCCGCACGGACTGTTTTCAGCCACTGGGCCGAGGTACGGTGCCGGGCACCCAGGCAAGCAAACGGAAGTGCGGCCTTTGACGACCATCCAGCACAGCCGGGCGGGACGACGGCAGGCCATGCGCCGGATCCGTCCCCGGCGCTCGCCCGCCACGCCCCTGCTCCTGCTCTCCTGGGCGGGCGCCGCCGCCGTGGTGTGGCTGTGGTGGCGGGGCACGCCCGCCGTCGCCGCGACCACGGCCGACCGGCTGGTGAACGCGGGCCGCATCACCGGACTGCTCGCCGGCTACGCGATCGCCCTGGTGATCGCCCAGATGGCCCGCGTCCCCGCGCTCGAACGCCGGGTCGGCTCCGACCGTGTGGTGCGCTGGCACGCGCGCAGCGGTCGCTACGCGCTCTCGCTGATCCTCGCCCACGTCGTGCTGATCCTCTACGGATACGCCCTGCAGGCGCACACCGGCGTCGTGGCGCAGACGGTCTCCGTCGTCACCGGCTACCCGGACATGATCGAGGCGGCGGTCGGCACCCTGCTGCTGCTCCTCGTCGGCCTCGTGTCCGCCGGTGCCGTACGGCGTCGCATGCGCTACGAGACCTGGTACTACCTGCACCTGCTCACCTACGCCGCGGTCTACCTCGCCTTCTGGCACCAGCTGACGACGGGCGACCAGTTCGTCGGTGACGCGGCCGCCCGAACGGCCTGGTACGCCCTGTACCTCACGGTCGGCGCCCTGCTGCTGTGGTTCCGCGTGCTCACTCCGGTGCGGCTCAACCTCCGGCACCGGATGCGGGTCGAGGCGGTGGTGCAGGAGGCGCCGGGTGTCGTCTCCGTGCTGATCCGCGGGCAGCGGCTGCACCGGCTGGGCGCCGAGGCCGGCCACTTCTTCCGCTGGCGGTTCCTCACCAAGGGCCTGCGGTGGACCGCGAACCCCTACTCCCTCTCGGCGCCGCCCCGCCCCGACCTGCTGCGGATCACCGTCAAGGCCGCCGGCGGGCACAGCGCGGCACTGGCCGGCCTCAGGCCCGGCACGCGCGTGTGGGCGGAGGGCCCGTACGGCGCGATGACGGCGGCCCGCCGCAGCCGCGGCAAGGTGCTGCTCCTCGCGGGCGGCGCGGGCATCACCCCGCTGCGCGCCCTGTTCGAGACGCTGCCCGCCGCCTCCGGGGACCTGACCCTGCTCTACCGGGCCCGCACGGCCGAGGAGCTGGCGCTGCGGGACGAACTGGAGGCGATCGCGGACGAACGCGGCGCCCAGCTGCTCTACGCGGTCAACAGCCCCGACGGGCGGCGGCCCGCGATCACCGCGAAGATGCTGCGCCGGATCCTGCCGGACATCGCCCGCCACGACGTGTACCTGTGCGGTCCGCCGGGCCTGGCCGAGGAGTCGTACACCGCCCTGCGCGAGGCGGGGGTCCCGCACCGCCGTATCCACCACGAGTCGTTCGAGTTCTGAGGTGGGCCTGTGACAGCTGTTGCCATCGATGCGCTGGGACTCCTATGAGGAAGAAGCATCCGTTCCGCCATGCGCTGCTGGCCACCGTCGGCACCGTCTCCGGCATCGTGCTGCTGCTCGCGCTGAAGCCGACCACGGACCCGGGCCTGGCGCGGGCCGACGCCCCCGCGCCCGCGGCCACGGCCAGCGCGTCCCCTTCCCCGTCCGCGGCCTCGCCCTCCCCGTCCGCGTCGGCCTCGCCGTCGAAGTCGAAGGTGCCCGCGAAGAAGCGCGCCGCCTCCTCCCCGAGCGCGTCGCACCCGGCGACGGCCGCCCCCACGAGGACGAGCAGCGCCCCCTCCGCCCCGAAGACCACCGCGGCCGCCCCCACGACCCGCACCGTCACCGGGGCCACGGCCCAGACGCAGTACGGCCCCGTCCAGGTGCGGATCACCCTCACCGGCAGCAGGATCACCGGGGCGAGCGCCGTTCAGTACCCGGACGGGGCGGCACGCAGCAAGGACATCAACTCCACGGCCGTCCCCAAGCTCAACCAGGAGACCCTGCAGGCGCAGAGCGCGAGCATCGACTCGGTGTCGGGAGCCTCGTACACCAGCGCGGGCTACCGGCAGTCCCTGCAGAGCGCCCTGGACCGGGCCGGCGTCTGAGCGCGCGGATCAGGCGCTGCCGCCCGCGCGTGCGGATAGGTTGCCCGACATGATCCTCGAGCCGCTCCCCCTCACCCCCGACCACGACATCCCGGCCCCGATCCTCACCGAAGTCACCGCCCTCTACGCCTCCAACCGCGCGTTCCAGGCGCTCAGCGGCGACTTCCCCGACCCGGACGACATCCGGCCGGAGCAGGTGGCGGCCGCGCTGGCCGACGAGTTGGCGAACCCGGACGTGGAGGTGCTGCTCGCCCGCAGCGAGGGCCGGCTGGCCGGGATCGCGATCACGCTCGCCCACCACCCCGACCCGTCCGATCCGGACCCCTGGATCGGCCTGCTGATGGTGGACGCGGGCCTGCACGGCCAGGGCCTCGGCCGCCGGCTGGCCACACTCGTCGAGGACCGCCTCCGCGACGCGGGCCGCGCCGCCGCCCGCCTCGCGGTACTCGACAACAACCCCAAGGCCCTCGCCTTCTGGACCACCCTCGGCTACCACCCGATCGACCGCCGCACAGACCTCCAACTGGGCCGCCCCTGCACGGTGTTGCGCAAGGAACTCACCACCCCGGCCGAGTGACCGGCGACGCGGCCGCACGCGACCACTGACGAGGTCCGCGAGTCGGCTCTCATCTGCGCGCCCCAGGAGCTGTCGGACGTACTCGAGCACGTCTACGCCACCCTCCGCGAGCTGCAGGTGGTGCTCGCGGACCGCCGGGTGTGACGTTCCGCGCCCCAACTTCGCTTAACCAACATGGAGTTGACCCGGTCCACCTCGTCCGTATAGCGGATTCCCCATCACGTCTTTCGGACACGATCTCGTAAAGATTCTTGATGGTGACCTGACAAACAGGCCGGTCCGGGTGTCACCCTCTCCTCGCTCGCCGCAACTCTGTGCCCCACCTGTGCCCCAACCATGAGGCCAGCCCTAAGGAGACCGAGTGAGTCAGCATCGCCCCGTCCTGCGCACCGCCGCCCTGATCGGCTCGGCGGCCATGGTCGTGCTCGCCCTGCAGAACGGCGCCGCCACCGCGGCCCCCACCCACACGAGCGGCGCCACCGCAGTTCCCCTCACCGCTTCCGCCCGCGCCGCCGCGCTCAAGTCGGCACAGGAGAGCGCCGGTTCGACGGCCCGTGAACTCGGGCTCGGCGCCCGGGAGAAGCTCATCGCGCAGGATGTGGTCAAGGACGCGAACGGCACCGTCCACACCCGCTACGAGCGCACGTACGCCGGCCTGCCCGTCCTCGGCGGCGACCTGGTCACCCACGTGACGAGAAGCGGCGCCCTCAAGGGCGTCAGCAAGGCGGCGAAGGCCCGGATATCCGTGGCGTCCACGGACGCCGCCGTCTCCGCCGCGACCGCGAAGAAGTCCGCGCTGAAGGCCGCCGCGGACTCCGCCGGCTCCTCCAAGCTCACCTCCGCCACCGCCCGGAAGGTCGTCTGGGCCGCCGGCGCCAAGCCCGTCCTCGCCTACGAGTCCGTCGTCAAGGGCCTCCAGGACGACGGCACCCCGAGCGAGCTGCACGTCGTCACGGACGCCGACACCGGCAAGAAGATCTACGAGTACCAGGCCGTCGACACCGGCACGGGCACCAGCGAGTACAGCGGCACGGTGACGATCGGCACCACCGCCTCCGCCTCCGGCGGCTACGACCTGATCGACGCCGGGCGCGGCGGCCACAAGACGTACGACCTGAACGGCGGCACCACCGGCACCGGCGCCCTCTTCCACGACGCCGACGACAAGTGGGGCGACGGCACCCCGGCCAACCGCCAGACCGCCGCCGTCGACGCCGCCTACGGCGCCGCCGTCACCTGGGACTTCTACAAGTCCGCCTTCAACCGCAACGGCATCGCGGGCGACGGCAAGGCCGCCTACTCCCGCGTCCACTACGGCAACGCGTACGTCAACGCCTTCTGGGACGACAACTGCTTCTGCATGACGTACGGCGACGGCTCGGGCAACAACCACCCGCTCACCGCACTGGACGTGGCCGGCCACGAGATGAGCCACGGCCTGACCGCCGCGACGGCCGGGCTGAAGTACAGCCGGGAGTCGGGCGGCCTGAACGAGGCCACCTCCGACATCTTCGGCACCTCCGTGGAGTTCTTCGCGAACAACTCGTCCGACCCCGGTGACTACCTGATCGGCGAAAAGATCGACATCAACGGCGACGGCACCCCGCTGCGCTACATGGACAAGCCCAGCAAGGACGGCGGCTCGGCCGACTACTGGTCGCGCAACGTCGGCCGCCTCGACGTCCACTACTCCTCCGGCGTCGCGAACCACTTCTTCTACCTGCTGAGCGAGGGCAGCGGCGCGAAGACCGTCAACGGGGTCTCGTACGACTCCCCGACCTACGACGGCTCGACGGTCACCGGCATCGGCCGCGACAAGGCCGACCAGATCTGGTACCGGGCGCTGACCACGTACTTCACCTCGTCGACGAACTACGCGGGCGCCCGCACCGGAACGCTCCAGGCCGCGAGCGACCTGTACGGCGCGGGCAGCACGGAGTACAACGCGGTGGCCGCGGCCTGGAAGGCGGTCAACGTCAACTGACGTCGCCGACCGGGGACTTGAACCGCCGGACCGTCCCTCGGACGGCCTCCTCACGGACGGTCCGGCTTCCCCTCCCCGTACAGCCACGTCTTCCAGATCGGGCCGAAGTCCTTGTCCGGCGCCTTCTTCTCGACGTACGCCGTGAACTCGGCGGTGTCGGCGTTGCCGTGGCGGTGGGCGGCGGCCCAGCCCTGGATGATGTCGTAGAAGGTGTCGTCGCCGACCGTCTGCCGGATCTTGTGCAGGACCATCGCGCCGCGGGCGTAGACCGGGTCGTCGGAGATGTGGGCGGCGCCGCTCGGCCTCCCGGGCGGGAAGGCCCACAGGTCCGGGTAGTCGTCCTCGCCGTGGGCGTAGAGCTCGTCGAAGGTGTGCTGCGCGCTGTGGCCGCCGTGGTCCTCGTCCCACAGCCACTCGGCGTAGGTCGCGAAGCCCTCGTTCAGCCACATGTCCCGCCAGGTCTTCGGCGTGACGGAGTCGCCGTACCACTGGTGGGCGAGCTCGTGGACGAGGGTCACGGTGTCGGGGGCGCCGGGGAAGACGGGCCGGTTCTGGGTCTCCAGGGCGTACTCGGCGTCCTGCGGCCGGTCGACGATCGCGCCGGTGGAGGAGAAGGGGTACGGCCCGAAGTTGTACTCCTCCCACGCCATGATCTCGGGGATCTTCGCGAGCACCTTCCGGCTGGCCTTCGTCTGGGCCGGGTCGACGGCGACGTACACCGGCAGCTTGTCCTTGCCGGCGGTGTACCGGCTGACGTCGTAGTGGCCCACGGCCACCGTGGCCAGGTAGCTCGCCATCGGCTCGGCGGTGTGCCACCGGAAGGTCGTCCGGTCCTTGGAGCTCGTCTCGCCCGTCAACTCCCCGTTGGAGACGGCCTGCAGGCCCTTCGGCACGGTGACCGCGATGTCGTACGTCGCCTTGTCGGACGGGTGGTGGTTGCCCGGGAACCAGGTCATCGAGCCGACCGGTTCGCCGAGCGCGAGCGCGCCGTCTGCCGTGCGCAGCCAGCCCTCGTGGGAGCCGTCGGCGTCGGTGAGGGTCTGCGGGGTGCCGGAGTAGCGCACGGTGACGCGGAAGGTCTCGTGGTCGGCGAGGTCGTCGTGCGGGCGGACGGTGAGCTCCTGCCCGGCGCGGTTCCAGCGGGCGGGCCGGCCCTCGACGGTGACGTCGTCGACGTGCAGCCCCTTGAGGTCGAGGTCGAAGGCGGAGAGATCCTTCGTGGCGCGGGCGGTGATGGTCGCGGTGCCGGTGAGGCGGTGGCCGCGGGCGGGGTCGTAGGCGAGTCTCAGGTCGTAGTGGCCGACGTCGTACCCGCCGTTGCCGGCCCTCGGGAAGTACGGGTCGTGCACGCCGGAGCCACCCGGGGTGCCGTGCACACCTGCGTCGCACGCGGTCAGGGCGAGGACGAGCAGGACGGCGGCCGGGACAACCGGTACGGATCGGGGCACGGATGCGATCCTAGGACGGCCCGCGGGCCGTCCCGTACGGTCCGGCCGGCGTGACACCATTCCGTACGTGCTCGACATCGGCTACGCCCTCTCCAACCGCTTCCCGGACCCCCCGCAGACCGACTACCGCCGCGCGGACGTCCACGCCCTGCGGCACGACCTGTTCTGCGGCGACGTGTATCTCGCCGACGCCAAGGCGGACCGGGAACTGTCCACAGCCTGGGGATGGGTGCCGGTGCTCGACTTCGCGTGGGCGCTGTGCGACATCGTGGAACGGCTGGACCGGGACCCGGCGGGATCGCGCGCCTCGCGTCCCCAGTACGCGGAGCTCGACTTCACCGAGTCGACCGACCGGATGCTCTTCGAGCGGCGCTTCGGCTGGGTGGACGTGGAGGCCGACTGGATGCCCGGCGAGGAGCCGCCGCTGACCTTCTCCCATGCCGAACTCCGGCGCGAGGCACGGGACTTCCTGCACGACCTGATCGCCGATCTGGTGGACATGCACGACGACCTGGGCGAGAACCCGGCGATCTGGACGCTTCAGGCGCGCTTCCCCCGGGTCCCGTGACGCCGGCCTGACCGGCAGAAGCCTCAGCCCTCCACCCGGATCCCCATCTCCCCCGCCAGCACCAGCGCAAGATCCATCAGCTGCGCCGGACTGATCACCGCCCCCGCGAGCCGGTCCACGCCCCGCGCGATCCCCAGCTCCACGACGCCCCGCAGGTCCACGTCCTTCAGCACCGCCGCGGTGAGGTCCGCCTCCTTCAGGACGCAGTCCACGAACTCGACGCGCTCCAGCACGGCGCCGCCGAAGTCGGGCTCCACCAGGACGCAGTTGTCGAAGACGACGTCCTTCAGCCGGGCCGTGCGCAGGTTCAGGTAGTCGATCTTGCCGCCGCGGACGACGACCCGCTCCAGGACGGCGCCGTGCAGCTGCACACCGCCGAGACGGGCGTCGATCAGCTCGACGTCACGCAGGGTGGCCTCGGCGAGGTCCGTGCCGACGCCTCTCAGCCCCGTCAGGGCCGAGTCGAGGATGCGGGCCTTGCGCAGCCGCGTCTCGTCCAGCGCGCACCCCGTCAGCGCGCAGTCCATGAAGCGGGCGCCCCCGCCGTCCTGCCCGGCGAGGTCCGCCTCGCGGAACTCCAGCCCGTCGTAGTCCCCGTCCGGTTCCAGCTCCGCGCCCCCGAACGGCTCCAGCGGTGGCAGCCGCACCTCGGGGCGCCGCGCCCCCTTCACCGCCGGCCCGCGGGAGCCTCCCCCGCCGCTCGCCGCACCCGGACCACCCGCCGCTCTCCTCGCCATGGCCTCATCCTGCACCCCGCCACTGACAATCCCTCTGACCAGGCAAAACGCGGCCGTTGTCACATTCCGGGTGCCGGGAACCGTCGTATCCACGAAAGGCGGCCGCACAAGGCGCCCCACCAGAGGTCCGACACCCGAGGGAGACCCCCACCCATGCACCGCATCACCGTCATCGGCGGCGGTCTCGCCGGACTGACCGCGGCCGTCACCGCTGCCGAGGCGGGCGCCAAAGTGACCGTGTACGAGGCCCATCACACGCTCGGCGGGAGAGCCCGCACGGCCGAGGGCCCGTACCGGACGAACGACGGACCGCACGCCCTCTACAGCGGCGGCCCGCACTGGTCCTGGCTCAGGCAGCGCGATCTGCTCGGCGCGCTCGCCCCGATCCCGCCCCTGGAGGCGGCCCGGCTGCGGCTGCGCCACCACGGCGCGCTGCGCCGCACCCCGCCCTTCGCGATGCTCAAGCTGCTGCGCCACGGGCTCCAGCAGGCGCCCGCCGACACCGACTTCATGAGCTGGGCCACGCGGATCGCGGGCGAGGAGGGCTCCCGTGCCGCGGCCCACTACTCCGCCGTCGCCCTCTTCCACCACGACCCGGGCGCCCTGTCCGCCGCCTTCGTGCAGGAGCGGCTGCGCCGGGCCACCAAGCTGCCGCCCGAGGCGCACTACCCGCGCGGCGGCTGGGCGAGCGTCATCGACCGGATGGCCGCGCGGGCCTGGAATCTGGGCGTGCGGATGGAGACCCTGTCACGCGTCGACACCCTGCCGGCCGGCGGTCCCGTGGTCGTCGCCACCTCCCTCGACGCGGCGCGGCGGCTGCTCCGCGACGACTCCCTGCACTGGACCGGCGGCCGTACGGCACTGATCGACCTCGCCGTGCGGACCCGGCGCGGAGACGCCTTCGTGGTGTCCGACCTCGACGCCCCCGGCTGGCTGGAGCGGTTCACAGCGCAGGACCGCTCCCTCGCACCGGCCGGGGAGCAGCTGATCCAGGGGCAGATCCCCATCGCCCCGTACGAGTCGAAGGCCGACGGCGTCGCCCGCGCCGAGGAGCTTCTCGACCTCGCCTTCGAGGGCTGGCGCGAGCGCGTCACCTGGCGGCGCGAGTCCGTCGCGAACGGCCGGACCGGCGCCGTGGACCTGCCCGGCACCAGCTGGCGCGACCGGCCCGCCATCGACCGCGGTGACGGCGTCTACCTCGCCGGTGACCAGGTCGCGGCCCCCGGCGTCCTGTCGGAGGTCTCCTTCAACAGCGCCCTCACCGCGGTCTCCCTGGCCCTCGGCCACAGCTCCCTTGACCTCAAGCAAGCTTGAGGTTGAAGAGTGGGGCTCTCACGAACAAGCGGGGCTCTCACGAACAGTTGGGGGATTCACCATGCACGCCGTCCGTCTGCACGCCTTCGGTCCGGCCGAGAACCTCCGCCACGAGGAGGTCGCCGATCCCGCACCCGGCCCCGGCCAGGTCCGTGTCGCCGTCGAGGCGGCGGGGGTGCACCTGCTCGACACCGCACTCCGCGAGGGCCTGCGGGGACCGATGCCCGAGCCGCCCCGCCTGCCCACCGTCCCGGGCCGCGAGGTCGCCGGCGTCGTCGAGTCGCTCGGCGAGGGGGTCGCCGCGCTGTGGCTCGGCAAACGCGTCGTGGCCCATCTCGGGTTCGCGCCCGGGGGCTACGCCGAGCTGGCCGTCGTCGATGTCGACCGGGCGCACGAGATCCCCGCCAACCTGGACGCGGCCCAGGCGGTCGCCATGATCGGCACGGGCCGTACGGCGATGGGGATCGTGCAGTTCGCCGAGCTGGGCCCGGACTCCGTGGCCGTGGTGACGGCGGCCGCCGGCGGCATCGGCACGCTGCTCGTGCAGTACGCGAAGAACGCCGGCGCGGTGGTGGTCGGACTCGCGGGCGGCCCCGAGAAGGCCGCACGCGTGCGGGCGAACGGCGCCGACCTCGCCGCCGACTACGCCGACCCCGCCTGGCCGGACAAGGTCCGCGCCCATCTGGGTGGCCGGCCCGCGACGATCGTCTTCGACGGCGTGGGCGGCGAGGTCGCCCGCCACGCCACCGGCCTGCTCGGTCCCGGCGGCAGGCACCTCGTCTTCGGCTGGTCCTCCGAGGGCATCCGCGACGGGCGGCCCTACCTCGTCGACGGCGTGTCCGAACAGGTCCTCGGCCCCGTGATGATGCGCAGGGCCGGCGGCCCCGACCCCCTGCAGACCCTGGAGCTGCGCGCTCTGGCCGAGGCCGCCGCGGGGCGCCTCCGCCCCGCCGTGCAGCGCTTCCCGCTCGCCGACGCGGCGGCCGCCCACAGGGCACTCGAAACGCGCGCCACGACAGGAAAGGTGGTACTGGAGCCATGACCAGGCACGAAGCCTCCGAGGATGCGACACGCACCGAACCATGGTCTGACCGGATGAGTGACACCCGGACAGGTGAAGCTCCCGCGGACGCCGACCCCCGCCGCTGGTGGGGTCTGGTGATCATCGCGCTCGCACAGCTCATGGTCGTGCTCGACGCGACGATCGTGAACATCGCCCTCCCGTCCGCACAGAGCGACCTGGGCATGTCCGACGGCAACCGGCAGTGGGTCATCACGGCGTACACGCTGGCCTTCGGCGGACTGCTCCTGCTCGGCGGCCGCATCGCCGACCTGGTGGGCCGCAAACGGACGTTCGTCATCGGCCTGGTCGGCTTCGCCGCCGCCTCCGCACTCGGCGGCGCCGCCACCTCCTCGGGCATGCTCTTCGGCGCCCGCGCTCTCCAGGGCGCCTTCGCCGCCGTGCTGGCCCCCTCCGCCCTGTCCCTGCTGACGACGACCTTCACCGACCCCAAGGAGCGCGGCAAGGCGTTCGGCATCTACGGCGCCCTGGCCGGCAGCGGATCGGCGATCGGCTTCATCGTCGGCGGCCTGCTGACGGAGTACCTGAACTGGCGCTGGTGCCTCTACGTCAACGTCCCCATCGCGATCGTCGCCGTCTTCGGCGCCTTCGCCCTGCTCCACGACCGCCCCGGTCGCGCGGGCGCCCGCCTCGACGTCCCCGGCGCGCTGCTGGGCTGCGGCGGACTGGTCGCGATCGTCTACGGCTTCAGCGAGGCCCAGTCGCGAGGCTGGAGCGACGGGCTCGTGCTCGGGCTGTTCGCGGCGGGCGTCGTACTTCTCACCACCTTCGTGTGGTGGCAGACCCGGGCGCCCATGCCCCTGCTCCCGCTCCACATCGTCAAGGACCGCAACCGCGCCGGCTGCTTCCTGACCATGGCGCTCGCCACCATCGGCATGTTCGGCCTGTTCCTGTTCATGACCTACTACCTCCAGGCCGTCCTCGACTACTCACCGGTGAAGACGGGCCTGGCCTTCCTGCCGCTGACCGTCGCGATCATCATCGGCTCCACCCAGATCTCCGCCCGGCTGCTGAACCGGGCGGCGCCGCGGACGCTGATGGTCCCGGGCATGATCCTCGCGTCGGGCGGCATGGTCCTCCTCACGCGGATGACGGTCCACTCGTCGTACGCCTCCGAGATCCTGCCCGCGCTGCTCCTGATGGGCCTGGGCATGGGCCTGACCTTCATGCCGGTCTTCGCCACCGCCACCGCGGGCGTCGCCCCGCAGGACTCCGGCGTGACCTCGGCGACCGTCAACACCTCGCAGCAGGTGGGCGGTTCGATCGGCACGGCCCTGCTGAACACGATCGCCACCAGCAGCAGCGCGGCCTACATCACCGCCCACCTGCACAACCCGGCGCAGAAGGCCCTGATCCTCAAGGAGGGCGTCGTCCACGGCTACACGGTCGCCATCTGGTGGGCCGCCGGCATCATGCTCCTGGCCGGGCTGGTGGCGGGCCTGATGGTGACGGCGAAGGCCCCCAGGCACGGCGCCCGCGCGCAGGAGCCGGTACCGGAGCCGGCGCTCTGAAGGGTGTCGCACAAGGCCGGGGAGGGGCCCACCGGACCGCGGACCCCTCCCCTTGCACCGCCAGATGTCAGTGCCGCCCGGCCACCCGGTCCGCGAACCGCGCCAGCTTCGACGACTCGGCGCCGTGCGTGCGCCGCTCGCGCTGGTCCGCCGCCCGGTAGGTGGCGTACATGCCCTGCACGCCGAGCCAGCGCAGCGGCTCCGGCTCCCACTTGCGCACCTTGTGCCCGACCCAGGGCAGCGCGGTCAGCCCGGTGGGCCCGCCCTGCCCCGAGTCGAGCTGCACCAGGTCCGTGAGCGTGCGCGCCGCGAGGTTCGCCGTGGCCACGCCCGAGCCGACATAACCGCCGGCCCAGCCCAGTCCGGTCGTCCGGTCCAGCGTCACCGTGGCGCACCAGTCCCGGGGCACCCCGAGCACACCGGACCAGGCGTGCGCGATCCGCACACCGGCCAAGGACGGGAAGAAGCGCACCAGGATCTCCCGCAGCGCCTCCACGGTCGCCTCCTGCGTCCGCCCGTCGTTGTCGGTCCGCGACCCGTAGCGGTACGGCGCCCCGCGCCCGCCGAGCGCGATCCGCCCGTCGGCGGTGCGCTGCGCGTACATGTACGCGTGCGCCATGTCGCCCAGCGTCTCGCGGCCCGCCCAGCCGACCGACTCCCACTGCTCGTCGGTGAGCGGCTCGGTCGCGATCATCGAGGAGTTCATCGGCAGCCAGGTGCGCCGCAGCCCCTTGAGACCGGCGGTGAACCCCTCCGTGCAGCGCAGCACATAGGGCGCCCGCACCGTCCCGTACGGCGTCACCGCGTGCTTCGGCCGGATCTCCGTCACCGGCGTCGACTCATGGATCGTCACCCCCAGTGCCTCGACGGCCGCCGCCAGCCCCTTCACCAGCTTCGCCGGGTGCAGCCGCGCCCCGTGCGGGGTCCAGCTCGCGCCGACCGCGTCCGCGACCCGGATCCGCTCGGCCGCCTCACCGGCGCCGTAGAGCTCACGGTCCTTCTCGCCGTACGACAGCTCGTGCTCGTGGAACGCCTTGAGCCGCGCCGACTGCGCGGGCGTGGTGGCGATTTCGAGCACCCCGCCCTTGTGGACGTCGGCCTCGATGCCCTCCTCGGCGGCGACCCGGACGACCTCGTCGACGGTGTCGTTCATGGCCTGCTGCAGCCGTACGGCGGCCTCGTGGCCGTGCAGCTTCGCGTACCGGTCGCGCCCCGCGATCCCGTTGTACAGCCAGCCGCCGTTGCGCCCCGAGGCGCCGTATCCGCAGAACTTCTGCTCAAGGACGGTGATCCTGAGGAAGGGCGCGGTCTTCTTCAGGTAGTACGCGGTCCACAGGCCCGTGTACCCGCCGCCCACGATCACGACGTCCGCGGCGGCGTCACCGGCGAGCGGCTGCCGCACCGCCGGGAGCCCGTCGTCCGCGTACCAGAAGGAGATCCCGCCGTTCACGACACTCTTCGCCGAGCTGCTCATGGCCGGAAAGCTAACCCCTCAGGGCGGCCCATGTCTCCTTCGGATTCCATGCTTCTCCACGCCCTCTGACCAGCGGATAGCAGGCCAGCCCGACCACCACGGAGAGGAAGTGCCCGAAGTCGGTGAAAGTGGGCGTCGAGGCGAGCGGACCCCCGTACAGCACCAGCACGACCGCGAGATACGGGTACCGCCAGGGCGAGGCGATCCGGTACGTCAGCACCGCCGCCACCCCCGCCAGCGCGTAACTCACCCCGATGTCCAGGGTGTTGACCGCCGAGTACGGCACCATCCCGTCCCGCACGGCCTTCAGCAGCGCACCCTCGCTGATCAGCGTGGCCAGCACATGCGCGGCCACGCACACCATCAGCCAGCGCAGCGTCCCCAGCCAGCGCTCGGCCTGCGCGTGGAAGACGGTGTAGAGGACGGCGTACGGCACCCAGTCCCCGCCGTCGATCCACATCGCGCTCTGCACCAGCACCCGCGTGGGATCGTTCGACAGCTCATGGATGTTGGTGGACCGCTGCCGCAGGAAGTCCTGCTCGAACTCCGGCGACATGTGGTGCAGCGCGACGGTGGTGACGAACAGGATGGCCAGCCAGATGTACGTGCCGGGGGCGCTGCGGACGTACGCCCACGCCTTCTCTCCGAGCCGCCGGTCACCTCGCATGAGCCGATTCACCCATGTCGGTATCGTCGCCCGCGTGATCGACATCCCGAGCGAGCTGGCGGCCGCGCAGGAGAGGTGCAACGGGGAGGCGGGACGGGCCTTCGTCACCGGCCTGCCGGACCTCGCGGCGGAGTTCCTCCAGCGGTGGGAGCTGCGGCTGGACGGCCGTCCCATGCACGGCATGACCGCCCTCGTCCTGCCCGTGCTCCGTGCCGACGGCACCCCGGCCGTGCTGAAGCTTCAGCTGCGGGACGAGGAGAGCGAGGGCGAGCCCGCCGCCCTGCGCCGGTGGGACGGCGACGGCGCGGTCCGCCTGCTCGACCACGACAGGACGACCCATGCCATGCTCCTGGAACGACTCGACCACACCCGCATGCTCTCTCAGCTCCCCGGCACGCGCGAGGCCGTCCTGGTCATCGCCCGCCTGCTCGCCCGTCTGAACGCCACCCCGGCCCCGCAGGGCATGCGCCGCCTCGGTGACATGGCGCGGGCCATGCTGGAGCGGACCCCCTGGGCGCTGGAGCGCATCCCGGACACCGGAACCCGCCGCCTGGTCGCGGACTGCGCGGCGGCCGTACGTGAGGTCGTGGACGAGCCCGGCGACCGCCTTGTGCACTGGGACCTGCACGACGGGAACGTCCTGGCCTCGGACCGCGCCCCCTGGCTCGCCATCGACCCCAAACCCCTGGCCGGCGACCCGGGCTTCGAACTGTGGCCGGCGATCGCCAACCGCTTCGAGGCCGACGAGGTCCGCTGGCGCTTCGACGCCATGACGGACGTCCTCGGCCTGGATCGCGCCCGCGCCCGCGCCTGGACCCTGGGCCGCCTCCTGGAGAACACTCTCTGGGACGTCGAGGACGGCCGGCCGGCCGAACCCCGCCGGCTGGAGATCGCCCGGCGCCTGCGCGACCACTCCGGCTAGCCTCGGCGGCATGATCCGCACCGCGACCCCCGCCGACGTCCCCGTCATCCACGCCCTGATCCGGGAACTGGCCGAGTACGAGAAGCTCCCGCACGAGGCGAAGGCCACCGAGGCCCAGCTCCACGAGGCACTCTTCGGCGAACACCCCGCCGCCTTCGCGCACCTCGCCGAGGACGACACCACCGGCGACCCGGTCGGCTTCGCGCTGTGGTTCCTGAACTTCTCCACCTGGCGCGGCGTCCACGGCATCTACCTCGAGGACCTCTACGTCCGCCCCACCGCCCGCGGCGCCGGCCACGGCAAGGCCCTCCTGACCGAACTGGCCCGCATCTGCGTCACCCGCGGCTACGAGCGCCTCGAATGGTCCGTCCTGGACTGGAACGCCGCGAGCATCGCCTTCTACGAGTCCCTCGGCGCCCGCCCGCAGGACGGGTGGACGGTGTACCGGCTGACGGACGCGCCGCTCGAGGAACTGGGCCGGAACGTGCGAAAGCCCAGGCAGGATCACTCCTGACCTGGGCATTTTGCTCAGAGGGCCTTGCTGTTGCAGCCCATGTCGGAACCGAGGTGGTGGTCCTGCGCACCCGGGTTGCCCTCGCCGTTGAGCGCGTTGCCCAGGACGCCGTTCAGGGCGCCGACGCTGCCGAGAACGTCGACGTTCATGTCGTGCGAACGGCACTCGATGCCCTGCGAGATGTCGAAGCCGCCGTCGTGCGCCCCCGCCTCACCGTGTGCGAAGGCGGGACCGGCACCGAGGGAACCGAGGCTGCCGAGGACGGCGGCCCCCACGAGAGCCACCTTCTGAAGCTTGCGCATTTCTTCTCCATTGATCGAGCGGAAGTGATCTGCAGCAGATCGGGTTGGGACGGTGGACGACTATGGACGGGCCGTCAGCCCAGTCGCGGCAGACCCAACTGCCCGACCGGAGGCGCCGCGACCTGCCCGAGTCCGAGCCCGGGCACCTGCGGCGCACTGGCCGGCGAGATCAGCGGGTTGATGAGCGGGTTCACCTCGGGGTTGACCTGCGGGTTCACCTGGGGCGCGACGTGCGGCGCCGGCTCGGGGTTGAAGACCTGCGGCATCTCGACCTGCGGAGCCACCTTCGGCACGACCTGAGGCGAGGTCTGCGGGGCGACCTGCGGCACGACCTGCGGCGCCTGCTGCTGGGGAGCGGCCTGCTGCGGGGCGGCCTGCTGCGGCGCGCTGTACGACGGCTGCCCGGCCTGCGCGGCACCTCCCGACGAGGCGAAGGCGGAGGCCTGACCCATCTGCGGCGGGGCCGGAGGAGCCATCTGCATCGCCGCCGGCTGCGCGTACTGCGGACCGGCCTGCGCGCTGCCCGCGGCGGTGGTCGCGGCCGCGGCCTGTGGGGCGCTCTGCTGGGGAGCCGGGTAGTACTGGGGGGCGGGCGCCTGGGGCGCGTAGTACTGCGGGGGCGCCTGGTACTGGGGCGCCGGAGGAGCGTAGTACTGGGGAGCGGGCGCCGGCGCGGCCTGAGGTGCCGGATAGTACGGAGCCGGAGCAGGGGCGGAACCGGGGTAGTACCCGCCCATAGTGTCGGCCTGGCTGACGCCGGCGCCGATGGCGGACAGACCGCCGGCCGCCGCTACGACGAGTGCGGCCTTGTGAAGCTTTCGCATGGAACCCTCGGCCCTTCAATACCAGTGCAGGGAAATCCGTTGTATTAAGTGCAGTCGCGCCGGAGCCGACAGCGGATCCCGATGTCCCTCTCTCCGGTAGACGCCCAACTGCCCTCTCCCCGCTGGCAACGACCTTTCCGGCGAGCCGGTCACGGGGTCGAAAACCCCGTCACCCGTTTGGCATTGATCGGATTACCAGACCGATAATTCACCCTCTTCGGCAAACGGGTGACACTCCCCGACTCCCGTGACGGGGGCCGGAGTTATGTCGTTGCCACAGGGCCAGAGCAATGGTGCATCCAGCATTTCTGCACGTTCCATGCACAGGTCAATGAAGGGCCGAGGGTTCCATGCGCAAGTTCCAGCACGTCGCGCTCGTCGCAGCAGCCGCCGGGGGCCTGTCCGCCATCGGCGTCGTCCCCAGCTTCGCCGACGCCCCCGCCGCGTACAACGCCGCGCCACCGCCCGCCCCGCAGCAGGGCAGTGAGGCCGCGTCGTGGACCAGTTCGCAGGCCACCGCGCACACCACCGGTTCGCCCGCGCCGCAGCGCCTGGCCGCCCCCACGGGTGGTGCCGACGTCAGCCCGCAGCTCAACCCGCAGGTGAACCCCAAGCTCAGCCCCCAGCTCACCCCGCAGCCGGCCGCTCAGGGGCAGTCCGCCCCGGTGGAGCAGAACAACCTCTTCCGCCCCTACCAGGAGTGCAGCCCGCAGAACCTGCTCAACGCGAACCTCCCCGTCGCGCTGCTCGCCGCCGCCGAGACCAAGGGCGTCAACTGCGGCCAGGGCAACAGCCAGGCGAACGCCCTCGCCAAGGCCCACTAGAACCGCCGCACCTCCGGCGCCACTTCCACGACACGATCACAAAACACGGCGCGTCGCTGCCCGATTTGCTCATATTTCGTATTAATCTCCGTGACTGTACGAAGTCGATCTACCACAGATCGCAACCACTTCACTCCACCGGAGATGACATGCACAAGCTTCGCAAGGCTGCCGTCCTGGTCGCCGCCATCAGCACCGTCGGACTCGTCGGTGCCGGCACCGCCCAGGCAGGAGAGGGAGGCCACGGCGGCCAGGGCGGCGACCAGCGCACCAGCGTGCTGCAGAGCTCCAACTGCAAGTCGCACGACCTGAACCTGGACGTCCTCGGCCAGGTCGGCCTGCTCAACGGCCTGCTGGGCAACGCCCTCAACGGCGAGGGCAACCCGGGTGCGCAGGACACGCACATCGGCTCGAGCATGGGCTGCAACAACAGCGCCTTCTAATTCACGTGGGCGGTCGCACGCGACCGTGAACGGGAATCAGGTCCCGGCACCGAGGACAACTCGGAGCCGGGACCCCTTGTTTGTGCGCCGGTCATTCATTGCCATCGCCCAAGGCGGTGAGGCTTGACCGAATTCGGCGCGCCGCGCGGTTTTGCATTGATATTTCGTATTAGCCTCCGTAACTGCACGAAGTCGATCTGTCACAGATCGCATCCACTTCACTCCACCGGAGATGACATGCACAAGCTTCGCAAGGCTGCCGTCCTGGTCGCTGCCATCAGCAGCGTCGGGTTCATGGGTGCCGGCGCCGCCCACGCCGATCAGGGCGGCTGGGGTTCGGGCGAAGACGGGCACCGTGGCACTTCCAGCTTCAGCGTCCTGCAGAGCACCACCTGCCGGTCGCACGACGCCAACGTCGACGTCCTCGGCCAGGTCGGCATCCTGAACGGCCTGGGCGGCAACCTGCTCAACGGCGAGGGCAACGCCGGAGCGCAGCAGACCTCGCTGGGCTCGAACATGGGCTGCAACAACAGCGTCGGCAAGTAAGGTCGAAACCCTTCCTCGGTGCCCCGGCCATGCGGCCGGGGCACCGAGGTTTCGGCGTCACCGGAAAGCCGAAATGCCGGATCGGGAACCGTCCCCGATCCGGCATTTTCGACGGTGCGTCAGAACTCGATGTGCGGACGCTGGATGTGCGGGCGGTCGACGTGGGGGCGCTTGAAACTCTTGGGCAGGGGCGCGGCGTTGGAGCAGTCCACCACCGGGCCGACCTCCGTGGTCCCCGCGCTCAGCGCCTCGTCGTCGGGCAGCACCAGCCGCGGCCGGGCCGCGGTGGAGCACTTCTGGTCCTGCTTGACGATGAACGTGCCGTTCTTGTTCTTGTGGACGACCTCGCTCTTGTGCACGCAGGTCGTCTCCCCCTCGGCGCTGGTCTTGCAGTCGCCGGGCGGCTGGTCGGCGTGCGCCTGCGCGCCGCCCACGTAGATCACGGCGAGGCTCCCCAGGAGCCCCGAGACGGTTGCGATGGTCCTTCGACTGAGCATGCTGTGTTCCTTTGCAATTGCCGCAGCCCGGCCGCGCACCCCGAGGGGTTTTCGCGCGTCCGGGCTGCCGGTGCTGTGTGAGGGTGTGCGGCGCTGCCTTACTGGCCGCCGTAGGGGGCCGCGTAGCCGTAGCCGGCCTGCGGAGCCATCTGCGGAGCCGCCTGCGGGACGGCCTGCGGGGCCGCCTGGGGAGCCGCCTGGGGAGCCGCCTGCGGGACGGCCTGGGGAGCGGCCTGCGGGGCGGCGAAGTAGCCCATCTGCGGCGCGTAGTTGAAACCGTTCGTCGGCGCGAAGTACGGAGCCGCCTGCGGAGCGGCCTGCGGACCGTACGGGGCAGCGCTGGTGGCCACGGCGTTGGCCTGCGAGGAGGCCACCGCGGTGACCCCACCGAAGCCGTCGGCGAAGCTGACGCCGGCGCCGATAGCGGACAGCCCCGCGACCGCTGCGACTACGACCGCGGCCCGCTGAAACTTGCGCATAGTGAGACCCTTCCCTGACTGGGCGTGAAGCCCTGGTTTGACTACTTAATGTGAGCATATACAGACGCAACGTAGTCATTTGGGATCTTCGGGGCCTTCTATGTGCCGTGTCGGTTTATGGCGATAAACATTTTTTCCATTTATCACCATGAAGAACGGCCGGTCCGGGTCACCCCGAATACCGGCCGTCCGTCACACGAAAAGGGGGTCAGCCCAGCAGGCCACCGGGCAATTCGAAACCGTCGTCACTCTTGTCGTTCTTGACGGGCGCCGGAGCACCGTCGGGAGTACAGGTCACCTCGGGACCGATCCGCGTGGACCCGTTGTTCACCAGGGGGATGACCGGCAGCTGCATGGGCTGGATCGGCTCGCACGTCGTCGACCGCGGGACGGCGAACCGCTCGCCCTCGGCCATCTGACCGGTGATCTTCTGCACGCAGGTGACGTTGCCCTGGAGGTCGAGGGTGCAGGTGCCCGGACCCGCGGCGGCATGCGCCGGGGTGACGCCGAGACCGGTCACAGCGAGGCCGCAGATGAGCCCCGAGACGGCCGCGATCTTCTTCCTACTGAACATGTGATCCGTTTCCTTTGTGAGGGACGCCCGTTCGGGGCCGATTCGCTGACGAAGTGAAGGGCTGACCTGGGGTTGAGCGACCTCGCACTCCGGGCCGCCACACACGGACGGGCCCCTTCGGGGGTGACCCCGAGGGGCCCGCGGAAAGCGTCGCGCAGGACCTGGCGGCCGCCGTCAGCCGGTGAAGGCGTTGTTGAACTGGCCGCAAGTGGTGTCGAAGGTCTCGGACAGACCCAGCACGCTGACCGGGAGGTCGCCCTCGGCCGCCGTCTGCGGGCTGCACTCCTGGTAGGGGCGGTAGTGCTCGGTCGGCTTCGGCGCATCGTCGTAGCCGTAGCCGTGGGCGGAGGCGGTACCGGCGCCGGCGCCGATTGCGGACAGGCCGCCGGCCGCCACTGCCGCTGCGATCATGGCCTTCTGAAGCTTGCGCATGGAACCCTCGGTCCTTGATTGCCTTAAGTCGAGGCTGATTGCCTACTGTGACTGGACGAACACTATCAGTTACAAAAGGTGATTCCCGCACCGTCGAAAAGCCCGTGTCCGTACCAGGGCCGGGGATATGCGCCTTGATAAGCGCTACGGGATGCCCGGCAGACCGATTGGCTCACAACCGCCGATCACTCAATCCACTCAAAAGTGGGAACACATCATGTTCCGGGTATCTCCTTTCGCGGTCGCGGCATTCCCTTGATCGGGTCCCGCCCCATTCGGGCTCCAACTGCGAACGGAGACGCCCGTGCGAATGACCGACATCCAGCGTTGCGAGGTCCGGCCCGGACGGCTTGTCGAGTGGGCGCTCAGTCCGGCGACGGTCGCGGCCGCGGCGGATCTCCCGGCCGACCCCCGGCCGCCGGCGTACGTCCAGGAAGGACACATCAGGACCGCACGCTCCGTGCGGGAGGACGGCCTGTTCGTGCCGACCTGGCTCGGGACCGCCTTCGACATCCCGGGCGCGGTCGACCTCGACGCGCTGGAGGAGGCACTGCGCGGCTGGACGCTGCGGCACGAGACGCTGCGCAGCGGCTTCCGCTGGGAGGGCGACGAGATGCACCGCTTCACCCTCGACCCCGAAGCCGTGTCACTGCACCGCGAGGAGGTCGGCGACTTCCCGGACGCGGACCGGCTCGTCCAGCACCTCCAGGACCGTTTCGACGACGGCGCCAACGCGCTGAACTGGCCCAACTTCCTCTACGCGGCGGTCATCAGGGACGACTGCACCAGCGTGTACATTGGCTTCGACCACAGCAATGTCGACGCCTACTCCATCCAGCGCATCCCCGCCGAGATCCACGGGCTCTACGCGGCCGCCCTGGAGGGCCGCCCCGTCGAGGAGCCGCCGGTCGGCAGCTACGTCGACTTCTGCGAGATCGAGCGCGCGGACGCGGACCGCATGGACGGCACCCACGCGATCGTCGGCCGCTGGCGGGAGTTCATCCAGCGGTGCGACGGGAAACTGCCCAACTTCCCCGTGGATCTGGGACTTGAGCCCGGCGGCACGCTGCCCACGCAGAAGCTGATGCGGGAGATGCTCGTCGACGCGGACGCCGCCGCGGCCTTCGAGTCGTACTGCCGGCCCTTCGGCGGCAGCCTCGTCGGCATCCTGGCCGCCACGAGCCTCATCGTCCACGAGATCGGCGGCCAGCCCGTCTACCGCGCCGTCGTGCCGTTCCACACGCGGGTGAAGTCCAAGTGGAGCAACTCCGTGGGCTGGTACGTCGGCGGAGCGCCCATCGAGGTCGCCGCGGACGAGGCACCCGACTTCCTCACCGCCCTCAAGACGGTGCGCACCGAACTGCAGGGCAACCGGTCGCTTGCGCGTATGCCGCTGGCCCGGGTGCTGCGCCTGCTCGGCGCGGACTTCCGGCCGACCTCGCCCGACCTGTACTCGATCGTCTCGTTCGTCGACGCACGGGGCATCCCCGGTTCGGAGCGCTGGGCGGAACTGACGGCCTACGGGCTGGTCAGGGTGTCGTACGGCGACCAGGTGTGCGTCTGGCTGAACCGGCTCCACGAGGGCCTGTGGTTCACCTGCCGCTACCCCGACACCGACGCCGCGTACAAGAACATGCGGCTGTACGTCGAGCGGCTGCGGGACGTCATCGTCACCGTGGCCCGCGAGCAGCGGGCCGGCGAACTCGCGCCGCAGGATCTCGCGGGATGACCGCGACGCACGGCAGGCTCGCTCCCGCGAGGGGGCGAGCCTGCCGTCGGAGGAGCCCCCTGTCGGATTCGAACCGACGACCTTCGCTTTACAAGAGCGGCGCTCTGACCAGCTGAGCTAAGGAGGCCTGCACGCCCGCTTCGCGTACGTGCCCGTGCAGTGTACCCAGGTCCCAGAGGCCCCCTGTCGAAAATTTCCGCGAAGTTCACCACCCCACAGGTGCTGACAGATCAGGCGAACGCCAGGTACCGTCCTGAGCCAGTTCACTCTCGTGGACTACACCACCACCTTCCTACAACGGATCGTCCGGCACGTTCCTGCCGGTAGAAGGGGGCCCATTCACCATGGCCACTGTTTCGTTCGACAAGGCGACCCGGATCTACCCGGGCACCGAGAAGCCCGCCGTCGATGGACTGGAGATCGAGGTCGGGGACGGCGAGTTCCTCGTCCTCGTCGGTCCGTCCGGTTGTGGCAAGTCCACCTCGCTCCGGATGCTCGCGGGGCTCGAGGACGTCAACGCCGGCGCCATCCGCATCGGTGAGCGCGACGTCACCCACCTGCCGCCGAAGGACCGGGACATCGCCATGGTGTTCCAGAACTACGCGCTGTACCCGCACATGACCGTCGCCGACAACATGGGCTTCGCGCTCAAGATCGCCGGCGTCAACAAGGCGGACATCCGCAAGAAGGTCGAAGAGGCCGCGAAGATCCTCGACCTGAGCGAGTACCTGGACCGCAAGCCGAAGGCGCTCTCCGGTGGTCAGCGTCAGCGTGTCGCGATGGGCCGCGCCATCGTGCGTGAGCCGCAGGTCTTCCTCATGGACGAGCCGCTGTCCAACCTCGACGCCAAGCTCCGTGTCTCCACCCGTACGCAGATCGCGTCGCTCCAGCGCCGTCTCGGCATCACCACCGTCTACGTCACCCACGACCAGGTCGAGGCCATGACGATGGGCGACCGCGTGGCCGTGCTCAAGGACGGTCTGCTCCAGCAGGTCGACTCGCCGCGCAACATGTACGACCGCCCGGCCAACCTCTTCGTCGCCGGCTTCATCGGCTCCCCCGCCATGAACCTGGTCGAGGTGCCGATCACCGACGGCGGCGTGAAGTTCGGCAACAGCGTCGTCCCGGTCAACCGCGACGCCCTGAAGGCCGCCGCCGACAAGGGCGACCGCACGGTCACCGTCGGCGTCCGCCCCGAGCACTTCGACATCGTCGAGGAGAACGGCGCCGCCGCGTCCTCGCTGACGAAGGACACCGAGGACGCCCCGGCCGGTCTCGCGGTCTCCGTCAACGTCGTCGAGGAGCTCGGCGCCGACGGATACGTGTACGGCGCCGCTCAGGTCGATGGCGAGAGCAAGGACCTCGTCGTCCGCGTCGAGGGCCGCCGGGTGCCGGAGAAGGGCGCCACGCTGCACGTCGTGCCGCGGCCGGGCGAGACCCACGTGTTCTCGACGTCCACGGGCGAGCGCCTCTCCGACTGAGGCGGCAGGGCCGAACGGCAACCGCCGAGGCACCCATCCCGGAAAATTCACCCAGGTTGACGAAGAGGGCCCCGCGAACAGCCGCGGGGCCCTTTTTCTTGTCGACAAATACCCCGGCAGACCGGTCATTTCGAGCAGCGTGCGTCAACCCCGTACCCCGTGCGAGGCGGTTCTTCGTCCCCCGAAACGGTGACTAAATGTCGCCAAATCATCACCTGGCGCTACTCTCACTCGCGTGAAGCACTCCACTAACCGACAGACGCGATGCGGCCGGGGCCCCGCCCGCCGTATCGGCCGCACGCTCGCCCTCGTCCTGCCCGTCGTCCTGGTGCTTTCCGGGACCCTCGCGGTCACCCGAGTCAACTGGACGGGAAGCCCGTCCAACTCGGTCCTCACCGCCTCGGACGCGACCGACATCGCCAAGGACGCCAAGGCGGCCCACCGCGCCCCCCAGGACGTGCTGCGCGACAGGCTCCTGGCCGAGCTCCAGGAGGACGATCCGGGCGTGGTGCTCACGCACCTCCAGCAGGCCGTGGCGGAGCGCCCGTCGCTCGCCAGGCACTGCGCGTCCATCGCCCGCGCCGTGGGCCGCGCCGCGGTCCGTGTCTACGGCCCCACCCGCGCCCAGTCCTACGCCCGCCCCGTCTGCGACACCTCGTTCGCCTCCGGTGTCGCGGCAGCACACATCTGACCCCCGTCCCTCCTCCCCCGCGGCCGGTTCGGAGGAGGGTAACGGCTGATTAAGGAAGGGCTTCCGGCTCCGGACGTGAGCGGGAGGCGCCGTACAGTTCGGTCATGACCGATCCGAACGCCGCCTCCCGCCCCGTTCAAGCCGTCGTCCTGGCCGGTGGCCAGGGCTCCCGGCTGCGCCCCTACACCGACGACCGGCCCAAGCCGATGGTCGAGATACCCGGTACCCGGACTCCGATCATCGGCCATCAGCTTGCCTGGCTGGCCGAAGAGGGCGTGACCGACGTGGTGATCAGCTGCGGCCATCTCGCCGAGGTGCTGCAGGACTGGCTGGACTCCACCGACCTGCCGGTGAAGGTGACGACGGTCGTGGAGACGGAGCCCCTCGGGCGCGGTGGCGGGCTGAAGTACGCCGCCGCCCACCTCCCGCACCCGGAACAGCCCTGGTACGCCACCAACGGCGACATCTGGACCCGCTTCTCGCTGCGCGACATGGCGGACTTCCACACCGAGCGCGACGCGGCGGCCACGCTCGCCCTGGCGCGCCCGCGCCTGCCCTGGGGCGCGGTGCAGACGGACGGCTTCGGGCACATCACGGACTTCATCGAGGCGCCGCCGTCGACGTTCGAGATCAACGCCGGTGTGTACGTCTTCTCGCCCGGGTTCGCCGGGCTGCTCCCCGAGCGGGGCGATCACGAGCGGACGACCTTCCCGCATCTGGCGCGTGAGCGCCGGCTGGCCGGCTTCACGATCCCGCAGGGCGCGTACTGGCGTGCCATCGACACGGCGAAGGATCTGACCGAGGCGGCGAAGGAGCTGGCCGCGCTGGGTCGCTGACAGTTCACCGGGGAGCGGTTGTTCTTCGGCTGCGGGTCGGGTGTGGCTGGGCGCGCAGTTCCCCGCGCCCCTGACGGGGCGCTGAAGGACCGTACGTCGATAGGGGCCCCGCACTCTGTGTGCGGGGCCCCTTCGTATGGACCCGGTGAGTCAGCCGGTGAGGGTGCCCAGGATGCCGCCCACCGGCTCGGCTACCCCAACAGGCCGCCCACCAGGCCCGGCTCGCCGGAGGAGGAGCCTCCGGAGCCGGTGCCGCCGGTCGAGCCGGTACCGCCCGCGCCGCCGCCCGAGGTGGGACCGGCGCTGGTGCTGGGAGCGCCTCCGCTCGGCGAGGACTGCTGCGGCGGGGCCTGGCCCGCCGTGCTCTGGCTCTGGCTGGGCCTGCCGCCGGTCGCTGTGGCGCCCGGCGTGGCCGCCGCACCCGACGGGGTGGAGCCGGCGGTGGCGCCCTGCGTGGGCGAGTTCGAGGCCGACGGCGAGTGGCTGTGCCGCGCGCCCGGCGTGTGCGGGAGCGGGGAACCCGGCAGCTCGTTGCGCGGAGCCTCGCCGGGGCCCGGCACGGTCACGCGGTCGGCGTCACGGACCGCACCGCCGAGCAGCGAGCCGATGAGCAGCGTGATGCCGGTCACGACCGCCGTGACGAGGGCGCCGCGGCGCAGGACGTAGCGGCGCAGCTCCCAGATGTCGGAGCCCGGGCCGAGGCGCCGCCAGGCGTTGCCCGCGAGGCGGCCGTCCACGGAGTAGACGGGGGCGCCGGCGATGATCAGCGGGGACCAGGCGGCGAGGTAGATGATGTCGGGGGCGTCGTAGGCGGGGACGGTCTTCCAGCTGACCGTGACGATCAGCGCGGCGGAGAGCAGGGCGCCGAAGACGGCGGCCACGCGCTGCCAGCAGCCCAGGACCGTCAGGACGCCCACGACGACCTGCGCGAAGGCGATGACCAGGCCCGAGCCGACGGGGTGGTGCAGGGCGAACTGGCGCAGCGGCTCGGCGACTTCCCACGGATGCAGGGTGTTGAGCCACTTGACCATGGAGCCGCGCTTGCCGCCGTCGAAGTAGACGGGGTCGCACAGCTTGCCCATGCCGGCGTAGATGGAGATGAAGCCGAGGAAGATGCGCAGCGGGAGCAGGACGACGCCGAGGTTCATCCGGCGGCCGGGGTAGTAGGCGTGCCGGGCCGGGTCGTCGCCGTGGCGCCTGGCCGGCTGGTCGGTGCCCGCGGCCTCCCCGGACTCGTCGAAGTCCGCGAACTCCTCGGCGCCGTAGGCCTGTTCCTCGTCGTAGGCGCTGCCGACGGTGCGCATGGCGGGCAGGAGGCGGGTACCGCTGGGATCGTCGTCCCGGTGCTTGCGCTGGGCGCCGACGATCGGGGTCTCGACGGTCGCGTCGAGCCCGTCGTAGACCTCGTCGTAGCCGCCGGCGCCGACGCGCGGGATGACCTGGGTGGCGCCCGCGTCGGCGGACGTCTCCTCGCCGTGCCGGACGCTGCCGCCCCGTACCGCCTGGAGCAGGCGGTGCGCGCCGGTGTCGTCCGGGGCGGACCTGCCGCTCCACACGACGGGCCGGCGCCGGGCGCCCGCGGCGGCCCCCGCTCTGCCCGCCGCGGTGCCGACGACCGGCTGGCGGGCGCCCTCCTGGGAGGTGCTCAAGTGCCGTGCGATCCGCGGCGACTGGGCGCGCGTCGAGGCGCCCAGCATCACGCGGAAGCTCGCATGGTTGACGATCACCTGCGCCGGGTCGCTCGGCACCTTCACCATGCTCAGCGCGGGAGCGTCATCGATTCCCGACGGGCCGTCCCCCGTGGGTGTGCGGGGTGTTCTGGTGTCCACACTCATCTAACCGAGTGACGGTCGTTTAGGACACTGCTTTGACTCGTGCCGGATGTGTCCGGACCGCGTCAATCTCGTCCCCTGACGCCCAGTTCGACCCGCACGGGTGACGGTACCGACGCGTGTTCGGTCGCGTCGGCCCCGGCCGCGTCAGACGCGCCGCCTGGCCGCCTCGTACAGAACGATCCCCGCGGCCACACCCGCGTTCAGCGACTCGGCGCCGCCCGGCATCGGGATGCGCACACGGAAGTCGCAGGTTTCGCCGACGAGGCGGGACAGGCCCTTGCCCTCGCTGCCGACGACGATGACGACCGGGCCGCCCAGGGCCGCCAGGTCGCCGATCTCGGCCTCCCCGTCGGCGGCGAGGCCGACGACCGCGATGCCCTGCTTCTTGTACGCCTCCAGGGCGCGCGTCAGGTTGGTGGCGCGGGCGACGGGCGTACGGGCGGCCGCACCGGCGGACGTCTTCCAGGCGCCCGCGGTCATGCCGGCCGCGCGCCGCTCGGGCACGACCACGCCGTGGCCGCCGAAGGCGGAGACGGAGCGGACGACGGCGCCGAGGTTGCGCGGGTCGGTCACGCCGTCGAGGGCGACGATCAGCGGGTCCACGCCGTCGTCGTAGGCGGCGCTCGCCAGGTCCTCGGGGTGGGCGTACTCGTACGGCGGGACCTGGAGGACCAGCCCCTGGTGGTTGAGGCCGTTGGTCATGCGGTCGAGCTCGGGGCGGGGCGCCTCCATGAGGTTGATGCCGCCCCGGTCGGCCGCGAGCTGCAGCGCCTCGCGCACCCGCTCGTCGTTGTCGATGAACTGCTGGACGTAGAGGGTCGAGGCGGGCACGCCCTCGCGCAGCGCCTCGACGACCGGGTTGCGGCCGACGACCAGTTCGGACGAGGACCTGCCGGCGCGGCCGCGCGGCGCGGGACGCCGCGCCGTCTGCTTCGCCTTGGCGTTGGCGACGCGGTTCTTCTTGTGCCCCTTGCGCATCTCGGCGGGCGGGGTCGGGCCCTTGCCCTCCAGGCCCTTGCGCCGCTGGCCGCCACTGCCGACCTGCGCGCCCTTCTTGCCGGACATGCGGCGGTTGTTGGTGGCCATGACCTACCTGTCTGTCGTGAAGCGGGAGTGCGTACGTCTATGAAGTGTGCCGCCCGGAGGGCCGGGCGGCACAATCGATCTTCTGCTCGGCGGCCGGGCTCAGCGCGGGCCGAGGCTCCAGCGCGGACCCTGCTGGCTGTCCTCGATGGTCAGACCGGACTGGTTGAGCTGGTCGCGGATGGCGTCCGCGGTCGCCCAGTCCTTGCGGGCGCGGGCCGCCTCGCGCTGGTCCAGGACCAGGCGTACGAGGCTGTCGACGACGCCGTGCAGATCCTCGCCGCGGTCGGCCTCGCCGGCCCAGTGCGGGTCCAGCGGGTCGAGTCCGAGGACGCCGAGCATGGCGCGCACCTCGGCGAGGCGGGCCACGGCGGCTTCCTTGTCGTCGGCGGCGAGGGCGGAGTTGCCCTGCCGGACCGTCGTGTGCACGATCGCGAGGGCCTGCGGCACGCCCAGGTCGTCGTCCATCGCCTCGGCGAAGGCGAGCGGCACCTCGGGGGACGGCTCGACGGCGCCGGCCTTCTCCACCACGCGCTGCACGAAGCCCTCGATGCGCGCGAACGCCGACTCGGCCTCGCGCAGCGACTCCTCGCTGTACTCGATCATCGAGCGGTAGTGCGGGGTGCCGAGGTAGTAGCGCAGCACGATCGGGCGCCACTGCTTGACCATCTCGCTGACGAGGACGCTGTTGCCCAGCGACTTGGACATCTTGTCGCCGGCCATGGTGACCCAGGCGTTGTGCACCCAGTACCGGGCGAACTCGTCGCCGTAGGCCTTGGCCTGGGCGATCTCGTTCTCGTGGTGCGGGAAGATCAGGTCCAGACCGCCGCCGTGGATGTCGAAGGCGGTGCCCAGGTACTTGTGCGCCATCGCCGAGCACTCCAGGTGCCAGCCGGGACGGCCGCGGCCCCACGGGGTCGCCCAGGTCGGCTCGCCGGGCTTGGCGGCCTTCCACATGGCGAAGTCACGCGGGTCGCGCTTGCCGGACTCGCCGGTGCCGGAGGGCTGCTGGAGGTTGTCGAGCTCCTGCCGCGACAGCTCCAGGTAGCCGGGGAAGGAGCGCACGTCGAAGTAGACGTTGCCCTCGGCCGCGTAGGCGTGCCCGCGCTCGATCAGGCCCTGCATCATCTCGACCATCTCGGTCACGTGGCCGGTGGCCCGCGGCTCGTACGTCGGCGGGAGGCAGCCGAGCGCGGTGTAACCGTCGTTGAAGGCGCGCTCGTTGTCGTAACCGATCGACCACCAGGGGCGGTTCTGCTCCGCCGCCTTCGCGATGATCTTGTCGTCGATGTCCGTGACGTTCCTGATGAACGTCACGTCGTAGCCGCGGTACGCGAACCAGCGGCGCATGATGTCGAAGTTGAGCCCGGAGCGGATGTGCCCGATGTGCGGGGCCGCCTGCACGGTGGCGCCACACAGGTAGATCGAGACGCAACCCGGCTTGAGCGGGGAGAAGTCACGGATCTGCCGGGCGCTGGTGTCGTACAGGCGAATGGTCACGTCTCCAAGGGTAGTGGGCGTGAGGTAGTGCCTTGCGACCTTCACGTCAAGGCGGACGCTTTCGTGACATCGCCCGCGATGCTCGTGCCGCCCACCTCGGCCCCGCGCACGATCAGCTCACCCGCACCACGAGGGCCGTCGCGACCGCCATCAGGCCCTCGCCGCGGCCCGGGAACCCGAGGCCGTCGGTCGTGGCGCCGGACACGGAGACCGGTGCCCCCGCCGCCTCCGACAACAGCTTCTGCGCCTCGTCCCGGCGCCTGCCGATCTTCGGACGGGGCCCTACGACCTGTACGGCGACGTTCCCGATCCGGAAGCCGGCCTCGCGGACGATCCGGGCGGCCTCGGTGAGCAGCGTGACGCCGGAGGCGCCGGACCACTCGGGGCGCCCGGTGCCGAAGTGCTGCCCCAGGTCGCCGAGTCCGGCGGCCGAGAACAGCGCGTTGCACGCGGCGTGCGCGACGACGTCCGCGTCGGAGTGGCCCGCCAGGCCCGGCCCCTCGCCCTCCCACCGCAGGCCCGCGCACCACAGTTCGCGGCCTTCTTCGAAGGCGTGGATGTCGGTGCCGATGCCGACCTGGGGCAGGAGCACGGGCGCAGCCGCCGGTGGCCGCGGATCGGACGCCTCAGAAGCCATCGTTGAGCCTCCTGCGGGCCAGGACCGCTTCCGCCAGGACCAGGTCCAGCGGGCGCGTGACCTTGAAGGCCTCCTCGTGGCCGGGCACGAGGAGAACCGTGGTGCCGAGCCGCTCGACCATGCTGGCGTCGTCGGTGACGTCCTCGGTGACCCCTTCGTGCGCGCGGATCAGCGTGGCCCGGTCGAAGCCCTGGGGCGTCTGCACCGCGCGCAGCCGGGACCGCACCGGGGTGGCCACCACCGGCTCGGGGGCGCCCGGGACCGCCGCCGGCTCGACCTCCTTCACGGTGTCGGCGAGCGGCAGCGCGGGCACGACGGCCGGCGCCCCGTCCCGTACGGCCTCGATCACGCCGTCGACCGTGTCCACCGGCACCAGGGGCCGCGCGGCGTCGTGCACCAGCACGATGTCGTAGTCGGGCGGCAGCGCGTCGAGGCCGAGCTTCACGGATTCCTGGCGGCTCTCGCCGCCGGGGACCACGAGGAAGTCGGTCCGGTCGGGCAGCGCGTGCGCGTCGAGGAGCGACTTGACCTCGGCGGCGCCGTCGGGCGGCGCCACGACGACGACCAGGGAGACGGCGCGGGACGCGGCCATCGCGCGCACCGCGTGGATGAGCATGGGGGTGCCGCCCAGCGCGCGGAGAGCCTTGGGGGCGCCCGGGCCGAGGCGTACGCCCCGTCCGGCGGCCGGAATCACGGCAGCCGTGCGGGCTTCCGTAGGCGAAGGGCGCGAATCGTCAGACATCGGTTCCTGTCAGGTTTGTGTGCCGTCCAGGCGTGGGTATGGCCTGGGAAGTGCCGGGCGCGACGCCTTGACCGGACCCTTCCGTGACCCTGGTCAGCCTGCAGCCCGGGCCCGGCACGCCAGTAAAGGGCACCGCCCCTCTTCCGAACGTAGCTGTAGGCATGGCGTCCGAGTGCGAACATGCCGCAGCGCCCGGCGACAAAAAATACGTCATCGGGCACCGCGGCATTTCGATGTACTGAGTGCTGAAGCGGGCTTGCGCCTACGTCAGTTTCAGGACGCGAGAACCTCGTCGAGCAGGGCCTCGGCCTTGTCCTCGTTCGTGTTCTCCGCGAGGGCGAGTTCGCTCACCAGGATCTGGCGGGCCTTGGCGAGCATCCGCTTCTCACCGGCGGACAATCCGCGCTCACGCTCACGACGCCACAGGTCACGCACCACTTCCGCGACCTTGATGACATCGCCCGAGGCGAGCTTCTCCAGGTTTGCCTTGTATCGACGCGACCAGTTCGTGGGCTCCTCGGCGTACGGCGCGCGCAGCACCTCGAAGACCCGGTCCAGCCCGTCCTGACCGACCACATCACGTACGCCGACGAACTCCGCATTGTCCGCTGGCACACGTACCGTCAGGTCACCCTGGGCGACCTTCAGCACCAAGTAGGTCTTGTCCACGCCTTTGATCTGGCGAGTTTCGATGGCCTCGATCAGCGCGGCCCCGTGATGGGGATAGACCACGGTGTCGCCAACCTTGAACGTCATGTGACAGGTACCCCTTCCGTGGCTATCCAGGGTAACACGGAATCGGCGGGTTCTGAATGGCGTTTTCGCAGGTCAGGGCATATCTCGGGGCTTGACAACAGCAACAGGAACGTGCTTCGCGTCGCCGGCGGAAGAAGGTATTCGCAGGTCGGAGCGGCTCTTCGGGGGAGGAGAAACGCGTACGTTACACACATCCGGAGGCCCTTCCAAGGGGACGAACGTCCGCATATGTCTGGTTCCAGATGTGCGACTTCCGCTACTCCGTTCGGTGCCGGGAGACGCTTCCGCGTCGATTCCGGAATTGATCACGTGGCCCCGTCCACGTCGCCCGTTGTTCCCCGGCGTGATCAATTCCGGGGCGATCGAGTATTCCCGCGGGGAAATTTCGCGGCCCGCCGTACGGGGTATGCCGAAGCGGCTTATGTGAATGGCGGACGAGCGAGTGCTCTCCCCCTCGTGAGCGATCCCGGCGCCCGGAGGGAGGGTCGGGTGCGGCGGGCGGGGAACGGCTCGGTAACCTGTGGGCCACTGACAGACACTTGGGGCGGCTCCACCGGTCGCCACGCTCGAGTCAAGGAGTTGCCGCCGCCGTGAGCAGCAGCCTTCGACGCGGCACACTCGCCGCCTCCGCCATCGCGTTCTCGATCGCCTCGCTCGCCGCGTGCGGCGCCGGCAGTGACGCCCAGACCCTGCAGGTCAAGCCCGACAACGCAGCCGTGAAGGTCGGTGACATCAAGGTCCAGAACGCGCTGGTCGTCACGCAGCCGGACATCAACGCCACCGGCCCGGCCGTGGTCTCGGCGACCCTCTTCAACAACGGTGACGCCGCGCAGACCGTGGACTCGATCACTCTGCCGAACGTCAACGCGACCGCCCAGGTCAAGCCGGCCAAGGGCGGCGGCAAGCTCGTCGTCCCGGCACACGGCTCCGTGGTGATCGGCGGCAAGGGCAACGCCAGCGCCGTACTGCCCAACGGCCGCGAGGCGGTCCAGGACGGCAGCGTCCGCAAGGTCACCTTCACCTTCAGCAAGACCGGTGACGTGAGCCTGCAGGCCTTCGTGGTCCCGGCCCAGAGCTACTTCAAGCAGTGGGGCCCGAGCGAGATCCCGTCGGCTCCCGCCACCCCCACCGCCAAGCCGGGCAAGACCGCGACGGGCTCCCCCAGCCCGACCGGCACGGCAGCGTCCCCCGCGAACACCCCGAACTCCTCGGCCACCCCGACGGACTCGGCCTCCGCGAGCGCGACGGCCTCCGGCCGGTAGCAGACCCACGGCGGCCGTGTCGTCGCAGGACGATGCGGCCGCCGTGGCCGAAAAGGGCGGGACCTCTCCAGGAGGTCCCGCCCTTCGGTGTTCCGGCGGGCCGTGCGGTGCGCCCGGGGTTGTCTACGGCTCGAACTTGTAGCCGAGGCCGCGGACCGTGACGAGGTAGCGCGGGGCGCCCGGGTCCGGCTCGATCTTGGCGCGCAGACGCTTGACGTGGACGTCGAGGGTCTTGGTGTCGCCCACGTAGTCGGCGCCCCAGACGCGGTCGATGAGCTGCATACGGGTCAGCACGCGGCCGGCGTTGCGCAGCAGCATCTCGAGGAGGTCGAACTCCTTGAGGGGGAGGTCCACCTTGGAGCCGGAGACCGTCACCACGTGGCGGTCGACGTCCATGCGGACCGGGCCGGCCTCCAGGGCCGCCGGGGTCACCTCCTCCGGCTCGCCGCGGCGGCGCAGGACGGCCCGGATGCGGGCGACCAGCTCACGCGAGGAGAACGGCTTGGTGACGTAGTCGTCAGCTCCTATTTCGAGACCGACAACCTTGTCGATCTCGCTGTCCTTGGCCGTCACCATGATGACGGGAACGTTGGAACGGCCGCGCAGCTGGCGGCACACCTCTGTGCCGGGCAGGCCCGGCAGCATCAGGTCGAGGAGGACGAGGTCGGCGCCGTTGCGCTCGAACTCGTCGAGTCCGTCGGGGCCCGTGGTCGCCACAGCGACCTCGAAGCCCTCCTTGCGGAGCATGTACGACAGGGCGTCGGAGAAGGACTCCTCGTCCTCGACGACAAGCACTCGGGTCACGGAAGGACCTCCGGGGCGGGAAGCGGTTCGTACGGGGATGACTGGGGGGTGGTGCGGCCGGCCTCGTCGTCGAGATCGTCCAGGTCGGGATGTTGGTGCGCGCGGTCGCGGGCAGCCCCCGCCTCCGGCAGCCTCAGGGTGAACGTGGAGCCCTGACCCTCCGAGCTCCACACCGTGACCTCCCCGCCGTGCGAGGCGGCCACGTGCTTGACGATCGCCAGCCCCAGGCCCGTACCGCCGGTGGCACGGGAGCGAGCGGGGTCGACGCGGTAGAAGCGCTCGAAGATGCGCTCCTTGTCCTTCTCCGAGATGCCGATGCCCTGATCGGTCACGGCCACCTCGATGTGCTCGCCGCCGGGCGCGGTCACCTGGCGGGCGGCTATGCCCACGCGGGTGCGGGCCGGGCTGTAGTTCACGGCGTTCTCGACCAGGTTGCCGAGGGCGGCGGCCAGCTGACCCCGGTTGCCCCAGACGTGCAGGTCGGCCGTGCCGCCGGCGGCCATGGTGATCTGCTTGGCGCCGGCCTGGTGGCGGCAGCGGTCGATCGCCTCGGCGACCAGCTCGTCCACGCGGACGGGCTCGGCGTCCTCCAGCGGGTCGTCGTTCTGCACCCGGGAGAGGTCGATCAGCTCCTGCACCAGGTTGGTGAGCCGCGTGGCCTCGATCTGCATACGGCCGGCGAAGCGCTCGACCGCCTCCGGGTCGTCGGCGGCGTCCATGACGGCCTCCGACAGCAGGGAGAGGGCGCCGACCGGAGTCTTCAGCTCATGGCTCACGTTCGCGACGAAGTCGCGCCGTACCGCCTCGATGCGGCGGGCCTCGGTGAGGTCCTCGACCAGCAGGAGCACCAGCCGGGAACCGAGGGGGGCGACGCGCGCGGAGACGGCGAGAGCCTCGCCCCGTCCGGTCCCCCGCCGCGGCAGGTCCAGCTCGACCTGGCGTATCTCCCCGTCCCGCCTGGTGTCCCGGGCCATCTGCAGCATCGGCTCGACCGAGAGCCGGCCGCCGCGGACCAGTCCCAGGGCGTACGCCGCGGAGCTGGCCTTGACGACGGCGTCGGCCTCGTCGAGCACGACGGCCGACGACCGGAGCACGGACAGGACGGTGTCCACTCCCGGCGGAAGCACCGGGTCGGTGTGCAGGGAGGTACGCGTGGGGCGCTTCTGCTCCCGCTCGCTCCAGCGGAACGCCAGCATGGCGATCACACCGGTGAGCACCCCGGCGATCGCTGCCGCTGCGGCGACCGCCGCGTTCACGTCCATGCCCCCAGGTTAGGCATGACGTCGGACATCCCCACAGCCGTCCGGGTGCGACCTCGAACACTCGTCGCCCAGAGTTCACCTTGGCGCCAGTATTGATTCATTTGGGATGGCGGAAAACGACGCGTACAAGCCGGAACGTGGGAGCGTGGGGTGCGAAGCGCCGGTCGGACGACGGCTGCGGGCCCCCGCCCCTGCCCCGGCAGCCCCGAAGAACACGTAAGAGAGGGATCCCTGATGCGGGACGCGTACCACGAGGAACTTGACTCGATCGGCGACGGTCTGGTGGACATGGCCCGGCTCGTCGGGTCGGCGATCGGGCGCGCCACGACCGCCATCCTCGACTCCGACCTCAAGCTCGCCGAGAGCGTCATCGAGGGCGACAAGAAGGTCGACGAGCTCCAGCACGACCTGGAGGCGCGCGCGATAGCCCTGCTCGCCCGCCAGCAGCCGGTCGCCACCGACCTGCGCATCGTCGTCACCTCGCTCCGTATGTCCGCGGACCTGGAGCGCTCGGGCGACCTGGCCCAGCACGTGGCGAAGCTCGCCCGCCTCCGCTTCCCGGAGCGCGCGATCCCGTACGACCTGCACGCCACCATCCTGGAGATGGGCCAGCTCGCGCAGCGCCTGATGGCGAAGGCGGCCGAGGTGATCGTCACCAAGGACGTCGACCTGGCGATGCAGCTGGAGCAGGACGACGACGAGATGGACCTGCTGCACCGCACCCTCTTCCAGCACCTGCTGGACGACCGCTGGAAGCACGGCATCGAGACGGCGGTGGACGTCACCCTCCTCGGCCGCTACTACGAGCGGTACGCCGACCACGCGGTGGCCGTCGCCAAGCGCGTGGTGTTCCTGGTGACGGGTGAGCACGCGGACGACCTCCAGGGCGACATCCAGCCGGAGATCCAGCCGGTGGCGGGGCCCGAGGGGGCGTAGAGCGGAGGGGCAGGGCGCGCGGGCGCCACTGTGCGCCGTTGATGCGCCCAGTGAAGCGGGCATGCAATGGGCAGAGGCATCAGCCTCTAGGTCTCCAGGAGGACGCATGGCCGAAGCCCCCACCCCGCCCGACCCGACGCAGGAGCGCGAGACGGAACAGCCCGCCGAGATCAAGAGCCTCCCGCTCTTCGGCGCGTGCGGCTGCGGCTCGGGCTGCGGCTGCGGCTGCCAGTCGGGCAATCCCTGTCAGTGCGGTTGACCGCCCGACGCCTGTGTGACGACTCTGTACGGCGATGAAGGGCCCCGGCGAACCCGCCGGGGCCCTTCACTCGCGAGGGGGGTTACTTCTTCTTGCCCTGGGTCTGGTGGGCTGGTCTATTTGACCTGGTCAGTGGGGTCCACACCCTCACTGACCTGCGATCCGACTGTCGTGGTTGGTGTTATTGACGGTTGCCTGTCGCCCTCGGAGGGCCCAGAGCGGGCCCGGCGGGGCCGCCACATGGGCGCCACACACATGACCACATGGGCGTCACACACATGAAGAGGAGCAGCCGCCTCCCGGTTCGCGAGCACCTCTATGTCGCCGAGATGTCCGTGCTGGTCACTTGGACACCGTTTCTGATGGTCGTATCGCTGCGGAGACGAGTGCTTATGCCTGAACACAGGACATGCGCAACTGCGTCAAGGCGTCCCATGCCGAGTCGGGGGTGAACAGGACTGTCGACGTGCTGCGCCCAGGGAAGAACAGCGCATTGTCCGCTTGCAACGCAACGTAGGACAGGTCACCCCATGAGTCCTGACTGTGCGCACGTGCGAACACCTGGCGGCAACGCGTACAGGCGATTCGTGAGGTGACGAACGCGTCGGCCTCCGGCTCGGAAATCGAACGGGCCATGAAGATGACCTCATCGATGACGCATCCGAGGTCGCGGGAGCCGCCACGGACTCGGTACCAGGCCGGTGGGCTGCACTGACAGCGGATCTGCGCGATGGGGGTCGTCAGGAATAGCCTGGAGAAGAGCGGCACCGGGGCGGAACGGACTCTCTCGATGCGTCCCCTTGACCCCGGGGGGCCGCAAAACAGGGAGGAAGAGTCATGCCCTGGAATCTGAACGGCACGTACCTGGAGAGCTGTAACTGTGACGTGGTGTGCCCCTGCACCACCTCGGGCCTCACCGCACCGGCCGACCACGAGCGCTGCCAGGTGACCTTCGCATTCCACGTGGACAGCGGGAACGTGGACGACGTCGACGTCTCCGACCGCAGCGTGGCCGTCTTCATCGACGGGCCGCGGGTGATGGCCGAGGGCGGCTGGCAGGTGGCGCTGTACGTCGACGCTTCAGCCGACGACGGCCAGGCGGATGCGCTGGGCAAGGTCTTCTCGGGCCAGGTGGGCGGGCCGATGGCGGGGCTCGCTCCGCTCATCGGCGAGGTCCTCGGCGTGGAGCGCGTCCCCATCGACTACCGCGACGACGGTCGCCACCACACCGCGCGGGTGGGCGATGCCATCGACATCGAGATCGAGGACCAGGTCGCCCCGCAGTTCGGCGAGGACGGTCCGGTGATGGGCCTGACGGGCATGTTCCACCCGGTGAACAGCACACTGACGATCGCCCGGTCCACCCGGGCGACGGGCGACGGCGTGTACGGCCGGTCCTGGGACTTCACGGGCGGCAACGGACACTCGGCGCCCTTCACGTGGTCCGGATGACCGGCGGGCCGGTTACCGTCGGCATCCGGGTGGCCCCCGCCGGGCTGCTGCTGGTCGCGGCGGCCGCCGCCTGGGTCTGGATGGTGACGCGCTGGGGCAGCATGCAGGCGATGCCCGGCACCATGGGCCTGGGCCTGGCCGCTTTCCTGGCCGTGTGGACGCTGATGATGACTGCGATGATGCTGCCCGCCACGGCACCCGTCGCCGCCTTGTACGCACGCACCATCACTGTGCACCGGGCATCGCGCATGGTCGTTTTCACGGTCTCCTACCTGCTCGTCTGGGCCGCGGCCGGGCTGCCGGCGTATGCGCTGGCTGTCGGCCTTGGACGGGCGGCGCGGCTCCCCCCCGTGGCGGGGACAGCAGTGGCCGCGGCCGTGTTCGCGGTCAGCGGCGTCTACCAGCTCACGCCTCTCAAAGACCGTTGTCTGGCGAGGTGCCGTTCGCCGATCGGCCTGATGCTGCGTTACGCCTCGTACCCGGCCACCTCGCGCGATCTGCGTGCCGGAGCCCACCACGGGGCCTTCTGCCTGGGCTGCTGCTGGTCGCTGATGGTGCTGCTGGCGGCGTTCGGTGTGATGAACCTGTGGGCCATGGTGGTCCTGGCCGCCGTGATCACCGCCGAGAAACTCGCTCCGCTTGGTCGCCTGGTGGCCCGTGCCGTGGGGATCGCCTCGATCGTCCTGGCCGTCGCCGTCTTCTGGGTCCCGGCGCTGGCTCCGGGTCTCACCGGCGGTGGTATGGCCGGGATGTGAGGACGGGCCGCGCCCGCCGAGAAATCACAAGCCGGGCGGGTACGTGAGGGTACGTCGCTCGGGTTCAACGAACCATCACGCAGCCGCTCGTGAGCACGGCATGCACGCCCTACGACACTTCTGCGCGTCTGTCCTCCTGGACGCTGGGGAGAGCATCAAGGCCGTCAGCGAGTACCTCGGGCACTCCGACCCGGGCCTGACTCTGAAGGTGTACGCGCACCTCATGCCGAGCAGCCGGGATCGTGCCCGGACGGCTCTCGGGCTGGCGCTCCGGCCGCAAGCCTCGGGCCACTGAGGGCCCACAGTGGGCCCGGGCCGTGAAAATGCCCCCGATCCGCGCCATAAGCGCAGGTCGGGGGCATGATCACAAACCCTACTTCTTCTTGCCCTGGTTCTTGACCGCCTCGATCGCCGCCGCGGCCGCCTCGGGGTCGAGGTACCTGCCGCCCGGGGTGAGGGGCTTGAAGTCGGGGTCGAGTTCGTAGACGAGGGGGATGCCGGTCGGGATGTTGAGGCCGGCGATGTCCGCGTCCGAGATGCCGTCCAGGTGCTTGACCAGGGCGCGGAGGCTGTTGCCGTGGGCGGCGACCAGGACCGTGCGGCCGGTCAGGAGGTCCGGGACGATGCCGTCGTACCAGTACGGAAGCATGCGGACGACGACGTCCTTCAGGCACTCCGTGCGGGGGCGCAGCTCCGGGGGGATGGAGGCGTAGCGCGGGTCGTCCGACTGGGAGAACTCCGTGCCGTCCTCGAGCGGGGGCGGCGGGGTGTCGTAGGAACGGCGCCACAGCATGAACTGCTCCTCGCCGAACTCGGCGAGGGTCTGCGCCTTGTCCTTGCCCTGGAGGGCGCCGTAGTGGCGCTCGTTCAGGCGCCAGCTGCGGTGGACCGGGATCCAGTGCCGGTCGGCGGCCTCCAGCGCGAGCTGCGCGGTGCGGATCGCGCGCTTCTGGAGGGACGTGTGGAGCACGTCGGGGAGCAGGCCGGCGTCCTTCAGCAGCTCACCGCCGCGGACCGCCTCCTTCTCGCCCTTCTCGTTGAGATTGACGTCCACCCAGCCGGTGAACAGGTTCTTCGCGTTCCACTCGCTCTCGCCGTGGCGGAGGAGGATCAGCTTGTACGGTGCGTCGGCCATGCCTCAGAGCGTAATCCACGCATTCGGACCACAGCAGGCCCGCCCATCAGCCGGACAGTTGACGGAATCCGTTAATTGAGTGGCCGGTGAGGACGACGGTTTTGTAAGTTGTGCCTGCCCCTTGGGGCACTTACACATCTTCGTGCCGTGGGGGATCCTGATGTCCGTCGCCAGTCTGAGACGTGCCGCCCGGGAGAGCGTCTCCGGGCTCCCCCGCGACTTCTGGTGGCTGTGGACCAGCACCCTCGTCAACCGGCTCGGGGCGTTCGTCGCCACCTTCATGGCGCTGTACCTGACGATCGACCGCGGCTACTCCGCCTCCTACGCCGGTCTCGTCGCCTCCCTGCACGGGCTCGGCGGGGTCGTCTCCTCGCTCGGTGCCGGCGTGATGACCGACCGGCTCGGCCGGCGGCCCACCCTGCTGATCGCCCAGTCCGCCACCGCCGCCTCCGTCGCCCTGCTCGGCTTCATGCAGGACCCGGTCTCCATCGCCGCGGTCGCGTTCCTGGTGGGCATGGCCAGCAACGCCTCGCGGCCCGCAGTGCAGGCGATGATGGCCGACATCGTCCGCCCCGAGGACCGGGTGCGGGCCTTCTCCCTCAACTACTGGGCCATCAACCTCGGCTTCGCCGTCTCCTCCATGTCCGCGGGCTTCGTCGCCGAGTTCAGCTATCTCGCCGGGTTCCTCATCGAGGCCGGCATGACGGCCGTCTGCGCGGTGCTGGTCTTCCTGAAGCTGCCCGAGTCCCGGCCGCAGCGGGCGGCGGCGGAGAAGGGGGCGGACGAGGTCGGGCTCGGGACCGTCCTGCGCGACGGGCGCTACATGGGCGTCGTCGGCCTGTCCTTCCTCGTCGCCGTCGTCTTCCAGCAGGGCTCGATCGGTCTGCCGGTCGCGATGGGCGAGGCCGGGTTCACGCCCGCCGACTACGGCATGGCGATCGCCATCAACGGCGTCATCATCGTCGCACTCCAGATCCCCGTCACGCGGTTCATCGAACGCCGGGACCCGCGCCGGCTGCTCGTGATCTCGTCCCTGCTCGCCGGCTACGGCTTCGGGCTCACCGCCTTCGCCGGGTCGGTCGGCGTCTTCGCGCTCACCGTCTGCGTGTGGACCCTCGCCGAGATCGTCAACGCGCCGACGCAGACCAGCCTGGTCGTCCGACTGTCGCCGGTACACGGCCGGGGCCGCTACCAGGGCATGTACACCCTGTCCTGGTCCCTCGCCGCGCTCGTCGCTCCGCTGATGTCCGGCCTGGTCATCGACCGGTTCGGGGCCGAGTGGCTGTGGGGGCTGTGCGCCGTCGTCGGCATGGTGGCGGCCGTCGGGTACGGGGTGCTGATGCGCCGGCTTCCGGCGGTGGGGACGGCGACGGCGGTGCCGGCCGCCGCCACCGGTGCGGCGGAGGTCGCCGCGAGCTGAGACCTGGGATGCCCGCACCCGTCTCACGGATGCATCCGCGCCCCCTTGATCACCTTGTCCACCGCGTTCTTCGGTCCGTAGACCGCCAGCCCCACCAGGTCCAGCCCGTCCGTGCCGACGGCCCGCACCGCCGCCCGGTTGTCGCGGTCGTTGCCGGTGGTGAACAGGTCGGAGGTGAAGACCGAGCGCGGGAGGGCGCGGGAGAGGGCCTTCGCGTGGGCGGACCGCAGGGTCTCCTTCGTGCCCTCGAAGACCAGGACCGGCTGGCGGAACATCGGGAGGTACCGGACGCCGTCCGCGTCCTCGTAGGGTTCGCCGATCACCTCGGGGACCTGGCTGCCGAGGCCGCTGACCAGGAACGCGGTGACGTTCAGACGCTGCCAGGGCTCCAGGTCCTCGCGCAGCAGGACGGTGATCTTGGTGTCGAAACGGATGGGTGCGTCGTCGCTCATGCTCCGAGACTGCCGACCGGCCCGCCGCCTCGTCTTGTACGTTCTTTGCATGGCCCCGCAGCCGGAAGTGTCCGCCTGGCGGCCCCGTATACCCGGCGTCGTCGAGGTCTTCCACGCCCACTTCACCGAGTACGCCTACCCGATGCACGTCCATGACGCGTGGACGCTGCTCATCGTGGACGACGGGGCCGTGCGGTACGACCTCGAGCGGCACGAGCACGGCACTCCGCACGACACGGTCACCCTGCTGCCGCCGCACGTCCCGCACAACGGCTCCCCCGCCACGCCGTACGGCTTCCGCAAGCGGGTCCTGTATCTCGACGCCACGCGCCTGTCCGACGAGCTCATCGGGGCCGCGGTCGACCAGCCCGACCTGCGCGATCCCGTGCTGCGCGCGCGGGTCGGGCAGTTGCACGCGGCCCTCGCGCACGCCGGGGACGAACTGGAGGCCGAGAGCAGACTGACGCTCATCGGTGAGCGGCTGCGCGGCCATCTTCGGCCGCGTGACGTCGCCGACGTGTCCCGGCCCGACCCCGCGCTCGCGCGCCGGCTGCGCGAGCTCCTCGACGAGCACGTCGTCGACGGGATAACCCTCGACGAGGCCGCGGAGCTCGTCCATGCCCATCCCGCCCATCTGGTACGGGCGTTCAGCACGGCCTACGGCATCGCGCCGCACCAGTACCTGAACTCGCGGCGGGTGGACCGGGCGCGCCGGCTGCTGCTCGACGGGCGCCCCGCGGGCGAGGTCGCGTCCGCCACGGGCTTCTTCGACCAGTCCCATCTCACCCGGCATTTCCGGAAGTTGGTGGGGGTCACACCCGGCCACTACTCCCGGGCGGCACGCGGCTGAGCGCACGGTTCTGGGCCTACAGCTCCCGTTGCGCCTCGTACAGATTGCGCGGCCTCACCGCATCCGTCGTCGGATAGAGCTCCAGTCGGGAGTGAAGGTCACCCGTGAAGTCCGGGACGTCGATCTGGTCGAACTCCGTGACCTCGTCGACGCCCACCGTCGCGGAGTACGGGGCCAGTTGGTCGATCTTGACCAGGCCCGCCCTGCCGTTCGTGACGCGGACGTTCCAGTGGGTGAAGCGGGCACCGAAGAGCGGGCCGGCGCTGGCGTCGCCGCCGTGGCGGCCGTTGTTGTCGACCGTGATGTCGGTGCGGACGTTGGCGAAGGGCAGGCCGCGGTGGCTGTCGAAGGTGCCCATCCGCATGTCGCCGCGGGACCAGACGTTGTGGGAGGAGAGGCCCTCGACGTTGATGCCGTGGAGCTGGGTGTTGGCGGGGGCCGGCACCGTGCGCTCCTCGATGGTGAAGTCCTCGATCAGGTTGTCGTGCGAGCCCTCGCGGCAGAAGTAGGGGTGGTGCTCGCCGCGGCCGCCGACCCGGGTGCGGCGCAGGGTGCAGGAGGACGCGGCGACCAGGCCGAAGCCGTTGTCCACGTCGACGACGCGCACGTCGTCCACCCAGCAGTCGTACGTGCACTGGAGCACGACCCCGTTGTAGCCCTTGTCCAGGAGGTGCTCGGACTGCGGCGTCGGAATCATCCGGAGGGTGAGACCCTCGACACCCGAGCCGGTCAACTCACGTACGTGCGTGGTGAATTGAGGGTTCCATTCGGGGCGCAGGTCCAGCGGCAGCGGGCGTTGCAGGGTGACGGTGCGCCCGCGGACGTGGGCGATGCGGACGGGCCATTCGTAGGGGACGTAGCTGAGGAGCTTGGTCTTGTCCCCCCAGTAGTAGGCCGCCGGGCCCGGGCCGCCGCCCGCCATGTGCTGGAGGAGGGTGTGCGCCGGGTCGTCGGCGAGGCGCAGCAGGACCAGGGCGCCGGGGCGCATGCGGGAGGGGTCCGCGACCTGCACCGTCCAGGAGCCCTGCCGCGCGGGCTCGATCGGCGTCAGGGTCTCCCACTCGTCCCGCTTGTTGCCGGTCCAGCCCTCGAAGGGCCACGCCTGCTCCTTGATGGCGGCGGTCAGGGAATCCCAACGGGCCTTCGGGGAAAGCCAGATGAGGCCGCCCGCCCAGGACCACGACGACTTGGTGCCGCCGTAGCGGGAGCCGTAGACGCCGATCAGTTCGGTGAGGTTCCTGGTGGCGTAGAGCGTCGTACGGGCGCTTCCGGCGCCGCGCAGCACCACGTTGTCGTGACCGAGCTGGATCAGGCCGTCGATGCGGAAGGTGCCGGGCGGGATGGTGACCGTGCCACCGCCGGCCCTTCCGGCGGCGGCGATGGCACGGTTGATCGCGGGGGCGGAGTCGGTGGTGCCGTCCGCCACGGCTCCGTAGTCGCGTACGTCGGCCACGACGGGGCGGCGGGGGAAGCGCGTCACCCCGCCGCCGTAGCCGGCGCGGCCGACGTACGGGATCTGCGGATGGGTGAAGGGGGTGCGGGTGAACTCCCGCCAGAGGGTGGGGACTTGACCGCCACCGGCGCCACCCGCCGTGAGGGCGAGGGCGGGTGTCGCGGTGACCGCGGCGGCGGCCACCGCCGTGGCGCCGACGAGGAGGCTGCGTCTGGTCATGCCGTGGGGCGTGCCCATGCCGTACGTCCTTTCCATGTCTTTCATGGATGTGAACGACGTTCAGATCTGCGTCGGGCGTGAGCATGGCACGTGACCCCTGGGCCGGGAAAGGGCCTTGCAGGGGTCAATCAGGCGCGGTGCTTCAGTGCGGTGCTTCAGTCAGTCCGCGGGGCGCTGGGTCAAGTTCGTGAACGCGTCCAGATTGCGGGTCGACTCGCCGCGCGACACCCGCCACGCGTACTCCTTGCGGATCGCGGTGGCGAAGCCCAGTTCCAGGAGGGTGTTGAAGCTGTCGTCCGCCGCTTCCAGGACCTGGCCGAGGAGGCGGTCGATCTCGTCCGGGGTGACGGAGGAGAGGGGCAGTCGGGCGGTGACGTAGATGTCGCCGAGGCGGTCGACCGCGTAACTCACGCCGTACAGCTTGAGGTTGCGCTCCAGGAGCCAGCGGTGCACGCCCGGCTCGTTCTCGTCGGGGTGGCGGATGACGAAGGCGTTCAGGGAGAGGGAGTGGCGGCCCACCAGGAGGGAGACGGTCGTCTTCAGCTTGCGGGTGCCGGGGAGCTGCACGACGTAGTTGCCGTCTGCGGGGCTCTCCCATTCGAGCTCGGCGTCCTTCAGGACGCCCTCGATCACCTGGGCCGCGTTCTGTGCATCAGCCATGGTGGGAGCGTACGCGACGGCGGTGTGCCTGCATCGCGGCCGTGTAGACGTCCGCCGTCGCGGCGGCCGCGGTGTCCCAGCCGAAGGACTGCGCGTGCCGGGCGGCCGCCGCGCCCATGCGGGTGGGCAGGGCCGGGTCGTCGGCGAAATCGCTCAGCACGCGCGCGTAGTCGGCGGGGTTGTGGCCCTGTACGAGGAAACCGGTCCGTCCGTCGCGGACGGCGACGGGGAGGCCGCCGACCGACGCCGCGAGCACGGGGGTGCCGGCTGCCTGTGCCTCTATGGCGACCAGGCCGAAGGACTCGCTGTACGACGGCATGACCAGGACGGAGGCCGCCCGGAACCAGTCCGCCAGTTGCTCCTGGCCGACGGGCGGGCGGAAGCGTACGACGTCGGCGATGCCGAGGCGGGCGGCGAGTTTCTGCAGGCCCTCGGGCTTGGCGAGCCCGCTGCCGCTGGGGCCGCCGACGACGGGGACCAGGATGCGGGAGCGCAGCTCCGGGCGGCGGTCGAGGAGGGCGGCGACCGCGCGCAGCAGGATGTCCGGGGCCTTGAGCGGCTGGATGCGGCCCGCGAAGAGCGGGATCAGGGCGTCCTGCGGGAGGTCGAGGCGGGCGCGGGCCGCCGCGCGGCCGTCGGCGGGGCGGAAGCGGTCGAGGTTCACACCGGGGTGCACGACGGCGACCTTGGCGGGGTCGGCGCAGTAGTGGCGTACGAGTTCGTCGGCCTCTTCCGCGGTGTTGGCGATGAGGCGGTCCGCCGCCTCCACGATCTGGGTCTCGCCGATGACGCGGGCGGCGGGCTCGGGGGTGTCGCCGTCGGCGAGGTTGGCGTTCTTGACCTTGGCCATGGTGTGCATGGCGTGCACGAGGGGGACGCCCCAGCGCTGGGCCGCGAGCCAGCCGACGTGCCCGGAGAGCCAGTAGTGGGAGTGGACGAGGTCGTAGTAGCCGGGGCGGTGGCCGGCCCACGCCTGCATCACGCCGTGGGTGAAGGCGCAGAGCTGGGCGGGGAGCTCCTCCTTGGCCAGGCCCTCGTAGGGGCCGGCGTCGACGTGGCGGACGAGGACGCCCGGGGCGAGTTCCACGGTCGGAGGGAGGGCGGCGGCGGTGGCGCGGGTGAAGATCTCGACCTCGATGTTGATCGCGGCGAGGCGCTGCGCGAGCTCGACGATGTAGACGTTCATGCCGCCCGCGTCGCCGGTGCCGGGCTGGTGCAGCGGGGAGGTGTGCACGGAGAGCATCGCCACGCGGCGGGGGCGGCGGTGGAGCCTGAGCCGCGGGGGCGTTGCCTGCGAGCGACGCCCGAGCCTGCTGACGTACTGGCTCACGTGGCGTTCCTCCTTGTGCGGGCATGCCGGGGGGAGGGTGTGGGGCTCCCTCCAAGGTGGGCAACAGCGGAGGGGCGGATTCCCATTCCGGACGCCGTTAATTTTGCCGAGGCATTACCGGGTATCGCTCAACTGTTCGGGGTCGTGGTGCGTGGGGGACCACGGATGCAGGGCGACCGATGGGCGGCGCCCGCCACCCCCGAGGCCGCATACCCTCGTACGCATGACTTCCCGCGCCGCCCGCCGTCCCGTGGGCGCGGTGACACGCGGGACCACCAATCCCAATCGGCTGCGGCGGATGGACCGGTGGATCGCCGCCGTGCACGGTGACGCCTTGCGGCGGGCCGGTGACCCTGTCGCTGTCGATCTCGGGTACGGGGCTGCGCCCTGGACCGCCGTGGAGCTCCTGCAGCGGCTTCGGACCGTTGCTCCGCGGGTGCGCGTGGTGGGTGTCGAGATCGAGCCCGCGCGGGTGGCTGCCGCCAAGCCCTACGAGCGGGAGGGGCTTGTGTTCGTGCACGGCGGGTTCGAGATTCCCGTCGCCGAGCGGCCGATGCTCGTGCGGGCCGCCAATGTGCTTCGGCAGTACGACGAGGGGGACGTCGCCGGGGTCTGGGAACGGCTGTGTGCCCGGCTCGCGCCCGGGGGGATGGTCGTCGAAGGGACCTGTGACGAGATCGGGCGGCGGCATGTGTGGGTCGCCCTCGGGGCGGAGGGGCCCCGGACGGTCACCTTCGCCGCCCGGCTGGGGTCTCTTGGGCGGCCGTCCGATCTCGCGGAGCGGCTGCCGAAGGCGCTCATTCATCGCAATGTGCCCGGGGAAGCCGTACACGCGTTTCTGCGTGACTTCGATCGGGCGTGGGCGGCGGCCGCCCCCTACGCCTCCTACGGTGCCCGGCAGCGGTGGGTGCGGGCCGTGGGGGATCTTGCGGGTGACTGGCCTCTGGCCGACGGGGCCGTGCGGTGGCGGCAGGGTGAAGTGACGGTGGAGTGGAGCGCGTTGGCCCCCCGCGGGTGACCGGCACCGCCGGGCTGACCTGCGGGGAACGAACCTGCTGAGCCGTTCGTCACAACGGCGGGGAGATCGTCACCGCACGGACGGGGAGGGGAAAATCCGAATTACGACGCGCTCTGTCGTTCTGCGCGTCGTCGTGGCACGATCCCCCAGGCATCCGTAAGTTACTGACGGTAAATCAGTTTGGGGGTGGCGTTATGGGTTCGGGCACGCGCGGCCTGATCGCGACGGCCGTGACCGTGGTGTGCGCGGTCACCGTGCTGGCTGTGCCGGGCACGGCGTTCGCCGCCCCCGAGCCGGGCTCCGGTCCGTCGGCCTCCTCCACTCCCGCCGCCTCCTCTACTCCCGCCGGGGACAAGAGCCTTGAGGCCGTTCGGGCGAAGCTCGACAAGCTCTACCACGACGCCGCGGTCGCCACCGACTCGTACAACGCCGCCGAGGAGAAGGCCGACAAGCAGTCCGCCGCGATCGTCGACCTGGCCAAGAAGATCGTCAAGGGCCGGCAGAAGCTGGATCAGTTGAAGAAGCGGGCGGGCGCCGCGGCCGCCGCGCAGTACCGCACCGGCGGGCTGCCCGACGAGGCCCAACTGCTGCTCAGCAACGACCCGCAGGAGTTCCTCGACGGCGCGGACCGCACCATGCAGGGCGAGCGCGCCGCCAAGGGCCTGATCGGGGAACTGACCCGGACGCAGCAGGACTTGGCGCAGTACGCCAAGGACGCCTCGGCCCAGTGGAAGGAGCTGGAGGCCAACCGCAAGGCGAAGGACGCCGCCCGGAAGAAGATCAAGAAGCAGATCTCGGCCGCCGAGGAGCTCGAGGCCCGGCTGGCGAAGAGGGAGAAGGAGCGCCTCGCCAAGCTGGAGGAGGACGCCGCCCTCAAGGCCCAGACCACCTGGCTCGACTCCGGAATCCTCGACGAGATCAAGGGCAAGGCGTCCGCGCAGGGCAGGAAGGCGGTCGCGTACGCCACCGCCCAGATCGGGAAGCCGTACGAATGGGGCGCCGAGGGGCCGGCCACCTACGACTGCTCGGGGCTCACCTCACAGGCCTGGGCCGATGCCGGGCATGCCATTCCGCGTACCTCGCAGGAGCAGTGGAAGCAGCTGAAGCACGTGGACGTGAAGGACATGCGCCCGGGCGATCTGGTCATTTACTTCCATGACGCCACCCACGTCGGGATGTACATCGGTGACGGTGCGATCGTGCACGCCCCGCGGCCCGGACGGACCGTGACGATCACGGGCGCGGGATCGATGCCGATCCTCGGAGTGGTCAGGCCCGACGCCTGAGAGGCAGGTCACGTGACCCAAGGCACGCCGAACACCCCTGCAAACCCATGGCGGACGTGACCTTCGTCATTCCGGACGATGGGCCCACCTGTCCAACTGCGGTACGGATCGCGGCATATGACGCTGGCGCGTCTCCAAGCGGCGTGTCTCACACCATTCCTTTACGGCACCACCACCCGCTATGGTCCCCGTCGGTGGATCGAGATCTCTCGCCCCACCACGCCCTCGGGGGGAGGGAAGGAACTCAAGACGATGCCCGTACCCATACCGCGGCAGAGAGCGATCCCGGCCGCGGAGAGTGGTCAGGCTCAAGCCGCGCAACCAAGCGGCACCTCCAAGGACGAGAATCCGCGCAAGGAAGCAACGGTCGACAACAACGCCGCCACCACGAACCTGACGCTGCTGCTGATCGAGGACGATCCCGGCGGCTCAGCGGTCGTGCCCGAACTGCAGGACGCGGCCGGCCGGCCGATCCGTGTCCGCACGGCCCGCAACCTCACCGAGGCCGAGCGGCTGCTGACCGACGACGTCCACTGCATCCTGCTGGACCTCGCGCTGCCGGCCCCGGGCCGCAGCGCCGACGAGGACGAGCTCGCCGTGCTCCGGCACGTGCTCGAGCTGGCGCCCCGCCACGCCGTCCTCGCGCTCACCGCGTCCGGCGACGCCGAGCGCGGCGCCGAGGCGGTGCGGGTCGGCGCCCAGGACTACCTCTTCCGGGACGAACTGGACACTCAGCTGCTGAGCCGGGCCATCCGCTACGCCGTGGAGAGGAAACGTTCCGACACGGCCGAGCGGCGGCTCGCCGAGGGCCGGGTGCGCGCGCAGGAGAACCGCCGCCTGGAGCGCGGGCTGCTGCCCACGCCGCTGCTGGAGGGCTCCTCCCTGCGGTTCGCCGCCCGCTACCGCCCGGGACGCTCGCGCGCCCTGCTCGGCGGTGACTTCTACGACGTCGTACGCACCCCGGACGGGACCGTGCACGCCATGATCGGCGACGTCTGCGGGCACGGCCCGGACGAGGCGGCGCTCGGCGTGGAGCTGCGCATCGCCTGGCGCGCGCTGACGCTGGCGGGCCTGTGCGGCGACCAGCTGCTCGGCACCCTTCAGCAGGTGCTGGAGCACGAGCGCTCCGACGAGGAGATCTTCGCGACGCTGTGCACGGTGGACATCTCGCCGGACGGCCGCAGCGCCGGTCTGTGTCTGGCCGGGCACCCGTCCCCGCTGATCGCCCGCCCGGGCCGGCCGGCCCGGTTGCTGCCGTACGACAACAACGGCCCCGCACTCGGCATGCTGCCGGGCGCACGGTGGCCGCGGATGCAGGTGGATCTCGGGCGGGAGTGGAGCCTGATGCTCTACACCGACGGTCTGATCGAGGGCCGGATCGGCGTGGGCAGGGAGCGGCTCGGCCAGGACGGCATGGTGGAGATGGTGCGGCGCCAGCTCGCCGGCGGTCTGCGCGGCGAAGAGCTGCTGCGGGCGGCCGTGAACGAGGTGCGCGAACTCAACGGCGGCGAGCTGACGGACGACGTCGCCGTGCTGCTGCTGGACCGGGAGGGCTGAGCGGCGCCCCGCGGGGCGCCCTCCTCAGCGGCCGCCGTTGTACGGGCCGTACGGGCCGTCACTGCTCGACCCCCGGCGGCTGTTACGGCCGCCGCCCGGCAGGCCGCGCAGGGCCGGGCGGACGTCGACCATGTACACGATGGTCGCGATGAGCCCGATCACCGGCAGGAACGACAGGATGTTGAAGATCAGGTTTATCACGAAGGCGATGGCGAGAATGATCAGCCAGAACGGCTTGCTCTGCTTGCCGGCCGCGCGGTAGCCGTCCTCACGGCGCGTGGCGGCGTCGATCAGCGCGAAGCCGCTGAAAAGGATCAAGGCCATGCTCAGCAGCCACATGAAGCCTGCGAACCCCTGCATCAGCACTACATCCACCACCAGACTCGGCTCGTTCCTACGCGGTCACCGTACCCGTTCCGGTGACGCCGCTGTACGGGTAACGGGCCGGGCCCTCCAGGAGTGCCCGACCCGTTACCGATCACCCGTCCGTGTCACTTCGCAGGCGGCGTGGTCTTCTTCGCGGTGGTGGTGGTCTTGCGAACCGGCGCCTTCTTGGGGGCGGCCGGCTTCTTCGCGGCGGCGGCCTCGGTCTTCGCCTCGGCGGGCCTGGTGCCGCCCTTGACCTCGACCGGCTCGGCCGTGGGCTCGACGGCGACGGCGAGCTCCTCGACCTCCTCGGCGACGGTCTCGATGCCCTCGGCGGCCTCGCCGCGCCAGGTCCGCACGGCCTGCTCGCCGTGCTCGGCGACCTTCTCGTAGGTCTCACGGGCCTTGACGGCGTACTCGGCGGCGACGCCGACGCCGCGCAGCGCGATGTCCTGGGCGGACTCGCCCCACTTCTTCAGGTCGGCGTCGATGGTGGAGCCGAGCTTCTTGATGTCGCCGTCGAGGGTCGCGATGAACTCGGTGACCTTGGTCTGGAGGGACTCCTGCGTCTCCTTGACGCGCGCCTGCGTCTCCTTGACGCGGGCCTGCGCCTTCTCCTGGACGGCCTTGGTGTCGGTGTTGCGGACGGCCTCGAAACGGGCCGGGGCCTCGGTGCGCAGCTGCTCCACCAGACCGGGCACCTTCTTGGCCTGCTGGAAGGCCAGGTCGGCGGTGCCGGCGGCGAAGTAGAGCGGCGTCGGGTCGCTGAGGGTCTTGCGGAGGTCGTCGGTGATGGCCATGGTGATGGTCCTCCCGGTCGCTGTCAGCTGAGGGTTTTGGTCCCGCGGGCAACCTGGGCCGGTGGTCAGCCGGCGGGTCGCTGCGGGTCGTGCGGTTCGGCGTCGCTGCCGTCGGACGTGCGGGTGCGGCGCGTGGCGGACTGCCGTCCGCCGGTCGCACCGGTCTTGCGTGTGCGGCCTGTGGCGGTGTCGTCTTCCTCCGCGTCCTGGACCACCTTCGGTCCCTGGCCGGGCTCGGTGGTCAGGACCACCTCGCCGTCCACCGGGGCCAGATCGGTCTCCTCGTCGCCCGCGCCGCTCCCGAATCCGTTCTCCTTGCGGAAGGACTCGTAGATCTGGAGCAGCACCTGTTTCTGCCGCTCGTTCAGCGTGGGATCGGCGAGGATGACGGCGCGCGTCTCTACCTCGTCCCGGTCCCGCTCGGCGTCGAGGATGCCGGCGCGCACGTACAGCGTCTCCGCGGAGATGCGCAGCGCCTTGGCGACCTGCTGAAGCACCTCCGCGCTCGGCTTGCGCAGCCCGCGCTCGATCTGGCTCAGATACGGATTGGACACCCCGGCGGCGTCGGCGAGCTGCCTGAGCGACAGCTGCGCCGAGCGACGCTGCTCGCGCAGGTATTCGCCGAGATTGCCGACGTTGAGCGATGCCATGCCTCCACTGTGCACCACCCCCGCTAACTATTGCAAGCGCGTGCTTGCAAAAGTGCGCCACGCCACTCGTACGGGTGGCGTGGCGCTTCCTGTGCAGTTGGCGGGCGTCCGCCATCACCGGGCGAGCTGCGTCGCCTCGTCGAGGCGCGTCAGCTTCTGCGGGTTGGCCACCGCGTGGATGCGGGTGACCTTGCCGTTCTCCACCACGAGGCTCACCACGGCCACACGGCCGTCGATCTCGACCCGGCCCGCGGGCGCGCCGTTGAGCCACACGACCGAGACCGAGCGGTCCGGGCGGGCGAGCAACCTCGCCACGACTTGGGCGCCGTGGACCGGTTCCGTGGCGGCGGCCGCGAGTCCTCCGCCGTCGGCGATCATGACCACGTCCGGTGCCATCACGTCCAGCAGTTCCTGGAGCCGGCCGGTGCGCAGTGCGGCCAGGAACCGTTCGACCACGGCCTCCTGCTCCGACCTGCTCACCCGCACCCGAGGCCGCCGGGCCGCCACGTGCTCGCGGGCCCGGCGCCCGATCTGCCGCACCGCGGCCGGGGTCTTCCCGACGGCCTCGGCGATCTCGCCGTACGGCATCTCGAAGACCTCGCGCAGGACGAACACCGCCCGTTCCGTCGGCCCGAGCGTTTCGAGGACGGTCAGCATCGCGATCGAGACGCTCTCCGCGAGCTCGACGTCCTCGGCGACATCGGGGCTGGTCAGCAGCGGTTCGGGCAGCCACTCGCCGACGTACTCCTCACGGCTGCGCGACATCGTCCGCAGCCGGTTGAGGGCCTGCCGGGTGACCGTGCGGACGAGGTAGGCCCGCGGGTCGCGCACCTGCGCGCGGTCGACGCCGGCCCACCGCAGCCACGACTCCTGAAGCACGTCCTCCGCGTCGGCGGCGGAGCCCAGCATCTCGTAGGCGACCGTGAAGAGCAGGCTGCGGTGGGCGACGAAGGGGTCCTCGGGCATGACGGGCGGATCCTCGGTCATGCCGTCGTTGCCGCGCCGGTGGCTGCCGGGCGCGTGGCCAGCGGGATCTCGCAGGCGTCCGAGTAGCCCTGGGAGGTGATCCCGTGGGCCGTGTTGCACCTGGCCGCCATGTTGGCGTAGCCGATGTAGGCGTTGAGCTCGACCAGCGCCGACGCGCCGAGCTGCTCCAGCAGGCTCGCGGCCAGTTCGTCCGTGACGGTCGTCGGGGTGTTCGTCATGGCCTCGGCGTACTCGAGCACCTCCCGCTCCAGCGGCGTGAACGCGTCCGACTCACGCCAGCGCGGCACCTGGCTCGCCTTGGCCGGGTCCAGGTTCTGGTTGAGCGCGAGGAAGTAGTTGACGTCGAGGCACCAGCTGCAGCCGATCTGCGCCGCCACGGCCATGTGCGCGAAGCTCTTCAGGCTCGCGTCGACCATGTCCCACTGGGCCACCTGCGCCGAGTGGTACTGACTGGCCTCGGCGAGCTTCGGGTTGTTCCAGAGCACTTCCACGGGCTCGGGCACGGCACCGAGCTGTTCGGTCAGGGCGGTGCGGAGCTCGGCGGGAAGCTCGGCCTTCGGGACTCGTAGCGTCATGGTTCTCTCCCGGTACGTGTGCGTCTGCGTCTGCGTCTGCGTTGGGTCATCTGCGGCTGGGTGTTCGTGCCTTGTCGGCATGAAGACACCGCCTGCCGCGCGGATGTGACATCCGGGATGGTCCGGGATGGTCCGGGATGGTCCGGGATGGTCCGGGATGGCGGGTGGCTCACCGCCCGGCCCGACGGGCTCCGTGCCACTCCTCCACCACGGCGAAGTCCCGCTCGGTGAGCCCGTACCGGTGGTCGACCCGGTGCAGCAGCGCGGGCGCCGGATGATGCGCGGCGACCCAGTCGCGGTCGGCGACGGTGATCTCGTCGTCGACCCAGACGAAGGCGCGGCCGTCCGCCCAGGCCACGAGGGGCCGGGTCTTCCAGTGCAGCGGCGCCGGCGGTTCGTCCTCGTCCGGCCAGTCCACCAGCGCCAGCGGGGGCAGACCGAGCCAGGGCGCCAGGCACACGTTCGCGTCGTCCATCCAGGTCGTCGCCCACACCAGCTCGCAGCCCAGCGCGGTCAGCCGCGCGCCGAGCGCCGGATCGACGCGGTCGAGCAGCGGATGCTCGACGGCCGAGGTCGGCAGTGCGAAGCGCGCCTCGTAGGACGGGTACGGCCCCGCCGAGCCGAAGGGGAGCAGCGTGCCGTCGACGTCGAGGAAGAGAAGCATCACTGACAGGATCGGCGAACGGCGCCCGGCGCGAAACCGGATCAGCCCGGGAGACCGTCGGAGTCCTCCCCGCTCTCGAAGCCCTGCTCCGCCAGGATCTTGTCGATACGCGCCCGGTGAGCCGCCTCCCACTCGTCCAGCGACTCACCCGCCTCCTTCGCGAGCCGGGCGCGGGCCGCCGCGAGTACCTCGTCACGCCGATCGGCCGGTACGACGACGACACCCTCCTCGTCGGCCACGACGACGTCCCCGGCCGCCACCCGTACGCCACCGCAGGTCACCGGCTCGCCGAGCGGACGTACGACGGACTTGGCACCCGGGATCGGGATGACACCCCGGGCGAACACCGGGAACCGCATCTCCCGCACCTCGGCCAGGTCGCGGATCAGCCCGTCCAGGACGAAGCCCGCGATGCCGCGCCGGCGGGCGACGGCGCAGACGTTGCCGCCCGCGAGCGCCCAGTCCCGATCCCCCGACTCCACCACGACGACCGAGCCGGGCCCGGCTCGATGGATCGCGGCGTGCAGCATCAGGTTGTCGCCGGGCGGGCAGCTGACGGTGAAGGCGGGCCCTGCCAGCCGCCCGGCCGGGCCCCACAGCGGGCGGATGCCGATGTCCATGACCTGTGCACGGCCGAGGAGATCGGCGAGGGTGGTGGTGGGGACGTCCTGGAAGTCGGTGGCGTCAGTCATGTCCCGGACGCTACCGTCCCCTTCCATGACTGCCGGGTCGGCCATGTGCCGTGAGCGAGTTGGGTGCCCGGCCTCTGAGTGAGGCCGGGGCGGGCCAGGAGCCCGCCCCTTTCTCTGCGTTGCCTTCGAGATCGAGATCGACATCGACGGAAGACACCAGCGACAGAGAAAGAAGAGAATGCCCAACGCCTTCAACCAAGGAATCATCGACGAGTTCCGGGCCAACAAGGGCCGCCTGACCGGCCACTTCGAGAACGCCCGCCTGCTCCTGCTCACCACCACCGGCGCCCGTACCGGCACCCGGCACACCACCCCCGTCGGCTACCTCCCCGACGGCGGCGACCGCGTCCTGATCATCGCCTCGGCGGGCGGCTCGCCGCAGCACCCGGACTGGTACCGCAATCTCCTCGCCGACCCTCAAGTGACCGTGGAAAGCGGCTCGTTCACGTACGAGGCACGGGCCATGGTCCTTGCCGGCGACGAGCGTGAGCGGGCCTGGGCCCGGGCAGTGGAGACAGACCCGGGCTGGGCGGCGTACCAGGAGAAGACCACACGTCTCATCCCGGTGGTCGCGCTGTCCGCGATCCCCCAGGGCGGCCCTCCGAACGTCAACGCCTCCTCCCTGGGTGAGGGGATGAAGGTGGTACACGACGCCTTCCGCCGCGAACTCGCCCTGATCCGGAAGGAGATGAGGAACGGCAACGGGAGCAGCCTCGGCGCCCAGCTCCGCGTCAACTGCTTGACCTTCTGCCAGGGACTGCACAACCACCACACCGGTGAGGACACGATGTTGTTCCCGCACATCGGCGCCCAGCACCCGTCGGCGGAACCGACGCTGGAGCGCCTGCGAGAGGAGCACGAGCGGATCGCCGTGCTGGTGGCTGAGTTGCGGCGGGCCGTGAGCGCGGACGCCACGGACCCGGACGCGGCGCGTGCCGAGGTGGAGCGTCTGACACTAGACCTGGAAGCCCATCTCACGTACGAGGAGGAGGAGTTGCTCCCCCTGCTCGGCACGTGACCTAAGGGCACGGACGGCGGCCGGGGCCCTCCTAGAACGGCAACGGCCGCCCGTGCACCACCTCCAGCCGCGACACCGCCCGGGTCAGCACGACGTACAGCCGGTGCAGCCCGCGCGCCTCCGCCTCCGCGATGGCCGCGGGCTCGACGGCGACGACGTTGTCGTACTCAAGTCCCTTGACCAGCGTCGCCGGCACGACGGCCACGCGGGCGCGCAGATCGCCGGGCCCGGCGGTGGCGATCCCGGCCTCGGCGAGCGCCTCGACGACCTGTTCCACATGGCCGTCGGCGGCGACGACCCCGACCGACCCCTCACGGTCGAGCGCATCCCGTACGGCGTCCACGACGGCACCCGGCACGTCGTCCACCGGCACCGCCCGCACCCTCAACTCCCCATCCCTCCGCAGGGACCGCCCGACGGGCACATCCACGTCGAGACGCTCCAGCAGCCGATTGGCGAGCGAGACGACGGCCTCCGGCACCCGGAATCCGGTGGTCAGCGGTACGACGGCCGCGTCCGGCTTGCCCAGGTGCCGCAGGACCGTGTCCCACGACCGTGCCGCCCAGGGCGTGGTCGCCTGCGCCAGGTCGCCGAGGACGGTGAGCGATCCGAAGGACGCCCGGCGGGCGATGGCCCGGCACTCCATCGGGGAGAGGTCCTGCGCCTCGTCGACGACGACATGGCCGTACCCCTCGGGATGCCCGACGAGCCCGGCGACCTCGTCGAGCAGGACGAGATCGGCTGCGGACCAGCGGGCGGACTTCCAGGACCGGGGCGGCTTGGCCCAGAGAACCGCCTTCTGCTCGTCGTCGTCCAGCAGCCCGTCAGCGGCGTCCGCCAACACGCGGTTGTCGGTGAGGAGTTCGGCCACGACCTCCTCGGGCCGCACGCGCGGCCATACGGCGTCCACGTACTCCTTGACGGCCCTGGCCCGCGAGATCCTCTGCACCCAGGCCGCACTCTGCGCCCCGGCCCGCCGCTCGGCCTGCAACTGCAGACACCGCACCACCCGGCCACGCACCCGCTCCCGCCCGATGCCGTACGGCGGTTGCTCGGCCAGCACGTCCTCGACGATCCGCACGAGTTCGCCGGCCCGCACCCGCCACCAGTACGAACCGTCCTTGACGGCAAGGGAGTCGACGTTGCGCGTCGACACACGGCCGTACAGCGCCCGGCGCAGCACCTCGGCCATCCGGGCGTCGTGCTTGACGAGGGCGGCCCGCTCGTCGTCCGTCCCTTTGACGGGATACCGGGCGATCTCCTCTTGAAGCGTGGACTGCCGCACACCGGTCTCACCGAGCGCGGGCAGTACCTCGGAGATGTACGACAGGAAGGTCCGGTTGGGCCCGAGGATGAGCAACCCGCCGCGCCGGATGCGCTGCGGGTGCGTATAGAGGAGGTAGGCGGCGCGATGCAACCCGACGGCGGTCTTGCCGGTGCCGGGAGCGCCCTGCACGCATACGGACAGGTTTAGATCACCCCGTACGAGATCGTCCTGCTCGGGCTGGATGGTGGCGGCGATGTCCCGCATGGGGCCGACGCGGGGTCGCTCGATCTCACGGGTGACGATGCCGCTGACGTGCGGTTCTCCGCCGCAGGGCTGCTTGTCGAGGTGCTCGTCCTCAAGTCCGGTGAGGTCGGTGGAGTCCCCGCGGCTCCCAGGGGCCCACCCGAACCGCCGCCGCACGACGACACCCTGCGGATCGCTGGCGCTCGCCTGATAGAAGGCGCGGGAGACGGGGGCCCGCCAGTCGACGACGAGCGGCGGCAGGGTGGGTTCCTCACTGATCCTCAGCCGCCCGACGTGGTAACGCTCCCCGGAGTGCTGCCCCGAGCCTTCGGCGAAGTCCAAACGCCCGAAGAAGAGCGGCCCTTGAGGCAACTCCCCCATGGCCTTGGCCCGACTGCGCAGCTCATACCCGAGCACTTCGGCGTCGGCCCCGGAGGCGGAGACGTCCTGACCGGTGAAGACATGTTCCCGAGCACCGTCGACCATGGCGGCGAGGGCGGTGCGGCAACGGTCGTGGTGGGCGCGTTCGCGAAGGAGCGATTCCTTGAGGGCGGCAGGGTCAGGGTCGGGTGAGCTCATTCCAACGAGCGTACCGGAATAACGTAACCGAGTTAAATTTTTTACCCAGTCTCGCCTATGCGAGATGCGGCAACCCGGCGGCGAGCTGCGCATACGCCTGCTCGGCGGCGGCTTCGGCCTCCGGCCTCACGTCGGCCACCGGCTCCCCCGCAGCGATCCGCCGCCAGTTCTCCATGGCGAGAATCCGCTGCACGGCGAGGATCTGCCCGGCGGCGAGCCGCGCCTCCAGCCCTCCACCAAGGGCGTCGGCGAGGGCGGCTTCGGACCGCTCAAGGTGGGCGTGCGCCCGAGCCACCAGTGATGGCGACCCGTACAGCAGCCGATGAAAGGCAAGCACCTGTGGATGGTCACTCAGCCCGGTGACCGGATCCCCCTGCTCCAGCCCGTCGAGGAAATGCCGGCGCAGGGCGGCGATGGGGTGCGCCTGCCCGGCGACGATGCGCGCCGCTTCGTCCTCGTGATCGACGATGCGGTAGAGGACGAGGTCTTCCTTGGCAGGGAAGTACCGGAAGAGGGTCGGCTTGGAGATCTCGGCTGCGGCGGCGACCTCGGCGACGGAGACTGCGTCGAACCCCTTCTCCAGGAAGAGCCGAATGGCGACCTCGGAGACATGCTCGTACATTCGCTGTTTCTTGCGCTCGCGGAGGCCTGGCTCGGTCATGGGGTGAGCCTACGCGCCACGCTCCGCCGCACCGGTAGGCGATCAGGCCGCCGCCTGGCGCCGCCAGTGCGGCACCGTGGCCAAGCTCCACAGGTCGTCGAAATGCTTGTTCCACGTGGCAATGGCTGCTTCAGCGACGGCGGTGCCCTCCGGGGACCACACGTTGAGGTCCGTCCTGAAGCCCTTGGGGTCGAAGTACTCGTTGCCCATGTAGTGCATCCGGGCGGACAGGTCGTACAGGCCGTGGAGAACCTGCTTCCGGTTGAAGATGCAGATCTTGTCGCGCGGGATACCGGGGTAGAGGCGGTATTCGCACTGCACGGTCATCCGGCCGGTGCTGGAGAGCCGTGCGGCCAGATCGGAGAGCATGTCGTCGTACTCACTGCACCGCTGCTCCACCCGCCTGCGAAAGGCTTCGCTGTCCTCAGGCCTGTCGTCAGCGCCGACTTGGGAGGGCACGACCATCGGCAGTGCGAAGTCCGGCACCATCATGCGGATCGAGACTCTCCGAGTGGGGCCCGGGTCGTCGAAGAGGTTCTCGAGGCGATGGTAGAGGGCGTTGTACAGGGTCTCGCCGGTATAGCCGAGGAAGCTGATCTCGACCTTGCGGGCCTCGAAGGCGTCGCTGACGAAGCTGCCGAGTTCACTGGAGTTGACGAGGGCGCGAACCGGAGCCCTGACCGACGAACTCAGTTCCTTGACCTGGTCGTACAGCACGTAGCCGATCAGGCTGAGCAGAGCTCCGCCGAGATAGGTCTTGCCCTCCAGGGCGTCGCCCACCGGTTTGACGAACTGTGCGGTCAGCCCCGTGGCAAATATCCCAAGCAACAAGACACGCGTTACCAAAGGCTCGAACCGATCCTGGTAGCGCCTCAACTGCCGTGCCATGCCGACGTCGGCCTGTCCGTTCCCCCGCTCGGCCATGCCCGCCCCTCCCCGTTGGCAGGTCAGAGGAGCGTCACATGCCCCTGCACATGCCCGCTTGTGGTCCAGTCATGGTGCCCCTAGGCCAAGGCACGGGCAAGATAGGGGTTCGCCGCAGGCCGCAGAGGCAGGCCAAGGGAAGCGATGGCGGCAGCCAATGTCATCGCGTACGAGTCGATGGCGCGTTGCACGTTCGGAGCGTCCAGGCTCGCTCCGGTCACCAGACGGTCCAGGTCGACGTATGCGGACCGCACGATCTCGATCCACCGGTAAACGGCCCAGTCCTGCCGCCAATTGGCCGTGAACTGGGCCGGCAGCAACCGTTCCCAACGGGCGAACATCCGGTCCCGGATCTCCGGCCGGGTAGGCGTCAGATGCATGTGCCGGACCAGGTCGTAGAGCGGGTCACCGACGAGGGCCATCTCCCAGTCGATGATGGTCAGGGCCAAAGAGTCGTCGCGACGCACAAGGTTCCACGGGTTCAGATCACCGTGCAGCAGTGCCGGCTCCCGGTGGCTGACCGAGTGCCGCGCCAGGATTCTTTTCAACCGGTCGGCGCCCGGAAGCCCCAGAACACGGGCCAGTTGCTGCGATTCCTTCGGCAACTCTGCAACCAGGGACACCAGTTGCTCGCTCAGCCAGCCATAGAAACGCCCTTGGCCGGCGAGCGGATCGACCTGAAGATAGTCGACCTTGGTCAGAGCGCAGAGCTGATCGACCAGCCTGTCCGCCTCGCGCGGCAAGAGCCCGTTCACCGGGTGGCTGGGCGGCTGGTACACCTCGCCAGGACCCACGTACGTGTGGATGGCGAAGCGCGCCCCGTCATGACTCCAACCCAGCGCAAGGATCTCCGGCGCGGCGACCGCGACTCCGGCCTTCTCGATGGCACCCAGAACCGCGTGCTCGCTGAGGAAGCCACGCTCTCGCCGACGCACACCGGGCACGACACGTCTCACCACGACGCAGGAGCCGACACCATGCACACTCACCACCGTGTTGACGTGGGCGGTCCCCTTGAACACCCGGCTGGCCGGCGCTGCGGCCTCGGCCAGAAGCGCATCACTCACGGCCTGCTCCGGGAAGTCCGGGCGCTCAAGAACCCGCTCGTCCCGGTGCCAGTCGGAACCTGCGGTGTAGAGCTTCAGCTCAGCACCCGTACGGGAGGCGCGCCACCAGAAGAGGATCTTCTCGATTTCATGCTCATCCGGCACTTTCCCCAGCCGAAGCGGCTCCGCCGCAGCCACCAAAGCACGCTGCACCGCCTGCGTCGCCGCATCCAGGCCCTTCTGATCGATCGGGCCTACCAGGGTCTGTGCCGCGCGCATGACGTCGGGGTAGACGGATTGGGCCCGTTCGAAAGCGATGTAGTGGCGCAGGTCCTTGATCGCACCGTTCACGGCTGCGGGCCGGACCTCTTCCATGGCGTCCGCCCATGAACTCACGACCTCGTCCCACTGGTGGGCGGGGTATTGCATCCTGACCAGGTGCGTCGCCAGATCATGCAGGGGATCGCCGTAGGTTGCCAGCTCCCAGTCCACGCAGATCAGGGGCGAGTCACCGCCGTAGGACATGATCAGGTTGTCGCGATGCAGGTCCGCGTGGAGCAGGCTGTAGGGGCGCCGCGCCAAGGCCGGCACTCGCTCTGCCAGCCGGATCAGGGTGTCTTCCGGGATGCCGAGCGCCCCGAACAATGACCCAAAGGCAGGCCAGTTGGACTGCCGGACCTGTGAGTCGGCCAACATCGCGAGCGTCTGGAGGAAACCCTGGCTGTCCGAGTGGTCGCTGGGCCAGACAGGCGGCAGCGCCGGCAGGTGCTCCGCGCGCACCTGCGTCATCGCGGCCAGTTGGTCGGCCAGTGCCTTCATGAGCAGGGTGTCGACGGGCTTGCCGTTCCCACAGACACTCGAAAGGGGTACGCCTTCCACGTAACTGTGAATGGCGAATCCGTCCCCTTGGAACAGACATTCCGGCGCATTCGGCAGTGCGCCTCTGACGGCCCGGAGGATGGCCGACTCGTCCTCCCAGGTTCTGATCACCACGGGAAGCGCCTCGGAGCGCCGAATACGCACAGTGACGGAAGTGCCTCGATCACAATTCAGCAACCGTGCCATGGGATCAGTCAGCGGCAGCACGTAGTTCTGGTTGTGGAAACCATTGCTCGCCTGGCCTAATCTCCCCGCACGCGCCACGAACGCCTCATAGATGTCCTCGGACCGCACATCGTGGGTGTGCGGTCTGGCGGCGGCTTGAGGGGCAGGCCGTGTACCCACTGACCCTCCGGGGTATTGGCTCGACAGGCGGCAAAAACAGCTTCGCTAACCGCAGGGTTATACAGGAAACGACCAGAGTCCCAGTCGAGTGGCCACAACGGGTGGTTTGCCACTCTTTTGCACCTGGTCGTTCGAGACTGGCGTGATTTTGTGCCATCTCATACGTACGAACGGCAGCTGTTGCTCACCGGAGATGGCGCGCAGCCTAGCGCGCATTGCCATGCCGACGAAATATCGGAAACCCCGAACCTCGGTCACGCTACGTGACCACTAGCCAGACGTAGCCAGGCGATCCCACACCGAGTCGAACCATGCCTGCATGCTGTCGACGAACACCGAGCCGGGCGAGTTGGGATCCGCATCCTTCACATGGTGGGTCAGCGTGGCCCCCAGGCCCAGTACGTCGAGGGCCGACACGACCTCACCCGAGTCCAGCGACATCTGCCGCTCGATCACCTCATACATGCCGTGCAGCACTTCGACCTTGTTGAGCAAGTAGAGCTTGAAGGTCGGGATCAGCGGCACATGGCGGATCTGCAGGTCGACGTCCTCAACCAGCCTCTCCGTCCTCAGGTCGCTCAGCAGGCCGCTCAGTGAGTCCGTATGCCGCTGGGTGATGGCGTGCAGGCGCCTCCAGGGGCGAGGATCGTCCTTGTCGTCGCTCAGCCGCGGATAGGGAAGGGCCAACGACTCCTCAGGCAGCAGCATGCGCAGGGCGATACGCCTCGGGGTGATCACACCACCATGGATGCGCTCCGCTTGCAGGCGGATGTGCGCGTCCAGCGACTCGGACGTCAACGTGTAGACATCCAGGGTTACTTCGGGCTGCTCGAACGCCTCGCTGATGAGCGGCCCCAGCGTCATGCCGCCACGCGTCCTGCTCGCCTTGGGCGTCGACGACTGTATGCGCTGTGTCTTGATGACGCGCGAACCGCTGCCCTGCCGCGACTCGATCCAGCCCTCGCTGACCAGTTCCCGCATGGCTCGCTGAACCGTGTCGCGGGAGACCTCGAACTCCTCCGCCAGATCACGCTGTGACGGGAGGAAGGAACCGCGTGCGTACGTACCGTCGGTCATCCGGGCGCGCAGTTCGTCGGATACCCGCTGGAACTCCTTGCCGCCACTGTCGGCACTCTGCTGTGCGTCCACGCCTTGAACCTACCGCTCCCAGTCCACTGTCACACCACTTCCAGTCAAGTGAACACCACAGACTGGATGGGCTAGTTAAGGGATCAAACGGACCGGGCAGACCAATCTCAGGCCATGCAGTCCAATTGGACGGCTAGTTGATCGGTCGACCGTAAGTGGAAGGGGAGGCGGGGTCATGCTCTTGATCCAAGTGTGTTGGGGGCTCGCCCAACTGGTCGTGGGATTACAGGCACAGGCGCGTTTGGGCATCCTCGGTGTACTGCTCCTGTTGCTGATCGGCGCAAGTATCCGGGCTCGACACACCGAGCTCGCCGTCGCGGGCGCAGTCCTGTTCGCGCTGCTGATGACTCAAGCCTGATCCTTGAGCAGCCTCAGGACCAGCTCGAGCGACGACACGATGGCCGTGGCGCCCGCGTCGCGCAACCGTTTCTCCTTGTCCTCGTTACGCGCGTAGCCCAGAAAAGCGACATCGGCGTTCTGCGCGGCTTCGAAGTCCGAGGGGGTGTCGCCGATCATCAGGGCTGCCGATGGTGACGCGCCCATGGCGTTCAGGGCGCGGTTGAGGCAGAACGGGTCCGGCTTGAGGCGGTGCAGGTCCTGGGTGCGGCCGTATATGTGCGGGGCGAAGCACTCGGTGAGGTCGCGGCTCGCCAAGTATGTGCGCACCACTCGTGGGGAGTTGTTGGTGGTGATGGCGAGACGGGAGCCAACCGCGGTCCAGGTGCGGATCAGAGGATCGGCGTAGGCCGTGGGCAACGCTGTTGCCGTGGCGCGCAGTTCCTCCTGGGTGAGGCGTTCCTCCAGCTCCGCCACCAGGTCGCTGCGGGGATGCCGGCGGTCCACCGCGCGCAGCACGACGTGGGGGTCCAGTGTCTTCAGTTCGGACTTCGTCAGCAGGCCGTGCAGGCCCCGCCCCTCGAGCCAACCGGCCAGCTCGGCGGCCACCCGCTCAGCCGAATGACCGGCGAACAGGCGGCAGATCGGGCCGTCGAAGTCCCATAGCACGACGCGCGCGCGTGTGATCAGTTCTCGGAGCTTCTCCGTGTCGTTCTCGGTCTCTTCTGTCACCGGCTCAGTCTGCGTCGTTTCAGAAGTCACTAGGAGAGTGTCAGGTCCGTCGTGATGGTTTCCCAGAGGGCGTCGAACCACTTCTCTGATTCCTTCACGAAGGCCTCGTCGCGCTGGCCGCTCCGTTTGAGGAAGGAGAAGAGGACGGAGGCGGAGCCCAGGACGTCGTACATTTCCAGGGTCTGGCTCTGCCACTCCTCCGCGCGCTTGGTGGGGATGTAGTAACCGATCAGCGCTTCCTCGCCGTTGAGCATGTACAGCTTCACAGGCGGGGTGAAGGGAAGCGCACGGAAGGTGACGTTCACGTCGATGCCGTGCGTGAAACGGATGGCCTGCAGGTTGTGCTTGAGCACCTGCGCCTGCGCGTCGCGCATCGACAGCCAGCGCTGGTGGACCGTGTCGTCGTCGCGGTCTCCCTCCACCAGCACCGGAAACGCCAGGTTGATGTCGCGGCTCGGCAGCAGGATGCGGAAGGCGATCGAGCCGGGGCGGATGCTGCCGTCGTGGATGCGGCGGAGCGGCTCGCCGAGGGCCAGCATCAAGGTCTCGGAGGTGTGGCACACGACGTCGACCCGTACGTGCTGCGCCGAGAACGCCTCCGTCAGCCGAGGTGCCAACCCCACCATCGTCGGCTGAGGTTCCTCCGCCGACGGTGCCGGCGGCTCCGCGATCCGCGGGGGGCTCCCCTTGCTCACGTTGCTCAGCAACCCGTCTTCCTGGAGCGCGCGCAGGGCCTGGCGGACGGCGCCTCGTTCCACTCCGAACTCGTCCGCGAGCTCGGCCTGGGTGGGCAGGCGGTCTCCGGCCTTGAGGTCGCCGGTACGGATGCGTTCCCGCAGGATGTCGGCGATCTCCTGGGGCGAGAGTCTTCTGCTGCCGTTCACTGCCACGTTCTCCTGGGTCACAACCAAACGCTACAACTCCGATCCATCTACAGGGAGTTGTTTGAAGCTTGGTTTATGAGTGGGTGCCAAGTGGGGACAACTACATCAGAGTTGGCTGCCAACTTCCAGGAGTTGGCGGAAGGTTTGCTTCCTGTCTGAGTCCGCCTCTGCTCCCCTCGCTCAACCCCCCACCGCACCGTCCCGCCCGCGCCGCCTGAAGGGGGAACCACCGTGCCTGCTCTCGCCCTCCTCTCCGCCGTGTTCGTCGTCGGCATCGAGCAGATGATCAGTTGGCGATACGGCGCCACCGGCATCATCGGCCTGCTCCTGCTCACCATAGGCATCAAGGCCAAGAACCCGGCCGTCAGCTCCATGGGAGCCGTCGTGCTCGCCCTGCTGGTCGCGGGGCCCGCTCTATGAGCGTGAACACGGCCTGGTCAGACGCTGTGGGAGACGTCAGCTCGTGAGCACCAGCTCCGAACTGATCGTCTCCCACAGTGCGTTGAACCACAGGTGGGACTGCTCGACGAAGGTGGTGTCCCGCAGGCCGGCGCCCTGCGCGAAGGCGAACAGCATCGACTGGGTGCCCTCGGCGTCGTACATCTCCAGGTGTTCGTGGTCGACCTCCTCCTCGCGACGCGTGAGGGTGTAGTACGCGAACAGCGCCTCCATGCCGTTGAGCAGGTACAACTTCACGGGCGGGGTGAAGGGCAGCGCGCGGAAGGTGACGTTCACGTCGATGCCGTGCGTGGCGCGCAGGGCCAGCAGGTTGTGCCGCAGCACCTGACCCTGGGCATTGCGCTGGGCCAGCCAGCGGCGCTGCAGCCGCCCGTCCACCGACGGATCGACCGGCGTCGGGAAGGCGAGTTCGATGTCGCGGCTGGGCAGCAGCACGCGGACGTCGACCTTGGCCGGTTTCAGTCGCCCCTCGTGGATGCGGCGCAGCGGCTCGCCGATGGCGAGCGTCAGGGAGACCGAGGTCAGGCAAAGGGCATCTATCTCGACGTGCGTGGCCGCGAAGGCGTCCGCTATGCGCGGGGCAAGAGCCACCATCGTCGGCAGCGGTGGCGCCCCGGGACCGCTCAGCGCCTTGCCCAGGCCCAGGTCAGGAGCCACGGTCGCCGGGCTCCCCTTGGATATGTTGGTCAGCAGGTGCTCCGACTGCAGAATGCGCAGCGCCTGGCGTACGGCGCCGCGCTCGACGCCGAACTCGTCCGCCAAAGTGGCCTGTGTAGGCATGCGTTGACCCGGTCGCAGCTGACCCGACCTGATGCGGGCACGCAGCTCGTCGGCCACGTCCCGATGAGACGTCGGTGACGTCTGTGACCGCTGTGACCTCTTCCGCCCATTGACGGCGGCATGTTTCGGGTCCACAACCAAACCCTACAACTTCCCGCCATCTTTCGGCAGTTCCCAAGGAGGTGGTTATAAGACGTCTCCAAGCGGAGATAAGTACAGAGAAGTTGGTCACCAACTTCAGGAACATGGTCAAACTTCAGGAGGGTTGGCCGCAACCACGGGGTCCGCCTCACCGTCCCGAAGGAGGGACCGTCATGCCGCTCATCGCTCTTGTCGCCGCCGCCCTCGCCATCGGATTCGAGCAGCTCATCCAGTGGAAGTACGGGCCTCTCGGCATCATCGCGTTCGTCGCGCTGTCCGTGGGACTCAAGGCAAAGAACACCGCGATCAGCGGCCTCGGGGCGGTCATCCTCGTGATGCTGCTCGCCCAGTCCGGCTGAGCCTCACCGGTTCGCCGGCCCCAGGATCCGGCTGGCCGGGCTCCCTTCCGGAGGGGAGCCGGGAGCCCTGCCAGCCGCACCAGCACAGCCACAACTGAACATCGACAACTGAACAGCTCCACCAGCACAGCCACAACTCAACAGGCCGGTCACAACAGACCGGTCAACACACCGGTCACAACAGCACAGTCACAACTGAACAGCTACGGATGAGTCATCAGTCATCAATGGTCAGGAGAAGTCGAGGAAGGGAGTTCAGAACATGTCCGGGCACCACGGGCGCCTGGACGTACGCAGCAGGGCGTCGCCCACCAGGGCGGCGCCCGCTCGTTCTTCCTGAACCCGGCCGAGCGCCACCAGCCGTGCCGGCGACTCGTCGCCCAGCCACAGCCGCGCCAGATCGCCTACGTCCAGGGTGAGTTCGGCGGACTCGGTGGTCGGCGTGCAGGACGCGCCCTGCGCCGACGCCTCCAGCCGGTAGCGGCCGCCCGTCAGACCGGCGCGGTCGACGACCTCCAGCACCAGGGAGCCCGCGCCCTCGTACGTCCGCGACTCCAGCGCACGTACGACATCCAGGATCCGCACCCACAGCCAGTCCCCGGCCGAGGTGATGCGGGCGGCCCGCGCGTCCGGCAGGAGGAGCGGGAGGAGGTCGTCGGGGGCCCGCTGGCCGCTCTTGACGCGGGTGACCCAGTCGATGGAGCAGAGGTAGTGCCACAGGGCGCGCTCCGCGGCCTGGGTCGCCGCTAGCAGGTCCCGTACGGTCGCCGTGTCCTGGGGCTGCATCGCGTCGCCCCACTTGTCGTCGACCTCGTAGACAGCCAGGCCCTCGACCTCGCCGTTCGCCGCGCGGTACACGGCGTAGAACGGCTCCGTCCACTTCGGGTCGAGGCGCAGGGCGCCGGTGTTGTGCCGCCACCACCAGTCGCTGCGGCTGACGACGCCGGGTGTGGCGGCGCGGACGCGGTCGTGCAGTTCGGGGCCGAGTTTGCGGACGTCCTCGGCGCTCACGAGGTCGATGCGGCTGCCGTCGTCGGGGCCGGACCAGCGGGGGTCGAGGCCCGCGCGCGGGACGTCGACGGTCCACTCGGCGCCCGAGGTGGCGGGGCCGAAGCCGTAGCGGGCGTAGATCGGGTACTCGGCGGCGATCAGGGTGGCCACGAGGTCGCCGCGCTCCTTGGCGGCCGCTAGATCATGGCTCATCATGCGGGTCAGCAGGCCGCGGCGGCGGTGCGTGGCGGTGACCGTGACGCTGGAGATGGCGTCGGCGGCGACCAGGGTGCCGCCGACCGCGGTGACCTCCTGCGCGAACGACCGGAACGTCGCCACGCAGCGTCCCCCGTCGAACGCGCCGAGGTGGCGACTCTCCTCGAAGCGCTCGCGCCGGGCTTCGAGTTCCTTGTCGGAGACGGTCGGCGCCTGCAGGAACCCGGTCTTCACTGCTCGGAGCCATTCCGGCAGTTCGGCCTCGGTGATCGGACGGACGTCTATGTCGGAGTGCGCGCGGGTCATGGCGTCACCGTAGATCCACCGCGGTGGGGTGTCGCCCGGATTTCCCGCCCCGCCCCCGCGGGCCATAGGCCGGCCATCGGCCGACCGTCGGCCGACCAGGCGTCACGTCAGCAGATCGTCGACCTGCGCCTCCCCTTCCCGGTACCGGCGGGCGATCTCCGCGCTGCAGTCGTCCGCCGTCCGCTGGAGGTGGTGGCGCCGCCGGGACACCTGCTGCTCGTAGCGGACCAGGCGGGCCATCGCGGTGGTCAGTTCGAGGTCGGTCCGGGCGGTCAGGTCCGAGAGTTCGACCTCGGCGAGCATCTCGGCGGCCAGGCGCCGGTACTCCTCGCTGTGCGGCGTGCCCAACGTGACGTGGCGGGCGGAGGAACGCTGGCGGGCCGGGGCGTCCGTGAGGATCTCCGGGAGGCGGTCGACCACGGAACCCGCGCCCGCCGGTGACCGCCGCGCCAGTTCCGCGCGCAGGATGTCGATACGGCCCTGCAGCAGCCTCCGTACGTAGCTGAGGTCGGCCTCGTCGCGCTGGGCGTCCCGGCGCAGGGTGCGCAGTTCGGGCAGGCTCAGCGTGGACAGATCGCGTTCCGGCGGGCCGGTGGGCAGGTGCGGGCCCGGGCTGTCGGTGCGCTGCACGGGCGGCCGCAAGGCCATCCGCTCCCCCGTTCTGATCAACGAGACAGCCGCAGGCGGCTGCCCGGTACTCGGTGTGCTCATGTGCCTCTACCGTCCCCTCGACCGGCGTGTGGAAGCATCGTGCCACCCCAAGTGGCCGCTATGTGACCGAGTGCCCCCGATCGGCCCCAGATGGGCGGTTAAGGAGCAAAAATTATGCCGGTGCGGTACCGGTGCGGTCTCCTCCGGACGGCCCGGCATGATGGTCGTATGCGTGCAGTGGTGCAGAGGGTGGACGGCGCGGGCGTCGTCGTGGACGGCGAGACGGTCGGGGAGATCACCGGTGAAGGACTGTGCGTCCTGGTCGGGGTGACGCACGAGGACACCAAGGAGAAGGCGGCCCAGCTCGCCCGCAAGCTCTGGTCGATCCGCATGCTCCAGGACGAGAAGTCGTGCAGCGACATCGACGCCCCGCTGCTCGTCATCAGTCAGTTCACGCTGTACGGGGACGCCCGCAAGGGCCGCCGGCCCACCTGGAACGCGGCCGCCCCGGGCGATGTCGCCGAGCCCCTCGTCGAGGAGGTCGTGGCCCAGCTCCGGTCCCTCGGCGCGACGGTGGCGACGGGCCGCTTCGGCGCGAAGATGCGCGTCTCGCTCACGAACGACGGCCCGTTCACGGTGCTGCTGGAGATCTAGAGAGCGGGGCCGCGGCCCCACCGCCACCGCTACGGCTACGGCTACGGCTACGGCTCGACGACCACTTCCTGCGCCGCCGCCGTCTCTCCGGCCAGGAGCCGCGCGTCCACCGGCACGTTCCGCTTCACCAGGGCCAGCGCGACCGGGCCCAGCTCGTGGTGGCGTACGGACGTCGTGATGGTGCCGATCTTGCGGCCGTCGGGCTCGTCGTCCGCGAGGCGGATCTCCGTGCCCGGGGTGGGCAGGTGGACCTCGCTGCCGTCCAGGTGGAGGAAGACCAGGCGGCGCGGGGGCTTGCCCAGGTTCTCGACGCGGGCGACGGTCTCCTGGCCGCGGTAGCAGCCCTTCTGAAGGTGCACCGCGCTGCCGATCCAGCCCAGCTCGTGCGGGATGGTGCGGTGATCGGTCTCGAAGCCGAGGCGCGGGCGGTGCTGCTCGACGCGGAGGGCCTCGTAGGCCAGGATCCCGGCCGGCGGGCCGGCCTTCCCGGCGTAGGACTCCAGGTCCGCGCGCGGCAGGAAGAGGTCGCGGCCGTACGGCGTCTCGCGTACGGCGACGCCCTCCGGGACCTCGGCGATCGAACCGGCCGGCAGGTGCACCACGGCGAACTCGGCTGTGCGGTCGGCGACTTCGACCCTGTAGAAGAACTTCATCGACTCCAGGTACGCGATGAGCGCGTCCTGCGTGCCGGGCTCGACGTGGGCCCAGACCGTCTCGCCGTCGTCGACCAGGTAGAGCGCGTGCTCGATGTGGCCGTGCGCGGAGAGGATCAGCGCCTCGGTGGCCAGGCCGGGCGGGAGGTCGCTGACGTGCTGGGTGAGCAGCAGGTGCAGCCAGCTCAGCCGGTCCTCGCCGGAGACGGTGATGACGCCGCGGTGCGAGAGGTCGACGAAGCCGGATCCGTCGGCGAGGGCGCGCTGCTCGCGGAACAGGTCGCCGTAGTGGGCGGCTACGCCTTCGTCCGCACCCTCGGCGGGGACGGCGCCGGGCAGGGACAGCAGGGGGCTCTTCATGGGCACAAGCCTACGACTCGGTAGTTGACCCCTGCAGGGAACATTCGCGGCATCTGCCGAAGATCGCGAAGTGCTTCATGTCCGTCTCGAAGCCGAACTCCCGGCGCAGCTTCGCGGTGAACTCCGCGGCCACCGACACATCGGCCTCGATCACGTTCTGGCAGTCCCGGCAGACCAGGTGGATGTGGTGGTGCCGGTCCGCGAGGTGGTACGTCGGCGCCCCGTGCCCCAGGTGGGCGTGGCTGACCAGCCCGAGCTCCTCCAGGAGCTCCAGGGTGCGGTACACGGTGGAAATGTTGACCCCCGACGCCGTCTTCCTCACTTCCACGAGGATGTCGTCGGGGGTCGCGTGCTCAAGGGTGTCCACGGCTTCCAGGACAAGCTGCCGCTGCGGCGTCAGCCGGTAGCCGCGCTGCCTGAGGTCGCTCTTCCAGTCGGTGCTCACCACACCAGAGAGTCTAGGACTACTTGAAGAAGGCGATCCCGTCGTCGGGCATGTCGTCCGGGAGGGCCTTGGCCCATCGCTCGACGTCCTCGGGAGTGACGACCTTCTTCAGGTGCGCCGACATGTAGGGGCGCAGCTCGACCTCGGGGGTCTGCTTCTCGCCGACCCACATCAGGTCGCTCTTGACGTAGCCGTACAGGCGCTTGCCGCCGGAGTACGGAGTGGAGGCGGCCGTGCGGGCCACGGCGTCGGTGACCAGGTCGATCTGCGGCTTCTGGGCGGCGAGTTCGCCGTACCAGATCTCGATGACACCGTCGTCGCGGGTCATCGTGACCTCGACCTTGCGGTCGGCGTCGATGCGCCAGAAACCGGACTCGGACTCCAGCGGCCGGACCTTGTTCCCGTCGCTGTCCAGGACCCAGGTGTGGGAGTGGTACTCCAGGAAGTCACGGCCGTCGTGGGTGAAGGTGACCTCCTGCCCGAAGTTGCACTTCTCGGACCCGGGGAAGTCGTGCACGCCCGCGCCGGCCCAGTTGCCGAGCAGGAAGACGAGCGGGACGAGGTCCTTGTGGAGGTCGGACGGGATCTCGATCATGGGGTCGGCAGTTCCTTGATGGGGGTCAGCGCTGGCCCTGGTACAGCTTCTTCACGGTCAGACCGGCGAAGGCGAGGACGCCGACGCAGACCAGGACCAGCAGGGTCTCGAAGAATGCCTCAAGCACGGGGTGCTCCTTGGTTGAGCGATGAGCGGTACAAAGGCCGCCCCCAGCTTACGCGGCCGGGGGCGGCCCCTTCTTGTGAGGTACGCCCATGCGGGAGTCAGCCGAGCAGCTCGCTCTGCAGGGCCACCGTCTGCCGGAACGGCACCGCCTTCGCCGTGCCCTTCCTGGACTGCACGATCACCGCGAGGACGTCACCGGCGGACAGGTACCCCTGCCGGACCTGTTCGGCGCCGTAGGGCTTGGACTCGACGTACACGGAGTACGGGATGTTGTAGTCGTGGGCCTGGGTCGGGAAGTCGTCGTCGAAGAGGGAGGTGCCGGCGCCGCGCAGCTGGTCGCTGGGACCGGAGACCGGGGCGATGTCCTTCTGGAACAGCTCGTCCACCACTGCCGCGGTGCCGAACTGCAGCAGGTACACACGGGTGCGGGTGCCGTCCGGGGTGGTCCAGCCGCGGGCCGCGACATGCCGCAGACCGTTGTCGACGAAGGTCTGGCGGAGTTCGTCCCGGGCGTCCTTCTCCGCGTACTCGGCGAGGAAGTCCTTCGTCGCCAGCCAGCCGTCCCGGCCCCGCAGCTTCTTCTCCTCCACCGCCCCCCTGGGCACGGGCAGGACGAGTGCGCGCAGGTCGGCGTAGTGGGTGCCGGCCAGGTTGCGCTCGTCGAAGGGCGCCGGGCTGCCCGACGGCAGCGGCGGCTTCACGAGCGTGGGGTAGTCCCAGCGCCCGTCCGACCGCGTAGCCAGTCCCGGTACGTCGGTCCGGTCCATCCCCGTGATGCCGTACGCCGTTCCCGCACCGACCGCCGCGAACACCACGACGGCGGCGGTCCAGCGCAGGACGGCACGCAGGATGCGGCGGTCCTTCTTCGCGGGGGGCGGGTCCTGCAGCGGCGGCTCGGCGACGGCCTGCGGCTCGGTCTGCGCTGTGGGCTCGGTCTGCACTGTGGGCCCGGTCTGCACTGTGGGCCCGGTCTGCTCGGTCATACGGCCTCTCCCGGCTCGGCGATGCGGTCGAGCTGGCTCTTGAGGAGCTCCGCGACCCCCTTGGCGTCGAACGGCTTGACCCCGTCCGCGGTGACGGTGACCAGGACGTCTCCCCGATAGGCGGAGCAGAGCATCGAGTCGAGCTTCTCGTGGGAGTTCGAGTCCTTGGGCGGCAGGAAGCACGCGGCGTCCTTGTAGCCCTTGATCTTCGGGCCCTTGCGGAAGACGTCGAGACCGCCGAGGAACTCGTTCTGGGACGTCGAGATGTTGCGCACGGCGGCCCGGTTCTGCATCTGGGACAGCTCGATGGTCACCGCTGCGGCGGTGTCCGTGAAGAAGGAGCTGCCGGCCTCCCTGACGTAGCTGCGCATCGCCATGCCCTGGATGTGCTGCTTGTCGATCAGCTTCTCCAGCTGCCTGCGCTGGGTGCGCGGCAGGTTCCGCAGCGCCTCCTTGCGCAGGGCGGTGGCCTGGGCGCCGCTGAGCTGGGCGTCGGCGGCGAACTCGCCGAGGTCCGGGCCGCGCTTCCAGCCGTTGGCGTACTTCACGAGCATCCCGGAGAGCCCGCTCGCGGGCGCCTCCTTCCCGTCGCCGGCGCTCTTCGGCTCCGGGAACTTCCAGACGGCCGCACCGGCGTCGCGGTCGGCGCCGTTCACGATGACGACGGTGTAGCCGACGCCGGCGACCACGGCCGCGGCGAGCAGGGCGGAACCCGCGACGGCGGCGATACGGCCGCGAGAGCGGCGCTTCCCGGCCGGCTGGGGAACGGGCTCGGAGGTGGATTCGGGCGTGGGCTCGGGCATGGGCTCGCGCGTGGACTCGAGCGTGGACTCGGCCGCGGGCCCGATCGGTTCGGTGACGTTATCGCTCACAGCCGCTCCATCTGCCGCTCGGCCAGGTCCATGACCCTGGCCTTGGTGATCGGCTTGGTGTCGTAGATCCAGAGCTCCATGGCGACGTCACCGCGGTAGGCGTGCGCCTCCGCGCTGTACATCGGCAGGTAACCGGCCTTGTTGTCCGGCCGGTGGTGCACGTACGCCGTGCCGCTGCCCGTGCCGGGGATGGACCAGTTGTCGCTGTCGGGCTTGCGGTCCGCCCAGTACTGGTTGTTGTCGCTGGAGTCGGCGGCCTCCAGCGACTCGTCCTGGCGGAACTGGATCAGCCGGATCTCCACCGTCTGGTTGCCGCCGGCCTGCCAGCCGGTGACGGCCGCGCGGCGGAACTCGTCGGTGATGAGGCTGTTGAACTCGGTGCCGGGCTTGGCGTAGGTGTCGGCGAATTCGGCCAGGTTCATCCAGCCGTCGCCGGGGAGCCAGTCCGCCGTCTTCGCGCCGGCCGGCTTCTTCAGCAGCAGCTTGCGCAGGTCGCCGTCCGCCCTCACCTGGCGGTCCTGGGCGGCGGACAGCGGCTCGGGTGCCCTGCCCTTCGCCTGGGCCAGCCGGGGCTGGGACAGCGGGGGCAGCTTCGTCGGCTCGCGGTCGGCCTGGATCAGATATCCGGTGCAGGCGCCCGCGACGACACCGAGGAATGCGGCGCCGGCGACGAGCAGAGTGGTGCGGCCACGGCGCGCAGGCGCGGGCGCAGGCGCGGCGGGCGTATCCGGCGCAAGCTGCGCAACCTGCGCGACCGGTGCGTCGACCACCTCTTCGGGTACTTCCAACACGTCCCCCCACAAACATGAAGCGCGCATTCCGTACGCGCGCTCACAGGAGACTCATGGCCGCGGGCCGGAGTTGCAGGGGCGTTGATTACGATTCGGCCATGGCGAAGAAGCTGGTGATCAAGGTGACGGCGGGCGCCGACGCGCCCGAGAGGTGCTCGCAGGCTTTCACGGTGGCGGCGGTGGCCGTGGCCAGCGGTGTCGACGTCTCCCTGTGGCTGACCGGCGAGTCCGCATGGTTCGCGCTGCCGGGACGCGCGGCCGAGTTCGAGCTGCCGCACGCCGCTCCGCTGCCCGACCTGCTGGACTCCCTGCTCGCGGGCGGCCGCGTCACCCTGTGCACGCAGTGCGCCGCGCGGCGGGACATCACGGAGAAGGACGTCCTCGAGGGCGTACGGATCGCGGGTGCGCAGGTCTTCGTGCAGGAGGCGGTCGCCGACGACACCCAGGCGCTCGTCTACTGACGGCGCCTCTTGCCGTCCAGCTCGTCCCACCACTCGTCCGACTTCGGGTCCCCGGACGGATCGTCCCACCAGCGGTCCTCGGGACCGCGCCGGTTGGCGACCATGGCGGCGACGGGCGGAATCAGCATCGCCACGACACACATGCCCACGGCAGCGGGGATCGACCAGATGCGCACGACCCCCCACGCCAGGACGAACAACCCGATGCAGATGCCCATCATGACGAAGTACATGCGCCGTCGCCGTGCGTACATGACTACAGGGTAGGCCCGGGTACGGCGAAGGGCCGCACCTGGAGAGGTGCGGCCCTTCGCGTGCAGGTCAAGGCGTCAGACCGCGATCGCGACCTCGGCCAGGCCGCCCTGCTGGGCGACGACCGTGCGGTCGGCGGTGCCGCCGGGGACCAGGGCGCGGAGCGTCCAGGTGCCCTCGGCCGCGTAGAAGCGGAACTGTCCGGTGGCGGACGTGGGGACCTCCGCGGTGAACTCGCCGGTCGAGTCCAGGAGACGGACGTAGCCCGTCACCGGCTCGCCGTCGCGGGTCACCTGGCCCTGGATCGTGGTCTCACCGGGCTTGATCGTCGAGGCGTCCGGGCCGCCGGCCTTCGCTCCACACATGTCTTTCTCCAAGAGGGGTCTGACCGGAGGGAAGGCCGGTCGGGTTACGGGCTGGTCGGGTTACGGGCTGGTCGGGTTACTTGTTGGCGCCGAGCTCGATCGGAACGCCGACGAGGCTGCCGTACTCGGTCCAGGAGCCGTCGTAGTTCTTGACGTTCTCGACACCGAGCAGCTCGTGCAGCACGAACCAGGTCAGCGCGGAGCGCTCACCGATGCGGCAGTAGGCGATGGTGTCCTTGGCCAGGTCCACCTGCTCGTCGGCGTAGAGCTCCTTGAGCTCCTCGTCCGACTTGAAGGTGCCGTCGTCGTTGGCGTTCTTCGACCACGGGATGTTGCGGGCGCTCGGGACGTGGCCCGGGCGCTGGGACTGCTCCTGCGGCAGGTGAGCCGGGGCGAGGAGCTTGCCCGAGAACTCGTCGGGGGACCGGACGTCGACCAGGTTCTGCGAACCGATCGCGGCGACGACGTCGTCGCGGAAGGCGCGGATCGCGGTGTTCTGCGGCTTGGCCTTGTAGTCGGTGGCGGGCCGCTCCGGGACCTCCTCGACCAGCTCGCGGGCGTCCAGCTCCCACTTCTTGCGGCCACCGTCGAGCAGCTTGACGTTGTCGTGGCCGTAGAGCTTGAAGTACCAGTAGGCGTAGGACGCGAACCAGTTGTTGTTGCCGCCGTAGAGGATCACCAGCGTGTCGTTGGCGATGCCCTTCGCCGACAGGAGCTTCTCGAAGCCCTCCTGGTCGATGAAGTCGCGGCGCACCGGGTCCTGAAGGTCCGCGGTCCAGTCGATGCGGATCGCGTTCTTGATGTGGTTCTTCTCGTAGGCGGACGTGTCTTCGTCCACCTCCACGATCGCGATGTTCGGGTTGTCCAGGTTCTCCTGGACCCAATCAGCGTCGACGAGGACGTCGCTGCGGCTCATCTTCTTGTCTCCTCCGGGGCAGTTGCGGCGGGGCGTGCGAGTGCGAGATTTGCGCGCGCAGGCGGCGGCGCGCAGAGATGCCCTGGTCAGGGCGGCGGGAATGCGGAAGTCGAGCTTCCGCTCAGAAGGTGCGACAGAGCATGGCGGCGACGCGGCACAGGTCGACTGCCCGCCGCTTCGTGAGATCCGCCTGTCGCTTCATGTCGTCGATCGTAGGGACGGACAGGCTGGCATGTCACCGGTGTGTCGTATCGTGAGACGCGAATGTCCGGGATGTGGGAAACGATCTCGGCCCGGGCCGCGGCGGCACGGCTCACGGGCGGATGTATCGGTCATCACAGCTACGGCGCGGACGCCGACGTCTCGCGTTTCGGACACCCGGCGGTCACCCCCGGCGCCGCACGCCGCACGCCGCGCGCCGCTCGATGGCCTACCCCGCGAGCTTGACGTTCGAACCCTTCACCGTGATCTCCACACCGTCCTTGGCGGCCTGCACACTGTCCAGCTTCACGTCGCCCGGCAGCCGGTCGATGGTCTGCTTGAAGTCGGTGATCGCGCGGACACGGGAGTCGGCGAGGTCGACGACCAGCTTGGGCAGGTTGTCGGCGTGCACCCGCACGTCGTCGCCGTGGACGGCCACCGTGCTGAGCACGGGATACGTCCGGGTGCCGAGCGGGGTCCTGAACTTGACGTCGACCCTGATCTTGCCGTTGCCGCCGTCGGAGAGGCCTACGACCTGGGCGGTGACCCCGGTGATGATCTGCGTCGGCTGCGACTTGGCCGCCTTGAGCAGCTCGTCGTAGGCGATGGTCGCGGTGCCCGTGGCGTCGGCCGCGGTGGCGGAGCTGTAGTCGCCGGAGAAGGAGACGCCCTTCATGTGCGCCTTCAGGTCGTCGATACGGATCGTTGCCGGTCCGCCCCTGCCGCCCTCGCCGGTGTCGGCCTCGTAGTCCTTGATACCGACCTCGACGTCGTCCAGCTTCCCGGAGGCGACCTGGGTGAGGAAGGGGAAGCCGTTGATGGACACGTCCGGGGTGGAGGCGAGGTTCTCGGTGGTCTTCAGCTTGGAGGCCGCCTCGTCCTCGGCGAAGTACACCGCGACCCGGTCCGCCACCACGAACAGGCCGCCGAGGATCACGACGACGATCAGAAGTATTCGCAGCGCGCGCATGCGATGTTCCCCCACCTGGCCGGACGATCACGAGTGGTCCCGACGACCGGGTGGCCGCCCAGCGCGAGCGTAACCCTGGGGCGGGCGGCCGCCCGGGAATTGTCGATCACCTGTGACAGGAGCCGCCGCGGCACGGCCGGGCCCTATCCGAGCGCCCGCCCCAGCACGTACACCACCGGCGCCGCGGCCGTCAGCGGCAGGGCGACGCCCGCCGTGAAGTGCACGAACCTCGACGGGTAGTCGTAGCTCGCCACCCGGTGGCCGATCAGCGCGCACACCGCCGCGCCCGCGCCCAGCAGCGCGCCCTTCGTTCCGAAGCCGGTCATCGAACCGGCAGCGATGCCCGCGCCCGCGGCGGCGAGCAGCGAGACGACGACCGACGCCGGGGTGGGCAGCGGCAGGGCGCGGGCCAGCACGGCCACGGCCGCCGCGGCGGCGCCGACGGTCGCCGCGTCCGCCGAGGCGGCGAGGTATCCGGCCGCCACGATGGACAGCGCCGCCGAGGCGACGCCCGCCATCAGGCCGTACATCCGCTCGTCCGGGTCCGCGTGCGAGCGCAGCTGAAGGACGAGGGAGAGCAGGACCCAGACGCCGAGGGTGCCGAGGATCGCCGCCGGGCCGTTCTCCCGGCCCGCCACCAGCAGCGCGGCGTCCGCGGCCAGTGCGCCGAGGAAGGCGAGGGCGATGCCCTGCCGGGCCGGCCACATGCCGTTCAGCCGGAACCAGCCCGCCGCGGTGACCGCCTGGAGGACGACGAGCGGCACGAGCAGGGCGTACGAGCCGACCGCCGCCGCACCCGCCAGCAGCAGCCCCAGCAGCGCCGTGAGCGCGGCCGGCTGCATGCCCGGTTCGATGATCGGCGAACGCCCCTCGAGGCGGGCCCGCTGGGCGTCGGTGATGCGGGCGTTGCCGGCGACGGTGGCGGGGCCGTAGCCCGCGTCCGGGGATTCACCGGCGGCAGGGGCGGCCGCCGCGGGTGCCTGCGGCTGCTGCCACTGCTGCGCGGCCGGCTGAGGCCCCTGCTGCGCCATGTACGCCGTCTCCGCGCCGGACATCGCCGACGGCGCCGGCATCTGGGCCTGCGCGTCCCACGTCTGCCCCTGCCACTGCTGCGTGTACTGCTGGGCGGCGTACGGGTCGTCGTACCCCTCGTGACCCTCGTACCCCTGGCCCTCGTAGCCCTGCTGCGCCTGCTGCTGATGCGGCTGCTGCTGCCCGGGCCAGGTCTGCTGCTGCGGCTGCTGGTACGGCTGCTGATACGGGTCGTACGGCTGATCGGTCATCCTCACCCTCCTGCGAACGGCGGGAGCACCTCGACCGTGCCGCCGTCGGCCAGCCGTACCGTCTCATGTCCGCGGGTGCCCACGGGGTCACCGTCGACGAGGAACGAGCATCGCCGCAGGACGCGCGTCAGTTCACCGGGGTGGCGCTCGCGCACGGCGTCGAGCGCCTCGGCGAGGGTGGCCGCGTCGTACGGCTCCTCGGCGACCCCGGCCGCGGCCTTCGCGGCGGCCCAGAAGCGCACCGTGACCTTTGGCATCCGGTTCCTCAACTAACGGTCAATGGGCAGCCGGTCGGCTGTGTACCCCGTCAGGCTAGCCCGCCCGTGCGGCGGCCCAGTCCCCGATCCGGTCCAGCAGCTCGTCCGTGGCCGCGTGCTCGGCGTGCCCCATGCCGCCCTCGATCCACAGTTCGCCGTGGTCACCGGCCGCGGCGGCGAGCATGCGGGGGTGGTCGAGCGGGAAGTACCCGTCGCGGTCGCCGTGCACGACCAGCAGCGGCGTGGGGGCGATCCGCGGGACGGCCTCCACGGGCGACAGCGGCACCGGGTCCCACTCGCGGTGGTGGATGCGCGTACGGAATCCGTAGCGGCTCACCAGCCGGCCCTCGGGGCGCGTTACCAGCCAGTGGAGCTTGCGCATAGGGGCGGTCCCCCGGTAGTACCAGCGGGCCGGTGCACTCACCGAAACCACCGCGTCCGTGGACGCTTCCGTGCGCCCCTCGCGCCCCGGCCCGTAGAGCGCCGCGTGCCGCAGCACCACCGAGCCGCCCATGGAGAAGCCGACGGTCGCCACGCGCGCGTGCCCGCGCTCGCGGGCCCACTCCACCGCGGCCGCCAGGTCGAGCACCTCCCGGTCGCCGACCGTGGACCGCCCGCCGGACGCGCCGTGGCCCCGGAAGGAGAACGAGACGACCGCCCCGTGCTGCGCGAACGCCTCGACCACACGCCGCACGTGCGGCTTGTCCGCGTCGCCCGTGAAGCCGTGCGCGATCACGAACACGAGGTCGCGGGAGGGTGTCGCGGAGACGTCGGACACGATCGCCGGCGGATCGTATACGGCATCGATCGGCACCCCGTCGTCCGTCGTCAGAAACGTCCGCAAAGGCATGCGAGTGACCGTCTCGGTATGTGGACGAACGGTGGAACGCGCCACACGACCTGCCGGAGTGATGCTCATGTGGGCTATTCTGCTGGGCAGAGGACTCGGGCAGCGTAGCCCCCGGGTCCTTTTGTGCTTTCGGAAGCGTTGTATACGAAGCGGGAATCACCGGGAAATTCCAGGTGACCGCCGATGTACGGGGCCCCGGGATCGCAGAGCAGGTGACACCGCACACGTCCTCGCAGGGACCGAGGAGGAACCAGACGTATGAGTTCTCTGCTGCTCCTGACCAATGCCCTTCAGCCGTCGACGGAGGTGCTTCCCGCCCTCGGCCTGCTGCTGCACAACGTGCGCGTGGCCCCCGCGGAGGGACCCGCCCTGGTCGACACCCCCGGCGCCGACGTCATCCTCGTCGACGGCCGCCGTGACCTGCCACAGGTGCGCAGCCTGTGCCAGCTGCTGCGCTCCACCGGCCCCGGCTGCCCGCTCGTCCTGGTCGTCACCGAGGGCGGCCTCGCCGCCGTCACCGCCGACTGGGGCATCGACGACGTACTGCTCGACACCGCCGGCCCCGCGGAGGTGGAGGCACGGCTGCGGCTGGCCATGGGACGGCAGCAGATCGTCAACGACGACTCCCCGATGGAGATCCGCAACGGCGACCTGTCGGTGGACGAGGCGACGTACTCCGCCAAGCTCAAGGGCCGGGTCCTCGACCTCACCTTCAAGGAGTTCGAGCTCCTGAAATACCTCGCGCAGCACCCGGGCCGCGTCTTCACGCGCGCACAACTGCTCCAGGAGGTCTGGGGCTACGACTACTTCGGGGGCACCCGCACGGTCGACGTCCACGTACGGCGGCTGCGCGCCAAGCTCGGGCCCGAGCACGAGTCGCTGATCGGGACCGTCCGGAACGTCGGTTATCGATTCGTTACGCCCGAGAAGGGCGATCGCTCCTCCGAGGACGCCAAGGCCAAGGCGGACCGGGCAAAGCCGGACACTGCGGACGAGGCCACCGCGCGGGACGGTGCCGAGGTGACGGCGGAGGCATAGCGGACCCCCGACGGGGGCATCGGTTCCGCACGGGCGGCCCCGGGGGATGCCTCTTCCGCCCTGCCCGGAGCCGGTATATCCGCGTAGACTCCGCGCGTGGCCAAGGTGACTAGGGATGACGTGGCACGGCTGGCGGGGACCTCCACCGCCGTCGTCAGCTATGTCATCAACAACGGACCCCGGCCGGTCGCCCCGGCCACGCGCGAGCGTGTCCTCGCCGCCATCAAGGAGCTGGGGTACCGGCCCGACCGCGTCGCCCAGGCGATGGCGTCGCGTCGCACGGATCTCATAGGTCTGATCATCCCGGACGCGCGCCAGCCCTTCTTCGGGGAGATGGCGCACGCGGTCGAACAGGCCGCCTCCGAGCGCGGGAAGATGGTGCTCGTCGGCAACACCGACTACGTGGCCGAGCGCGAGGTCCACTATCTGCGGGCCTTCCTCGGCATGCGGGTGTCCGGGCTGATCCTGGTCAGCCACGCCCTGAACGACCTGGCGGCCGCCGAGATAGACGCCTGGGACGCCCGGGTGGTCCTGCTGCACGAGCGGCCCGAGGCGATCGACGACGTCGCCGTGGTGATCGACGACCTGGACGGCGCCCAGCAGGCCGTCCGCCATCTGCTCGGGCACGGCTACGACTACGTCGCCTGTATGGGCGGCACCGCCGAGACCCCCGTCGTCGGCGACCCCGTCTCCGACCACGTCGAGGGCTGGCGGCGCGCGATGGAGGAGGCCGGGATCCCGACCGAGGGCCGGCTCTTCGAGGCGCCGTACAACCGCTACGACGCCTACAAGGTGGCCCTGGAGATCCTCGCCGGGCCCCGGCGCCCGCCCGCGATCTTCTGCTCCACCGACGACCAGGCGATCGGCGTGCTGCGGGCCGCCCGCGAGCTGCGCATCGACGTGCCGGGCGAGCTGGCGGTGGCCGGCTTCGACGACATCAAGGAGGCGGGGCTCGCCGACCCGCCCCTGACCACGGTCGCCTCCGACCGTTCCGCGATGGCCAGGGCCGCCGTGGACCTCGTGCTCGACGACGGGCTGCGGGTGGCGGGGTCGCGGCGGGAGCGGCTCAAGCAGTTCCCCTCCAGCCTGGTGATACGGCGGTCCTGCGGCTGCGAGGGCTGAGCAGCACCGCCGTACACCTTCAGGTGGGTCTCAGAACAGCAGGTTGTACTGGTTGAAGCCGGTCCCCAGCTTGACGCGCGAGCCGAACAGGCCGCTCGACGCCTTGTTCGTGCCGGGGTACAGCCACAGCGTGCCACCCGAGTCGCGGGCCATGACGTCGGCGACGCCGTCACCCGTCACGTCGCCGTTCGCCACGTAGGACGTGAAGTTCCAGCCGGTACGGGCCTGGATGCGGGACGACCACGGCGTGTGCTCCTGCTGGGTGCCGCGGTACAGGTACAGCACACCCGAGCTGTTGCGGACCAGCAGGTCGGGCTTGCCGTCGCCGGACAGGTCGCCGTGGCCGAAGATCTTCACGCCCTTCCATGCCTTGTCGACGACCTTGACGCGGCCGTAGAACTCGCCGGTGCCCTTGCCCGGGTAGAGGTAGACCGAGCCGTCCGAGTCCACCGCGACCAGGTCGGGGCGGGCGTCGCCGGTGAGGTCGCCGGGGATGGCGTACGACGTGTAGCCGCCCCACACCGAGCTGATCTGCATCCACGTGAACTCGCCCGTGGAGTGGTCGAAGTAGCTGCGGTGCAGCTTGCCGTCGGCCTTGTCGCGGACGATCAGGTCCTGGTAGAAGTCCCGGTCCAGGTCGGCCTGCAGGCCCCAGCTGATGCCCTCCCAGCCGTTGCCGGTGTAGGCCCGCTGCGCGAGGGACGTGCCCTTGCTGTCCTGCTCGAAGAGGTTGCCGGACGGGGTGCGGGCCAGCAGGTCGGCCTTGCCGTCGTAGGACAGGTCGGTGTCGTCGATGCGCGGCTGGGCGGCCCAGGTGTACGCCTTCACCTTGGTGAAGACGGGGTAGGCGCCCTCGGCGGTGCAGCCCTGGACGCCCCAGGACACGATGCCGATGATCTTTCCGCCGGAGACCAGCGGGCCGCCGGAGTCGCCGTTGCAGGGCGTGGTGGTGCCGGCGTCGCCGCCGGTGGCCGGGGTGCCCGCGCAGAGCATCGAGCCCTCGGCGAAGTCGTCCTCCCCGAGGACGCTCTGCATCGCGCTGTTGCAGGTCGAGTCGGCGACCAGCGGCAGCGTCGCGGTCTTCAGCTTGGCCGACAGGTCCGCGCCGTCGGCGCCGGAGGTCAGGCCCCATCCGTAGACGACGGAGTCACGGCCCGCCGTGTAGAGCGCGTCGTCGCTCGAGGAGGCCGGCTGCAGCGTCGGCATGTCCAGCGGGCGGTCCAGGGTGAGGACCGCGATGTCGTTCTGGATGGCCGTGGAGCTGTACTTCGGGTGGTTCCACTGGCGCCACACACCCGCCACGGTGCCGTTCGTGGAGTCGTACAGGTCGGTCGTCCCGGCCAGGACGGCGCCGTTCTTCACCCAGTCCAGGCCCGCGACGCAGTGGGCGGCGGTGAGGACCTTGTTCGGGGCGACCAGGGCGCCGCCGCAGAAGTAGCCGTCGCCGGTGGTGTCGTCGTAGTAGGCGAGCTGGACCATCCACGGCGCGCTGGAGATCGTCGTCTCGCTGCCGCCGATGATGAACGGGCTCGCCTTGGCCGTCCTCGGTGTGGCCGTCTTCTCCGCGGCCTTGATCACGCGGGAGTGCAGTTCCTGGTCCGGGACGGTGGGCTGCGGGGCGGTCTGCTGCTGGGCCCTCACACCAGGGTCGGGCAGTCCGTCCGACGCGTTCGCCGGCTGGGCGGCGAGGACGCCGGCGCAGCTGAGGGCGAGCGCGAGGGCGGCCGCGGGAAACGCCGTGGCGGGGCGTCTGAGGCGGCCGCGCAGGGCACGTATCACCTAGGTCTCCTGTGATGGTTGATGAGTAAAAGAGCGTGTACCGACCAAGATTGCGCCCCACTGATCACGCTTTACACAGGGCTTACACAAACCCGGGAAGTATTCGCCCGCCGCCTTCCGTGATCTCACGTCACGGCAACTTCCCGTTTCCCTTCGGCCCCGGCCGTGCCGCGTCTTTATATCGGGCAAACGAGGTTCTGCCGGGCTTCTCAGGAAGCACTCAGCGGACTCTCATGGTCACGGGACAAGCTTTCTCCATGACCGAGAGCTTCCGCCGCAGCGGCGAGTACGAGGACCCTTACCAGGGCGGGCAGCAGCACGCGTACCCCCGGCAGCAGCCCGCCCCCTCCCCCGTGAACCCCGAGTGGCCGCCCCCGCCGGCGCAGCCGCCGGGATACAGCGGTGACGGTGGCGGCCACGGCGGTGGCGGCTACGGCGGCGGTACGGCCCCCCTGGCCGCCGACCCCGCGTCCGCCGGGTCCGCACCGGCTCCGGCGCGCACGAAGCGGACCCGGGGACCGGTCGCCCTGCTGGCCGCCGTGGCGATCGTCGCCGCGGCCGTCGGCGGCGGTACCGCGTACGCCTTCCAGCAGCTGACCGGCAGCGACACCGTCGCCTCCAGCAGCACCAGCACGAACGTGGTGCCCTCCAGCAAGAGGGGCGACGTCGCCACCATCGCCGCGGCCGTGAGCCCGAGCGTGGTCGAGATCAGCGCCACCTCGAACGCCGGCCAGTCCACCGGCTCCGGCGTGATCATCACCAGCGACGGCGAGATCGTCACCAACAACCACGTCGTCTCCGGCGCCTCGTCGATCAAGGTGACGACCAACAGCGGCAAGAGCTACACCGCGAAGGTCGTCGGCACGGACAGCAAGAAGGACCTCGCCCTGATCAAGCTGGAGAACGCCTCCGGCCTCAAGGCCGCCAGCCTCGGCAACTCCAGCGGCGTGCAGGTCGGCGACACGGTCGTGGCGATCGGCTCCCCCGAGGGCCTGAGCGGCACGGTCACCAGCGGCATCGTCTCCGCGCTCAACCGCGACGTGACCGTCTCGACCGACGAGAGCCAGGGACAGGGCCAGGGGCAGGGGCAGGGCGGCGGCAACGGCCAGTGGCCGTTCTCCTTCGGTGGCCGGCAGTTCAACGGCGACACCGGCTCCTCGACGACGACGTACAAGGCGATCCAGACCGACGCCTCGCTCAACCCGGGCAACTCCGGCGGCGCGCTGATCGACGCCGCGGGCAACATCATCGGCATCAACTCCGCGATGTACAGCGCCAGTTCACAGTCGTCCTCGGGATCCTCCGACGCCGGCAGCGTCGGCCTCGGCTTCGCCATCCCGATCAACACCGTCAAGTCCGACCTGGCCACGCTCAGGGCGGGCGGCAGCGGCAACTGACCTTGTACGCACCAGAAGGGAGCACGTCATGATCAAGCGGGTGTCCCACCCGGTGTCCGGCCTCGACCCCGCCGGCCTCGCCCTGGCCCTGGAGGTGGCGTACGAACTGCACGCGCCCGTGGGCCGGGCGCCCGAGGTGGTGGCGGTTCCCCAGCTGATGGGCCTGCGCACCTCCGGGGCCCGCCCGCACCGGCGCAAGGTGCCGCTGAACCACCTGGCGGCGCTGCGCGGCTGACCGCGCATCCCCTGCTCCGTACGAGACCGCGGGGAAACATGCGAGGCTGAAGGCGTTCACCAGGTTCAAGCAGATACAGGTACTTTCAGCCCCTTGCCGATCCACCGCACCCGAGGAACCCGAAGCCCATGAGCCCCGCCGATGGCGACCGTGACCCCCAGCGCATCCTGATCGTCGACGACGAGCCGGCGGTGCGCGAAGCACTCCAGCGCAGCCTCGCCTTCGAGGGGTACGCCACCGAGGTCGCCGTGGACGGCGCGGACGCCCTGGAGAAGACGACCGCGTACCAGCCCGACCTGGTCGTCCTCGACATCCAGATGCCGCGCATGGACGGCCTGACCGCCGCGCGCCGCATGCGCGGTGCCGGCACGACGACGCCGATCCTGATGCTCACGGCGCGGGACACGGTGGGTGACCGCGTGACCGGTCTCGACGCCGGCGCGGACGACTACCTGGTCAAGCCCTTCGAGCTGGACGAGCTCTTCGCCCGCGTCCGCGCGCTGCTGCGCCGCAGCTCCTACGCGGCGGCCGCCCTCGCCGGCACGGACCAGGAGGACGAGGCACTGTCCTTCGCGGACCTGCGGATGGATCTGGCGACGCGGGAGGTGACGCGGGGCGGGCGGCCGGTGGAGCTGACGCGTACCGAGTTCACGCTCCTGGAGATGTTCATGGCCCACCCGCGGCAGGTCCTCACGCGCGAGCAGATCCTGAAGGCCGTGTGGGGCTTCGACTTCGAGCCCTCGTCCAACTCCCTCGACGTCTACGTCATGTACCTGCGCCGCAAGACCGAGGCGGGCGGCGAGCCGCGCCTCGTGCACACGGTGCGCGGGGTGGGGTATGCGCTGCGCCAGGGCGGCGCGGAGTGAGGAAGGTCCTGCGACGCTTCCAGACGCTGCCGATCCGGTCGCGGCTGGCGATGCTCGTCGCTGCCGCGGTGGCTTTCGCGGTGGCGGCCGTTTCGGTGACTTGTTGGTTCATCGTGCAGGGGAAGTTGTACGACCAGGTCGACGGCGACCTGAGGGACATGGCCCGGCGGCCCGGTACGGTCCAGGCGCTGCTGGCGAGGTGCACGCAGACCCCGCAGGAGAACACCCAGCCGTTCCACGGCCGGAACGACTACGTCCAGGCGATCAAGGAACAGGGCCGCCCCTGCGTCGACCCGAACTCCCCCGGCACGGTCAAGGTCACCGGCGCCGACAAGAAGGTCATCAGGGACGCCAAGCCCAATGCCGGGTTGTTCCGTGACGGCACGGACGAGGACGGCAACGCGGTACGGGTGCTGACCCTGTACCTGGGCGTCGACACGAACGACTCGAAGGGGGTCGCCGTGCTCCTGGCGACCCCGCTCAGCAGCACCCGGTCCACCCTCAACGAACTCGCCCTCATCCTTCTCCTCGTCTCCGGTGTCGGAGTGCTCGGCGCGGGCGCGGCAGGACTGGCCGTCGCCCGGGCGGGGCTGCGGCCCGTGGACAAGCTCACGGAGGCCGTGGAGACCGTCGCGCGGACCGAGGACCTGAGTGTGCGGATTCCCGTGGAGGACGACGCCGAGGACGAAGTCGCGCGGCTGTCGCGATCGTTCAACTCGATGACGTCCGCCCTGGCCAGCTCCCGTGAACTGCAGCAGCAGCTCATCGCGGACGCCGGGCACGAACTGCGCACCCCGCTCACCTCGTTGCGGACGAACATCGAGCTGCTCAGCCGGAGCGAGGAGACCGGCCGCCCCCTGCCGGAGGCGGACCGCAAGGCGCTGCTCGCGTCCGTGAAGGCGCAGATGACCGAACTGGCCGCGCTGATCGGCGACCTTCAGGAGCTGTCGCGGTCGGAGGGCCAGCGCGGCGAGCGCGTGCAGGTCGTCTCGATGGAGGACACCGTGGAGGCAGCGCTGCGCCGCGTCCGGCTGCGCGGCCCGGAGCTGACGATCAAGGCGGACCTGCAGCCCTGGTACGTACGGGCGGAGCCGGCCGCGCTGGAGCGGGCGATCGTCAACATCCTCGACAACGCGGTGAAGTTCAGCCCGGAGCACGGCACGATCGAGGTGGAGCTCGGCAGCGGCATCCTGACCGTCCGCGACCACGGCCCCGGCATCGCCGCCGACGAACTCCCCCACGTCTTCGACCGCTTCTGGCGCTCCCCCAGCGCACGCGCGCTGCCGGGCTCGGGTCTGGGCCTGTCCATAGTGGCCCGCACCATCCAGCAGGCCGGCGGCGAGGTCACGCTGGAACGGGCCGAGGGCGGCGGCACGGCGGTGACGGTACGGCTGCCGGGGGCACCCATACCGCCGCCGGAGGCCCCGGAGGCGCCGTAGCGGGCCCGGGTGGGCGACCGCCACCGCCGGCGGATCCGCCTCCGTCCCCCTCGGCCACACCCTCCGGGCTACCACCTGAGGATCATGGTCTCGTCGTGCGCCGGCGGTACGTCGGCCGCGGCGTCCGGCAGTGGCTCGGCGAGCCGCGCGTAGGCGCCCCGCCCGGCGAGGAGTTCCCGGTGGGTGCCCGCCTCCACCAGCCGGCCGTTGTCGACGACCAGGATCCTGTCCGCGTCCGGCGCGAGGCTCAGATCGTGCGTGATCATGATCGTCGTTCGGCCCGCCGCCAGCCTGCGCAGCGGCTGCACCACCTGGCGTGCGGCGACCGCGTCCAGGCCCGCCGTCGGCTCGTCCAGGACGAGGACCGGTGCGGTGCGCAGCATCGCGCGGGCGATGGCGATGCGCTGGAGCTGGCCGCCGGAGAGGGCGGCCGTGCCGGGCGCGAGGTGGGTGTCGTAGCCCTCGGGCAGGGCGTCGATGAAGTGGTGCGCCGCCGCCTCCCGGGCCGCCCGCTCGATCTCGGCGTCGCTCGCGCCGGGCCGTCCGCAGGCGATGTTCTCCCGGATCGTGCCGCTGAGGACGAGCGTCTCCTGGGGCAGCAGGACCACGTTCTCGCGCAGGAACTCCAGGCTCATGTCCGTGAGCGGGACGCCGTCCAGGGTGATGGTGCCCTGCGAGGGGTCGTAGAAGCGGGTGAGGAGTTTGGACAGGGTCGACTTGCCGGCGCCGCTGGAGCCGGTGACGAGGACCAGCTCACCGGGGCCCGCGGTGAAGGTCACGTCGCGCAGGGAGGCGCGGGGCGAGGCGGGGTAGCGGAAGGACACGTCGTGGAAGGCGACCCAGCCGCGCACCGGCCACGCGGGGACCGGTGCGGCGGGGTCGGTGACGGCGGGCCTCGCGTCGAGGATCTCGTTCAGGCGCTGGGCCCCCGCGGTCGCGGCGGTGAGGGTGAGACCGAGCTGGCCGAGGCTGCGGACCGGCGGGTAGAGGTAGCCGATGAAGGCGGCGAAGGCCAGGAGCTGGCCCAGGGTCATGCGGCCTGCCGAGATCTCCCAGACGCCGAGGCCGATCACCGCGAGGACGCACAGCGTCTCGACGACCTCGACGAACTGCTCGTACATCTCGCTCAGCCGGGCCCCCCGCACGGACGCCTTCATCCAGGCGCGGGCCTCGCGGTCGAGCCGCTGCTCCTCGTCCCGGCCGCGGTTGTACGCCTGGGTGAGGACGATGTTGCCGAGCGACTCCTCCACCACGGAGGTGATCGCGCCGTCGGCGACCCGCTCGTCCTGAGAGGCGGTCCTGATACGGCCGGAGAAGCGGCGGGCGGCGAGCAGGAACAGGGGCGCGAGGACGAAGGTGGCCAGGGCCAGGTCCCAGCGCAGATACAGGGCGGCGGCCGCGTAGAAGACGGCCGAGAAGGCGGCGGAGACCGTGCCGGCCACGCCGGAGACGACCAGCTGCTCGATGGCCTCGACGTCACCGGTCAGCCGCTCCACCAGGTCGCCGTGGCGGTGCCGCTGGAAGAAGTGCGGAGGGAGCCGCTGGACGTGCCGGAACACGCCCGCCCGCAGCCGCAGCACGAATCTCTCGGCGGTCCAGGTGGCGAGCGAGTTGCCGAGGTAGCCGACGAGCGCGCCGAGCGCGGCCACGCCCAGCCAGGCGCCCGCCGGGCCCCAGAAGGCGGCGAGCGAACCGGCCTTCAGGGCATGGTCCGTGAGCTCGGCGAACAGCAGGATCGAGGCGGTCTCGGCGAGCGCGGCCACCACCACGCACCCGACGATCACCGCTAGCCATCTGCGGTCGCCGCGGGTCAGCGGCCAGAAACGGCGGAATGCCGCACGGACCTCGCTCATGGTCGACTCCCTTCGGGCGCAAGGCCCTGGAAATGGCCGAGGCGGGGCCACCGGCGCGAGCGCATGTTCGCTGCGACCGGTGGCCCCGCCTCGCGCGGGAACTCAGTGCTTGTGGCCGACGGGCCGCTTCGGGGCGGGCTTCTTCGGCGCCTTCTTCTTCGGGGCCGGAGCGGGCTTGTGGGCCTTCTTCACCGGGGCGATCTTGTGGAAGCTCATGGTGTTCTCCTTCGCTTTCGCGTTGTTCGCTTTCGACATGGAAAACACTACGGCATTTCCGAAGGCGGAAAAGCGAATTTGCCTTGGAAGTCAATAAGAACGAATGTGCATTGCCTCTGAAACTAAAATCTCAGAGAAACCCGGGAACCGAACCCGCATTCACACAGGATTTATCCGACGGCCAGACCCGCGCCCACGATCCGCACCCTGATCCCGTCCTTCTCCACGCGTACGTCCCTGAGCCGCAGCGCGCCGCGGTGCGGTGCCGGCAGCCGGAAGCCGAGGGAGAGGCGGTCGGCGAGGACGGGGCGGGTGAGCCGGGGCAGTTCGTTCAGCAGGGCCGGGTCGAAGCCGAGGCGCTTGAGCAGGGCGGGGTGGGACAGGGCCAGGTCGATCAGGTTCAGGCGCATGGCCCGGTGGATGAAGCGCGGTGTGCCGGTCACCCGCGCCAGCTTGTCGTCGGAGCGCAGGGCCTCGCGTACGACGGGGTCGGGCACGCCGAGCCGCCGGATCACCGCCGGGACCGAGAACAGCGCCTTCGCCTTGCGCGTCTCGCGCGTGAGGCGCGCGACGGAGCGGTGGGTCAGGTGCAGGCCCTCGGAGGCCCGGGTGCCGGGCCGGTAGGTCGCCAGGTCGCCGATGTCCAGCTGCATGCCGCCGATCTGCGTGGCGATGCCGTGGTCGCCGTCGCGGCCGATGCGGGCGTCCGCACGCAGCCGGAGGTCGTGGCCGGCCACCGGGAAGGTACCGCGGGCCAGCACCCGGTCATGCCCTCGGCCGGTGAACGTGACCTGGGAGGCGCCGAGTTCACGGTTGAGGTCGGCGAAGGAGAGCAGGACGTCGCCGTCGAGCCGGGGAATTCCCGCGCCCCGTACGGACGTCGGCCCGTCGGGGGCGTCCAGCCGTACGTCGTGTGCGGTGGCCGTGACCTTGGCGAGCGTGACCCTGGAGGCCGCGACGTCCGGCACGGTCACCCGCACCGACTGCAGCCGCCCGTCGGCGAGTTGGGTGAGGAAGGGAAATCCGGCGATGTCCACTTCGGGCGCCGCGGTCAGCTTCATCCGGTCCTTGAGGACCTCGGCCGCGCGGTGTTCGGCGTAGAGCAGCGCCCAGCGGTCGGCGAGCGTGAGGAAGGCGGTGAGGACACAGAGGCCCGCCACCGCCTTGAGCACGAGGGGCAGTCCGGCGAGGCGGCCGCGTTTGCGGCGGCGGCTGCCTCGCCGGTGGTTGGGCGGGGCCCAGGGCTCCTCGTCCTCCTCACCCTCGTTCGCGACAAAACCGTCGAAGGCGTCAAAGATGTTTATACCGGCATGCGTCGATATGTGGGGGGTACGCATCGAACCATCCGATCATGCGCACCGGCCCCACACGCAACCTCTACCGCCGCTGTGCGAGCTAGCTCACGATCGTGATCCGGCCGGGCACGGGAGGTGAAATCGGGCTCGACGCCGAGGAGTTGGCCGTCATGTACTTCTCCAGGGCCGTCAGGTCGTCCGTGCCGACCAGGTCGTTCGTGCCCTGTCCCAACGTCGTGAAGCCGTCGCCGCCGCCGGCGAGGAAGCTGTTGGTCGCGACGCGGTAGGTGGCGGCCGGGTCGATCGCGGCGCCGTTCAGCCTGATGGAGTCGGTGACGACCCGGTCCGCGCCGGTCTTCGTCAGATCCAGGGTGTACGTCAGGCCCGACGACGGCTGGAGGACCTTCGGGGAGCTCGAGTTCCCGCCGCTCACCTGCTCCTTGAGGACCTGGACCAGCTGGGCGCCGGTGAAGTCCTGAAGGTTCACGGTGTTGGAGAACGGCTGCACCGTGAAGCCCTCGGCGTAGGTCACCACGCCGTCGCCCTCGCTGCCGGTGGCCTGGTAGGTCAGGCCCGCCCGCACGCCGCCCGGGTTCATCAGCGCGAGGTCGGTCTCCGGGTCCAGCTCCTTGCCGTACGCCAGTTGGGCGTCGGCGATGAGGTCGCCCATCGGGGACTCGGTGCCGGTGCTCGGCACGTCGGCCGAGATGTAGCCGATGGGGCGGTTGCCGATCGGCGCCGCGAGGGTGTTCCACCTGCCTATCAGCGCGGTCATGTCGGGCGCCTTGGCGACGGTCCGCGTGACCACGTGGTTCGCCGACTTCACCGACGTACGGGCGATGTCACCCGTGACGCGGTCGTACGTCAGCGTCGTGTCCGTGTAGAGGCGGCCGAAGGACGCGGCCGAGGTGACCATGCGGGGCTTGCCCGAGGGGTCGGGGATCGTGCAGACGTACGCGTTGTGGGTGTGCCCGGTGACCAGGGCGTCCACGGCCGGCGTGATGTTCTTGGCGATGTCGACGATCGGGCCGGAGATGCCGCTGCCCGCGCCCGCGGAGTCGCAGTCGTAGTTGTAGGCCCCCGAGGCCGGGAAGCCGCCCTCGTGGATGAGCGCGACGATCGACTTCACGCCCTGCTTCTGCAGCACCTTGGCGTACTTGTCGATCGTCTCGACCTCGTCCTTGAACTTCAGGCCCTTGACGCCCTCGGCGGAGACGACGTCGGGGGTGCCCTCCAGCGTCACGCCGATGAAGCCGATCTTGACGCCGTTCTTCTTCCAGACCCAGTACGGCCTGAGGATCGGCTTGCCCGTCTTCTCGTCGAGGACGTTGGCGGCGAGGTACGGGAAGTCGGCGCCCTTGAACTTCTTGTCGGTGTAGCAGCCGTCGGTGGGGTGGCAGCCGCCGTTCTGCAGGCGGGCCAGCTCCTTCGCACCCTCGTCGAACTCGTGGTTGCCGACGGACGTGACGTCCAGGTCGAGCTTGTTCAGCGCCTCGATGGTGGGCTCGTCGTGGAACAGGCCCGAGATCAGCGGGGAGGCGCCGACCATGTCGCCGCCGGCCGCGGTGACGGAGTACGGGTGGCCCTTGCGGGCGTCGCGCAGGTGGGTCGCGAGGTACTCGACGCCGCCCGCGTCGACGGTCTTCGTCGTGCCGTCGGGCTGGAGCTCGGTGACCCGCCCGGAGGAGCCGGCCGGCGGCTCCAGATTGCCGTGCAGGTCGTTGAAGGACAGCAGTTGCACGTCCTGGTAGCGGCTCGGGCCGTGGTGGCCGCCGCCCTTGGACTCGTGCGCGTCGGCCGGAAGCGCTGCGGCGAGCGCTCCGGCGGTGGCGAGACCGGCGGCCGCGGCGACGAGACGGAGCGTCCGTCTGTGGCGCGGACTCGGCTGGGAAGTGGCTGACATACGCCCCCCTGTAGGTCTGCTGAGGAAGTGGACCGTCCGGCGCAGAATAGGGTCAACGCGCGTAGCGCGAAAAGGGATACGTGGTTACATCCTGGTTTCCCTTTGCCTCTCCCTTGACCGCCACTTTGCGCCTCGCGCCAACTACCCTCATACGCATGACCAGCGACGACACCGCCCGGCCCGGCCGGAACCGCTCCATCGAGACCTACTCCGTGCTCACCCCGGAGCAGACCGGGGCCGTGCTCTCCCTGCTCGCCGACGCCGCCCGCGAGGACGGCCAGCAGGCGGTGTCCGAGCAAGGCCGGCTCCAGCTGCGCGGCGGCGCGCGCGAGGGCGTGTCGCATCTCCTGCTGAACGTGGGCGACGAACTCGTCGGCTACGCCCAGCTGGAGGACACCGACCCGGTGGAGGCACCGGCCGCCGAGCTCGTCGTCCACCCCTCGCACCGCGGGCAGGGCCACGGGCGGGCGCTGGGCTCGGCGCTGCTCGCCGCCTCCGGCAAGCGGCTTCGGGTCTGGGCGCACGGCGGGCACGCGGCGGCGCGGCACCTCGCGCAGGTGCTCGGGCTCACGCTCTTCCGCGAACTGCGCCAGATGCGGCGGTCGTTGCGCGACCTGAACCTGCCGGAGCCGGTGCTCCCGGCGGACGTCACGGTCCGTGCCTTCGTGCCCGGCACCGACGACGCCGACTGGCTCGCGGTGAACTCCGCCGCCTTCGCCCACCACCCCGAGCAGGGCTCCCTCACCCAGCGCGACCTCGAAGCCCGCATGACCGAGCCGTGGTTCGACCCCGCGGGCTTCTTCCTCGCCTTCCGCGGCGGGGAACTCGTCGGCTTCCACTGGACGAAGGTCCACGCGGCGGAACAGCTCGGCGAGGTGTACGTCCTCGGTGTGCGGCCGGGTGTGCAGGGCGGCGGCCTCGGCAAGGCCCTCACGGCGATCGGCCTGCGGCACCTGGCGGCCCAGGGGCTGCCGGCCGCGATGCTCTACGTCGACGGGGACAACAAGGCGGCGGTGTCGGTGTACGAACGGCTGGGATTCGTCACGTACGAGACGGACTTGATGTACCGGACGGAAACCTGATCCGGGCGCCGGCAGGCCGGCGCCGCAACGGCTCCGGCAGGCACAGTCCCCACAGCACCGCCGCCCCGACCAGCACCCACGCCCACCGCTCGTGCGCGGCCCCCCACCGCTCGTCCCCGAGCTGGACCAGCAGGTCCCACCGCCACGGCAGGAGCAGAGGGGTGACGACGGCCGCGAAGAGGAGGGCCGCCGCCACCGACGGGCCCGGCGCCGGGGCGTCCGACAGGCGGACGGCCGCCGCGCCGGCCGCGAGGGCCAGGACGCAGGTGGCCGCCGCCTCGAGGGTGACGGCACCCACCGGGGGCCGTACCTGCGAAGGGACGAGGAGGAGCGCGGCCGTCCACCACAGGGCGGTGACCGGCGCGACGAGCGCGAGCCTGAGGGCCGTGCGCAGGGCGCGGCGGGTCGGCACCGTGGCGGTGGTGTGACGGGCCGGGTCGTCCAGGAGGAAGGCCAGGCCCAGCGCGTACGCGAGGATCGCGGTGCGCAGCAGGGTCAGGGCGAGCGAGGGTTCGGGCGTACCGCCCGACAGCCGCTGCGCCCCGGCGATCAGCAGCCCGAGGCCGGCCCCCGCCGCCGGCGCCCGCCACGGCAGCGCGCGCAGGACGGGGAGGGCCAACTCCCTTGTCACTCGCACTTGTCCGCCGCCTTCGGTGCGGTCACGCCCAGCAGCTGCGCGACCCGCGCGGTCGTCACCTTCGGCGCCGTCAGCTCCGCCCAGTGCGCCTTCACGCGCGTGGCCACGGACCCGGCCGGCCTGCCCAGCAGCTCCCGTACGACGTCGGTCTGACCCGCCGTCATGTTCATCGGGTCCGTCGGCGACAGGACGATCGCCGAGCCGGTCACGCTGTCGTCGAGGCGGACGTTGCGCAGCGAGGTCATCGGGTCGGGCAGGCGGTTCAGGGCGAGCCACATGACGGTCACCATCCGGCCGTCGCACAGCGAGCCCGCCGCCTTCTCGTCGCCCGCGACCAGCACGGCGGCGACGGCGGCCGAGAACTCGGGGACCCGGTTGCCGCCCCAGGCGGTGCCGACCGTCACCTGGTGCGGGGTCGTGGACGGCTCGATCGCCGCATCGCTGTCCAGGCCGTAGCGGGCGTCGATGCGCTGCCGCACGACGAGGGGCTGGGTGTGGGCGGCGCCGCCGGCCCCGGACTGCACGTCGCGCACCACGCCTGCCCAGGTGTCCGCCCGGGGCGTCCACTCAGGGAAGGCGCAGTACGTGGAGGTCCCGCGCCTGACGCAGGGCTGCTCCTTCTCGGGGGAGACCGAGGCCCGCTCCCGTGCCGCCTTCGTCGCGGCGGGCAGGGCGCCGGTCTGCAGGATGCCGCCGGTCAGCGCGAGCGCCACGGCGGCCGCCAGGGCGCCCGACAGGGTCCAGCCGCAGCCGCCGCCCGCCAGCACCGCGAGCAGCGCCACGGTCAGGGCGAGCCCGGCGAGGTAGAGGGCGTGCCAGGCGGCGGGCCGGTCCATCAGTGCGGACGGCAGCGCCTTGGAGTTCGCCACGCTCACGACCGGCTCCAGCCAGCGCGTGCCGCGCTCGCCGCCGCCCGCGGGGAACCCTCCGCCGACGAACAGCACGAGCAGCAGCACGATGAACATCGGCGCCGCGATCAGCGACGGCACGAGCCGGGCGACCAGCACCCCCAGCATGCCGAACAACAGCACCGTCAGCGGTCCGACGAGCAGTTCGCCGGGCGAACCGCTGCCGACCGCGCCGGAGCTCAGCGCCGCCCAGCCGAACTGGCCGAGCACGCCGACGGCGGTGAGCAGGGCCACCGGGACGACGGCGAGGGCGTGGGCCGCCGTACGCAGGGACCGCGGAAGCACCAGGACGGCGAAGTGGCGTTCCGTGTCGCGCCGTACGGAGCGCAGCACCGCGCGGTTGGCGCACACCAGCACCGCGAGGCCGACCAGCAGCGGGGTGCTCTGGGTGGCCCGGTCGGCGTCCTGGAGCGCGGGGTAGCCGTTCTCGAAGTCGGGGGTCTGCCACACGATCCAGGCGGCGTACACCGCCAGGGCGAGCAGCACCGGGATGCTCAGCAGCAGCCGGCGTGCCTCGAAACGGGCCAGGGCGAAGACGGCCGCCCAGGAGCCCCGGCGGCCCGCGCTCCGCACCTCGACGGAGGTCTCCTCCAGTACCGCGGTCATGCCGCCACCTCCGCGCCCGCGTCGTCCAGGGTGAGCAAGTAGCCGTCCTCCAGGGTGGGTTCGAGCAGGTCGGCGCCTTCGGGCGGACTGCCGACATTGCGGAAGGAGCCGGTGCCGGTGCGCCAACCGGCCTTCGCGCCGGGGTCGCGTTCGGCGCTGCTCCACACCCGGCCGGCCGCCTGCGCGGTCAGCTCGGCCGGGGTGCCGTCGAAGCGGATGCGGCCGCTCGCCATCACCAGCACGCGGTGGCAGAGCATCGCCACGTCCTCGGTCTGGTGCGTGGACAGCAGGACCGTGCGGCCCTCTCCGGCCTGCGCGATCAACTCCCGGAAGCGCATGCGCTGTTCGGGGTCGAGGCCGACGGTCGGCTCGTCCAGCACCAGGAAGCCCGGGTCGCCGACGAGTGCGGCGGCCAGCGCGACCCGCTGCCGCATCCCGCCGGACAGCTTCTTGATGCGCTTGCCGCGTACGCCGGCGAGGTCGACCTCGTCCAGGACGCGGCGCACCTCGCGATGGCGCGCGGCCCGGTCCGTCAGCTCCTTGAGGATCGCCACGTAGTCGACGAACTCGAAGGCCGTGAAGTCCGGGTGGAAGCCGGGCGCCTGGGGCAGATAGCCGAGCCGGCGGCGCACCTCCTGCCGGCCGCCGGCCGTGGCAGGGTCGTGGCCGAGCGCGGTGAAGGCGCCCCGGTCGGCGGGCACGGCCGTGGCCAGCACCCGCAACAGGGTGGTCTTTCCGGCCCCGTTGGGCCCGAGCAGCCCGGTCACGCCCGGTGTCAGCCGCAGCGACACGTCGTCCAGGGCCCGGGTCCCGCCGTAGCGGAGGCTCAGCCCTGAGGCGGAGACGGTGGGGGTCATGCGGCACTCCCGGAGAAGAAGTCGAAGCGGTCACGTACGAGGAGGAGCAGCCCCACGGCGAGGGCGGCCAGTACGGCGGCGGCGCCCTGTCCGGCGGCGGTGAACGGAACGGGCGTGCGGTCGCCGCCCGCCTGGGCGGCGAGCAGCGCGACCCATGCGGCGCCGACCAGCGACGGCGCGAGCACCGGCCCGAGCCGCGGGGTCAGCGCGAGCCCGGTCGCGGTCAGGGCGAGGGCGGGCAGCAGCCAGGCGAGGGCGCGCAGCCCGTAGGACGGCAGGGCGAGCGTGGCCAGGAGGTTGAGCCCGATGCCGGTGGCGAGGACGGCGACGGTACGGATCATGAGCAGTCGGAAGCCGTGCAGCGGGGCGACGACCGCCATCTCGTACGTCGGGTCCATCGCGGGCCCGTAGGCGAGCGCGACCCCGGCGAGCGGCAGCAGCGGCGCGAGGGCGAGGAACAGGGTGGGCGAACCGGCCGTGTACACCGCCCCGACCGTCGTCACCAGCAGGAACACCACCGCCGCGAGCCAGGAGCGGCGCAGCACCGGGGTGGCCGTGAGCAGGCGTGCGGTGTGGTCGGCGATCCCCAGCCGCACCAGCAGCGACTCGAGCCGGCCGGGCCGGGGCGCGTCGAGCTCGGCGTCCAGCCGCTCCCAGCCGGCGTCGAGCGTCGCGGGGTCGCCGACGCCCGCGAGCACGGCCCTGCACTGTGCGCAGGCGACCAGGTGGGTGTCGGCCGACCAGAGCAGGGGCGGCGCCAACTCGCCCTGGGCGTAGGCCCGTAGATCCTCTTCGGCGACGTGCCACGTCATGCCGCCACCTCCCGCGTCAGTTGACGGGCGCGGGCGGCGCCGCGGACCCGATCGGATAGCTGCCTGCTCATGCCAGCGCCTCCCGCAGTTGCTTCCGGGCCCGCATCGCCCGCGTCTTGACCGTGCCGGGCGGAATCCCCAGCAGGACGGCCGCCTCGCGGGTGGTGAGCCCGTCGATGACCGTGGCCTGCAGGACCGCCCGAAGTTCCGGCGAGAGCCGGACCAGGGCGCCCGCGAGGTCCCCGTGCTCCACCCCCGCGAGCACGCGCTCCTCCGCGGACGCCTCGTCCCGGTGCCGCAGCCGCGCGAGCGCCTGCCGCAGCCGGCCGCGCGCCCCGTCGCCGCGCAGCGCGTCGATCAGCCGCCGCGAGCCGATGCGCCACAGCCACCCGGCCGCGTCCTCGGAGCGGCCTTCCTCGCGGTAGCGGGCCTTGCCCCGCCAGATCGCGAGGAACGTCTCCTGCACGACGTCGTCGACCACACCGGCGTCGGCGCAGCGGCCGCGCAGGCGCGCGGTCAGCCAGGGCGCGTACCGCCGGTACAGCTCCTCGAAGGCGCGCCGGTCGCCGTCCTCGGCGACGGCGCGCAGCAGCTCACCGTCGGTTCTCGTTTCGCTCACGTCTCCTCATCGGACGGCCCGGCCGCATCGGTTCACAGGATCGCGCTTGACTTTGCCGCACCCCTTGCACCACCCTTTCACTACTCAATTAGTGAAAGGGTGGTTGTACGGGTGGTCGAGTACCGCATCGACCGGCGCTCCGGCGTCGCCACCTACGTCCAGATCGTCCAGCAGACCAAGCAGGCCCTCCGGCTGGGCCTGCTGGAGCCGGGGGACAAACTCCCCACGGCCCGCGAGGTGGTCGAGGCCACCGCCGTCAACCCCAACACGGTCCTCAAGGCCTACCGCGAGCTGGAGCGCGAGGGTCTGGTCGAGGCACGCCGCGGGCTCGGCACCTTCGTCCGCAGGACGCTCGGCACGCAGCCGGCCGACTCGCCCCTGCGGGCCGAACTCGACGCCTGGGCGCAGCGCGCCCGCGCGGCCGGACTGGACCGCGAGGACGCCGACGCCCTGTTCGGCGCCGTCCTCGACGCGCACTTCCCGAAATCCGACGAGCTCTTCCCTGAGGGGGACCAGTGAGTTCCACGAGCACCACCCCGGCCGTCGCCCTGGAGGCGACCGGGCTCGGCATGAGGTACGGCCGAAGGGCCCCCGCGGCCCTCGACGGCTGTTCCTTCCGCCTGCCCGCCGGCCGGATCAGCGCACTGGTCGGCCCCAACGGAGCGGGCAAGTCGACCCTGCTGGCACTCGCCGCCGGTCTGCTGCGGCCGACCTCCGGCACGCTCACCGTGCTCGGCGCCACGCCCGGCGACCGCCGCGACCGGGTCGCGTACCTGGGGCAGAACAAGCCGCTCTACCAGCGGCTGACCATCGCCGAGACTCTGCGCCTGGGCGCCGAGCTCAACCCGGACCGCTGGGACGCGGCCCGCGCCGCCGCCATCGTGGAGCAGGGCGCGCTCGACCCCGGTCTGAAGGTGGGCGGCCTCTCCGGCGGCCAGCACACCCGCGTCGCGCTCGCCCTCGCCCTCGGCAAGCGGCCCGAGCTGCTGCTGCTCGACGAGCCGATGGCCGACCTCGACCCGCTCGCCCGGCACGAGCTCATGGGCACGCTGATGGCGGACGCCGCCGAACACGGCACCACCGTGCTGATGTCCTCGCACATCGTCAGCGAGCTCGCCGAGTCCTGCGACCACCTGCTGCTCCTGACCGGCGGCCGGATACGGCTCGGCGGCGGCATCGACGACCTGCTCGCCGCGCACACCGTGGTCACCGGCCGCGGCACTCCCGCCGACCTCGCCCCGCACACGGTCGTCGAGTCCCGTGCGACCGGCCGCGGCACCACCGCGCTGATCCGCCGCGACGGCCCGGTCGAGGGCACCTGGGCCACCGAAGAACCGTCCCTGGAGGAACTCCTGCTCGCCCATCTGCGCTCCCCCGACGTCCCCGCCCTGCTCACCCCGAGCACGGCCGCGGCCCCCGTGGCGGTGACGGCATGACCACCGCCACGCTCACGTCCCCCGCGTCCGCCCGCCGCGTCCTCACCCGTCCCCGCGGCCTGGTCTGGACGGTGCTGCGCCTGCACCGGACCGCCCTGTGGGTCTGGCTCGCCTTCGTCGCCGCCACGGCCGGCTTCCTGCTGTGGCTGACCGGCCCCGCCGCCGACGCCACCCAGCGCAAGCTCGAGGCCTTCGGCTACGGCGGAGTCCTGGAGGCGTCCTCGAGCTCGCAGACGCTGTTCGCCTTCACCTCGGGCGCGTACAACGACCTCTTCTACGACCCCGACACCCTGATCACGCTCGCCTCCTTCGCCGTCGCCCTGTTCGCGGCCGGGCCGCTGATCACCCGCGAGCTGGAGGACGGCACCGCCCGGCTGGCCTGGACGCAGTCCGTCTCCCCCGCACGCTGGCTCGCCGCCAAACTCGCGGTGCCCGCGTGCTTCCTCGTCCTCGGCAACAGCCTGCTGGCCGCGCTGTACCACCGGCTGTGGGACGCCCACAGCAACCTGCTGGTGGCCGGCATCACGCCCCGCGCCCTCTACTTCTCGCTCGGCCCGGCCACCGTCGCCGCGCCGCTGCTGGGCCTCGCCCTCGGCGCGCTCATCGGTCTCGCGGTGCGCCGCACGCTGCCCGCGCTCGCGCTCTCCGGGTTCGCCTACTTCCTGGTCTACGCGTTCCGCGGCAACCACTGGCCCTTCCAGGGCCGCTACACGCAGCCGGAGCCGTACTCCCACAGCTGGGCGATCGACACCTCCGGTGCCAAGGTCGCCGACCCGGGCTGCTACAGCGACCGCCACTGCCTCGCCGCGCACCACATCGCCCGCTTCGGCCGCGAGTACCTCCCGTCCCCCGACTACTGGCCCCGCCAGCTGCTGGAGACCGGCGTCCTGCTGGCCCTCACGGCCCTCGCCGTCACCGCGGCCTTCGCCGTACTGCGCCGCCGCGCCGTGTGACACGTCCGTATGCTCTGGGTGCGGCTCCGCTGCGAGGACTTACGTCGCCGCCGACGACGTAGACGCCCGGGAGCCGCCCCCAGATATCCCGCACGCCATGTCGCCGTAACCAACGGTTCAGACGGACTTGCGACGCTCGGCCAATGACGCCCTCCGTGCCGAAGCCTTCGCCACCCCCAGAGGGGCCCGCGGGGAACGGGGACGCCCAAAGGGGACCCGGGACAGGCCCCGGCTCCGTGAACGCCCTCCCTCCCGCGCTTTCCGACGCGCCTGTATCGCCCATGGCGCGGAAGAATGGGTTCATGAGTCAGCACGACACCGCCCAGGCACAGGTCCAGCACGCGCAGCCCTCCGTGGGCTCCATAGCCGCGCACCGCCCGCACACGGTGGCCGCCGCGGTATCCGACCTGGAACCCGACATCGATGCGGACCTCGACGCGTACGAGGAGTCGCCGTACGACGGGCCCCAGCTGCCGCAGGGTCGTTTCCTCGACCGGGAGCGAAGCTGGCTCGCGTTCAACGAACGCGTCCTGGAGCTGGCCGAGGACCCGAACACCCCCCTGCTCGAACGGGCCAACTTCCTCGCGATCTTCGCCAGCAACCTGGACGAGTTCTTCATGGTCCGGGTGGCCGGTCTGAAGCGCCGTATCGCCACCGGTGTCGCCACCCGTTCGGCGTCCGGCCTGCAGCCGCGTGAAGTGCTGGAGATGATCTGGGCCCGCTCGCGCGAACTCATGGCCCGGCACGCCGCCTGCTACCACGAGGACGTCGCCCCCGCGCTCGCGGAGGAGGGCATCCACCTCGTCCGCTGGAGCGAGCTGACGGAGAAGGAGCAGGCACGCCTGTTCACGCTCTTCCGGCACCAGATCTTCCCGGTCCTGACCCCGCTGGCGGTCGACCCGGCGCACCCCTTCCCGTACATCTCCGGCCTCTCCCTGAACCTGGCCGTCGTCGTGCGCAACCCCGTCACGAGCCACCGGCACTTCGCCCGCGTCAAGGTGCCGCCGCTGCTGTCCCGCTTCCTGGAGAGCTCCCCCGGCCGCTACGTCCCCATCGAGGACGTCATCGCGGCCCACCTGGAGGAGCTGTTCCCGGGCATGGAGGTCCTGGAGCACCACGCCTTCCGGCTCACCCGCAACGAGGACCTCGAGGTCGAGGAGGACGACGCCGAGAACCTGCTCCAGGCCCTGGAGAAGGAGCTCATGCGGCGCCGCTTCGGGCCGCCGGTACGGCTGGAGGTCGAGGAGTCCATCGACCGCGAGGTGCTGGACCTGCTGGTCCGCGAGCTGAAGATCTCCGAGGCCGAGGTGTACCCGCTGCCGGGTCCCCTCGACCTCACGGGCCTCTTCCGCATCGCCGGTCTCGACCACCCCGAGCTGAAGTACCGCAAGTTCATCGCCGGTGTGCACCGCGACCTCGCCGAGGTCGAGTCGGCGTCCGCGCCCGACATCTTCGCGGCGCTGCGCAGCCGGGACGTCCTGCTGCACCACCCGTACGACTCCTTCTCCACCTCCGTGCAGGCGTTCCTGGAGCAGGCGGCGAACGACCCGGACGTCCTCGCCATCAAGCAGACCCTGTACCGCACCTCCGGCGACTCCCCGATAGTCGACGCGCTCATCGACGCCGCCGAGGCCGGCAAGCAGGTCCTGGTGCTGGTCGAGATCAAGGCCCGGTTCGACGAGCACGCCAACATCAAGTGGGCGCGCAAGCTGGAGGAGGCCGGCTGCCACGTCGTCTACGGCCTGGTCGGCCTCAAGACGCACTGCAAGCTCTCCCTGGTGGTGCGCCAGGAAGGCGACACGCTACGGCGCTACAGCCACGTCGGCACCGGCAACTACCACCCGAAGACGGCGCGGCTCTACGAGGACCTCGGCCTGCTCACCGCCGACCCCCAGGTGGGCGCCGACCTCTCGGACCTCTTCAACCGCCTGTCGGGATATTCGCGCCGGGAGACCTACCGCCGTCTCCTGGTCGCCCCCAAGTCCCTGCGTGACGGCCTGATCTCGCGGATCAACAAGGAGGCCCAGCACCACCGTGCGGGCCGCCCCGCCTTCATCCGCATCAAGGTCAACTCGATGGTCGACGAGGCCGTCATCGACTCGCTCTACCGGGCGTCGCAGGCGGGCGTGCCGGTCGAGATCTGGGTGCGCGGAATCTGCGCCATCCGGCCGGGCGTCGCGGGCCTGTCGGAGAACATCCGGGTCCGCTCGGTCCTCGGCCGCTTCCTCGAACACTCCCGGGTCTTCGCCTTCGGCAACGGCGGCGAGCCCGAGGTGTGGATCGGCAGCGCCGACATGATGCACCGCAACCTCGACCGCCGTATCGAGGCCCTGGTCAGGGTCACCGACCCGGCCCACCGCGCAGCCCTGAACCGGCTGCTGGAGACGGGCATGTCCGACACCACCTCCTCCTGGCACCTCGGGCCGGACGGCGACTGGGTCCGGCACGCCACCGACGCGGACGGCCAACCCCTGCGCAATGTCCAGGAGATGCTCATAGACGCCCGGAGGCGCCGGCGTGGCACAGCAACACCTTGACCCGACGGACCCCACGGCCGGGCCCGCCCCCACAGGTGACGCCCTCGCGGGCTACCTGCGGGCCCAGGCCACGGAGTTCCTTCGCGCCCTGCGGCAGCACCGGGAGTCCGGCGCCGCGGCACACGGCGGCACGGAGGATCCCGTCGACGCGGCGCGCGCCCTGCGCCGCTCGGTCCGCCGCATCAGCGGCAGCCTGCACACCTTCCGCCCCCTGCTGGAGACCGACTGGTCCGAGGGCCTGCGTCCCGAACTGGCCTGGCTGTCGGGGACGTTGTCGATGGAACACGCCTACGCGGCACGCCTGGAACGACTGCTGCTGGCGCTGCACAGGCTGTCGGGGGCGGCGGCCTTCCCGGCCCAGGCGGCGGCCACGGCGGGCATGTCCGCCGCCGTCGACGCGGCTGGGGGCGGCCGGGACACGCCCACGGCGGACCGCGGCAACCTGACCGTCGGCGCGGCAAAGGCGGGAGCCCTGCTCGAACGCCAGCTCACCCTCGCCCGGACAAGGGCCCACAGCACCGCGCTCCAGGCACTGGGTTCCTCCCGCTTCCACGCCGTCGCCGACACGGTCGCCGTCCTGGCCAGCGAGGTCCCGCTCACCGCCGCCGCGCACACGGCCGACCTCCGCCCGCAGGCCGCCGCGGCCGAGGAGCGGCTGACCGACGCCGTGGCCGCGCTGCCGCTCGTCACCGCGGGCAGCCCGTACAACGCGGAGGCCCTGATCCACGGCCTCTCCCCGGACCCCTCGCCGCACCCCCAGGACGCCCCCTGGCACCAGGTCCGGCTGCTGCTGCGGCTGCACCGCTACGCCCGCGAGGCGCTGTACGGCACGCAGCGCCCCATCGACGTCCGCCTGCTGACCGCGGGCCAGGCCCTCGACCGCCATCGCGACGCCTCCGAGGCCGCGGCCGCCGCGGCTTCGGCGGCCCGCACCCCGCGCATCGCCCCGGCCACCGCGTACGCACTCGGGGTGCTGCACGCGGACCAGCGGCACGAGGTGGAGGCGGCCCGCTTCGCCTTCCAGCAGTGCTGGCAGAAACAGGCGGTGAGCACGTCCTGAGCTGTGAACCCCGTCGAAGGAGGCGGTGAGCCGGTGACCCAGACCAACGACACCCTCATCCAGGCGGCCGGCTGCGTCCTGTGGCGCCGTTCGCCGGTCGACGGCGAGCTGGAGGTCTGCCTCGTCCACCGGCCGAAGTACGACGACTGGTCGCACCCCAAGGGCAAGCTGAAGCGCGGCGAGGACCCGATCACGGGCGCGCTGCGCGAGGTCGAGGAGGAGACGGGGTACACCGCCGTCCCCGGGGGCGAGCTGGCCACCCTGCGGTACATGGTCAACGGCCGCCCCAAGCAGGTGCGTTACTGGGCGGCGGAGGCATCCGGCGGCCACTTCACGCCCAACGACGAGGTGGACCGCATCCTGTGGCTCTCCCCCGCCGCGGCCCGCAGCCGCCTGACGCAGTTCCGCGACCGTAACCTCGTCGACGAACTGCCGCCGGGCTAGGCCTGCCCCGAGGTCGTATGCCCCTCGGCGTCCGTACGGGCCTGGCTGCGGGCTCTGCGCGCGGGGCCGCGCCACCCGCAGCTGCACCGTGCGAAACAGAACCGGCCCTGTTCGACCGTCGTCGTGCGATGTTCCGGCTGCGCCACGGTGACAACGTTACCGAGCCCGCGTGCCGCATTCATCGGCTGCCTCCGGCAGCGGGCTTTCGTCTGCGCGTGACGGCCCCTGCCACCCGTCGTTAAGCGGAACGGGCCCGTGACGGACGTACCGGCTGGGGGTAGACAGGCGATGGCGGAGCTGCAGCACAGGGGGACGGTCGTCGCGGCGGGACTGATGGTCTGCGTCTGCGTGGGGGCCGCCGGCTGCGCCGGCACCGGGTCCGCAGCCGAGGACCCACGCGCCTCCGACCCCGTCGAGACCCTGCGCCACGCCGCCGGGATCCTGGTGGACGCGGGCACGTCGAAGGCCAGCACGTCGATGGAGATGGCCACCGGCGGCACCCGCGTCACCATCCGCGGCGAGGGCGGCTACGACTACCGCAAGCAGGTCGGCAGCCTGCGCGTGCAGCTCCCGCAGACGCCGGCCGGCACCGCCGAGCACCGCCCGATCACCGAACTCCTCGCCCCCGGCGCCCTGTTCATGAAGAACCGGGGCGCGGGCGTGCCGGCCGACAAATGGGTACGGGTCGACACGGCCGCCCTCTCCGACGGCAATCTGGTGACCGGCGGGGCCACCGACCCTTACGCCGCGGCGGAGCTGCTGCTCGGGACGCGCACGGCGACCGGTCTCGGCCGCACCGAGTTCGCGGGTGTGGAGGTGCGGCACTACCGCGGGACCGCCGACCTCGCGGCGGCGGCGAAGGGCGCCTCGGAAGGCGTCCGCGCCTCGCTCGCCGCGGCGGCGAAAGGGTTCGCCACGGCCGTGGTGCCGTTCGACGCCTACCTCGACGACCAGGGCCGCATCCGCAAGATCCGGTACCGGTTCAGCTTCGTCAACGGACGGGAGAAGAGCACGGTCGCGGTCGCCTCGACGACCCTGCTGTACGACTTCGGGGCCCCCGTCGACGTACGGTTGCCGGCGTCGAAGGACATCTACGCGGGGAAGATCGCCGAGTAGCGGGCCGTGCGCGAGGATGACCGGCGGGCGTCAAGAACTAGCCCGTCCGTGCCATGCGCGGTGCGTAGGCCGCTCCCTACTCTAGGAAGTCGGTAACGGCAGAGATGAGGTGATGCACGTGGCTCCGGTCGGCGGTACGGCAGTTCAGGACCACGTGGCCCTCGCCGAGATCGAGCTGTGCGGAGAGCTGATCATCGCGGCCTCGGCCGCGGAGGAGCGGCTCAGCCTGGAGAGCATCGACGAGGTGCTGAAAGTGGCCGAAGAGCGCGCCCGCGCAGGGGACACGGACGCCTGACCCCGCTTGCCGCGAAGCACTCAGGTGCGCAGCAGCCGCCCGATCGCCTTCGTGGCCTCCTCGACCTTCGCGTCGATCTCGTCGCCGCCCTTGACGGCGGCGTCGGCGACGCAGTGCCGCAGGTGCTCCTCCAGCAGCTGCAGCGCGAAGGACTGCAGGGCCTTGGTGGAGGCGGAGACCTGGGTGAGTATGTCGATGCAGTAGGTGTCCTCGTCCACCATCCGCTGAAGGCCACGGATCTGGCCCTCGATCCGGCGCAGGCGCTTGAGATGTTCGTCCTTCTGCTTGTGGTACCCGTGCGTCACGTTTTGTGCGCTGTTGTCGGAGGGCGCGGTCGCGCCGGCCTCGGTGGTCGTCATCGCGTCCTCCCGTAAGACGTGCGGACATATACCCCAGGTGGGTATATGGTATCGAACTTTGCTGGGTATAGGGCCCTTGGCCGGCACCGGAACCGAAGCCCCGTACCGCCCCCGTGCTGATCACTGCGACCGATGGGCGACACTGGGGGACGGCCCATTAGCCGTGGCCGGATGATGCACCTAGCATCAGCCTGACCGAAACCGAAGCACCTAGAGGACCCCACGTGCGCTTTCGTCTGACCCCCAGGGAGACGAGCTTCTACGACATGTTCGCCGCGTCCGCGGACAACATCGTCACCGGCTCGAAGCTCCTGATGGAACTGCTCGGGGCGGACACACCTGCCCGGGCCGAGATCGCAGAGCGTATGCGGGCCGCGGAACACGCAGGCGACGACGCCACGCATGCGATCTTCCACCAGCTGAACTCCTCGTTCATCACGCCGTTCGACCGCGAGGACATCTACAACCTCGCCTCGTCCCTCGACGACATCATGGACTTCATGGAGGAGGCCGTCGACCTGGTCGTCCTCTACAACGTCGAGGAACTCCCCAAGGGCGTGGAGCAGCAGATCGAGGTCCTGGCGCGGGCGGCCGAACTGACCGCCGAGGCAATGCCGAACCTGCGCACCATGGACAACCTCACCGAGTACTGGATCGAGGTCAACCGGCTCGAGAACCAGGCCGACCAGATCCACCGCAAGCTGCTGGCCCACCTCTTCAACGGCAAGTACGAAGCCATCGAGGTGCTCAAGCTCAAGCAGATCGTGGACGTGCTGGAAGAGGCAGCGGACGCTTTCGAGCACGTGGCGAACACGGTGGAAACCATCGCCGTCAAGGAGTCCTGAGGCGTCGATGGACACCTTCGGTCTGATCGTGACCATCGCGGTCGCGCTCTTCTTCACGTACACGAACGGCTTCCACGACTCGGCGAACGCGATCGCGACGTCCGTGTCGACGCGTGCGCTGACCCCTCGGGCCGCGCTCGCGATGGCCGCCGTGATGAACCTCGCGGGTGCCTTCCTGGGCTCCGGGATCGCCAAGACCGTCAGCGAGGGCCTGATCGAGACCCCGCAGGGGTCGCAGGGGATGGCGATTCTCTTCTCTGCGCTGGTCGGCGCGATCGTCTGGAACCTCGTCACCTGGTACTTCGGCCTGCCCTCCTCGTCCTCCCACGCACTGTTCGGCGGCCTGGTGGGCGCGGCGCTGGCGGGCGGCACGGAGGTCATCTGGAACGGCGTGATCGACAAGGTCGTCATCCCGATGTTCCTGTCGCCGGTCGTCGGCCTGATCGTCGGCTACCTGGTCATGGCGGCGATCCTGTGGCTCTTCCGCCGGTCCAACCCGCACAAGACCAAGCGCGGCTTCCGCATCGCGCAGACGGTCTCGGCGGCGGGCATGGCGCTCGGCCACGGCCTCCAGGACGCCCAGAAGACGATGGGCGTCGTGGTGATGGCACTCGTGATTTCCGGCCACGAGACCTACGGCGACCCGATCCCGGTCTGGGTCAAGCTCGCCTGTGCGGCCATGCTCTCCCTGGGCACCTACGCCGGCGGCTGGCGCATCATGCGCACCCTCGGCCGCAAGATCATCGAGCTGGACCCGCCGCAGGGCTTCGCCGCCGAGACCACCGGCGCGGCGATCATGTTCACCACGGCCTTCATCTTCAAGGCCCCCATCTCCACCACCCACGTCATCACCTCCGCCATCATGGGCGTCGGCGCCACCAAGCGCGTGAACGCGGTCCGCTGGGGCGTGGCCAAGAACATCGTCCTCGGCTGGTTCATCACGATGCCGGCGGCGGCCCTGGTGGCGGCGGCGGTGTACGGGATCGTGGACCTGGTGTTCCTGTAGGGATCTTCTGCTTCGGATACGACGACGGGCCCGCCCCCGGGAGCCGGGGGCGGGCCCCTCTCGTCCCCGCGGTGGCACCGCCATGCAGCACCGCGGGGGGTCCGTACCGGCCTAGCCGAAGCGGCCGGAGATGTAGTCCTCGGTCGCCTGGACCGACGGGTTGGAGAAGATCCGCTCCGTGTCGTCGATCTCGATCAGCTTGCCGGGCTGCCCGACGGCGGCGAGGTTGAAGAACGCCGTACGGTCCGAGACGCGCGCGGCCTGCTGCATGTTGTGCGTCACGATGACGATCGTGAAGCGCTCCTTCAGCTCACCGATCAGGTCCTCGATGGCGAGGGTGGAGATCGGGTCCAGGGCGGAGCAGGGCTCGTCCATGAGCAGCACCTTCGGCTCGACCGCGATCGCACGCGCGATGCACAGCCGCTGCTGCTGACCGCCGGAGAGGCCGGAGCCCGGCTTGTTCAGCCGGTCCTTGACCTCGTTCCAGAGGTTCGCGCCCTTGAGCGACTTCTCCACGACGTCCGCGAGCTCGCTCTTCTTGTGGCTGCCGTTCAGCCGCAGCCCCGCCGCCACGTTGTCGAAGATCGACATCGTCGGGAACGGGTTCGGGCGCTGGAAGACCATGCCGATCTCCCGGCGCACGGACACCGGGTCGATCCCGGTGCCGTACAGATCCTCGTCGTCGAGCAGCACCTTGCCCTCGACCCGGCCACCCGGGGTGACCTCGTGCATACGGTTCAGGGTGCGCAGGAACGTCGACTTGCCGCAGCCGGAGGGGCCGATGAAGGCCGTCACCGTGCGGGGCTCCACGGTCATCGAGATGTCCTCGATCGCCTTGTGGGAGCCGTAGTAGGCGGTGAGTCCGCTCACGTCGATTCGCTTGGCCATGACTACTTCACTTCCAGAATTCTTCAGTCGCCGATTGGCCGCGTCAGCGACCGGTCTTCGGGGCCTTCCAGCGGGCGATCGCCCGGGCCACCAGGTTCAGGATCATCACGAAGGCGATCAGCGTGAGAGAGGCCGCCCAGGCCCGGTCGTACGCCGCGTTCGCGCCTGCGCTGTTCGCGTACTGCTGGTAGATGTACAGCGGCAGCGACTGCTGGGCCCCCTCGAAGGGGTTGTTGTTGATGAACCGGTTCCCGAACACGAGCAGCAGCACCGGGGCGGTCTCACCCGCGATACGGGCGACGGCCAGCATGATGCCGGTCATGATGCCGCCGATCGAGGTCGGCAGGACCACCTTCAGGATGGTGCGCCACTTCGGGATGCCCAGCGCGAGGGACGCCTCACGCAACTCGTTCGGGACGAGCTTGAGCATCTCCTCCGTGGAGCGGACCACGATCGGCATCATCAGGATGGCCAGCGCGAGTGAGCCGGCGAAGCCGAAGGGCTGCATGTCGAAGATCAGCATCAGCGACAGGATGAACAGGCCCGCGACGATCGACGGGATACCGGTCATGACGTCGACGAAGAAGGTGACCGAGCGGGAGAGACCGCCGCGGCCGTACTCGACGAGGTAGATCGCTGTGAGCACGCCGACCGGTGCGGCCATGATCGTGGCGAGGCCGACCTGCTCGATGCTGCCGACGATGGCGTGGTAGATGCCGCCGCCCGGCTGGGAGTCGGCGACGATGCCCATCGAGTGGGTCAGGAAGTAGACGTCCAGGACCTTGATGCCGCGCGCGACGGTCGTCCAGATCAGGGAGACCAGCGGTACGAGGGCGACCACGAAGGCCGTCCAGACCAGTCCGGTCGCGATACGGTCCTTGGCCTGCCGGCGGCCCTCGACGCTCGCGGCGATGGTGTACGTGCCGACGAGGAAGATCAGCGCGGCTATCAGGCCCCACTGGACCTTGCTGTCGAGACCGGCGGCCAGGCCGATGCCGACGGCCAGGACCACGGAGCCGACGGCGATCGCCCACGGCGACCACTTCGGCAGGCTGGCGCCGCGCAGGGTGCTGGGGCGCTTCTCGGCGATGGCGGCGTTGCTCATGCGTTGGCCCCCGAGTACTCCTTGCGGCGGGCGATGATCATGCGGGCCGCGCCGTTGACCAGCAGGGTGATGACGAACAGGATCAGGCCGGAGGCGATCAGCGCGTCACGGCCGAACTCGTCCGCCTCGCCGAACTTGCTGGCGATGTTCTGGGCGAAGGTGCCGCCGCCCGGGTTGAGCAGGCTGCCGTGGATCAGGAAGTCCGGGGAGAGCACGGTCGCGACGGCCATCGTCTCGCCGAGCGCGCGGCCGAGACCGAGCATCGAGGCGGAGATCACGCCGGAGCGGCCGAAGGGCAGGACGGCCATACGGATGACCTCCCAGCGCGTGGCGCCGAGGGCGAGGGCCGCTTCCTCGATCATCTTCGGAGCCTGGCGGAAGACCTCGCGGCTCACGTTGGTGATGATCGGCAGGATCATGATCGCGAGCAGGATGCCCACGGTGAGCATCGAGCGCGGGGCGCCCTGGTCCCAGGAGAAGAGCCCGGTCCAGCCGAGGTAGTCGTTGAGCCAGCCGAAGAGGCCGTTCATGTGCGGTACGAGGATCAGCGCGCCCCACAGGCCGTAGACGATGGACGGCACGGCGGCGAGCAGGTCGATCACGTACGCGATGGGGCCGGCCATGCGGCGCGGGGCGTAGTGCGTGAGGAACAGCGCGATGGCCACCGCGATCGGGACCGCGATGACCATGGCGATGATCGAGGAGATCACCGTGCCGTAGGCCAGGACCGCGATGCCGAAGGACGGCGGCTGGATGTTGGTGTTCCACTCGAAGGTGGTCAGGAAGCTCGTGTGGTCCTTGCTGATGGCGAGCGTCGCCCGGTAGGTGAGGAAGACCGCGATCGCGGCCATGATCACCAGCAGCAGGATGCCCGACCCACGGGAGAGACCGAGGAAGATCCGGTCGCCGGGCCGGGTGGCGCCCCGGGCCGCGCGCTTCTGTTCGGCGACGGAGGGGTCGTGGGCAGGAGGTGGAGTGTCAGCTATCTGTGTTGAGGATTCCATCGGGTTCTCCGGTCTGCGGAGCCGTGCTCGTGACTCGGCTCTGCGAAGCCGTACACGACATACGGCTCATGGCGGCGGTGCACCGGACGATGCGGTCCGGTCCCGGTTCGAGGCCCGGGACCGGACCGCACTCAGATCAGCTCAGGCCCTCGATGGTGGTGCGGACCTTGGCGATGATGTCGGCGGGGATGGGGGCGTACTTCAGGCCGCTGAGGACGTTCTGGCCGTCCTCGGAGGCGATGTAGCGCAGGAAGGCCTTGGTGGCGGGCAGGGTGTCCGCCTTGTTGCCCTTGTCGCACGCGATCTCGTAGGTGACCAGCGTGATCGGGTAGGCGCCGTCGGCCTTGGTGGCGTAGTTCAGCTGGAGGGACAGGTCCTTGCCCGTGCCCACGACCTTGGCGTCGGCGATCGCCTTGGAGGCGGCGTCGCTGCTCGGGGCGACCGGCGCGCTGGCTCCCGTGTTGATGCTGACGGCCTTCATGCCGTCGGCGACGTAGGAGAGCTCGAAGTAACCGATGGCGCCGTTGGTCTGCTTGACCTGGGCGGCCACACCGGAGGACTGCGCGGCGGACTGACCGCCCTTGGCCTGCCAGGCCTTGCCGCCCGAGTACTTCCAGTCGCTCGCGGCGGTGGCCTTCAGGTACTTGGTGAAGTTGTCCGTGGTGCCGGACTCGTCCGAGCGGTGGAACGCCTGGATCTTGAGGTCGGGCAGCTTGGCGGACGGGTTCAGCTTCTTGATCGCCGGGTCGTTCCACTTGGTGATCTTGCTGTCGAAGATCTTCGCAAGGGTCGGGGCGTCCAGGACCAGGTTGTCCACGCCGGAGAGGTTGTAGCCGACCGCGATCGGGCCGCCGACCATCGGCAGGTCGATGCCCTGGCCGCCGGAGCAGACCTTCTTGGAGGCGGTGACCTCTTCGGGCTTCAGCGCCGAGTCGGAACCGGCGAAGGCGAGCTGGCCCTGGGTGAAGGAGGTGACACCCGCGCCCGAACCGCCGGCCTTGTAGTTGATCTGCACGCCGCAGGCCTTGGAGAACTGCGCGACCCACGCGTCGATCGCGTTCTTCTGCGCGGACGAGCCGTCGGACAGCAGCTGCCCCTTGGCGTTGTCGCACTTGATCGAGCTGGCGGCACCGGTGGCGGAGGCGCTGCTGCCGCTGCCGCCGCCGGTGTTGTCCGAGCCGCACGCCGTGAGGACCAGGGCGCTCGACGCGGCGATGGCACCGAGGGCGATGGCCCGCCGATTCATGCGCTGAAGCTTCACTTGAAAGAGTTCCTTCCAGGAGCCGCCGTCCTGAATCCGGCGGCGTGCGGAGTCGAAAACTTGGGCGACATGAGAACGCCCCCTCGAGGCGGCCCGCATCGCGTAAGGCCGAAATTAGGCAGATCAGGTGAAGCCGCCGATGGCCACAAATGAACGCAAGGTGAACCCCTGCAGACGTTGTGGTTAGGTCACGGAACGCTTACGGGGAGAGCACACCCCGATCCCGGCCCACGGTGACAGAGCGGTGACACTTCCTTCTGGAACCCATGAGGTCGGCGAGCCGTCTCGTTCCCCGAGAGCAATCGGGAGGCACAGCATGGAACGGCGTACGTTCATAGGCGGCGGCGCGGCCGCCCTCGCCGCGGTCGCAACGGCCTGCAAGGGCGGGGCAGCCGACGCGGACACCAGCAGTTCGTCGTCTCCCTCATCGTCCACCGGTACGTCTGTCCGGGCCACCGGAGCCCTGGCCGCCCCCGCGAACTGGACCGCCCTCGCGCACGACCTGGACGGCGCCCTGATACGCCCGGGCGAGGCCGACTGGGCCGCGGCCCGCCAGCTCTACAACACCCGCTTCGACGGCCTGAAGCCCGCGGCCGTGGCCTACGCCGCCCACACCGACGACATCCGCACGACCCTCGCCTACGCCCGCGCCCACCACATCCAGGTCGCGATACGCAACGGCGGCCACTCCTACGCGGGCTGGTCCTCCGGCAACGGCAAGCTGATCCTCGACGTCTCCCGGCTCAAGCAGATCCGGGTGAGCGGCGGCCAGGCCGTCGTCGGCGCCGGCGCCAAGCTGATCGACGTCTACCGCGGGCTCGCCGCGAAGGGCGTGACCATACCCGCCGGCTCCTGCCCCACCGTCGGCGTCTCCGGTCTGGCCCTCGGCGGCGGCCACGGCGTGGTCTCCCGGGCCTACGGCCTGACCTGCGACAACCTCACCCAGGCGACGCTGATCACGGCGGACGGCAAGGAACTCGTCGCGAGCGCCACCGAGAACAAGGACCTGTTCTGGGCCCTGCGCGGCGCGGGCAACGGCAACTTCGGCGTCGTGACCGAACTGCACTTCAGAACCCACCCGGCCCCGCAGGCGGTGACGGGCTATCTCACCTGGCCCTGGTCGAAGGCGGCCGCGGTGGTCAAGGCGTGGCAGGAGTGGGGCCCGAGCCAGCCCGACGAGATCTGGTCCTCCTTGCACCTCGCGAACGCGGCCGGAGGAACCCCGACCGTCTCCGTCGCCTGCTTCTCCATCGGCGGCTACGGCGAGCTGAAGAACGCGGTGGACCGGCTGGCCGACAAGGTCGGCGCGAACGCGACCAGCGTCTCGCTGCGCCGCCGCGGCTACGAGGAGGCCATGGAGATCTACGCCGGCTGCTCCTCCTTCTCCTCCCAGGCGCAGTGCCACCTCCCCGGCCCCACCCCGGGCCGCTCCCCGCAGGGCGCGCTCGGCAGGGAGACGTACGCGGCACGCTCCGACTTCTTCGACCGCTCGATCTCGGCCGCCGGGATACAGACACTGCTGAAGCAGATGACGTCGGTGCGGGGCGGCTCCGGCAGCATCGCCCTGACCGCCCTCGGCGGCGCGGTCAACCGCGTCTCCCCCACGGCCACGGCCTTCGTGCACCGCCGCTCCCGCATGCTGGCGCAGTACATCGCGTCCTGGCGGGCCGGCACGACGGGCTCCACCGCCCAGTCGTGGCTGAGCTCGGCCCACGACGCGATGAAGCCGTACGCCTCCGGGGCGGCGTACCAGAACTACACGGACCCCACGCTCACCAACTGGCGCAAGGCGTACTACGGCGACGCGGCGACGCGCCTGGCGTCCCTGAAGAAGCAGTACGACCCGAACCGCTTCTTCACCTACCCGCAGGCGCTGTAGGACGCGATGCGGTCCGCTGGTCGCAGCGGACTGCCCCGCCCACCGAACCCGGCGGGGCACTCAGGCGGCGAGATCCCTCTCTTCCGGCCCCGCCGTCTCCGCCTGTGCCCCGGGGATCACGGCGTCCCGCTTCAGGGCCGAGCGCGAGCGGGACCGCACCAGCCACCCGCCCCGGTCCGACCGCCCGACCGCCGTCATCAGCGGCGTCAGCAGGGCCATCGCGACGGGCGAGAGCAGCAGGGCGACCGCCGTGCCGAGCGCGAACCCGCCCACCACGTCGGTCGGGTAGTGCACCCCCATGTAGACCCGGCAGAACCCTTCGAGCAGCGCCAGCCCGATCCCGACGAGCCCGAACTTCCGGTTGGCGACGAACAGCCCGACCCCCAGGGCCATGGTGATCGTCGCGTGGTCGCTCACGAACGAGTAGTCGGTCTTGCCGGACACCAGGACGTCCAGCCCCTGGTGGGTGCGGAAGGGCCGGGGCCGTTCGACGAAGCCCCGTATCGGCACGTTCACCAGCACCGCGAGCGCGGCGGCCAGCGGCGCCCACACCAGCGCGGCGACGGACGCCGGGGCGTCCTGCCCGCCCCGGCGCCGCACGGACCACCAGCACCAGAGGACGAGCAGCACCATGGCGACGAGCAGCCCGTACTCCCCGACGTACTCCATGACCCGGTCGAACCAGTGCGGCGCGTCCTTGGCCAGGCCGTTGATGTCGTAGAGCAGGTCGACGTCGGGGTTCGACCCGGATTCGGCGAGTCCAGCCATGGTGCTGCGGCCCCTTCGTCGTCTGCTGCCCGGCGCGCTCGCACACGCCTACGTGTAACAGGAACGCACGGTCCCGGTTAGTACGTTCCACAGTCCACCGAATGATCACGCAGACGTTATCGAAGAGAGACACGTCATTGCAGCTCAGGGGGTGGGTTCACGCTCAGCTCATACCGTTGTGGGCAATGCTTTCGCGCCATCCTCGGTGACCCGCGTGGCCCCGAAGTACTCACCGGTGTCGATCGGGTCGAACCGGATCACGGCACCGGTCCGCGGCGCGTCGATCATGTAGCCGCCGCCGACGTAGATCCCCACGTGGTGGATGGCCCGGGAGTCGGTCGGGTCCGTGGAGAAGAACACGAGGTCACCGGGGAGCAGCTCGTCCCGCTTGGGGTGCGGCCCCGCGTTGTACTGGTCGTTGGCGACCCGCGGCAGCGTGACCCCGACACTCTCGTACGCGGCCTTGGTCAGCCCCGAGCAGTCGAAACGCCCGCTGTCGGCGGCGGTTCCGTTCCCGCCCCACAGGTAGGGCGTGCCGAGCTTCTTCTGCGCGTAGTAGATGGCACCCGCGGCCTGCTTGGAGGGATCGACCCGGGTGACGGGCGCAGCGAAACTCTCCTCGAGCGTCGTGATCGTCTTGACGTAGTTCCGCGTCTCCTTGTACGGCGGCACGCCCCCGTACTTGATCACCGCATAGGACCCCGCGTTGTACGAGGCCAGCATGTTTTCGGTCAGATTCCCGGGTACGTCCTTCACGTACGAGGCGAGCTGGCAGTCGTACGACGCGGCGGACGGGATCGCGTCCCGGGGATCCCAGACGTTGCGGACGCCGTCGCCGTTGCCGTCGATGCCGTGCGTGGCCCAGGTGCCCGGGATGAACTGCGCTATCCCCTCAGCGGCCGCCGCGCTCCTGGCGTTCGGATTGAACCCGCTCTCCTGGTAGAGCTGGGCGGCGAGCAGCGCGGGGTTGAGGGCCGGGCAGAGGTTGCCCCACTTCTGCACGATGGTCGAGTACGCGGCGGGCACGGCCCCCTTGGCCAGGGCCTTCGTACCCCCGCCCACGCCGTTGACCAGATTCCCGGCGACGATGTACACCCCGACGACGAGCAGCATCACGAAGGACATGGCCGAACCGACGACAACGGTCGCCATGATCCACGCCTTACGCACCGTCAACCGCCCCTCACCGCCCGGGAGTCCGTCCGCCCACGTCAGTGTAGGGGCGCGTCCTGCGATAGGGGGTGATCACCCGGAAGCAGAAAACAGCACGTGGCGGCGCCTTACCTCCGCAGAATCCGCCTCCGGGAACCCGTACGTCCCACAAGGGGGTTACGCGCCAAACGGCAGCCAATATGCGCCTTACACCGCCCGGAACGGGGCGTACGCCCAGCCCGCGTACGGACAGCAGGCGCCCGGACAGCCGGTGGCGGGCCACGGCGCACCCCCGCCGTACGCTCCCGCGCGCCGGCGGCTGGTGAGCTCCGTCTCCCCGGTCTTCTTCGGCTGGGCGACGTGGTGATGGACCCGGGCAGGCCGGTCTTCCGGCGCCCGGCGACGTACGTACCGATCGCGCTGCCGGTCCTCCGGCTCGCCCCGTGCCTCTGGAACCAGGCGAGCAGCACCTACCAGGTCCGGTCAGGTCACGGATCGGCGGCTGCGTCCCGGTACAGCTCGGCCGCCTCCGTGCCCAGCACGACGCTGTAGGAGATGTCGTCCGTGGAGCCGCCCTGCTCGTGCCCGCCCAGGATGCCGACGACCTCCCGGTCCCCGTTGACCCACGGACTGCCGCTGGTCCCGCCCGAGAGGCCGGGGCACTCGATCCGCTGCTGGGTGCGGCTGTGCGCGGTCGGCTTGTTGGTGCAGCTGACCGGGGTCTCGCCGGAGTTCGGGTAGCCGGTGATGGTGACGGCGGTCGCCCCGGTCGCCATGCCGGCCACGAACCGGTTCCCGCCGACGGCGTCCTCGACGCCCTTGCCGCCCCGGTCCTCGAGGACGGCGAAGCCGACGTCGCTGTCCTCGTCCTGTCCCTTGGCCCACCCGTCGGGCAGGAACGAGCGGTGGACGGTCCACACCCCGTACGGCGCCCGCCCGTCCCGGTACCCCGGCACGAACACGAGATCCCCGCTCCCGTCCAGGCAGTGGGCGGCGGTGACGACGAGGTCGCGGTGCGGGCTGTGCACGACGGAGGCGGTGCAGAAGTGCCCGCCGGCCAGCGACGATCTGCGGTCGGCGTCGAAGAGCGCACCCACTCTGGCGCTCTGGCCCCCGGCCGCCGCGACAGCCGTCACGCCGAAGGGCCCGGGACCGTCGTCCGCGTTCGCGAGCGAGGACGAGGTGAAGGCCGAGACGAGGATCAGGACCATGGCGTACACGGGGCCGCTGATTCGGCTGTTGATACGTGAGGTGCGCTTCATCGGCCCCCACTGTGACCGACGAAGGTGAGAAAAAGGTCTGCCGTTCACCGAGATCTCTCCGTGAACGGCGTCCGCGGCACCTGGGGGGCGCGGCCTATCGGACCACCCGGCGACTCACCCATGCCTCCTTGCCCTCCGTTCCACACTCCCCCCGGGAACCACTCCCACCGTACTGGCGGACCGGTCCCGGCGCCTCCGCACGTCACTGACCTGTGTGTTTCCTGTGTGCGAGGTCAAGCCCCGCCCATCCCCGTCCCACTACCCGGCCATCGGCCGGCAACTCCCCAACCCGCTTCGGTAATGCGGAAGTCAGAACTCCGATTCGGTCTTGTTTGTCGCGTACTCAACAAGCGATGGTCTACGCGGGTCGCCGCCCCTGCCGGACCCCCCGGCAGTCCCCCCACCGCAGGCCTCTGCCCACCACTTCCAGGAGGCTGTACGTTGCGTACGACCACCCCCAACTCCCCCCACATATCCGGCAGATGGCGTCGTGTCAGCTCGGCCGCCGCGGCCACCGCGGCACTGCTGCTCGCCGGCGTCGGCACCGCCGTCCACGCGAACGCGGCCGCTCCCGCCACACCCACGCCGGACACCAAGGCGGTCGCCGCCCAGGTCGCCAAGGCGCATGTGCGGTACGAGAAGGCATGCGCCGCGACGCCGAAGAAGGGCTACGCCGCCTGCGACGCCCTCCGCGTCACCGGCGGCACCACCGCCTTCATGGAGAAGCAGGCCGCGCTCAAGGGCGTCACACCCAAGGCGGTCACGCCGGACGCCGCCGCCTCCGACCCCACCGGCTACGGCCCCTCCGACCTCCAGTCCGCCTACGGCCTCACCGACGCGGCCGCCTCCAGCGGCTCCGGCCGCACGGTCGCCATCGTCGACGCCTACGACGACCCCAACGCCGAGGCGGACCTGGCCACCTACCGCTCGTACTACGGCCTCAGCGCCTGCACCACCGCCAACGGCTGCTTCAAGAAGGTCGGCCAGACCGGCTCCACGACGTCCCTCCCCTCCGCCGACAGCGGCTGGGCCGGTGAGATCTCCCTCGACGTCGACATGGTCAGCGCGGCCTGCCCGAACTGCAGCATCCTCCTCGTCGAGGCCAAGTCGGCCTCCGACGCCAACCTGGGCACGGCGGTCAACGAGGCCGTCAAGCTGGGCGCCAAGTACGTCAGCAACAGCTACGGCGGCAGCGAGTCCTCGTCCGACACGACGTACGACTCCTCGTACTACAACCACCCGGGCGTCGCCATCACCGCCAGCGCGGGCGACAGCGGCTACGGCGCCGAGTACCCGGCCGCGTCGAAGTACGTGACCGCGGTCGGCGGCACCACGCTGTCGACGTCCTCCTCCAGCCGCGGCTGGACCGAGAGCGTCTGGCGGACCAGCAGCACCGAGGGCACCGGCTCCGGCTGCTCCGCCGACGACGCCAAGCCGTCCTGGCAGACCGACACCGGCTGCACCAAGCGCATGATCGCGGACGTCTCGGCCGTCGCCGACCCCGCCACCGGCGTCTCCGTCTACGACACCTACGGCGCCGACGGCACCGGCTGGAACACCTACGGCGGCACCAGCGCCTCGTCCCCGCTCATCGCCGCGGTCTACGCCCTCGCGGGCACCCCGGGCAGCAGCGACTACCCGGCCCAGTACCCCTACAAGGCGGCCGGCACCTCCGCCCTCAACGACGTGACCAGCGGCAGCAACGGCACCTGCACCACCAGCTACTTCTGCACCGCCGGATCGGGCTACGACGGCCCGACCGGCTGGGGCACCCCCGAGGGTGTCAGCGCCTTCACGGGCTGACGGCGGCCCGGGAGTACGTGGGGACTCCTCGGCGGCACGGAAAAGGGAACGGGTCACGGCAGCCGGCCGCGGCCCGTTTTCCCGTGCGCCCACCGCTGACTCTCCGTCACCGGGCGGACCGTGGCGACGAGTCGCGGTCGGCCCGCCGTACCGGGATACTCTTCCTCCGTCACCCGCAGCACAGGGGCCCGGCCACTCACTCTGCCCGACCGTCAGGAACGAATCGGGCCGTAATAGTGGTTAACGACGGAACTACACCCGAGGTTCCGCCCAGGCCTCATTGCCCGGCGTGACCTGCCGTGATACACAGAGTGACCTAACTGCTATTCGTACGAAACCCACCGGTCAATGGCGCCAAGTCGACATACGACGGCGGCATTGTCGGCGAGAATGAGCCTGTCCTCCGCGCATCCGCAGAGGACCGCGGAACTACCCACCAGGGGCGGTGACTTACATGCTCTTTGCGGCCGACAAGGGAGACATCAACACCATCATCGGCGGGATCGCTCCGGACTGGGGCCCCTTCGGCAGCCTGGGCAACGAGGCCAAGGTGATGGTCGAGGTGGTGATGGCGGTCGCCATCCTGCTGTGCCTCGGCATCGCCATCTGGGGCGCCGCGAAGCAGCGCATCGGCGCGACGGCGCTGCGCGACACCTTCAGCGCGGAACAGGGCAAGGGCCTCATCATCGCCGGCCTCACGGGCGTCTTCATCATCGGCTCCCTCGGCACACTCTTCACCATCGTGTACGGCATGGCCGTCTGACGTCCGCCGACGGCAGGCGCCCTGCAGTCCTCTCCAGGCCCGCCCGGCCCCCCTCGACCCCCACCCGCCCGTCGTGCCCACCGGCAGAGGTTGCGTTTCCCTGATGTCGAGTCACCACACCGCGCCCACGCGGGAACCAGCACGGCTACCGTCGTATGTCTACGAGGTGGAGAGGGCGTACGCGGTATGAGTCTCGGAGACGAGGGGCAGACCCGGACAAGGCTGCCCGAGGGCGGCGGTGACGTGTACGGAGGCGCACGGCGCGGCGGCCGCTCGTCCTCCCGGAGCCTGATCACCGTGGTCGGCGTGGTCGTCCTGCTGATCGCAGCGATCGCCTTCGCGAACCGTGGAGGAGACGATTCCTCATCCTCCACCGGCTCCGTCGACAAACCGAAGGCATCCTCAACAGCAGCAACCGGAACGAAGCCGGTCCAGTCCGGCTACGCACACGACCAGCAGGGGGCGCAGAGCGCGGCGGCGAACTACGCCACGGTGCTGGTCTCGGCCGACATCCTCAAGCCGGCCCGCCGGTCCGAGATCGTCCAGCAGGTCTTCGTCACCGACAAACAGGCCGAGCTCCAGGACAAGCTCGACAAGGCGTACTCCAAGGACTTCCTGAGCAACCTCGGCCTGGACGCGAACGGCAACGCGACGACGGGCCAGACCTACGTCTCACGCACCGTGCCGGTCGGCACCAAGACCACCAGCTACCTGGACAGCACGGCGTCCATCGACGTCTGGTGCACGGGTCTGTACGGCACGGCCGGGGAGCGTTCGACCAACCCGGTGACCAGCGACTGGTTCACCATGACGCTCCAGCTGCGCTGGGTGAACGGTGACTGGAAGGTCGACAGCTTCTCCCAGAAGGACGGCCCCGCACCCGTGCCCGGGGACAACAAGGCGTCCAGCGCCGACGAAATGGCCACGGCCGTCCAGGAGTACGGAGGCTTCACCTATGCCCGGTAGCCCGCGCCGCGTACTCGGCGTCGCCGCAGCCGTCACGGCCGTGCAGACCGCGGCCGTACTGCTTGCCACGCGGGCCGCCGCGGCCCCCTCGCCGTCGCCGACGACGTCCAACGACAAGTGCGACCTCATCGTCGGCCCCGCCAAGCAGTACTGCGAACGCGGCAACGGCGACAAAGGTACCGGCGGCTCCACCAGCCTCGACCCCACCGGCACCCTCGACCCCCTCTCCTCCCTCGCGAAGGGCTGCGCGGACGCCGCCTCCTGGACCATCGACAAGCTCAGCGGCGCGGTGAAGGAGACGGCGAACGTCGACTTCACGAACACCAAGTTCCTTCAGCAGTACGCCGTCGTCTTCGCCGCCTCCACCATCCTCACCCTCCTGCTGTGGCTGCTCGCCGTGGCCAAGCGAGCCGTCAGAGGCGTCCCCCTCACGACGGCCATCTCCGAGGCCATCGGCTTCCTCTGGCTGACGGTCCTCGCATCGGCCTTCACCCCCCTGATCCTCTACACCGTCGTATCGGCCACCGACGGCATCACAGAGGTCCTCGCCAAGACCACCGGCGACCAGACGGACACCTTCTTCGGCACGTTCTCCGGCGCCCTGAACAAGGGCAACAACATCGGCGGCGGCCCCATCATGCTGATCGTCGTCTCCCTGGTCAGCATCCTCGCCGCCGGCGTCCTGTGGCTGGAGCTCGTCATCCGCGCCGCGCTCCTGTACGTCGGCGCCCTCCTCGGCACCGTCGTCTACGCCGGCCTGGTCGACAAGAACCTGTGGGGCCACGTCCGCCGCTGGGCGGGCATCATGATCGCCGTGATCCTGGTGAAACCGGTCATCGTGATCGTGCTCGGCCTCGCCGGAGCGCTGTCCACCGACGGCGGCCCCGACTCCTTCTCCGCCGTCGTCTCCGGCCTCGCCATCATCCTGCTCGCCATCTTCGCCAGCGCGATGATCTACCGCTTCGTCCCCGGTTTCGGCGACGAGATCGCGAACGGCCGCAACAACCGCATCATGCAGGGCGCCGAGGGCAAAGCCGCCGCGGTCATCAGCTCCCCGGCCACCATGGTCGCCCAGGGCATCAAGACCCACAGCGCCCGCGCCAACGACAACGGAGGCGGCGGCCAGTCGTCCTCCGGCGGCGGCGCCCGCCCGGCCAACCCGGCCGGCGCCGGAGTCGCCGCGCACAGCACCCGGACGCCGAACGGCGGTGGCGGCGGATCCGTCCCGTCAGCCGCACCCGCACCCCGTTCGTCGAACCCGGTGAACACCCCGCACGCAAGCAGCACCCGCAACAGCAGTACCAACCGCACTGGAGGTGAAGGGCGTTGACGACCGAGTCCCACCTGTCCCATCCGGTCACGCCCCGACGTACCTATCTCATCGGCCGCGCCCGGCCGAACGCGATCGTCGGCCGCAACCGCGAGTCCGGCGAGATCGTGCTGATCATCGCGGGCGCGTTCCTCGGCATGATGTGCGGGCTCGTCGTCCCCGTCCTCTCCCTGCGCATCGTGCTGCTGATGGGCTTTCCGCTGATCGCGCTGGCCGCGGTCTACGTGCCGTACAAGCACCGCACGTTCTACAAGTGGTTCGAGATCAACCGCAGTTACAAGCGCACGCTGAAGCAGGGCACCCTGTACCGCTCGGGGGTCACCGAGGCCGGCACCCGGCTCGACGGCCGCGAGGTCGAGATCGGGCCTCCGCCCGGCATCGGCCGCATCACCTGGCTGGCCGCCCCGTTCGGGCCCGACGAGATCGCCGTGCTGCTGCACGCGGACCGCAGGACGGTCACCGCGGCCATCGAGATCGAGGGACCCGGCGTCGGCCTGCGCGACTCCGAGGACCAGGAAGCCCTCGTCGACCGCTTCGGCACCCTGCTCAAGCACGTCGCCAACGGCGACGGCTTCGTCACCCGCCTGCAGATGCTCGCCCGCACCCTGCCCGCCGACCCCGACGCGCACGCCAAGGACGTCGCCGTACGGGGCGACGAGAAGGCCCTGCCATGGCTGCAGGACTCGTACGACCAACTCCAGTCGATGGTGTCGACGAGCAGCGAGCAGCACCGCGCCTACCTCGTCGCCTGCATGCACTTCACCCGCGAACTCTCGGCCGAGGCACATGCGATGGCGCGCGCGGCCCGCCCGCAGAGCGGCCGCAAGCTGGACCGGGACGCGGGCCTGGCCGTCGTCATGGCCCGCGAGCTCACCGACATCTGCTCGCGCCTCCAGGAGGCCGACATCCGGGTGCGCCAGCCCCTGGGCCAGGGACGCCTCGCCTCCCTCGTCCACTCCATGTACGACCCGGACCACCCGATCGACCACATCCAGGCGATGACCAAGCGCAACGCCTGGCCGGCCGAACTGGACGCCATGGAGCCGACGTACCTCCAGGCCAAGACCCGCGAATCGTCCACCCGGGCCCCCTGGTGCCACGCCACGGCCTGGGTGAAGGAGTGGCCGATGACCCCGGTGGGCGTGAACTTCCTGGCCCCGCTGCTGGTCCACACCCCGGACGTCATCCGAACGGTCGCAGTGACGATGGATCTCGAGCCCACCGAGGTAGCCATCGAACGCATGCTGACCGAGAAGACCAACGACGTGGCCGAAGCCTCCCGCGCCGCCAAGATGAACCGCACCGTGGACCCCCGTGACATCGCCGCCCACAACCGCCTCGACCAGCGCGGAGAGGACCTCGCCAGCGGCGCGGCCGGGGTGAACCTGGTCGGCTACATCACCGTCTCCTCCCGCTCCCCCGAGGCCCTGGCCCGCGACAAGCGGACCATCCGGGCGTCGGCCGGAAAGTCGTATCTGAAGCTGGAGTGGTGCGACCGCGAACACCATCGCGCGTTCGTGAACACGCTCCCGTTCGCCACCGGCATCCGAAGGTAGGGACCACAAGCATGCGGGATCCGCTGTCCGTCCTCACCGACGCCTTCACGGCCTTCCTCTTCGGGAAGGTCGAGACGACCCGCCTGCCGGTGCGCACCTCCACGGGCCAGGCCCAGGCGGTCTACCTGCCGACGGCCGCGCCGGGCCTCGGCGACTCCGGCGTCATCATCGGCCGCGAGGTCTACTCCGGGAAGGGGTACATCTACGACCCCTTCCAGCTGTACGGCCAGCAGCTCCCGGCCCCCCACTGGCTGGTCCTCGGCGAGTCCGGCAACGGCAAGTCGGCCCTGGAGAAGACGTACGTCCTGCGCCAGCTGCGCTTCCGCGACCGCCAGGTCGTCGTCCTCGACGCACAGGGCGAGGACGGCGTCGGCGAGTGGAACCTGATCGCGGAGGAGCTGGGGATAACTCCCATCCGGCTCGACCCGACGGCCGCCCTGGACCACGGGATCCGGCTCAACCCCCTCGACCCGGCGATCACCACGACCGGTCAGCTCGCCCTGCTGCGGACCATCATCGAGGTGGCGATGGGCCACGGCCTCGACGAGCGCTCCGGCTTCGCGCTCAAGGTCGCGCACGCCTATGTCAACGAGACGATCGTCGAACGCCAGCCGGTCCTCACCGACATCGTCGAGCAGCTACGCCACCCCGAGCCGGAGTCCGCCGAGGCGATGAACGTCGCCACGGACGACGTACGCGCCTGGGGCCTGGACGTGGCGCTGGTGCTGGACCGTCTGGTCGACGGTGACCTCAGGGGCATGTTCGACGGCCCGACGACGGTCGGCATCGACCTCGACGCGCCTCTCATCGTGTTCGACCTGTCCCACATCGACCGCAACTCCATCGCCATGCCGATCCTGATGGCGATCGTCGGCGTGTGGTTGGAGCACACCTGGATCCGCCCCGACCGGAAGAAGCGCATCTTCCTGGTCGAGGAGGCCTGGCACATCATCAACAGCCCCTTCGTGGCGCAGCTGTTCCAGCGGCTGCTGAAGTTCGGCCGACGGCTGGGCCTGTCCTTCGTCGCGGTCGTCCACCACCTGTCCGACGTGGTGGACGGGGCCGCGGCCAAGGAGGCGGCCGCGATCCTGAAGATGGCGTCGACACGCACCATCTACGCCCAGAAGGCGGACGAGGCGCGGGCGACGGGACGGGTCCTGGGCCTGCCCCGATGGGCCGTGGAGATCATCCCTACGCTCACCCCGGGCATCGCGGTCTGGGACGTCAACGGCAACGTTCAGGTCGTCAAACACCTGATCACCGAGACGGAACGCCCGCTGGTCTTCACCGACCGCGCGATGACCCAGTCGTCCGCGGACCTCGCCGACGACGCGCTGCACGCCGCCGAGCTGGAGGCGGAGGAGCGCGCGGCCGCCTTCATGGAACAGCACCTGAGCGAGTACGAGGGCCCGTCCGAGTCGACGGTGGCGTAGGGGAGGGCAGGACGTGGTGAGACCGGACGACCACCGCAGACGGGGAGGCCGCGAGGGCCAGGGCGGCATCCCGGACGGCCTCCTGATCGGCATACTCGCCTTCCTGCTCGGCATGACGCTGCTGGTGTGGTCGGCCACGGGCTTCGCCGGCTGGTTCGCCAAGGGCAGCTGGCCGCACGGCGTCACCTTCACCCGAACCCCCCTGGCCATGCGCCACCTCATCGGCGAACCGCACGACGTCCCCGGTGCCTGGCCCGGCACCCCGAAGGCCCAGCTCTCCGGATACGGCCTCTTCTGGGGCCTGTTCATCGGGCAGCTGATGGTGCTGGTCGTACTGACGGTGTTCGTCATGGGGACCTTCGCACGCTGGCGCGCGGTCCACCATAAGCGGCACGTGGAACGGACGCCCGAGGAACGTACGGCGACGGATCGGACAGCGGTCGGGCAGGCCGCTCCGGCGGCCGCCCCCGCCCCCGAGCCCCTGCCGGCGCACCACGAGGTGCCGACCCCGCGGGCGGCACCACCGGAACCGGAGACCACGGTCCTGCACGAGGAGGCGGCCCCCACCACCCCCCTCTTCGGCGGCGAACCCGTCACCGGCCAGGAACGCCTCGTCGTGGCACCGAGGGAAAGCCGCCAGGCGACCGCGACCCAGGCCGTACGCGACGCGGAGGGCCCGGCCCTCGTCATCACCTCGAACCCCGCGGTCTGGGAGGACACCAAGGACGCCAGGCTGAAACTGGGCCCCGTCCTCCTCTACGACCCCGCCCACCTCTGCGACACCCCGGCCCGCCTGCACTGGGCACCCACGGCCGGGTGCGAGGACAAGCAGACGGCGACCGCCCGCTCCGCCGCGCTTCTCGCCGCGATCCGCCCCACGGCCAAGCTCGACCAGGCCCTGGCGGCGACCGCCGAAACGCTCCTGCGTTGTTATCTGCACGCCGCGGCCGTCGACGGCCGCACCACCCGCCACGTCCACCGCTGGGCCCAGGGCGCCCAGGTCCAGGACGCGGTACGCATCCTCCGCACGAACCCCAAGGCGGCTCCCGGCTGCGCCGGCGAACTCGAGGCCGCGCTCACCGCGCACCCCGAACGTCGCGACATGGCACAGGAGTTGACCGGCAGAGCACTGTCCTCCCTCTTCACGGTCAACATCCGCGAGGCCTGCACTCCAAACCGAACAGATGCCCTCGCCTTGGATTCCTTCGTCCACGAAGGGGGCACGCTTTATGTGGTGGGGGAATCCATCGAGGACCCCAGGACCAACCCGGGGGCGATGCCCCTCCTGACGGCTCTCGTCTCAAGCGTGGTCGAGCGCGGCCGGCACATGGCCGAACGGTCATCCTCCGGTCGCCTCGACCCACCACTGACGCTGGTGCTCGACGATGTGGCCGCCGTGGCTCCACTTCCCCAGCTCCCGGAGCTGCTGGCCACCGGAGCGGAGCGGGGCCTGCCGACCCTGGCCCTGCTCCGCTCACGAGAGCAGGGCCGCTCCCGCTGGCCGCACGACGAACTCCCGGTCTAGCGCGTCGACTTCGGCTCGTCAGTCGGCGTCCCGCTCGACGGCGAACTCCAGCTCGGACTCCCCGGAAGCCTGGGCCAGCGGCACGGTCACGCCGGTCGGCGCGAACCCCACCTTCCGATACAGCCGCTGGGCCCGTCCGTTGTCCTCGTGCACGATGAGCCGCACCCGCTCGGCGCCCCGCGACCAGGCCCACTCCAGGCCGGCGTCGAAGAGCACCTCGGTGAGCCCGATGCCACGGCACTCGGGCCGCACGAAGACGCCCACGACATGCCCCTGCTTCCGCTCCACCGAGAAGCCGGCCCAGTCGGTCGTGCCGGCCTCCTCGATCAGCACGGTCAGCGTCCCGACCCATTCCCCGTCCGGCCCCTCGGCGATGATCTGCTGAGCCCCGGACGAACCCTCGGCACCACCGACGGCCCGCTCCTGCCAGAAGGAGTCCGGCCGCGCCAGAGCCTCGTCGTACGTCTCCAGGAAAGCGAGATGCGCTACGGGATCCTGCAGCGCGGCAAGCCGCAGCGCCCTCACCTCCGGCCACTCGTCGGCGTGTATGGAACGGACCTTGTAGTTCATGTCCGCAACGGTAGCCGAACGCAGAAAACCCCCGAACCGGTATCCCCGGCCGGGGGTTTTCTCAAGATTTGTTCGGCGGCGTCCTACTCTCCCACAGGGTCCCCCCTGCAG